>NZ_BMOK01000042.1 GCF_014647035.1 Sporolactobacillus putidus | reverse complement strand
AGACTGAAGTCTTCTGAAAGCTCTTATGCTCAAAGCACACTGAATTCTGACTGAACTCAGTCGTCAATCTTGAAAATGTCGTCCTTGACTTTATTCGACTGGTTCGCGATATAATTTCGGATGATTTCTTCCGTCACGTTGCCAACCGTTGCACAGAAATAACCTCTGGACCATAGGTGCTGGCCCCAATATCGTTTTTTGAGTTCTGAAAACTCATCCTGCAGTAATCTGGATGAACGTCCTTTCAGATACTGCATGATTTTACTCGGTGCAAGGCTCGGCGGACAGGAGATCAGCAGATGGATATGCTCTTTCCCCACACTTCCCTGCAGGATTATAACTCCTCTGGCCTCACATCCCTGCCGAATCAGTTCACGCAAACGAATGGCGATCTGCCCCCGCAACACTTGATACCGGTATTTGGTCACCCAGATCACGTGATACTTGATATCGTAGACCGCATGACCGCTTTTCTGATAGCCGTCCATACTTTTCACCTCTTTGAAAAGTATGGACACGAA
>NZ_BMOK01000041.1 GCF_014647035.1 Sporolactobacillus putidus | reverse complement strand
CGCTATTCGCCTCGCGTTGAATTTGAAACGGCGACTTTGGCTGGTCGCATGACGTGCCGGGAAGTGGTAAAGACCTTGGAGGCCTGGACTCCGGTTCAAATGAGCCACACCACGGTGATGCATTGTGTCCGGGCCGTTGGTGAGGCTCAGGAAAAACAGGATCAGGATTTAGTCACCCAATCAGCGAATGGTGAGCTGGAGGGGCAGCGGCAGCCCCCCTTCCTGTTTGCGGAGGCAGACGGGACGTTCGTCCGTGGATTGAGGAAACACCAACAGATTGAAGTGAAACATTTCATTCTGTATGAAGGCTGGGTACAGAATGGGAAGCGTCGGCGCTTAAAAGCGCCCTATGCGGTGATGACGAGCCGGGGGTTAGACACTTTTTGGGCGCAGGCACAGGCGGCCGTCGAACAACGTTATCGGTTCACTCAGACTCAAGTGGTCGCTAATAGTGACGGGGGTCCTGGCTATGGTGAATCGTATTTTAAAGATGTTTTTTGTGGCACAAAGAAGCCTGTCCGGGTTCAGCT
>NZ_BMOK01000040.1 GCF_014647035.1 Sporolactobacillus putidus | reverse complement strand
CGCTATTCGCCTCGCGTTGAATTTGAAACGGCGACTTTGGCTGGTCGCATGACGTGCCGGGAAGTGGTGAAGACCTTGGAGGCCTGGACTCCGGTTCAAATGAGCCACACCACGGTGATGCATTGTGTCCGGGCCGTTGGTGAGGCTCAGGAAAAACAGGATCAGGATTTAGTCACCCAATCAGCGAATGGTGAGCTCGAGGGGCAGCGGCAGCCCCCCTTCCTGTTTGCGGAGGCAGACGGGACGTTCGTCCGTGGATTGAAGAAACACCAACAGATTGAAGTGAAACATTTCATTCTGTATGAAGGCTGGGTACAGAATGGGAAGCGTCGGCGCTTAAAAGCGCCCTATGCGGTGATGACGAGCCGGGGGTTGGACACTTTTTGGGCGCAGGCACAGGCGGCTGTCGAACAACGTTATCGGTTCACTCAGACTCAAGTGGTCGCTAATAGTGACGGGGGGCCTGGCTATGGTGAATCGTATTTTAAAGATGTTTTTTGTGGCACAAAGAAGCCTGTCCGGGTTCAGCT
>NZ_BMOK01000039.1 GCF_014647035.1 Sporolactobacillus putidus | reverse complement strand
GGAGCTTATCGGAGTTCGTTCCGTCCTTCATCGGCTCCCAGTGCCAAGGCATCCACCGTGCGCTCTTGATTACTTAACCACTTTTTAACCCAGAATCAGCGGCGAATCACAACGCCGGCTGGCTTCTTGGTTAACAGCTTAGGATGAATCTCTTGACGTACTTGCTTTCGCTATCCAGTTTTCAAGGATCGTACTTATAGGATGTTTAAAAAAACATTTTTAAACGGCCCATTGTAATTGGTGGAGCCTAGGGGGATCGAACCCCTGACCTCCTGCGTGCAAAGCAGGCGCTCTCCCAGCTGAGCTAAGGCCCCAAATCATGGTGGGCCTGAGTGGACTTGAACCACCGACCTCACGCTTATCAGGCGTGCGCTCTAACCGGCTGAGCTACAGGCCCCCACCAATTTAATAGACTGCTGAAGGAATGTGTCCTTCAAAACCGAACAAAAGCCCAAACGTTTTGCTATGGATCCTGTGTCCTTAGAAAGGAGGTGATCCAGCCGCACCTTCCGATACGGCTACCTTGTTAC
>NZ_BMOK01000038.1 GCF_014647035.1 Sporolactobacillus putidus | reverse complement strand
TGAACGCGGTAATCCTGTGGGGACCCCTTATTCAATCAGTGCTCTACCTCCAGGTCTCACTCGTCCGAGGCTAGCCCTAAAGCTATTTCGGGGAGAACCAGCTATCTCCGTGTTCGATTGGCATTTCACCCCTACCCACACCTCATCCCCGCATTTTTCAACATGCGTGGGTTCGGGCCTCCATTCAGTGTTACCTGAACTTCACCCTGGACATGGGTAGATCACACGGTTTCGGGTCGGCAACCCTAAACTCATTCGCCCTCTTCAGACTCGCTTTCGCTGCGGCTCCGCCTCTTCAGCTTAACCTTGCTTAGAATCGCCACTCGCCGGTCCATTCTACAAAAGGTACGCTGTCACCCCCCGAAGGGGGCTCCAACTACTTGTAAGCACACGGTTTCAGGATCTCTTTCACTCCCCTCCCGGGGTGCTTTTCACCTTTCCCTCACGGTACTGGTTCACTATCGGTCACTGGGCCGTATTTAGCCTTGGGAGACGGTCCTCCCGGATTCCGACGGGGTTTCTCGTGTCCCGCCGTACTCAGGATCCACTCCGGAGAGCATGACGCTTCGGCTACA
>NZ_BMOK01000035.1 GCF_014647035.1 Sporolactobacillus putidus | reverse complement strand
ATGATTGCAGAGCGTTTCCTTGGTGAACCCTGACCCTTGTTTAAAAACTCTGTAATGCCTGTAGGGCACGGTATACAGGAAGGCCGGATTTCCCTTGTAAGTACTGTATATTCCCACGTGTCATTTCGCCAACGGTGTGCGCCACCTTCTCTTCATAATGCCTGGGCGGCTTCTCTTCTGTTGCGGGTTCACCCCAGCTCTCGGCACGCCCAAACAGCGTTTGAAAGCTCATGTTATCCAAATGGGCGACGAGACCGGTCACCATCGCCTGTTTCCCTTTTTCTACCCAGCTACGGCCGTTTTTCAAGCGCTTGGCAAAAACACTCATCGTTCCCTCCGCACTCCCCATGGGACGCATATCCTCCGTATCTATGCCTTGGGCCTTCAGCCAGTTGCGGTAATCGCCCAACGCCTCCGGATACTGTTCCAGCTGCTGGATCAGATCGTTTAAACGGTCTTCCTTTGCGTTGCTTCCCAGAGTGCCCACCGCACTGTTCAATTCAACCAACAGGTCCTCCCCGTCCCAAGCTCTGAAAGCTTTTCTCACGTTGTTCAAGCGGGGATGTTTGCGGAACAGGCCACGCAACTCCCGAGCCACATGAAAGCGGTCAATACAGAAGAACGCCCGGTTCCGAAAGTGCTTACGACAGGCCGTTATCCACCCAGCGCCATCGCCATTAATGACTAGTTTGTGCACGGTGGGGTCGTACGCATAGTTATCGATTAGAAAGTCCTCAAAGGCTTCCCAGAACGGCTTTTTCCCACGGTAGACAAAATGGCGTTTGTCTTTGAGTCGAACACGTTTCCCATTTTTCTCCCAACCCTGGTGCACCGCTACGATCTTCTCCTCTTTGCCCCGTATTCCTTTTTCCTGATGTTTCACGAACAGTCCGTCAACCTCAGCGAACAGCACTGGGCGGTGAACGGGTTCACGGGCTTTGGGAAGGGCTCTGATCTCCAACAGATGCCGTCGGATCGCTTCATGGCTGATGACCCGATAGCCTAAGAGGTTTTCCAGAGTCTGGGCGGCTTTTCGGTAGGAAGGACCCTGGACCGCTAGTTGGATGGCCGCTTCCTCAACCATCGGGCTTAAGTGACC
>NZ_BMOK01000034.1 GCF_014647035.1 Sporolactobacillus putidus | reverse complement strand
TCAAGGGTGTCCCGACATTGATTAAATCCTCGATGACAGTGTACTGAAAATTTAGTGTTGTAATCGATCATTTGGGTCACGAGAAAGCGATCCAGTGAATCTTCGTTTGGAAATTGCTCTTTTCTTTTGCTATACCGTTTTAACTTTTTGTTAAACGACTCAATCATATTGGTGCTGTAAATGCTTGCACGAATGGAAGGTGGAAATTCTAAAAACGTCAATAGATTTTCTGTCTTCTTTAATCGATCCATGAGCCGTGAGTAGCGTCCCTGCCAGTGATTAAGGAATTGATTTAAGAGCTCTTGTGCCCCTTTTTTGTCTGCTGCCTGGTGCAGTGCTTTAAATTCACCCATCATTGGTTTTCGATCATTGACTCGGACGTGATTGCAGAGCGTACGGCTGACATGAATGAGGCAGCGTTGAAGCTTGGCTTTTGGAAAGCTTTTTTCTAAAGCACTCTGTAACCCAACAAGCCCATCAGCGATAAAAAGCAGTACATCTCGGACGCCCCTTTGACGGATGTCCGTGAGCAGTTCTGACCAAACACCAGTGGATTCAGTGGGCGCAACGGTATAAGCCAGCACTTCTTTTGTGCCATCAAGCTTGACCCCAATGGCAATATGGATCGCTTCTTTTTCCACTGTGTCTCGCCTTAAGGGCAGGTAGGTCGCATCGAGATAGACGCAGACATATTGTGTGGACAAGGGACGGGCTTTGAATTGAGTGACTTGTTCAGAGACTGCTTGGGTCATATTCGAGATCGTTTGTGGCGTATAAAAATGTCCATACATCTTTTCCATCAAATCAGCGATTTCAGATGTCGTGATCCCTTTACGGTAGAGCTGAATAACGGTTGTTTCTAAGGAATCACTATTCCGACGATAGGCAGGCACCGTGTGTTGATGAAAATCGCCATTGCGATCTCTGGGAATTTGTAAGGCCAATTCACCATAGCGGGTTTTAAACTTGCGAGCATATTGGCCATTTCGTGAATTACCTGTATGAAAGCCCTCGCGATCATAAGGCTCATAGCCCAAAAAGCTGCTCAATTCCAGTTTCAACAGTTCATTAACAGCTTCTTCTAGATGCTGGCGAAAAATTTCGTCCAAATCTTGTTGTTGGGCTAGGGCTGACATGATTTTTGTGGTAAATTGGTTCATAGGGAAAGCCTCCTGTGATATGAGTTTGGTCGCTTAATATC
>NZ_BMOK01000033.1 GCF_014647035.1 Sporolactobacillus putidus | reverse complement strand
GCCATAGCTAGATTAAAGTGTTTGGGTTGGGAGGCAGGTGCGGGTCCGAAGCGTAGCGAAATGGGCCCGCACCTGCCTCCCACAGTGTTGACCTAAATTTTTTATCTTAGGCATGGATCAATTTGATGCGGATAAAGAAATGCCTTAAGTTACTGAATCCGTAACAGCTACGTTTAAGTTCTTTGATCTTGCGATTGATCCCCTCTAACGGCCCATTAGAGTAGTCATAGAGACAAGCGTTCCTGATCCCTAAGTAGTTCTTTTGAATGGTCCTCATGACGGTATCCATTTCAGTACCATTGGGACGGTAGTTCATAACTAATTGTTGTAAAGTAGCCCGATCGCGGTTGCGAATAAAGGTTAAGATCGTTTGATAGGTCTGATAGTTTTCTGCGAACTGTGGAAAATTCTTGAGTCCCAGATCGACCACATTTTGGGCAGTCGTGTATTCATTTAATCCCCGATAATATTTAACCTGGGAGGTCTCAAGTTGATTTTCAGCTAAGTGGAATAAGCGCCAGTTGCTTTTTAAAACTTTATAGTTGCGGTCGTGGTGGTCGTTGATCCCTTTTAAAACACGCAGCCGTTCATGGTCAAGTGCCCGACCCGCTAACTGAACAATATGGAAACGGTCAAAGACGATCAGGGCGTTAGGAAAAAGACGACGGACGAAAGTCTGATACTGTGCATTCAGATCCATGGTCACTAGTTGAACTTTTTGACGCTCAGAAAGTGTATAAGTATTGGTGAAATACTCGCGGATCGTCTGCGAGAGACGATCTGGCAATAAGGCGACCAAATCATGTGTTTTTGCGTCAATGCAGATAAAAGAAAAGCAGTTCTTAGTTGAACGAAATTCGTCAAAGCTGAGAGCTGTCGGCAGCTCTTTTGGCGTTACTAAAGCCCGCTGATCCTTATACAAGATCCGTTGAACCGAGGAAGCTGAGATCCCCACGGCCTGGCTGATCGTCTTGACTGGCAGTGAGTTCTTAGCTAAAGTCGCGATTTCGTGGACTGCTTGGCGGGTGATCGAGTGCCGAGGCGGAGCGAGCTGCGTCTGCGCGCTAAAAGTATGGTGGCAAGTTCGGCACAGATAACGCTGTTTGCGCAGGTTCATGCGGAGCGGTTGTTCACCTAGGCTGGGCAGTCTCATCTTGGTCAGGCGGGTCCCATTCTGAACAAGATTCGTGGAACCACAATTAACACAGCGTTCGACGGGGTAAGTCAGCGTAGCTGAAAGCAGTTTTTCGTGAACTCCGGCCTGTGAAAAATCAGTACAAGCTGAAATTTTGATATTTGGGTCTTGGATATTGAGTAAATTTAGGATAGAATCAGTTTGGGACATCATTTATACCTCGCTTTGATTTGGTTTTGTCGCTTTAATCGTAGCATATGAGGACAA
>NZ_BMOK01000032.1 GCF_014647035.1 Sporolactobacillus putidus | reverse complement strand
CTGCTTTTCCTGAATTATTTGCGTTACGGATAAATGCGGATTTCGGGCAAACAGGTGAAAAATCGATCGGCGTAAATAAGCCATCACCGTTGCTTCAGACACCACGCCTTTTGATGGGGTCCTCAGATAGCGGAAAAACAGACCCGAAACTCGGCTGGAATCGCGCAAGGCAATCATTTGAAGCAGACCCAGGGCGATGCAGCTGCACATCATGTAGCCCTCCATGGCTTTCACAGTTTGAAGGATCCGTTCTCGATCGCCGGTCTCGGTGATCTGATCCAGGGGCTGGGCTTCACCTTTTTTGAGCACGCGTTTCAGTTTCGGCATCGACCGGCTCCAGAAATGATAGGCGAAGGCACCGAGGGACTGTTTCAGCGTCCGAAACGTGGTTTCGGTCGTGAAGCGCCGGCCATAGAGCCGGATGATCGCTTCCGGAGCCAGTGCTCGGTCGGTGCTCACCAGAATCGACTGGCGTTCACCCATCGTGACGAGCACGAAGCGTAATTCCTGGTACAGCCCCTGGCCCCAGAGCAGATCTCGGCATAAATAGGACACTGTTTCCTCCTTGCCGTAGAGTCGGACCGTTACTGTTTTAAACGCTTGGGCCTGAGTAACAAACAGCGTTTTCAGTTTACGGCTTGCCCCTTTTTTCCGTGGTCGTCCTCGTCGCCCTGTCTGAACCGGAAGCTCATAGGCGACGCACGAAGTCTTGGCCTTGGTCACCAGATCCAGCCGGGTCGTCCCTTCCAAATTCCGCTGATTCAGGCGCTGGAGTGCAGGAACCGACAGAAAATAGCGATCAAGGAGAAACAGGGCCCGGCCCAGAATCCTGGATGCCGCGAAACCCTGGTCGATCATCTGGACCACGTGAGACTCCTGACGTTCGTCAGGTTCGTTCCAGCTGAATAGCTTCTTCACGCCGTCCTGAAGATTGAGGAATAGAGGCAGACAAAAAGTTTTGCCGGATTTTCCAATCAGAACCCCAACAGCGCCCCAGAGATGGCCGAAGATGAACCGGGCTTTGGACACATCTTCAGACTCCTGGAACAGTTTTTTCACGCCGGGCATGAAACGAGCCTCCTTTGCCTGCTTCACCCCGTCACCAACTAAAATCACAGCGTTGCCTTCGCGCTGGAGTGGTGCACGCTGGAGGACAATACGCAGCCATTTCTGACGCAGCGCATCCAGTGACCAGGCGGACGAACGGAAAAAGTGAATCAGCTTCTCGTAGCAACGCGGGCTGAGGGACAGGTCGCGGATGATTGATGTGACGCCAAGACGGTCGGAGCGAATCATCAATCCGGTAATCAGAACAACAAACCACTTGAAAGTAGCGAATCTATGGAAACAGGGACGGAACGACACGAAAACAGAATCAATAAATTTTAGCATGGCACTGGTCAATCGCCACGGAACAGGGTAAACTGGAAACACGATAACCCCTGGCGATTTTTCTCCTCAATTTGTGGTAAAGAGAG
>NZ_BMOK01000031.1 GCF_014647035.1 Sporolactobacillus putidus | reverse complement strand
CTAGTTATTCATTGGAATGGATCCAACTGGTCTAGGCTTTTTCCTCCTGTAGTTTTTCTACGCATAGAGTCTGCCGCCCAGGCAACTGCCGGATATGCTGACGCACAAGATGTAGCGGTTACGGGGCCAACTCATCAGAAGCAGGATGAGGCAGCTTTGGACCTGCAACCTGAGTCTACTGATCGCGAGGTCGCGTTCATGCAGTTGTAATTAGGGGACATCACAGAGTATCCGAGCTTATTCCAAAATCGATCAGAAAGGAGGTCCTTCCCAATGAAACTGTTTGTCGGTATTGATGTCAGTTTACAGAAACTGGACGTTTGCTTTTTAGACAGTGACCAGAATATCCTCGATCAGCCTTCTTTGACAAATGATCTGAACGGTGCTCGTGCCATTAAGGAGCTGGTGTTAAAACTCAGCTCAGCCACTCACTATAAACGCGTGGTGATTGGCATGGAATCCACGTCCATCTACAGCTTTCATCCGGCGATGTTCTTTCATGAAGATCCAGAATTGAATGCGTTACCCTTAGACGTTGTGACGCTCAACCCGACCATGATCCATCGCTACAAAGGGCTGTTCGATGAGGACAAGACCGATACAATCGATGCGTTCCGTATCGCGGACTTTCTACGCATTGAACGTTACCAAGTGCCTGTTATCAAAGAAGAGAAGTATGTCGCGCTCCAGCGTCTGACGCGGACACGTTATCAGCTGATCCATCAGATGACCGAATGTAAACAGCACTTCTTAGAAAATCTGTACTACAAGTGCAACACATTGACTCAGGAGATTCCTACTTCTGTGTTCAGCTCGTCAATCATGGACATCTTAAGCGACTCCCTGTCTCTAGACGAGATTTCCCAGATGAACCTAGAAGATCTCGCTGCGCGGTTAAACAAGGCCGGTAAGGGACGCTTCAGTAATCCGGAAAAATTGGCGAAAGTGATTCAGAAAGCCATTCGAGATTCCTATCGCATTGGCAAAGTCCTTCAGAATTCCGTGGATGTTGTACTCGCCACCTACGCCCGTATTATCGCGGGGCTGAAGAAACAAATTCAGACACTGGACAAAAGCATTGAATCCCTGTACGCCATCATTCCGGAGGCGCAGAGTCTCATGAGTGTTCCGGGAATCGGTCCGGTGTACACGGCCGGACTGCTTGCCGAGATCGGTCAGATCGACCGCTTTGACAATGAGGCTCAGCTGGCTAAATATGCTGGCCTCTACTGGAAAGTCTCCCAGTCCGGAAATTTTCAAGCAGAGCGTACACCGCGAACCCGTACCGGTAATGAATATCTTCGCTACTACTTGATTGAAGCTGCCAATTCAGTAAAGCGATGTGATCCCGTTTATCGGGCTTATTACCAAAAGAAATTCAACGAAGTTCCTAAGTTTCGTCATAAACGCGCCCTCGTACTGACGGCAAGAAAACTGGTTCGGCTGGTGGACGTGCTGCTTCGCGACCACCTGATTTACACCCCGAAGGGAGGTGGGCTGGCCGATAATCAGTAAGATCCGCCTCCTTAATGCCTTCTAATTTTTGGTAGTTTTTGAAGGCTTAGGTTTGTGTTGTCTTTTT
>NZ_BMOK01000030.1 GCF_014647035.1 Sporolactobacillus putidus | reverse complement strand
TTTTCAAAGATCAATGAGAAACAGAGAAATGAATCTTATTCAGGTCTTGACTTAATACCACAAGACTCGTATTCTCACATTAAGGATTCAATAATGGGGCACTCATAAATCTCTTTATTCTCAGGACATCTTTTTTTCAGATCGACAAGCATCTTTTCAAGTTTGTTTAATTCCTCGATTTTATGCTGTATCTCACCAATCTTGTTAACGGTAAAATCATATATATCTCTGCACTTCACTTCATTGCGGTCAACAACGCCTAACAACTTGTCAATTTCATTCAATGTAAATCCTAATCTCTTCAACTTTTTAATAAAATTCACTCGGTCCACTGTTTGAGCCTTATAGATACGGTATCCTTTCGCTGTACGAGAGGGAATTGGAATTAGCCCCAGCCGTTCATAGTACCGGATCGTTTCTTTGTTGACGTAAGTTCGGCTGGCCAGCTGTCCGATTCGTAACCCCATTTGTTTCACCTCATATACAATATAAACCCTGTACCAAAGTACAGGGTCAACCGATATGAACGAAACTGTCAATGCCCCGCACTTGTTTGGCCAGGTCTCCTGTTTTAAGCGACTTTAATCTGAGGGGGGTGCGTCCTCTCTTTCATGCTGGCTCAGTTTCACGTGACTTCCAAACGCACCCCTCCTTCCTTATCATGGGTCGCACGGCTCGAAGGCAAAAAGTACAACGCTGATTGGCATACTGATATCCGTGGATTGGGTACCACATTATATCTTTCCGTCTCAGGAGCCGGCACGTTCTTTTGTCGTACATCAGCCTCGATAGAAGCAGGTACAGTTGATCCTCGTGCGCTCTCCCTTACGGTTTTTCTCTTTGCCTTCCAGCCCTACGTGCCAGGAGAATTTCATCGACTTTGACACCGCTCAACCATCATTGCCTTAAAGCGCCAAATCCACTTGCTTTCCCGTTTCCTTCGGCCGTTCTACCGTCCAGGCCAGCGCCCAGACGAAACCGGCCAGCTCCCGGGCGACAGCGGTCACCACCTTGCCAGCCTCTTTGCCCCGACTGATCAGATGCATGTACTTGTGATGCAGCCGGCGTTGGGCCTGCCAGGAGAGCTGCAGCTGCTCAGCCGGCTGATCTTCCTGCCGCTTCTTCAAATCGCCCTTGACCACCGGCCGGTGCCGATAAGTCCAGGCGGCTTCGACGAGCAGCCGACGAACATGGCGATTACCGGTCCGCGTAAGGTGCCCCTGCCGGCGCTTTCCTCCGCTGGAATACTCACTTGGAATCAAGCCGGTATAGGCCATGAACGCCCGCGCACTGGAAAATCGTTGGAAGGAACCGATCTCCGCTGCTAAGCCGACCGCCGTGATTGTCGAGATGCCGCGGAAGGTTTTCAGCGCCTGGATCAGTGGCGCCAGCTTGCCCTTCTGAGCCCGCTGCTTGATCGCTTGTTCCAATCGATGCAGGCGTTGTTCCACTTCGGTCAGCGTCTGCCGGTATTCAGCCAATGTTACTTGCATCTCCGGATAGGCAAAGGTCAGCTGATTCAGCCAGTCCCAGTACTTCACACCCCATCTGCGGGTGTGCGCCGGTGCCTGAAGGCCATGACGCAGTAGAAATTTGGTGATGCGGTGTCTGGCCCGCAACTGATCCTCTTTCACATCTTCCCGGGCGCGAAACAGATCACGAACCGCTTCATCCTCCTCGTCGGGGATGTAGATCGGCACCAGTTCCCCGGACCGATAAAGTCCGGCCAGCTGCAGGGCGTCACGACGATCCGTCTTCACGCGCCGGCCGGCCGACTGTGGCGTCAGTGATGGCGCAATCACTTCACAGGCGATGCCGGTTTTCGCCAGCAGTCGCTGAAGCTCGTAGCCGGTGACCCCGGCCTCGTAGCAGACCCGGAGTTGCTCGGGTTTTCCTAACCGCTTCATTTGTCGGAGTATTGCCGAAGCCTGATTAGGCATCATCCCGATATAATCCGGCTGGCGCCGGCCTTCCGGAGCGACCGCCATGGCAATCTTATCCTTAGAAACATCCAAACCGACGTAAATTATGTTATGATTCATTATGCTAGCTCCCTTCGCATTGTGGCTCTGTTTGAAGTCCTTGATGCATTTTTATTGTACTTCAATCAACCCACGTTGCTGCGATAGTGGGGCTAGTTTCGTTCATTATAACTTTTATTCCTAAACATAACTCCGTATCATGACGGTAATATCATTAATTGGTCTTTTAGAATGGACTCAAGTGAAAATAGAGCTTTTCAGATTCAAAAAATGGCCGTACGATTTTACTATATTGAATTTCTTGTACAGTTTGCTATAATCTCTTTTTCCTTCTAATACATCAAAAACTAAGCTTAATAACTTAGGAAAACGAGAAACAATCTTTTGCATCAATTTCGGATTTTTGTAAAATTTCCGGCCAAACTGATCCAATGTACTGAGTTCGGGCATGATTGTCAGATCAACATCTCTTTGATAGGTTAAGAATGCTTCACTATATCTATCCCTGATCGACTTTATTAAATGGTCAGAAAGTAATTCAGCACTCCACAAAACATAGTAGATGCCCTCTCCGGCAAATGAATCGACCAGTCCGGCTGCGTCTCCGATTAATGCTGTTCGTTGCGTCATGATTGGCTGCCGGGTACCGCCAGCAGACAAAAAAGATCCCTTCGCGCTCAGCAGATCTCCACTCATTTCCTGATGGTCCAGAAATGAAAGCAAATATTTCGACATCAATTTCCGACTTAACGAGTAAGAACCGATGCCTGCCGATAAAATTCCATTTTTCGGAAATATCCATATATATCCGTCAGGTACACTGGTATAATCAATGATAACCTTGTTTTTATATTTTGCGTTTGTTGCCTGGTCACATCTGAATTCATATTCCAATGCCAGAGCTTTCCTTCGTTCCGACATTAACCCCACCTGTTTCGCAACGATACTGTTTACGCCATCGGCTCCAACCAAATACCGTCCTGAATATTTCTCATCCCTTGTAAATACATCGACCCTTCCACCGTACTCGACCACTCTTTTAACGAAGGAATCCTCTTTCAGTTCTGCACCACAGTCAACGGCATGTTTCGCCAGTAGTTGATCCAATTCGTCTCTCATAACCATATAAATAAACGGCGTTTTATGTTTAAACTCCTGAATGTCATGATTTCCTTCCACCGTGATAAGTGAAGTGATCTGATCTCGAATAATCGGTGTGATATCAATCGGCATTTTCAGGAGGGCTCTCTTGGTAACCCCGCCTCCACATACTTTATAACGTGGAAAACTTTGCTTCTCTAAAATTAAAACATGAAGTCCTACTTCAGCAAGCTTTGCTGCCAGTGAGCTGCCACCAGGACCTGCTCCGACAATAATTACATCATAAATCTTTGAATCCATTTTGTTTCCAAGGGAGTGTCAAGTATTTTGTGTAAATGGCAGCCTTCCCGATCAAGCAACTATCAGTGAAACATGGA
>NZ_BMOK01000029.1 GCF_014647035.1 Sporolactobacillus putidus | reverse complement strand
CTTAAGGGGAAGGCTTTCCCTTTTCAATTGTTTTTTGAATCTATTTACACAAGATTATTTAAACACTCACCAAAAGAACTTTATATAAGAAATTATTCTAGTATTACGCCAAGTGAATTTAAAGACTCATATAAATTTCTTAGAAATTCGATAATGACTGACGGCGGCCACGTCAGCAGCCCCCTTTTGCCAAAGAATAGTCCACTCAATGCCAAGAAATAGTCCACCCTCTGCCATAATTTGATCCATAGGCACCAGATAATGCCTCCTGTATACTGTGGTGGCACGCGTCAAAAGCGCGTGACATCAACGATACAGGAGGTTTTTCTATGGTGATTCAATATCGAAGGATCCTGGAGTTGCACGGCCAGAAACACAGCCAACGTAGTATCGCGGCGAGCACGGGGAACTCAAGAGCCAAGATCGGTGACACCATTCACCGGGCAGAAGCGATGGGCATACGACCACCGTTTGATTCGACGGTCAGTGACAATGATCTGGCACAGCGACTCTTTCCCGAACTGAGGCCGGAAGCAAAAGGACGCGAAGTGCCAGACTATGAGTACCTGCACAAGGAACTCGGCAAACCTAACGTCACTTTGACCCTGCTTTACTACGAGTATGAGGCAAGCTGTCGGCAATCCGGTACCGCGCCCTACTCATACCGGACGTTCTGCCGCAACTACACGGAGTATGCGCAAAAATTCAAAGCCACGATGCGAATCAGACGTAAACCAGGCGAGGTCATGGAGGTCGATTGGGCTGGATCGACCCTAAAGCTGATCGATCGAGACACAGGCGAGTTCGTCAAAGCGTATCTGTTCCTTGCGACGTTGCCCAGCAGCCAGTATAGCTACTGTGAAGCGTGTCTGACGATGAAGACCGAAGACTGGATTCGCGCACACATTCACGCTTACGAGTTCTTTGGCGGCGTGACCGAAGTACTGGTACCCGATAATCTAAAAGTCGGCGTCACGAAACACAAAGACTACGAGGCCATTTTGAATCCTGTTTACCGTGATTTAGCGGAGCATTATGGCACAGTGATTGTCCCAGCACGCGTGAAGACGCCCAAGGACAAAGCAGCCGTCGAAGGGACGGTCAACATCCTTTCAACGTGGGTCATTGCGGCATTGCGCCATGAGCAGTTCTTCACCCTTGAGGAACTCAATAAAGCCGTCGGGTTGAAGTTGGCGGAGTTCAACCGACGGCCGTTCACGAAAAAATATAAGGTAGGGAATCGAGAAGAAGGTTTTAAACGAGAGGAGCAATTTGCCCTCAAACCTTTACCTCAATCCCCTTTCCAGATGGCAGCCTGGCGGACTGCCACCGTACAACTAGATTATCATATTCTGGTCGAAGGTATGTTTTACTCAGTTCCCTTTCAGTATATCAGTAGTCGTGTCGATATTCGACTCACCAGTGATCTCGTCGAGATCTTCTTCAAAGATATTCGGTTGGCATCGCACCGACGGTGCTACGGTCAACCCGGTCAGTTTGCGACATTATCAGGGCATATGCCCGAAAGCCATCAACTCTACCTTTCGCATACGCCAGAAACCAGTCGTGAATGGGCAAAGAAAGTCGGGCCAGCCACAGTGCAGGTTGTTGAGTATCTTCTAACTTCTTCAAGAGCCGAACGTCAGGCTTTAAATGCGACATTGCGGCTCAAGAAATTGGCGCAGAAATACAAATTAAACAAAATCGAACAGGCATGTACTGATGTGATGCGCGTCGCAAAAGCGCCAACCGTCAGAGTGATCGAGCGAATGCTCATCAACACGACCAAGAAGCAACAATCACAGCCGCATCAGGAACAAAACGACTTCGGCTTCACCCGTGGCGCCGACTACTTTGGGAGGACAACACATGAATCAAGAAACGACTAGAAAGCTCTATGAAATGCGCCTCAGCGCAATGGTCGAGGCACTCAATGCCCAAGAGACGAACGAGAATTGCCGCGGCATGAGTTTCAACGATCGCTTTGAATTGTTAGTTGATACAGCTTACGCCGCTCGGCAGTCGAATAAATTAGAACGTCTCATCAAGCAAGCCGGCTTTAAAACGATCGAACCTTCGATCACCAACATTGATTATCTTCCTGATCGTCATCTGGATCAACAACTGATCACGCGGCTCGCCTCGGGCAGCTATATTAAGGAGCATCACAACATCATCATTATGGGTGCCTCTGGTAATGGTAAAACGTGGCTTGCGACGGCATTAGGCATCGAAGCCTGTCGTCAATTTCTCAGGGTCAAGTACGTGCGTTTACCTGAACTGTTAGATGATCTATTAATCGCCAAAAATGAAGCCAATGGGGATTTTCGTCGAATCCTTGAACGGTATCGGAAAATCGATCTTCTGATCATTGACGAATGGCTACTGACCGATCTATCGCTGGAGCAATCAACCTTCATTCTTGAGTTGATCGAGCGGCGATTACACCGAACCTCAACGATCTTCTGTTCTCAGTTTGAACCCAAGGGGTGGCACAGCAAGCTGGGCAATGCCCAGATCGCCGATGCCATCTTAGATCGGATCGTTCATGATTCATACTCCATCGTGATCGATGGCAGCAAATCCATGCGAGAACGCTATGGTATCGGAGGTGCACAATGATCCCGGAGAAAGTCGAGTATCGCCTAGCTGACTATTATTTCATGGGAGATATGGAGGAAGACTTGGAGATCCGTCTTTCTGGCGCATTGATCGACGCCATTATTAAAAGCAACGAAACAATCAGTGACGATGAGCTCGTTAAAATCGTCATCAAGCTGATCAACGAATATCTTGATAGTCGCCGGCCAGACGACGAATGAACGTATAAACAAAGATCAGAAGGGACAATCCGATTGATGATTGTTCCTTCTGGTCTATTTTCTGGCAAAGGACGGCCCGTTTTGTGGCAAAGCTTGGCCTATTTTTTGGCAGTAGCGGCCTATTCCGATGGCCGCCTTCAATGACTGAAGAATACTTCAATGAATGTAATAATAGCAATACGCATGATATGAATGTTATAAATAAAATTTCGACCAAATTAAACACCAATTTATATATTTGTCCAAACTTTGACACTGGAATAAAAATAGTCAAGTTCTTCTCGCCTGATTTTTATCCACACATGAACACAAAAATATTGGAACCTCTAGATTGGAAATTTAATTATATTTTTAAAAACACATGTTTTCCAAACGTTCATAAGTCTATTCTATTTCCGTAAGGTTTGAGGAGTGATTTTTTTGCTGAAAATTTCATATGAATATTTCGTTATGTTTAACAAAATTGTTTGGTCAGAGAAAATTCCAATTATTAATTCATTAATCGTACCAGGTATCTTCTTTTTCTTATCAAACTATAAATGGCTTGTGTCATCACCCAACACAGATCAAATGATTCCTATATTAAATATTTATTGGGCATATATAATAATCAGTGTTTACCTAAACGGAGTAGTATTACAGCTTTCATCTTTTAGAGAATCAGGATTTTTGAAAACCTCAGCGATGATTTCAGGTGGTAAATCCCCGATATTTATTGGATTAAGTATGACAGAAATTTTGTTTGGGTTTATTAATATACTTGCTTTCACAATAATTGTAGGTTTGGCAACAAGAGTGAACATTTCCATATTGTTAATTAGTGTAGTTTTTCTTTACATTACCACGTCATTGCCTATAGTATTTTTTCTATCTTGGATTCCAAGTTTATCGGCAAAGCCAAATACATTAAACAGTTTGTTAAATATATTTCTAGTGATACTGATTGTAGTTGCAACTATTAGACCAGGAACTAAGAGTTTTTTTATAGAATCACTTTATTCTCTTATACCAACAGATTATATTACTCAAGTAGCTATATTTTTTGAAAATATAGTTTTCAAAGGGAGTGTCAAGTATTTTGTGTAAATGGCAGCCTTCCCGATCAAGCAACTATCAGTGAAACATGGA
>NZ_BMOK01000028.1 GCF_014647035.1 Sporolactobacillus putidus | reverse complement strand
ACGGCAGTTGCCGTTAACGGTATGGACAGGAAGGTAATTTGCCTACAAATATTTTACTCATACTACTATTGAATAAAATAGATACACCTCTGAATTGGCTATAATAATATAATGAGCTCACTGATGAAAACCACCGTACAGCTCATTCTATCTACAAGCTTAGTATAAAAATTTTTTATTCTATACCTGATTTTATAATTGTATTCTACTAAAATCTAATCGAAATTCAAACGGCTTTTATTGAATATAGCTCACTGGATTAACTGCCCCTTTATGTGGTGGTGGAGTCCAAGGGCCTATATACAATTCAAAATGCAGATGAGACCCAAATGATTCGCCTGTATTACCCATTCCGCCAATCACTTGTCCCTGAGTCACTCGTTCACCTGTAGATACATTATAAGCGTTTAGGTGAGCATAGACCGTCGTATACAATTTTCCATCAATTTGATGGGAAACCATTACCGTATTTCCATAACTTGAAGATTGATACGCTCTGAAAACTACTCCGTCAGCTGCAGCCTTAACTGGTGTTCCCTCACTGTTAGCTATATCAATTCCTGGATGAAAGCTGTTATCAAATGACCGATTACCAAACCCAGATGAGATATAACCCTGAGTAGGATTAATAAAATCTGATTTGTTTAACGATAACTTTTTTAATGATAAAGTCGATGCTCTATTTTCTGCTGAATCTGTTTGAGCCTTTACAATGTCCTTTTCTTCCTTCTTATCCATTGACTTTTCTTTAATTTTGGATGCTTCTTTTCTTAATAACGCTAACTCATTTTTTTGATCTTTCTGTTTCTGAAGTAGATCATTTTCTAATTTTTTTAGATCTGCCAATCCATTTTTCAGATTTATCAGTTCTTGTTTTAGTATCTTTTGTTTTGATACTTGATCCTTCTTATCTTTCTCTTGAGCAGTCAGTATTTTGTTATCTGTTTCAGTAATCAATTTCAAGGCGAATAATCGATCCAGAAAATTTCCAAAACTATCTGCACCAAGAAGAACATCAAGATAACTGATTGCCCCTCCATTTATGTAAATGGAACGTATCCGTTCTTTTAATAATTTATCCCTAATACTGATCTGTTTGGTAAGCCGATCAATCTGATCTTTCATCGATTCGGATATTGCTTCACTTTCAACCAGTTTAGATTGTTTATCTGCTACACTTCTTTTTATCTTCTCAATCTGCTTTTCGGATGATTTAATTCTATTTATCGCTACATCTTGTTGTCTATCATTCTTCGACAACTGTTGCTCAGAAGATAAGCTTTGTTTCGTATTGAATTGACGTTCTGAAGTGGCGTGTGCGTAGCTCTCCGTATAACTCGTTATCAACAAAAACGCTGTACCCAAGATCATTGTTGTGCGTAAATATTTTCTTTTCACTACTATCTTTCCCCTTTAGCTTCTTTTCTTTTCTTTGGAGTTTTAAGGTGAAAGACCCCCGCTAGAGCCATTAATCATATCGTAACAGTTCAATATGACAAATTTCGACATGTTTCGATCTCAATATTATTTCGTTTAATTAATTAATCGCGATTTATTTTTTTATCTGAAACCTCCTCAATTTCTCTATAATGTGGTTTAGTTATTAAAATAATGATAATCAATAAATGTGTGGATTTTGTGTGGAAACTATGTAGAAACAAATTATGTTGTAAGATTTAGAACATGTTGATGAACATCACTAAATACGATGATTGATAGAAATAAATTGAGGAATAAATATGAAGGAAAGAGCTGTTCATGAATATTCGGAAATGGCAAAAAGTCATGGAAACAGATCAGGTGCTCACCCTGTCGGTGGGTGCTTCTCAGTTGATTTCCGTGATTTGTGAGAAAACCAATTTAATGAAACGATCAATCATCTGCCGGATTGGGATGAGATCCGTTCGAAAGCCTCTCTCGGCGTTCGGTCGAGCGTTGGATCACCTGCACGAGGCCGGCCCCTGGCGTGTGTATTCCACCCCTGTCTCTTTCCGCCTATCAGAAACCGGGTCTCCCGGTGTCCGGTGTCCGCAGCGATACCACATCCTATTTGTTTTAGGGCAGCTACACTTCGCCAGATGGGGCGGACGGGACACCTGCCATTACGTATGACTACAGTAAACAGCATCATCCTGATTTGAAGCAGATCGTCATCGGGGTTATACTTTTTTTAAATTATGAGAAAAAGCCGATTTCCCATTTTTAAGGAAAAATGGGAAATCGGCTTTAATTTGTTTCTTTATTATTAACATTGTTATCCTGCACAACAAGAAAGTGTAGATATATCTTTGTCAAATGTGAGTGCTGCTAACCTTAAGCCTTCGGCCATAGTGAGATAAGGCGTGAGGGTATCTTGAAGATCTTCCACAGTCATCCCAAACTTTACGGCTAATGTCGCAGCATAGATCACGTCTCCCGCATTTTCAGCAACAATATGGACGCCCAAGACCTTGAGTGTCTTTGCTTCTGCCACTAATTTAAAGACACCAGTCGTCTCTCGATTAACGATTGCTCTGGGCACGGTACTTAAAGGCAGAACAGACGTTTTTACCTTAAGGCCTTTTTTTATTGCCTGCTCTTCCGTTAATCCAACCATGGCAGTTGATGGAGTTGTAAACATAACGCTCGGTACAAAGTCTAAGTCGGTTTTTTGACCAAGTCCTCCGACGGCATTGTCTGCAGCAAGACCGCCTTGATAAGCAGCGACATAGACGAATTGCGGGCCGAGCGTGACATCCCCAGCTGCATAAATACGTGGATTGGTCGTTCTGGAAAATTCATCAATGAGGACTTCACCCCGGGTACCGACCTTAACGTTTGCTGAATACAGATTTAAGTTTGCTGTGTTCGGTTTGCGTCCTGTTGCGACAAGCAACTGCTCTGCTTCAATAACTTGTTCCTTACCCTCAGTCTTTATATGGACTTTCTTTATCTGCCCGTCTTGTTCGATACGCTTGAATTTTATTCCGGTAATAAAATGAATACCTTGTTGTGTTAAAGCTCGTGTTATGGTTTCCGATATTTCCGGATCATATTTTTTTAATAATTGATTGCTCTGCTGCATCAATGTTACTTCCGTACCTAAATGATGAAAAAGCTGACCTAATTCAAAACCTACATAACCGGAACCGATGACCGCAAGACGTTTCGGGATCTTTTTCAGTTCAAGTAAAGTTGTGCTGGTTAAGAAATCCACATGATTTAATCCGGGAATATCGGGTATGAGCGGTGAAGCACCGGTGGCGATTAAAAAACGCTTTCCCGTCAGTTGTCTGCCATTCACTTCGATCGTTTTTTCATTGACAAACTTTGCCTCTCCTTTAATAAGTTCAAAACCATAAGTTCCAATTAAATTTTCATACTTTTGGATCCGTAATGTTTCAACCAATTCATTTTTTTGCTCAACCAGTTGCGCTAAATCAGCTTCAGCTGCTGAAGTGTGCAATCCCTTGAATGGATGATTTTTTGCCTGGTTATTAATTTCCCCGGCTCTGAGCAAGGTCTTAGAAGGAACACAGCCGATATTAACACAGGTACCGCCAACTATACCTCGTTCAATCATTGCCACTCTGGCGCCATACTCTCTGGCTTTAATGGCTGAAGCAAAAGCCGCACCGCCAGAGCCAATAATAATGTAATCGTAGTCGTCTTCTTTATCAGAATCTCCTTCTGATTGGATCTGCATAAAATTTACAGGTTGATAGTGTGCTTCAACTATTGCCCGTTCCACAGTCTCCTTTTTAATACTAACCGGGAGCCCAAAAAGAGCTTCCCCACGTTGATAATTAACCTTAATGTTTCTTGCACCAATATGTTCCAGAGTACTTGCCACATGGTCTTCACACCCGGCACAAGTCATCCCCTGAACAGTCATTCGATACGTTATCATATGATTTCCTCCTCGTATTATTAATTTCGAAGTTAATCGTTTTCTCTATTCGGCTCGGGTACTGCGTGATATCCTC
>NZ_BMOK01000027.1 GCF_014647035.1 Sporolactobacillus putidus | reverse complement strand
TTTGAAAGTTCACCGGGAGTCACATACTTTCCCTGATCCGGCCCCAACTTCTTTTTCTTGTAGGCTGCACCCAATGGTTGACTGTGGATTCCGGGAGCTCCAGTTCAAAGGCAACTTGACGGGCGACCCGGTGCTCTTCCACCACAAGCTTTGCGACATATTCCTTATACTCAGGGTCTCGATGTTTCGGCAATGTGAACACGTCCTTTAAAATTATAGTTCAATCATACGGGATCCCATTTTGACGTGTCCACCATTTAGACTAACTCTAGATTTGGCCGATAGAGCCCCGAATCCGGCCGGAAGAAGGCTTGATTTGGCCGATAGCCCCCGAATTCGGCCGGTTAACCTCCGAATTTTTCAGCAGAATTTAAATCATGTATTTCTCTGGCAGCCAGTGTAATTAAATCAGTCAAACGAGCGGTTGATCAGTTGTCACGAGATCGCCATAAGGTTGGCCGAACAGGCACAAGCGTCAGAAATACATATTTTCTTTTTACGAGGCAAAGTTTATTGAGGCTCGGTTCGCACCGGCAATGAGCAATTACCTAAAATTTGTCTTTATCAATTGCTTGTCAAATGGTACTATCAACTACGGGCGTAATTTCATGCTACAAAGAGTACGAAGTACCCATTCCGATTGAAAGTTTTGTGAATCGATTTTGAGAGAATGCCGTTCTATTTGAAAGTGTAAAATTCAGTGATGCAATCCTGAGAATTCGAATAAGTGAGGCTAATCCTGTATAACCGGCAAAAATGGCGGTGAGGCGCGCGGTCTGCGCCACCTACCATGGAAAGGAATCGGAAAATGAATCAATACATCTTAACTTCTGTGGAAACTGAGAAAAGGCATGCCGGTGCGAAGGCAAAGAATGACGTCAGCAAGTTTCTCCATGAGATCGGCTTTCTGAGCATGTTCATGGATAGTGAAATGAACCGGTATGAAAAAAGACTGTTTTTCAGGAACAATTTCAGAAAAAAGTTGAGCTATCTTGAAAAAAGCGACGTGCTGGCGATTCAATATCCTTTTTACATGGGCGATTATATCGTTCGCGTGATCATTGATGAGACGCGAAAAAAGGGCGTCAACACCATTCTGATCATCCATGATATTGATGCTTTGAGAGAGCACTTCGGCGATGAAGCGGTCATAAAAAATGAAATCGATCTTCTGAACGGATTCGATGTCCTTGTCGCGCACAACGCATCGATGACGGACTGGCTAAGAGAAAATAATTGCCGCAGACCCATCGTCAATCTGGAGCTGTTCGACTACAGTATTGAGGGCGATCACGACTTCGGCAAAGCGGATCCCAGCCGGAGAAGGGTACTGTTTGCCGGCAACCTGGCCAAAGCGCATTTTTTAAGCAAAATTGCACCCCGCGATTACGAGCTTGTCCTGTTCGGCAACGGTGTCGATACCGAGGCTCTGCCCGAAAATGTGAACTATAAAGGTTCGTTCGCGCCCGAAGAATTGCTCGACCATCTGGAGGGAGAATACGGTCTGGTCTGGGACGGGGACGAACCGGACCGATGCACGGGCGACTATGGACGCTACCTCAAATACAATAATCCGCATAAAATGTCGCTGTACATCAGCTGCCGGCTGCCCGTCATCATCTGGAAAGAAGCGGCCCAGGCCAGGTTCGTCGAAGAGAAGGGCATCGGCATCGCCGTGTCGTCTCTGGCGGATTTGGACATGCGTTTAAAAGAGATCACAGAAGAACGCTATCTCCAGATGCAAAGAAACGCCGCCGAATTGGCAGCCAAAACGACGCGGGGCTATTTTATTAAAAGGGCGATTAAAAACGCGTTAGAAAGATCAGGAGAGCCGTCCTGATCAAATCGCACCAGGCTCCGTACCAGCGGTAAACCCGTGCTCAGTACCGGAACGATACACAGCATTTCCATGCCGTCTGTATTTTTGGCAAAAGATAGCATAGCTTAAGCATGGAAGCAAATGTAAGTCTGATCTTAATGATCGGGAATTTGAGAAAAAGGAAATCAGGAATCTAAATGAGCATTGCGAAAAATTACATTTACAATGTGACCTATCAGATCGTTATATTGATTATTCCTCTGGTCACGGTCCCGTACGTTTCACGCGTACTCGGCAGCAATGGCGTGGGGATCAACGCCTACACCAACTCGATTATTCAATACTTTATCCTGTTCGGGACAATTGGCATTTCCCTTTACGCAAACCGGGCGATCGCCTATGTCCGGGACAATAAAGAAGCACTGAGCCGGACATTCTGGGGCATTGTCGTTTTAAAGTTCATCACCACTTGTCTTGCCTATGTTGTGTTCTTGGTCTTTTTAGCCTTGACCGGCGCCTACCATAATATCTTCCTGATTCAGTCTATCCTTATCATTTCCGCGGCTTTAGACGTGTCCTGGCTTTATATGGGCCTGGAAGACTTTAAAAAGACCGTCACAAGAAATCTGATCGTCAGACTGATCGGCGTCACAAGTATCTTTGTTTTCGTAAAATCGGCTTCGGATCTATGGAAGTATGTACTGATCCTTGCGCTGTCCGAGCTGTTCGGACAGCTGACGCTGTGGGCCTATCTGCCTAAAACGGTAAACCGGATTAGACTGAAATGGATCGACGTCAGAAAACATTTTATGCCGGCCGTTTACCTATTTGTGCCGCAGATCGCCGTTCAAATTTATGTCGTCCTGAATAAGACAATGCTCGGTTCTTTATCGAATACAAACGAAGTCGGTTTCTTCGATAATTCCGATAAAATTGTCAAGATGGTTTTGGCCGTGGCCACAGCCCTTGGTGTCGTCATGCTTCCGCGGGTCTCCAACACCTTCGCCCGGGGAGACATGGACAAAGTGAAAGATTATCTCTACAGGTCTTTTGACTTTGTCACCTTCTTATCGGTTCCGATGGCATTCGGCCTCGCAGGCATCGCGAGCACATTGACCCCCTGGTTTTTCGGCCCGGGATTTGAAAAAACAGGCACGCTGATCGCCGTCATCAGCCCGATTATTGTCCTCATCGCCTGGAGCGGCGTGATCGGCCAGCAGTATCTGATGCCGATCGGCAATACGCGGGCCTACACGATCTCAGTAAGCCTCGGCGCCACCGTCAATTTTGTGCTCAACTTATTGCTGATCCGCAATTATCAGTCTCTCGGCACAGCCCTCGCGACGCTCGTCGCCGAGGCCTCGGTGACGGCCGTGCAGCTCGGCTATGTCGCCTACAGCGTTAAACTGAAAAAACTGTTCGCCTCGCTTTGGAAATATTTTGTCGCGGGAGGCCTAATGTACGTTATTGTCCGCTATCTGACAAGTGTCCTGTCCATTGGTCTAAAAATGACGGTTGTGGAGATTGTCGTTGGCGCGTTCGTTTATTTCTCCTTATTATTCCTGTTAAAGTCCGAGATGAATAAGCGGTTTTTCAGCACGGGGTGGGATCTGGCGAAGAAGATCAGGAACCGGTGAATTAGGAGAATGAATCATCACGTTTTGAAAAAAACAATAGACCCAATAACGAATCAAACAGCAACCGCATGAGGCAAGAACATTCCCTCTCGCGGTTTTTTCTTTATATCTCTGGTTGAGCACATAACTCTTGATGAATAGCGTAAAAAGTGGCGTTAATAGACTTGGACGGATAATCTAAAAGACGAATGTCAATCGAACGACTGGAAAGTCGGACAAGTGGACGATTCAGAAAAAAATGAAATATTTTTTTACAATAAGTTCAAATGTTTCCAAATCAAGAAGATATTAATGTGCTATAATCAAGTAGATATTTTGTCATGGGTGTTTGGATCTACCAATTTGGTAAATAAAAAATTCACCCTTTTTCACACAGTAACGATGGGTACGAATCATGATTAGCGGCCGATGTGCCCCTATACTCACGTGCACATAACGTCATGATTCCTCTCAAATTTAACCAAGGCATCGGCTTTCCCCGACAGGAAATGTGCTATAATACAACTATCTTGACAAAACTTTCAAATTAATAAAATCTTATTTGTCGGTTGGGGGATATTATGGAAGAGACGATTAGCCTTCAAGAGATTTTTCGAACTCTGAGAAAACGAATTTCATTGATTACGACCATCACATTGCTGGCGGTAGCGGTCAGCGCACTGGTCACTTATCTTCTGATGACGCCGAAATATGACGCGTCGACACAGATTCTGGTTAATCAGGCAAATATGAACAATACGAGTCTTTATGCCAATAATGCCGTACAGACGAACGTGCAGCTGGTCGATACATATAGCGTGATTATTAACAATCCTACGGTACTTAATCAGGTCATTCAGAAGCTGAATCTGAACATGACGGCTGATCAATTGAAAGGCATGCTGAAAGTTAGTACAGTTCAGAATTCGCAGGTCTTTACCGTGACGGCGGAAACAAAAAGCCCGTCCCAATCGGTGGCGATTGTCAATAGCGTTGCCCAGGCCTTCAAGTCGCAGGTTCAGAAAGTCATGAATGTCGATAACGTCAGCATTCTTTCCCAAGCGACTTTTTCTTCAAGCAATACTCCGGTTAGTCCAAAACCAACAATCAATTTGGCAATCGCTTTTGTAGTCGGACTGATGGTGTCTGTCGGGCTTGCTTTCCTTCTTGAATACTTAGACAACACGATCAAGACGGAAGAAGACATCGAAAAAGTGCTGGGCCTGCCGGTGCTGGGAGCTATTTCTGAGATAAAGCAGCATCATGAAAAAGGATCCGAAGCATCTTCACATGCAGCAGGCCATCAAAAGGTGAGAGGAGGCGGCCGTGTTGAAGCAAAATAAACAAGTGCTTTCCAAGCAGCGGAACTTAGTCGCTTTCTATAAACCCAAATCGACAACCGCAGAACAGTATAGAACGATCCGGACGAACATTGATTTTTCCCAAGTCAGCGGAGAACTGAAGACCATTATGGTTACTTCGGCCGGACCGGGCGAGGGCAAGTCGACAACCGCAGCAAATCTGGCGGCGGTCATGGCTCAGCAGGGGAAACATGTGCTGCTGATCGATGCCGATCTTCGCAAGCCGACGATGCATTATACCTTCCGGCTCAGCAACACCAATGGATTAACGACATTGTTGACCAAAAGGACCACGTTTGACGAGACTATCCAGAGCACGGAAGCAGAGAATCTCTTTGTATTGACGAGCGGACCGATTCCGCCAAACCCCGCGGAACTGCTGAGTTCACCGGCTATGTCCAGTTTCGTCAATCACGCACTGACACTTTTTGATACAGTGATCCTTGATACACCGCCGGTATTGGCAGTAACGGATGCTCAGGTGCTGGCTAATCTCTGCGATGGGACTGTATTTGTCGTTCGAAGCGGTGCTACTGAGAAAGAGGCTGCAACTAAGGCGAAAGATCTACTCACCAAGGCGAAAGCACGGGTTCTCGGAGTCGTGCTCAATGGCAAGCCTTTATCAAAGTCGGACGGCCATTACTACTATTATTATGGCAATGAATGAGAACAAGTAGTGCATTATGAAAGAAATACCGTAATAAAGGAGGAGAAACCGGATGATTGATATCCATTGCCACATCCTGCCGGGTGTTGATGACGGTGCAGAAAATGAACAAGTCTCGCTTGCAATGGCCAGACAGGCGGTTGCTGAAGGGATTACACAAATTGTTGCAACACCGCACCACCGCAACCGCCACTGGGATAATCCCCGATATTCTGTTCTAAGCATGGTTAAGGATCTTAATCAGCTTTTCGTTCAGCATCAGATTGATCTGACTGTCCTACCCGGCCAGGAACCGAGGATATTCGGTGAAATGGCTGACAGCACCGCTGAGGGAGAACTCGTCACAATCAACGAAAATGGTAAGTATATACTCGTTGAGTTCCCGACTCAACATGTTCCGCGTTACGCAAAGCAGCTCTTTTATGACCTGCAAGTCAAAGGCATCACACCCGTCATCGTCCATCCAGAACGCAATCAGGAAATATTTGAACATCCGGAAATCCTCTACTCCTTCATCACTGATGGTGCGCTCTCTCAAGTTACGGCATCCAGTCTTATCGGCAAGAACGGCAAAAAGATTAGAAAAAGAACGCTTCAGTTCATTGAAAACAATCTGACTCAATTTGTCGCTTCGGATGCTCATAATGTGACAGAGCGCCCTTTTTACATAAAAGAAGCGTTTAATGAACTCAATAAAGAATTTGGTAGCGATCTAGTACAAGTATTTAAAGAAAATGCAGAGTTACTCATTAACGGCGACCTTATCAACCGGGAGGAGCCAATTGAAGTAAAAGACAAAAAGTTTTTAGGTATTTTTTAGTGAAAGGTTGAATTATTTTATGGTTTACAGCTTATGGAAATTGTTTTAAAGGTATACAAGTATGGTCATGTATCATGTAAAAAGTAACCATAACAATAAATACTTTTATGTCTTGCGGGGGGACGGAAATGGCAATATCCAAATCAGAAATAGAAAGCGAAGCTGTCTATAAAGTCGCTGTAGATGAAAGCTTGAACAGTTTAGAAGACAAAGTAGAGAGCCAAAGATTTTACTTGTTTTCTAAGAGATTGATGGATATTACAGGCGCCTTATTCGGACTTATCATTTTATCTCCAGTGTTGTTGATCATTTCAATGATGATCAAGCTGGATGATCCCCGGGGTAAAATAATATTTAAACAACTCCGAGTGGGGAAAAAAGGAAAGACATTTTACATATATAAATTTCGGTCAATGGTATCGAATGCTGAACAATTACTAGATCAGTTAATTGATAAAAATGAAACAACAGGTGCGATGTTCAAAATGAAAGATGATCCACGTGTTACTCGAATAGGTCATTTTCTCAGAAAAACCAGTCTAGATGAATTGCCGCAACTTGTTAATGTATTAAAAGGTGATATGAGTCTGGTGGGTCCGCGGCCACCGTTACCGAGAGAGGTTGAAAAATATTCTGAATATGATAAAAAACGTTTAATTGTGACCCCAGGTTGCACAGGACTTTGGCAGGTTAATGGTAGGAGTAATGTAGGATTTAAAGAAATGGTCAAAATGGATTTAAGGTACATAAAAGAAAGATCGATCTCTTTAGATATCTGGAGAGTGAAATGTTCTGTGTAAATAAAACAAAGAGATAACCCCTTGATGGGATTTTATGGTATCC
>NZ_BMOK01000026.1 GCF_014647035.1 Sporolactobacillus putidus | reverse complement strand
AGAAAGGTGGTCGGATGGCATATGGAGGCCAACATGAAAAAGGAGCTGCCTCTTCAAGCCCTTACGATGGCCATAGCCCGACGCCATCCGCCGGAAGGCTTGATCCACCACTCTGATCGGGGCTCACAATATTGTTCCAACGACTACATTGAGACTCTTCAAGCCTGTAAAATAGCGATCAGTATGAGCCGAAAGGGAGACCCCTATGACAATGCCTGCATGGAGTCTTTCCATGCCACGCTCAAGAAGGATCTGATTTACAGACGGCGTTTCAAGACTCGGGCTGAAGCCATAAATGCTGTCAATCATTACATCAGCCAGCGTTACAACCGACACAGGAGGCATTCCACACTCGGTTACTGTTCGCCTGAAGCATTCGAAAAGAAATACGCTCAGACGATTGCCGACGTCTCATAATTGCCCCATTTGGGGTTGAGTGACGAGAAGTAGTCTCTTGTACTTCTCGTCACTCAACCCAGACCAAGCGCAGCGCGGTAGCTTTTGAGACAAGTGTCTTTCATTTCTAGGTGTCCACTTTCTTGACAGAAGTCCACGACTTTCTCCTGATTGGGTTCAGCTTTCTAAATTCGATCGAACTGTTGCGCATTGTCCGTCAACTGCACAACAGACCATTTCTCTAATTATAAAGCAGTAAAGGACTTTTTTATCATGAAATCTTAGATTGAATCATGGGGTGACTACATGAGTATATAACTATTTTTTTTACATGACGACTTAATTAAACGGAAGAACGCTGTTTGGGTTGCTCTGAGTAAACAACTTTATTTGTATTTATCAATTTTAAATTCAACTTTCGCAGCTCAAATTAGGTAGACAAACCTTGATGTAATGAGGCAAATGGTCCATCCATTGTTGGAGTTGACGAGTCACTAATTTTTTGATCGCTTTTTTTGTTTTTGTTAAAGCATCCTGTAGAATAGCCATCAGTTGCGTTAAGGCAACGACCCAATCCAGCTCGTTCATTTCGTCGCAAAGTTCATAAAACAGGCCACCCAGCGTCCGATCGTCCGTACTGCAGCGATTCTGCCAGGACAAGAGGATAAAACGAGTAAAGACAATCGTCGTATGACTAATCAGGAGATCATAGGATCGGCCCTGAAACTCTTTTTGAAGTTTGAGAAGAGACTTGGTTGCTTTGAAAAAAAGTTCAATATCCCATCTCATACCGTATGTCCGGATGATTTCCTGTTCCGTCAGGGTACAGTCGGTACTTAAAATGGCCAGCCACTCGCTTTGTTTATGACGATTTTGAACGAATACCACCTTGACCGGAACTTCGTTCGCCATTTGGGTACGAATCGAACGTAAAATGCCTTTGTGGCCGATCACCGGCTTAGCGAATCGATACAGCGTTTTTAATCCCAACCATTGCGAAGCGACCCGGTAACGTTGGTTGGTCGGCTTCACCATGCCAATGACGTGGATGCCTTGATCGGTCAGTGATCGAATCAGCGGCTGCTGGGTAAACCAGCTGTCCATCAAGACGTAGGACGCGTCAATTCCGCTGCGCAGAGCCCGGTTAACCATCTCAGGAATTTGGTTCGGCGCTGTTTGCAGAGCTTCCATTCGTCTCTTATAGCCGGAACAACGCTTGTCAATTGTTGGATTGATGTCATTAACTCGGGTTTTCTCTTTGTTGGAACTCAGTAACGAAAAATCAACCGGTATGAAGGTTGTCCCATCGGACCATCCCAAAGTTAACATACGGAATCCCTTATAGTGCCTTTTCTTCGCGTGATCAAAGCAATGGGCCAAGAGCTCGACCTTTTTACTGCGATTACGATAAAAGGACGAATCATCGACGATCAGCACCTTGGTATGATGGGCACGCGTTAAGTGACTGACTTTTGTGATCGTGAATACACTGAGTGCCAACAGAAATCGGCGCCAGGCAAACTTCGGATAATTTAAAAAGCGATAGATCGTGTCCTTGCCTGGCAAATCCGCGGCCTTATGGCTCTCCAGCAAGCGAAACCAGTTTTTCTGGGTGAAGCTCAGACGAAAAACGAGTTGAAAGAGAGTGCCGCAGGAAAAGCCGAAAGATTTAACGATGCCGGCCTGACGAAGATGTTTCAAGACTTGCAGTTCATCAAATGTTGCTTTAATTTCTTCAGGGAGTTGATTCTTTTGCATGAAATTCGCTATCATGTAGAGGACACCTTTTCTATTTGGTAGTGTATTGCGACAGATTCACTATACCAAAAAGTGAGGTGTCTTTCTATTGAGTCAAGCTTCCTAAGTCACAAACAGTGGAGCGTGTGATACTCAGCGTTTGACCGGATTTTTAGACTGCGAAAGTTGAGTAAACAACTTTATTTTGTAATGGAACAATTTTACAGCATAGGAATGCGGCTTCACGGCTTCATTTTTAAACAACTTTATTGTCAATGCACAACTGGGAAAATTCCCGCAGAGTGAAACATTTCTCTGAAAGGTAAACGCCTTCTCTCTATAGCCTAAAAGTATTATAAGCATATAATTAAAAATATGATGCGCACTCTCTGTACTGCGCATCATATTTTTTTTAATAATTTTTATGAAAGGGATTGCAAAATAAATGATAAGCGCTTACACTATAGGTGTTCAAAGTTGAGTTAGCTGTTAATCGATTTAGTTAATCGATTAACAGGAAGGAGGAATTAAAGTGAGCAAACAAAATACGGGAGAAAAAGTTGGCAGGAGACCGGGTGGGGCTATCGGTCATGAACTTTATGAGAGCCTGATGACCGGTATCCGCCATATGATCCCTTTTGTTGTCGGCGGCGGAATTCTGATGGCTGTTTCCTTCATGTTCGGCATCAATGCGGCAAAGCCGGGTGACCCGTCTTATAATCAAGTTGCTGCATTGCTTTATAGTATTGGACACGGGAACGGTTTTGCATTAATGGTTCCAATTTTGGCCGGTTTTATTGCTTACGGTGTTTCAGGTAATCTTGCTTTGGCACCGGGGATGATCGGCGGCCTTATTGCCACAAGCACAGGAAGCGGGTTTTTTGGAGGGATTATTGCCGGCTACGCCGCGGGTTATCTGATTTGCCTAATGAATCGCATTTTTTCCTGGTTTCCGAAGAGTTTAGTGAATCTACGCAATGTGCTTATCTATCCCGTACTCAGTGTCCTTGCCACCGGGACAATTATGTATGAAGTTGTTGCCTTTCCGATGAAAGCTTTTAATGACTGGGTGGTTTCGGTTTTAAGCAGTTTCAGCGGAACAAGCCTGGGCATTCTCGGTCTGATCCTCGGTGCCATGATGGCCGTGGACCTTGGGGGCCCGATCAATAAGGCTGCCTATACATTCGGCCTTGCCATGATCAGTTCGGGCAATTTCTATCCTATGGCAGCCATTATGGCGGGAGGCATGGTTCCGCCGATCGGCATCGGTCTTGCAACCGTCCTGTTTAAGAAAAAGTTTGACGCGTTTGACCGTGATCAGGGCAAGACTTATTTTGTGCTTGGCGCAAGTTTTATTACAGAGAGCGCTATGCCGGTTGCGGCTAAGGATGCTTTAAGAATCATTCCGTCGGGGATTGCGGGCTCGGCGGTTGCCGGTGCCCTGACCATGATGTTTCATATCGCACTTCCCGCGCCGCACGGCGGCATCTTTGTTCTGCCGATTGTGCAGGGAGGCCTGATCCAACAGGGCTTGTTCGTTCTCGCTATTCTGATCGGCGTTGTCACAACCGCGCTGCTCATCGGGGTTCTGAAGAAAGATATCATGCCGGAACAAAAACTTGAATCCGGCGGTTCTGAACAATGGGGTTTGCCGGCTGCCCGGGGCATGTTGCAGGCGGAACAACTGCAGGAGCACATCTATCCGGAAGATCCGGTAGTCCCGGATTTCAAACATTCAGCAGCAGGAAGCCACGCTAGATGAAAGCATAACAATGGAATTTCGAAGATTATGCGATTGACTTGATTTTGCTAATGAAAGCGCTATAATAATTGTGTTAGCAATCGATTAACAAGACTCTGGAACGTGAAGAAAGCCGCGGGTGATCATCAATGGGAAAAAACGAAACGCCAAAACATGCAACCATATCCGCTGTAGCCGAAGCGGCGGGTGTCTCAACAACGACGGTGTCACGATACTTGAACAAAAAGTACGAATACATGTCGCTGAAAACAAGAACCCGGATCGAGCAAGTCATTGATGAGCTGAACTACCGGCCCAGCAGCATCGCCAGAGGCCTGAAATCGAAGAAGACAAATCTTTTGGGTGTCGTCATTGCGGATATCGAGAACCCTTTCTCGTCTATCCTGATGAAAGGTGTTAACGATATCTGCAAGCAGCGTGATTACCACATGCTGATTCTGAACACGGATAACAGTCAGCAAAATGAGGAAGAGGGCATTCTGTCGTTGATTGATCATAATGTAGATGCACTGCTGATCAATCCGACCGGCTATTCCAGCACGATTTATGCCGAAATGAATCAAGAAGGGATACCGGTTGTGCTTATCGACCGTCAGATTGAAGAATTTTTATTTGATTGCGTGACGTCGAACAACTACGATGTAACCTTCCAGGCGACGGCTTACCTGATTAAAAATCAGTATACTCGGATATTTTTTGTCTCGGAAGCTATTAACAACATCAGCACCCGGTCGATCCGTCAACGAGCGCTTGAGGATGCGCTACACCGGAGCGGCGACAGTGCGCTGATTATTGATAAAAATAATCGTCTTGAGATCAAGGAGAAATTGATGCGGTTGAAAAGGCTTTATCCGCATGAAAAGATGGCGCTTTTCGCCGTAAACGGGCAGATGCTGCTCATTCTCCTGCAGATTCTGCATGAACTTCGCTGGTCCATTCCGGAAGAAATCGGCATCTACGGTTACGATGACTGGGGATGGGGCGAACTGATTCCGCCGGGCATCACGGTCATTCAGCAGGATCCTTACGAGATGGGCAGGAAAGCGGCGGAACTGCTGATTGACCGTCTAGAGGGCAAGCGGACCGGCGCGCCTGAGCTGTTCGAACTTCCAGCCAATTTAGTGATCAGGGGATCGACAGACTGACAGGTTAATTAGTGTTATTTTTTGTAATCGTTTTCGTTAATCGATACACATAGAAGGGGAGGGTTCCTGGTGAGAGATCTCTACATCAATACACTCGTTTATAAGAAACTATTGGATACCGGCATGAAAAAGCAGTCTGAACTGTTTGCGGATGTAAAAAGACTTGGCGCGTCCGGGATTGAATGCCGAAGAGAGTACTTTTTAGAAAACGATAAACTTGAAGATTTACAGCGATGCGGGGAGCAGGCGGCGCAGACCGGACTGAACGTGTTCTATTCCGTTCCTGAAAAACTGTTTGTAAACGGCGGAGTTTCCCCGGAGTTGGAGAAGTATTTCCGGGAAGGAAGAACGATCGGCGCGCGGAACATAAAGCTGAACATTGGCGAACCGAAAGGGATTGACAAAGTCGGGGCCCGGGAAATCGCGTGTCTGGTTGATTCTTATCAGATAGAGCTGACCATCGAAAATGATCAGACGTTGGAAAACGGACGACTGAATTTTGTTTCAGATACACTCAGACTCTTAAACGAGGTGTGTATTCCTGTCGGTTATACTTTTGATCTCGGAAACTGGCTCTGGCTGCACGAAGATCCGCAGGCTGCTGCAAAAAAAGTTGGTGCTCTGTCGACCGTTTTCCATCTGAAAAATGTATCCTCATCCGGCGGCTTGCATACAGTGCCTCTCGATGACGGAGAGATTGACTGGCGCCGGGCAATACGCGCATGCCCGGAAGACATACCGCTGGTTATGGAATACCCGATTGACGGTGGCGAAGCCATTGGACGGGAGTTTAATAAAGTAATAAATGCTTTAACTATTGCTAGGGAGGGGGCAAAATCATGAGTGAAGTGATCACAATTGGTGAACCGATGGTTATGTTTGTTGCGGATCAGAAGGGTGAATTGAGCAAGGTTCAACACTATACGAGGTATATCGCAGGTGCCGAAGTCAATGTGGCGGTCGGTGTTTCACGGCTTGGGCACAGTGTGTCGCTGATCAGCCAGGTCGGTGATGATCCGTTCGGCCAATACATCAGGCTCTTTCTGGAACATGAAGGTGTCGGAACAGAGAAAGTTTCGGTTCTTACCAGTCATCCGACGGGATTTCAGCTGAAAAGCAAGACCGATGTCGGGGATCCGGAAGTCGTCTATTTCAGAAAAGGGTCGGCCGCCTCAAAGATTTCTCCGGACGACATTGACCGAATTGATTTCTCGGGAGCTAAAGTGCTTCATATGACGGGCATCTTCCCGGCCCTCAGCCCTGAAACCTTTCAGGCCGCCCTGAATCTGATCCAAAAAGCGCGTGAACATCATCTGCTGGTCACGTTCGACCCGAACCTTCGCCCGACCCTCTGGAAAGACGAAGCGACCATGACGGCGAGAATCAATCAGCTAGCCGGTCTCTGCGATGTCGTTCTTCCGGGATTCAGAGAAGGCAAAAGGCTGACCGGGAAACAGACGAAAGAGGAAATTGCCGATTTTTATCTGAAAAACGGGGCAAAAGAAGTGATTATCAAGCTGGGAGATTCCGGTTCGTACTGCAAGAAAGAACGCCAGGACGGCGCGTTATCTGAAACCGTTGTCCCGAGTTTCAAAATCGATCATGTTGTTGACACAGTCGGCGCGGGCGACGGATTCGCGGTTGGCGTGATTACCGGGCTGCTCGAACATCTGCCGGATCGCGAACTTCTGCAGCGGGGCAATGCGATCGGCGCGATTCAAGTGCAGCATATCAGCGATAATGAGGGACTTCCAAACCGCGGGCAGCTTGACAGATTCATAAAGGAAAACGTGACAAAGTCTATCCCGTCAAAATCAAACGAGGAGACCTTTAACGTTATCTGAAACCGGGCATCATTAAGGCAAGTCATGACAGGTACAGAGAAGGTGAAGGACTGTTGAAACTCCAAATTGCGATTGATCGTGTTCCCCTTGATCAGGCGGAATCATTTGCGAGAAAACTGGCCCCTTACTCGGATATTCTTGAAGCGGGGACGTCCTTAATCAAGGACTATGGTGTTCAGGCACTTGCCGCGCTGAAAAAGGCGGCGCCGGACACCGCTTTGCTGGGCGACATGAAGACGATTGACGAAGGCGACTATGAATTTCGCCAGGGCTATCGGAGCGGTGCGGATATTCTGACCGTGATGGGAGCGTCGTCTGTAGCGACGATTGAAAAATGTTATCGGGTCGCAGAGCAGACCGGCCGTGAAATGATGATCGACCTTCTTGAGTGTGCGCCTGAGACAATCGGCCGGATCAGCGATTTTTCTAATGCGATTTACTGTTTGCACACTTCAGTGGATAAAGGCGCGACTGCCGATCCGAACGGCGACATTCTGGCTTTTAAAAAGCGGTTCCCGTCTGTCCGGAGAATCGCGATCGCCGGGGGCATTAATCTGGGGAGCATCGAAAAACTGAAGGAGTCTTCTCCCGAAATTGTGATTGTCGGTTCAGGGATCACAAAAGCCGGGGATCCGGCTTTAGCCGCACAAAATTTCAGAAAGGCGATGGCATGAGATGAGAACGGTTGATTTAATTGTGAATGAAATTGAAGATGTGATTCGCCAGGTGGATGAAAGCCAATTGGAGCAGGCAATGGCTTTGCTGGATAAGAACAGACGGATTTTTGTCGACGGCTCCGGCCGGAGCGGATTCCAGGCCAAGGGATTCGCGATGAGGCTGATGCACATCGGCTATACCTCATACGTGATCGGCGAGACGATTTCACCCGCCATTGCGGAGGGGGATGTTTACTTTGCGATCTCTGGTTCCGGGAAGACGAAAAACGTTGTCAATGACACGAAAGCGGCGAAAGCGAAGGGCCTGGCGATCATCGCGGCGACGAGCAAGCCGGATTCCCCGCTCGCTGAACTGGCCGACTGCACGATTGTTGTTCCCGGTGCGACGAAGAGCGATCAGAACCGGAAATCGGTTCAGCTGCTCAGCTCGCTCTTTGATCAGGCGGTTCATATTACGCTTGACGCACTTTGCCTGAAGCTGAGCCAGCGCGATCATACGTCTGAAGAAGATGCCGCCAGGATGCACACTAACGTCGAATAAACGGCGATTGGTTTTCAATACTAATTTTTTAGTTTGTCAATCTCGCAAGTAGACTTCATTTTAGGAGGAACTCATCATGGATAACAATCTGAAAGTGAAAATCTACGCGGATGGTGCAGTGCTGGACGACATGCTCTCCGCCTATCAGTCCGGTTTTGTCTCGGGCTTCACGACCAATCCGAGCCTGATGAAGAAGGCGGGCGTCACAGACTATGTCGCCTTCGCCCAGGAAGTGGTTGAAAAGATTCCCGATCTGCCGCTGTCCTTTGAAGTGTTTGCGGACGATTTCGAGACGATGGAAAAAGAGGCGGAAAAAATCCATGCCTTCGGCCCGAATGTCTTCATCAAGATTCCGATCACGAACACGAAGGGCGAATCGTCCATCCCGCTGATCCGCAAGCTGGAAGCCAAAGGCTATTCGCTGAATGTGACGGCGATCCTGACGATAGAACAGGTCGAGGCGACCGTGGAAGCGCTGAATCCGGAAGTGGAGAACATCGTCTCCGTCTTTGCCGGCCGGATCGCCGACACAGGGCGCGACCCGATTCCGTACATGAAAAAATCCGTCGCGATCTGCCGGGCGAAAAAAGGCGCAAACCTGCTCTGGGCCAGCTCGCGCGAACTGTTCAACGTCTACGAGGCGGACCGGCTCGGCGTCGATATCATCACCTGCACGCCGGAAATTATCGGGAAACTGAAGAAAGTCGGCAAGCCGCTCGAACAGGTCTCGCTGGACACGGTCAAAGCCTTCAATCAAGATATTCAGGCGCTCGGCTATTCGATTCTGACGGACTCGGAAAAGACGGTTCAGTCCGGCAAGTAAAGGGTTTCATAGATGGCGAAATCTGTATTTTAAGGTAAAGGTCATGATTCATTTATCTGTTCGTTAATCAAGTGTGCGGGAATTGGAACCACATTTCTACTCAAGTCTGATGAATAGCCATTAAGGGAGATGCACGATGATGACAACATCTATTGAACAACTGTCGATCGATACGATCCGCACGCTGTCGATCGACGCGATCGACAAGGCCAATTCCGGCCATCCGGGGCTGCCGATGGGCGCGGCGCCGATGGCCTACACCCTCTGGGCGCAAACGATGCGCCACAATCCGGCCGACCCGAAGTGGTTCAACCGCGACCGGTTCGTCCTGTCGGCGGGGCACGGCTCGATGCTGCTGTACAGTCTGCTGCACCTGTTCGGCTACGGCCTGCCGCTCGAGGAACTGAAGCAGTTCCGCCAGTGGGGCAGCCGAACGCCGGGTCACCCGGAATACGGGCATACGGCCGGGGTCGAGGCGACGACCGGCCCGCTCGGGCAGGGGATCGCGATGGCGGTCGGCATGGCGATGGCTGAAGCCCATCTGGCGGCGACGTACAACCGGGACGGGTATGACGTGATCGATCACCGGACCTACGCGCTCTGCGGAGACGGGGACCTGATGGAGGGGGTGTCGGCCGAGGCGGCCTCGCTGGCCGGCCGGCTGAAGCTCGGGCATCTGGTCGTCCTCTATGATTCCAACGCTATTTCTCTGGACGGGAAACTCGATAGGTCGTTCACGGAAAACGTCCGGCAGCGCTTCGACGCCTACGGCTGGCAGACGCTGCT
>NZ_BMOK01000025.1 GCF_014647035.1 Sporolactobacillus putidus | reverse complement strand
CCTCCTGCTCAAATGACAGATAACGGTCGAGAAGATAAACATAGTGGTTGTTTTTTCGATCTAGATAAAAATTGCGTTCCAGTTTCATTTCGCCGAAGAGACTGACGACTTGGAGGGATCGTTTATTCAAAAGGCGGTACTGCTTTTTGTCCCGTTCTTCAGCGATCTGTTGATCCATCTCTTCCAGCAGGTGTTTCATCACCAAGCCGAAGGTTTCCTGTAATTTCCGCCACACAAGCTGCTCAATCTGTTTTAAATTTAAATAGGCTGTGGTATCCTGTTTCACGAGGGTTATCTCCTTTAGAATCTGGTTTTCGTCGACTTTGATTCTACCAAGGAGTAACCCTCTTTTCATGGAAAATGCTCACTTACCTACCGCGCTTCCGCTTGGTGCCCTGTCCATACCGTTAACGGCAGTTGCCGTTAACGGTATGGACAGGAAGGTAATTTGCCTACAAATATTTTACTCATACATTGTTCTTCACAGAATTGTACTTTTTTCCTTTTTATGGATACAGGACATTCATCGCTCATGTTGAATTTTCACTTATAGAATGAAAGTGAGGTGGCTGAATGTTTGTTAAACCAATCAAAATTCCTTATCATATTAAGCAATATGAGGCCTGTTTGAGAAGGCTCGCTCCAGGCAGCACCAGAAACGAGGTGGAAAACCGATTTAAACGATGTATGGCTGGTTTTCGTGGCGAACAATCGATTACTTATTTCCTTGATTATCTCCCCGATGAGGAGTTCCTCATTTTTCATAATCTCCGTCTTTTCGATAAAATTCATTACTTTCAAATCGACTGGCTGATTATGTGCTCACGTTTTTCCTTGATTCTTGAGGTGAAAAACATTTCGGGTAAGTTGACAATTGATCATGGTCTGTGGCAAATGATCAGGGAAATCGATGGACAGACTGATATATTTGACGATCCGGTTTTACAGGCTGAGAGGCTAACGGAACAGCTGCGAAAATGGCTCAAGCAGAGATTCGAGATTCCCGACTTCCCGGTAGAGAGTCGTGTTGTGATCACCTCCTCAGCCCAGCTTCAGATTGACAATCAAAAAGATTTTTCTATTCGAAATATTATCAGGAAGTCCTACCTTGGAAAAGAGCTGGACAAGATTAACCAGCTTCACACAAAGTCATTCATTCATCAATCCGATCTGCGAAATATGGGGAATCAGTTGTTTACCGGTCATAATCCTTATGTCGTTGATTTATTTACTTTAATCAAATCACTAAGCCCAAAAGACATTATCAATGGTGTCCAATGTCCGAACTGCGGATTGTCTCCTATGAAGCGGAGTCTCCGATACTGGCATTGCGACCCATGCAATCATTCCTCGATTAATGCACATCTTGCTGCACTCCGGGACTATTACCTTCTCTTCGGTCCAAATATTACAAACAAGCAATGTCGGGACTTTCTTTTGTTGGATTCCCAAGCCGTTGCAAAGGGAATCCTTCATTCCACCGGACAAAATTATTATGGAGAAAACAAAGGCAGAATCTATCAGCTCTCGCCGGATTTGCTGTGCAATGATCGTTAACAACCAAATATTTTTTCATGGGCGGCGATTTATTTTCGTGGGCAGCGATATTTTCCGTTGGACGGCGATTTATTTTCGTGGGCAGCGATATTTTCCGCTGGGCGGCGATATTTTCCGCTGGGCGGCGATATTTTCCGCTGGGCAGCGATTTATTTTCGTGGACGGCGATATTTTCCGTTGGACGGCGATATTTTTGCCTGGGCGGCGATATTTTCCGCTGGGCAGCGATTTATTTTCGTGGGCGGCGATATTTTCCGCTGGGCAGCGATTTATTTTCGTGGGCGGCGATATTTTCCGCTGGGCAGCGATATTTTCCGTTGGACGGCGATATTTTTGCCTGGGCAGCGATATTTTCCGCTGGACGGCGATATTTTTGCCTGGGCGGCGATATTTTCCGTTGGACGGCGATATTTTCCGCTGGGCAGCGATATTTTTTCGTGGGCGGCGATATTTTCCGCTGGGCAGCGATATTTTTGCCTGGACGGCGATATTTTCCGCTGGGCGGCGATATATTTTCGTGAGCAGCGATATTTTCCGCTGGGCGGCGATATATTTTCGTGGACGGCGATATTTTTGCCTGGGCGGCGATATTTTCCGCTGAGCGGCGATATTTTTGCCTGGGCAGCGATATTTTCCGTTGGGCAGCGATATATTTTCGTGGACGGCGATATTTTCCGTTGGGCGGCGATATTTTTTCGTGGACGGCGATATTTTCCGTTGGGCAGCGATATTTTTTCGTGGGCAGCGATATTTTCCGTTGGGCAGCGATATTTTTTCGTGGGCAGCGATATTTTCCGCTGGGCGGCGATATTTTTTCGTGGACGGCGATATTTTCCGTTGGACGGCGATATTTTCCGTTGGGCAGCGATATTTTCCGTTGGGTAGCGATATTTTTGCCTGGGCGGCGATATTTTCCGCTGGGCAGCGATATTTTTGCCTGGGTGGCGATATTTCGGCTGATTGAAAATGAAAAAACTGCCTGACCCTAATAGATGATAGAGGGCAGGTAGTTTGGTTTTTTTATACATATATCCATGGCTTTATTTAGGCTGAACGCGCGCAAAATCATCTTAGAAGTTGCGAATCGCCAGCCTTCTTGGAAACATGCGCTCAATCCGGTTTCTCACGGCGTCCCAGACTCTGCCGGCTTTCCCTTAACATCCGGCCGCGTGATCTGCAGGTATCCGACAAGGACGATGATAATAATCGTTGAGACAAGGCTGACCTGGCCTTCTCCCAGTCCAATCCCGCCGAGACTGTGCGACTTGGAAAGCCAGTCTGAAAAAGAGGCACCTACCGGGCGTGTCATAACATAAGCAAACCAGAAGGCGAAAATCGCATTGAGGCCGAACAGCTTATAACCCAGTGCCGGTAGAGCAAGAAAGATAGCAAACAATATCCCGGAAGAGAAGTAACCGAGATGCAAGGTCATCGCCGTCATGTCCCCGGAAGCAGTTCCGAGTGCGAACGTTCCAAGTACGGTTGCCCAATAAAATAGCTCACGGCGAAAGGTGTAAATGCTGTGTATCGACAGTGTCTTCTCGACTGCATACCAGATGACGAAGACGGCTGCCAATACCGCTGCAAAGAATGCGGTTGATATGAGGTACGGAATGCCCAGTACGACATGGACGACATCAGCGGCCATCGTACCGAATATGCTGACCATGACGACGACCAGCCAGTAAATCCATGCGATATACCGTCTCACCATGAACTGGAGAACCATCGAAGCTGCAAGACCCAATCCACCGAGGGCCACAGCTATGACTGGATCGATCTGTTTGACCAAATAATCAGAGAACACCTCCCCCATTCCGGTTGTCAGCACTTTGGTGATCCAGAAATAGGCCGTAATTTCCGGAACCTTGGAAAAAATGCTCTGTTCATGAAGCATATCGGTCAATAAGGGTTTATTCATTGACTCACTCTTTTCTCCTTCTCTGTGATTTAAATAACAGTCCATAAAGCTTAGAAAAAGTATTTTTTTTTCCCGTGGTTATCACGGATATATTCCGTTCCCTTCTGCTGCTTATAATCGGCCTTCAGGAGAATTAATCAGATTCGGGCTTCTGCAATAACGTGCACAATCAGCCGATGATTTGGCATCCCCCCTGTTTTACCGACGCAGACAAACTCGATGCTTTACCGTTAACTGATGTGCGGTCTCACATAAGACCGGAACCTTGTCTATTTTCCCCAGCGTATGTAGCAATCATTATAGTCGTATTGTTCGAACCTCCTATGTCCGTGTTTATGAAAAACATGACTGCTTGAACATTAGAATTTTTTAATAAATGAATGCTAACTGGATGCCCGATAATTAAGCCATCCATATTGTTAAAGAACAACGTATTAAGCGGCCGGATAAAAAATTCTTAATGGCCTTTCAAAAATTTAATCATCTCGCGAAAAGCGGTTTGTGATGATTGTTCATTATATTTTAAGGAATAAGGGTCGCTGAACCCGTGCTGTCCCACTAATTGATGTGTCTTAATCTTTTTATTATTCGCTAATGCCGAAATCAGCCTATTAACATTAAACGATTTTTCTTCCTCCGGAAAGAAGAGCATAACAGGCATTTGAGGTGTCATTCCCAAATAGTCTCTGATTCGGGAACCGTAATAGCCGACAATCCCATCGATATTCTCTTCTTCGCTGCACATCCACGCAACCGTCGCTCCCACACTGAATCCGACGATGAACAGTCTTTGATAATTCTCCCTGACATTCCGTACCATTGTTTTAATTTTTGCAGAGGCATGATCAAATCCTACCTGATTCATAAAATGGCGATATGCAGCTTCTTCATCAGAATAATCGAAAGGATCGCTCCGCTCCAATAAGTTCGGACAAAAAACGTCAAAATTGTATTCAGAGAGCGATTGGCAAATACCCTTCATATGCTGATTAACGCCGTATATTTCGTGAAGTACAATAATTGCCGAGTCAGAGTCGCGGTTAAGATTTATCATCTATTCCTCCTGTAGCGAATTTTCCCTGCAGATCTATCAATCTACGTAATTTTTAGACAGATCTCTTTTATAAATCTGTTTGAATCTTATTTTTAAATAAAGAATACAGTCATCATGCTGTTTATGCAATTATAGCGAGCTTTCGGAAAACCCTTTTTTTCAAATTAACTGATTTGTGGTTTGTATAGAAAAACTTCCCCCAAAAAATCAGAATCAAAGGTTGATGATTTTGAACAAAACACGAATTCGGTGATAGCTGTGGATTTTTTCCATCATTGATGAGACTGCCTGCTCAGGGACTTCTTTTATTACATAACCTTTATATTGCAAGAATGTTTATCAATTTTAAAGAAAAAGTCATAGGAATCCGGATTCTAATCAAATGATACAAGGGGGACTGACATGCATCAGCTAATCATGCAATGCCGGGGAGAGGCTGTTGAGGTTTGGGATCATAATGGCAGGGTTTACAGAGGCGTCATTGACGGAGTAGATCCGCGTGGAGGAGTCTTTCTCCGTGATCCCTTCTTTAGACGGGTATTCATTCCATTTTTCTTGATTGCTGCGATTATCCTTCTAAGAACAAGAACGCGTATTTTCTAATACTAGGGGCTGCCAACGCACCTTTATTTTAAAAAAGTTTCCGACCCGCAACTATGAAGACATAAAATAAATATCAGAGAATTCCATAAATCAATTGATAGAGATGAATGAGTGTTTTCTTAATTCATCTCTATTTGCCTGCGCGCCCTGCTGGGATGGTTTGGAAAACATTGTTTCTGAAACATTAGCCATTTTTTATCGCCTTAATGACACTTTTTTTATATTACCTACCGTCCCATCCTATAGCAAGGAAGCAAGGGCGCAGGGCCTGTCGCGATCGTGCTGTGACTTCACTTTCTGGTCAGTGATAGGTAGAAGAGAAATACTTTCTATGACCTTTTGTCTGTTGGTGTGATTTAATATACTGGCAATCATCCCTATTCACCTGTACCATTAGTCTGCCTCCGTTTGTCAACCGGATCGTGAAGATGAATAAGACCATGAGCAGGCTCCCTTAAGTAGTGAATGAAGAGATTAATGCATTGACACGAAACCGTTTGGTGTTATATCATTTTAAATGAAACCAAATGGTTTTACTTAATCTGAGAGGGAGAAAATAATGGCTCACAACAACCAAACGGCCTTACCGGCAATTGAACAAACCCTTTTGATCAACGCACCCATTCAGAAAGTATGGGATTTCGTATCAACATCTGAGGGGATTGAATCCTGGTTCATGCCCAATGATTTTGAACCAAAACCCGGACATCTTTTTCATTTGCAGACACCCTATGGATCGTCACCTTGTAAGGTTATTGAGTTTGCTCCTCCTCACCGGCTTTCTTTCACCTGGGATGAAGACGGCTGGATCGTTTCGTTTGTCCTGAAAAGCGAAGGGGATAAAACGGCATTTACACTGATACACGACGGCTGGAAAAATCCTGAGGACATCGTCCCGAAGGCCGGCCGGAGAAACGACGAGGTACGTAAAACAATGGCGGGCGGCTGGAACGGGATCTGTAAACAGCTCAGAAAGATTATGGAAACATGATGGCCGCACCGAGACAGGAACATGATGTATTTCAGGCGATTGCCGATCCTACCCGCAGAAAAATCCTTCGCCTGCTTGTTGAAAAAGAATTGCCGATATCCGAAATCACCGACCAGTTCCCGATGAGCCGCACGGCCATAGCCAAACATCTCCGTGTCCTTTCTGAAGCGCAGCTGGTAAGCGGTAAAAAGATCGGAAGAGAAAAACATTATCGCCTCAGGCCGGAATCACTCGCAGAACTGCAGGAGTGGCTTTCTTACTTCGAGCAATTCTGGAATAATAAATTAACTATGCTAAAATATCGGGTTGAGCATCAGGAAGATAAAAATTCAATCGTGGTGAAACCCACAGATCTCGGGAAGGCGAAGACCAATAAATCAAGGGAAGGCTCTGAATTTTAAAAGGCCGTCCTACAGTCGAAAAATCGACTTATAAGACAGCCTAAAAGAGCGGGATGAAAAACTCATCCTGTTTTTTTACGATTTGTTCGGTTTAGATCCTGATCTGCACCGGAGTAGTCCCCGAGTTTACTTTCCAAATGACGACAGAAATTTCACCCGGTCGCCCATCGGAGGAATGTTGTTGTCCACAAGTGACACTTCCAAAACTGCAGGGCCCTTTCGATCCAGTAAATTCTGAATTTCTTTTTCCTCTATGTCTCCCATTGAACGAATCTGATAACTTGGAATGTCCATCGCTTCGGCCATTTTCGCAATGGAAACCGGCTGCTGTTCAAATCTCTCGTGAACCCTTTTATACTGAAGGGCATGCCCGTGGTAAACCATGCCGAGACGCGCGTTATTCATGACAATAAACAGAATCGGCAGGTTGTACTCTTTTGCCGTTAAGATTTCCATTCCATGCATAAAGAAACAGCCGTCACCTGTGATACAGGCGGAAGGCCGTGCGGAATCTGCCAGGCTCATGCCGATCGCCGAACCGATCGCCGTGCCCATGGCGCCGAAATGCACGTTGATATCAAACGAATGAACCGTTTGAACCTTCATATAGTGCACGACATAAGACATAAATTCTCCGATGTCGACTGTATAACGTGTTGTTTCAGGCAGCGACTGCTGAATTTTCAGTAAGACATTTTGTGTATTATAAGCTTCAGACGCCGGCGGGGCACTTATTTCTCTAAATGGGGCAAATGTTTTTGTTTCAGGTCTTAGTCCGCGGTTTCTTAATTCCACGGCAAGAAGCATGAGGCTTTCACGCGAATCCCCGAGTATTGTCATGTCGACAGGATATTTTCGCCCAAACACCGTTTGATCGCGGTCCATCTGGATGACGTACCGCCCTGCCGTCAGTCGTTCATTGTAATTATTTGTTGCCGTTTCCCCGAGACTTGAACCAATGACAAACAGAACGTCCCGAGCCCCTTCATTAATTAACAGTGATGCCTCTTCATGCCCGGCGAATCCAAATATGCCCTTAGACAGAGGATGGGACTCCGGGATCAGCCCTTTGGCCTGCGGCGTCGTTATGATCGGCCAGTTGAGGAGTTCCGCGACTTCAAGCAGTTCCGGCACAGCATCTCTGGCCCCCTGACCGACAAAAAGAACCCCCTTTTTTCGATTTAAGAGTTCGCCTGCAAGCGCGGCAATATCCTCTTTTGCCGGAGAGATCTTCTCCACTGAAGGGAATGGCGGACACTCAGAGGATGATATCTGTTCCAATTGAAGATCAATAGGCATGGCTACATGCACTGGCCCTGGGATTCCCGAAAGAGCGATTTTTACGGCTTTGGCGGCTTCCTTTACCAAGTCTTCCGCTTTAGAAACGGTCACGCTGTATTTTGTCACCGGACGATACATGGGTTCAACACTCAGCTCCTGAGAAGCATTGAGTCCGACCGTGTTGGTCGGCACCGCCCCCGTTATAAAAAGGACCGGCAGCTGCTCACGCATGGCATTGGCGGCGCCGGTCAGCAGATTTGTGCTTCCGGGCCCGCTGCATCCGATACAGACGCCCAATTGTCCAGAATTTCTTGCGTAGGCGGCCGCCATGTAAGAAGCAGCACCCTCATGTTTGGCGACAATGGGTGTAATTTCCCTTCTTTCATACAATTCATCGAAAAAGGCATTGACTGATCCGGCAGGAATACCAAAAATATACTTCACGCCTCCGGAAACGAGAAAATCGACAACTGGTTTTACCGCTTTCATATGTACCTCCAAATGATCGGCCTGCAATTTTGGCAGAATAAAAGTTTTTCAGAGAGTCAATGGAATGACCATTCTTTCAGCAGCCGATACAGCCTGGATTCTTTCGACTGCAATAGCTTTGTCAAATCCTCGGCGGGCAGCGGCCTGCTAAAATAAAACCCTTGCATAGTATAGCAGAACTGCGATTTTAAATATACAAGTTCTTCCTCCGATTCAACCCCCTCCGCCGTCACATTCAGATTTAGCTGGCGAGCGAGATTGATCACGGTTGAGATAATCGCTTTGATTTTCGGATCCAGTTTGCTGCTCTGAACAAAGGACTGATCGATTTTCAAATTATCAATCGGAAAGTCTTTAAGATACCTCAGAGATGAGTAGCCTGTTCCAAAATCATCGATCGCGATGGACAGCCCAAGATTTTTCAGTTTATGCATTTTTTCAATGGCTGAATTTTGAATGATCACACTTTCGGTCAGTTCGAGTTCCAAATATCTTGGATCCAGCTGCGTTTCCGCTAAAATTCTTCTAATAATGTCATCTATTGTCGATTGATATAACTGCCGGGTTGTCAGATTGACAGCAATACTCAGATGCGGGAAACCCATTTCCTGCCATTTCTTTGTTTGCCTGCACGCGTTTCTTAACACCCATTCACCAATATTAAGAATCAGCCCGGAGGTTTCCGCTAAAGGAATAAATTTCTCGGGAGAGACAATGCCAAACTGCGGATGATTCCACCGGATCAGCGCTTCGGTTCCAATAACCTCGCAGCTTTCTATATTGACCTTTGGCTGGTAATAGATTTCAAACTCATTCCGCTCAAGAGCGCTGTGCAAGCTGTACAGCAGACTGGCGGTTTCTTTGCTCTCCTCATTCATACTTGGGGAATAAAAGTGGTAGCAATTCCCTCCCTGTTTTTTTGACCGGTACATGGCCGTGTCGGCATTGGCAATCAGCATTTCTGCTTCCTCCGCATCTTTCGGGTAGATGCTGATACCTATACTGGCGGTCGTAAACAATTCATGACCATTCACCGTGAATGGGTGGTGAAGCGACTGGATCATTCGTTTGCTGAGAAGCGACAGTTCCTCCAGATTATTTACTTTTTCCACCAAGACAAGAAATTCGTCTCCGCCGATTCTCCCAAAGGTGCAATCCTTTTTCATGAATTCACTGAGTCTTTCAGCACCGAGTTCGAGAATTTTGTCGCCGAAACTATGTCCCAGTGTATCATTGATCAGTTTGAAGTGATCAAGATCCAAAAACATCACACCTAAGAATTGGTCATCTGTCTTCGCCCGCACCATAGCCTCTTTGATTTTCTGATTCAGGAAAAAACGGTTGGGAAGCTGCGTAATCGCGTCATAATAAGCCTGATGATGAATCTTCTGCTCCATTTGTTTCCGCTTGGTTATATCCTTCAGCGTCACAACCGCGCCGATAATTTTATGCTGTTCCATGATCGGCGTGCTTACATATTCGATAGGAAAGCAGGTCCCGTCTTTCCGCCGGAAGTACGCATCATTTCGTTGCTGAATCGTTCCCTGAGTGAGCGAAGTGTACAGCGGCGATTTTTCGAAATGATAGTTGCTCAAATCTGGGCGGAGATAGTCAACCACTTCTTCCAGACGCTTCCCGACAATCCGGCTTACAGGGGACCGGAACATTTCCGCTGCTTTAGGGTTGCAAAATGTGACGACTCCATCGGGACGCAGTCCGAATATTCCATCCCCGGCGGAATTCAGAATCAATTCGTTTTGCTTGCTCAGACGCTGTATTTCTGAAACAACATTCTCAAGCATCATATTTTTTTCACGAATTTCAGTTGTCCTGACGCTGATGATTTCCTCCAGTTTTTCTCGTTTTAAAATATTAGACAAAGCCGTTCCTGTTGCGTCGACGATGGATTGAGCCAATTGCTTCTCCGACTCCGTATAGGTACGAGGCGCGTCAAGGTTCACAACTGCAATCGCTCCGGTCACTTCCCCCATCGCAATAAGAGGAAGAATGTATAAACCCTTGATCGCGAATTCTTCAGTGATCGTTCTGTTAGGCCTCGGATCCAGACGGACATCGGGTATGAACAACGGCTTTTTGGTCGCAATGACCTCTTTAAAGACAGGATCATTTGTAAAATCAACTTTTAATTTCTGATGAACACTGATCCAGTCCTCTTCCTTCCAGTCGCTCTCATCGCTCAGAGTCTTGGGGGCAAATTTGTCTTCTAAAGTGTTCAATAAATGAACCCCGATATTCTGATTCTTCAGCGTCTTTCCCACAAAGCGGAAGCATACCCCGAAAACTTGCTGGCTTGTCACGCATAAGGACAATTCTTTTGTCGCTTCAAGCAGGATCTGTTTTTCCGAGAGAAGAACTTCCTGTTTTGAAAACAGATGCGTGTTGCGGATGGCAACGGCCGCCATATTCACATAAGCTTCAACGGACTCAATCTCCATTTTGGTCAGATCCATCGGATGGCCGTAATTGAATAAAAAGGCAAGCCCAAACAGTTCCTCTTCATAACATATCGGCAAGCCTAGCAGCGACCTTATTTTAAAGGCATTTACCGGACCTTGATCAGGTCTCGTATCATGGGCGGTATTCTGAATATAAACGCTCATTTTTGTTTGAATGATTTCCTGGGCTAATTGATCGGCTTCAGGATCAATCACCATTTGATCCAGTGTCGTTCCATTGATCACATCCGGTTTTCCTACATAACCGCGAAAGGTTCCGTCCCCTTGCGCCAAGTAGATGCCGACCGTATCGCACTGGATAATTTCCTCGGAAATCGCTGCAACAACTTGTTTCAAAGCCGCACGAAGATCAAGCTTCGAATTAATCAACTGTGTAATCTTGGCAAGCTTGGAAAATCGGGCAAAATCTTGCATGTACTACTCCTATCTCACCCAGAGATATAACAGGGTATCGGTTTATAAAGTCCTTTCATCTACATTAACGCCTGAGTTGATCTGTCATTTACCATGGCTTTGTTATAATATATCGTTTAAATCATCGCTATTGTCTAGCACAGTTAGAATTAAAGATAATGTTGAACGGAAGAGACAACTGCTGTAATTGTTTGCTTTTTAAAGTTGTCTGAAACTGTTTCACCATCAGGATTTAAATAATAAAATGCGGCCATTTTATCATTGTAAGAGTAGCCGAGCCGGATTAATTTATCCTGAAGATCATCCGGTAATTGACTATAACCGGTTTTCTCAATAAAGTACGGTGCTGGATAAATGCTGACATCGATGTCCCCTTTTCCCGTGTAAATAACAAATAAATCTGTTTCCTTTTTTAAAATCCACTGACCTTTCGAGTAAAGAGAGATCTTTAAATGATCGAGTGCCGAAATACCGTTTAGATTTATACCAAAAATATCATTGATGACTTGTCTGATTTCAGATCCGGACGTCTTTCCCCCTTTCGTTCGAATAAAGGCGTCCATAACATCCGCTTTTTTCATTTTCATGATTCGTTTGTCGGCCGCTGGATCACTGCTGACGCCCTCAATGATATACGGAGGATATGACGGCTGTATCCTCCCGTCCCCCCGTTCAGATATTTTATTTAGATCGATGTCGAAAATCTGTTGGACGGACGACCTGAGCATTGACCCTGTAAGGTTTTGTTCACAAGATTCGATGACTTTGTCCAGCATATCTGCCTTATTTATGATTCCGCTATGTCCGTTTTTTTCTGTCAAGTTAGCCCTCACTTTAACTTTTCCGGCATCCTTTTCCATATTATAATGCCTTTCCCCCATTTCAAAAAAATAAACCCGACACTAAACGACCACCTGCTAAAGCAGGTGGGTTCAGACATAAATGTCTGCGACTTAAAGTCACCACTCAA
>NZ_BMOK01000024.1 GCF_014647035.1 Sporolactobacillus putidus | reverse complement strand
AGGTGTACATTTTTAGAATAAGATCGTTCTTCTCAGATCAGAGGTTCCGAAAAAAGCTTGACACATACCAATTAAACTTTTGACTTGTATCAGACAGACCATGAGAAGTATAATATAAGTGTGAAAACGCTATCAATCCACAAGGAGTGTGATCAAGATGATCGTAGGTGTGTTTGGTACAGCGTGTATCATTATTACTATGGTTGGCGCCATTTGGTGGGATCGATATCATACAAAAGTACAGCAAAAGACCCGATATAATTAAGCCAGATACAACGAGCGGCAAATTTGTGCGCCACAGATTGACAGACCGAATGCTCATGTTCGTGAGAACGAACTTGAGCTTTTTTTATGTATTTGAAAACCCTAGGCTATGCCTAGGGTTCCGGAAAGCTTTCAGCGATGTATCAAAAAAGCCTCTCTTCTGCTAAGATAAATTTTGGTTCGCCAACCAAATTAATAAGCCAAGGAGAGACTTTTTTATGCCATCGGATGTAAATAGTTTAGCACATACAAAATGGAATTGTAAGTATCACATAGTATTCGCACCTAAGTATCGAAGACAAGTGATCTATGGACGAATAAAGCAAGATATTGGAAGGATCCTGAGACAATTGTGCGAACGAAAAGGAGTAGAAATAATAGAGGCTAATGCATGTCGGGATCATATACACATGCTAGTGAGTCTGCCTCCTAAAATAAGTGTTTCAGGATTTGTCGGTTATCTCAAAGGAAAGAGCAGTTTAATGATTTTTGATCGGCATGCGAACTTAAAATACCGCTATGGGAATCGAAAATTTTGGTGTAAAGGATTTTATGTGGATACAGTAGGGAGAAATAAACAAGTCATTGAAGAATACATTCGGAATCAAATACAAGAGGATGTAGTTGCAGAACAACTAAGCCTGTTTGAATATATCGATCCATTTACAGGAGAAGAGGTGAAACGAAAAAAGAAGAAGAAATAAAGAAACCCTTTTAGGGTCGCCGGAAGAGGAGTGCGGTTGGCGAACGCTTCGGTGCCCTTTGAAGGGCTGGCCAGTAACAAAGGCTTTCAGCCGCAGAACAAACCACCCGTTCACACGGGTGGTTTTGATTAATTATTTTTACTGGTTATCCCGCTAGCTCTTAATCAGTCACTGTCTGTCTCGTTGCACAGTTGGTAAGCAGGTGATGGAAAAGCTCCTAATCAACCTTTAATTCAGAGGTTATCGCCTCAAGACAAAGGAATCGCCCCAGACTCGTGGACAATCGCCTCAAAACAAAGGAATCGTCCCAAACACGTGGACAATCGCCCCAAAACATTGAAGAATCGCCCTGAACTCGAAGATTATCGCCCTGAAATACAGAAAAATCGCTTTTTCGAAATAAGGCATTGTTTAGCCTATTATTTTTAAAAATTTAAATCTGAATGAGTTAAAGGGATACCCAATTTATTTTTTGGTGTTGTGAAGTTTTATCAGGATAGATTCATTTATGAATAAAAACCTTGGTACCTATCGGAACTGCAGATGATAATTCGAGTACATCATGGTTAAACATCCTGATGCATCCTTGCGAGACATTCCTGCCGATTGAAGCCGGGTTGTTTGTTCCATGTATACCGTAATGGGGTTTTGACAGTCCCATCCAAAGCACGCCGTAGGGCCCGCCGGGATTACGATGTTTATTGATAATCGTATATGTTCCGGAAGGTGTCGGCGCCAATATTTTTCCAACTGCAATTGGGTAGTTTTTAATAAGGCGGGCTCTATCAAATAATTTGAGTTTATGTTGTGAGGTGGATACGTCAATCCATCTCGCCATGAGGATCAGCTCCATTTTTTGACTAGTGTATGAAGCTGCCGGGCATCTTTATGAACCTGCTGCCGCTGATCATTGAGGTTTTTTGATACATAGAAGGAATATGGAAGTTATAGATATAAAGACTTGAGCCGCGGGTCGGCGCTTTATTTTTTGAATCGTGCAGGGAAATATATCCTTTCAACGAATGATAAAGTATTCTGAAAATAGGAGATGACATTGATGAAAATCAAGATTTTTTCGGATTTTGAATCAAGCAAATTAGAGAAAGCTGTTAATGAATTTGTAAGAGAACACGCTCCGGTTCAAAAAATTGAATTCAGTACATCATCAAAAGACATTGATGATATGGTCTATGGAAACGATAAAAAAATGTTTTACTCTGTTATGATCGTTTATGGAGAATAATTAAAACAGTCGTTCAGCGCCCTCGGGGGGTGCTTTTTTTGTCTAAAATGCTAGTTGGACGAATAGTCATATACAGAGTGAGTGGTATTTAAATGTTTATTATTAGGATTTTCTGAACATAAAGGTTATAAAGGAAGGTGAATGATATGGATACTGAAGAATTTATTCAGGAGCTCCGCAGGCAGTTTGGAATTTGGGGTGTAGAAACGGGAAGCCTTACCGATGAGCAAATCGTCGAATTTCACCGTGACGGAGTGATCAGAAAAGAGGTTTCCCGGCACGGACCTGACGTCTGAATGCTCAATTTTCTCGTGACTCGCTCAATTATTAATCGAATTTTAAGAAATGTGTCCTATTATGAAATCAACTTTCATGTAACTCTCTCAAAAAGTAGGCCCTTTAAGGGTCTATTTTGTCTATAAAAAAGCCTCCCTAAATTTGAGAGGAAAAAAATGACCATTGTTCAATCTTAGTCAAGATAAGATCGTCTCTTGTTTGCAATTTTCGACGAACATATGTTTTGCTTTCCGGTACAAACCGAACAAATATTCGCGTATAATAGAGGGAAAGGGAGGGATCGTTATGAAGACAGGCGATATTATTGAAATCATCTACCAGTCAAAGAGCGGTATATTTACCCAGCGGCATATCCGCATCATTGAAATAACTGAAACCTATATTAAGGCCTACTGCTTCACCCGCCGGCAAATTCGGATTTTCTCATCAATTCGCATCTTGGCCATGCAGAAAGTAAGAGGTGCTTAGTTGCTTCATCTTTAACCTTGTAAACCATCTGATAAATTCCGTCTCCATCCAGCGCGCCTACCGGTTCCAATGCATCAATTGTGAATCGTTGACAGTCTACAAGTTCCCATTCCATAAACAAATCGTTTTCCAGAACGCCATTCAGATCAAAATACTTCATCTCATCCATAAAAAACACCTCCTACTAATATATATAAGGGCCTTCTTCGAAAAATGGCTAAATAAAGCTAAAAAATTTATCTTTCAATTACGGAAACTAAAGTTTGGCCAAAATGGAATAATATTCCATTTGTTTTCGGAAAACTTGGAGAATAAATTTCGCTCCGCGCTTTGACGGTTCATTCTGTTTAAAACTATTCACTTGGAACACCCCGATTGTACAATCCGCTAAAACCATATAGTAACAGTATTTTATTTTCAAATGAAACAGAGCGTGCCTTTTGTTCACAGTATTATTGAAAATGGTAAATTGACTTTCTGACGGACTGTGACGTAAAATGAAAGTTGTGAGAGAAAAAACCGCAGAAGGCGGCCTCAACGGCTTAAATGCGTTCTGCCGGTCGAATAACGGGGACGGTTTCATGTCCAAAATTCTAGCTTTGGAGGAATAGATAATGGTTAAACTGCAAAAAGGCAAGTTTCAGTTTCTTGAAAAGCTGTCCAATGACGAGGGCATTATCGCTGCTCTGGCCATTGACCAACGCGGTTCTTTAAAGAGAATGATCGGTGCGGCGAAAGGTACCGACGCTTCTGTTGAAGAACTTCAGGATTTCAAAACGCTTGTATCTCAAGAACTGACTCCTTATGCAAGTGCGATTCTGCTTGACCCGGAATTCGGTCTTCCTGCAGGTAAAAAACGTGACGCAAGCTGCGGTTTGCTGACGTCTTATGAAAAGACAGGCTATGATGCAACAACTCCAGGTCGCATCCCTGATCTTCTTCCTAACTGGTCGGTAAAGCGCATCAAGGAAAACGGCGGCGACGCTGTCAAACTGCTCGTTTACTACGATCCGGATGAACCGGACGAAATCAATGACGTAAAGAAAGCTTTCGTTGAACGCATTGGTTCCGAATGCAAGGCTGAAGATATTCCGCTGTTCTTCGAAATCGTCACATATGATGAAAATATTAAAGATAAAGCTGAATATGCAAAAGTTAAACCACAGAAGGTACTTGATTCGATCAAAGTCTTCACCCAGGAACGCTACGGCATTGACGTTCTAAAGCTTGAAGTTCCTGTTGATATGAGCCGTGTTGAAGGTGTCGGCGAAAATGAACCTGTATATTCTGCGGAAGAGGCCAAAGCATATTTCCGGCAAGTTGACGAAGAAACGACTGTTCCTTACATCTGGCTGAGCGCCGGTGTATCGACGGAACTGTTCCAGAAGACACTTGTTTTCGCCCATGATGCGGGTTCTAAGTACAACGGCGTTCTTTGCGGCCGTGCGACATGGCGCGACGGCGTTGAAGCTTACGGCAAGGGCGGAGAAAAAGGCGCTATCGAATGGCTTCAGACCCAGGGCAAAAAAAATGTTGAAGAACTGAACGAAATTCTTGCTGAGAACGCAACACCTTGGTATGAAAAGTTCGGCGGCAAAGACAATATTGAAGTTGTCGACTGATTATAAAAATTCCTGAAACTTGAAAAGGCCCGGCAGACTGTTATCTGCCGGACCTTTTCTATTAAGAGTATAAATAAAAAGCAGGGATTTCCTTAAAGGATCCCCGCTTTTTATTTACCGTTCAGTTTTTTTTACATCCTGCCGCCTTGAGCTGGAACAGCCTTCTCAGATTGACGACAAATTCAGAAAGATCAGCGCTGGTCAATATTCCGCGGGCAGGCAAATCATCGATCAGGTGAGCGCTCGCTCCATGGACGAAAATAGTCAGCTCAGGATACTGTTTTCTGAGAACGTTCAGCATGTTGCATACATGGAACATCTGAGATTCTTCGGACAGGGTTACCGCAAGATACCCCGCTTTTTTACGCTGCAGCAGATCAGTAATCATTGCAAGATCCGCATTTTCTCTGAGAAATAATGTTTTCCAGCCATTAATGGCAAAGAGATCGTCAACCATTTTCAGCTGCAGTTGTTCATTGGCTGAATCCAGATTAGCAACAATGGCTTCGCCCATCTCCACTTTGCGGTCCTGCAGTAATTTAAGCATCTTCCAGTTGAGCAGCGACAATGTCGTGGTCCGTGCAATCGACAGGTCAGCAGGCTTTATTTCTTGTAAATGGGCACGTTTTTCGATTTCATTCATCGAACGTTCAAACAGATCAATAAAGACATTTTCAATTCTTTTGCTGTCGGACAGCGCATCGAGCAGTTCGAGCGCTCTCAGCGCATTGCCGTCAACGATATTTTGTATGTAGTCGCGCCAGTTCCGCTTCTCCTGCATTAATATTTCCTTGCTGTCCCAGCCGATCACGCTTTTAATGGTAAGAGACAAGTCGCTCGGCAGCTGGATAACGCGGTTCTGGCTGTGAAGCTTGATTTTCGGCAGAATATCCGACCCGTTCCGGTTGAGCACCACTGTTCCGACTTCTCCGTCCGTGAGCAAAACCTGAGTTGCCGGCGGAAAAATATGCACAAAGTTAATGAAAGAGAAACAGCTTTTCAGATCCAGATTATTGCGCATGCAGTCATTCAGGAGAATCTGGATCGCACGGGTGGCGTGCATCGGGCTTCGGTAGGATCTTTTCAGAGTCAGTGCGGAATAAATATCGGCTATTGATATCGATTTAAGGTCGGGATCTTTTTCGGAGACCACACAATGATCAGGATATCCGCTTCCGTTGAGCCGCTCGTGATGGGAACGTACAATTTTGCATGTTTCGGAAGGAAATCCAAGCTTGTTAAGCAGCTCATAACCGTGCAGAGTATGTTCCTTTATTTGTTCATATTCGCGTTCAGTTAACTTGCCTGTTTTCAGGAGGATGGAGCGAGGGGTATAAAGCTTGCCGATATCATGAAGAAGGCAGCCGAGGATGAAGCCCTTGGGCATTTTTACATGAAATTGCCGGAGGAACAGGCTGCAAAGTACAAAGACATCGACAGAATGAATGTAGCAGATCGGATCCCACTGCTTCAGGCTGTCCATCAGCAGGCTCACCGTGGGATTTGAAAAGGTACGGAGATAGACTGAGCGAAGCCACTGATAGGATGCTTCCGAGTGCAGTATCCGTCCGTAGCGCAGCTCGTCGGCAATTTCGGACATATCGTTTTGAAAACGTTCAGTCAACGCTTTCAATTGATGAGCAGTAATCTCCTTTTCTTCGAGAAAGTTCCTGTGAAAGGCCGTCAAAGGCCCATTTTTAATCGAAACCTCCTGAACACCCTTTTCAGAAAGCTCATCGGCGAGTGCGGGAGTGACATAAGTTCCGGAACGGTAAAGCACGGATGAATTAATAAAAATATCCTTTGAGATAATGCAGCCGTCCGTCAAATCTGCCACATTAGCAACTTTAGTCATGGTGTCGTTCACTCCCAACAGAAATTGTCCCAGGTAAAGATTGGGAAGCTCTCCCGGTGGTCCGGAAACAAATGGCGAAAGGCCATTCATCTAAATAGTTACAGCCGGAAGAGAGGATGGAAAGGAAGCTCCCGATATAGGGAAATGGCCTCATTTAGTCTGATCTTCGAAAATAATAACACCACACAAGTGTTCGTTTAGCAAGTGCTGCCTAAAAACAAAAGTCTATCAAAAACAAATCCCACTAACTATCATATCGACAGACAATGAAAAAAACTTCATACCAAAAACGTTAAAAAGAGTACTTAATCAACAAAATAGGAAAAACGGCCCATTTTGAAAAGAATGCTCTTTATATCCTTTTTCACTTTCTTACACGAATCGTTCAATAAATTTAAAGAATAGCCGATAAAGAGGTTATAAGGTACTAGAGCTGAAGGGATTGACTTACATGGAAGTATCTACAGTCATCGGCTTGCTTGTTGGAGTGCTGTCATTATTAGCGGGATTTTTGCTTGAAGGCGGGTCATTCGGGGCACTATTTAAGGTGACCGCTCTGCTGATTGTTTTTGGAGGAACAATCGGAGCCGTTATCATCAGTTTTCCCGGAAAAACGCTTAAAAGAATACCGTTCATTATAAAATACGCATTTGTCAAACCGAAAGCTGATCCTGGCGAAACGATTGAACAACTGATCGGTCTGGCCAATATTTCAAGACGCGAAGGACTGCTCGCGCTCGAAAGCGAACTGGAGAAATTCAGTGATGATGATTTTATGTCCAATGGCGTGCAGATGGTCGTGGACGGCGTGGATTCCGATGTGATCGATGATATTCTCAATCGCGATATCGAACTTTATGAACAGCAGATCCTGTCAATGGGCCGGATGTTTGAAGCCGCGGGCGGATTTTCGCCGACAATGGGCATAATCGGTACCGTCATGGGTCTGGTTCATGTCCTGGGCAGTCTGACCAACCCGGGCAACCTTGGGCCGGCTATTGCAGTTGCCTTTATCGCCACGCTCTACGGAGTTTCAGGAGCAAATATTATTTTTCTGCCGATTTTTAACAAAATCAAGGCCAATCTTGCCAAGGACGTGCTGATCCGGCAGATCAAAGCAGAAGGCATCCTGTCCATTCAATTCGGAGAAAACACACTGATCCTCCGCAAAAAACTGTTTGCCTTTCTGAGCCCGGAAGAAAGGGAGAAAGTGGGAACCCGGCTGGAAGGCAGCGCGGGCGAATCCGAGTGGTCGGAAGGCAGCTATCAAGAGGCCGCAAGCCATGAATAACCCGCGGAAAAGAAGACATTTGAAAAAAGTGGATGATCATGAGAACTCGGATAGATGGATGATCACTTATTCCGACCTGATCACCCTGCTGCTCGTATTTTTTATCGTCATGTTTTCAATGAGCTCAATTCAAAACCAGCGCTTCAATGCGCTTGTCTCATCACTCAGATCTTCTTTTCAGGGGAACTCCATTCTTCAGGACATGGGCTACCCGGCCACCGATAAGGGACAAACCGCTCCGACCGTGCCCGTTCAGCAGAAACCAAACGCCCTTTCCGATAAACAGCAGAAAAATGATACCAAGCAACTGGATGCTCTGTATGTGAAACTGAGCCAATACATCAAAGACAATCATCTGAGTCCTGACGTCTCGCTGACCGATACCCCCAGGGGAGTTCAGCTTACATTTCGTGAGACGATCTTCTTTGATCTTGGCAAAGCGGATCTTAAATCGAATGCGCAGCCGGTCCTGCAAAAGATCGGGGGAATATTGGGCGAGGTACCAAACGATGTCGCGGTCGAAGGCTATACGGACGATACGCCGTTCCGAAGCAATCAGTCGGCTATCCATTCAAACTGGGAACTTTCGGGAGCGCGTGCGCAGACTGTCATGAATTATCTGATTCAGGAAGACAAGCTTCCTCCCAACCGGTTCCATTTTGTCGGTTACGGTGAATACAAACCGGTCGTCAAGAACGATACACCGGAACATAAGGCGATGAACCGGCGCGTCAACATCGTGGTGATTAGAGAGCAGAATACAAACACCGCTGAATAGATGTGCCCGCTTCGCACCGTTTTTTGCGAAGGTCAATTTTTTCTGTGAATTTTTTCATCATTTCAACATTTATTCTGGAAAAGTATTGCAATTCTTCTGAGTCATCTATATGCTTTTTTCAGAAGGCCGATAAAAAAAGATGGAAATTATTGAGGGTGAGTCATTTGAAGAAATTTTGGCTGGTTCTTGTCTTTGTTTTTTGTATTGCCGCGGTCGTCGGCGGAAACATCTACTGGAATCACAAGCTGAACCGGATCGCCAAGGCAAACTCGGCACTGATTAGGGCAGGTTATGTATCAGCAGGCGACACAAGTGCCGTAAATGGTATATCTGCGAAAAAAGTCAGGGCTCAGATTGTGAAATTGCCCCAATCGATGCAAAAGGTCGCGCTGAAAGCACTGGATAACAACGGGCAGGTTCAGGTTGTCATGATCGGCAGCGAAAATGTCCAGGCCCTGTCTCTGCTTCTGCAGCATCAGTTGGACGGCACGTTCGGCGACTTGTTTTTCAAAGTCACGGTTGATGATTTGAGCAAGAGTACATCGTTGCAGCTGAATCAGGGAAAGGTTGAGGATCTGTTCCAAAGCGTTAACGGCAGTCCCGATGTGGTCATCTATACGCCTTTGCTCTACAACGATGACGGCAAAGTCAGTACGGATGACACAAATACGGTTACGGCCCTGCTGGAAGAGAAAATCAAACTGAAATATCCTCAGGCCGCTTTCTTTGTTTCACTGCCTGATTATTCATCGACGGCTCAATATATGAATGACCGAATCGATCAACTAAGCACTTTTATCAAGAGCCAGCACATCGCAAACCTTGACTATCTGCCGAACTGGCCAACCGGTTCAAAACAGGCCAGTGTGGTCGCGGCGGACGGGCATACAATGAATAAAGCAGGCCAGCAAATCTGGCTGAAGGCAATAAGCCATGACCTTGGTTTGTCAAAATAATGCGGCACACTTAAGTACGCACCCGTATGATCCTGGAATCCAGTCCGAAAGAGAGAGAGCCGGGCAAACATCAGGACAGGAATTTGTAGAACGCAAAAAGTCTGGAAAATCTGTTCGGAAATCGTTGCGTTGTTTAGCATCAGAGCGGGATCCGAAAATGATTCAGGTCCAGGAATCCGGTCTGGAAACAGTCACAACCCTGTGAATATCAGAAAGGAAATTTCACTACTGGGAATTCTGTTCAGAAAAAGACAGAGAGAAAATTTTACTGTTAAAGGCGCGGGAAATCGGACACGCCTTTTTTGTACTATAGGAAAGTATAAAAATTTTAAGGATTATGGTGTAAGCGACCGAACAGATCGCCGCGTCCTGCGGCATGTTCGGCATTAGGCCGTCCTGGCCGTCACAACTAAGGCTCAGCCTACGCCAGGGCTTGTCTTCGCCAAGTTTTCTAATACAAATAAGAAAGTATAAAAAGATAAGCGGCGCCTAGTATAAGAAAAAATTAAGGCTCAGCTCAGCCGGCATCAAAAACCCGGCTTCGCCAAGTTTTTCATTAAGCACGGAAATATACAGAAATGACTAAACTGCCTTTTTACTGACTTTTTTGGGCAGTTCAGCGGGTTACTCGTTTGGCAAATGCTGAGCGAGACACCAGACGCGAGCAAGATTTTCTGCAGTTCTTGTCAGGTTGGTTTCGGCATGCGCGAGAGCTTCGTCAAGCGAAACTGCGCCAGGAACAATGGAAAACAGCGCGTCTACACCATGACTGTAGACGCTGCGGCTGCCGTCGGCAAGGGATCCGGCCAATGCGACAACTGGTAATCCAAATTTTTTCGCGTATCGCGCCACGCCGACCGGCGTTTTTCCGAAAATCGTCTGACCGTCGATTTTTCCTTCTCCCGTAATAACCAGGGAGGCTCCCCGCATTTTTTCTTCCAGCCCGGCAGCACGTATGACTGCGTCGACACCCGGGTGGATCGTCCCCCCAAGAAAGCAAAGGGCACCGGCCCCTAGTCCGCCCGCCGCGCCTGCACCGGGTACCTGATCGATTGCGATGCCGAGATCACGACTGACTATTCTTGCAAAATGTCCAAGCGCTTCATCGAGTACCCGTACATCTTCCGGCGATGCTCCTTTTTGCGGACCAAAAATGGCGGATGCGCCTTTGCTGCCGATTAGCGGGTTGGTCACGTCCGTAGCGATATCAAATCGAACCTCCGCTATTCTGCTGTCAAGTTCCGACAAATCGATGGAAGCGAGGCCGGCGAGGGCCGCACCTCCCCGGCCAATTGTATTACCTTCCGAATCAAGAAGTCTTGCGCCGAGCGCCTGGGCCATCCCGCAGCCGCCGTCGTTGGTTGCGCTTCCGCCCAGCCCAAGAATGACATGTCTCACCCCAAGATCTATCGCCGCCCGGATGAGCTCGCCGACGCCAAAAGTGGTAGTCTTCAGCGGATTGCGCTGGTCGCGAGGAACATAATCAATCCCCGCTGCTGCGGCCATCTCAATTACCGCTGTGTCTCCTCCACCGAGCAGACCGAAAAATCCGTCTACGGGTTTCCCCAACGGTCCGGTCACTTGCTTCTTTATAATTTTTCCACCTGTGGCATCGACCAGGGAGCGGACCGTTCCTTCGCCGCCGTCTGCCATCGGCACTTTGACACAATCGGCGTCCGGCCAGACACGCCGCAGTCCCGCTTCGATCGCATCCGCTGCTTCCAGCGCGGTCAGACATTCTTTAAAAGAATCCGGTGCGATGACAATTTTCATTGTTTGCCTTTGCATACTTCTTCATCTCTTTCGAAATTTATCTTTTTAGCGTAAGATTTTTCTGCCCTCTTTGTCGGTAAAAATGTGAACCTCTCTTGGGTTAACGCTCTTATTCAAAGTTCAGGTGCTTTATTGTAAAACGGTCCGAAGAGCAAAAAATGGGCCGTCAACCGGAGCCAGCCAACCTTTAGCAGTTAACACACTCAATAATCATTTCATTAATCTCTTCATCTGATGGAGTTGTCTGCTTCTTACATGTTAGCATACTTCATGATTCGTTACCGTTGCCGGAGTTTTTTCGTTATATTAATTTTATCGGTAAACGGATCGGTTCTATATCGTTTTTTAGGGGTCCGAACAGAAAATGAGTATTTCCCGGAAAATAATGCTGTCGTTTTATCCTGAATTTTGCAGGATTGTGAGCGATTGTGTTGAATAAATTTATCATAAAGTATGAGTGCCGGTTCAATGAGGAATAAACACCGGAGACAAAAGCTGGGCCAATTCAAGTATAAAGAAAACGAGGTGACGCCGTGTATCTTAAACCGATCCGTATTCCGTTTCAAGTGAGACAGTTTGAAATTCTGTTCCAACGATTAAATCCCGACAGTTCCAAAAGACAGAATGTGTACTCGCAAATGTCAAAATATCTGGCCGGGTTCAAAGGAGAAAAATCGCTGGATTATCCTCTCAGTTTTCTTCCTCCGGATGAGTATTTGATATTTCATAATCTGAGGTTGTTTGACGGAGTCCATCATTTTCAAATTGATTTTCTCATTCTCTCTCCGTATTTTTTTCTCATTCTGGAAGTCAAAAATATAACGGGCAGAGTATCAATCAACAATCACCAGATGATCAGGAGTTCAGGTCAGATTGAGGAAGCTTTTCCGAATCCGGTAATACAGAATGCCCGTCTTAAAGAGCAGTTGAGCAAGTGGCTGCTTTTACGTGGCTGTGCAGGAATTCCCATTCAAACTTTAGTGGTGTTCAGCCCATCAAAATCGATTCTGCAGCTGGATCTGACTGAGCAACAGAATCACATTTGCACTTCGGATTTCCTCCCGATACGCATTTCCTCATTAAGAAAACAATATCCACGAACGGTGGTTAATCCTAATACACTCCATGATCTTTCAAAGAAACTGTTAAATGAGCACAAGGATCTAGAATTAGATATTTTTAAGCAAACAGGTGCTGCCGCAGAAGAAATTCTCACGGGTGTGCGTTGCCCAAAATGTGAAGAATTAGCGATGAGCAGGCATTCAACGACCTGGATCTGTCCCGCCTGCTCCTTTGAGTCCAAAATCGCTCAATTGACCGCAATTAATGATTATCGCCATCTGTTCGGGCAAACCGTCACTAACGGACAGCTCCGCGATTTTTTACAGATCCCATCGGATTCTGTCGTCAGAAAGATGCTTCATTCTTACAAATTTCCGCATAGTGGAAATTTCAAACAACGAACCTATTTTTTGGAGGATCACATACTGGAACAGATAGAAAAAATAGTCGCAAAAATTTAGACGGCGGTTCAGAAATTGAATCCGGCCGGAAGAAGGCCCAATCTGGCTGATAGACCCGTGAATCCGGCCGGAAGGAGGCCCAAATTGGCCGATAGGCCCGCGAATTCGGCTGGAAGAGGGTCCGATTTGGCCGATAGGCCCGCGAAATCGGCCGGAAGGAGGCCCAAATTGGCCGATAGGTCCGTGAATCCGGCCGGAAGAGGGTCCGATTTGGCTGATAGACCCGTGAATCCGGCCGGAAGGAGGCCCAAATTGGCCGATAGGCCCGCGAAATCGGCCGGAAGAGGGTCCGATTTGGCCGATAGGCCCGCGAAATCGGCCGGAAGGAGGCCCAAATTGGCCGATAGGTCCGTGAATCCGGCCGGAAGAGGGTCCGATTTGGCTGATAGACCCGTGAATCCGGCCGGAAGAAGGCCAGATTTGGACTTCTGTCAAGAAAGTGGACACCTAGAAATGAAAGACACTTGTCTCAAAAGCTACCGCGCTGCGCTTGGTCTGGGTTGAGTGACGAGAAGTACAAGAGACTACTTCTCGTCACTCAACCCCAAATGGGGCAATTATGAGACGTCGGCAATCGTCTGAGCGTATTTCTTTTCGAATGCTTCAGGCGAACAGTAACCGAGTGTGGAATGCCTCCTGTGTCGGTTGTAACGCTGGCTGATGTAATGATTGACAGCATTTATGGCTTCAGCCCGAGTCTTGAAACGCCGTCTGTAAATCAGCTCCTTCTTGAGCGTGGCATGGAAAGACTCCATGCAGGCATTGTCATAGGGGTCTCCCTTTCGGCTCAT
>NZ_BMOK01000023.1 GCF_014647035.1 Sporolactobacillus putidus | reverse complement strand
TAACGGCAGTTGCCGTTAACGGTATGGACAGGAAGGTAATTTGCCTACAAATATTTTACTCATACATTAAGCTGACTCAGCTTTACACGTGTCACCCGATAAACTTTGGAACTGAATTTTCGGTAAGCCCACATTAAAATGAGAATGAACGGCATCAGAATCAGACAGATCAGAGCAAGCCGGACATCAAGAAAAAACATGCCAATGAAAATACCGATTATCATGATGCCGCTGCTGACAAATGTCGAGAGCACACTCACATAAAGATCCTTGATCGCTTCGGTATCATTGGTAATTCTTGAAACTAGACTGCCTCCGGGTGTCTGATCAAAAAAGGTCAGGCCAAGACGCTGCACTTTGCTGAAAACCTCGACACGCATTTTCTGAATAACGTTCAAGGCGATTTTCTGAAAAGAGAGGGCCTGCAGGTAATGAAAAACAGCCGATACAGCAAATAAGACGATGAACCCGGCCGCCAGCAATGTTAGCGGCTGCCATGGAAAATGACGCGGCGTTAAATAATTATCAATGAAAATTTTCATGACAATCGGCCCAAGAACATCGGCCGTTGTGGCGATAATCAGCAGTACAAAAGCGATACTCATACTCTGCTTGAAATTCTTCAGGTAAGTCATCAGCCGCAGCATGACGTGGTTGCCTGACAGCTTTTCCTGATTCCGGCTTAAATCTTCTTTCACGAATGTATTCCCCCTTCCGAAACGAGTGACTCAAGCTGCTGGTGCGCATACATCTCGGCATACCATGCGCCATTTTCCAGCAATTCCTCATGCGTCCCCTTTTCTGAAATTCGTCCATCGTCGATGACAATGATTAAATCGGCATGTTCCACTGCGCTGAGCCGGTGCGCCGAGATCAGTGTCGTTTTATTGTATCGCTCTTTTTTCAGAGCCTGCAGTATAGCAACCTCGGTACGCGCATCGACGGCGGACAGCGAATCATCGAAGATCAGGATTTCAGGGTCTGCAAGCAGCGCGCGCGCAATAGACACGCGCTGTTTCTGCCCGCCGGACAGCGTAACGCCCCTTTCCCCGACAATGGTTTCATAGCCTTCTTTAAAGTTCAGGATGTCCTCATGAATATTGGCGAGTTTTGCCGCTCTTTCTATCTCTTCCTGAGAGGCATCGAATCGGGCAAACGCAATATTTTCCGCAATCGTCGCAGAAAAAAGAATATGATCCTGGGGAACATAACCCATAGCGCTTCTCAAAGCCTCCAGAGTGAGATGTTCAATCGGCATGCCGCCAATTTCTATTTCACCGCTCCGTACATCAAATTCCCTGAGCATAAGCCTGAGCAATGTGGTTTTCCCGGCACCTGTCTTCCCGACAATGCCCAGCGTCTGCCCTTTTTTCACCGTAAAGGAAATATCTGCCAAAACAGGATTTTCACTGCCCGGATAGCAAAATGAGTTAATCCGATAACGGATGTCTCCGCTCGGAATTTTTTCCAGAGCGTCTTCACGATCGACAATCTCGGGTTTCACGGACAGGAGTCTGCGAATACGGTCGTACGAAGCTCTGCCGCGCTCAACTGCGTTGAAAAGGAATCCGAAAGCGAGCATCGGCCAGACAAGCTGACCAAGGTAAAGCGTGAAGCTTGTCAGACGGCCGATCGTCAGTGAACCGTCCACAACATATATTGAACCGAAGGCGAGTGCGAGAAAGTAGCAGAACGCAACGATGAATGTGATGGTCGGATCAAACAAAGAATCAATTTTCGCTACAGCGACATTTTTATTAACAACGTCTTTTGATGCACCACTGAATATACCGATCTGGGCTTTCTCCTCGCCAAACGCCTTGATCACACGGACGCCGGCTATATTTTCCTGAACTTTGTCATTGAGATTGGAAAAGGCCGCCTGAGCCTTGCCGAATCGTTTATGAAGAAGCGAACCGTAGTACATCGTCAGAACGGCCATGACCGGCATCGGAAGAAGTGCGATCAGCGTCAGTTTCCAACTGATCAGAACCGCCATGCCGGCAATCACCATGGCCCCCATCGTCATGGAATCGACAAGTGTCAAAATGCCTTCACCCGCGGCAATTTGGACAGCGTTGATATCGTTCGTTGCGTGTGCCATCATGTCCCCAATTCGCGTCTTCTGATAGAAATTGGGCGACAGCAGTGTGAAATGCTTATAGAGGGTATTTCGCAGTTGTTTCGCAAGAATGATTGATGAGCCGAAAATCAGCTGACGCCATAAATACCCTGTACAGTAATAAATGACACCGATCAGAACAAGAAATAAGATCCATTTCGTCAAAAGAAACGGTGTCAGCGTTCTTCCCTTGATCGCGTCGACAATAACTCCGACGACATAAGGGGGTATTAATGAAAGAAAACTGGAAAGCATGAGGAAAAAAATACCGAAAAAATATTTCAGTTTTTCTTGTTTGAAAAACCACCACAAATCAATAAAAATACGCACTGTATAACCCCCTTGAGCAGCCGTTTCCCGACAAAAAAAACCGCAGGAGAAAATCATCATCTCTTCTCCTGTGGCTTTATAAAGAAATAAACGAAAGAATCATTATTAAGCAAAATACAAACGATTATCCGTTATCCGTGCCAAGAAAAAGAGGCTGGCGTCAGTCCGTCAATAGTGGCAAACACTTTAATTCGTGTCTGATAAGCCGCAATATGAGTCAACTTCATGACGCCCGCCTCCTTTTATGCTATTAATCATTGAAACTATTATATCTTTATTTTTGAACCAAGTAAACATTATCTGGCAAAAAGAAGGCAACCGCTGGGATACGGTTCCCTTCTTTACTCATTGCAAATGATATTTATTCGATCGAGATAAATTTGCCCGGTTTTTGTACATCCTCTTTTTTAGGAAGGGTAACTTGCAATACACCGTCTTTGAATGAAGCTTTAATTCCGTCTTCGTTCACCCTATCGAGCATAAACCTGCGGGTATAAGAACCGGACGCACGTTCCTTGCGGATGAAACTGCCGTCCTCCGCTTTTTCATTCGTTTCCTGTTCGCGAGTTGCCTCAATCGACAGTACACCTTGATCGTAGTCCACATGAATATTTTCTTTGCTGAAGCCCGGCAGATCGACCTTGACTTCATAAGCGTCTCTTTTGTCCTGAACGTCAGCTGCAAAAGGCTGAACGCCTGTGTTATGGAAGAAATTTTGTCCCCATTCATCAAACCAGGAAGGCAGGAAATCAAAGAACCCGTCACGATCTTTTTTGGTTGGATACAGATTTGCCATAGAGCATTCCTCCTTGAATGTAATAAGGGTATTTTTCACATTTCTGTTTTTTGTATCCCTATTTCTTACAGTTTTATTATAAATCTTTGGTCGAATAAGGTCAAACTGATTTTGGGAAAATTTGATCTTTTTTTGGTAACCTAGCCGATACGTCTCGTTAAGCGTGTGATCGTTTTAGGAACCAGCCAGCGCGTCAGCACAACCATAATGATTATAATTGGATAAATGAGCGCCCAGCCGATAAAGAGGAACATGATTATGGTCGCAATCGCCGCGATCAGGCTGATCAGCCATTTCTTCTTTTCATTTCTGAACAAAGCCACACCGGCTGCGCATCCGCCGAGATAGGTTAATAAGAACGTTGCATTTGGCAACTGGATTAAATTTGTTAATGTAACCAGGTGAAAGCCAAAAAGTATCATGACGCAGAAAAAGCACGAGCTCAAAAAAAGCAATCCCCCAAGCGGTGTTCCGTATTTCTTTGAAACAGAGCCGAGCCATTTCGGAGCGTTGCCGTTCTCCGATAATGCCCGTCCGAGTCTTGACGCTGCACCAACATAAGCGACAACGGTTGCCAGACAGATGAACAGACTCGATAGACCGATCAACAAACCGCCGATCCGACCAAAAGCCAAGTCGGCAACGACAACGAGAGCCGCCTGCGACTGCTGCCGGTAACTGTTTGTGCCGATTACCGCCGCAGCTGTCATAAAATAAATCGTTCCAACCAGCACGGCGGAGATGATCGTGGCCCTCATGACGTCTTTTTCAGGATGAATAAATTCTTCCGACAAGTGCGAGACTGCCTCCCAGCCGATAAAACACCAGAAAAGAATTGTTGAAGCGGTGCCCACTCCGATCGCACCGTGAGGCATAAAAGGCTCGAAATTTGCAGCTTTCATATGGGGAACGGCACCAAGAATCGCCATGATCAGAATACCGAGGATTCCGGCAACCACAGCGATCTGAACTTTTCCCGCCAGATTCATGCCAAAATAATTCAGAGTAACAGCGATAAATAAAATCAGGCAAGCGGTAACTATCCTGAAAGTTTCAGTCTGTCCAAGAGCCGTACTTAAATAACCGGCCCCAGTTAATGCGGCAACCGGAGCTCCGATCGGTACCGACGTCAGGAAAAACCAGCCGACGATTGATCCTGCCTTTTCACCAAAGGCCAGTCGAACAAAATGCGAAACTCCGCCAGAACTCGGATATTTCTGTGCAAGATAAGCCATGCACAGGGACAGCGGCAGGGCCAGAACCATAAGAAGGCCCCAGTCAATTAATGAAGCCGGACCGGCCAGTTGTGCCGCCAGTCCCGGAACAATCAATACACCGGATCCGAGCACTGCGCCAATATAGAGTGCAACAGCCTGCGGCAGCCGAATGGTTGCTGTGACACCTTTTTTCATTTTCTTCGCCTCCTGTTGTTTGCAAACCATCATCTTTCCTGTATCATATGAGTTATAAAGCAATCGGTAAAGATGATTATTTCGATAAGAACAATCAATATTTCCGATAGAAGGGATATTATGGAATACAAACAACTGATGACTTTTCATAAAGCTGCTGAAAAATTAAACTTCACCCATACGGCCGAGCAATTGAACTTTGCTCAATCAAGCGTCACGGCCCATATCAAGTCCCTCGAGGATGAACTTGGTGTTCAGCTCTTCGACAGATTGGGAAAAAGTTTGGCCCTGACGGATGCCGGAAAAAAACTGCAGATCTATGCCAATCAAATCCTTTCTTTAACGAATGAAGCAAAAAAAGCGGTCATGTCAGGTAAGGAACCGTCCGGTACACTGGTCATTGGCGCTACCGAAAGTCTGTGCACCTACCGCCTCCCCCCGATCCTGTCCAGTTTCAGGCACCGCTATCCTAAAGTTCGGTTTCATTTCTCACCAGGCACTTCCGACCGGGACATTCTTCGTCAGCTTGAAAAAGGCAGCCTGGATGCCGCGATCCTGATGGACGTTGATCTCATACCGAGCTTATTTATTATTGAAAAGTTAAAAAAAGAGGTGATCAACGTCGTCGCTTCACCGGATCATCCTCTATTTAGAAAAGAAACCGTTAATCCAGCCGATTTGTTTGAAGAGTCTTTGTTATTGACTGAAAAAAACTGCAGTTACCGCCGCCAGTTTGATCAGGATTTTCTAAGCTGCGGTTTAATTCCCGAGCATATTTTTGAGTTCGCCAGTGTGGAAGCGATGAAGCAATGCGTTATGGCGGGTTTAGGAGTTGCCGTACTTCCGAAAATAACGGTTAAAAGAGAAATTAAGAACGGAGAAATTAGGGTATTGCCCTGGGGAGGAACGCCTTTATTTGTTCACTCGCACCTAGTCTGGCACAAGGACAAATGGCTTTCTCCGGCGCTGACCGCATTTCTGAATCTGACCCGGGAGACATTGAAAGAATAATGCGCAGCCGCTTTCATTTTCTCCATCCGCAAGTTCTTGTATAATAAGCCATAGTGTAGGGGGCTGCCGGTTGCGCTCCATTTCCGGTGATTATAAAGACACCTGCCTGAAAGGAAGTTAGGATATGACCAAAGCACTTGTTTTAGCAGAAAAACCGAGCGTCGCCAGAGAAATTGCCCGCGTACTCGGCTGCCGGAATAACAGCAGAAATTATATTGAAGGTGACCGTTACGTCGTGACCTGGGCACTCGGCCATCTGATTGAACTTAAGATGCCTGAAGACTACGATGACCGCTATAAGACATGGCGGATGGAAGATCTGCCGATTATACCGGAGAAAATGGAAATCAAGCCAATCAAACAGACGAGCGCACAATTTCACGCGATCCGCCGGCTGGCTCAGCGCAAAGATCTAGAAGAGTTTGTGATTGCGACGGATGCCGGACGGGAAGGCGAACTCGTCGCCCGCTGGATTATTGAAAAAATCGGCTGGCGAAAACCGGTAAAAAGGCTGTGGATCTCTTCCCAGACCGACCGCGCGATCCGTGACGGATTCAGCAGTCTGAAACCAGCCGAAGACTACAACAAACTTTATCATTCGGCCGTCTGCCGCTCGGAAGCCGACTGGCTGATCGGATTGAATGTTTCACGCGCCCTGACAACAAAATATGAAGATTCGTTATCTGCCGGCCGTGTGCAGACACCGACGCTCTCCATGATAATAAACAGAGAAAAAGTGATTCAGGCTTTTCGCCCTGAACCCTACTGGACGATCAGCGTACGGATCGGCGGACGCGCGGCAACATGGCAGCGCGGAGACCAGACCCGGCTTTTTGATCAGCATGATGCTGAAGCGATCGTAAAAAAACTTGGCGGACAGCAGGCAGTTGTCGGTAAAGTGGAAGTCAGGCGGAAGAGAGAACATCAGCCCCTCCCCTATGATCTGACGGAGCTTCAGCGTAATGCCAACAGGCGTCTCGGTTTTTCCGCGAAGAAAACACTGAACGTGTTGCAGTCGCTTTATGAACGCTACAAGATCGTCACTTATCCGCGCACGGATTCACGGTATTTGACAACGGATATAGCCGCAACCATTCCCGAGCGCCTGAAGGCGATCTCGTCCGTTTACGGAGAGGAAACACGGCCGATTCTTCACAAGCAAAAAGGCAAGGTGCTGGCGACAAATGTGTTCAATGACACAAAAGTTGGCGACCACCATGCGCTGATTCCGACGGAACAGCCTGTTTATATCGGCGATCTGTCTCCGGATGAACGAAACCTTTACGATATGATCATCAGACGTTTTCTGACACTGTTTTATCCGGAACATAAATATGAAACGATCCGCGCTATTTTATCGGCCGGCGGCGAAAATCTGGTCATACAGGATACTCTTGAGGTTGATCCGGGATTCAGACAGATCCTCGGGGCCAGTGAAGAAAATGTTCCCCAAACCTATGGCCCTCTACAGGAGGGACAAGCGCTTCCCATCGGAAAGGTTGTACTGCAGCAGAAAATGACGGAACCTCCCGCACGTTTTTCAGAAGCCGACCTGCTGACAAGAATGGAAAAATACGGACTCGGTACGCCAGCGACACGCGCCGATATTATTGAGAAGCTGCTTCAGTCTGAAGCAATCGAACGGAATGCAGGCGGAAGGCTCCATCCGACGCCAAAAGGAAAGCAGCTGATTGATCTCGTCAATCCCGATCTCAAGTCGCCCGAACTGACAGCAGAATGGGAAAATCAGCTTGAGAACATTGCCAAAGGAACTGAAAGTCCCGAGCGTTTTCTCGAAAACATACGCAAACAGACCGCGCAGCTCGTACAGGAAATAAACGAAAGTGAACAATCTTACAAAATACAGAATCTGACCGGCACGAAATGCCCGGAATGCGGCTCGTTGATGAAAGAAGGCAAAGACCGGGACGGCGGCCGAGTGCTCGTGTGTATCAATCGTGCCTGCGGTTATCGCAGGCGCAAAGATCCGAAACTGTCCAACCACAGGTGCCCGACCTGCCACAAGAAGATGGAGATGCACCAGGGCAAGGCAGGACTCTACTTCCAGTGCAGGACGTGCGGTATCGTGGAAAAGGCCGAGCGTTCGAAAAAGAAGGCGGACAAACGTGAAACACGCCGGCTGATGCAGAAAATAAACGACGGTAATGAAACGTTTGGAAACAGTCTGGCGGATGCGTTAAAGTCGGCGCTAAAAAAAAGTGAGGGTAACTGACCGACAGGTTGGATTGGGAAGATGATCACGCGGAATAAATCGAACAAAGAGCACACTAAAGGAACCGCTGGAAAACCTGCGGTTCCTTCTTTATGCTTGATTTCCTTCCCATCTCAATAAAGCAGCATCAGGCGTGCATTTCGACCATGACCCGCAGTTCCGGAATGCCCGCTGAAACAATTTCTGCGAGCGCCCGGTATCCCTCCGCAGACGGGTGAAGTCCGTCTTCATTAATCAATTTGGAAAAGTTTCCCTTCTGTTTGAACGCTGTTCTTATGTCGAGAACAGGTACACCCATCTTGCGGACGAGATCTTTCAACGCACGATTATACATGCCGTGCCAATGTTCGATACCGCCGCAGCAGCTGATCCAATGTCCGATCGAGTGGCTGTATCGTTTCATCAGAGACTGATAATAGCGGGCAGGATCAAGCGGCAGTAAACTAAGAACGACAGGAACCGCCCCACTGGAACTGATTTTCTCAATGAGTATCTTAATATTCGCAAGATAACGGCTAAGCGGCACAATGGGGACATGTTCTTCCTCAGGAAGAAGCGACACCTGATCCCACCGAAAATTACAGTCGTTTCCCCCAATATTAATCAGAACGAGATCAGGATGAAGCTGCAGTACGTCTTTGTCAAGGCGCCGCACAAGCAGATCGGAATTGTCATTAAAAACACCCTTGTTGATGACCTCATCGCCGCTGCCGAGAAAACGCTGCAGCAGCGCCGGATAATTTTCTCGAATAATTTTGAATCTTCCGCTCACGAAAGTGATCCCCCGAGTTACACTGTCCCCAAAACATACGATTTTCAATCCGTCCACCTCTTGAATTTCTAACCGGACACTTGGCAAAAGCTGACTGTCCGGTTCAAACTTCCTTAACTACATACTAGCAAAGTAAAGCATAATTTCCCACTATTTAACAGGAGATCAACAAAAAATTATTTTTTAAACATAGAAATTCCCTCACCCACCTTGCCAGGATTGCTGAGATGGCGCTTTTTGAAAATCTGGTAAAGAACTTCGGCAAAAATCAGGCCCATTGCGATCGCCCCGGAAAGAACAAAGGCCTTTTCAGCCAAATGAAGAGCAAGGCTGTATTGATCAACCACCGCCCGGCTCATGACCGTATAGGTAAGTCCTCCGGGAACAAGAGGTATGATCCCCGAGACGCTGTAAACGATCACGGGATTCTTAAACCGTCTGGCAAAAATCTGGCTGAGCAAGGCAATCACGAAAGAAGCCGCAAAAGTTGCTGCAAAATCATTGCCGCTCCATCCGTACAGGAAAAAATAAATGAGCCAGGCGACCATTCCGATTAATCCGCCGTGAATCAGCGGTCTCCTTGGTATGTTGTAAATGATGCCGAATGCTGCAGTTGCCAGGAAGCTTGTAACGGCCTGAACGATCAATACTGTAAGGTTCACTATGATCCACCTTCAATTGAAAGATAGAGCGAGCGCGATGCCAATTCCAACAGCGAAAGCGGTTAATCCCGCTTCCGCGCTTTTTGACAGACCGGAGACGAGGTCTCCGGCCATCACATCACGGACCGCATTGGTAATCGCAACTCCCGGAACAAGCGGCATCACGGCACCAATGATGATTTTATTCAATTCAGAACCCGCACCGATCTTCACACTGAGCACGGCGATCAATCCGATTAAAATGGATGACATAAATTCAGAGAAAAACTTGACTTTTGTTAAACGATGAAAATAGATGGTCCCTGCCTGACCGACACCGCCGGCGATAAATGCCGGCAGCGCGTCTTCCCATTTACCGAGAAACATAAGCAGGAAACAGCTGCTCGCCGCGGCGGCGGCAACAATCTGGATCCAGTTCGGATAAACATGATCAGAACGCTCGATTTCCTTTAATCTGCGATACGCCTCGGAAAGTCCGAGTTCTCCTTCGGCAATCAGCCGTGAAAGGCTGTTCACCTGAGTCACTTTTCGAAGATTCGTCCCGCGATGGGTAATGCGGACGAGCTGTGTCACATCTCTGTCTTCGATCGAAAAGATAATGCCTGTGGGCGTGACGAAACTTTGTGCTTCGTTTACTGAAAAATTTCTTGCGATACGGTTCATCGTGTCTTCGACGCGGAAGGTCTCTGCACCGTTTTGCAGCAATATTTTGCCGGCAAGCACACAAATTGCTGCCACCTCGTGAGCAAACCCCGTCTTGTTTTCGTTCATGCTGTACGATCCCTGGAAACCATTCATTTTTAAGACTTCTCTCTTTTTATATAAATGATATAGAAGGAAAAAAGCACAGAGAAACGGTTCTGTCCCGAAATCAGACAGTTAAATTTTCCGGCTTTTCGACTGCCTTTTTCAGGCATGATCATTATAATATGACAGTCGTCGGAATAACAAGACATTCACATTGTTTTAATAGATGAAAATGTCAAATCAAAAAAAGCATGTTATAATGAATTGATGCTAGGAAATCACTCATTCGTCATGATGCCGCTTGACGCAAGTGATTGGAGTAAAAATGTTTGGTGTCGTCGATACTTTAAATGCGCAGACAACTATGATGAAAGATAGAGCGGGTTCGGTTATAACTCGTCCGCCTGTCATTTCCGCATTTTGTTCCGGCGCAGAGGATTTCGATGCGTTTTTCAAAATTTGAGAGGAGTGGGCACACCCGATGATCAAGCTAGTATTGATCCGTCACGGACAAAGTGAATGGAACCTTGAAAACAGATTTACGGGATGGACAGATGTAGATCTGACGGAAAAAGGAGAACAGGAAGCAACGGAAGCCGGCCAAATTCTTAAAAAGAACGGCTATACCTTTGACCTTGCTTACACATCGGTACTGACAAGAGCAAACCACACGCTTTGGAATGTTCTGCACGCGCTGAACCTAACATGGATTCCGGTTGAACATACATGGCGGTTAAACGAACGTCATTACGGCGCGCTTCAAGGCTTGAACAAGGCAAAGACCGCCGAAAAATACGGGGCGGACCAGGTACATATCTGGAGACGTTCGGCTGATGTCCGGCCGCCTGCTCTTGAAAAAGACGATGAACGGTATATTGCACAGCTTCATGATCCGAGATATGCCGACCTGACCGAAGCCGAACAGCCGCTCACTGAAGATCTTCTCGATACGGTTGACCGCGTTCTGGTCTATTGGAATAAAGAAATTGTTCCTCAGATTAAAAAAGGGAAAAAAGTCATTGTCGCTGCTCATGGCAATTCGCTCCGTGCCCTGGTTAAACACCTCGACAGTGTTTCAGCCGAAACAATCGTCGGTCTGAATATCCCGACGGGTACACCGCTTGTTTATGAACTTGACGAAGATCTTAAACCGCTTAACCGCTACTATCTTGGCGAGAACGGACCTCTTGATAAAGAAGTTCTGCCCTCTGCTGAAACAAAATAAGCGGCGCTTGCCGGACACTTCTGCATTTGCAGAGGTGTCTTTTTGTATTTAGGACAGCAGATTCAAACCTATGAAAATTTACAGCCCGGCGTCTCCATCATTAAAGAAAAAGTCTCCTGATTCCAGGAGACATATTATGGATAGCCGGAAGAATTCAATCTTCAATCCGCAGGCCTCTTATGACCATATCTTTGTCACAACACGAGGGTTTATTCAGCCAGAGTGGGCAATCCGGCTTTGCGGAACGGGAACCATAAAAAAGCTGGGTAACATGCTAGGTGCAAAGTATTGTGATGGGCATAAAATTAAACCTGCAACACCTATAGTGTAAACCCTTTCTTGAAAAATGTAAAGGCTGCCATTTTTTTGTTTGCTCTTTCTGTAATTCTCATTTTTTTCATTTATCAGTCGGAAATAAACGGTCTGTCTTGAGTCGGTTTTCCGCCCATCCTGCAAACTGCATCAGGCCAATATCGTTCAGCCTGCGGGCAACGCACTGCATACCCACAGGGATCCCCGAAGAGGTAAAACCCACTGGCAGCGAGCACGCCGGCTGCCCTGTAAGATTGACAGGGCTGGTCATCATCCAGCCGGATTCCGGATCGATCATATGACCATTCACTTCCGCAGGACCTTCCCGATCATAAGGATACTCAGCCGCGGCGAGCGTCGGTGAAACGAGCACGTCGAACGTCTCAAACAGACCTTGAAACATTTGCCAAACATAGGACCGGTATTTGTTCATTTCAATATATTCATCCGCGCTCGCCCCCTCTCCGCGGTGTATCATCGATATCAGTGTGTCCGACAGTTCGCCGCAATGCTCAGCCATCAGTTTTTTTGTCCCTGCCGCAAGACCGATCATCCACAGCCTGTTAAAGAAATTGACATATTCCTTCAAATTTTTGTTCATCCGGACATCGGCCGCTTCCACCACTGCGCCATGAATGCGCAATTTCTCCAGTGTCTCCATAAAGATATCCTGGATTTCCGTGTCTACATCATACATACCAAAGTTAAGGGTATAACCGATTCGATAATCTGTCTTGTGCAAGTCCAAAGCTTCCCGAGCGGACAGACACAAATCGTCAAGAGAATAAGGATCATCATCCGAATGACCCTGAATGACGTCAAACATCAATGCCGCATCGGAAACCGTTCGAGCGATTGGACCGTAGCTGACGAACGGGACGGATTGGGCAAACACATCATCCAAATGATTGTCACCCGGAACACGCCCAAAACTCGGCTTAAATCCGAACACACCGCACAGACTGGAAGGAATACGGATTGACCCTCCCCCGTCGCTCCCTTCAGCAAGCGGGCAGAATCCGGCTGCGACTGCGGCCGCCGAACCGCCGCTTGAACCGCCTGTACCATTTGATAATTTCCATGGATTTTTTGAGGGTCCGAAGATGCGGTTGTTGGTCGTCCCTTTATGGCCGAATTCAGGCGTATTGGTCTTTCCCATAATTATGGCGCCCGCAGCTTTTAAGCGTTTGACAACCGTTGCATCTCGCGTTGGAATATAGTCTTTATAAACGAGGCTCCCATAGGTTGTTCGGAGCCCTTTTGTATTCGTTAGATCTTTAATCGCCACCGGAACACCCTCGAGCGGTCTGACTTTCCCCATGGCGAAATTCCGTTCAGATTCTTTCGCCTGTTGAAGAGCGGGCTCCTGATTTAAAGTCACAAAAACGTTAAGTTTGGGATTCAGGCGGTCAATACGACCAAACAGAAACTTAACGACTTCAACGGGTGATAGCGTTTTTGCCCTATAGTTCCGGAGTAGCTCTTCCGCAGTCATTTGATAAAATTCCATGCGCTTTCCCCCTTCTTATGTCCGCTTATGATAAATACTGTCCCAACAAAGCGCATCTGTTAACCATCATAAATAATAAGTTAACATTTATCATTATAACAAATAAATTGATGAATGTCGGCCGATTTTCAATTGAACAGTCCTTTGATTGTTAAAAAAAAATAAACCGATGACAAAATTCATAAATTTACTCGTTAATGAATCAAAAACTAAGTCTTTTAATCAATAACTGACATAAGAAAATTAATTTCACATAAATTATTTACTAAATTAACCATATGTGTTTACAAACTAAGTGATTGAACCTATGATTTTGTTAGGAGGCATGGAAATGAATAGTAATGGTAAATCAGTAGTCTCACAGCTCGATTTTGAACAAATTCTGGAAAACATTCTGGATGCCGTCATCATTATTCAGAAAGATAAAATTATTTTCGCAAATCGGGCGGCAAATAAACTGCTTTCGAACGATGTTCAGGCATCTCTTGATGGACTGTCCATTGCTCTCTTCATGCGTCCTGAGGATTTAACACTTCTTCATAAGACCATCAGCCAAAATATTTTCAAGGACTCGGATCATTCAATCGTCAGCGTATCGATTATTTCAGAAACCGGCAATCCAAAACCTGTAGAAATCGCCATAAATCCTCTTTACGACCAGGAAACGGCACTGATTCAGCTGACTCTTCGTGATGTCAGCAATCGGAAGGCTGCAGAAAGAAGCATGATGCAGTCTGAAAAACTTTCAGTAATCGGCGAACTGTCCGCAGGTATTCTTCATGAAGTCAGAAATCCTCTTACTTCTATCAAGGGATTTCTGCAGCTGCTTCAGAATGAACCCGTTATCAATAAAGAATATATTAACATCATAATGGGGGAAGTTGAGCAGATTGAGCGGATTGCCAATGAACTCTTATATTTCACCAAACCGAATGCAGAACGCTTTATCACTCAGGATCTGCTGACGATCGCCAAAGAAACACTGTTTCTCTTTGAAACACAAGCCGCCAAGAAAAATCTGAAGTTGGAAATACAGGCGGATGGCTGTCCCCATCGGATAAACGGCGATAAGACTCAGTTGAAACAAGTGTTTGTCAATCTTGTAAAGAACGCCATCGAGGCGACACCGGAAAACCGGATAGTTACAGTTGTGCTTTCAACAACAGGACAGCAGGAACAGGTATTGATCAAGGATACGGGCCACGGAATTCCCAAGAACATTCTTGGAAAATTAGGAAAATCGTTTTTCACAACCAAAGAGTCTGGAACCGGCCTCGGGCTGATGATCACTTATACGATCATCAGAAACCATAACGGGAAAATAAAAGTTGACAGCATGGAAAATGAAGGAACCACTTTCACATTAACTTTTCCCCGTGCCGAGTGAAAACAGAGATATGGAAAAATCCCTTCTTGCAAGCTTAAGAAGGGACTTTTTTATATCATAAAAAGGCGAAGCGAATCGGCATAGAAAGAGCAAGAACACTGCCGGCCGGTCGGATTTTACCGTGTTCATTCCTTGTAAGAGACCACAATGCCTTGCTCATCGTCCAGTAACAAGCGGAGCGATGCCCCAAACGGATCTCTCTGCATCTCGGTATCCAGCCAGAAACGCACCGCTTCAATCATGTTTGATTCAACCAGAACCTGTTTTCTTCCCTGAACATAAGCCTCGGCTGAAAACCCGTAGTCATCATCATACATGAGTTCCACCTGGACATCTTCAGGTGCAATCCCCTTTTTATTTGCCAGAAACAAGCAGATCGCATTCACAATGTCCTGTTCAGGAATCATTATCTCTTCCATGGATCGGACCCCTCGTTTTTGTCTCTTCTGGAACGATTCATTAAGCCGACAACCAAATAGCGAACCAAAGCGATGATGGCGATGATAACAAGCACATTAAACAAAAATCCGGCAATCATGCCAAACCCACCAAAATGTGAAAGCAGGCTTCCAAAAAGGAGACCCGACAAACCTCCGAAAATCAGACCGCGCATGAAACCCCCGCTTGTAAAACTCCTTGTAGCGCTCGCCACAGGATTTTGCCTCGTTCCCTGCTGCCGGTTCTGAAAGAGTGAGCGTGTTCCTCCGCTTTTAGTCGTATTGAATGACTTAATCCCTGAGTGATACCCCTTGGCGCTGACGGGATTGTCAGCAAGGTGAAACACAAAATTTCCTGCCGGGGTGAAAATCAGCGCAAGAGCAAGAAACGCAGCCATCATTTTTTTCATCATCTGTTCTCATTTCTCCCTGTTTTTTGTCTTAACAATCAGATTAATTAACTATACGAAAAGAAAACGGAAAAGTTCCCAGTCAGTGATGAATCTCAGATTAATAAATGTGACTCTCATCACACTTATAAAAGTATTCGTTTTCTTCATTCTTTTTTGACCAATTACGAGATACCGATGATAAAAAATTTATCTTTGCCTCTATCATTAAATCAGGCATCATTTTTTATCGTATTTAAAATGTGCAGCTGATTACTTGACCGCAATGAACCAGTCCCCCGCCAAAGCCATACAGAAGAATGCGGTCACCCTTTTTAATCTTTCCTTCTTTCAGCGCATCAGAAAGAGCAAGCGGAATGGAAGCTGAGGAGGTGTTCCCATAGTATTCCAGACTGTAAAGCACTTTTTCCATAGGAAAATTAAGCCGTTCACTGATCGATTCGATCATTCTCAGATTTGCGCTGTGAGGGACAAACCAGTTTATTTTCTGGAGGGTATAACCGCTTTTTTCCGCTAATTGCAGGACTCCGTCTGTGACGATTTGAACCGCCCATTTATAGACTTCACGCCCATTTTGCACCATTTTCCCGGCACCGGACAATTTTTCACCGTTCATCACCGATGATAGCCCCGTTCTGTAAAGCGCCTTACCCATGCCGCCTTCCGCACCCATAAATGAGCCGAAAAAGCCGGGATTCTCTTCATCGTACTCGACCACTGCGGCCCCTGCTCCGTCTCCAAGGAGGATACATGTCGTCCGATCCGTGTAGTCTGTTACTTTTGACATGGCATCCGCCGCAACCACCAATATTCTTTGATTCAGTCCGCTCGTGACCAGCCCATTCGCAACATGCAGCGCATATTCAAATCCTGAACAGGTCGCGTTGAGGTCGAAAGCTCCGGCTTTTTCTGTGAGGAACTTAGCCTGCACCTGGGCGGCAACACTCGGAAAACCATAATCAGGCGTGGATGTCGAGACAATAACTAAGTCAATGTCGTCCAGGGCTGTCTCATATCTGTCAAGCAAATTGCGGACAGCGCCAAATGCCAGATCACTGGTGAATTGATCTTCCGGCAATATCCTCCTTTCTTTTATTCCGGTTCTGCGGACAATCCACTCATTTGACGTATCAACGAGTTTTTCCATATCTTTGTTCGTTAACCTTTTATCCGGAACATAAGCGCCGATTGCCGTTATTTTCGCTTTTGATTTCATGATTTGTCCATCTCCTTATCGATAATATTATATCAGATATTATTATCAGGTACTAATTTGTGGTTTCAGATATGAATCGTATGATCCGATTCTAACTTTTTTATTGTTCTGCCGCTCTTTCTCTACGCTTTTTATGAAGATACCCCTTTTGGGAAACATAGCTGTGCAAGATCATCCCTACAATGACAAAGGCCATACCCAGCCAGCCCGGCCAGGGCGGAATAGGGCTGCCAAGCAGGATCAGCTCCCCCAAAAGTGTAAATACGACTTCCATCGATTGTGTCGCTTCCACTGCGGCCAGTCTACGTATGTCTCCTCTTGTCAGCTCTGTTGCGTAGAAAAAAAGAACAGTTGCAATGACTCCGGAACTGATCGCAACAATGACCGACTGTAAAGTTTGATCAAAACTTGGAAGACCGTCTGTAAAGATCCCCCAAACCGATAGAGCCAGCCAGAAAGGCATACTGGCCAAGGTCATCCCGAGCACCCGTTGAAAAGTGTCCCATTTTCTTCCTGTGTAGGCCATCATTTTTCGGTTACCCAGCGGATAAGAAAACGCAGCCACAAGGATTGAAACCATACTGACTATAGCTGCTTCTGTTATAGTGTGTCTTGCCTGACCCCATTGCATCAGGACGACCCCGGCCAGAATAATCAGTGACATCAACAATCCCCTAAGTGGTATTCTTCCCCGAATCTTCAGAGGCCCGTGATCCGTCTGAATCGTCTCAAAAAACAGAGGAGACAGAAGCGAGCCGCATATAATCGTCAATTGCCACGTTCCGGCGATGAGCCATCCGGGACCATAGTTTGCCGCAAAACACAGCGGCGCATAAAACAAACCAAACCCGACTGTACTCCAAGCCAGCCAGGGCAAAGGATGATGCAAGAGCTCCTTAATGAGCGGACCTAGATTTCTTCTAAACCCTACGATAAGGAGCAAAAAAGGGACCATAAAGAAATACCGCAAGGAACCGCTCCAGATCCAATTCCCTCCGGATAGCGCCATGGCACGGTTCACTATGAAAGTTACCGCAAAGAAAAATGCGGCGGCTACGCCAAAAAAAATCGAACGCAACGGATTCACTCCTTTGAATTTGAGTAAATGCGATAAACCAATATATTGGTTTTTGAACAGAAAGTCTATTCTTCTTCCAAAATTTTAGGTTATAAACTTGCATCCCGGTGAGCCCTTTCATTCACCGGGATGCCCACTCACTCAAAGTCAGCCAGTTTTTTTCAACAAGCGCCATCGCCTCTTCGACAGCTCCTTTTTTGCAGGCACGGATAATTGCCTCATGTTGACAAATCGATTCACTGCCTGACGAGAGAAATCGGGCGCGTTCAAGCCGCAGAATTTTCGGCGTGATTCTCTCAAGTGTATCGTTTATTTCCGGATTTGCTGCCCGATCGATGATCACTTGGTGAAAACGGGTATCCGTTTGTATCGCTTTTGCCGCATCACGCGCATCTAAAGCGGCTCTCAATTCTTCATTCGACCGGATCATATCCTCCAAATCCTTTTTGGCCAAATTGGGAACGGCCAGTCTTGCTGCAAGCGCATGAAGAGCCGCGACAACAGAAAATGCATGGCGTGCTTCTTCTGTACTGATATTAGCGACCCGCGTCATTGAACCTGGAACTGATTCGATCAGCCCCTCATCTTCAAGTCTCTTAAACGCCTCCCTCACCGGCGTTCTGCTTACGCCGAACTGAGCTGCCAGTTGCCCATCGTTCAGCCGTTCGCCAGGTTTGAAATACATGTCCACAATCGCTTTTTTCATTTCGATATAGATTTTTTCACTCAGTGTCTGACGATCAATTTTGTTCATCATTTTTTTCTCCATAAAACCAATATATCGCATTTTATATGAATAATAAATTTTTTTTGCAAGGTTTGTCTTCAACAAACGGCCCGATGGTCCCAACAGAATGAAATGGAACTGGGTCGCCATGAAAATTCAGCAGGTGCCTTAAACTCATCGGCTGTGATTCCCCGAACGCAGGAGCAATGTCTCCAATCCGAAAGCAAGAAAAATGCAGAGCACAATCATGGTGACAACCCCGGGCCAACGGCTATACTGCCAAAGCACCCCGCCAAAAGTGCCAAGTATGCTGGAACCCGCATAATAAAAAAACAAATATAAAGACGCGGCCTGTGCCCTATCGTGCAGAGCAATACTGCCGACCCAGCCGCTGGCAATGGAGTGGCTCCCGAAAAAACCAAAGACATAAAGGGCCACGCCAATAATTTTAATCATCAAAGACGGAACAAGCGTGCACAACACCCCGATCATCATGATACTCATACCGATCAGTAAAACGAGTCCTTTGCCTTTTGTATCTGCTAATTTTCCCATCCATGTCGAACTGAACGTGCCAAAGACATAGACGGCAAACATCCAGCCTACCTCCGTCTGAGTCAGATTGAAAGGCGGACGCATGAGCAGGAAACCCATGTAATTAAATAAAGTGACGAACCCGCCCATCAGCAAAAAGCCGATTCCAAAAAGACAGACCAGCCGGAGCGTTTTTAAATGCCGGGCAAAGGGTTGAAAAATGCCAGAAAATGAACCATTCTTTATTTTAAAGTGTTCAGGTTCCGGCAGCCCCGCCCAGAACCATAAACTGAACAGGAAACTGATCAGCCCTACGCAAATAAGAGCAGCCCTCCAAGAAAAGAAGTCCGAAACCATGCCCACAACGATTCTTCCAAACATCCCCCCTACCGTTGTTCCGCTGACATAGAGCCCCATTGCCGCACCCAGACTTCTCTCATGAAATTCTTCACTGACATAGGCCATGGCAATGGAAGGCATACCTGCCAGAACCACGCCTTGCATTGTACGAAGCACGAGCAGCGAAAGAAAGTTCGGACTGAATGCAGTCCCGATTGCAGCTGCAGACGATAAAACAAGAGAACAGGTCATGATGTTTTTTCGACCGAAGCGATCAGAGACAACGGCTGCGATCAATAAAGCGAAAGAGAGTACCCCGGTTGTTGATGATAATGCCAAACTGGAATATTCAGGAGAGACATGGAAACGCTGGGAAAAAACCGGAAGTAGCGGCTGAGTGCTGTATAGGATGGCAAAAGTGATAAATCCGCCGGCAAAAAGAGCACTGCTTGCCTTCCAATATTTTTTTGTCCCCGCTTCAATGTAATCCACTACTGCTCCTCCTCTGCCAAGTTTGGTCATGTCCGTTGTACGCCCCCGTTATCTATTCATCCCATCGTTTTGTAAGCGTTTTAATAAATGAACAGTCTCAGTTTTCTTCTATTCAAAGGACAGCTGCGGCATGCTGTCCGATTAAAATAAACTGCCAATGGTTAAGATAGTAGAAAGGTCGAAAAGGAGGTGGTGAAATGTCAGCGAAAAACGTTGCCTGGATCTTATTATTCGGTGCTCTGCTTACCGGAATCACGACGCTGCTCCATCCGGTCATTTATAACCCGTGGGACGGGCAAACCGCAATACAAAAAATGGCCGATTGTTCGATATGGACATGGGATCACGCCGTCATGATCGGCGGTGTCATCCTATGGATCGGCGGTCTGGCTGAATTAGAAAGGATCATTGAGGCAGAATCCCGCACAGCAGAAATTTTTTTCATCACCGCTCTATCGTTGTGGGTGCTCTTCCTAACGACCGAGCTGAGCGCTCTTCCCTTTTTGATGGACGTGTTCAGCAAGCGTCCGGATTTCGCCGTTCAGACTGTCATTCTATCACTTTTTACTTTTAATTTGTTATTAGGCTATATAACTATAATTTTAGTCTGGTCAGGAATTTTCATTCTTGGCTTTTTAATGAAGCAAAAAAAGTATTATCCTTCGTGGCTTGGATATCTGGCGATGGCGGGCGGTCTGATCGGTGCCGCAGGCTCTCTTTACGCCGCGATTTGTCCCGAAAAAGGCGGACTGATCGTTATGATTCTCTCATCTGCGATTCCTTATGCCTGGACAATCATCCTTCCCGTGTATCTCTTGGCGAAACAGCCACATACCTTGAGCTGAAAGACCGGATGAAAATGCTTATTATTCTGATAAATACGGACGCGTTGCATTTGTTAATTTTTCAGGCTTTGAATTGCCCTGTGAAGCTGCCTCATCGCCTGCTCAATCAATGAATGCGGACAGGCGAGATTGATGCGGACAAATCCTTCGCCTTCATTGCCAAATGTATAGCCCTGATTGAAGGCAATTTTCGCTTTTTTCAGCATCAGATTCTGCAGCTGCAATTTGTCGAGGCAGAGTTTCCGGCAGTCGATCCACCCAAGGTAAGTGCCTTCAAGCGGAACCATTGTCAATTCAGGAATACTGTTTCTCAGAAAATCGGCGACATAGTCCGCGTTTACTTTTATGTAATCCAGACACTGACTGAGCCAATCCCCGCCTTCGCGATAGGCGGCTTCCGCGGCTGCGGCGCCCAAAGCGTTCGGTTCATTTAAGCTGAAGCGCTGAAGCTGACTGAGATAGATCCGTCTCAGCGAGGGATTGGGGATGATGATATTCGAAATCTGCAAACCGGCCAGATTGAATGTTTTACTCGGTGCCGTGCAGATAATGGAGTGGTTTGCCGCTTCTTCAGACAGATTCGCAAAAGGAAGATGCTCTTTTCCGTTGAAAACCAGATCCCCGTGAATTTCGTCGGATATGACTAGAACATGATGTTTATGAGAAAGCTCAGCCACCCGGGAAAGTTCATCTTTTGTCCAGACGCGGCCGACCGGATTGTGCGGAGAGCATAGTATCATCATTTTGACCGATGGATCGGACATTTTTTGTTCCAGATCGGTAAAATTCATCGTATATTTTCCGTTATCATACACCAGCGCACTCGTGACAAGTTCCCGGCCCTGATTGTGAACCGATTTTCTAAAGGGAGGGTAAACCGGCGGCTGAATCAGCACTTTATCTCCAGGTTTTGTAAAACCGTCGACAATGAGATTCAGTGCCGTGACTACTCCGGGACTGTGGCAGAGCCAGTCCTTGTCAATCTCCCAGCTGTGCCGCTCTCTCATCCACTTTTGCACGGCTGAAAGATAGCTTTCTGAACGGGCCGAGTAGCCGTAAATACCGTGGTCCACCCTGCCCTTCAGCGCATCAGTCACTTCATCGGGAACGCGAAAATCCATATCGGCCACCCACATCGGAAGGAGGCCTTCCGCGTGATAAAGCCGGTCAACCTCATCCCATTTGACAGAAGCGGTACCCTTTCGCTCTATCTTTTCATCAAAATGATACACTTTATATTTTGTCACACGCTTCACCTCTAATAAAGTGGGGGTTCAAAGTCATCAGGATATATTACGCAATTTCTTACACGTCATCTCTTTCTTTACTGTTAAGCAGTTCCGGCAGCAGAGGGATCTCTTCTGTTTCTTTCAATGTGTCCAATACTATTGTTGTTCTTGTCCGCACGATACCCGGCATGCTTTTCAGTTCAAAGCTGACGATATGGTCCAGCGCCTTTGTGTTGCGGCAGCGTACCTTTAACAAATAGTCATAATCGCCCGCTACATGATGGCACTCTTGCACAACACTGAGTCCTATCACTTTCTCCAGAAACTGTTCACGATGTGCCGGGTTTTCGAGTGATACAGCGATAAAAGCGGTACAATAGAGTCCTGCCCGTTCAGGATCCATAAGAATGCCGAATTTTTTTATCAGGCCCTTCTTTACTAAACGATTGACGCGATCAGCCGCTGCCGGCGCAGAAAGGCCTACTTTCGATGCCAGTTCAGCCCATGTCATACGGGCATCCTCCATCAGTGAACCGATAATTTTCACATCCAAATGATCCATATTCATCCACCTAATTTTATACACTATTATTAAGATTTTATTTTATATCATCAATAAAATCAACGAACCTGTACCGGTGTTCCGTTCTCAGAAACTTTTCGGTCTTCCTGAAAATAAACGAAGCGTTTTCCCCTGTAAGAAGAAAGAGATGACCTCCCCGTCCGATTGTTCTGTTTTATTCTAACACTCCCTGTTACGGCTGCAAAAGATTCCGCTCACAAATTAACTTGAAAGAACCGATTTTACCTCTTGAAAAGACTGATTGTATCATATAGGCGAATACAAGTGGAATGACAATCTATTGACATCTATTTTAATTTCGAATATAATTTATGTTACTTACATAGAGCGTTGAGAGGGATTAGTAAGCAAAGAAAGAGCGTAAGAGAACGGTGTCCATTGGCTGAAAGATGCCGCCGCTTTTTTCCTGCTGAACCTGCCCCTGGAGCTGTCCGGCCAATAACCGGACCGTCTTTCTTCACGTTACGAAGATGAGAGAGAGCGTGGGGCATAACCCGTGCTAACAAAGGTGGTACCGCGGGCAAAGCCACTCCCCGTCCTTTTAGAAAGGATGGAGAGTGGCTTTTTTATTCGAAAGGAACCGGATAATGGACGCTAAACGGATTGTCGTCAAAATCGGCAGCAGCTCACTGACTGATGTTCATGGAAAACTGGATCAGGAAAAACTGAATGATCATGTGAATGCTATTGCCCGGCTGAAAAGCACCGGCCACGAGATTATTCTCGTCTCTTCAGGGGCTGTTGCCGCAGGCTACCAGGGGCTTGGCTATCCCGCCAGGCCGGTTACAATTGCCGGCAAGCAGGCGGCAGCGGCGGTCGGACAGGTGATGCTGCTCAATCATTACGCTGAAGCTTTTCGCGGGTGTGGAATGACCATCGCTCAGCTGCTTCTTGCCCGGCAGGATTTCGAGCGGCGGGAACAGATGAGTCACGCCAGTTCGGCACTATCCGAATTATTGAAACGATCTGTTATTCCGATCATTAATGAAAACGACTCGATTTCACTGGAAGAATTGACCTTTGGTGATAACGACATGCTTTCCGCATTGGTCAGCGGGCTGATTCACGCGGATTTTCTCGCCATTCTCACCGATGTCAACGGGCTTTACGATAAGAATCCGCATAAATATCCCGGAGCCAAACGATATGACTTTCTGGATGAACTTCCCGATGAGCTTTTGTTTGAAACAAGCGACGCTTCGGGATCAAAGGTGGGCACGGGCGGTATGAAATCCAAAATTCTGGCAGCCAGAACCGCCCTTTCGCTCGGTGTCCGTACTTTTATTGGTAAAGGGAAGGGCGCCGACAAACTGGTAAAAATCATTGATGGTAAGGGCGACGGCACCTATATCGGTTCCACAGGTTTGAAACCATCGCTCAACGTATCTGAACAGTGGATTGCGCTTCACTCCCCGATTTCCGGCAAAATTGAGATTGACGATGGTGCCGTGCGGGCCCTGATGATCGATGGAAAGAGCCTGCTCCCAGCCGGTGTCAAACAGATCAGCGGACATTTTCTTTCCGGTGAAGTGATTCAGATCGTTGACCGTAATCAACGTATTCTTGGAAAAGGGCAGGTTAATTATTCAGCCGATGAATTAAATGAAATCAAACGCATGCCAAGCAGCAAGGCCATGAATCTGGCTCAAAACGATCACCCGGAGGTCGTCCATCGTAACAACTGGGTCCCTTGGACCGCGTCGATCCATCCGATTACAGCAGAAGGGAAGAGATAGATGATGAATCGAATGATTGAAAAAGATGAGCTGTTTCTTAAAGCCGAGAAAGCCAAACAGGCTTCCGGCAAGCTTGCCGCGAAATCAACGGAACAAAAAAACCGGGCATTACGCGCCATTTCCCGCGAGCTTCGTAAGAACTGCCCGGTAATTCTCGCGGCAAACATGGAAGATGTCGATCATGCAAAAGCAAGAGGAATGTCGGACTCGCTGATTGACCGGCTCCTCCTGAATGAAGAGCGGATCGGTTCCATGGCAGACGCATTGGATCATCTCGCCGGACTTGACGATCCAATTGGCGACTGCGTTGAGAAATGGGATCGGCCGAACGGTCTGCACATTCAAAAAATCCGCGTACCCCTTGGTGTTGTGGGCATGGTTTATGAGGCGCGGCCAAATGTAACCGTCGATGCAGCCGGGCTCTGCCTGAAAACAGGTAACGCCGTCTATCTCCGGGGCAGCGGTTCCGCTCTTGAGTCCAACAAGGCTCTAGTTTCAGTGATCCATCACGCTTTGATCGAATCAAAACTTCCCGGAGACAGTGTCCAGCTGCTTGAAGATGTCAGCCATGAGACGGCCGATCGTTTTTTCAAACTGCATGGCCTGATTGACGTACTGATCCCGCGCGGCAGCAAAAAATTGATTCAGACCGTCATCAGCAAGTCGACCATTCCCGTCATCGAAACCGGGGCCGGTAACTGTCACCTGTATATTGATGAGAGCGCCAATCCGGAAATGGCAGTCGCTATCGCGCTCAACGCTAAAACACAGCGTCCATCCGTCTGCAATGCCATAGAGACCATCATTGTCCATGAAAAATGGTTGACCGGTTATGGCGGTCTCCTGATTGATTCACTGAGGTCTGCAGGCGTCGAATGCCGAATCGATCCATCTCTGGCAGCCAGGTATCCGGAATTTCCGTTGGCGGATGAGGAAGATTGGTCTGCGGAATATCTAGATAAGATCGTTGCCATAAAAACAGTGAAAGATGTGGACGAAGCGATTCGTCACATTAATCGGTACGGAACAAAACATTCTGAAGCAATCGTATCCGAATCACCGGACCATGTCGAACGTTTTTTTCAATATGTGGATGCATCGGCCATTTATCACAACGCATCAACCCGATTTACCGACGGAGAGGCTTTCGGTTTTGGCGCGGAAATCGGCATCAGCACACAGAAACTTCACGCGCGTGGGCCAATGGGACTGCCCGCGCTGACAACAATCAAATATATTGTGAAAGGCACAGGGCAGATTCGCGAGTGAATCTGCCCTTTTTTATGGAATGTTCGATATAATTTCTTAATAGCTGGGAAACAATAAAACTGGATAAAAACACCGGCTTTAAATGATCTTTGTGCTGTAGCTGCCCAGTATGTCAACCTCATGTCCAAATGTCCGAAGAATCATTATCGCTTTATTCATTGGATCGCTTCCGTACCCTGCTTCTGTTTCAATAAAAAAACGGTACTCTCCCAGCTTTTCACCTGTCGGCCGCGACTCGATCCATGACAAATTGATTGAGAGCGTAGCAAAAACATTCAATATGGAAGCGAGCATCCCGACGTGCTCGGTCGCCGGAGTAACAAGAAGCATGGTTTTCTTTTGATGTTGATGCAAGTGACTGTTGCGGCTGATTATAATGAAACGTGTATGATTCCTTTTGTTGTCCTGAATATCTGATGCAATCAATTTCAGCCCGTAAATATCAGCAACACATTTTGAAGCGATGGCGGCACATTCCGGCTGATTACGCTCCATGACCACTTTGGCAGCAATGGCCGTACTTCCGACCCTGTCACATGCCCAGCCTTTATCTCTGATTAATGCACGGCATTGTTCAAGAGCCGGCGTGATAGACACGACACGCCGGATTGTATCAAGACTGCAATGATCCGTGCCGATCAGATTAAGTGAAATAGGAAAAATGACGTCCGCTTCTATAAAAAGTCGGTAAGTGAGCAGACCATCAATGCTCGTATCGATCGTTCCCGCAATTGAATTTTCAATCGGAACCACGCCTTTGTCAACGTCCGCGCAGCTTACGGCTTGCAGCACATCGTCCATCGATTCCTGCGGCAAAAACGTATCCGCATCGCTGAATAAGCGCACAGCGGCCTCCTCCGAAAAAGTTCCGCTCGGCCCTAAGTAAGCAACTTTCATCTAAGCACCCCTTATAAAAGTACCCTTCTTTATTTTTTCGCCAAAATCTTAAGCATTTACTTAACTATATCAAACTTGTCCCCTTTTTTGTAGAACATTTCGAACAGTGTCATTCCTGAAAAAAAGGACAGCTCCGTCAATCGGAACTGCCGCTTTCAAAATCGATTACAAGTCTTTGACGACGATATAGGCCACTTTGACCGGTCCGTGAACACCGACAACGAGTCTCATCTCGATGTCGGCGCTGTTGCTCGGTCCCGAAATATAGTTGATGTAAGTCGAGATCTCTTCACCGGCTTTCACTTTTTCTTCAACCATCTGCATGGCCTGTGTTATTCGGGGCACGATCAGACTCTCAGGAACAATCACAATAGAAGTCACCGGAAGAAGGCTGACACTTCTTGCCTTGTTCTTATCATTGAAGAGGCCGGCAGTTGCCGATTCCGCCAGCATCACATCGCATATTGACAGGCCAATATTTGCCTGGGATGCAATCTCAATATTTCGATGCCCTTCCGAAACATTCCAGGTGTAGACATGATTTTTCTTCATCACTTCATCAAGACCAAACTTGGAAAATCGGTCATCATTAGTGGCAATGACGGATCCGGAACCGTAGTCGGCAATCACCTTTTCCAGAGTCTCTGCCAATTGATCCGAGTTCGTTTCATAGACTTTTGTATGAATGGATTCGCATGCGTTCTTCATCACAGCCACAAGCTCGTCCTGCGAGCTTCCTTTATAAACATTCCACTGAGGCTGATATTTCCATTCCGGTACAGCAACAGTCTCTTCCGGTGCGCGATGGAGTTTATCCGCAATATGGCTAAGAAAAGCATCGCGATTCTCAATCGTCCCTTTCATAAAGACTCACCCGTCCCTTTACCCTGAGCCGCTTTAAGAAGTTTTGATGTTTTATGCTTCTTAAACCATTCTCGGAAATTTTCACGGCTTGGAGCCGGCAAATTACGACCGCGGGTCCATGGTTTCATCGGACCGGGACCCTTGGTGATTTCCCCGTCATGAACCATCGGTTTAAGGATAATCGGAGCTGTTTTCATCCCCACCTTATAGATGAACGGCGATCCCGCACCGATTCCAAACCCTTTCATGGCGGCTTTTTCGCTTATCGGAGGCTCTCCGCCGCCTTCCACATATTTCTGCCGATGTTTGATCAGCAATTCATGAAGTGGAATCCTGACCGGGCAGGCCTCGGTACAGGCCGCACACAGGCTGGAAGCATAAGGAAGCTTCCCGTACTCTCTGTAACCGCCTAAAATCGGGGAAAGGACGGCTCCTATCGGCCCAGGATAGATTGAACCATATGCTTGACCGCCGATATGACGGTAGACCGGACAGACGTTAATACAAGCCGCACAGCGAATACAGTGCAGCGCCGCCTGAAAATCCGTGCCGAGTGCATTCGAGCGTCCCGCGTTCACGACAACCAGGTGATAATCTTTCGGACTGTCAACCGTATCCGTTTGGTCTCCCGGGGTGATGTCCGTCACGTACGTTGTCAGACGCTGTCCGACGGAACTACGGCAAAGCAGAGTGACCAGGATATCCAGTTCCTTTCGTGTCGGCACCAGACGTTCCATGCCCATCACCGTAATCTGCGTTTCCGGTAACGTTGTGACCATGTTGGCATTTCCTTCATTGGTCACAAGACAGATGCTCCCCGTATCGGCAACTGCAAAATTGCATCCGGTTATACCAACGTCCGCATTCAAAAATTTGCTGCGAAGCGTTTTCCTCGCAAAACCGGCCAGTTCCCTTGGTTCATCTGTCCCAGTATATCCCAGTTTCCGGAATGCATCACGGACTTGCTGCCTGTTTTTATGGACCGACGGAACAACAATATGTGACGGTCTGTCCTGATCAACCTGCAAAATGAATTCCGCAAGATCGGTCTCCAGGACATCGCAGCCTTCTTCCTCAAGTGCTTCATTAAGGCTAATTTCCTCTGTGACCATGGACTTGGCTTTGACCACATGTTTCGCTTTTTTCTGTCTGACGACTTTTTTTATATACTCGCGCGCTTCTTCAGCCGTTTCCGCAAAGAAAACGTGACCTCCTCTTGCCGCAAAGTTGTCGCTCAATTGTTTTAAATAGAAATCCAGATGATTCAGTGTATGGGCCCGTATCTCTTCTCCGGCATTCCGCCAGTCTTCCCAGTCGCCAAGCGTCTCATCTCCGACCGTCGCCCGGATCTTTCGGTCACGAAGCCCGTCCTGAGCGGAAGAAACCGCGTTGACCATGAAGGAATTATGAATCGCCTGATCAACGGCTTCAAAAAATGGTTGATTTCCGACTTTCATCGGCATGGTTTTCTTCCCCCTCTTTCCTCAGGCTGTTCAAAATTTGTGCAATATGCATGACTTTGATTTTTTTCCCCTCTCGGCTGATCCGGCCGCCAATATTCATCAGGCAGCTAGCGTCGGCCCCGATCACAACTTCCGCCTTGGTTTCTTCGATATGACGGATCTTTTCATCAACCATCTGTTCGGATATCGGCGACATCTTCACGGAAAAAGTACCTCCAAAACCGCAACAGTCGTAGTTGTTCGGCAGATTAACCAATTCCAGTCCCTTTACATGGCGAAGCAGTTCATAGTGTGATTCCCGCTCTCCGAGAAGCCGGGTCATATGGCACGATGTGTGGAGAGTCGCCCTCGCGTGGTACTCGGCACCCACATCGACAACTCCAAGCACATGGACAATGAATTGAGTGAACTCATACGTTTTCTTTGCTATTTCCTCTGCCTTCCCGCGCCATACCGGCTCATCTTTAAAGATTTTAGGATATTCATGAAACATGGCGGCGCATGAACCTGACGGGCATACAATGTAATCGGCATGCTCAAATGCCTTGATCATTTGCTTGGCCGGCCCGCTCGCATCTGTTTTGTAACCGCTGTTATAAGCTGGCTGCCCACAGCAGACCTGGCCATCCGGGACATCCACTTCACACCCTAATCTCTCAAGAACCTCCGTGACATCCTTAAGTACGTCGACATAAAAAAGTTCGCCCAGACAAGTAGTAAAAAGCGATACTTTCAAGGTTATCCTCTTCTCCCTCTCTGCAGTAGCTTCACGATCCTATTTATTCCAGATCAATTATACATCCTATGCTGTAAACAAGACCAATAGGTGAACCAATGAATCCGGAAGTCTTGCAAACATGAGTATGTAACAATTTTATCACTCAATAACCACATTTTATACATATTTAAAAGAATATCAACCTCCCAACTCTTTATTTGGCTTACCAAAAAGTAATAGTGCGAATGCATTTTTTCTATGCATTGTCTTACTGTAAGGATTCTTCCTTGGGCTGATCTTACGACAGCTAACAAATGGGAGATACTGTTCCCGTCTTTTTTGTTCTGAGACAGTTTTTCATTAATCTCAGTTCCCTGCTTAATAGAGTCTGTTCAAAAAGGAGGTCAAAAAGGACCAAGGTCAGGCAAAGCACCACGTCCTATGGCATACCTGACACTAGCCTGTCCTGGGCATCGAAGGTCAGGGAAATGAAGCTTTGAGCTATCTGCGCGTACCTTCACAGATGTAATGACTTCTGCGTTGTGCATAGGACGTGCTCCCGTAGGACACGGTGACTTCGACGTTGTACATAGGACGTGTAGCTTTTCGTCGAAGTTCCACTTTGGAGAAATATCTCTTTAGCAGCTCCTTTTTACCTTTTTTCCGGACTTGTTGAACACCTCCTGATACCCAAAATTATGAAATAGAAAAAGAGAGGCGCCTCTCAATGACTGAGAAGTGCCTCTCTTCGTTTTCCTATTGCCTGGCAGTGA
>NZ_BMOK01000022.1 GCF_014647035.1 Sporolactobacillus putidus | reverse complement strand
TAAGGGGAAGGCTTTCCCTTTTCAATTGTTTTTTGAATCTATTTACACAAGATTATTTAAACACTCTTAGCATTGGAAGAAGCTGTGAAAGTAGGAATAAAAGAGGCAATTGTAACATGCAGCACAGATAACATATCTTCAAAAAAAATTATCGAAAAGAATAATGGAGAGTTATTAGGAATTATTTTTGATGAAAAGGAAAATGAAAATCTGTATAAATATCGTATTGTGCTATCTAATGACAAATGATTAAAGCACTGATTAGGAGTATAACAGCATAGCCGCTGTCTTGTCATCTTAAATAAAATGCTTCGAGGCAACAGAAAAGTGCTCTGATCGGCGGACAGAGCACAGCGGTACACAAGGATCAATCTGTAAATAAGTAGGTTTTGTACTGGAAACGATAAAAACTTTTTTTGGTGATTAAGATTTATCGGGTGCTTTCACGTAACAACATCGCGAAGCGGTTGTATAATTGACATAACCTCTTTGTCGTTTCAAGTCCCGGAAAACAGACTCATTTTAAGATGAGTAAGTTAAAAAGGAGGATGTTGTATGAGCAAAGATGATCGCTTATCCAATGGACAAGATGCCAAGGACAAAGTACAGCTTTCCAAAAGTGAACGTGCCCCGCTTCCAAGAGCTCAAAGAGTAGGTCCTGTCGATCCTGAAGAAAAAATGACGGTCACTGTTCTTCTGCATCGGCCGCCCATTGATGCAATGCTTGCGAAAACGGAGATTCCCTCTTTGACAAAAAAGAACTACCTCAGCCGTGAAGCGTTTGCGGCCGCCTATGGCGCGAAACAAGAGGATATAAGAAAAGTAGAGCGATTTGCGAAGGATCATGAACTGATCGTTTCTGAAGTGAACGCTGCTGCCGGGACCATGCTGCTAAGAGGGACGGCAGCCTCCTTTAACCAGGCGTTTGATGTCGAACTTGTAAAATATAAGCATCCGAATTTTACTTATCGGGGGCATCGCGGACCGGTCACGATTCCGTCTGAACTTGAGGGAATCGTTGAAGCTGTCTTCGGTCTGGATAACCGGCCTCAGGTCAAAACTCACTTTCAGATTTTTCAGCAGAACAAGTTTTCGGTGCGTGCTGAACAGGCGGGAACGTCCTATACACCGCCTCAAGTGGCGCAGCTCTATCACTTTCCATCAGATATCGATTGCAGCAAACAATGCATCGGCATTATTGAACTGGGCGGGGGCTATGCGGACGCTGAACTCCGGCAATATTTTTCTTCCCTTGGCCTTGCAGAACCGACGATTAAAAGTGTTTCTGTCGGGGGAGGAAGCAATCAGCCGACCGGAGATCCGAACGGAGCCGACGGGGAAGTGGTTCTGGATATTGAAGTGGCCGCATCTGTTGCTCCTGGAGTAAACATAGCCGTCTATTTTGCTCCAAACACCGATGCAGGATTTCTTAATGCGATGAATAAGGCGATACATGATACGGAAAACAAGCCTTCCGTCATCTCGATCAGCTGGGGGGCTGCGGAAACTGCATGGACGGAGCAGGCCATGGCGGCAATGGATCGGGCCGCCCAGGATGCCGCGGCCGTGGGCGTGACGATCTGCTGTGCCGCGGGGGATCGCGGTTCGGCCGATGGGGTAAGCGATGGTCTGGTACACGTCGATTTTCCAGCGTCCAGTCCCCACATGCTCGCATGCGGAGGCACAAGACTCGAGGGGAACGGGGTGACCATAACCAGCGAAACGGTTTGGGACGATGGCCCTGACAGCAGTACCGGCGGCGGGATCAGCGACTTTTTCACGCTGCCCCAGTGGCAAAATTCGGCGCAAGTTCCGCCCTCTGCAAACCCTGGTGGTAAATCAGGGCGCGGCGTTCCTGACGTTGCCGGTAATGCCGACCCCGTGACTGGCTACCAAATTTTGGTAGATGGGCAGCGAACGGTCATTGGTGGAACAAGTGCGGTGGCTCCGCTCTGGGCCGGACTGATTGCTCTGATCAATCAGCAGCTCGGCCACCCGATCGGATTTATACAGCCCGTTTTGTACAACCCGTCCGCACGCTCCGCCCTGCGGGACATCACTCAGGGAAACAACGATTCCAGCCGGATAAAAGGAGCCTATACTGCCGGACCAGGATGGGATGCCTGCACAGGTCTCGGGAGCCCCGTCGGAAATCAACTGTCCGGCATATTTCAGAATCAGTAAAAATGAATGGAACAAGACATCGAGCGGGGGCGAACAGTTACCCGCTTTTACTTATTGAATACTGATTCCAAGGATAGCGGTTTCTAATCTTCAGCAGAATATATCGGCCGTTGTGAGAAAGTATCGGTCGTCGTAGGCGATTTATCGGTCTTGAGCGGAAAATATCGGTCGTCGTGAGGATATATCGGTCTTGAGCGGAAAAATCGGTCGTTGTAGGCGATTTATCGGCCTTGAGCGGAAAGTATCGGTCGTCGTAGGCGATAAATCGGTCTTGAGCGGAAAATATCGGTCATCGTAGGCGATATATCGGTCTTCAATGGAAAATATCGATCGTCGTGAGGCTATATCGCCCTTCAGCGAAATATATCGGCCATTATCAGCGGTCTATTGCCTTTAGCAGATTTCAATCGTGAACCAGTGAAGGAAAAGCCCTGATTTCTGTAAAAGGCATGAGGTTATCTGAGTTTTAGCAATTAGCTAAAGTCGGTGCTAGGGAGCGTGGTGAATCCATTGAACGCTTTCAGCAGATCAAGAATTTTTCTGCGCGACGGATCAGCCAGTGCTTTAAACACAGCATTGTTCAACTGTTTGATCACTTCTTTCCAGAGATTGCTATATTTAGCTAATTAACTAATCACTTATATTAAAAGTATATCAGATGGGTGATTGATGGCAAATTTATTGAGACAGCAAATAAATGTTTTTTATGAACATCGCGGTAATTGCCGGAAAACTTGGGCCGGGGGAATCATGAAACCGGGAGAAATATAATTTGATCCTGTTTGCACCTGTTCAGATTTGCTTTAATTTAGCAGAATCAATCGAGGGCAGGCTGCGAAGCGACCGGATGCATAAGACATAGACGGCAAAAAAAATCATGCTGAAGCTGAGCAGGGTGTAAATGACCGAACTTCCGAACTTGCTTGCGAGCAGACCGCCGATGAGTGCGCCGGCAGGGCTGAGAGAGATGGAAATACTGGAAGTGACCGTGAAGCTGCGTGCAAGAAAATTCTCCGGAACGGTATTCTGAAGAAACGAGAAGGAGAGGACGTTGATCGCACCTATGGTACTAAAAGCTGCACCTAGAAAAATTGCTTTGAAGAGGAAAATCGGAATGATCGCGGAAAGAAGCCAGCATACCGACCCAAGAGAAAAACCGACGATCATAAAAGCGCCGAAGGGACATTTCTGGAACGGATTCGCCATTAGCGCACCGGCTAGTGAACCGATGGACAGTCCTGCGAGCAGAAATCCATACATGCTTGATCCGCCAATGCGGTCGGCGTAGGCGGGCAGAATGGCAACAAGCGCGTTGGTCGCAAAATTAAGGGGAGCGGAGCCAATGAGGAGCTTTCCAACGACCGAATGCGTGATAAAAGAAAAACCTTCTTTAAGATCGGTAAAATAATGACTGACCGCATTCGGAACAGGCTGTCTTTCTTTAGGGGCCAATTTGGGTAATTTAAGTCCGGCAAAAAGCAGAGCGGCGATCATGAATGTTGCGATATCGGCCATATAGAGCATCACGGCACCGATGAGAGCGACCAATATCCCGCTGATCGCGCTGAACATGATCGTCGATCCTTCATAGGCAAAGGACATTAGCGAATTTCCTTTCACGCGAGCGTCCTTTGGCAAGATTCTTGGAAGAAGCGCGTTTTCTGCTGGAAATGAAAATTGATTAAGAAAGGAGACGATAGGCATAATGAACAGAACCAGCAGGACTGAAAGTTTGCCGGTCAAAAAAGCAATCGGAATGAAACTCAGCAATAGGGCCTGGGTCAGCTGCGAGAAGATTAATAACTTCTTTATGGAGCTTCGGTTAACAATTGGCCCGGTCAGGAAGGACAATGCCGACGGAAATGTGGTCAGAAAGCCGGCCACCCCGGAATAGAACGCGGAGCCGCCAAGCTTATAAACCAGCCACATGGCAGCAATGTAATACATGCTGTCACCAATATTCGTAATAAAGCGGGCGGAGAGAAGAGAAACAAAATTTTTATTTTTGAATAAATCAAGCATGAAGATCACTCCTGTTAAAAATAATTTATCGGTAAAAATAATTTTACCATCGACTAAAAAAACTCGTTTCAGTTCCCTTCTTTCTTTTCTTCGTCCAGGCTGAACTGAGATTCATCAACCTGAAAAGCGACCCTGGACAAGATGTATGTTTTCGAAAGGGAATCCTTTTCATCGTTCTTACAGAGATCGTCGAATTTTTTCATGAGCTTCTGATATTCATCCAGACACTGGATAAAGTGCTCTTCAGTCATTTTGCCGATCATATAGGTTGCCTGGGCTTTTTCGATTCGTTCGTCATTCTTTCGGTCAAAAGAAAAGGCTTCCTCCGGTGCCGACAAAGCAAACGCGCGCGTGCGGTCGATCATGCTGAGTACAATCTGCCTGTACGTTTCATCAACATCTTTTTTATGCGGAAGCAATGAAACGTCGGGAAGAAATCCATGGGCAACAGATCGATAAAATTTCTGGACAATTCCGTTAATCTCTTCTTTTCTTACTAATTCGATCAAGTGATTTTTCTCGAGCTCACGTAAATGATAGTGAATACGCGCCCGTGATAAACCAACTTTTTCTGCCAGCTGCTGGCCGGTATAAGGCTTTTCGATCAGGAACATCATTAATTTAGCTCGGAATGGATCACTCAGTATCTTCAGTTGGTTGAGATCTTTTATGATTAAGGAAGATTTCATCAGAGCATCACCTGTAAGTTTAATTTTATCGGTTAAATTTATTTTACTGATAACAGAAAATAAATTCAAGCACATCTAAAACGAATGTGCTTGAATCTTTTACAGAGTCGTTTAATTTTGTGCCGATATGGAAGAAGCGGTGGGGGTGGAGTGCTTCTGTATGTAGACCATTTCACCGCCATAATGGCCGGTCAATGCCAGCGTGATCGATCCAGTGATGCAGAAAATAAGTACAAGCGGCATGAATATACGCCTTTTGATAAAGTAAATCAATACTCGTGCGCCGAGGGCTGCACCGAAAAGAAGCATGGTTACTGTCGCGTATATTTTATGAGTGCGGACGACTGCTTGGTAGGCATTCCCCCAGTGGGTGCTGGCAAATTGCTCGGCCCCGTCCCCGCTCAGAAAGGCCGCGCACCCGGATACAAAACCAATGGCAAGTAAATATAAGGCCGCTTTATCAAAAAAGTCTTTCTTCCATATAACTGCAATAATCTGCGTCACGGTCCCCAGAATTAAAAGAGCAATGGGAAAGTGGACAAGCAGAGGGTGAAGCGGTGTTCCAAACATTTGAATCCTCTCCTTTTTTTACAGGGTAAGCATACACAAGTAAACTGAAAAACAACTGAATTAACCGAATGTCTTCAAAATCGGAAGCATCACTTGAAAAGTTGTTCCCTTATCAGGCACGCTTCTCAGGTCAATCCGGCCATTATAAGCTTTAATAATTTCATGGGCGATCGACAGTCCGAGTCCGCTTCCTCCGCTCTGACGGGCCCTGCCTTTTTCGACCCGATAAAAGCGTTCAAAGATATGCTTCTGGTCTTCTTCAGGAATTCCGACCCCTGAATCTTCAACAGAAAAACAGAACTGCTGCTTTTTTTCATCTGCCCATATTTTCAGAGCGATCAAGTCGTGCCTCTGCGTATACTTCAAAGCGTTATCCAAAAAAATAGTCAGCAGCTGCCTGATTTCGATCGGATTTGCATTCAGGAAAACGGTTTTTGCAGGCAGAGTAAAAGAGAATTTCTTTTGCGCGCCGCCTGCCTTCTGGCTGTAGTAGGGAATAATGGACTGAGTCAGCTGGTCAAGCGGAAAATCCGACTTTTTTGATGCCAGAGTGTCGCGGTCAGCACGCGCGAGAGCCAGAAGATGGTCGATCAGTGTATTCATCTCGGAAACTTCATCTTTTAAATCTCTAAGTGTTTCCTTCGATGATTCGGACAGGCGATCTTTTTCTTCGGCTTCGAAAAATTCGAGTGAAGCGGAAAAAACGCTGAGCGGCGTCCGCATTTCATGGCTCGCGTCGGCGACAAAGGCCCTTTGTCTCTCATAGTTCCGCTTAACCGGCAAAACGGCCCGCCTGGCAAGAAAATGGGCGATGATAATCGAGAGTCCGGCAGCGCCCAGCCCGAGCGCAAACAGGGTCCTGAACCAGAGTTCGATCTGTTCGTGCGTCCGGTTAACTTCCTTGGCGACCACAATATAGCCGATCTGGCGCCCTTCTTCCCGTACCGGTTCCATCGCGTAAATCAGGAGCGGTTTTTCATGGCGGGACAGCTGAATATTCATAAGCCCTGTATTTTGACCGTCGCGCAGCTTATCAGTCAGATTATGGCGCAGGTCGTCAGGAAGCGCCCCTCTGTAGACAACATCCTTCCCGTTATTCGACAAAAAGGCGAACAGCTGCAGCGAATGCTTGAACACCCCTCCTTCGAGACGCTGGGTCTCTGCATACTCCGAAGCCTGGTCGTGGGCAATATCGTCAACTTGCCAGACAACAGACTGGTAGATAAAGTTTTTAAAGACGAAAAACAGGATGATGAACAGAACGGCAAGAGTAAGGAAAAAGCAGAGACTGTATGTGAAGGTCAATTTTCGCTGAAGGGTCTTAAACATGGTCTTCCACCCACATGTAGCCTAAACCGCGTATGGTTTTTATGTAACTGTTTCTTTTGGACTGACCCAGCTTTTTTCGAAGCAGTTTGACATATGCTTCCATTGTATTAAAAGTCACCTCGCTGTCTTCTTCCCACACTCTGGCGAGTATGTTTTCTTTTGAAAGGACTCTCCCGGTGTTTTTTACAAAATAGACGAGCAGCTGAAATTCGCGCGGTGTGAGTTTGAGCGGCATGTCGCCCTTTTTGGCCAGATGATTGGTGAGATCGATACTCAGATCATGGGTTTTTAGAATGTCGTGATCGATCGGGAAAAAGTTGCGCCTTGACAAGGAACGGATACGTGCAAAGAGTTCTTCGAATGCGAACGGTTTCATCATGTAATCGTCCGCACCCGCGTCAAGCCCGCAGACGCGGTCATCCAGTGAACCTCTCGCTGTCAGCATTAAAATCGCACCGTTGTACCCATCCTCGCGGAGGGCCTTGCTAACCTGAATCCCGTCACGTTCAGGGAGCATCCAGTCTAGAACGATGACATCGTAATCCCCGGTCAGGGCCTGATCAAGAGCGCTGATCCCATCCTCAACCCAGTCCGCTGTGAACTGTTCTTTTTTTAACATTTTTAACATTAATTTTCCAAGGCGCTGATCGTCTTCTGCGAGCAGTATTTTCATGTTCCTATCCCTCATTCATTTATCAGATCCATAATTTAGTATACCATTCGTTTCTATTTATGGAATCCGGTCCGGATCACGTCGCGCAATCCTTTTCTTTCAATAGAATGTTGAGTTTGCTATAATTTAGGGATGAAGTTTGAAAGGGGGCTTTGCTGTGGACGAGTCAAAATTCAACAAAGTGGATTTCTCAAAATATTTCCAGCCGCCTTCTCTCAAGGCGGCGAGAAGACGCCGCAGAGAAACGGTTCACATTATAAATGATTTCAGTATTCCAGGCGACATGAAGACGATCGGACGGGGCAAGAAATATCTGGTTGAAACCTACGGCTGTCAGATGAATGAGCATGATACCGAAGTCATGGCCGGAATCCTCGAAGAAATGGGTTATCAGGAAACAGCCGACGTTAATGACGCCGATGTCATATTGATTAATACATGCGCGATTCGGGAAAATGCCGAAAACAAGGTCTTTGGCGAAATCGGACATCTGAAGCCTTTGAAGCGGGAGAAACCGGATCTGATTCTTGGTATCTGCGGCTGCATGGCACAGGAAGAAACGGTCGTTAATCGGATCCTGCAAAAGCATCCTCAGGTGGATCTGATATTTGGAACACACAACATCCATCGGCTGCCGCAGCTATTGAAGGAAGCGCTCTTCAGCAAGGAAATGATCGTCGAGGTGTGGTCGAAGGAGGGCGATATCGTTGAGAATCTGCCCCAGTCCCGGCACGGGCATTTTCAGGCCTGGGTCAATATTATGTACGGCTGCGATAAATTCTGTACGTATTGTATTGTGCCGTATACGCGCGGCAAGGAACGAAGCCGCCATCCTGAAGAAATTATCGAAGAAGTGCGTGACCTCGCCCGAAAAGGGTATCAGGAGATTACGCTGCTCGGGCAGAATGTCAATGCGTACGGTAAAGATTTGCAGAATCCTGAAAATTACGGACTCGGAAATCTGATGGACGAAATCCGTAAAATCGGAATTCCGCGTGTACGCTTTACAACAAGTCATCCAAAGGATTTCGATGATCATTTGATCGAGGTGCTTGGCAAGGGCGGCAACTTGTGCGAACATATCCATCTTCCGGTACAGTCCGGAAATTCGGATATTCTGAAGATCATGGGCCGCGGCTACACACGCGAACGCTACCTGGATCTTTTCTATAAAATAAAAAAAGCGGTGCCTAACGCTTCATTTACAACCGACATCATTGTCGGGTTTCCTAACGAAACTGAAGAGCAGTTTGAGGATACGCTCTCTCTCGTTCGCGAGTGCCGGTTTGACGGTGCCTACACATTTATCTATTCTCCGCGCGCCGGAACACCGGCCGCCCGTATGCAGGATAATGTGCCTATGGAGGTCAAAAAGGAGCGGCTCATGCGGCTGAATAAACTGGTCGATGAACTCGCGGCAGAAAGCAATGCCCGCTATCAGGATCAGGTGGTTGAGGTGCTGGTTGAAGGTGAAAGCAGGAAAAACAGCGAAGTCCTTTCGGGGCATACACGGACAAACAAAGTGGTTAATTTCCGCGGTCCAAATTCACTGATCGGCCAGTTGGTCAATGTCAAAATTACGGACGCAAAAATGTGGTCGCTGGATGGTGAATGGCAGAAAGAACCTGAGGTTGCCGGACGATGAACAAGCCCTATTCAACAGAGGATATTTTGGCCAAAACTAAGATCATTGCGGAACACCTGTCGTCAGCGGAACAGGTTCGCTTCTACAGACAGGCTGAAGCAAAAATCAGTGCCAATCAAAAGGTGCAGCGTCTGGTCGATGAAATTAAAAAGCTCCAGAAAGAATCGGTTAACTTGCAGCATTTTCAAAAACACGAAGCGTACAAACAAAATGAGGCAAAAATTGACCGATTGCAGGCCGAACTGAATTCGATCCCTGTCGTTCAGGAATTCAGGCAGTCACAGGAGGAAGTCAATGATTTTTTGCAGCTGATGGTAAACCTGATGTCGAAGCGTGTAGCCGATGAAGCGGAGCGGCATCCTGAACCCCGGGAACAGGAATAATTATTTCCGGATCGTCAGCCGGGCTGCAGCGTTGATACCCTTTCATGAAAAAAGAGTTTGCGTTCGCCCTCTGCTAAGTCATTTTTTCGTCTGAAGGCATTTTTCTTTGCAATTCACACGTGTCATTCGCCCTGCATAACATGACAGTGAAGAAAGGCAAAGGAGGTTTGGACTTTTGGCAGAGAATGCTTACAGGGAAATTATCACAAAGGCCGTCTGCGGAAAAGGGAAGAAATTCAGTCAGTCCGCGCACACCGTGACACCAACGCATAAACCTTCGAACATCCTCGGATGCTGGGTCATCAATCATAAATTTAAAACACAATACCAGAAGGATGCAGTCGTTGTCGAAGGGACTTATGACATTAACACCTGGTACTCCTACAACAACAACACGAGAACAGAAGTGGTTTGCGAAACGGTCGGCTACCGAGATCGTGTGCCGCTGACTCTCCGCGACAAACAGGCGTTTTCAGATCGGGCAGATGTTTCGTGCCGTCCGCTTCAGGAACCGAATTGTCTGGAAGCGAAGATCGCACCGAACGGCAATAAGGTCGTGGCACAGGTTGAAAGAGAATTTCTGGTAGAGGTTATCGGTGAAACTAAAGTGAAAGTCAAGGTTGATGACGACGGGCTGATTGAGACTGAGGAGACAGAAGAGGATGAAGAGCTGGAAAAAGAATTGAGCGGGCTCGACTCGGAATTTCTCACAGATGATGATGATACTGAATCGGAAGAATAAGGGAGAAGAACAGATCTTCTCTCTTTTTTTTTATGAAAAAGCTTTGCTGATCCGCTGTTTTTACAGACAAGTAACAACGTACATGTGTGCTATAATTAATGGATAGGTAAAAGAAAGATGTTGGGGTGGATAATTGCATGAGCTATACACCGATGATTCAGCAATACTTGGCTGTTAAAGCGCAGTATCCGGACGCTTTTTTGTTTTTTCGGCTGGGTGACTTTTATGAAATGTTCTTTGAAGATGCGAAGAAAGCGTCGAAAGAGCTTGAAATCGCACTGACTTCGCGTAACGGCGGAAAAGATGAATACATACCGATGTGCGGCGTGCCGTATCACGCGGCCAAGCAGTATATCAAGGTTTTGATTGATAAAGGCTACAAGATTGCAATCTGCGAACAAATGGAGGATCCTAAGCAGGCAAAAGGGATGGTCAGACGGGAAGTGATTCAGATGATCACGCCCGGAACGGTCATGGAAGACGAGTCGCTTGAACCGAAGAAAAACAACTATCTGGCCGCATTGAGCGCATTCAGCGACGGTTCGTACGGATTCGCGCTGAGCGATCTGACAACCGGGGAGACAAAAGTCACCTTGATTTCGGGGTGGGACGGTGTGATTCAAGAGATCGATGCGAACGACGTACGCGAAATTGTACTCAATCCCGGTTTTGATAAAGAAAAAAAGGAGACGCTGACTGAACAGCTCAGTGTAACGGTTTCTGAAAATGAAAGTGATAAGGTCCCCGGCGAGCTGGAGGCAAACACGGCAGGAATCGATCAGGAAAAACTGCGTTCCCCGCTCGGCAGGCTGCTGAACTATCTCCAGACCACTCAGAAACGTTCGCTTGATCACCTTCAGCCTGCTGATGTCTACCATATTAATGAATACATGATGATTGACCCCCACTCGAGGCGCAATCTGGAACTGACACAGACGAACCGCGATAAAAAAACATACGGTTCGCTGCTGTGGCTGCTCGACGATGTCAAAACGGCGATGGGCGGCAGGCGGCTGAAACAGTGGATTGAGAAACCGCTGCTGAATCAGGAAAAGATTGAAGAGCGGCTGAATGCCGTGGAAGCGCTGAAAACGCACATGCTGGAACGCGAGACGCTGCGGGCGGCTCTTGGTGAAGTGTACGACCTTGAGCGCCTGGTCGGCCGCGTGTCGTTCGGGAATGTCAACCCGCGCGAAGTACTGCAGCTGAAGCGCTCGCTTGAGCAGGTTCCGCCGATTAAGCAGGTGCTTGCCGAGATCGGGGACAGCACCTTGGAACGCTACGGGCAAGAGATGGATCCGTGCGCCGATGTCCGCTCGCTGATCGACCGTGCGATCGTGGACGATCCGCCATTTTCCACTGCGGACGGCGGCATGATTAAGCAAGGATATGATGAGACGCTGGACCGCTACAGGGACGCCTCAAAGAACGGAAAACGCTGGATCGCCGAACTGGAGGCGAAAGAGCGGCAGGAAACAGGGATTAAATCACTTAAAATCGGCTATAACCGTGTATTCGGCTATTATATCGAAGTGTCAAGGCCCAATCTTAAACTGCTCCCCGAGGGACGTTATGAAAGAAGGCAGACGCTGTCCAACGCCGAACGGTTTATTACTCCGGAATTAAAGGAGAAAGAGCAGGTTATTCTCGAAGCGGAAGAAAAACGTGTCGGCCTTGAATATCAAATTTTCAGCGACGTACGCCTTAAAATCAAGGAACATGCGGCTCGTCTGCAGAAACTGGCAAGACTGGTAAGCAGCCTCGATGTGCTCCAGAGCTTTGCTTCCGTTAGTGATAGAAATGGTTATGTCGCGCCATCTTTTTCAAATAAAAGAGTCCTTAAAATCAAGAACAGCCGTCATCCGGTCATTGAAAAAGTGATGAAGGACGGCTCATTTGTTGCCAACGATATTAGTATGGACAAATCGTGCGATATGCTGCTGATCACAGGTCCGAACATGGGCGGGAAAAGCACATATATGCGCCAGGCCGCACTTGCGGCGATCATGGCTCAGATCGGCTGCTTTGTCCCTGCTGATCAAGCCACGCTGCCGGTTTTTGATCAGATATTTACCCGGATCGGAGCAGCAGATGACCTTGTCTCCGGACAAAGTACGTTTATGGTGGAAATGAACGAAGCAAAATACGCCCTGGCCCATGCGACCCAGAACAGCTTGATTCTGCTCGATGAAATCGGACGGGGAACATCGACGTACGATGGAATTGCTATTGCGCAGGCCATTGTAGAATATATTCATCAGCATATTTCCGCGAAAACTTTTTTCTCAACGCATTACCATGAACTCACGTTTCTTGAAATGAAGCTGTCGCGGCTGAAAAATATTCATGTCGGGGCCATGGAAGAAAACGGAAAAGTGATTTTCCTGCACAAAGTCCTTGATGGACAGGCCGACAAAAGCTACGGTATTCATGTTGCCAAGCTTGCCGGCCTGCCGGACAATCTGATTGAACGTGCCGATGAGATTTTAAGAGGGCTGGAACAGTCATCGGATAGCCATAAAGCCAGTGAGGAACAACCGGATTCCGTTCATGAACCGAAAGTGGTAGAGGAAATCGCAGCGACTGAGAGGAATTCATCTTTGGAGTCAGCAAATGAGGAAGCGGAACAATTGGCTTTCTTTGCAGACCCCGTTCCCAAATCTATGAAAAAAGGAATGAACGCGCGGGAGCAGAAGGTCATTCATCAGCTTGTCAGACTTGATCTGCTGACAATGACACCGATGGAAGCAATGAACCGGTTATATGCCTTGCAGAAAGAATTAAAGCAGTAAGAGATGCTTCAAAGGAGGGGCTGGAATATGGGTGTGATTAAGCGGCTCAGTGAATCGCTGGCCAATAAAATCGCGGCCGGCGAGGTGGTCGAGCGGCCGGCTTCGGTTGTCAAAGAACTTGTCGAGAACGCGATCGATGCAAATGCGACTTCAGTTACGATTGAGGTGGAAGAAGGCGGACTGAAAACAATTAAGGTCACCGATAATGGCCGGGGGTTCGCCTCTGAAGACTGCCTGATCGCCTTTGAACGGCATGCGACCAGTAAAATACACAATGATTCGGACCTTTTTCATATCCATACGCTCGGTTTCCGCGGCGAGGCGCTGCCCAGTATAGCGGCTGTTTCCTATCTGGAGCTGAAAACTTCAGACGGCGAAAGCCCCGGGACGCATCTCGTGCTGCAGGGAGGGCATGTCATCCAGTCCGGACTCGCCGAGAGCAGAAAGGGAACCGAAATTAAGGTCAGCCGGCTTTTTTACAATACGCCTGCGCGGCTGAAGTACCTGAAAAGCATTCACACGGAACTTGGCAAGATCACCGATGTCGTCAACCGGATGGCGCTCTCCTATCCGGGAGTCCGCTTAAGCCTGGCTCATGAGGGCAAAACGGTCTTTCAAACGAATGGCAGCGGCGAACTCAGCCATGTGCTAAGCGCCATATATGGCGTCCGCACGGCGAAAGCCGCGATCTCCTTTTCAGGGGATTCGCTTGATTTTCATGTTGAGGGGCTGGCCGTTCATCCGCAGATTTCTCGCGCCGGCCGCCAGTACGTTTACATTTTCATTAATGGCCGGTTTATAAAAAACTATCCGATTTTCGGCGCGATCATGGAAGGCTACCATACTCTGACTATGGTCGGACGTTACCCGATATGCGTGATTCATATAAAAATGGATCCTTCTCTAGTTGACGTCAATGTTCATCCGGCAAAACTTGAGGCACGAATCAGCAAAGAGAAGGACCTTTGTGTCCTGATTACTGAAGCCATTCGTTCAGCTTTTCACAGGGAACGCCTGATTCCATTGGTCAGTACGAAGGAACGTCCTGCCGATCGCCCAAAATCCGAGCAGCAGACTATGAATTTCTCACCAAATGTCGTGACCGGACCGGATCTCTCATTGGAAGAAGAGCCGGTCTCCGAAATGCGGAATTCCATGCCGCCTTCATTTATCGGAACGGAGCAGATTCACGAACCGGAACCGGAGCAAAGTGAATACGGCGATGAAGAACCCGAAGAAAAATATGAAGCAGCCGCCTCTTCTGAAACCTTGGAAAACGGCGCGGTGTTGCCGCAATCGCCGGAGATACAACCGGAACAGGAGCCGGCGCGGCGGATGCCGAAACTCTATCCGATCGGCCAGATGCACGGCACGTATATTTTTGCTCAAAACGAGGATGGACTGTATATTATCGACCAGCACGCTGCCCAAGAGAGGATCAAATATGAATATTACCGAGAGAAAGTCGGCGAAAACGCGCGTGAGGTTCAGGAACTGCTCGTTCCAATGACGTTCGAATTTACCGCTTCGGAATATGAAACCGTTCAGGAATACCGGGACTACCTGGATCAAATCGGTCTTCATTTCGAACCGTTCGGCGACCGGACGCTGATTATCCGCTCTCATCCGACCTGGATGCCGAAAGGACGCGAACCGGAGATGATCGGGGACATTGTCCACCAGCTCAAAGAAAGCGGGAAGATATCCATCAAGAAACTGCGTGAAAAGCTGGCGATGATGATGTCATGCAAACGTTCAATTAAAGCTAATCATTATCTGCGACCAGATGAGATTGAGGCGCTGATCGATTCACTCAGCCGGGCAAAAGATCCGTTCACCTGTCCCCATGGCCGTCCGGTTCTCGTTCACTTCACCCCTTACGAAATGGAAAAGATGTTTAAACGCGTGCAGTAAAAATTGTCTTGATCGCTCCATGATCTGAAAACATGATCATTCATGGGAGACAGAGATCAAATTTTATATGTTTTTATACTAGCTGGTGATTTGATCACTATTCCTACGAGCAAAATCCTTTCCCTGGGTGCTTATTATTTCTCTGGCAATATTATTATTCGGCAAATAACGTCAGAAATCACAATATTAAGATATCTTCAACTGTCTAAAATTGTCGAATCATCTCTGATTCGTCATTTGTTAATCCATCAATAGTGAAAGGCACGCCTCCACATAGACTGCCGTATTTCGCGTATAAAGTTTTTTTCCACACGGTTACACAGATTAAATGATAATAAATTATAAGTTGATACATCGGAATAATTAGTTTAAAATGAATATAATAATTAAATATGAATCGCTTTCTGAAAAACTTATCCAGAGAGGCGGAGGGATTTGGCCCTGTGAAGCCTCAGCAACCGGTCGGCTCGTGACACGGTGCTAATTCCAATAAGCAGATTGCTTTACAGATAAGTTGAGACCGTTAAAAAAGCCTTCTCTTCTTATTTTTGGAAGTGAAGGTTTTTTTCTGGCGGCAAAAGGAGATGTTTAGCATGAACAGTGTATTAAGGCGTACGGTCGAATTTAGACGCCAGCAATTGATTGACAGACTGATCGCTCTTGAAGTTTACAAGATCAACGGGAAGCATCTTTTTGAGTTAACGTTGACAGAACTAGAGGATAAATACCAGGCTGTTCGTTCACATAGTCATTCTCATTGAAAAGAACACGACGGACACCCTTCTTCAATAGGGGCGGAAAGTGTCAGGCATCTATACCTTGACTATCGCCTGACCGTTTGAGAAGTGCCAGTTAGTGGCATGTTCGTGCTTTCCGAGAGAGAAGGCAGTGCTATTCTGTAATTTATAAATTTAAACGATATTCCGAAATTTTCCGGAACAGTGTTGCTCTCCCGATACCAAGGGGGCAGCAGCATCTTCTTTCTTTTTTCCCTCGTTTTTTACTGGAAAACAGGTTATGCAGCCTTTAATCTTTTCAGAACGATATGACTGGCCCAAAAAATCCTGATACACAGAATATTTCGTAAAATAATGCGCAAGACGGTCAGGTATTTACCAGAAAAGCGAGAGATGTATGTCAGCAGTCCATCTAAACAGAAACGGAGAGAAAATATCCCTATTTTCTCTCCGTTTCTTCTTATAAGATCCTTTTTAGAAAAGCTTAGCTTTTAAACTTATAAATTGATTCATTTTTTTTGATTAATAAGGTTATTCTCTTTCAATGTGAACATACTTACTGTAAGCCGGTTTTCCAACCAGTTTCTTGATTGGAATAATATCCTCGATCCGAACATCAGCGTCAAGATCAGATTGTTCATAAATTTTATTCTTAATTGCATCACCTGAAACAGCTTGATCCGGAGTATATTGAAGAACGAGTGTCACTTTTTCTCCCTTTTGTTTTACTTTCCATAATAGCGGTATGTGGTCGAAAGAATAAATGAGCTCTTGCAAATCATAAAAAGTCCAGACTTTCCCATTCCAATTAATAATATTTTCATCTCTGCCATAATGAATCAGGATGGGGGTTTGATCATCACTGTTCGGATCTGCATCCCTGATCTCCAATAGATCATGGTTGTAGTAACGCAGCAGAGGCATTCCCTCTCTTGTCGTCGATAGAACACCGTGACCGCGTACCCCGTTACTAACGGGATGGCCCTTATCATCCACCACTTCAACTTTTACACCAGGATGATTTAATCGATAATTGCCATCCTCATCGCTCACAAATAATCCCCCCGTTTCCGTACTTCCAAAGAAAGTAAAAACGGGCACTCCCCAAAGCTTTTCGAAATATTTCTTTCGTTTTGGTGAAACTAATTCTCCGGCGAGAAGCAGGGCCCTTAATCCTTTTGTAGGGAAAGGGATGTGAAGCTGTTTTGCAACTTCATATATTTTTTCTGCTTCTGACGGCAGCAGTGCTAAAATAGTTGGTTTCGCTCTTTGCATGATCTCAACAACTCTTTGATCCGGTGTAATCAGGCTTGCCTTGTCTGCACCAATATGAGCCGCACCAACTTCCTGACAAGCCCAGTACAAAATAAAAGACGGTATTGCCAGTGCAAAAGGAAACCTGTTCAGCAGAATATCGCGCTCGTTCAGATTTAGTTTTGATTGAAGGATCACTTTGAATTCCTTTGTTACATCGGAATGGCTGTACCAACTCGGAGTCGGTGTACCTGTTGTCCCGCTTGTTTCATGATAAGTGGCAACCTCTTCAACGGGTACACCTAACAAATCATAGGCTGAAGCATTCCGAAGCTCATCCTTTGTTGTGAAAGGAATATTGTTCCAATTCGTTAAATCCACACCCGCTAACTTTTTTTGATAAAATTTTGATCTTTGTGCACTTGAAACAAAAACGCTATTATTCATTTCCTTCACTCCTTTTAGGGGAATAGTCAATGTTAGTTTCCAAAAGTTTCAATTTGTTTGCTGCTTCTTGGAATCTTGACTGGAATTCTTTCAGAAGCCCGTCCAATTGTTTGATCTTAGAGGTCCCCCCTTGCTGTACTTTCATGGTGAATTCTGTAATTTTACTTATCTCTTCTGTTCCTGCAGATAATTGTTCAATGGCGGCAGACATCTCCATAACTTGATCAGATGTGCCGCTAACCTCTTTCTTTATGGTTTCAAAATAGCTTTTTGTCCTATTCATCGCCGTCGCGCCCTCTGAGACTTTTTCTATACTGTCAGCAGCCATTTCAACGGCGATTTCCACTTTTGCTTGAATGGACGATAAAATGTCGGAAATATTTTCAGTCGCTGTCTTGGACTTATTTGATAATTTTCCTACTTCTTTTGCGACAACTGAAAATCCCTTTCCGTACTCTCCGGCTCTGGCAGCTTCTATATTTGCATTCAGTGATAGCAGGTTTGTTTCCTCATCAATGTCAGTTATCGCTTTAACAATTTGATTAATTTGGCTCGAATGATTCGCAAGGTCCTTAATCACTTCTGACAATCGTTTTACAATTTGTTGGATGGACTGCATCTGTGAAAGCATATTACCGATCAATTGATAACCTTCTTTTGCCGCATCCGATGCTTTTTGTGAAGTATTCGAAACCACCGCAGCGTTGGATGCAATCTGCTGAATACCGCCTGACACATCAGTCATGGTATCTGTACTCTTAACAACATTATTAGTTTGAATTGATGCACCTTGTAAAATATCTCCTGAAACATTATTTATTGCTTCTATTTGCTTATGTAAAGTAAGAGATATTTGGGTTATTTCAGACACTTGAGTTTTTATCATTTGAACTGTTTCACTTATCGGGGGATCGCATGCTTCAGCGCTTGATGGCTCAGTGGACGGTTCTTTTATTGTGTGTGTTGACTTATAAATGATCATAAACCCCACAATCATGGTAATAAAGGAAAGTACTTGTATAAGGCCTACCCATGAATTAAATCCTTCGCGGATATAAAAAGCCGTGAATAAGAAATTTGGGAAAATGAAAAGAGCAAGCATAACTATATACAGCTTTATTTTTGTGTTCATTCGTCATTCCCTTTCCCTTAGTAATCATATTTGGTTAACACTATTAATATCGACAGGTCAATGAAATCGTTTAGCTTAAAATTTTAATTAAAACAGATGAGTACCATCTTTTTCGTCAGTACAGTTGTGTGTCATCGTTCGACTCCGTTATCTTGGAATGGATTAATTTTGGAAATAAATCGTTAACCAATTTTTATTCATCCTTTTTTAATTTTTTTGCCGGATCATCTGAATAGCAGTTCCAAATGGCCGCTGCTCATGAAATCTCTGTAGTTATGGTATACTTATGCATGGTTGACTTTAAGGACGGCTATGTGAAAAATGGTGTGAATCCAGATGATTGTTGAATCCTGCACGCGAAACACGGTCCATATGCACCCTGGTGCTTTGATTCAAGTGGGCACCATTTCATGAAACGCAGAGTATAGAGCAAGTGTACTTTCTAACCGGAAGCTTATGGATTGTGCGTATGATTCAAGAATCAAAAGTTAGTTAACAGAGCTTAAGAATAAAATTACCAGCATTCAGGGAGTTTGTTTGATGCGCGATAAATTGATTGCGATTGTCGGCCCGACAGGAGTCGGCAAAACAAAGTTAAGTATTATAGCGGCAAAGCATTTCGGCGGCGAAGTGATTAATGGAGATGCCTCCCAAGTGTACCGCGGGCTGGATATCGGAACGGCAAAAATCACTCCGCATGAAGCAGAGGGTGTACCTCATCATTTGATCGATATCCGTGATCCTGAAGAAGAGTACACAGTGGCGGATTTTCAGCGTGATGCACGTCTTGCTGTCCGCGAAATCTCAAGTCGCGGAAAACTTCCGATTCTGGTGGGCGGCACGGGATTTTATGTGAAGGCCGCACTATTCGATTACCGTTTTTCCTCGATTGGAGCGAATCAGGCGTATCGAAGGGAAATGGAGGCTTTTGTGGAACAGGAGGGAGGAGAAGCGCTGCATGAGAGACTCAAAGCCGTCGATCCGGATTCTGCAGTACGCATTCATCCCCATAATGTGGTACGTGTCATGCGGGCGCTGGAAGTTTACCGTGAAACAGGGAGGCCTTTCAGCGGTCAGCAGCTGGCGGTGCCCGGGGCCCCCATTTTCGATGCGGTTCTTGTCGGGCTGACAATGGAGCGCAGTCTGCTCTACGAGCGGATTAATCAGCGTGTCGATCAAATGATGACGGATGGTCTTCTTGATGAAGTACAGAGCCTTTATAAACGTGGCCTCCGCGAATCCAAGGCCCTTCAGGCGATCGGCTACAAAGAGTTTTTTCCTTATTTTGAAGGCAGTATTTCTTTGGATCAGGCGATTGATCGGCTGAAGCAGAATTCGCGCCGCTATGCCAAGCGGCAATTCACATGGTTTAGAAGACAGATGAACATTCACTGGTTTGAAGTGGATGACTCTATTTCAGGCTTTTCCAAGGTAGCCGGGGATGTTCTCACATTTGCTGAAAAAAATTTGAAAAGATAGACGGAGCGCCGGTAATTTTTCTAAGCCTTTATCAGGCAAAATAGTCATAAGAAAAATTAGCCATTGTACAACCTGTTCCATCGAGCACTTTGAAAATTGTTTTAGTCTGTTATGTTAATAACAGCGATTTCTGGCCATACTTTGCAAATGATGGAAAATTAAAATATAATCAATATGAGGTCTTTCTGTGACTGGATTGATTTTCTTCCTTCTCAGGAAAAAGATCGTGCAAAAAATTTTATTTTTGCAGGAAAGTTCACATTGGAGTCGAAATACCTTTACTAGAGAGAAAAGAGGAGGAATAAAATGAAGCAGTCGATTAATATCCAGGATACGTTTCTTAATCAATTACGTAAAGAGGGTACCTTTGTAACCGTTTTTCTTGTTAGCGGTTTTCAGCTGAAAGGCAAAGTGAAGGGTTTTGATAATTTTACTGTTCTTCTGGACAGCGATGGCAAACAGCAATTAATTTTTAAACATGCCATTTCTACTTTCACCCCATCAAAACCTGTGAATTGGACAAGTCAGGAAGAGTCATAATAGATTAACGGAGAGGCAGCGATTGGTGCTGCCTTTCTTGCTGTTTTTTGTTTTCCCGTATTTTCCACCTTCTGAATGCCGCCCGTAAATCATAAAATGATCTAGCTCTCTATTTCTCCAGGTCTAACATCTGGGCAGCGGGCGATTGTCACGGAGCAGTCACAAGCGGCGTATACATAATCGAACGCAGGCATTAACGTCCGGACTTGCGCCGAAAAACAGCGAGGTGATCGGAATCGTGCGGGAGGCCTATACATTTACACAGAAAAGCCAGATCAATGTCATATTCAATCAGAAAAATGAGCCAAGTGCTGCCACACCTTTTCCTATCGAGGAAAAGGTGAGCCACGCACCGCTTGAGAAGCTGGAGGAAAAACTGGACCGGCTCATCGGAATGGATGAAGTAAAGCATATGGTGAAAGAACTTTATGCCTGGCTTTACATCTACAGGAAGCGGGAGGAAGCGCAATTAAAGGTGCAGAAACAGTCTTTTCATATGCTTTTCAAGGGCAATCCGGGAACAGGGAAGACGACGGTTGCAAGGCTGATCGGTGAACTGTTCCGCGAAATGGAGATTCTATCCAAAGGCCATCTGATTGAGGCGGAACGGGCAGACCTGGTCGGTGAATACATTGGGCAGACCGCACAAAAGACAAGGGAACTGGTCAAAAAGTCGCTCGGAGGCGTTCTTTTCATTGATGAAGCCTACTCGCTGGCACGGGGCGGCGACAAGGATTTTGGAAAGGAAGCCATTGATACACTCGTCAAGCAAATGGAGGATCACAAAGACGAATTCGTTCTCATTCTGGCGGGCTATTCTAGTGAAATGGAAGATTTTCTGCAAATGAATCCGGGGCTGCCCTCCCGTTTTCCCATGATTTTTTCTTTCCCGGATTTTTCCGGCGGAGAGCTCCTGGCCATTTCCCTTCAGATGATCGGAGAACGTGAATATCGGATGACGGCGGAGGCGCAAAAGAAGCTGTCCCGCCATCTGTACCAAAAAATGATTGATCATGAAAGACAGTTCAGCAACGGACGCTATGTCCGCAATCTCGTTGAAAAGATGATCCGCCAGCAGGCCGTCCGCCTGGTCAGGGAGGGAAACTATGATCGGGAATCGCTTCTGACCATTCGGGCATGTGACATCGTCTTCGATGATGCGAAACAGGTTTCCGGCGCCGACGGAGCATAGAGAAACACCTGGAAAGAGGACGTTTATGGAAAATGTGATACTTGTCGGCTGCCAGATGCCGCACCAGTCTGATGATCGGTTTGAATCCTCACTTCAGGAGCTGGAATCACTGGTGAAAACAGCGGGGGGCCAGGTTGTTGCCGTATCGACACAGAAAAGGCAGCAAATCGATTCGGCTACCTATATCGGGAAAGGAAAGGTTCAGGAACTGGAAGCCTTGGAGAAACAGCTGGGGGCGGACGCCGTCATTTTTAACGGTGAACTTTCTCCCGGACAGCAGGGCAGGTTAAGCGCGCTTTTTTTTGCCAAGGTGCTCGACCGGACACAGCTTATTCTTGACATCTTTGCGATGCGGGCACGCTCGCGGGAAGGGAAACTTCAGGTGGAACTGGCTCAGCTGAACTATTTGCTTCCTCGTCTCAGCGGCATGGGCGACTCTCTTTCACGGCTGGGAGGCGGAATCGGCACGCGTGGGCCGGGTGAAACAAAGCTCGAGTCTGACCGGCGTTATATCCGGAACAGAATGAAGGATATCAGCAGTCAGCTTAAGACCGTGGTGGAGCACCGGAAACGATATCGCGACCGGCGCACGGCCAATGATCAATGCCTTGTGGTACTGGTCGGATACACAAATGCGGGTAAATCAACTCTGTTCAATCAGCTGACATCCGCCCATACTTTAGAAGAGAACCAATTGTTTGCGACCCTTGATCCCCTGACCCGCAGATTGAAACTGCCGGACGGGTTCATGTGTCTACTGTCTGATACGGTCGGATTCATTCAGGATCTTCCGACACAGCTTGTTGCTGCTTTTCGTTCGACCCTCGAAGAAATCACAGGGGCCCGACTGATCGTACATGTTGTCGATGCTTCAGATCCCGATTTGATCGCCCGGGAACAGATAGTCAGTGCCTTGGTCGCCGAACTTGGTGCCGATGATCTTCCGGCTTTGACGATATATAATAAAAAGGATCTTTTAAAAACAGCATTTATCACACCGAAGGAAGCACTGCTTGTATCCGCACGCAACGCCGATGACGGCGATCGTATTTTACGTGCCATTCAGAATAGGCTGATCAAGCAAATGGTACCTTTCAAATGCCGGATTCCGGCAGATGACGGAAGGCTTCTGAATGAGATTAGGACGCGCGCAGTGCTTGAAAAAAGGACGTTTATTGAAGAGACACAAACTTACGAAGTTGAAGGTTTTGTTTTTCCTGAAACACCGCTCGCTTCAAAACTGATTAAAAACACGGTCTCAAAAGACGGGGAGTAATAAGATGTATGGTGATTTAACTTATGGAAGAGAGCTGCAGCGGCTTGCCGAATCTGTCGACCGGCAGATTGAAGAGAAGACGAAAGCGATTGACCGGATTGCCCAGGAGAATCAGTTTCGTGTACTTTCCAGTTTCCGAAAGAATAAAATCAGCGACGCACATTTCAGCGGAACAACCGGCTACGGTTATGATGACTTCGGCAGGGAAGGTATTGAAGCGGTTTATGCGGACTGTTTCGGCGCCGAGGCGGGACTTGTCCGCACGCAGATGATTTCCGGAACCCATGCAATCACGACGGCACTTTTTGGCGTGCTCAGGCCAGGCGATGAACTCATGTACATAACGGGAAATCCTTATGACACGCTCGAGGGCGTGATCGGAATCGCTGAAGGCGGGCACGGATCATTGAAGGACTTTGGCATTGGTTACAGAATGCTCCCGCTCAAAAACGGGCGGATTGACACGGAAGCTGTCAGCCTTGCAATTAAACCCAATACAAAGATGGTTGCCATTCAGCGTTCCTGCGGCTATGGAAACCGTCCGTCGATTCCGGTTCATCAGATCGGCCAAGCCATTTCGGCAATCAAAAGCGTTCATCCAGGGATCATTGTATTTGTGGACAACTGTTATGGTGAGTTCACCGAAACCATGGAACCCTGTCATGTCGGCGCTGACCTGATGGCCGGTTCTCTGATTAAGAATCCGGGAGGAGGGCTTGCGAAAGTCGGCGGCTATATTGCCGGCCGTTCCGATCTGGTGTCCATGTGCGCTGAACGCCTGACTGCACCGGGTCTCGGCAGAGAAGTCGGTCCTACTCTCGGCGGTCTGACTGATCAATACCAAGGCTTTTTCCTTGCGCCGCATATCGTTGCACAGGCGCTGAAAGGGGCTGTTTTTACAGCGGCCTTTATGGAGCGGCTGGGCATGGAAACATCTCCTTCATGGGAATCTGTGAGGACCGATCTGATCCAGAGCATCACTTTTCGTGATCCGGATCAGATGACAGCCTTCTGTCAGGCCGTGCAGATGGCCTCTCCGATTAATTCGCATGTTTTGCCTTTTGCAAGTCCAATGCCAGGGTATCAGAGCAAGGTAATTATGGCCGCTGGCACTTTTGTTCAGGGAGCAAGTCTTGAGCTGACGGCGGATGGCCCGCTTCGTCCGCCCTATACGCTTTATGTTCAGGGGGGACTGACGTTTGAACACGTTAAAGCCGCAATGATGATCGCCGTCAATCATCTTGCCGAAAATCATCTGATTGATGTAGGGCATGCTCAATTGTGACAAAACTATTAAATGTATATCATCACCTGTGAGATAAGCTAACATTGTTTGACAACATTTATGTCGAACGTTATAATGTTTCTAAGAAGGGGGCGTGAAGCGATATGGACAACAATGTACGCCGCTCAATGCCTTTGTTTTCGATGGGTATTGTCCAGAAACTGACAGGTTTAACCGCAAGGCAGATCCGCTATTACGAGGAAAATGAATTGATCCATCCAGAGCGTACGGCGGGCAATCGTCGCGTTTTTTCATTTAATGATGTTGATCGATTGCTGGATATTAAATCCCTTCTGGACGAAGGTGTTAATCTGGCTGGTATTCGTCGCGTTCTGAGCGAGAAACCTGTTGAAGCGAACCGCCCTGTCGAGGACAAGAAAGCAATGTCGGAAGCCGATTTAATGAAGTTTCTGAAAACTGAACTGGTCAGCGCCGGCAAATTTGGCAAATCTTCGTTGATACAAGGAGAGCTCTCACGGTTTTTCAAGTGAGTTTGCTCCCTGTGTATATAAATTTTTTTGAAAAATAGAACTTATTTTTGGGGAGGATCTCGAATGGCAAAGTTTACAAAGGAAGACATCATTTCTAAGGTAAATGAAGCAAACGTTAAATTCATTCGTTTGCAGTTCACTGATTTGCTCGGAATCATCAAAAACGTAGAGATTCCGGTCAGTCAGCTTGAAAAAGCGCTGGACAACAAGATTATGTTCGACGGCTCTTCAATCGAAGGATTCGTAAGGATTGAAGAATCGGACATGCTTCTGTATCCGGATTATGACAGTTTTGTCGTATTTCCTTGGACGGCAGAAAAAGGCAAAGTTGCCCGCATGATCTGTGATATTCATAAACCGGATGGCACGCCATTCCCAGGGGATCCTCGCAGTGTACTTAAAGCGCAACTTGAAGAAATGAAAAAGCTTGGCTTCACAGCATTTAACATCGGACCGGAACCTGAATTCTTCCTGTTCAAGATGGATGCTGAAGGAAAGCCGACGCTGGACTTGAATGACAACGGCGGTTACTTCGATCTGGCACCTACGGATCTTGGCGAAAACTGCCGCCGTGATATTGTGCTGGAACTCGAAGATATGGGCTTTGAGATCGAAGCATCGCACCACGAAGTGGCTCCGGGCCAGCACGAAATTGACTTCAAATATGCCGACGCCGTGACAACTTGCGACAACATTCAGACGTTCAAGCTCGTTGTTAAAACGATCGCTCGTCAGCACAATCTGCATGCCACCTTCATGCCGAAACCATTGTTCGGTGTTAACGGTTCAGGTATGCACTCCAATATGTCTCTGTTCAAAGGCAAAGAAAATGCTTTCTATGATGAATCTTCCAAGGACGGACTCAGTGAAACAGCAAGGGCCTTTATTGCTGGTGTTCTGAAACATGCCCGTGCATTTACGGCTATTACCAACCCGACCGTCAACTCGTTCAAACGGCTTGTTCCCGGTTATGAGGCACCGAGCTATGTGGCATGGTCTCTCAGCAACCGCAGCGCACTGATCCGTATCCCGGCTTCCCGCGGGCTGAGCACACGCATTGAAGTCAGAAGTGTTGACCCGGTAACCAACCCTTACCTCGGAATGGCTGCAATGCTTGCTGCGGGTCTCGACGGTATCAAAGAGAAACTGACTCCTCCGGATCCGGTCGACCGCAGTATCTATGTCATGGACGATGAAGAACGCGAAAAGCTCGGTATCCATGATCTCCCGGCTGATCTGAAAGAAGCATTGGCAGTCTTTAATTCGGATCCGGTCATCACCGCTGCTCTCGGCGAACATACCGTTTCCCGTTTCAACGATGCAAAGGAAATTGAATGGGATATGTTCCGCACACAAGTTCACGCTTGGGAACGCGAACAATACCTCGAACAATATTAATCCATTAAGAACTCTCAAACCCCTTGGCGCTCTAAGCGTTGAGGGGTTTTTGATTTATGTTTTTATCGGGGCAAAATAGTATAAAATACATTTTTCATTTGTTTTGTCCCGAAGTTGCCTCGAGATTTAAATTTTATCCGTACGTTTTTTAAATTTTTCGATGGAGTTATCCTGAGTAATACCGCTGCTATGAGAGTAAATTTTTTCTGAAATTTACATGGAACTGTTCCTCAAGCGGCGTTTACATATCCTTCATCAATACTCCTGATTCAGCATCAGGACCGTATGAGTATCTCTAAGCGAGTAGATGCTTAACTCAGGTAAATCAACTTTTTTTAAATTCCGTTTGAACGCATTGAAATGGGATTATTCATATGATCAGAGCAGGCAGAATTCATGCCTGCTATTTTTACGGAAAGTTTACTTTACATTTTGAGTGCTCATGATATACTAAAAACAGGGAAAGCCTACTTTCCATAAAGGAGCGAAAATGTGAAAAATCGTTTAGAAGAAATACGAAAGCAACACGGTATAAAGCAGGAGGATCTGGCGAAAGAACTTGAAGTATCAAGACAGACAATAGGTTCACTTGAAAACGGTCGATATAATCCGTCAATAATATTGGCATTCAAAATAGCAAAATACTTTAACATGAGCATTGAAGAAGTTTTTATTTATGAGGAGGAAAAAAAATGAGGGGTATTCATTACATTACATCTACAATTGGATTATTGCTGCTGGGTATAGGATTTTACCTTGTTAAAACAGTTATTGAGCCGCAAGGAATGATGAAGACACTGCCATATATGTGTGTTGGTTTAGGGTGTGGCTTTTTTGGCCAAGGTATGGGAGAAATAGTCCGCCGCAGAGCATTGAAAAATTATCCTGACATTAGAAAACAGATAGAAATTGATAGGCATGATGAACGTAATACTGCTATTGGAAATCGGGCAAAAGCGAAGGCATACGACCTAATGAAATTTACATTTGGTGCTTTAATGATTGCATTTGCTTTAATGGGTATTGATTTAGCAGCCGTTCTTCTTTTAGCTTTTGCCTACCTATTTGTTTTAGGATATGGCATTTACTATCGCTGCAAATATGATAAAGAAATGTAGGGTAGGAGAGCATAACTTGTAATTAATACACATATTTTCAAATTTAACGTCACGACAGCCACAAGCTGAAAAGATCCTACTTGGCGACGTACACTTTATTGAGGATAGAACATCTGATAATAAAAATTTAGTCCTTTATCCAACTTCAGCATTCAATTATAAAGATAATAAAATAAACACATGCAGAGGGAAGTATAGCCAGACTATAAGATAGATAAGAGCATAAGAGTCTCATCTAAGCATATTAGCAATCCGGAGGGCGAATGATTCGATGAAACTCAGTTTGCTTTATCACTGGCTGGCCTGATGCCCTTAACTGCTTTTTTCCTTATATTCGTCATGATTCTCTTTGGTCCGTTTCTCCTCTCTGAATGTACTGCTTTTTCCAGCTCACCCAGAAGTATGGTAGCGGCACTGAATGTTGTGATCCACGCGCCTTTTGTTTCAAACGGACTGATATAAGACAATGGTTCCTTGCTTCTTAGTCTGCTGTCTGCGCCCAGAGCGATCATGAAGTTCCCAAGAACTGACGCTGTGTTCCCAATAACAAGATAATTTTCTTTCCAGGCGTTTTGATCAGTAAGAATGACGATGCCCCCCAATACTTGATTCAGGCTATTAAACTTAAAAAATTTCAACCTTACATAAGGATCCTGAAAGAGAATGAAAGCGAAAACGCTGATTACAAAACCAAGAGCCTCCAGCTGTATTCCGAATTTATAAGGACTCCCTTTCGGATGAAATTCCGCTACTAATGTATCTCCGTTTATTTGCAGGAGACTTCCATAGAAAAGGAGGGCATCCCGGTTTTTTTGCGACTTCCTTATTGACGGCGTAAGCCCAACAGCGACAAAAATTTTACCAAGGACGACAGAGGAGAGGGCACTCAGTTTCAATAGCTCGTTTTTCAATTGCAACCCTCCTCTGTCCTATAGGGAACCTTGGTAGAAAAAGGTTGAAAGGAATTATCTTGTGAAAGAATCATTGTGTTTAAGAAATACTAAATATAGTCAACCAATTATTGAGAAAGTGAAAAGTTGCTTTTGGGATTCTTATTTTCAACTAGTATCAATCTTTCGAATGAAGATAAGACAGTTTATCAACAATCAAGTGAAGGGAAAGTTAAGCTTTTCCTTGCTGTCATTTTCAAACACGTTACCTGCGGATAGAGATGGGACGTGTGTATCTTTATTATATTAACGGGCGAAGAAAGGGTGACGCAATGAGCGGAAGCGCTTCATAAAATCGTACAGTGAAAAAATATATTTTTAAATGCTGAAGAAATAATGACTGACTTTAACCTTTAAAAAATTGGGGTAAATGGTTGGCGAAAATGCGGACAAGGGTCTCTGCCTCGAACTGAAAATATCCAATTTACCGAGACGCAGCGTTGCATTTAAGGAAGTTACGTCAACTTCGGGACGATGAAAAAAATTTTCACCGCGGTAACAATGATTCTCACGACTCGGATAGATTTAATCAAGCCTTAAGTCTTAGTGAAGGATCGCACAAAAGAACGATGGAAAAAGGAGGAAAAATTGTTATACTTTCAAAGTAAGCAATACCCCCCAAGATTGAAGACTCTGAAAAGAGTCTTTTTTTAATTTGCAGGTACGTTTTAATCTACGCCACCCGTCATAATAAAGATAAAAAAAGGAAGTACTGAATAAGTTGGCAAAGTAAGTAAATATGTAATCAAGGGCACCTAGTCTAAGGTGCCCTTTTCTCAAAGGAGGTCTGATATGGGTGCTTATGGATACGGCGTTTATTTTTAATAAACGAAAGCAGTGCCTACAATGATCAACAGAATGAATAAAACGACAATCAGGGCGAAACCGCTGACGTGACTGTATCCATCCATGAGTGACACCTCCTACCACGTGATAATGCAATATATGAGTGAACGGGCATACGCGTGAGGGACAAATGAAGGAGTATAAACGACCATTTTAAAAAACTATTTGCAGACAGTTGGGCACGTCAGAAATTCTCCTTTAATTTAGCGCTTAAGAAGGGCACTGACGCAAAGTGCCCTTAAAGTAGTGAATTGAAGTGTATTATTGGTGTGGCGATGAAAATGGTTTTTAGCAGTCATCAATAAACAAAAGTTGCGCCGACAATAATCAACAGAATGAACAGGACAACAATTAAAGCGAATCCGCTTCCGAATCCGTAGCCGCCATAGCCGCCGTATCCGTATCCACCCGGACATCCGCAATATCCACCAGAATAGGGCCGGTTAAACAAAGGACACACCTCCTTATGATTAGTTCATCGGTTTGCAAAAGATAATGAATGAGATCCCTTATTTACAAAAAGAAGGGATATCCAAACATAAAGGGTGGCTGGACAGGAGGATAGTACTAAGAAAATCCCTCCAAGTCTAAGATAAGGCTGGTGAAACGGCGGATAAAAGTACAAACAGGGTTTAACCGGCTGTCATCTTTTATCGTGCCCATTGCTTCACCACCCGTTCATGTTTAGTGATTGGACGTTTTATTCATATGCTCGTCGGCACGATGGAGAGCTTTTCCTTCAGAAAATTAGGCGTGTGATTTAACTATTTGAATGTTCATCTGCGCACGATCGATCGAAGGGCCTGTTTTGTAATGAAAAAACACAGCGAAGGGACCACTGTGCTTTTGAATAGCGTTTGAACACCCAGTGTAAACTATCCTCATCTGAAGGAGGATCCGGGCATGAATGCCGCCCTCTCCGCAACGCTTTTAATAGCAGAAAGCGGTACCTACAATAATCAACAGAATGAACAGAACGACGATCAGAGCAAAGCCACTTCCGTAGCCATATCCACCGGTAGCAGGATAACCCAATGCATACACCTCCCATCACGTGATAGTATAGTATATGAGCACAGGGGCTTGAGTGCAAGGGTATGAACAGAAACATTAGCCTATTTCTTTGCATGGAAAATCAGAAATAGGGACCGGAACGTAAAAAGCGACGTCATCTTTGATATTTATCTGAAGCCATGAAGATTATAATATTGTTCCTATTTATGTAAAAAATGAGGATTTTCGACAACACTAAAAAATTTGTGTCACAATAATAATGATCTATTGAAAACCCTTGAAGCTTGCACCAAGGGTTCACGGTTTTGACTAAAGTCGATTAAGCAATCAAGCTTTTCTTCTTCAGTAGCTCATAAGCCCTGTTCATCGTGAATTCAGTTTCACAAAAAATCGTACCACTTATGAACAATTTTTGTTCGGTACTGATCATAACTTTTTTCAACGGGATTTGCGCTTTTGCTTTTATGTGATTAAATTGTACGAATCCGACTAAAGAAAGGGGAGAAAAACGAAAATGAGCGGATATGGAGACAATCTGAAGCTTTTTAAGAAGTGCCTTTTGGGCGTATGGTTTGTCTGGGAGAAGTTCTATCATAAATCTCATCACTTAACACTAAGAAATGCCGAAGATTTGTTGTACTATAAGATAAAACCTTATCACGGACATTCTCTGATGCTTAATGACGGCGAAAGGATACATCAAGGGGATTTAATTTTTGAGCTGCACTTTAATAACTGGACAGTCAAAAGTTCTCAGCGACTATGAAATCAGTAATTCGTCCTCTGATGCAGGTGTTTCC
>NZ_BMOK01000021.1 GCF_014647035.1 Sporolactobacillus putidus | reverse complement strand
AAAGATATGGCTAAAAGCGGATACCGTCTAAAGACGGTGGGTTTAGACCCCGCTTTTGTAAGCTAAAACCATCATATTTTCTATCATGGTTTCATTTGTTGTCAGATTTATTATAGCAATCAATGGTGTGAAAATTAACCCAGGTTAGGCAGCTTATTCCAATCATTTGGAGACATTAAATTTAAATTCCAAAATCCGTATCCTGCTAAACGATAGTCGTGAATAAGCTGTAAATAGGTTTGAAGCGACCGTGTGTTGGTCAGCCAGGCCTCATACTGTTTTCCCCCTGCTGTATAGGAAATATAATACGCGCCTGTATTCGGATCCCATTGCCCGCTACGGTGCTCTTTTAACACTAAGTTATTGAGATCTTCACTCGAGACGGCCTGACTCAAAACCGTTCTTCCATTGGCGTTGACCTGCCAGATTCTTGTATAAGAGGGCAATCCTAATAATAATTTTTGAGCGGGTATACCTGTCTTTATGAATTGCTGTACATTATTTCTCAGCCACTGTAAGGATGTAACAGGACCGGGGGTCGGATCCGTTGCCCAATGTTCATCATAACCCATGAAAATAATATAATCACAATATTGTCCCATCATCTTATTAAAGGATGATATGCTGTCCGGCGTCCCCTGTTCAGGCTGCAAATCGACAGATAATGTGATATGGTTCGGTTTTAATGCATTCGACAGCCCTATCATAAAGCCCGTAAAGGCTGTTCTATCTTCTGCGGTAAGATTCTCAATATCCAGATTAATCCCGTCCAGATGATTTTTTTCAGCGTTGTCTCTGATCTCTTGAACGGTTTGTTCCATTTTACCAGGGTTCCCTAAAAACTGTCGGGTTGCTGCGGCGGTTTGTTCATCCATCGTTACACGTCCCCACACCTTTTTGCCTTCATCATGTAGTTTTAATATTAGAGAAGGCGTTGTTTCTATTTTTACAGGATTCAAAGTACTGACCGTCGCAAACAGCGGAGAAACAACCTGGAGATTGTTATAACCCGTTACATTACTATAGTTACCAGTAACCCAACCAAAAGAAAGGGTATGTAAAGGGGGCGGCGCCTGATTGACTTTTGCCGTATGCCGGATCACATTCATCGGCTGGGCAGTACTGACAACATCTCTTCCCGAATGGGAATGGAGGAGAACAATGGCTGAAGGGATACCGATGACGATAGCAGCTATGAAAATACTATAAATGAGGAATAGTTTTGCAAGGCGGTCAGCAAGGACAGGCAAGTTGTTCATGATTCTCCCTCCCAAATAGATCTGCTACTACTCTATGTAAAATCTTTCTTGAATAGACGGGTGGAATCTGAATGTTGAAGCGCTTGATGAGAGACCATAAGTGCTTCCCTTAATGCTGAACGCTGACCATGATCAATAGAATAAGATCAGGCTGTTTTTGAACTTATAGAATTAATGAAATAGGTATAAAACAACCATACCGAGCGAACAAAAAGGGATCTTTTTGAAGGTCGATTTTTTGAGGATACCCCGCATAATTCCGTGATGGTTGATATATTCTCAGAACGGTCGATATAATTTCGCGAAGACCGATATTTTCTCAGGACGGTCGATATTTTTCCGCAAGGCCGATATATTCCCAGACGGTCGATATTTTTCTGCGAAGGCGGGAATATGTTCCCGGTTCGTGCCCCTTGAGGGTTCTACAGATTGTTTAACAGACAATTATCCACAATTCGATATTTTATAGTTTCCTAAACAATAAAAAAAGAAGCATGCCGCACAGCAGCACACCTCATAATAAACAACTCTTTTTAGCCTATCTCTCTATAAGAATGACACGAAGAAGAATCAGCTCAATTATTGCTCTGACCAACTTGATCCATGACATCGTCAAATTGCTTTTCCTTATCTACTCCCATGGAAGGGGGATCAAATAACCATCGGGGTCTTTCAAGGCGAGTTTGCGGGCATTCCACGGGCGATCGACGGGACCTTCTACAACTGCCGCACGAGCTTTAATTGCTCTGTCTGAAAAGAAATCAAGATTCTCTACTGTGAAGTTAAGGACAACGCCTTTACCATTAATCTCCTTCTCTTTCTGTTCTGACACCAGCATGATATCCGGATACTTTTCACCCTGAATATGGGCCATTACCGTTTTGCCATTCTGGTCCGGCAGCTCAAACAGTGGTTCAAAATCAAGAACGCCTTTGTACCAGCTAAGCGATCGGTCCATGTGATGAACTGAAAGTTTGACAAACATAGGCATCGGATAAAATTCCATTTTACTCATCCCTTCGATCCAAGATAAGTAAACTATAGACGATGACACAACGTCAGGGTCAAACAAGTTTTGCGCTTTTTTCAGAGGCTTCAACTCGGTCCAGCCATTCATTGATTAATGAGTCAAATAACTTTGACTGCTCGATCTGCAGATTGTGCCCGGCCTGATCCAAAATCGCAAATGTTCCTCTCGGGTATTTATTAATTATTTTAAGGGCATCTTTATAGCCAACGGTAGCGTCCTGTCGTCCCAGGAGAAACAAACTGGGCTTAACAAAATCCGACGGATCAACTTCAAACGAAAAACCATAGTTCTTCTTAACCTTCGCTAAAAATGGGCCGTCGGCTATTTTGCAGCCGGATAGAATTTCTTCTTTGTATCGCTGCCAATTATACTCATCAAGGACAATTTGATTGCTGCTGAAGTCTTCGCGTTCTTCCTTAGTTAATCTTGCCAAAAATTCATTATCTGTACGTAAAACCTTATGCTTTTCAACAGCCCTGTCTTTTTGTTGAGGGATAATGACCGGGCAAATGAAGGCCGCTCCCATGATTCGTTCTTTTTGATTCTCAATGACGCCTCTTGCCAAATAGCCGCCATAAGATTCTCCGGCGATCAGATATTTCTGGCCGGGAAGCAAAGTTTCAATAAAATCAAGGACAGCATTCAGCATTTCATCGGAACTGCTTATTTCCGTGTAGTTTTTCGTCAACCCCATTCCGGGAAGATCCATATAAATACGACGCCATCCATCCCTCTGTTTAAAAATGGGTTCCATACAGCCGCTCATCAATCGATGGTCGGGTGTATAGCCGTGGATCATCAGAATAGGCGTCCCTTTTCCAACATCCTCAAAGTAGATCTTCGCCTGCCTGACTTTACAATAGGGCAAACTTATTCCTCCTATCCAAAAGTGAAAATACATTCGCATATTTCTCGCTTAGTAGTGTAACTCAAAGTTTCAAACCTGTCTCGAAAAAGCAAAACAATAACTTTGTAAAATGATCATTAACACAAAATTTTTAATAATGTGCCTGACATTTCGTTCATCATAAAAAACGGGCCATGATCAGTTTTGCATCATGGACCTTCAGAGTGATTCAATTTATCTCAACAAACTTATTCAAACATCGGTTTTCTGACTAGAGCCATGATTCCGGCGATGATGTAAAGAATTCCGGGGATAATCTCTATCAAACTGACTACGCCAGCAAGGATCAGCAGCCAGCCGGCCAATTTTGGTTTATCACTGTTTCGCTTGAGAAGAATTAAGGCAATAACAGCCAGCAGAATGCTGACGATGGATAAGGTAATAAGAAGCGTCCCAATTGTATTCAGCAATTGAATAACACTATTAATATCCTGCGCAGTCAAGTGAGTGCCCGCTGCGCTGAGCTGCTGTCTTAACACAGACGGATCTGCCGAAACAGACCGCACTCCGGACACGATCAAAAAGAGATTAATAGCGCCCGCAATAATGGATAATACAAATTCACCAGTTCTCTTCATGATAAAGTTCCCCCTAGGATTCTTCGATAAATTATTTAGAGTGACGGCATCTTTCCTGCCGATACATCCCTGTTAAACCATTATTTGGAAATAATAATAGGCTTTGTTAAAGTTCCATGTTGATTTTGCTGCTTTATTGATTGTGCGGAATGTGCGCGGGCTCCTGTGGGAATAGCGAGCCAAGCGAGACCCCTGAGCGAGGAGACTCACGGCTCGCCCACGGAAAGCGAGCGCATGGAGCAAAAAGCAACTGACATATTTAACAGAGCCTAATAATAAAAAGTGCAGAAACAACCGTATATTGGGCAATCTCTTAATCGGTTTACAGTCAGGAATAGGCATCCGTTAGCAATAATAAAGACTGCCATTAGATTTGTTTACTTTACATGAGCTGAAAAGACGGTAATGAATACGATTAATACGATTGTTCCCGCTATTAAAATCCATGCAGCCGGGCGAGCGCAATTGACTGTATATCCTATTCCCACACGTTTTTCTACAAAGATCGACGGGTCGGACGGGTTAAAGTAGACTATCCCAAGCAGCCATTTTCTATCATCGTCAAGAATCGGACCTGACGGTTTCTTAAGCCGTACAAACCGGAAGTAAAATAAAACAATGAAACCAAACATCACCAACTCGGCGATACTCATGACCGTAAACCATAGCGGAGCGACCGGCGTGATAAAACCGATTTCGGTAATCAGAAAATTTAACTCCAATAAAACACCCACACTGAGCATCATGACCACCATTACTTTTCGAAAACGATAAGAGTCAGGAGCGGCATCGGGATTGCCGCGAACCGATGCGGGAGCGCGACGTGTAAAGAAACAGCTGACAAAAATGATGGCGCTAAGTACAGCTTCGATAATTACCGGGGTCATGATTGTCAGTAAGGATTTATGAGACCAGCCGTTCACTGCAGTAAAACTGTAATGGGTCGGAATTTTATCCGGCATCATACTGTAGCCGAGCAGCGCGACTGCAAGCGACGCCAGAAATACAGGAAGCAATAGCAGCAGCCACCAGCCCGGCACAACTGTCTCTTTCTCGTTTATATCCGTCTCGATAATTACTTTATTAGAGACAAGACGGGCGTCCCGATCAATCTTATTCTTGAACCTGCGGGTTCGGCGGTTTGCCGCGATAAAAACCAGCGTTTCAACAAGAATCAGAGCAAAGACGGAAAGGTTGGACGTCAGGGCTCCGGCCCCTCTCGCGGGCAGGACCTGAATAAAATAAATGAAAAATCCCAGGCAGACTAAAAGAGCTCCACTAATCGCTTCCCACAAATAACGCTTCCGTATTCTCTTTGCCTTTTCGTCCCTCCAAATGCTGTCGTCACCGAAAACAACACCGAACAACACGTTTTTTCTTGAAAACCACGGCTGAATCACAAAAAGACTTGCAATCACAAGATTGGCTGCCACAAATGTGACAATACCTCCGTTCATTAAGTATTGCCTCCTAATTCGTTATAAAGATTGTCAATCATTTTATGAATAACCGCCCTGTCAACCTCACGTGTCACGGCTTCAGAAACCATATTGCGCAGCGATTCTCCCGTTGTCTCAAGAAACTGCGCCGTATTTTTTGCCGCGTTCCCAGCGTGGATGAACGTCCCCCGGTTGCGCCGGATTTCAATAAAGCCTTCACTTTGAAGCAGTTTGTAGGCCTTATTGACAGTATGAAGATTCACTCCGATTTCGGATCCTAAGGTGCGAACGGATGGAAGCGGATCGCCGTCCCGGAGTGAACCCATGGCAATGCCGGCAACAACGCCATTGCGTATTTGCATGTAAATCGGTTCTTCAGAATCAAAATCAATGGTGAGAAGCATTTGAATCTGCCTTTCCGTTCTATCTGTTATATATTATCTATAACACAATACAAAATTGCAAGCTTTTCTTGATATTATTTGAACATCAGAAGATTTGCCTTGTATTTGGCATCTCCATCTCGAATTTACGAACTCTTGGAGGCTATGTGGATATCAACCGTATTCATCTTGCAGCGTCCGGCAGTACTAAAACGGAACATGAGCCAAATGAACAAATCGATTGAGCTTTTTGATAAAGTAACCCGCCATCATTCCTGAAAATCTTAAGACATGCGAAAAATAACACGAACCGAAAGAAATGATGAGCAATTCCTTCACTTTTTGCTTACAAAGCGAGAATCGCGGCCTTGAATGAGGGAAATCAAGAAGTGGCATGAGACGATTACAGGCACGGATCATGAAGATGTGTCGGTATACATTGTAAATTCACCTTAAAAAAACAGTCAAAATCTCTTTAATGAGGAAAGTGAAAATTTACAGATTCAGCAATTCCAATCCGTTTTTTTACGCACTTGAGATGATTTTCTTTTACTGATTATCTCGTTAGATCAAGATAACCGCGGTTCGTATGAATACGCAGCACATCGAAGAAAAATATCAGGCCTTTCCGTAAACTTTATCACCCTTCAAAGGAATATATCGCCCGTCTTCAAATTTATCACCCTTCAGAAGAGTTGATTACGAATTCACACCGCGGTTCGGCTATATGCATGAGTTAAGTCGGGTCACGCAGCGGGCGAAAAAAAGCGCGAATCTCCTCGGCGAGCAGTTCAGGCTCTTCAAAAGCGGCAAAATGGCCTCCTCTCGGCAGTTCGGTCCATCGCCGCACGTTGTATGTGCGTTCCGCCCACTCGCGCGGTGCACGATTTACAGGTTCCACTGTTAATGTTACTCCGGTCGGCACCTCAACGCGCTGCAGCATTTGAGCGGATTTCTCATAATGCCGGTGGTCGTAGTACAGACGGATGGAAGAATTAATGGTTTCGGTCACCCAATAGATGGTTAAATTGGTTAACAGCTCATCCTTGCTAAACCGCCGTTCTATATTGCCATCGCAGTCGCTCCAGGACCTGAATTTCTCGATAATCCAGGCTGCAAGGCCGGCGGGCGAATCATTGAGACCATAAGCAAGCGTCTGCGGCCGGGTCGACTGCTGGTGCTCATAGGCCCCCTCCTCCTGTTCCCATAGCCTGACTTTAGAGACATACGTCTGTTCCGCCTGCGTCAGGGGCGCAGTTCCTTGACCAAGAGACGGGCTGCCGACGGCCAAAATGTGAATTCCCGTTAAATGCTCCGAATGGAAGCGTCCGAGGCTGGTGGCAACGCCAGCGCCAATGTCTCCTCCATGAGCTCCGAACCGCCGATACCCCAATACATCGACCATCAGTTTTGTCCAGATGTCCGCTATAACTTCCAGCGTCATCTTCTGCTCCATGGGGCGCTCTGAAAACCCATACCCGGGGAGTGACGGCACGACGACATCAAAAGCATCTTTTGCATCGCCTCCATATGAAGCCGGATCGGACAATAAAGGAATGATTTTTGTCATTTCAAAAAAAGAACTCGGCCATCCATGAGTAAGAATCAGAGGCATAGGCTTGGGGCCCCGGCCGCGCTCGTGTATAAAGTGAATCGTTACCCCTCCAACGTCCGCGCGAAATTGTGGGAATTCATTCAGGCGTTTTTCCTGTTCGCGCCAGTCGAAGCCTCTGCTCCAGTACGAAATGATTTGCTTCAAGTACTCCATATTGGTCCCATAATTCCAACCCGCCCCTGACGCAGCGTCAGGCCACCTCGTCTGTTCCAGCCGCGTCCGCAAATCATCGAGAACGTGCTGACTGACATGAATTTGAAAAGGTTTTACCAACATTGTTTTCCCTCCTTGACCCTTTCTTCGTAACCTTCTAAAATATATTTTAATGATTTTATTATAAAAAGAGGACGCGTAACCTGTCAATTTTGAGTTTAGCGGTTTCACATAAAGGAGTAAGCGACAATGTCTGAAAAAACATTTGAATTTGTTGCCGGCACAAAGTGCCTGGATCTGGCTAATACCATAGGCGGTGCGCGCGGTCAGGCAAATGCCTCGGAGTATCTTAACAGCTATCAGGACTTGCTGAATTGGGGATATCAAGCAGGGATGTTAAGTAAAAAACAGATTGTTTATCTGGAACTTAAATCGAAAGAATATAAAATTGAGGCGAATAAGGTTCTGGATCGGGCCAGGAGACTAAGAGAAGCGATTTATCAGATTTTCTCAGCCATCGCCTCTCAGAAAACACCATCAGACCCTGATCTTGCGGTGATTAATCTCGAACTTGCCCGCGGTCTTCACCAATCACGTATTATTTCAACACCATCGGGTTATATTTGGGGATGGGAAGAACCGGCCCGCCTCGACTCGATTATTGCTCCCGCAGTCCGTTCAGCCGCCGACCTGCTCACCTCTGCTGCTCTGTCCCATGTCAGAGAATGCGCCAGTCCCTCCTGTAGCTGGCTTTTTATCGATGAATCCAAAAACCACAGCCGGCGCTGGTGCAGCATGAAAACTTGCGGCAATACGAACAAGATCAGACGCTTTCGCTCGCGTCATTTCCAATGATGGACAGCGAGGCAACGGCACACCTTCTTATTTTACGTTGTATCATTGTCTAATCGCCTGCTTTTTTTGCTTCTCCTTCAAGTTAAGGCAAACCGTCCTGTATAGGACATCTGCCAAATAGCGAGGAGAATTTTCCTCAGCAAAAAAGCTGTCCCATCAGTCGATCTTTCGACTATGGAACAGCCTTTTCTCTATCCAAATCCTTGTATAACTTTTTAAAATTTCAATTTTGGCTTCAATAATACCCTTTTTGAGACAGTTGCATCAATGCCCTCGCAAATTCAGAACAAAATGGATGCTGTCCGCGTTGCGCGTACATTCCCGATTAGCTTAATGGAATGCTCCAGACATTTCCAGAACACGATAAAATGCGAGAATAATCATGCCGATCAGATAAAAACGCAGTGTAACCAGTGAAAACTTTACACTTCTCGTCATTTTCATCTTTCCAAGATCGTCGGGATTCAGCTTTTTTTCCGGTTTATCAAATAAAGGATGTACGACATAAAATTCTTTCTTATAGTCGTCTCCAATTCCAGCATGCATGGTACCATTCATCATTTTCATTTTAATGACCCCCTATTCAAAAAACATATTTAAGAAAACAGACCAGGCAGCATAACCTGTACCGCCAAAATTGCTGAAAGAATAAATAAAATCGTGATGATGACCCAGTTTATCGCATTGTTCCACGGTTTATTAGAAAATTTTTCCCCGAGCAGTTCTTTATCATTTAAAAGCAATTGCAGGAACACGATGGCCGATGGCAGCATCAAACCGGCCAGCACCTGAACTCCGACAATAATCAATTGTAATGGTGCGTTGGGAATTAACACAATAGCAGCGGCAAAGAGAATAGCGCCAACAAAGAAGCAATAAAACTGCGGCGCCTCTTTAAACTTCTTACGCAGCGTGTGTTCCCAGCCCATGACTTCCCCGTAGGCCCATGAACTTGACAGGGAAATGGCCATCGTTCCAAGTACAGCCGCATTGCACATCAGTAAAAGAACAGCGTTTTTGGCAAAACTCCCAAGAATGGGCCCGAGAATGCCTGCCATCTGTGCAGGATCTTCATAGCTAATGCCTTTCTGAAAAAGCACATTTCCTACCAGCATCATGCTGCCCGCAACGATGACAGTAAATACAGCCCCGATCAGTGTATCGAATCGCTCAAACGGCAGATCCTTAAAACGCAGCTTTTTGTCCGCAATGCAACTTTGCTGAAAAAATAATTGCCATGGCGCCACGGTCGTTCCAACGATCGCAATAATCATAAAGAATAAATTGGTCGTCAGGCCCCCTCTTGGCATACCGGGAATCACCGTATCATGTGCCACTTGGACAATGCCGGCATGCGACATGAAGGCCAGCACCAGCCAGACTGCATCCAGCAGACAAAGCACGACAGTTACTCGTTCCCATCTCAGATATCCTCCTGAAACGACCAGAAAAATCAACCCGATCGCTGAAACAGGAACCGAGAGGTAGGGGGAAATACCCATCTTACTTAAAGCCAAGGATATCGCAGCAAATTCAGTAATGAGTGTCAGAAAGTTGACCAGTTCCAGATCGAACAACGAAAACCTTCCCCACCATTTTCCGAAACGCTTGTAGATCATGGCCGCATGCCCTTCACCTGTTGCAATACCCAGTCTTACAACCATCTCCTGGCAAAAGTACGTGACCGGCAGAAGAATAAGCAGTATCCAAAGCAACTTCGTTCCATATTGAGCGCCCGCCTGAGTGTAAGTGGACACCGCTCCGGCATCATTGTCCGCTTCCATCACGATAAGCCCCGGTCCGAATACCATTAAAAAGGTGAGAATGCGCCTTAACACCGGGCTCTTGACGACCCGCGTTTTTGTTAGTTTATCCTCGTTTACATGAATTCCATTTTTCATCTCCGCTTCCATAATCATTCACCTCATTACTCATCTATCACACATCCGCTTTTTTATTTAAGGTAATTTTTTTATCCAAACAGAACAAAGAACAGCAATTGGCCATGGTACCGGTATGAGTTTGCTTCACAGACAGTTTACAATGACTACCACCAGGGACATCATCCATGCCCAATCACCTCCTTAAAATCAAAAAATCTCTTCACAACAAAGTGAAGAGATTTTCAAAACGTTCAAAATCGCATCAGAAAAAATGCACTCTCCCCACTCGTTGAGTTTTAGCACTGTAAAGCTTTGAGCATAAGCACCCGCATTTCTGCGAGTGTAGTCAGCTACATTAAGTAAAACCTTAGTCCGGCAGTACCTGCTGACCCATTGGCGTCTCTCGACATTTTTGGGCAGTAGCGTGTATCTTTACAGTAGCCTCACCTAACAAGGATATTAAGTTGTTTCTTGAAAATAATTATTAACTGAAATTGAGTTTAATATCTTATTTCCATAGTTTATTCTATGCTTCGATTATTGTGATGTCAACGTTTTTTCAACAAAAATATTCACTAAACTATTTTCATACCGTGGTACTTCAAAATTGAAAATAAATGATAAAACGGATCAGTTGCAACGCAAAAAACTGCATAAAAATGCCTCGATGTGGAAACCCGGTTTGAGACCGTTACGCTCATACCGGGTTTCCTTTTATTTGCGGTTTGCGAAGATGCATCCCCGTCTTGTAGGAAGCTCGATAGTTCATTATCTGATTCAGAACAACCAGCGATTCGACAATCAACCGTTGGCTGTTTTTTTGATATCCTGTAGATAAATCTTGAATCATACTAATTCGAAAACGGCCTGCAGAACTTGCGATGCGGCCGACAGAGCACTGAAGATTTGGCCGGGTGAGCATCCGATTTCGCCGATAGTGCACCGATTTCGGCCGGTAGGGGGCCCCATTTGGCCAGAGCTCCGATTTCGACCGATAAAACGCCGGAATGCCCTGCCGAACAATGCGCTTGTTCAGGCGCTCAGCCTTTTTCGTTAAGGATTATCCTTTTTCCCCGATGGTTACATCCGCCCGACCTTCGCTCCTCTAGTTCGTACACTTTTCATTTTCTGGCCTAAAATTACAATCCATTCACGATATTTTCCGGCCTCTTGCCTTCACCAACACGCCTTATATTTGCCCAAACGAATTTGTGCATCTGTTTAACGGCCTGTTCCGTTACTCCGCCGATATGAGGGGAAAACGTTATCTTCGCGGAGATTTCCTCCGGCAGCTGCAGCAGCACGTTATCGGGCTTTACGGGTTCCGGCGAAATCGTATCCAGGCCCGCCCCGGCAATCAGCCCTTCTTTTAGAGCAATGATTAGATCGTTCTGATTGACCACTTCCCCGCGCGCTGTATTGATCAGCACAGAGGATTTCTTCATCAAACGAAAGCGGCTCAGATTCATAAAATTTTTCGTTTCCGTACTCGAGGGCAGGTGGAGACTGATAATATCACATTTGCTTAAAAGTTCATTGGGCGGCAAATAGTCGACTTGCAGTTCATGCTCCAGATTTTCCGGAAGCCGATGTCTGCTGTAATAACTGACTTTTGATTCAAATCCTTTGAGCCGTTTTGCCGTTTCCTGCCCAATGGCGCCCATGCCGATAATGCCGACATGACAATTCCATAGCTCTCTGATCCCCTCAAGGCTCCAGTTGCTTTTGGCCTCGATCTGCCTCGCTTCCCGCACCATTCTGTCACCTTCCACGGTCCGGCGCAGTACCGCCAGCATGAGCAGAACTGCCTGTTCCGCAACGGCTTTGCTGTTCGCTGCGGCATTGTTGCAGACGAAAACACCCTTCTCTTTTGCAGCGCGCACGTCAATCCAATCATAACCAACGCCTTCAGAGTGGATCATTTTCAAATGAGGCATCGCGTCGATTAATTCCTTTCTGACAGGCTGCATCGCATCGGCAAGAATAACGTCGGCATCGCCGCCCATTTCTATCAGCTTTTGCGTATCCGTTTCAAAATCTGCAAAAATCAATTTCCAGGACTTTGGTATCACCGAAAAATCGGAAAACCTTTCTATTCGTTCTTTTAATGTCATCAGCAGGATTTTCATACCCGTTTTCCTTCCATACGCTAGTTTAATTGAAAAAATATGTAGCACAACACCTTTGTGTATTTGGCAGACTTCATCAATTCAAGCCGAAGTAACCGTTATTTTCAATCCAGTTTCCGGCCCTAGCAAAATAATCAATAAAATCAATAAATATTATCGACCAATTTTATTAACTTTCCGCTTTTCTCTAAATAAAGCCTTCAGCTGATTGCGTCCCGGCCGCATTTTTGACAGCTCTTCCATCACGTCTGTCCAGGCTTCCTGATGGTCTCCCCCCAAAGATGAAAAAATTTCTTTCATTTGTTCCCTCTGCACCTTGCTTAGTTCCTGTTCCAGCTGGTGCCCTTTTTCTGTAAGAAACAGCTGTTTGTATCGCTTGTCGAATTTTGCCTGCTCCGCTTCAATGAATCCTTTTTCGTACAGCTGTCTTAAAGGCATGTTCATCGCCTGTTTCGACACTTCCAAAACTGTAAACAACTCGTTAACCGTAATGCCTGGAACACGCGCGATAAAAAACAGAATACGGTGGTGTACCCTCTGTATACCATACCTTTCAATCATCTGATCCGGTTTTTCGGTGAATGTTCGGTAAGCAAAATAAAATAACATTAATACCTCATTAAGTTTCTGTTCTTCATCATTCAAAATGTTTAGACTCCTTTCACTTCGGAATAGTAGTATACCATAAAGTCACCATTTCTTCCTTACGATTTCACAATGACAAGAAAACTAGATGTCCTATTAGGTCAAGTGCATTGACCTAAATGTTTTTTTGATTTACACTGGTTTTATAGGTCAAGAATGTTGACCTATACGATTGGGTCAAATATTGGCTAGTGTCCATCCTGATCCAAACGAAAATTTTGCAAAGCGGGGCGGATACAAAAGATGAGCGGCAATTATACAATTGGGCGTTATCTCATTGATCGGCTGGCGGAACTTGGTATCCGGGACATTTTCGGTGTACCGGGCGACTACAATTTATCTTTTCTTGATGAAATTATGGAACACCCTTCTCTCGAGTGGGTTGGAAATTGCAATGAGCTGAACGCGGCCTATGCCGCGGACGGCTATGCACGCATACACGGCATCTCGGCACTCGTAACGACATTCGGGGTCGGTGAGCTGAGTGCCATAAACGGGATTGCCGGTTCTTATGCGGAACAAGTTCCCGTGATAAAGATTACGGGCTCCCCTTCAACTAAGGTAGCCCGTGAAGGACGAATCGTTCACCACACACTCGGCGACGGTGAATTCAATCATTTTTCACGGATGTATCAGGAAGTCACTGTCGCGCAGACGACGCTGACGGCGTCAAACGCCACCCGAGAAATCGATCGTGTCTTAAAAGCATGCTGGATCCAAAAACGTCCGGTGTATATCAATGTACCGGTTGATATTCATTCACAGCCGGCCACGCCGCCCGCGGAACCTTTATTAAAAGAAGAGGCAAAGATACGCTCAGAGCGTCTTCAACAAATGCTGGAGTCACTTGTACCGGTCATTGAACAGGCAAAATCACCTGTGATTCTCGCAGACTTTCTAGTATACCGGTATCACGCTGAAGAAGAACTCAAGCGTTTCGCCGAAAAAGTGGGATTTCCAGTGGCCACGCTGAGTATGGGAAAAGGGGCTTTTAATGAAGAACATCCGCAGTTCATCGGCGTGTACAGCGGAAAAACAAGCGCACCTTATTTAAAAAAGCGGATCGATGAATCGGATTGTATCCTCAGTATCGGTGTCCAGTTAACCGATTCGATTACGGGCGGATTCTCTCAAGGCTTCAGCGGCGACACAGTCATTCACATCAATCCAGTCGACGTTGTCTATCACGATCAGCGTTTTCAGGATGTTGGGATGAAAGAGACGCTGAATCAACTGGCGGATTCCCTCTCCGCACGCGATAAGAGCACACTGGCAATTACGCCCGTCACCGAACAGGATGCGAACCCATCTGCATTTTATGTCGAAACCGATCAGCCGCTTATTCAGAAACGCTTCTGGGACATGATGCAGCTTTTTATTCAGAAAAACGATATCGTCATCGCCGACCAGGGAACTTCCTTTTTCGGTTCTGAGACGGTTCCGTTGAAAGAGCATGTCACCTTTGTCGGCCAGCCGTTATGGGGATCGATTGGTTATACACTCCCTGCCTTACTGGGTACGCAGCTTGCCGACCGGACAAGACGCAACATCCTGCTGATCGGCGACGGAGCCTTCCAGTTGACATTCCAGGAGATCTCAACGATGATCCGTCAGAAGATCAACCCGATTATTTTTGTCATTAATAATGACGGGTATACGGTCGAACGGTCCATTCACGGTCCGGAACAAGCCTATAACGACATTCAGATGTGGAAATACGCAGAGATACCCGCTGTTCTTGGTGCAAATGAAAACGTGAAAAGCTATAAGGCAACCACTGAAGGCGAGCTTGAGGATGCGCTTAAGGATATGATTGCTCATCCGGAATCTTTAAGATTCGTCGAAGTGGTTATGGGTAAAATGGATATGCCTGAACTTTTATCCGAATTAGGTAAAGTGTTTGCCGCACAGAATGACTAAGTCTCACTTAATCTGAAAGAGTTCTGACCCCCGGTTTGCCGAGTCGGCATCGCCGGGGATTTCTTTTTCGTACAAAGGTCCGGCCCTGCGCAACCTCAATAGCTCCCCCTGGTATATCTGTTTTTTTTTTAATTTCGTTATTCTTTAAGTGTGGGAAATTCACAGTGCCTTTGTTTCTACCATGGAACAATCCTTAATCGGGAGATGATATGGATGAAGAAAAGAACATTTTTCTTAGCCGGTGTCCTTCTTGCATTGCTCTTTTTCTTCATCGGAGGACTTGTTAAAAGTCATTTAATTCTGACAAACATCTCAGGATCCATTGCATTGATATGCTTTCTAATATCGGGTGCATCAACAGGCACCTTTATCAGCAGCGATCGAATCAGGGCAAACTTGGGGGCGGAGGACAGAGATGAGCGGCGAGAAAGGATCAACCTGGCGATAAAAACAACTTTTTTGGTGCTCCCCTTTTAGCGGCAGCAATCGACCTTTACCGTATTTTTTTCTGAAACGATCTTAGCTTATTCTTTAAAGCGATTCGCGTGCAGCTACTAGCCTTAGACAAAACGATACACCAGCCCGTTTTATGCATCTTTTACAGCAGCGTCTGCAGGCTTCTGCAAGCGGCTTCTTGTTTCCATATGCCGGCCAAAATAGGTGGCGGCAACGATCAAAAACCCTCCCAGCCATTCTTGCGGGGACAGGTGCTCGCCGCCTAGCCCTACAGCAAATAGGGCTGAGAATAGCGGCTCTGTTCCCGTCAAGAGACCGACTCGCGTCGGGGAGGTTCGCCTGATCATGGTCAGCTGAATGTAAAATGCGAACAGTGTGCAAAAAATGGCGAGATAAGCGGTCAGCAGCCAAAACGCCGGCGATGTGGAAATGGTCAAAATTGAGAATCGTTCAGTGGACAGAGACAACAGACCCATTATTATGGCGACCACGCTTAACTGTATCGTTGTCAGCGCTCCCGAATCCATGGCCCTGCCCTTAGTCATTTTTTGTGTTACCGACATTTGAACGGCGCGCAGTAGCGCGGCAATGAGGATCAATACATCGCCGATATTGAAGTGATAGCCGCTCTTCATCGTTAATAGGAACGTCCCGAAGACAGAAAGCGATACGGTTCCTAAAATACCGGCGCGAAGTCTTGTTTTGAACCAGATTGATTCAATAAGCGGGGTGAACACGACGAATAAACTAATTAAAAAGCCGGCGTTAGCAGCCGAGGTAAAATGAATGCCCCATGTTTCGGATGCAAAGATAGCTGAAAGAAACAAACCAAAAATAATGCCGGACAGCCATGTTTGTTTTGTGGCTTTCACTAATTTTCCCCAGGTCAGGGCGATCATAATAAACACCGTAAGCAGAAATCGGATGAAAAGGAAAGAGAATACTGCGATGTCCGATAATACTACCTTTGTCGCTAGATAACTGGAACCCCATACCACAGCTACAAAAAGTAAGGACAAGTCTGCGAGCCAGCGTTTCTCCCGATTCATGATTCATTTTTTCCAACGAGAAAATGATAAACTTCTTTCATCGGTCTGAGCCAGTTTTGCTTCATAATAGACGCCGCCTTCTCTTCATGATGATCTTCGAAAGCCTGAATCATGGCTCTATGTTCTTTCAGGGACTCCTTCACAAGGATAAGATCCCTTTTTAGAAATACAAATTTAAAACGCCGGATATGCAATTGCAGGATCGAAGAGAAGTCTGTAATGTAAGGATTATCAGTGAGCTCAACAATAAAATTGTGGAACTTTTCGTCGCTTTCCATGGCTTTAAATTGTTCTTGATGATCGATGAGCCGCTCATATTCGTTTGTCATTTCCTTCAATGTTTCAATTTGTTCCGCTGTAATAACTTTGGCCGCTTCTTCAGCAGCCAAAGCATGCAGGGAAGCAAGCGGAGGGTAGATTTTTAAAACATCTTCTTTTTTTATCCTTGTTACCCGGGTTTCTTTTCCAGGCAGCATCTCAATAAAGCCTTGAACCGCTAAGAGCTGTAACGCTTCGCGAATGGGCGTGCGGCTAATGCCCAAAGCCTTCGAGATTTCCGAATCGTATATTTGTTCACCCGGTTCCAGCGTTCCGTCTATGATCCACCTTTGTAATTGATTAAATGCCTTGTCTTTTGCAAGCAGCCGAATCGGTGAAGAATAATTTTTAGGTATAGGCATCTTTTGCTCCTCATTCGTACGTAATATATTGCATGCGTATATTATATAATCACAATCATAAAAGTCAAATGAATTGGTCTGTGCTTTGCTTGAAAAAGGAAAGATTGTCGATAAAAAGGCCGGTCCAGACAGTCATGCTGTTCCATTTTAAAGCCGGCACTCATGCGTGAACTTAAAACAATCCGGTTTATTTTCCTGAATTTTTTATATTGATCACTGTCTTTAATCAACGCACATAATAATTTAAAAAATTGCCAACGAAATCAGAGAACAGGCCTATTGGAATTTGTGAATAAATGGTAATCTTATTAAGAGAGGTATGGAATTTAATCAAAATGGGAGGGCAATTAAATGATCGTTGTGACTACTGAAAACATTCCCGGCTATAAAGTAACAGAAGTTAAAGGAGAGGTTTTTGGATTAATCGTGCGGAGTCGCGGCCTGGGCGGCAACATCATGGCCAGCTTAAGAAGTCTTATCGGCGGAGAAATTCATGAATATACGCACATGCTTGAAGACGCCCGTCAGCAGGCGATCGACCGTCTTATTGCAAATGCGACGGCAACAGGAGCAAACGCAATTGTTATGATGCGATTTGATTCGAGCGAAATCGGACAAAACATGAGTGAAGTCCTGGCTTTCGGAACAGCAGTTGTTGTTGAAAAAGAAGAATAATCGTTTGTCCTCCCTATAAATGTATCATTTATTGAATCATATGAATGCTGAGCTTGTAAAAAAGACACCAGCTGCGAAAAATGCGGTTGGTGTTATTTTATAAAGTTCAATTGCCGGGTAATCTCATGATATTTTGGGTAGGCCTATAACTGCGTACTTTTGAAACAATAATTTCTCGTTTAAGTTTTAACAATTTCATAACGGTAATCCGGAAGAAACCGGATTAAATGATTCCCCGTTGATCCGGTCGGCAACCCATATACCGGCGCGCTTCACAAGAGACAGTGATAAAATGCAGCGTGTTTAAACTTTATAAGGCTGCGTAATCGTTTGAGATTGAAAACCTGCCAAAAAGAAAAAAATCGAGGCGAAAGTTGGGTTTAAAATTCGCTCCGATTCATTTCTTTTTACGTGCAAACAAAAAATTAACAATCTTTTTCAGCCTTCAATAGGGACGCGGCATTCCAGGCGGCATGGTCGGCATGGCGGTGCCAGACCCATACCAATAAGGCGGGCGTCCTGAAGGATACGGTGGATGCATCGGATAAGGATGCGTCGGATAAGGCATGGCGTGATAGGGCTGGGTTGGGTAGGGTTGCGCTGGATAAGGCATGGTCGGGTAGGGCTGCCCGGGATAGGGCATGGTTGGCATGGTCATCTGACGTTCCTGAGGAAAATTTAATTCGTCCGGAAAATAGGTTTGATCGATATCTCCAATGCCTTGGCCCTGCCCATAATAAGAATGTATTTCATTCATTCATTTTCAGCCTCCTTGGGGATTTGCCCCCTTTGTTTCACTTACACCATATGCCCATGCCTAATACCTGTGACAATTCTGGGCGCGGGCTGCAGTAAAAAAAAGCATCTGCACCCTCCCCTGATCCGCGGCAGGCACAGACGCATTCATTTTTCTCAAACCCCTTCTTTGCTTGTTGCCGGGAAGACTGTCGAATAAAGTTTATATCCGCCATCCAGATTTTTGACTTTATAACCTTTCTGAGAGAGAATGCGGGCCGCAAGATAGCCGCGCAGCCCCACCTGACAGGTGACAATGATCTCTCTGTGTTTGGGCAGTTCGTCTATTCTCTCGCGCAAATTGTCTAACGGAATGTTAATCGCCCCCGGAATGGTTCCCTGGTCATATTCACTTTCCGTCCGTACATCGATGAGCAGACTGCCCTCATGCGTCTCCTTGTCAACTTCGCTCCACTGAATGGAATCGACTTCATGTTCCAGCACATTCTGAGAGGCGTAGCCAAGCAGATTGACAGGCGATTTGGCCGAATTGAATGGCGGAGCGTAAGCAAGTTCCAGTTCGGTGAGATCATGAACCGTCATCTTCGCTTTAATGGCAGTCGAGAGAACATCGATCGTCTTATCAACGCCCTGCGCGCCGACAGCCTGCGCACCGAGCAATTGACCGGTTTGGGATTCAAATAATAGTTTTAATTGCATAGATTTGCTTCCGGGATAATAGGTTGCGTGATCATAAGGACTGGTATGAACCGTTTCATAAGTGATTCCGGAGCTGCGCAGCTGTTTTTCATTCAATCCGGTAACAGCGGCGGCCTGGTCAAACACCCTGACAATCGATGTGCCAAGTGTGCCGGCGTAATGTCTTTCCATTCCGCTCAGGATATCGGCAACCATTCGCCCCTGGCGATTGGCCGGCGAGGCGAGCGGAATGACCGCCGCAGCGCCGCTGACGAAATGTCTGATCGAAATGGCGTCACCAATCGCGTAGATATTCGGATCACTCGTCTGCAGCTGATCGTTGACGATGATCGCGTGACGCATCCCAAGCTCAAGGCCCGCATCATCGGCAAGGGAGGATTCAGGCTGGACACCCACGGATAAAATGGTCAAATCAGCCTCCAGCTTGATTCCATCATCCATGATGACTGTGGCTCCATGATTTTCGAATTCGGTAACGGTCTTGCCTTTGAGCACTTGAATATCCCGGGAAATGAGCTCCTGCTCAACGGCAGCAGCCATTTCAATGTCCAGCGGCGGAAGGACTTGGCCGGCCCGTTCGATCACGGTCACTTTCAAGCCCCGCCGGTAAAGATTTTCCGCCATCTCCAGACCGATAAAACCGGCACCAATAATTGCTGCACGCTCGGGTCTGTTTTTTTCGATCATGCGAACAATCCGCTCGGCATCCGGAACATCCCTCAATGTGTACAGATTGTCTGCTTCTCTGCTGCCTTTCATAGGGGGTACCATCGGCTTCGCGCCTGTCGAAAGAATCAGTTTGTCATAACGCTCGTCATATAGGTAACCTTGATGATTAATCGTGACTTTTTGAAGCTGACGATCAATTTTCAACGCTTCGCTTTCCGTGCGTACATCTAAACGAAATCGATCATACAGCTTTTCCGCAGTCTGAACCAGCAGTTTTGAACGATCCTTGATCACTCCGCCGATATAATAGGGGAGTCCGCAGTTCGCAAAAGATACATACGGCCCCCGTTCCAGGACGATGATTTCGGCGTCTTCATTCAACCGGCGTAAACGAGTGGCTGCAGACATTCCTCCGGCAACTCCGCCTACAATCACGATTTTCATTTGCTCCCCTCCTCAATATTCAATGTCCCCTGTCCAGTTCATCATGCCGCCGCTCATATTTTTCACCTTGAAACCGTTAGCGGACAAAATCGCCGACGCCACTCCGCTCCTGCTTCCGGAATGGCAAACAATAATGTGTTCCGTTTTCTTGTCAATTTCACCCATCCGGTATTGAATGGCATTGACTGAAATATTTTTTGCACCCGGAATGTGGCCTTCCGCAAACTCGTATGGCTCTCGTACATCAATAATGCTAAGGCTGCTCTTTTTACCGAGCAGACGTTCAACTTCCTCAGGCATAATCTCTTCATACATGCTTTTCTTCCTCCATTTTTCGATAATATACCCATACAGGTATTTTAAACCGCATAAAAAATTATCTCCAGTGATTCATACCACCGGACACGTTCGTTACCCTTTCATACCCCGCCTTCTTCAAAAGTCTGCATGCCATCGAACTTCTCATACCGCTCTGACAGATTACAACCACTTCTTTATCCCTGGGAATTTTATTTAAATGACTCTGTAAACTTTGCAAAGGAACATTGGTGAAATTCGATATGGACTGTGTCCTGAATTCCGACTGTGTCCGAACATCCAGGAAAAATTTATCTTTCCTGTTCTTCAAATAGTAATCCTTCAACTCTGAGGTGCTGATCTTACTGAACTTCGATCCAAAAAACCATCCCAATCTTGTCCTCTCCTTTATCAACGATCAAATTTGCCCTGACCGGCGTCCCACTGGAGAAAATTGTTTTTAAAAGCATCATCGGCTTTTAACCAGCATCTGTACCGCTTCGTTAATTAATTGCTGGGTCGATTCATCCCCATCCTGGATTTGTTTTCGCAGACATTCTTCAAGATTCGCTCCGACGACAAGACCGAGAGAGCGGTCGATGGCTGTTCTCGCCGCAGTTAACTGTGTCACGATACTACGACAGTCTTCATCTTGCTCCATCATCCGCAAAATTCCGCGAATCTGCCCTTCTATCCGCTTAAGGCGGTTTTTCATTTGAGGTGTATAGTTCATGTTATTAGCCTCCAGTATACCCATAAGGGTATAATAGCCTGATTTTTCTTCTGTGTCAATTTCAAAGCGTCTCCTTATGGAAATAAAAAAGGAGCCCTGCCGAACTGATAAGGATTCCCGATTTATGTAAAAATCGCATTACATTCTTTTCTCAAACAACACCGATTGGCTGCTTTATTCTAAGAAACTTGCAGCTGGTCAGTATCCTTCTGAAAAAATCAGAGCAGTCACAATCGAGTCTAAAGACTAATGTTCACGATTAACTGGCACGAACCTTTTTATATCTCAGCATGAGCCGCTGATAAGTGATACCCGTAAAATACATGACGGCTTCAAAGCTGGCGATGTAAAAGCTGACCGGAGCACTGGTATAGTAGCCCATGACAAGTCCGAACCAGACACCAGCAGCTGCCAATAATGAAGAAACGACGATCATTGCAAAAACTGACTGCGTGAAATAGCGCGCCGCGGCAGCCGGCACCGTCATCAGTACAAAAACGAGCAGAGCACCGACAATCTGGACCGTCACACTCACCGCTACCGACATCAGGAGCAGGAAGCCGACAGAAATCCAGCGAATCGGCAATCCCGCAGCGGCAGCACCTACTTGATCAAAAGAGTCAAACTTAAGCAAACGGTACCCCAGAGCGAGTACAAACAGAACGAGCAGAGTCAGGCCGACGATTTGCCAGACGTCCTGCATATTGATGCCAACCACACTCCCGAACAGAAGAGTTGCTGTAAAATTCGACTGCTTATTAGACAGAGAGAGGAATAAGATTCCGAGCCCAAGAAAAAAGCTCAGAATGACGCTGACCGATGCGTCACGGCGGAAGGCTTTCACCCCCATTTGTCCAACGCCCAGCGCGCTGAGCAAAGTAAAAAGCAGTAATCCTTCGAGGGGATCAATGCCTGCGTAAACAGCAAAAGAGGCGCCGGCAAATCCGATATGAGAGAATGTATGCGCGATAAATGAGAGATTTCTCGCCATAACAAAAACCCCGATCGTTCCGCACATCAGGGCGACAAGCGTACCGGCCAAAAATGCGTGCTGCATAAAATCATATTGAAACATTAGTTCCTGCCCTCCAAAGTGATGAAAGATTTACTGAACAATCACATGAGAAACTAGCATCAGGCACTGATCACAAAAAAGCTATTCTCTCTATATCCCTTTAAAAATAACCTGTCTTGTGCTCTCTATCCATTTCAAATAATCCGCGCCGCCCCAGTTTCTCATGATCCGTTGAATGGTAGAGCCATTCCATCGCTTTATTATCCATCACATGGTTGACACCGCCGGTTTCATAGTGTCCGCGTGACATGAAGAGTGCCCGGTCGGCGTATTCTTTCACTAAATGAAGATCGTGACTGATGAACAGCACGGTGACCTTGTGTTCATGGCAGACACTCTTGATAAGCTGCATCATCTGTTCTTGCGCGTTGGGATCCAGATTGGCGGTCGACTCATCGAGCAGAAGAATATCAGGGGCGCGTACAAGCGCCTGCGCCAAAAAAACACGCTGTCGTTCTCCACCTGAAAGTTTCCCAATCGGTTTTTTTGCCAGATGAAGCGTATGGGTCATTTCCATCGCACGCTTCACACTTCTTCTTTCGCTTGGCGACATCCAGGGAATAATCCTGACCTTAAGGCCAAGGGAAACAAAATCCCCCGCCTGAATCGGCGTCTCATCGTCAATGGTCCGTGATTGGGGGACGTAGCCAACGATCGGTTTCCCCGTTTCCCCTTCAAGAGAAACATGACCGCCCTGAGGCCTGATAAGGCCGAGAATTGTCTTCAAAAGCGTCGATTTACCCGCTCCGTTTGGTCCGATTATCGCAAACATTTCACCCGGATTCGCCTGAAAGGACACATGATCCAATATCGTTTCCCCGTTAAAGCTGACCTGCAGATTGTCCACCCTAATTTCGCCAGTCATGGAAAACCTCCTGACATTAATTATTGAGCATAGGCTCGTTCGCAACATTTCATCGCTTATACTTTCGTCTCTTGCCGGAAAACGTCACCGATTGCTCTGTGTTTTTTCAATTTGCTGCAGTTCGCCAAGCATCCAGGACTTGTAGCTTTGCCCGTCAGGGAGCGTCTCCGTCACTTTAACGACCGGCACATTGTTTTTATTTGCGAGCGCAACGATCCTGCCTACGGTCGGGTCACTTGCCTGAATGTTTTCCACAAAGAAATGGATACGATGATGAATAATGTCGCTTTGCATGGCAGCGATGTCCTTGGGTGCCGGATCGCTTCCGTTCTCAACCGCAAGTTCGAAGCCTTTATTACTGATTTTATACTTTAATGCCTGCAGCATAAGGTCAAAAACAGGTTCGGAGACATCCACCGTTTTGTTGTTTGTTTGTTTGGCAAGTTTTGCAGCCAAGTCTTTCACCGGTTTGATTTCCGCAATATAAGCATTGGCGTTCTTTTGATAGTCTTTCGCATGAGAAGGATCGAGCTTCGCCAGTTCGGCAGCGATCCGTTGAGCGAGTTTCGGCATCGTCTCAGGATCGTACCACAAATGTTCATTGTCCCCGCTTTTCTTGTTCATCAGATCTTCACCGACGCGAAGCACCTTTTTATTCCCTTGATCGGCAGAAACGAGTTTGTCCATCCAACTGTCATAACCGATGCCATTATAGATCACAAGTTTGGCGTTATTGACGGACTGAGCCGTCGCCGTTGTCGGCTCAAACTCATGCGGATCAATGCTTGGTTTGTTAATTATCGATGTCACATTTACATGATTGCCGCCGACAGCCCGTGCAACCTCACCGTAAAAATCTTCGGCAGCAACAATGTTAATTTTTGACGAACCGCCGTTATTGGACTGTGCCTTTCCGCATCCCGCCAGCACTCCCAGCAGCATGACGATAACACCGAACAAAATAAAAAACCGATGAATGAAATAATGACGCTTCATGTATTCCGCCGCTCCTCTTTAATCACTTTACCAATATTTAATCGTAACGATTACGGTTTAAGATGTAAAGATCAAAATTTTATGTTTTTGTTTCATGAATCATTACTCTCCCTTACCAGCTTGCTTTCTTGACACCGGGTATTTGTCCTTTGTACGCGTATTCCCTGAAAGCAATCCGCGACATTCTGAATTTGCTCATATAGCCGCGTGGCCTTCCGGTCAGCGGGCAGCGATGATGGAGCCGTGTCGGCGAAGAATCGCGTGGAAGTTTTGCCAGCGCGGCATAGTTCCCCTCAGCTCTCAGTTCAAGACGCTGATCGGCATACTTTGCGACCAGAGCTTCACGTTTCATTTCCTTGATCATTTTTGACTTCTTGGCCATTTTTTCTTCCACTCCTTCGTAAATCGTAATTATTACGATTTACATTCACTATTAAAACACAATGCTGCTTCTTTGACAAGACATTTAAAAGAGGAGGTCCCTTCCTATGCTTGTTCTTATTAGCCTTTTCGCTTCATAGTTTAAATAATAATCATTCCGATTTACAAATCACATATAGTCGATTAAAGGGGGACAAATCGTGCACCTGTTTAAGCCAAGCGTACTCTATCATCCATTGACCGTCGCACTTCTCCTTTTTCTTCTTATTTTTCTGGAGAAAACCGAAGGCAATCCCTATTTTAACTATCTGCCGTCCGTGTTCTACTCTTTCAGCACCCTTTTTCTGGGCATGATCGTCGAGGCTGTCCCCTTTATACTGGCCGGTGTTATTCTCTCCGTTTTTATCCAAACCTACATAAGAGAGGACGTCGTGCGGCAATTATTGCCGAAAAACCCTTTCCTGGCCATGATTCCGGCTGCTTTTACCGGACTCCTGTTCCCGGTTTGTGAATGCGTGATCATTCCGATCGTTCGCGGCCTGATAAAAAAAGGACTGCCGCAGCATCTCGGTGTTGTCCTCATCGTTTCTATCCCCATTATCAACCCGATTGTTGTTCTGTCTACCTTTTATGCTTTTCAAAGCAAACCGGCCATCCTTTATGCGCGCGTGTTCCTGACCGTCATTGCCTCCTTTATTATTGGCACCTCCATCTACTATCTTTTTCGAAATCAATCCATCCTGAAACAAGAGAATCTTATCGGTATCAGGCATTCAGATCACGAACATCATCACTCGGGAAAACCTTCCCTGCACGATCAAATGTTTCACATCAGCAGTGAATTCTTTGACATGACCAGATATTTTATTGTCGGCGCATTGATGGCCAGCCTGTTTCAGACTTTTTTTAACCGGGATCTGATGACCGCTATCGGGGCCAACGCAGCAGCAGGGCCTGCCGTCATGATGGCACTCGCCTATTTTTTATCCGTCTGCTCCACTTCAGACGCCTTTCTTGCCGCATCGTTCACCCACCAGTTCTCTCCGGGATCAATCGTCGCTTTTCTCATTTTCGGAGCGATGCTGGACGTGAAAAACACTCTTGTGCTGCTCGGTTGTTTCAGGATTCGATTCGTTCTTGTCTTCTTCATAATCACGGCAACCGTTGTCTACCTGCTCACCAGACTGGCCGATTTTATGATTCACTGGTCATTCTGAAAGACAAAGGGCGCGCCTTTACTATTCCCGAACTGATTATTCCCCTCGATTTTCCGTCAAGTCGCGTCTGGCTTTCTTTATTTGACATATGGATTCTTTCACAAACTGATCGGTCATAGTCATCATTTCCGCTATTTCTTCAGCGCTTTTCCCTTCTTCAGATAAGCGAAACGAAAGGAATTCTAAAGATTCTCCTACTTCAATAATGTTTTTGTCCGGGTCATAAAACCGAACCACTTTCTGCCGCCAAGGCTGTTCCCTCGCTTCGTGCAGCAATTCAACTTTATTATTTTTTAATTTTTCGACAAATGCATCCACATCATCGTGTTCAAAATAAAGTTCGAAATTATTGCCGCCCATTATCATCGCTCTATTATCAATCAAATTTGAAAAATGAGATTTCAGATGAATGGCAAAGCCACTCTCAAAAAGGATATTTTCACCAAAATCATATTTAACTTTTTGTTGCAGCAGTTTTTCATAGAATGCTCTTGAACGATTAATATCTTCTACAGTGATTAATGAACACATAAATTTCATCTGTTCACCTCCCGAATACTTCTTACATTAGCTTAGCTTCATTAGGGAAAACGCACAATCCTCCCCTTGTTTTCATACAGTACAAAGCGAAATAACTTTAAGGGAGATTTTCATTGATGATTTATGTGGTTCGCAGCGGAGAGTCGCTTTGGCAACTTGCAGGCCGCTATAATGTATCAGTAAACACTCTAGCGGATATTAATGATTTGTCCGATCCGAATCGTTTGGTGATCGGCCAGTCACTGATTATTCCCGTTTCTGAAGCAGATGTGAGCCCCAAACCTAACATTGAAGTCAATGCTTATACGTATCAAACGAGCAACGAAGCCGTTAACTCGATTCGTCAGGTTGGAAGCCTGCTTACTTATTTAACCCCATTCGCCTACCGTATCACGGAAAACGGAACGCTCGATCCGATAAATGATCAGGCGATAATTTCCGCCGCACTCGCTCAAAATGCTGTCCCCATGATGTCTGTTACCAATTTCTCTGCGACGGAAGCGGGCACAAACCTGGCACATGTTGTATTAAACACGCCGGCCTATCGGGAAAACCTGTTGTCGGACGTGATTCGGATCATGCGGGAAAAGGGATACCGCGGATTAAATATTGATTTTGAAAATGTTCTCCCTGCCGACCGTGAACTTTACAATCATTTTCTTCAGCAGGCTGTGAACCATCTTCATCCATTAGGCTATTTTGTATCAACGGCTTTAGCACCAAAAACAAGTGCTGCGCAGCCTGGATTGTTATACGAGGCACACGATTATGAAGTGCATGGCAGAATTGCCGATTTTGTTGTGCTGATGACCTATGAGTGGGGTTACCGGCTGGGTCCGCCGCAAGCGATCTCACCCATTTATCAGATGAGAAGGGTCGTGGAATACGCCTTGTCGGTGATACCGGCAGAGAAAATCTTTTTGGGATTCCAGATTTACGCGCGCGACTGGATTCTCCCACACATACAGGGACAGGCAGCGGAAACATTCAGTCCAAAAAAAGCCGTCGAACGCGCGGTAAAATATGGCGCTGCGATTCAATATGATCCTGCCGCTCAGGCACCGTTTTACCGCTATATTGATGAACAAAGCCGTCTTCACGAAGTTTGGTTTGAAGATGCGCGGAGCGCCCAAGCAAAGTTCAACATGGTCAAACACAATCATCTCCGCGGTATCAGCTATTGGGCTTTAGGCCCCTCTTTTCGGCAAAACTGGGTCCTGCTTGAAGACAACTTCAGCATTCGTAAATGGATCCAATAGCGGTGCCTTTTCTTTAGCAGAAATAATTCCAGACGATCTGGAATTAATACACACTATACTGTTTCCGTTAGACTCACTGCTCGCCTCTTAAACTCTGTTATAAAAATTTTTCCGTAATCAAGTCCAAAAACCTTTACGTAATTCAAATAATAATGTCGTATTCCATTCTTCTGGCCGTCTCCCGGGCCACCTCCACACCCAATAATCGTTTGACGATGTGGAAAGACATATTGATACCTGCCGAAATACCGCCTGATGTCACGATATTCCCTTCATCGACAAACTTGACTCCACGCCTGACATCGACTTCCGGGAACTCCGTTTTCAGTCGTTCGAGACTCGCCCAGTGTGTCGTCGCTTTTTTCCCGTTCAACAGCCCGGCTTTTGCCAACAGCAAAGCCCCGGTGCAAACCGATGTCATCCATTGAACCCGCTGCGCTTGGCTGCCTATCCACTTTATCACCTTAGCGTTGTTAATTTCCCGATCACGGGCTCCCAGACCGCCGGGAATAACAAGAATATCAAAAGGCGGCATGCTATTGAAGCTGTAATCCGGCTGTACCTTCAAACCATTTCGGGCACTGATGAGAGTTCCTTTTTCCGAGACGGTTTCAACAATAAACGGCTGTTCTACATTTTCCAGGATCGTCACAGCGAAGACTTCAAACGGACCCGCAAAATCCAAGACTTCCACATCATCAAATAGTAAAATTCCCACTCTCCACTGTTTGCTTTTCATAGAAATGTCTCCTTTAAGAGGATGTCCAAAAGGTCCGGGAAAATTGCGGTGCCCAAAACGGCGCTTTTTTGATTCCATGGCCCTTTTTGTCTTTCTTTTTGAACAGACTCTTTTATCAAAATTTAAAGGTTGTACGCCTTTCATCATGCAAGTTTCTCTATCAAAAGATAGTTCACCTTTTGACCTACTCATTTTGGGGAATGTTGATGGATCACCCTATAAAATTTAGAAAAATCGGTATAAGAGTCAGGAAAATCGCTCCAATGATGGGAACGATTTTTAATAACAGGATTCCACTCGCAGTTGACAAGAAGGACTCAAACGGATTCTTCGCCGGCGAAGCCAGAAAGTCAATCCATCGTTCCCACGGCCGAGGTTTCATCGGGAAGTCAGGTATTTCTACATGATATTCGTCCATCTTCTTCCTTAGAAAATGCTCTTCTCTAAAAGGATCTTGATCCATAATCCTTCACCTCCAGTTCTTCTTTCAATAGTTGAATGGATTTGTGCAGCCTTGATTTGACTGTTCCTAGCGGAATATTAAGAATCTCTGCAATCTCCTGTTGTGACATATCGTGATAATAAAAGAGCAATATGACGGCGCGGTGTATTTCGGGCAGCTTTGCAACCGCATCTCTGATCGTCATGCGGTCAACATGATGCATTTCGTCATTTTCTAGAGGTACAAGGAAGGGTAAAAGGCTTTGCCACTTCTTCCGCCGGTTTAATTTGTTAACCATTAGCCGATAAGCGATTTGAAACAAAAATGATTTCAGATTTCCTTTTTCGGAGGTATAGCGGTGCTTGTAACGCTGCAGCCTCATAAAGGTATCCTGAACAATATCAATACTCAGCTGCTCCTCTCTTGTATAGCGAAAAACAAATGAATAAAGCGGATTTTTATACAGGATGTAGATTTCGTTCAGAGCGGCATCATCACCGTTTTGATAAGCGATCATCAATCGCTCCTCATGCTCATTCAATCTTATCGCCCCATCGTTCCTTGATCGCTTTCAAGGTCATTGATACCCGGGAAATAAGATAAAAGATCGTGACAATTGTCCATGCTTGTGCCTGATTCGTAAAAAACTGCACAAAAGGATTCTTTATCGTTTCACCATGCATAATCAAAGCATTTAAAACCTGGACACAGATGATCGTATAAATGGCCAGACTGAGCGTCATGGTATCAAAAATGTTCCACCGTAAAAATACCTTTGTTTTCTTATAATTGATTTTACCCTTTTCCCGGACAATGTGCTTTAGATCCATAGGAATAGCAATCGAAAGAATAAACACGATTAAAAAACCTGTCACAATAAGTGATACCATCCACCCAATATCCATTTTAGCTTCCTCCATCTTTTTGCTTTTTAAAAACTATACAATGGAGATCGCTTAAAAGTTCACAACGAAAGCTTAATCATTTTCCCGGATTGATTACGGTTAGCCCATCAGCCCATGACTGAAACACTTATTTCTTTTTAGTCATCCATTCTTCCAATGTCATCATTTTGAAGTCTTCTTCGACGTCTAACCGCAAGGGAGCAATCAGTTCAAGCGAGTTTCCGTCAGGATCATTAAAATAAATGGCTGCATGTGCCTGCGGGTTATTAGGCAGGACAAGAGGCTGTTTTTCAGCAGGGAAGCCAAAGGAGGTCCGTATTTTAATTCCCCTTTGTGCCAGCCATTCTTTTGCTTTTTTGATATCCTCTAAATCAACTTTAAATGCGACATGTCTCAGTGATGGGTGATAGGCTATTTTCACTTTTTCAGTTTCCCAAAGCCCCAGCCAGCTTTTTCCCTTTTCAATCCAGAAAAAAACCAGTTTCTCATTTTGGTAGGCAATTTCCAAGCCCAGTTTTTTATAGAATTCAATCGAAGCTGAAAGATGACTGACCGGCAAATGCGCTTCATATAAACCTTTGATCATTTTGATCGCTTCCCTGTTTCATTTTTTCATGTTGTAAAAAGTTTTCCTTTAAGGTGTTTCATTATACCTACTTTTTCTGTGAGCAGTGATTTGTTGCTTGGATACTTACTGTCTGTACAGCATCCACTACCCATTATAGGTCATGCACTGCTATAATTCAGTATTTTTAAACAATTTTCATCATTGGCCCTGTAACTATCTAACCTCATAGGCTGTGGCGGGCCCTTAAGCGGCGCCTTCTCGGCTTTCTTTCGTCAGGGTGTCCTCTTTTGTATGACAATTGTGTAAATCCGAGCATTTTTTTTGAATCCGAAAAGATAACTGTGTTAAACCAAATACAGGAGGTTCACTGGCAAGAGTATAGATGACTTTCGAAAAAAGCAAGCTGAAGGAGGAAATCGAATGTCTGAATCAACCGTTACAGCAGCTTTATCAGGTACTTTCACAATCGGCGGCGATTTGCCGGTCAATCGTCTGGGGTATGGAACGATGCAGCTGACAGGACCCGGTGTCTGGGGAGATCCGCGCAATCCGGAAGAAGCCGTCCGTGTCCTGCAGACCGCTTCAGAGCTCGGCGTCAATTTCATTGATACAGCGGACGCCTATGGCCCGTTTGTGGCCAATGAATTGGTCAAAAAAGCCCTTCACCCTTATCCGAATGACCTGGTTATTGCCACAAAAGTCGGACATACGCGCCAAGGTCCGAACAGATGGATTCCCGTTGGCCGACCGGAATATCTTCGCCAGCAGGTTGAGTTGAATTTGCGCACGCTTGGACTGGATCACATTGATTTGCTTCAGCTGCATCGTATTGATCCCAAAGTACCGCTTGCCGACCAGATCGGTGAACTGGCACTGATGAAACTCGAGGGGAAAATCCGCCATATCGGGCTGAGTCAGGTCAGCGTCGGAGAACTGCAAGCCGCAAATGAAATCACTCCGATCGTTTCCGTTCAAAATCTGTACAATCTGGCAAAACGCGATTCAGAGATGGTGCTAAATTACTGCGAGAAGCATCAGATCGGATTTATTCCATGGTTCCCTCTCGCAACGGGAGCGCTCGCAAAAGAAGGCGGACCGCTGGATCAGATCGCCAAAAAATATGACGCAAAACCGGCGCAGATCGCCCTTGCCTGGCTGCTGAAACGCTCGCCGGTCATTCTTCCGATTCCGGGAACATCTTCTGTTGCCCATGTCAAAGAAAACATTGCTGCGGCCGGAATAAAACTCAGTGATGAAGACTTTCAGACTTTATCAGAGGCGGTTTGAGTAACTGGCTGAACCTAAGAAACGAGATTATGCCATAATAATAAACAGGAACGTTTCACTGAACCAGTGTGAAGCGTTCCTGTTTTCATTTTGTATTCATTTACGCTCCATTTTCAATCCTTTATTATTTCGTATCCTATCTGCTCAATGAATCCCTAACCCTCGACAAAATACTCCTATTTCCCCTTATCGATAATAAGGCCGCCAAGCCGCGTTCAAGCGTTTGATCCCCTGTTTTATTTCATCAAATGACAATCCGCCGAACCCAAGCAATATCGGTATGGGCGGCTTACCCTGAATCCAATTTTTTGATGTACTGTACGCTTTTACGCCTGCCTGTTCCGCTATTCGTACCAATTCATCAGCAGACTTACTGCTCTTCACATGAAGAACAATGTGCAAACCCGCATCCTCCCCGCTGACACAGACATGCTCCCCCATTGCTTCTCTAATCGTTTCCAAAAGCAGCGAGTGTTTTTTTCTATAAAGTGTCCGCATTTTCCGAATGTGCCGGTCCCATTCACCGCTTTCCATAAATAGTTTCAGAGTCAGCTGGTGCAGTCGTGAAGCGGATTGAGCCGTAGTGTACATGTCGCTGCTTCGATAAACGTCAAGAAGAGATTTTGGTAAAACCATATAACTCACCCTGATCGCGGGCATCAAAGACTTTGAAAAAGTACCGACGTAAATCACCCGGCCATGCTCATCGATTCCCTGTAATGACGGAATGGGTTTTCCGCGATAACGAAATTCCCCGTCATAATCGTCTTCAATAATCCATCCCTCGTTTTCTTCCGCCCAGTGCAGCAATCTGATTCGTTTTGAAATCGGCATGATCATGCCCATCGGGTATTGATGGGAGGGCGTAATGTACACTATATCTGCCTGAGTTTTTATTAAATCACGGATAGATAACCCATCTTTCTGCACAGGAACAGGGACAACTTGAATGTCGTGCTGCTGAAATACCCGACGGGCCCCTTCATAGCCCGGCTCTTCCATGGCAAACCGTTTATGGTTCCATTTCATGATCCGGAAAAGGATTTGCAGAACAGACTGCGTACCGGCGCCAATGACGATTTGTTCCGGAGAGCAGTTCACGCCGCGGGCCCGATGAAGATAATCGGAGAGCACGCTCCTCAGCTCCCACTCTCCCTGACGTTCACCATAAGTTAAGAAGTCTTTCCGCTCATCTTTTAAAAGTTTATTCATGCAGCTTCTCCATCTATCTAAAGGAAAATGCGCAGTATCGATATCGGACATATAAAAATTATTCAAAATATGGTTCGTTTCCTTTTTTGAACCGCGTTCCAATAAAGGGATTGGATGATTTTGAACACCCGCACCCGGAAGGTCATCATTGAGTTTCGCAACATAGTAACCGCTCCGCTCTTTACTTTCGATGTATCCTTCCGCCAGAAGCTGCTGGTAAGCCATATGTACCGTCGTTCGACTAATATTTAATGAGTCAGCCAGATAACGAATAGAAGGAAGGCGCATATTTTTTTGCAAAATTGACGTTTCGATCTCATTCTTAAAATACCTGTAAAGCTGTGCATACAGTGACTCCCTTGATTTCTCATCCAGCTTCGGAACCCATTCCATATTCCATTCTCCTCTGTACTGATTAAAAGATTAAAAACTGTATCTTTTAAAAGATACAATTCGCTTTATAATCTATTTTAAACAACAATCAACAGAAAAGGGCGGGAAATTAAAAATGAGTTCAATGCGCTATCAGATGCGGGAATGTGAAAATCGTGAAAAGATCGATCTATTTTTAACAAAAGCCAGAGTTGGCTTTTTAGGTTTGGCTGATACAGACCGTCCCTATGTCGTACCGCTGAACTACGTTTGGCATAACGGCAGGATTTATTTTCACGGAGCAGATACCGGAAGAAAAGCAGACATCATGAACATAAATTCAAGTGCCTGCTTTACTGTCTGTGAAGAATACGGAACCATGACCCATCCTGTTCCCGCCCACACAGATACAGCTTACATGAGTGTGATCCTATTTGGTCAGGTAGCACGTATTTCCGATTTGGACGAGGCAACGGAGGCACTGCAACAGATGCTCGATAAATATGTACCTGAATTCTACAATCGGCCGCTGTCGAAACGACATGTCGAAAAATATCGCTCGTCCTTGGGAAGCGCGGCAGCGATCTTCTGCCTTCAGCCAGATCAACTTTCCGCCAAAGAAAATCCTCTTGATCCGGGTCGCAAATTTGTTTTTGGCCGTCGCGTGAATCAAGAATGATCGGATGATTCACTAAGTGAATCATTCAAATCTGATCAGTGGGAGTCCTTCCGTTTTGTACCGATAATTAAACAATATGGGTATCCCTTTAACTCATACAGATGGGATAATCTGTAGAATGTTATATTTCTAAACGACCACCTGCTAAAGCAGGTGGGTTCAGACATAAATGTCTGCGACTTAAAGTCACCACTCAA
>NZ_BMOK01000020.1 GCF_014647035.1 Sporolactobacillus putidus | reverse complement strand
TGCATGTATTAGGCACGCCGCCAGCGTTCGTCCTGAGCCAGGATCAAACTCTCCAAAAAGTAGTGCTTGCTTACTATCGTTCATTCACAAGAGCGGAACTTCCGCTAAAACCGCGTACGTCCTGTACGCAACGCGGAAGCCACCACATCCTGTGGAAGTTGTTTGAATCCATAGCTTTTTTTGAATTGATTCAAGGGTTTGCCCTTTTTCAATCACGCTTGGCTTTTGTTCAGTTTTCAAGGAACATTCAAAAAGCAACTTAATTATTGTACCTCTTCAGCCGAATTATGTCAACAACTTTTTTTAGATAAACACATTTTAAAAGTCTTTAAACATTATGTTTGGCTTGATTCAACAACAAGAGGTTCTAAAAAGACAACAAGAATTCTAACATGCATTATCAAACATGTCAATAAGCCTCATATAAAAACAGGATCTGTAACTGGCTTGAACGGCAGAGAGCCTGTTCAAAATTCCCTCGCTTAAAGACAACGTCATATAATTTATCACGTAATTACGCCTACGTCAATATCCATTTTATACTGATAAAAACTCAATTTTCAAATAATGCTTGATCTGAGAAAAATGCCGCCTATTTCCGAACAAAGTCTCTCTGCCGTAATCTGAGAAAACGGACCGCGCACTCAGCCATAATCGGGCGGAAAGCTTCCATTATTCACGACCGGCGTGCGTCGGCTTTATACGGAAGACGTGATCATGTAGGAAAGTGACAGTTTATATTAGAAACCCTGGCTTCGCCAAGCCTTTGGCGCGGGCGTTGCCTTAGTTGCGGGGGCCAGAACGTCCTAATGCCGAACACGCCGCAGGCCGGGGTGATTTTGTTTGGCCACTAATCCTATAATCCTTAGAAATTTTATATTTCTTAGTACAAAAAAACCGGACTCTGATGCCCGGCACTTCAAATCTTTATGAATGGAAGCGATCAACCCATAAAGCAGGATCCCATGGAAATCCCCTTCTATGTCATTGATTCTGTTCGGTTTCTTTTTTCTGGCAGTCGGGGCAAATTCCGTAAACCTCAAGCCTGTGATGATCCACAACAAATCCGGTCACTTGGGCCGCCAGCGCTTCGACCTCGTCCAATCCAGGGTAAAAGAAATCCACAATTTTCCCGCATCTGCTGCAGATAATATGATAGTGCTGCTTTGTTGAAAAATCAAAACGGCTTGATGAATCACCGTAAGTCAGTTCTTTAACCAACCCGGTCTTTTTAAAAACGCGTAAATTGTTGTACACCGTTGCGACACTCATGTTTGGAAATTTATGCTCGAGATCCTTATAGATCTCATCCGCTGTGGGATGCGCATCGGAGACGACCAGATATTCAAGAATCGCATGACGTTGCGGTGTAATCCGGACACCGGAATCCTTTAGCAAATCAATCGCTTTTTCAACGGTTACAGCATCTTTGCTCATCGCCATGCACCTCACTTTCGAACCGGCATTAATTATCATAATCAGAGAACACTGATTATCAAATTAAAATAGTTATAATTATATTTTCAGTTTACATTGAACGGGCTGATTCTGTCAACGCCGGGATACTATCTATAGAAAAACAGGCGCGATCGGGCCGTTCCTTCAAGCAGCGGCAGGGAGCCGGAGCATCCTTCAGAGCCGCATCTCATCCATTAGCGTCTTCCTTATTTATATTTCTTTGTTTCAATAAAAATACAGTCACTACTAGGTTAATCATTTTCCAGTACTTCTATGTATTGAAAATTCGCCGGACTATCGCGCCGTTTACATCTGCGATTGAAGAAGTCACTGCCGAGCTTTATTATATCAGGAAAATTCTATTTGTCGTCCAAAATTCAGTGAAAAAATATGAGTTTACATCATGATTCTTCTGTTTTATTCTGAAAAAAGACGGCGTGCATACCGTTCTTTGTTGAGAATTGAAAAAATATCGATTTAATTCAATAAAAAAACCGGGAAACCCCGGTTTTTTTTGAGAAATACCGTTTAAGTCAGCTCAGGTGTTCCTTGACGTATTGAAAAACTTCCTCAACATGTCCGCTGACCTTCACCTTAGGCCAAACCTTTGCGATCTTCCCCTCTTTATCAATAACAAAGGTTGAGCGGACAATACCCATGTACTCCTTGCCAAAACTTTTCTTTTTCTGCCAGCTTCCGTAAGTTTCCGCTATATCATGGTCCGTATCCGCAAGAAGCGTGAAGGGAAGTCCGTGTTTTTCCACAAACTTCTGATGTTTTTCAACAGGATCCGGACTGATTCCAACCACCTTCGTATTTAAATCTTCAAAAAGGCTGTTCTGATCACGAAAATCGCATGCCTCCGTTGTGCAGCCCGGAGTCATGTCTTTCGGATAAAAGTAGAGGACAACATTTTTCCCTCTGAAATCGGACAAAGAAACATCTTCGCCTTCTGTTGACTTCAACGTGAATTCAGGTGCCGTTTCTTCCGCTTTGAGCATTGTTAATAATCTCCTTCAAATAAGTTTATAAAACATCTTCGGCTGATTCAGAAGGCTTCACTATGATTCAAACAACCGAATTTTCTATATGAACCGGAAATCCGCCGCCGCCGATTATTCGTCCGACAGCAAAAACCGGAATGAGTGTCCGTCCCTTCTCCGGGTCCTTCAGCCGATTAGAATCGCTATTTTTCCGAACTGGCTGCCTGTCATCAGGCGCTTCAGGGCTTCTCCGGCATCTTTTAATTCAAAGGATCGGTCAACAACCGGATGAATCTGGAACTTATTAAATAAATTCAGCATTTCGTAAAACTCTTCGATACTGCCCATAGTCGTCCCATGAAGATTCCATTGTTTGTAGAAAAATTGCCGCAGATCAATCGAAACTTCATCACCGGCCGATGCTCCAAAAGTGACGATTGTTCCGCCCGGTTTCAATAAAGCAAGCGATCGATTGAAAGTCGCGGCACCGACACTCTCAATCACCAGATCGACGGTAATATCTCCGACAGCTTCCGTCCAGTTCTGTTCATTGTTCAGCACAATATCCGCGCCCATGGTTTTTGCTCTGTCGAGTTTTTCGGAACTTCTTGAAGACACAATAACTCTGGCGCCAACCGCTTTGGCCATTTGCAGCATATATGTCGCAACGCCGCTGCCAATGCCCGGAATGAAAACCGTATCCCCCGGCTTCAATCCGCCTCTTGTGAACAGTGCGCGATACCCGGTCAAAGCGGACAGCGGGAGAACTCCGGCCTCTTCCCATGTCAGATAGCCGGGTTTCGCTGCCACTTGTTTCTCGGAAACCACAATGCTTTCCGCAAGGGTGCCATTGTCCGGAAAACCAAGAATGTCAAAGTCATCGGGCGGAGCCGGCGACTTCTTCTGCCAGCGAAGACTGGGGATAATGACCACCTCATCACCGACATGCACGCTGGTTACATTTTCTCCGACCCCGGAAACGATGCCGGCGCCGTCCGAGCCGATAACAAGCGCCGGATCCTCCGCTTGATGGCGCTTCTGAACGATAAACAGATCACGATGATTCAGTCCGGCTGATTTCAGCGCGACTCTGACCTCCCCCGGTCCCGGTGCGGGATCGGGAAAATCCGCGCGGTAGCTCAGTCCCTCGAAATCCGCGCGGCCCTGATGAACAACTGCCCTCATTACAATCACCTCTGTCCTTATTCTCTCAAAAGTTGCACAATTACTCAAATCATAGGCTGCGTCTGTCGTGGAAGAATGTGTTAAAATGGGAAAGAATAGTTGGACTGCAGGTGATCAGATGGATTTAAACAGTATTCAGAGACGAATTGAGAATGACGGTACCATCATGGGCGAGGACGTGGCCATGAAATCATCGGTTTTAATTCCTCTTATCCCGAAAGATGATACCTGGGATATCTTGCTTGAAGTCCGTTCGGAGCAGTTAAGCAGACAACCGGGTGATGTCTGCTTTCCCGGCGGACGAAGTGAAAAAATAGATGCTTCTCTGCGGGAAACGGCTATTAGGGAAACGTGTGAGGAACTCGGCGTTCCGAGAGAGTCGATCAAAGTCATCGGCCGGATGGGAACGTGCATCGCAACGTCCGATTTATTCATTTATCCCTTCGTCGGCGAGATCGAATCTGGGACTGTCCCCATCCCCAATCCTGAGGAAGTGGCTGAAGTTTTTACCGTTCCTCTCCCCTGGCTGATGAAACAGATGCCCGAGAAATATACGCTGAGTCTTTCTGCAAATCCCGATCAGAATTTCCCCTTTGAGCGGATCGTTTCCGGGCACAATTACTCCTTCAGAGACCGGAAAATCATCGAACCCTTCTATGACTATAAGGGACGGACCATTTGGGGATTGACCGCGCGCATTCTTGAACATTTCGTATCATTAATGAATCACCGGATGTTTGAGTAAGAGGCGGCCGTTTGCGGATTTTCAGTACATATATCACCAGGAGCGGCTTGTAAAATTCATCCAAGTATTAGATACTGATTCTGGCCGGCGCTCTGACAACTTTCCGGGACAAAGCGCACGGCCGAAGTATTTATTTTAAAGGAGCGACAGGATTCATGGACATCAAAACATCTGAAAAGCTTTACGATGAAGCTTTGGAAAATATCGTCGGAGGTGTCAACAGCCCGTCACGTTCTTTCGCTGCGGTAGGCGGGGGCGCTCCGGTTTTTATGAAAAAGGGAAAGGGCGCCTATTTCTGGGACGAAGATGATAATCGCTACATCGACTATCTGGCGGCCTACGGACCGATCATCACCGGTTTCGCGCACCCTCACATCACAGAAGCCATCAAGAAGCAGGCTGAGCTTGGCGTTCTTTATGGAACACCGACAAAACTGGAAACAGAACTTGCGATTATGCTCAAGAAAGCGATCCCTTCAATGGATAAAGTCCGCTTTACGAACTCAGGAACCGAATCCGTGATGACGACCGTGCGTGTTGCACGCGCCTATACTGGCCGTAAAAAAATTCTGAAGTTTGCCGGTTGCTACCACGGCCATTTTGATCTCGTGCTCGTTGCCGCGGGTTCGGGTCCTTCCACACTTGGTTCTCCCGATTCCGCCGGTGTCACGGAAAGCACGGCACATGAAGTCATTACCGTTCCTTATAATAATGTAGATACGCTTCAGCAGGCCTTTGACCGATGGGGCGACGATATCGCCGGCGTTCTTGTCGAACCGATTGTCGGCAATTTTGGTATGGTGATGCCGGAACCCGGTTTTCTCGAAGCGATTAACCGCATCGCTCACAAAGCCGGATCCGTGGTCATCTTTGACGAAGTGATCACGGCGTTCCGTTTCATGTACGGCGGCGCGCAGAATTACCTCGGTGTCATCCCCGACCTGACGGCTATGGGCAAAATCATTGGCGGAGGCCTGCCGATCGGCGCATACGGCGGCAAAAAGGAAATTATGGATGAAGTCGCCCCGCTAGGCCCAGCTTATCAGGCAGGAACCATGGCAGGCAACCCCCTTTCGATGGCAAGCGGCATTGCCTGTCTCGAAGTGCTGCAGACACCGGGAATCTATGAAGAAATGGAGCGTCTCGGCAAGAAGCTGGAAGACGGAATTTTTTCGATTAACGAAAACTATCATCTTCCAATCGCCGTTAACCGGATCGTCGGCGCGATGACCCTGTATTTCTCGGATCACAAAGTGACAAACTATGACGAGGCGAAAGCAACGGACAGCGAGATGTTCGGACACTTCTTTAAGCTCATGCTCGAGAAGGGCATCAATTTGGCGCCTTCTAAGTACGAAGCCTGGTTCCTGACGACCGAGCATACGGAAAAAGACATCGACGATACACTCGGCGCCGTTGACTACGCGTTCTCAAAGCTTGCTAAATAAAAATTGTTTCATTCAACCATACAGATTGATCAGGGGGACGGCAAATGCCGCCCCCCTTTCCCCGCTTCGCCTCCCTTATCATACAGGCTCATTAATAAGTCTTCAGCCGTAGATAAAAATACAGCTGCGGCTCATTATCCGTCCCCCTGTCTTTTTGTATGATTGAATCAAGGAAAGGGGGAAAACAGTCATGAAAAAATTCGGACTCTTTGTACTCGGAATCATTGCCGTGTTCGTTTTTCTGGCGCACATCGGTTCACTGATCGCCCTTATGGTCAGCCTGGCGATTCTTTACTTCGCTTTCAGAAAATTTACCCGTGCGAACTCTGCCGGAAGTAAAATTTTCTGGGCGCTGATCGGGATGATCGCCTTGTTCTTCTCGATCGGCAATGTGCCTGCGATCATCGGTATTGTTGCGCTCGCGGCTATCTACTTCGTGTACAAATCATGGAAAAAGAACAAAATCAACGAACCTGAACCTGATGATCCTTTCGACAACTTTGAAAAGCAGTGGAAAGAAATGATGTAACCGCTCAGGCCGGACACAAACTCTACGCGATGAAACAGGAAAACAACTTTAAGGGAGCGAAAAAAATGAGCAACTTATTTACACGACTGAAGGATTCCATTTCCTCCGATCTCAATGAACTGCTTGACCAGAAGGAACAGAAAAACCCGATTGCCATGCTCAACCAATATTTACGCCGCTGCGAGAAAGAAGTCGGGCGGGTTCGGGAACTGATCAATCGCCAGTATGTGCTGAAAGATACATTCATTAAAGAATATCATCAGGCTGCCGAAATGTCCGAGAAACGGAAGCATCAGGCCGATGTAGCTGAACGGGCTTCAGAAACCGAGCTGTACGAATTTGCGCTGCAGGAGCAAACGGATTACGCCCGGAAAGCGGAGCGCCTGAAAGCTTCCTATGAATCAACAATCAAACAGCTGGATCAGCTGGAACAGAAATACGCCGAAATGAAGCGGAAGCTGAAAGATATGTATCTGAAAAGGATGGAATTGATGAGCAGGGAAAATATCGCCAATGCCACCCACCGGATTGACCGCATCCTCCACCCTGAAAATGCTTTTGGACAATCTTTCTCAAGTTTTGAAGAAAGCGAGATGTACCTGGGAAGACTGGAACAGAAAATCAATGCGGACTACAATCACAGCACCATCGATGCGCGCATCAGCCATCTTGAACGCGAGCTGGAAAAGAAGCAAGGATAAGCGGAGGAAATCCGGCGTTGTACAGAAAATCTTAATGCTTCACAATATATAGCAAGTCTAAACAAACGATGCTACAATGGGAAAGGCGTGTCCATACGCCTTTTCTACTACATACAGATTGCCGGCAATCTGAGAAAGGCAGATGATATCCTCATGTTCGCACCATTCAAAACTGATAAATACAGCTGGATACTCATCACCGGCCTTTTTTTGATTGTCATACAGACCTCTTTCGGCGGTTGGGGCTTTCTTTTCCCTTGCATTCTTTTCGGAGTCATGATCCACTACGGGAATAAACGCCGCAAAACAGGCAAAGGAAAATTTCTTTTTTGGTTTGGCGTTATCGGGCTCGTTTTCACTGCTCTGAACCTGATTGTTCTTAAGTTCATCATCATTGCTCTGTTTATTATCTTCATTATTCACTTTATTCAGTCGAAGAAACACCCGAAACGCATCATTCCCGGTTTCAACGAAAAATCGGACAATGACGGCAGCACGGGTGTCGAAGCGGTCCCAGTCCTGCTGAAAAACAAATGGTTCGGCAATCAGGAAACACCTCATCAGAATTATGAATGGCAGGATATCAACATTCAGACGGGCGCGGGTGACACGCTGATTGATCTCAGCCACACGATTCTTCCAAAAAGAGAGTCGGTGATCTTCATCCGCCACTTTGCCGGCCGAGTACGCATTCTCGTTCCCTATGGCGTCGAAGTTGCCCTGCGTTATTCGGTAGTTGCCGGGCAGGCCGATTTTTTCGACCACCGGGAACCCAGACTCATAAATGAATCCATTGCCTTCCAGACGAACGGCTATGATCAGGCGGAACAAAAGGTCAAAGTGATCGTCTCCGCGATTGCCGGAAACTTGGAGGTGCGGCGCATATGACAGCGATCAAGAGGCAGATGATTACCGGCGCCATTTTTTCCCTGTTTCTCCTTGTGATCTTTGCCGTGTTTTTCTTTCTCACCTTTCCGATTGGTGACTGGGCCCTTCTTTGGGAGCGGCAAATCTGGCATCTGCCGTTTATTTTCATTATTCCGATCATTGCGCTCTTTGGAGGCAGCATTGCCGGCTTCATCTCGGGTGCCTATTGGAGAAAAGTCCTTCTGACCATTGACGACACACTCGAGCTTCTCGAGCAGGGAAACGAACCGGTTCCCGCACATTCTTCCGTAGAAGAAACCGAGTCTATTCTGAAACGTGTCGACAGGCTCAGCCAGCAGATCACGCTGCAAACGCAGCTCACGCAGAAAATGGCGAACGAGAAGGCGGACATCGAGGAAAAAGCGATTCAAAAAATCGTTTCGGAAGAGCGCAACAGACTGGCACGCGAACTTCATGATTCCGTCAGCCAGCAACTTTTTGCTGCGTCGATGCTGCTGTCGACCATTAATGAGACTCGGACGCAGACAGATGACATCGAAACGCATCGGCTCAGACTTGTCGAACAGACGATTCATCAGTCGCAGCTAGAAATGCGTGCTTTATTCCTCCATCTCCGTCCTGTTCAGCTGCACGGAAAGTCGCTGAAGGACGGCATGCAGGAACTGCTCGGCGAATTAAGGCAGAAAGTGCCGATGAAAATCAGCTGGACCGTGGAACCCATCAACCTGGATAAGGGAATTGAAGATCAGCTCTTCAGAATTTTGCAGGAATCCGTCTCCAATACACTGCGTCACGCAAAGGCGCTCACTCTGGATGTCCTGCTAATCAAACGTGAAAAATTGGTGATTATGCGCGTCACTGATGACGGCGTCGGTTTTGATCCGGATACAGCAAAACCGGGTTCTTACGGTCTCCAGAATATGAGAGAAAGGGCGGCGCAAATCGGCGGCCAGATGAAACTGGTCAGCCTCCCGAACAAAGGGACAAGTCTTGAGATCAAAGTTCCGATCCTGGAAAGGGATGAAAGCAATGATTAACGTTGTCTTTGTTGATGACCACGAAATGGTGCGTATTGGTGTTTCCGCCTACCTTTCCGCACAGCCCGATATCTGTGTTGTCGGCGAGGCGGGCAATGGCAAGGATGCTGTGGATCTTGTGCTGAAGCTTCGGCCGGACATCATCCTGATGGATCTGGTCATGGATCAGATGGATGGAATTGAGGCAACCCGAAAGATTATTGAAAAATGGCCTCAGGCGAAGATTATTATTGTGACCAGTTTTCTCGACGACGACAAAGTCTATCCGGCGATTGAGGCCGGGGCAACGAGCTACCTTCTGAAAACGTCTAAGGCAAGTGACATTGCCGAGGCGATCCGGAAAACGTACAATGGACAATCCATTCTTGAGCCCGAGGTTACGGAAAAAGTGATGGAGCGGATGCAGCAAAAGCAGTCGAGACTGCCGCATGAAACGCTGACAAAACGTGAAGTGGAAGTCCTGCTACTTATGGCTGAAGGAAAGAGCAATCAGGAAATCGCAGATAAGCTGTTCATTGCCTTGAAAACAGTGAAGGTGCATGTCAGCAATATCTTAAGCAAGCTTGAAGTTCAGGATCGTACCCAGGCTGTTATTTATGCATTTCAGCACAATCTGACGAAGTGAAAAAATTTGATTCCGCTTTTTCACATCAAAAAAAGAAGCTCCCGTTATTCGGAGAGCTTCTTTTTTAATTGGCACGCGGCCTTGTCCTGCTTATTTTATTGAAATATTTTCAAATGGCTCGGTGCCGGTAGGACTAGGCTTATACCCGGTAATAGTACTTTTCCCAACGAGAACAGGTTTCGCATAGACGAGCGGAACCCAAGGGGCGTCGTTGTGAAGAATGACTTGAGCCTGATTATAGAGCGCTACGCGCTGTGCGTCGTTTGTCTGCGATTGTGCGGAGATCAGAATATTGTGCAGCTGATCATTGGAATAGAACGAGAAATTGTTGGAACCAATGCTGTCTTTGTCAAGCAGCGTGTACAGGAAGTTGTCCGGATCTCCGTTGTCGCCTGTCCAGCCCATAATGTACATCGGGATGCCGCCCTTCATCAGCTTATCAATATAGGACGACCATTCAACGGTTACGATGTTTACTTTAACACCGATTTTTCCGAAGGTTGACTGTATGGACTGGGCAACATTCTGCGGTTCAGGCATGTAATCACGAGGATTCGCCATCGTATAAAGTGTCGTCGAGAACCCGTTCGGATAGCCGGCATCAGCGAGCAGCTTCTTGGCTGCCGTCAAATCATATGGATAAGGCGTGATGCTGTTGTCATATCCGAGAAGGCTCGGAGGCATAGGATTCGTGGCCGCCTGCGCCTGGCCGTTGTAGAACGCTTTGATGATACCCTGTTTGTCGACAGCCATATTCAGGGCCTGGCGAACTTTCGGATTATCAAAAGGTTTCATGGTTACATTAAAGCCAAGGTAAGCCACGTTCATCGGCGGACGATAGTATACTTGCAGCTGGTTGTTGCCTTTAAGCCCGGAAACGTCGCTTGGATTGACACCGTCCATCATATCAATTTCACCGTTTTTCAAAGCATTCAGACGGGCGCTGTTATCCGGAATAACCTTAAAGACAAGCGTGTCCAGTTTTGGAAATCCGCTTTTCCAGTAGCTTTTATTCTTTGTAAGCGTGATTGTATCGTTTCTTTTCCATGACTTAAATACATAAGCGCCTGTACCTACCGCAGCAGTCGTACCATAATTTTTGCCGTATTTCTTAATTGCGGCAGGACTGGAAATTGCGAAAGGCGACATAGCCAGGTTTTTCAGGAACGGTGCGGAAGGCCTCGTAAGATCAAAGACAACTGTATTTGCATCAGAAGCCGTCACGTTTTGGATGACGAGACCCGGATCCCCTTTATAACCGCCGAACATCGATGGGAAATAGGCGAATTGGCCTGATGCCTTGCCGTTCATCCAGCGATCAAAGTTAAAGACAACCGCCTGCGCATTGAAATCGGTGCCGTCCTGGAATTTAACCCCTTTTCTAAGCTTGAATGTATAGGTTTTCCCGCCATTCGTAATCGTCCAGCTTGTTGCGAGACTGGGAATGACGTTCGTGCTTTGCTTGCTGTAATCATAAGAAACCAGCGTATCAAAAACATTCTGAGTGACGCGGAACGATTCACCATCCGTAACCGCCGCCGGATCCAGCGAAGTGGTGTCGGCGCCGCGTCCGAATATCAATGTTTTTCCCGCCGCGCTTGACGAGCTCCCTGAAGAACCGCCGGATGCGCACCCGGTCAGCGCCATTGCCAGCGCAACAATTAAAGTAAGTGTCAGCACTAAATACTTTTTCCTCATGACTATCCCCCTGTTTCTGTTCGTTCTATGAAATTCTTAATTATTGTACCCCAATTGCTAAAAATGAACAATTGATTGCAACATAAATTCCGATAAACTAGCAATTTTCAAACATTTTAATTTTTCATACGGGGATCGAGTGCATCGCGAAGACCGTCCCCCATCAGATTGAAGCCAATGACAACGAGAATGATGGCAAGGCCGGGGAACAGGACTGTCCACGGCGCATCCGTGATGTACTGTCTGGAATCGGAAAGCATGGTTCCCCATTCCGGCTGAGGAGGCTGGGCTCCCATGCCGAGGAAACCAAGCCCGGCCGCATCGAGAATCGCCGTCGCAATATTCAGTGTCCCCTGAACAATAATCGGAGCGAAACTATTCGGAAGAATATGATTAAAAATAATCCGCGTGTTTCCCATCCCGATTGAGCGGGCGGCCATAATGTACTCTTCCTCTTTCACCGTCAGGACACGCGACCGGACTAACCGGCCGAAAACAGGGATATTGACGATAGCGATAGCAACTAGCGCATTATTCAGGGACGGTCCCAGAATGGAAACGATCGCTATCGAAAGCAGAATGCTTGGAAAAGCAAGCAATATATCAAAAAAGCGTGAAATCACGGTGTCAATAACTTTTCCAAAGTATCCGGCGATAACGCCCAGAAACGTTCCGAAAATGATCGATCCGATGACAGCAAAGAATCCGACCCTTAGCGACAGTCTGGCCCCGAAAACAATTCGGCTGAAAATATCTCTGCCGAAGCTGTCCGTCCCCAGCCAATGCTGGGCAGACGGGGGTTCAAGGCGAATATTGATGTTTTGATTATTAATTCCCTGCGGAGCGATGATATTGGCAAATACAGCAAGCAAAATAAAGAAAAAAACAATGACCGCCCCGATTATCGCCGGTTTGTTTTTGCGAAAAGCTTTCCAAAAGTCGACCAAAGCCGAAATAAACGGACTTCTTTCTTTTACAGCGGCCGGAAGATTCTGACTCTGCGCAGTTTGAGACATCTTTCACCCTTCCTTCTTTAGCGATATTTAATACGGGGATCGATCAGGCCGTATAATAGGTCGACGATAAAATTCACCATGACAAAAATGAAGGCAATGACGAGAATGCCGGACTGGATCACCGGATAGTCCCTGTATTGAATAGCATTGTAAATATAGAGACCGATTCCAGGCCATCCGAATATGGTTTCTGTCAAAATAGCCCCGCCAAGCAGCAGACCGGTCTGCAGACCGATTACAGTCAAAATGGGGATAAAAGCATTTTTCAGCGCATATTTGTACACGATCCAAAACATGCGCTGCCCCTTCGCTTTTGCCGTCCGGATGTAATCTGATTTCAGCACTTCAAGCATGCTTGACCGTGTCATACGGGCAATAATCGCCGTCGGTATCGTTGCCAGGGCGATGGAGGGAAGAATCAGATGCCTGAGTACCATCCAGAACTGATCGAGTTGTCCCTCGAGCAAGGTGTCGATTAAATAAAGATTTGTGATCGGCTGTACATTGCTGATGATGTCCATACGTCCGATCGACGGCAGCCAGTTCAATTTTACAGAAAACGCCCACTGTTCCAGAAGTCCCAGCCAAAAAATAGGCATGGAAACACCGATAAGCGCCACGATCATCGCCGTATAGTCTAAAACCGAATTTTTCTTCCATGCACTGATTATTCCCGCATTAATTCCTACCACTACTGCGATAATCATAGCTACAAAAGAAAGTTCAATGGTCGCGGCCAAATGCGGCCAAATCTGGTTGGCAATCGGTGTATTGGTCTGAATCGACGTTCCAAGATCCCCGCTCAGAATATGCTTCAAATATGTAAAATATTGAATATACCAAGGTTGATCCAGCCCGAGCGATCTGTTTAGATTTTGTATGGCTTCAGGCGTTGCTTTTGTGCCCAATATCGTTAACGCCGGGTTGCCGGGTATGGCGTGGATAATCGCAAAAACGATCAAGGTCATCCCGAGAAGTACCGGAATCAGCATCAGCACGCGTTTTATAGAGTATGAAAGCACTAAAGTTCACCTCTTTCAGAACAAGATTTCCAATCAGTCGTACAGGTGGCAGGAAACAAGTCTTCCATCCTCCAGCTTTTTCATGACTGGTTTTTCCCGGGCACACAGATCCATCGCAACAGGGCAGCGGTCGTGGAAAGTGCACCCTGCCGGCGGATGAGCGGGACTCGGCACGTCACCGGACAAAATGATCCGTTCCGACCTGCTGTTTGGATCGGGGATCGGTACGGCTGACAGCAGCGCTTTTGTGTAGGGATGCTTCGGATGATCGTATAGAATTTCGCTGTCCGATATTTCGACCATTTTGCCGAGATACATTACGCCGACCCGGTTGCTGATATGGCGGACAACACTGAGATCATGGGCAATGAAAATATAGGTCAGATGAAACTTCTTCTGGAGGTCCTGAAGCAGATTCAGCACTTGCGACTGGACGGAAACATCAAGGGCAGATACCGGTTCGTCAGCGATAATCAGTTTGGGACGGACCGCGAGAGCCCTGGCAATGCCGATTCTCTGCCTCTGGCCTCCGCTGAACTGGTGCGGGTAGCGTTTGGCGTGGTACGCGCTGAGCCCGACCAGCTCAAGCAGCTCTTCGACGCGCTGTTTCCGTTCCTTGTGATTGCCCATCCCATGAACAATCATCGGTTCCTCGATAATCTTCCCGACGGTTTGGCGCGGGTTCAGCGAGGCGAAGGGATCCTGGAAGATCATCTGAATATCTTTCCTAACTCGCCGAAGATCGCTCTTTGACAGACTCAGGATATTCTTGCCTTCAAAACTGACCTTGCCTTCAGTCGGTTCAATCAGGCGCATGATCATTCGCCCCGTTGTCGATTTTCCGCATCCTGATTCACCAACGATACCGAGCGTCTCCCCTTCGTTTACAGAAAAACTGACACCATCCACAGCTCGTACCGTCTCAGACACTCTGCCGAGAACTCCGTTTTTAATAGGATAATATTTTTTTAGATTTTCCACTTTCAAGAGCGGCTCACTCATGGATGGAACTCCTTTCTACTCTTGCACCTGATGAAGAAAGCAACGTGATTTATGACTGTCGCCGACAAGTTCAGGAGAATCTGTTCTGCACTTGTCCATGACATACTCGCAGCGCGGCGCGAAAAGGCAGCCCTTCTCGATTGAGCCGGGCCTCGGAACGCTGCCCTTGATCGTGTAGAGTTTATCCTTTTTCGAATGCAGATCAGGGATGGACCGAATAAGCCCTTCGGTATAAGGATGCTTCGGATGATTGAAAATATCCTTGACGTCCCCTTCTTCGACCACTTTTCCGGCATACATCACGACAACGCGTTTGCATACCTGAGCGACGACGCCTAGATCGTGCGTGATCAGAATAATGGCCGTATGTGTCTCACGATTCAGTTTGAGCATCAGATCCAGAATCTGGGCCTGAATCGTAACATCCAATGCGGTTGTGGGTTCGTCCGCAATAAGGACTTTCGGATTGCATGACATAGCCATAGCAATCATAACACGCTGCCTCATTCCCCCGGACAATTCATGAGGGTACTCTTTCAGTAGCTCTTTTGCCCGAGGGAGACCGACCATTTTCAACAATTCGGCGGCACGCGCCGCCAGCTCTTTTTTCGGCAGACGATTGTGCAGGCGAATGGCTTCCATTAGCTGGTCGCCTATCGTAAAGACCGGGTTGAGTGATGTCATCGGTTCCTGAAAAATCATGGCGATATCATTTCCGCGCAGTTTTCTCATTCTGGACTCTTTCGCATGACTGATGTCTTCGCCCTTGAAAGAAATACTTCCCCCGACAATTTTCCCCGGAGGAGAGGGCAGAAGACCCATGATCGACAGCGAAGTGACACTTTTCCCGCAGCCCGATTCGCCGACAATGCCCAGGATTTCTCCTTCTCCGACGGAAAAATCAACTCCATCGACAGCAGGCACTTCGCCGTCATCAGTAAAAAAAGAGGTTTTCAATCCTTTGACTTCGAGGATTGATTGGTTCATACTCTTCACCTCCTATATGTCATGTATTATAACATTGTATGCCAGAACAAACCTTACAATTAATTTTAAGTGATGTCAATATATTAAATTTGTCAATTTGAACCCAATAACTGACAATCCTTTTGTCATCATTTTTTATAACCAATTTATCGAAATTTAGCAATTTTCGGCTGATCAAAAACAAGAACGTGATTTACATAATATGGAATATTTTATTCCCCTGGAGTGTTCCATATTCATTTAAAAAGCTCCCCGCCCGTTTCCAGGCAGGGAGCTTCCCGTCAATGTAGGTGATTACTGTTTGTTTGCTTGCGACTTTTTGTTTTGCTGGCGAACTTCCTGAGCGTTGGTTTCGCTCCCGAATTCGCTGCCGAACTGTCCGCTGCCGACCTGGGCATTTTGTTTCTTGACTTGTTCTACATCCGTGCCCACATTCGTTTTCTTAGCCATTGAGTATCACCTCCACGACTTATAACTTAGCCAACTTCCTTTCATTTTATGTATGATTCTGTCGATTTTTTTCGATCCACTCAATGATTTTCTGGTGCGGTACCGGAAAAGGGCGGTGTGTCAGTTTGTCCAAATGCTCCCATGTTGTCCTTGTTTCAGGATCGACCGTTCCATCGATTGCCGCCTCATAAAGCGAAAGGTTCCAGATCAGGTGGGAAAAACGATGGGTATAGGAAAAGGATGTTCGGACAAACCGGACCTCCCAGCCATATTTTTTCTGAATAGCATCCTCAAGAACTTTTTCTTTCTCATTGGGATCCCATGCAATCATCGGGAACTGCCACATTCCGGCGAGAAGGCCGGTTTCCGGCCTCTGCTCAATGAAATATCGGCGCTCGGCATCTCTAATCAGCAAGACAGTGTAATCAATTGATCTCGGCTTCGCTTTACCGCTTTTTACCGGATACTCAAGCTGCGCCCCTTCTTCACGGGCGAGACAGTGTGCATTCAAAGGGCATTCATCGCACTTCGGTTTTTTTGGGCGGCAAATCAGGGCGCCGAGATCCATCAGACTCTGATTGAATGCGGATGGGTCCGCTTCGGCAATCAGGGCGCCGACAATCTTTTCGAACTTTTTCTTCGTTTTCGCTTTTGCGATGTCATCATCAATCAGGAAAACCCTGGACATCACTCGCATCACATTGCCGTCAACCGCAGGCTCCGGCTCGCCGAAAGCAATACTGAGCAATGCTCCGGCCGTATAAGGCCCGATTCCCTGAATCGAAAGCAGTTCGTTTTTATCTTCAGGCACTTTTCCGTCATATTTCTCCGCTACCTCACGCACCCCTTGCTGAAGGTGGCGCGCACGCGAATAATAACCAAGACCCTCCCAGCACTTCAGCACTTCCTGATCCGTTGCTCCCGCCAAAGCCTCTATCGTCGGAAAAAGGCTGATAAACCGGTTGAAATAGGGTATGACCGTATCCACCTGAGTCTGCTGCAGCATGACTTCAGAGACCCACGTATAATATGGATTGTTGATCCTACGCCAGGGGAGATCGCGGCCGTTCTCATGAAACCACTTCAGCAGATCATGGTTGAATTGTTTGATTTGTTCCGGATTCACTTGCTTTCACTCCAGCTTTTTTTCTCCAATCAAATTTCTATAAAATTGACATGATTATCCCTTTCAATATAGTTCATTTTGTGTGACAATGAAAGTGTATAAGTTGTTTCTCTCTACTGTGAGTTTTTGCCATAAGGAGGGCATTTAAATTATATGGATACAGCCACTCATGTTGTGATGGGCTTTGGTTTGGCAGGTCTCGCGACTCTCGACCCGGCTGTTGCTGCAGATCCTTTGACTTTTCACGCTGTCATGCTCGGCGCCGTCGCCGGTTCGGTTATTCCGGACATTGACACGGTATTGAAATTAAAAAACAACGCCGCCTACATCCGCAATCACCGGGGGATGACCCATTCGCTTCCGGCGACAGCGCTTTGGCCGTTTATTATTGCCGCTTTTCTTTTGCCCCTTTTCCCGGGAACGGACGCCGACACCTTTCTGTTCTGGACGCTTCTTGCCGTTTCGTTTCATGTGTTTGTGGATATTTTCAACGCATACGGAACACAGGCTGCCCGCCCCTTCAGAGAAAAGTGGATCGCGCTTGGAATCATTAATATATTTGATCCATTTATTTTCAGTCTCCATCTGATGGGATTCGTGATCTGGCAGACGTCCGGCCATCCCGGTGAAACATTCGCTACCGTCTATGCGGTACTGATCGGTTATTATATTCTCCGTACCGTACAGCACCGCCGGACTGTCCGTTTTATCAAAGACCGGCTGCCTGCCCTGACAAATATTTACCTGTCGCCGACTCTGCATTGGTCGCATTATCATGTGGCCGCCGAGAGTGCAGATCACTTCTATGTTGGAAAAATTGAGGGCAGGCAGCTGAAATTGATCGATACGTTCGATCGGCGGCCGATCGACCCGGACAATGAAATTGTCCAGTCGGCAATGTGCGATAAAAACGTCCGTGCATTTCTTTCATTTTCGCCTATATACCGCTGGGAGATCCGTGAACAGAACGGGCGGTTCGTCATGCAGTTTGTTGATTTGCGTTACTTTACAAGGGGTATGTACCCTTTCACAGCAACGGTCTGGTTAAATAAAAAGCATGTTGTGGAGAGTTCCTTTACCGGCTGGGTTTACAGCGAGAAGAAACTGCGCAGAAAACTGGTGCTCGCACAGTCAAAATAATAAACAGAACTTTTTTCGGAAAGCCGGATTACCCGGCTTTCTTTTTTTATACAAATAAGGAAGCATCATTGTTTTTCCTTTTTCAGGAGGGAAATAGGGTAGGCATGCCGTTCTTCACTGTTTTCAAATGTCCCCCAGGCGAAGGTTCCTTTCATGTGATCAATTTTGAATGCACGGTCGTCGACATAATATATTTGACCCGGCCTGAAGCTTTCCGGATCCATCAAATAGGCTTTCGCCATATCAATCTTTCGTTCGTAAACCGCGAGCTCATTGATCATGCCCATCTGTTCTGCTTTCCGGGCCTTGTCTGTAAACTCGCCGATTTTCTGTGTGAGTTCATAAGGTGTCATTTCACTGAACCGTCGCTCCATATTGATCAACCTCTCTTTTCTTTTCAGGCACTTTTAATGTCTCTATGTACGGATTATGAATTTTTTTCAATCATTTATGTTTGTCCGTTTTTGTAAAAATGAAGTAATGTCGTCGGCGGGAAACCCTTTTTTATATAAGAAAGCTTTGACTTTCTGTAAAAATTCATTTCCGCTGTACTTTTTATACTTCTGCATCGCCTTCTCCGCCTGGCAGACCAGTGCGTTTTTTTCATTGTCCACCAGAAAATCGCCGATTTCACTGATTACTTGATTCGTAATTTCCCGTGAAAAGCCTCTTTGCATTAGAAGCCGGGAAAGAATCTGTTTCGCTTCAGCGGCAGACTTCGTATTCTTGACCGATGCCGTCTTCTTGGTCAAGTATTTCCGGGCATGAGCCAGCTGCTCCTCAATGGGATACAGAGACTCGGCTCCCGCCGCAATGGATTGATCAATACCGACCTGCAGCAGTTCCCGATAAATCAACTGGGGTCCCTTCGTCGACAGTTCAATTCTCGTGCGGGTGAACGCGTCGGCAAATGCCTGGTCGTCAAGTTTTTGTTCCTTATGCAGGCGCTCGAGCGCGTATTCGGTCTGACTTTCGCTGTACCCCTTCTTCTCCAGATAAACTTTCATTTCATGAGAGCTGCGCATCCGGTAGGAAAGGTAGCGGATACCGGCAAGATAAGCCTTGATTCCTTCGGCTTCCTGACGAAGAACGGCAAGACCGTGCTCCGTTAGTTGAAGCCCCTTGCGCAGTCCGTCCTGCACGAGAACATCTTCATGCACATTAAGTGTCTCAGTCCCGCCATCATCCAATTGAACATCGATTTCAAAAAAGCCGTTATTCCGGCCGGCCGTACTGATCCGGGTTATCACGGGCATCGCATTCATTCCTTCCCTCTTTATTCATTATTTTACCATATCGCTCTTTAAAAGAGGATGTTCAGAAAGCCGTGAACTAAGCTTCTTCATCAGCCCCCTGCCCTCTCTTTTTTTTCAGACTGGTCTCAGGCCGGATTTTCAGGAAAACATATGAATAGATTGTGCACACTAAGACAGCGCTGTACCGTTATTTTTAAACCGGAACGATGTCGAAAAATTATGCGGTTTTTTTACTTCCCAATCCTGACGCGCCACCTTATAATAATTCTGGTGGCCTGATCTTACACGTTCGCGAGAACGAGAAGACGGCATCTTCTAATGAGCGGCACGGGGCGAACCATGGCCAGGGTGAGATGTTTCCGTGCGGCCTGTGTCACCTGCTCCAGAAACATCCGCTCCGGTACCCTGCAAAACCACTCCCTCTTTAACAGAAAGCCTTCTCCGGCTGGCGAAACCATTCGCCCCTTATCCGATGCCGACTTTATAGGCATCCTCAGCAAGATTTTATTTTCGGGACGGAGGAATACCCATGTTAAAAAAGCGAGATCTGTCGGATTGCGGGATTCTTTTTGAACTGCTGCAGGATCCTGCAGTATTCCCCTATGTCCGCCAAAAAGCAGATTCTCTTGATACGTTTCTTTTTCTCACCAAACAGACCATTGAATCTGAAGACGCAGGCACTATGATCTCCAGAACCATTATGAACGAGTGGGGGGCACCTATCGGCACGATAACACTTTTTGACATTGAAAACGGTCACGGTTTCCTGGGCACATGGATTGGCAAACCTTATTTTGGCAAGGGCTATAATCAAAAAGCGAAAGAGGCTTTCTTTACTGAAATTTTTCTTGAACATGGCATTGAGACGGTATTTATGAAAATAAGAACAGCAAACGTTAGGTCAATAAAAGCCGCCGGGAAGCTGTCCTATGTAAGCATTGCCGATCAGCGCTTTCCCGATGTCTATCGGAAAATCAATCCCTCCGAAAAAACATACCATTTGTTTGCTGTCACAAAGGAATCATTCTTCTCCTGCAGGGAGACGATTGAACCCTTTCCCCCCGTTTCCGATCATGACACACTTAAAGAGGCTTGAAAGGGCATCTTCTATAAAACCGGGTGTGCCCGGTTTTTGTTTTGCTATAAGAGAGTATAAAAATTTTAAGGGTTATAGTATAAGCGCCGTGTCCTCGGCATGTTCGGCATTAGGCCGTCCTGACCCCTGCAACTAGGGCAACGCCCGCGTCAAAGGCTTGGTGAAGCCAAGTTTTCTAATGTCCCCTGAAAAGTTAATCGTTTGTGAATTTTATTAAAAAATAATGTCGGAAAACATTTGAGACAAAGTGGATAAAATCTACTTTTCTGAATTTGCAAGGTCAACACATTTGGAAATGTCAATAACTTTGTGGATAAGTGGATAACTCTTTTTATCCCTTGCTGCGCTTAAGGTCGAATTGTGACTGTTTTTGTAGATAATTTTTCTCTTCACTGTGGATAATGTGGATAAACGTGAATAAGTCCACTGAAATACACGCACACATTTGTCAAGGGTGTGGATAAATCTGTGGATTGTGTTACTAACTTTTTTCAACAAAAATTGATCAAAATCGCTTTATTTCTTTACAATTTACAATTACGCTTATTCTCCTAAGTGCTATTCAAGCAGCGGATCCGTGTCACAAAAAAACTCTCCGTACCATGCGGGACCGGCTCACAGTACGGAGAGAAACGATTTTTAAATTTATCGAACCTTCGGGGACACACCTTTTTCCGCCATCAGATCATCAAGGCTGCGAAAATGATAGCCCTGTTTCTTCAGATCATGAATGACGCGCGGCAGCGCTTCGGTGTTATCCCTGGAGACGGTGTGCAGCAGCAAAATTGCGCCCGGATGCATGCGCCGCATAATGTGCTGGTAGGCATATTCCGCGCCATGCTGTTCATCCCGCACCCAGTCTTTATAGGCGGCGGACCAGAAGACACTGATATAGCCCTGTTCTTTGGCCAGTTTCAGCGAGCGCTCGCTGAATGTCCCACGCGGCGGGCGCAGGTAGAGCATCTTGCTGCTGCCCGTCAGTTTTGTATACGCGTCTTTCAATTTTTGCAGTTCCTGCCTGTATTTTTCATCGCTGATCGCGGACAGATCGGGGTGGCCCCAGGAATGATTTCCGATGATGTGGCCTTCTCTGACCATTCTTTTCACAAGCTCAGGCTGGTCGGTGATATAGTGACCCGTAATAAAAAAGGTGGCAGGAACTTTTTCTTTTTTCAACGTATCCAGAATGCCAGCCGTATAGCCTGCTTCGTACCCATTGTCAAAAGTAAAGTAGATATCTTTTTTTGATGTGTCGCCGATGTAGACGCCGTTGTACTTATTTAAAAGCATCTCGTATTCCGGCTCCGTTGTCGCCGGCTGATTGTTTTTCGCCGGTTTAAAGTACCAGTCCTTTGCCTCGCTCAACAAAGGATGCCCGGCCAGTCCAATAACTGCAACGAGCATCGCCATGATCATCTTTTTCAAATAAAATCACCCTCCGGTTATAGGGTGACCGTATTCATTCATTTTATGTGTGATTCCGTCGTTTGTCCTCTGCCCAGTCATCGCGGAAACGGCGGATTTTCAATTCAAGATCCCCGATCATTCCTAATATATGATTCAAATCTTCGGGATCCGCTGTTTCATTATCCAAAGCATTGATGACATAGGACAGTAGCCTGATCCGGTTCTTTAAATAGTTCACCTGATCGGATTTTGACGAGACCGCTCTGCCCATCTTCATCCCTCCTCCTCCTGCGCCTTATAATGCTGACTCTACTTTAGCACATCCGGTGGGAAAAAAGATGGCCGGCGATCCGCTGGATTTTTGGCAGTGCTGTCTCATTTCAAGGCAAAAGCGGAGCGGTTTTCAGTCGCCGGATCCCCGCCTATTTTGCAAGATAGCGGAGCGAGACGTGGTCCTGTATCGGCATCCACGCCCCGATTCCCTGTTCGATGACATTTTTGACTTCAAGGCAGGCATTGCCTCCCTTAAGTACAAGAAAAACTTCTCCATAAGTGATCTTCCCTTTCTCATTGACTGCCGGAACATAGCCGTAAAGATGGCCGATATGTTTCGGATCCACCTGATAGGGCCGGTCGATTTTCGTTCCGCGTCCGACAACCGTTGAAAAAGAAATCGGAAGGTGCGTTTTTTTCATGGCCTTGGCCATAATTAATTGATTCACTTCTTCCTTTTTCGGCACACTTGCCGTCAGCCCCCCTTTCACTTTGGCCTCATTTTCTTGAATGTAACTGAGTTTCTGGCCTTCCGTGCTTCCCCGTGCGTCTACAGCATTATCACTGATCCTCTTGTACTCCCAGTTCACCGTCGTTTCTTTTGAGGCATAATTGAGCGGCCACTCGCCCAGGTAAATCCTTGCGGAATAAGCGATCGACCACTTTGACGGATGAAGAGACGATTCGTTGAGCAGTTTGATCAGTGTCGGATTATCGATTGCGACCTTTGATGAATTTAACAGCGATTGTGTGTGTCCGCTCGGCACAAGTTCCGATTCATCATGTGAAGGATTGGGATAGGTATTCTCCTTTGAAATATCCGCAACATACTCCGGCAATTTTGCGGGCAGCGGCCCTTTCGCCTCGGAGGCCGCTGAAAAACACAAAACAGCGGCCGCGCAGCACAGGATCGACAAGAAGTTCTTCATGCAGACAGCTCCTTTTTCTCCTTATTCTTTTCTCCCCGAAGAAAAATTATCCGCCCCGCTCCTTTGCGGGCAATCGCTTTGTTCGTAAAAAAAAGAAGCGGAACGCAAAAGATCATGCGTTCCGCCTCTGCCGTATGCCCGTTTGTTTTCAGAACAGGTGAAGTTCTCCGATCCGTTTCACGGCTTCTGTCAGCCGTTCCGGTTCAGTCAGCAGCCCCACACGGATATAATTTTCTCCCGCGCCGCCGAAGCCGATTCCCGGAGCGACGACGACGTGGGCCTCCTTAAGAATATAGTCAAAAAACGATTCGGAGGTGAAACCCTTCGGAACAGGCAGCCAGCCGAAGAAGGATCCCCGGGAAGGAACGGCTTCCCAGCCGATGTCGCGGGCCGCCGTGAAGAATGCGTTCCGGCGCGTTTCATAGCGCCGGACCAGATCACGGACACAATCCTGCGGCCCGAGCAGCGCCTTCGCGCTCGCTTCCTGAATTGCACCGAACAGACTGACATAATAGTGGTCCTGAATCAATTCGATGGCTTCGATCACGCTCCGGTTTCCAAGCGCAAAACCGACGCGCCATCCGGCCATATTATAGGTTTTCGACAGAGTGCACATCTCAATGCCGACATCTTTTGACCCCGGTGTTTGCAGAAAGCTGCGCGGCTTTTCGCCATCAAAGCCCAGTGCGCCGTATGCGAAGTCGTGCACGACGCAAATGTTGTGTTTTGCAGCTGTTTCAACCGTCTGCTCGAAAAAATCGGCGGGTGCGGTCACCGCCGTTGGATTGTTCGGATAATTGAGGAACATCAGTTTTGCCTTGTCCAGCACGGATTCAGAAATCGATCCATAATCCGGGAGGAAGGCGTTTTCTTCCCGGAGCGGCATCTTTTCCATGTGAAGATTGGCGAGCGCGAAACCGGACAAATAATCGGGATAGCCCGGATCCGGCATCAGCACCGTATCCCCGCTGTTCAGCAGGCATTCGCCGATCTCCACCAGTCCCGTCTTCGAACCGAATAAAACAGCAACTTCCGTTTTCGGATCAAGATCGACGCCGTATTCGCGCTTGTAAAAGCCCGCAATCGCCTCTTTCAGAAAATCATAACCGCGAAAGGGCGAATATTTGTGATAAAGAGGATTCTCAGCGGCCTCCTGCAGCGCTTTGACAATGTGCGGCGGCGTCGGCTGATCCGGATTGCCTTGTCCGAGATTAATCACATCCGAGCCTCTCGCTATTTCGGCGTTCGTTTTCACGACGAGATCGGCAAAGAACTGTTTCGGAAGCCGATTGAGCGCATCCGATTTCGGGTAGTAAACCATAAATTTTCACTTCCGCTTCTTATGAATTGGCCCTGTTTCAATCACTTGCAAGAACCTATATAATGAATGAGGATAACTTCCTATATTGTCGGAGAAATAAATCGATTTGTAAAGAGTATCCATATCAGAATACAGCACATTAAAACGTGAACCAAGATTCAGCGGACACCTGAAATAATAAGATACAAACCTTTGCTCAGTGATCGGATAGTGTGAAAGTTCTATGAGAACCGCACATCGAGAAGGTATGGCCCCCACAGTGAGGGGGTGATGCGCCGCTCTGGACATTTTCAGCTATGACGAGGGCGGTGTTTCCCGCGTTCTCCTCTTTCAACGCAGTTTATCGGTCGTTATGCTTGCTTTATCGGTCGTTGACACAAGTTTATCAGTCGTTTGGCTTGATTTATCGGTCATCAGCTGAGGTTTATCAGTCGTCATCTCAATTTTATCGGTCTTCGCTAATTTATCACCATATCTGCTTGGCTTCATTCAGCAGAGCGGACAAAGCTTGAACAACATAAGTCTGCTGGGCAAACGTTTCAGCTCTAAATAAATGGAAGGGGAAACATTTATGAAAATTTCATTAATTCAGTTGGACATTGCCTTTGGCGATCCGGAAAAGAATTATCTTCGCGCTGAAAATTTTATTCAGCGTGCCGTGAAAGAAAATCCCGACGTGATCATGCTGCCGGAGCTGTGGACAACAGGTTACGACCTGGCGCGGCTTTCTGGGACTGCAGACGATGGGGCGGAGCGGACAAAGCGGTTTGCCGGACAACTGGCCAAAGCGAACCGCGTCACAATCATCGCCGGATCCGTCGCCAGGCAGTCTGCTTCTCAGGTGACCAATACAATGCTTGTGATCAATCGTCAGGGTGAATGCATCAAGGAATACAGCAAAGTCCATCTCTTCCGGTTGATGAACGAAGACAAATTTCTTCAATCGGGAGATGATGACGGCCTGTTTGATCTCGACGGTGTTGCGGCGGCAGGTTTCATTTGCTATGATATCCGCTTTCCCGAGTGGATCAGAAAACATGTCCTTGCGGGTGCGCGGCTGCTGTTCGTTCCCGCGGAATGGCCGAAACCCCGTCTGGATCACTGGAGAACCCTGCTCACTTGCCGGGCGATCGAAAACCAGGCATTCGTCATTGCCTGCAACCGGGCCGGAAAAGATCCGGACAATGTTTTTGCCGGACACTCGATGATCATCAGCCCATGGGGTGAAATTCTGGCTGAAGCAGGCGAAGAGGAAACCTTGCTGACTGCCGATCTCGATCTTGCCTCCATTGTTGCCATCCGCTCGCGCATTCCCGTATTTGAGGACCGCCGGCCGGAACTCTACTGAATGAAAAAAAGCCGCAGATTTTGTGAAGCATTGGGTCTGGTGTACTGCGATCTGATTTTAAGAATCTGACCATGATTTGTTTACCATAACATTGTATAATTACTTCTGCCGGCCTTTATGGGAACATGATTCATTCTTCCGGATGATCATTGAATAATTTTTTTCAGCCGGGAAAGGATAAGATCATGACCCTTCGTTCATACAATTCTTTTCGTTTGACACTATTGATAGGCACGGTTTTTATCTGCGGCGTCGCAGAAGGAATGCTGCTGCCGCTGATCTCCGCACTGCTCGATGAGCGGGGCGTACCGCCGATCATTAACGGAATCGGGACGACTGCGCTTTACATCGGCATGCTTGCCGCCGCTCCCTTTATGGAAAAACCGATGCAGAGGTTTGGGTATAAATCTTTTCTGTTCACCGGGCTGATGCTGATCACGGTCTCACTTTTTCTTTTTCCGCTTTACATAAATCTGTGGTTCTGGTTCATCTTACGCCTGGCTGTCGGAATCGGGGACAGCATGCTCCACTTTGCCGCACAGACCTGGATCACGATTGGCAGCCCGCACGAAAAAAGGGGCAGGAATATCGCCCTTTACGGTCTGTCCTTCGGTCTTGGATTTGCTGTCGGTCCTCTGCTCGTCCGGCTGCTCGTTTTCGGCCTGCCCATTCCCTTTATCACGGGCGCGGCTGCCTGTCTTGTTTTTCTGATCCCGCTTTTATTACTCAAAAACGAATATCCCGAAACCTTGTCGCCGGACAGCCGATCTGAGGTTCGCTGGTTAAACCGCTGCGGGCAGGTTGTCTTCGCGGCCTGGTCGGGACTCGTTGCCACGTTCGGATTCGGCTTTCTTGAGGCATCCTTGAACAACAGTTTTCCCATTTTTGCTTTGAGAAACGGTTTCCGGCTTGAGGATATCTCCTCCCTGCTTCCGATGTTCGTCGCCGGCGGGCTGCTGACACAGCTTCCGATCGGCGTCATCGGCGATCGGGTCGGCCGAAAAAAACTGCTTCCGCTCTTATCACTGCTCGGGGCAGGGGCATTCGTTCTTGCCGGAGTCTTCTCATTCTCCTTTTACGGTCTCCTTTTCACCTTGTCGGCTGCAGGTATGCTGATCGGGTCGCTGTATTCGATGAGCATGAGCTACGTCAGCGACATGCTTAGCCGGTCCCTGATTCCGCTCGGGAACATCCTGATGAGCGTGTGCTATAGTTTCGGAAGTATGGCAGGGCCCGTGGCGGGAAACGTGCTGATTGGTCTCGTTCCACAGGGCGGCCTGTTTTACGGGATTTCCCTGATTCTAATCCTCGTCGCGCTCAGTTCCACCATTCACCAATCTTTGCGTGCAAACCATAACCGGATGGATCAATCCGGTTACCCGGTCGATTAACTTTTGCCTTCAGCAGGCATACAATGAAAAGGCAAAGAAGCGCCCGGAATCGGCGCTATGAATTCGGGAGGGCTGAGTGATGATTAGAAATCTGATACTTCCGGAACTGAACACGGCCACACATTGGATCAATCAAAAAATCACAAGGAATGATCTGCTCGGGAGACCTTCACTCATTCATTTCTGGTCGGTCGGCTGCCATTACTGCAGAGAGTCGATGCCCCTGCTCAATACAATCCGCGACCGATACCTCGGCCTGCTGCGTGTCGCGGCCATTCACATGCCCCTCTCCGAAGAGGAACTCAATGTCGCGGATGTTGCCGGAGCCAGCGCGCTTTATCAGATGTCTCAACCTGTTCTTATTGACAATACGCATCAGCTGGCCGATTCTTTCGGCAACCGCTATGTCCCCGCATACTACCTGTTTGATAAAGAAGGCCGGCTTATAGAGGTTCACCTCGGCGAGTTTGGCGCTCTCAGGATGAGCGATACCGTCCGCCGCCTGTTTCATCAGAATCCCGAGTAAAAAAAAGCAATCCTGCGCGCAAAGCGGCGGAAGCCGGCCAGAATAAGGCGTCCGGTCATGGCCCCGGCCACATTCAGCATGATGTCATCTACATCGAAAATGCGTGCGGCAAACAAAAACTGACAAACTTCGATCACCAGACTGAACAGAACGGCGAACAGAAGCTGCCAGCGGAAGGTCTGCTTTTTTTCGATCAGCAGCGGAAGCAGAATGCCGAGCGGAATAAATAGAGCGATATTTCCAATCACATTTTTCAAAATCAACCCGCCGTTCCCGCTCATGAGCATTAAACGGACACTGCTGAAAATCAGCAGATTACTCGACTGTCCGTAAGTGTAATAATTATGGGTGAACAAGGTGACAGACAGCAGGAAGGACAGATAACCGATGAACAGCAGCATAACAATCAGCGATTTTCTTCTGTTTTTCCGATCAGCCATGTATCAGCCCCCCTGCTTTTATGTATGAACCTGCCGGTCCCTTCATGCACCTTCCGCTTAAACACGCTCAGGTCGAAGGGAGTGCCGGTTTTTACAACCTTTTGCCGGTCCGCAGATGATGGAGGATGGCATTGATCTGCCCGCCGATAATAATTGTCATGGCAGTGATATAAAACCACAGCATAAGAATAATGATTCCGCCAAGCGTGCCATAAGTAGACGAATAGTGCCCGAAGTAGCGCACATAAAGTGAGAACCCGTAGGAGGCTGCCTGCCATCCGCTTCCGGCAATAACAGAACCGATCATAACTTCTTTCAGTTTCAGCTTCATATTGGGACCCAGGCTATAGAGAAAAGCGAAAATGAAGATAATGACGACAAAGGTTGTGAGCGAGCTGACAACCGACCACATATCGGTAAAACCATCGGTCATCCCGATTTGCCGAAAAAATTCTTGAGCCAGCGCAGCAGAAAACACGTTGACCGCCAGTGTCATGGCAATGGCAAAAATCATCGCCAGCGTCAACAGGAGCGCCTGTATCTGGATAACGAAAAAAGACCGGGTTTCTTTCACATGGTAGGCGTGATTCAGCGTCCGCATCAGCGCATTGACTGCGCTTGATGCAGCCCAAAGTGTCGCAATGATGCCGACCGAAAGCAGCCTGCCGCTTCTTGTGAATACACTGCCAAGGTTTTGCCGGATAAGGAACATGACTTCACCTGGAAGATAACGGCCGAGAAAGGGCAGCAATTCTTGCTGGGTCAATCCAAGGTAAGGAAGAACCGCAAACAAAAAAATAACAAGCGGAAATAGCGACAACAGGAAGTAATAGGCCAACGTTGCCGCTAAATCCACGGTATTGTCTTCCACGAATCTTTTACTGAGAAGTTTAATGAACAGATACATTTCTCTAAACTTCTTTTTTTCCCCCATTTCCCCATCTCCGCAAATTTCTCTGGTTCTCTTTCGGCACTTTTATTTCGAACGACTTTTGCTCATTGAACTGAAGTCATTCTTTGGCTTCGACTGCGCGGGTTTTGTGCTCTTTTCAAACGATTGTCGCGGCATGGTACCCGGATTCGGGACAGACGTTTCGTTCTCAAGCCGTTGAAGCGCGTCTTCCTCCGTGTCCACTAGCACAGGTTCCTGAAAACGTGTGATACTTTGCCCGGCGTGTCTTATTTTTTCCGCCATCTCCGTGATCTCGGCTCCAGCCTCCATAACGTACTGATAAGTGTTGGTCGTACTCGTCCGCGCCTTCTCAGCATGGTCGATCATCTGCTGGAAATCTTCCGATAATTCGCGAGCGACTCCCTTCAGGCGGGTTCCCGTCACCTGCATATACCGCCCCACCTGATTGGGGTGCCTGTAAATCGTTTGAATCAGCTTGCCGCTGCCAGAGGCTGCTGTTGACAGATTATGTCCCCAGACTGTGCGTGTCTCCCGGCTAAGCAGCGACAGAGCGCAGCCGACCATGCCCCCGATCAGCATGAACCTCCCCATTTTGCTTCTGCCATAAACACTCATCCCAGACTCTGCCTCCTTGCAGTGTGTATAATCCTTAAGGATTACTTTATTAGTCTGCACATCGTCTTTGATTAATATGAGGAAAAAAGATCGGCGGCGCCTGCTAAATAGTGGTGAAAAAATGAGAAACGTACAGCTCACAAAATCAACCGAGCAGACGGCTGAGCAGGACATCCGTCCCCCGATCGACCAGGCGGAATACCTCGTTAAAGCGGCCGGTATAATATGGGTCCGGAACATCGACGGACGGACGATCGTCCAAAAGCTGCATAAAACGAGATATCTTATGTCCGTCTTCTCTATTTGACGCCGCCATCTTTTGAAGATCCTGCTCATTGATTCTGTCCATGGCAATCATTTTGTCAAAACGCTGAAAATCCTCAGGAACGATTTGCCGGGCTCTTATTTTTTCAAAAGATATTCCCGTCTCCGTCAAGATCTTTCTTGTTCCGGGATGCGGAAGGCTGCCAAGATGCCAGTTCCCCGTTCCCGCAGAATCAACGGCGATCCGGTCACCGGCGCCTGCCTTTCTTATTTTATCGCGAAACACAGCTTCTGCCATCGGCGAGCGGCAGATATTGCCCAGACAAACAAAAAGTACACGAATCATGATTATCCCCCTCTTCCGTTTGAACCATCCAATTGATTTCATCGGCGGAAAATCACCGGATGCATGCCGGCCCTGATGAAACCGGGTGCCTGCCGCTGCTTTTTCAGGTATATTCCGCTGATACGCATTAATATCTCTATATTTTATGATAACAATAGCATCCATTTCTTTAAAGAAGAAAGCGGACGAACCGGAAAAGCGGCAAACGGAGCGGATTATGCTACAATTGGTGAAAGAATAAGAAAAGAGGAGAATATGATGCAGCAACTGAATCAGAAATGGAACATGGATCCGATTTTTCCGGGTGGAAGCGCATCGCCCGAATTCACGGCCTTTCTCGATCAGATTGAAAGCGATATCTCTATTTTTAAAACCGCTTTCAAAAACGGACCCGGGCCTCTGAAACCGGTTGATCCGGCACATTTTCAAAAAACAGTGCATATTTATGAGGAACTGTTAAAAAAGCTCGGCGAAGCCTCCGCGTTCGTGGAATGCATCACGGCACAGAATATTAAGGATGAAACGGCCCTGATACGGAGCAACCGGCTGAAGACACTTGCCGCAAGTTTTGCGGCCTGCGATGCGCTGTTTGAGGCGCAGCTGCGCCGGATTACGGACGAGGATTGGGCGGCTCTGACAGCCGGAAGCGCACTGGATGGTGTACGCTTCGCGCTTCAGGAGAAAAGGGATCTTTCCAAAAAGAAGCTTCCGCCCGAACAGGAACAGCTGATCAGCAGCCTGGCGGTCGACGGTTATCATGCCTGGGGCAGCTTTTATTATACGCTTGTCGGAAAAATAAAAATCCCGTTCAATCATCCCGAAAAAGGATCGGAGTTATTATCGGTCAGCCAGGCCAATAATCTTCTGGACGATCCCGACCGCGCCGTACGAAAAGCCGCATTTGAATCTCTGGAGACGGCATGGTCCGACAATGCCGGCCTATTTGCGGAAACCCTAAACCGTGTCGCGGGCTTCCGACTCTCCGTATATGAAGCGCGCGGATGGTATGATTTTCTCGATGAACCGCTGGATTATAACCGGATGTCGCGGAAAACGCTGGACACCATGTGGAAGACCATTGACGAATACAAACCAGTCCTTGTTAAATTTCTGAACCGCAAAGCAAGGATGCTCGGACTGCAAAAATTGGCCTGGTTTGATGTGGACGCGCCGCTTTCAAGAGACAGTAAGAAAATCTCCTATGATGAAGCCGGCGACTTTGTCGTCAACCATTTCAGGACCTTTAATCCTAAGATGGCCGATTTTGCGGCTCAGGCACTGGAGAATCGCTGGATTGAAGCGGAAAATCGTCCGGACAAGCGGCCCGGCGGGTTCTGTACCAGTTTTCCGCTCAGCGGACAATCACGTATTTTCATGACATTCAGCGGAACAGCGACCAATACATCGACGATCGCCCATGAACTCGGACACGCCTACCATCAGTCGGTCATGAGCGGGCTGCCTTTTTTATCCCAGCAATATGCGATGAATGTCGCTGAAACGGCCTCGACTTTTTCCGAGATGATCGTCAGCGACGCCGCCGAATCCGCTGCACGGACACGTGAGGAAAAAATCGCACATCTCGGCAGCAAGCTGGAACGCTGCGTAGCCCTGCTGATGAACATCCACGCCCGCTTTCTGTTCGAAACCCGGTTTTATGAGGAACGAAAGGGCGGCACCGTCAGTGTCGACCGGCTGAATCAGCTAATGAAGGAAGCCCAGAAAGAAGCCTATCTCGATGCGCTCGACACGTATCATCCGACGTTCTGGGCATCCAAACTTCACTTTTATATTACGGACTGGCCCTTTTATAATTTTCCTTACACATTCGGGTTCCTGTTCAGTACCGGCATCTATGTCCGCGCGCTGAAAGAAGGAACGTCATTTGCCGGAAAATATGACGCGCTGCTTCGCGACACCGGCAGAATGACGACCGAACAACTCGCGGAAAAACACCTGAACGCCGACCTGAACGCTCCGGACTTCTGGCGCTCAGCCCTAGATTACTGCGTCCGCGACGTTGATAATTTTCTGGCCCTTACAGATTGAGTCCGGTGATCGCTGTACCGATATCACAGCAAGGCTTTTGATCGCCGATTACAAATTGCACAAGATTTCAGCACGGCATCTTTAGAGGCGGCATGGCTCTATTCCCTGGCAACGGGCAATGAGTCGAACGGTCATATTTAATGATGGACAGTGGAGTCATTTTCCTATAGAATAGACAAAGTAAAATAATATTAATTATAATTTGATTACTCATGCTGGCATCCAAATGGATGGCAGCATGAACCTTTTCAGGGGTCATGAAGATGATTTTTATTCTCAATTACATCAATCTATTTTCAATCGATCCAAAGATTTTTTATTTTCTCCGATTTCACCCCGAGAAACCGGATTTGTCGCCTGTTAAGCAATACTAATACTTATTGTAGAAGAAAGAGGTTATGAACATGCCCCAAAAAGAAAACAAGATGAATCAGAAGCTGAACATTCTGCGCGCGGGTGTTCTGGGCGCAAATGACGGAATCGTTTCCACTGCGGGAATTGTTATCGGCGTCGCCGGTGCAACATCGAACACGGCAACGATTCTTATTTCCGGGCTCGCCGGGCTCGTCTCAGGCGCACTGGCCATGGGAGGAGGAGAGTACGTTTCTGTAAGTACTCAAAAAGATACGGAAAAAGCGATTATTGAAGAAGAAAAAATCCAGCACAGAGACAATTATGAAGAAGAAGTTGATGAACTGGCACAAATATACAGGGAGAATGGATTATCGGAGGAACTCTCAAAGAAAGTGGCCGTTGAATTAATGAAAAAGGATTCGATTGCCGCACACGCTTCCGCGGAATTAGGCGTCAATCCTGATGAATATGTCAATCCTTGGTATGCCGCATTTTCATCCATGATATCTTTTTCAATCGGAGCGGTTTTGCCCCTCTTGTCCATCGTTCTCCTGCCCGTATCCATTCGTGTGACCTTCACCGTCGTCGCCGTCCTGCTCGCCCTTGCCTTAACCGGGTACGTGAGCGCGTATCTGGGAGGCGCTTTGAAACGTCCGGCAGTCATCAGGACCATGATCGTCGGTGTGTTGACCATGGTCATTACTTATACGGTCGGTCATATGATATGATCAATGAATGAGTTGTCCGCGACTTGTGAAAACTTCTCTTGACCTTGTCAGATCAAGCCGTTTCAGGTTTGTTTTTAAAAGTGATAATAAAAAGCTGGTTCCGAAGAGGCCGTTCTCATTTGAGAATCCGCCTCTTTTATTCTACCTGACCGGAATACATACCAAGGAAACGTTCGCCGTCAATCACTTTGGCTGGTGTCAATAGGTAAACGGGATGTTCGTCTGATGACGTTTGATGAAAATCAGTTATAATGTTCTATATATATCGAGCGGGAGCCGCGGCCCACGCGGTTCAAACAGGATTGATCAGAGAGGGGAATGGATTTTGATTTCAGAGAGAGACAGCTTTATCAATCGCATGATGTCGGCGGGGAAAAAAGAACCTGCGGATATCGTGATTAAGAATGGCAGAATCGTCGATGTATTCAGTGGGGAACTGCTGGAAACGAATGTCGCCATTACGGATGGTTTCATTGTCGGACTGGGAAATTATGAAGGACGGGAAACGATTAATGCACATGGCAAAGTAGTCAGTCCCGCCCTGATCGACGGACACGTGCATATCGAGTCGTCGATGCTGACACCGGGCGCTTTTGCAGGTGTCCTTGCCGCGCATGGTGTCACGGCGGCCGTAACCGATCCTCATGAAATCGCCAATGTACTCGGCGCGGGCGGTATCCGTTTTATGCTCGAACGTGCCGCCCAAGCCGCCATCGACATTTACGTCATGCTGCCGTCTTCGGTTCCGGCCACTTCTTTCGAACACAACGGCGCGACGCTCCATGCCGAAGATCTGGAACCTTTTTTTCAGTACGAACGTGTGCTCGGACTTGCCGAGGTTATGGACTTTCCGGCGGTTCTGAACTGTGATCCGCTAATGGTGGATAAACTGCTGATGACGGCGAAACATTCGTGGAGGATCGACGGGCATGCCGCCGGGCTGGATGCAGATGGCGTGAATGTTTACAAAACCGCTGGAATCCGAACCGACCACGAATGTGTAAATCCGGAAGAAGCAAAAGAAAGGCTGTCGCGCGGCCTTTACGTGATGATCCGTCAGGGCACAGTCGCCCAGGATCTGCCGCAGCTGATCGGGCTGGTCAATGAAAACAACAGTCGGCGTTTCCTTTTCTGTACCGATGACAAATATCCCGATGACCTGATTGATGAAGGCAGCGTGGATCACAACGTCAGGCTCGCCATCAGAAGCGGCATCGATCCTGTCTCATCGATCCGCATGGCCTCGCTCAATGCCGCCGAATGCTTCGGGTTGCGGACAAAGGGTGCGATCGCACCGGGTTATGAGGCCAATTTTCTCCTGCTGGATGACTTGGAAACATTTTCCATTAGCAAGGTCTACAATCACGGAAAACTCGTTTCGGAAAATGGAAAACCGATTGTATACGATAAAGCGGCGTCTGCAAAAGCCGCGGAACATCCGCTTGTTCTGCCGCCTCTTTCGTCCGGGCGTTTGTCTATAGCCATCGGCCCTTCGCAAAAAGCGAACGTGATTGAGATCATCCCCAACAGCTTGGTAACCCGCCGCACGGTTGAAAAAGTTCCGATTGAAAACGGCTGTTTTTCTTTCGCAGAAGGCAAAGATTTTCTGAAACTCGCCGTGATTGAACGTCATAAAGGACTCGGCACGATCGGCCTGGCCATTGTCAGCGGGTTCGGGTTAAAATCAGGGGCAATCGCCACGACTGTCGCCCATGACTCGCACAACCTTGTGGTGACAGGCTGCAGCGACGAGGATATGATCGCTGCGGCCGAAAGGCTGAAAGAACTTCAAGGCGGCATGGTCGTCATTAATCACGGCAAGGTGGTGGCGGAGCTTCCCCTGCCGATTGCCGGTTTGATGACGGATGATCCCGCAAGGAAAGTCGCCGCCAAACTGAGGGATCTCAGAGACGCCGCGACAGCGCTTGGAGCGTCAGAAACGTTCAATCCATTTCTGACCTTGTCCTTTTTAAGCCTTCCGGTCATCCCTGATTTGAAACTGACCGACACCGGACTGTTTGATGTCCGTTCGTTCAGCCACATTCCCGTTGCGGCCGATTAAGGTACAGATTGTTAAGGAGGTTTTACTTTTTGTCACTGCCCGAAGCTTTTATTAAAAAAATGACCCATCTAATGGGCGAAAAGGAATCGGCAGCTTTTTTCCGAACGTATCAGGAACAGCGTGCATTCGGCCTGCGAGCAAATCCTCTGAAAATAACGCCGGGGGTTTGGGCAAAACGATCCGGTTTTCACCTGAAACCCGTCTCCTTCTGCCCGTCCGGCTTTTACTATGAAGAAGCAGACGAGCCGGGAAAACATCCGTTCCATCAGGCCGGTCTTTACTATATTCAGGAACCGAGCGCCATGTTTGTTGCGGAACAGATCGGAGCACTGCCGGGAGAAAAGGTGCTTGATCTATGCGCCGCTCCGGGAGGAAAATCGACTCAGATCGCGGCAGCCATGGACAATAAAGGACTGCTTGTGACCAATGAAATTTATCCGAAAAGAGCGAGAGCATTATCGGAAAATATTGAGCGCATGGGGATTACCAATGCACTCGTCACGAACGAAACTCCCGAAAGACTGGCCGATTATTTCCCGGGCTATTTCGACAAAATACTTGTTGATGCGCCTTGTTCGGGAGAAGGCATGTTCCGTAAAGACCCGGAGGCCGCAGAATATTGGAGCACCGGCCATGTCCGGGAGTGCGCGGCGCTTCAGTCAAAAATTCTTGACCAAGCGTACCGGATGCTCGGTGCGGGCGGGATTCTCGTCTATTCAACCTGCACGTTTTCACCTGAAGAGGATGAACAGATGATCGACAGCCTGCTAACAAAGTATCCTGACCTGGAACTCCTGCCTATTGAGAAAACAGGCGGGATTGAAGATGGAAGGACGGAATGGACGGAATCGGAAAATCCGGTAATCAGCCGGACAGCCCGCCTCTGGCCGCATCGTCTGTCCGGAGAAGGCCACTTTGTAGCAAAACTGCAGAAATACGGAGACCGTACGGCACAAAAAGCCAGACCTGCAAAATCCGCCAAAGAAGTATTGTTAAAAGATTATCGGTTGTTCGAGAATGAGGTGCTTGCCGAAAAGATGAAGGGAAACTTCTTCTTTGCGGGAAATCATCTTTTTCTGCTTCCCGGCAGTTGTCCGGATTTTACCGGACTGAAAGTGATCCGCGCGGGACTGCATCTCGGCGAACAGAAGAAGAACCGATTTGAGCCGAACCATGCGCTCGCACTGGCTCTGCCCGGTCAAGCTTTTCGATCGACATTTGCCATAACTTTTGAAGACGGGGACTGGGAAACATACTTGCGCGGAGAAACACTGCCCGCACCCGCGAAGATCAAGGGATGGTCGGCCGTGGTGATTGACGGCTTTCCGCTCGGCTGGGGAAAAGCTGCCGGCGGTATTTTAAAAAACTACTATCCGAAAGGATTGCGGCGCAGGGCGCTGAAGCACGAAAACAGATAAGGAGCGACCTTTCATGACAGTGTTGCGGAGGGGAGACTCTGTCGGCCTGATATCCTGTTCGGACGGACTTCGGCCGGAAGAGAATGCAAAAATTGAAAAGATTGAACGGGTACTCGCCGCAGCCGGACTGCAGACAAGAAGAGCGAAAACCATTTTTCGGAGGGAAGGAACGCTCTTCAGCGGAACACCCGAGGAACGGGCTTCGGAACTCATGCGCCTTTTTATTGACGATGCGGTTGAAGCGATTTTCGACATTTCAGGCGGCGACAGTGCCAACCAGATCCTGCCCTATCTGGATTTTGGCCGCATCCGCCGGGCAGATACGCCATTTGTCGGCATCAGCGACTTATCCGTTATTAATAACGCCCTGTACGCACGGAGCGGGTTAACCGCCTTTCACTACCGGATTAAAAATCTGGCTGGGCCCTTTGCCGAGCAGCAAAAGCAGATTTTCATCGAAAATTTTATGGAACCCATTCCTTCCCCGGCTTTTGATTATCGCCAGCTGCGCGGCAACGGGATGACGGGCATAACGATCGGCGGCAATATCCGCTGCTTTCTAAAGCTGGCCGGCACAGACTATTTTCCCGATCCCGCGGGCAAAATTATATTTCTCGAAGCGCTCGGCGGCGGTCCCGCGCGCATGGCTTCACTCCTCGCCCAACTGGATCAGCTCTCCGTCTTCAATTCATGCGGCGGAGTCCTTCTCGGGACATTCACCGCCATGCAGGCTGAACAACAGGCACCATCTATCGAACAGCTTGTGCTGGATATAACGGAAAAATATGGGCTTCCGGTGGTCAAAACCGAACAACTCGGTCATGGCGAAGATGCCCGCTGCCTGCCGATTGGCAAAATGATTTCATTATAAGAACAACTTTGCACAAAAAAAACCGTGAAAACTGATTCTCTTTTTGGAACAAGAATCAGCCTTCACGGCTTACATTTATATCCGATTGTCCGGCCATAAATTCGGAATGGACCATTCAAGAGACGATCAAACATGAAACAGATGAACTTTTTTCATATTTATGCCGACCCATAACGTCAATTTGAATTTTGGTTCGACTTTCGCGTAATTCGGTTCGACTTCTGTTTTTCGGTTCAACTTTCATTTGATTCGGCTCGACTTTTTGATGTTTCGGTTCAACTTTCGCGTAATTCGGTTCGACTTCTGTTTTTCGGTTCGACTTTCATTTGATTCGGTCCGACTTTTTGATGTTTCGGTTCAACTTTCATTTGATTCGGCTCGACTTCTGTTTTTTGGTTCGACTTTTGTTTGATTCGGCTTAACTTTTCGATGTTTCGGTTCAACTTTCGCTTAATTCGGCTCGACTTCTGTTTTTTGGTTCGACTTTCATTTGATTCGGTCCGACTTTTTGATGTTTCGGTTCAACTTTCGTTTGATTCGGCTCGACTTCTGTTTTTTGGTTCGACTTTCATTTGATTCGGTCTGACTTTTTGATGTTTCGGTTCAACTTCCTATTGATTCGGTTCAACTTTTCTGATTTAAAAAAACATCCGCCGTTTCAATCAGCTTTTTTAACAAATGGATTATCCTTGATCCTGTACGGACCACGTGGGATCAGGCACAGTCAATAAGAGGCCCGTCTGTATTAGTCTTTTTCAATCCTCCAGCTTCATGCCGATTCTTTCTTCAATTTCCCTGTAGAGAGAATCAATACCGTCATCTGCCTGGCAGGAAGTTCGGTAAATTTTCGCCTCACCGTTCAAAGTGCGGACGTCCTCTTCCACCTGCCGGTCATCAAAATCAAAGAAACGCATCATGTCGAACTTATTCAAGACAACGAGATCAGCTTTGGAAAAAAGCAGAGGATATTTCACGACTTTATCATCGCCTTCAGGAATGCTGACCATTGCTAGTTTGACGTCCTCGCCGACCTCAAACTCCGCCGGACAGACCAAGTTGCCGACATTTTCAATAAAAAGCACGTCGATATCGTCAAGATCAAAATAACCGAGCATTTTCTTCATCGACAACGCTTCGATGTGACAGGCGCCGTTTGTGTTCAGCTGAACGACAGGTACACCCAGGCCATCTAATTTCTCGGCATCGATCTGGCCGGCAATATCGCCTTCGATCACAGCCGCATGATAGCGCGGTTGCAGCTTTTCAATCAGTTTAATGATCAGGCTCGTTTTTCCGGCACCGGGAGCTGACATGACATTGATCGCAAATATTTTTTTCTCACTTAAGATATCTCGGACTTCGTTGCTGCAATCTTCATTCCATTCCAGTAATTGCTTAACCACTTTGATTGTGTTCATACTTCTATACCCCCGGTACTTCTAAGGATTCTCTCGTTAATTACACTTTTTTCAGGAATTAAGCTAGTTTCTATTATATAATAATTATTTGTAATCAGCTTAGAAAATTATGACGCTTTTATGCACAGGGAGGCGAGTATCAGATCATGAAAATAGCCGTACTGGACGGACAGGGCGCGGGGCTCGGACAAACCATTATAAAAAAATTGCGTCAAGCTTTTCCGCATGGTCTGTACATCGTCGCATTGGGGACGAATACTTTTGCCACAACGAAAATGGTCCGCGCGGGTTCGGACATCGGCATCAGCGGGGAGAAGGGCTTCTATTCATTTTGCAGGCGCGAATCGGTCGACTGCATCATCGCTCCGATCGGCATCATCCAGCCCGGTTCCATTCAGGGTGAAATTACAGAGAACATGGTCCGTGCCTTTTCAAATCTTACATGCAAAAAATTTCTGCTCCCCCTGCATCATCCGAACATCAGCATCCCCTGTACCTCGGACGTGCCCATCAAAGATTATATTGACGCTATCTTGAAAGATCTCAGCTTTCAGATGCAGCGCCGTCATTACCGGCAATGATTAGGCACGCGCAAATGCTGATTGCTCGTCTCTGAGTAATCTGTTTTACCCTGACCGGAAAAACCGCAATTTTTTACTTCCCTACAGGATTCTGATTGATTCCCATCCCGATGTAGCGTTTCGCCTGCTCCATATAATGCTCCGCATCATATTTCAGGTAAGCAGCATTTTCGTTGGTCAGCTTGCGCCGCTCTTTGGCCGGCACCCCGGCAACAAGCGTGCCTGCTTCAACAATCTGGTGCTCGAGGACAAGGGCTCCGGCGGCGACAAGCGCACCTTTCTTAATCACTGCGCCATTCAGAATCGTCGCGCCCATACCGATCAGAGCGCCGTCTTCGACCGTGCAGCCGTGCAGCGTGACATTGTGGCCGACCGTCACGTTGCGGCCCACTTTAACCGGGTCATTTGCATCGGTATGAACAACGGTACCATCCTGAATATTTGATCCTTCGCCGATGAAAATGCCTGCCTCGTCGCCTCTCAGGACCGCGTTGAACCAGACCGATGACCCTGCCGCAAGCTCTACCTGACCGATCACCTGCGCGCCGGGTGCCACGAAGGCATCGGGATCCATTTTCGGAAACTGCTTGCCGTAACGATACATCCTTATCCCTCCTTTTCTGTTAACGTTTTCATCATAATCTATGTTTATAAAATGGTCTATTATTAAGCTGTAGATTTCTTTCCGTTTGGTCGGCTAATGTTCAGAGCTCCGGCGTAAAACTATGTGTAAAATGTTTCTCGGTGGATGAATCAGGCTAGGCGGCGTTGGGGGGAGCGGCGTGCCGC
>NZ_BMOK01000019.1 GCF_014647035.1 Sporolactobacillus putidus | reverse complement strand
TAAGGGGAAGGCTTTCCCTTTTCAATTGTTTTTTGAATCTATTTACACAAGATTATTTAAACACTCTTTTCAAAAGACCAGAGTATTTATATAGTTTTTCTTTTATAAGTGGCACTATAGTATATTTATTAATAGGGTTGATCTTTATACCAAATATACGAATAATATCTTCAAATGATAGAAACTAGGTGACAAATTGGACAAGATAATAATTGAAAATCTAAGTTTTTGTTACCCAAAAAGCTCGTCAATGATTATTAGAGATATGAATATTGATTTTACACCAAACAAATTAAATGTAATCATTGGTAAAAATGGTGCTGGAAAAACCACTTTTTTCGACCTCTTGTCTGGATTACTTAAAACTAGGGGTGGAATAATAAAGAATGTACCTCATCAAAATGATATTGTATATCAAACTCAAACGAGTAATTTATTTGGAAGCTTGCTCGGTTCTGATTTAAAAAGATTTTTGTTCGGTACTTCAAATAATGGATATTCACCAATCGATGAGGAAAATATGTCCTCAAATGAATTATCTCTTTTAAGAAGATTATTACCTTTAAAAATATCTAAAATGTCTGGTGGCGAAAAAAGATGGTTACTAATATATCTACTAACACACTTGAACAAGAAACTATTTATCTTTGATGAACCTCTCAGCGGAATTGATCCAATTGAAAGAATTAACATATTAAATATGTTAGATACTCTTTCACATAAAAAAAATACCCTTGTTTTAATGTCAACACATGATCTACTTGAGTTACAACACATAGACTGTAATATTTACTTGTTGTTTCAAGGAAGTTTCATTTTTTCAGGATCTTATGGAGATTTCGTAAAGTACTTTGATAATAAGAATGCAAATTTGGCTTTTAAATATTTTGTCTCAAAATAAGAAATTCTGTTTAATCATATTATATTTGTCTATTTTATTGGAGAAATTTTGTAGAAATAAAATATGTAAACTCTTTGTATGTTCATTGAAGAGATAGAGGGGGCTTTTTTTTGGCTAGCTTAATTGAAAAAATTGTTGAAACAGGAAATATAAAAATCCATTTGATTCCCACAAATAAATTTAAAACAATCACAATGGCACTAAATTTTAAATCAGCATTTAATGATGAGAAAATGATTACGATGCGCGCTCTACTGCCCTATGCTCTGATGAATTTTATCCCCAAAAATATATTAGAGCAGAGATTGGATTGAGGAATTTCTCTTCCCGGAGAAAGCGCTGGAAGCATTGGGACGACAACCGCTGAACTTTGAGCTCATCCATGAAGAACTGGCTAAACCCAATGTTACACTCTCGCTTTTGCATCATGAATACGAAGTCAAATGTCGCCTCAATCATAAAACCCCCTATTCCTATCGAAGTTTTGTGCGGCATTACAGTCGCTATCGGAAAAGTACAAAGCGACCTTGCGCATTCGCCGAAAGCCGGGTGAAATCATGGAAGTGGATTGGACCGGATCCACAGCCTCTGTGATTGACAGGGATACCGGTGAAAAGATTAAAGCCTATCTCTTCATTGCGACCTTGCCGTGCAGTCAGTTCTCCTATGCCGAAGCAACGCTTTCCATGAACCTGTGGTCCTGGATCACGGCTCATCGTCACGCTTATGAGTATTTTGGTGGGGTGACGCAGATAACAACCCTACCACATAATAACATTATTCTCAGTTAAGAACTTTTTGTCCAGTTTCAATCTGCCAAAAGAATAGAACTGAAGGAGACTCGGTCTGACCGGATCTTTTTCAGTTCTGGAAAAGTTTTATGAATTGGATACACCATGCAAGTGTCCCTCTATTTTTTGATTTCATAGATAACTGCTTCATACGGACGTAATTCAAAGCGTTCCAATTGTATGGGCGAATTTGGATAATTGCTCAGTAACACTCGAATATCCCGAACTTGGCCCATGTCATATTGAAAAACTGCGGACTGTTCATAAAAATTACAAACCACAAGTAGTTCTTGATCCCCCATGACCCGTTTATAGGCGTAGACATTGGGATGATCGCGATCAAGCAATTCATATGTCCCTTCAGTAAAAATCGCTTTTTCTTTTCTTAGCGCAATCAGCTTTTGATAGTGATAGAAAACCGAATTGGGGTCTGCCAGATTATTGAAAACATTAATTGTATGGTAATTCGGATTGACTTTCATCCAAGGCCGCACGGATGAAAACCCGCCGTTTTCACGTTCATCCCATTGCATCGGTGTTCGGGCGTTGTCCCTTGCTTTCATCTGAATGGAATGCATGATCTCCTGCTCTGAATACCCCGCTGCGATACGTGCACGGTACATATTTTGCGTCTCAATATCCGGGTAATCATCAATAGATGCGAACTTTGCATGGGTCATCCCTATTTCTTCTCCTTGATAGATATAGGGCGTACCCTTCATGCCATGCAGCAGCGTTGCCAGCATTTTCGCTGATCGTTCACGATAAGGTCCATCGTTTCCCCAACGCGAGACAATACGCGGCAGATCATGATTATTCCAAAACAAGCTGTTCCAACCGCTCGAAGCGAAGGATTGCTGCCACTTGGTCATCACATCTTTAAGATCCGTCAAGTCAAGTTTTTTTAAATCCCAGCGATGTTTTCCCGGCTGTTTGTCTAAATTCATCGGCTCAAATTGAAATACCATGCTCAATTCTTCACGGGCTTCATCAGAGTACAGATGGCCGATTTCCGGGGTCGCGCCCCATGTTTCACCCACCGTTAGAAGATGTTTTGCGCCAAAGGTTTGCCTGTTCATTTCTTTAAGGTAGTCATGCAGCTTAGGGCCATTTTCTTTAATACCTCTATCGGGCTCCTTGCCGATTAAGTCAATCACGTCCATCCGGAAACCGCTTATGCCTTTTTCGATCCAGAAGTTCATCATATGATAAACAGCCGCGCGCACTTTAGGATTTTCCCAATTCAAATCAGGCTGCTGCTTGCTATAAAAGTGGAGATAGTACTGGCCGGTGGACGCATCGTATGCCCATGCTGATCCGCCGAAGTTAGACGTTAACTCATTCGGCTCATCCCGCCAGACATAAAAATCGCGATACGCATTGTTCTTCGATTTTCTTGATTCGACAAACCATGGATGCTGATCGGAAGTATGGTTGACGACAAGATCCATGATCAGCTTAATGCCTCGTACTTTGCATTCCTGAATCAGGTTCTCCATATCGTGCATCGTTCCGTACTGCTCCGCAATTTGGGTATAGTCACTGATGTCATATCCATTGTCAACTTGGGGTGATTGATAGACCGGACACAGCCAAAGGACATCGGCACCCAATTTCTGAATGTAGTCCAGTTTCCGGATGATTCCGTTTATGTCCCCAATTCCGTCCCGGTTGCTGTCCAGAAAACTTTTCGGATAAATTTGATAGACAACGCTGCGCTTCCACCAATCTTTTTCTATCATAAATTCCTTTGTTTGACGCATAGATTTTTCGCCAGCAAGAATCCCCCGATAATCCCCGCCTGATCATTAAGCCCGACCGGCTGAATATAGCTTTCTAAATCAGGAACAGCAACGTAATCCTTGAGCATCCGTTCAAACTGCTCACGGATCAGGTGGAAGATCTGCTTCTGCTTCATCATTCCGCCACCAAGAATAATGCGCTCTGGACGCAAGACGAGTGTGTAGCTTACCAGTGCCTGCGCCAGATAATAGGCCTCCAGTTCCCATACATCCGAACGCCCCGCAAGCTCAATACCCCTCTTGCCCCAACGTTTCTCAACCGCCGGACCGGAAGCCATGCCCTCCAGACAATTTTGATGAAATGGGCAATTTCCTTCAAACGTATCGTCCGGATGACGTTTGATCAACAGATGCCCCATTTCCGGATGACTGTACGCATTTAAAATACGCCCTTGATTAATAAAACCTCCGCCAATGCCCGTACCGATCGTCAGGTACAGGCAGCTTCGCGTCTCTTTCGCCTTTCCCAAAACATACTCGGCGTATCCGGCGGCGTTCACATCCGTCGTCCAGGCAATCGGTACATTATAATGCTCTTTCAACCCGCCGACAAAATCATAATCTTTCCAAAATGGCTTCGGTGTCGATGTAATCGACCCATAGGTTTCCGAGCCTTCATTAACATCAATTGGCCCAAAGGAACCGACGCCGACAGCATCAATCTTATACTGATCGAAAAATGTTATGATCGGTTTCATTGTCTCTTCCGGTTTCGTTGTCGGGACGGTAACCATGTCGATAATATTCATTTCTTCATCGCCGACCGCTGCGATAAATTTCGTTCCGCCTGCTTCAATTGAACCTAATAACATCAATTCCACCCCCTAAACGTTGATCGATCAATTATTTTCCGGTCACAGCGATCAGCGGGCTGCCCGGCGTTACATGTTTATGGCTGATACGCTCAACGGAAGCGTATTCCGCCGTATTTGTCACCACCGTGATGATCGTAGGATCATAGCCGAGCGCTTTAATTTTTTCCAGATCAAAGGTACAGAGCTTTTGGCCTTTTTTAATGAATTGATTCTGCTCTACGCTGCTTTCAAAATGCTGGCCCTTTAAGTTTACGGTATCAATCCCAATATGAATAAGAATTTCCGCACCGCTCGCCGTTCTTAATCCGTACGCATGATGTGAAGGATAAGCCACCGTCAGCAATCCGTCGCATGGCGCAAAAATCTTACCGTTCTCCGGAATGATTGCCGCACCTTTACCCATGAATTCTGAGGAAAACACCTTGTCGTTAACTTCTTTCAAGCTGACCGGTTTGCCTGCCGCAGATGCATAAATAATTTCATCCGAAACTTGCGGCTTGTCCTGATCGGAAACTGCATCCTCATCAGCAGCAACGCCCTCGCCCACTGCAGCTGCTTCAACGGCCATCGTGCGTTTGCCATAGACGAAGGTAGCCGCAAAGGCGATAACAAAACTAATCAGACCGCTCAGGAGAAACGGGAAAATCGACTGAGAACGAATACAGATAAATCCGATCACGCTAGCAGGGCCCATGGAAACCGCTAAGACATGAAATAAACCGATAAATATAGATGCGATACCGGAAGCGATCATCGCGCAAACAAAAGGATATTTTAATTTAAGATTCACACCGAAAATAGCCGGTTCGGTAATGCCGAGCAGGGCCGATATGCTTGAAGACGAGGCGAGACCCCTTTGTTTCTGATTCTTTGTGATAAAGAAAACAGCGAGGCAGGCCGCGCCCTGGGCAATATTCGCCATCGACGCAATCGGGAAGATAAAGGATCCGCCGGTTTTCGCTATATTCGCCAGTAACGTAGTTTCGATCGCCGGGAAGCTCTGATGCAGTCCTGTAACGACAATGGCTGAATAGAAGGTACCGAAAACGAGCGTACCAACAGGTCCTGTCGTGTTGTACAGCCACATAATCCCGGTTGTCAATCCGTCGCTGACATTGCGCATTACAGGTCCGACAAAGAGAAAAGTTAAAAAACCGGTAAGGATAATGGCAAGCATTGGCGTGAACGTGAAATCGAACGCCTTTGAAATACGTTTGTGAAAGAATTGTTCCAACTTTGCCAGAATAAAGGAGACAGCCAGTACGGGAATAACTTGACCTTGATAACCTGCCTGTGCGATATGCAGCCCGAAAATATTCCAGTAAGCTAGCTTTCCGGAAGCCGCCGCTGCTGCCACCACATATCCGTTGGTAAGCGCGGGATGAACCATAATCATGGCCATTGCCGCACCTAAATAAGGATTCCCCCCAAACCGTTTTGTTGCCGAAAAACCAATCAGAATCGGCAAGAAGATAAACGGAGCAGCAGACATCGTATTGATAAAGGCTGCAATATCCGTCAACCCCGGGTACAATTCAACGATAGACTTGGCGGTAAAAAGATGTTCCGCAGTAAGCACATTATTAAGAGCCATGAGCAGACCGCCAGCAACCAGAGCCGGAATAATCGGGACAAAAATATCTGATAAAACCTTGATAAATTGCATAAATATATTTCCCTTAGAACCGCTAGACTCCTGATTAACGTCTTCCTTTGTCATATCAGGAAGGCCTGCCTGTCGAATCAGTGCATCGTACACCTTGTCAACATCGCCGGGTCCGATAATAATTTGGTACTGCCCATTGGTCTTAAATGTTCCCTTCACATCGGGATGTTCATCAAGCGCAGCTTGATCAATTTTAGACTCGTCTTTAACCACTAAACGAAGACGAGTCGCGCAATGTGCAGCTGCCTGGATATTATCCCTTCCGTGAAGCGCGTTCAGTACATCTTGAGCAACTTTTTCGTGGTTCATATTGAACACCCTTTCAAAATATCTTTTGTTATATTGAAAACGCTTTAATATTAATATACTCTGTTTTTATAATATGTCAATCGTGCGTCATAAAATATCTATAAATTCATCTATTACACTTTATTTATCCCATTATATATGACATACGATTGACACAAAGTGATAATTAAGGTATATTTTCATTAAAAGGAAACGTTTTCTTTTTTTGATTGGAGGCCCGCGAAACAATGGAATGGAACAGAGCACTGCGCTATAAAAAATTCGACGATTGGTCCGATCAGGACAAAAAGGAGCTGCTTGAAAAAGTGCAGCACTCGCCATGGAGAATGGATGTCCATATCCAGCCCAGGAGCGGCCTGCTAAATGATCCCAATGGATTTTCTTATTACAATCATCAATGGCATCTCTTCTACCAAAGTTATCCGATGGGGCCGGTCCATGGTTTGAAGGCCTGGTACCATCTTATATCTGACGACCTTACCCATTGGGAGGAAAAAGGACTGGCGCTCGTTCCAGATAATCCTTATGACAGCCACGGCTGTTATTCCGGTTCCGCACTTCCTGTCGATGATAAACTGTTCATTATGTATACCGGCAACGTTCGCGATGCGGACTGGCAGCGCTATCCTTATCAGATCGGCGCCTGGATGGATGGAGCGAATAAAATAGAAAAAATAAAAACACCGTTGATCGCAAGCCAGCCGGATCACTATACGGATCACTTCAGAGATCCGCAAGTGATCCGGCGCAATGACCGCTATTATGCGCTCCTTGGCGCTCAAAATGATCAACTGATCGGGGAAATCGTCTTATTTGAATCTGAAGATTTATCTAATTGGTCGTTCATTGGTCCTCTAAATATTTCCGATCAATCTCTCGGGTTTATGATTGAATGTCCAAATCTCATTTTCATCGATGAGAAGCCGGTACTTATTTTTTGCCCACAAGGTTTAGATAAGAATATTCTAGATTACCGGAACATTTACCCGAATGTGTCACTCATTGGCGACCAAATAAATTTGGATAAGGCGACCTTTGTATCCAATCACGCGCTCCACAATTTTGATGAAGGTTTTGATTGCTACGCAACCCAGGCGTTTAATGCTCCGGACGGACGGGCGCTCGCCGTTAGTTGGGTCGGGCTGCCCGAAATCAACTACCCGACCGATCCATACGGATGGGCGCATTGCTTAAGCCTTGTCAAAGAATTATCAATCAAAAACGGACAGCTTTATCAAAATCCGGTACGAGAAACCGCAACCTTACGTCAAGATCATGCACAGTCGCAAGGAACACTTGATCGGCAATCACGAATTATCATCAAAGACTGCGCACCGGCCTATGAATTTGCCATCAATCTGCGTGGTAAAGGCAGCTGCCGATTAGCACTGGCGAAGAACGAGACGCAGTCGCTTGATCTGGACATCGACTTCCAAACAGGCATGCTGACGCTTGATCGCGCAAATGCCGGAGTCCCGTTCAGTGAAGCATACGGAACGGCACGGTGCACAACGATTTCCAAAGATGAACCGCTGCACCTTCAGATTTTTATCGATCATTCGATCGCCGAAATTTTCGTCAATCACGGCTATAAAGTATTAACGGCACGCTTCTTCCCTAATGACGATCAAACGCAGATATCCTTGAGGGCTTCAGTTTATTTGGATTATAATTATGACTATTGGAGACTATCAAAACGAAAAGGATAATCGATATTGAGGCCAAAACTAAATGACGTTGCCCGAGAAGCCGGCGTTTCTTCGACAACCGTATCCCGAGTCATCAACAATCATGGCTATCTCAGTGAGAAAACAAAAGACAAAGTATTTGAGGCAATGAAAAAGCTGAACTATCAGCCAAACTCGATTGCCCGATCTCTTCACGGCAAGCAGACAAATCTCATTGGCGTGCTCTTTTCTTCCGTGAGCAATCCCTTTTTTGGAGAGCTGGTTGAGAAAATTGAAAACAAGTTCTTCAAATTAGGCTATAAAACGATCTTGTGCAACAGCGCGGATAATAAAGAGAAGGAACGCGTCTATTTGAATATGCTGATCGCCAATCAAGTTGACGGCATTATTGCCGGCGCGCATAATCTTGGGATCAAGGAATATGAAAAAGCCGGCCTGCCCATTATTTCTTTCGACCGTTATTTGTCGGATACCATTCCGATTGTCAGCTCCGACAATTACCAAGGCGCGGTGCTTGCAACCCAGGAGCTTTACCAAAACGGCGCAAAAAGTATTTACCTATTTGCCAGCAGTCAAACACCGAACAGCCCGACAGATAAGCGGCGTACCGGTTATTTGGAGACAATGGCCCATCTGAACTTACCAGCCCATGAAAAAGTCATTTCGTCGTCAATGGCATCGAATGTTAAAGCGTTGCTTATTAAGCAAATTTTGACTACTGAATCCATAGATGGCATTTTTTGCACTGATGACCTCACAGCACTTATTGTCTTGCGGCAGGCAAAGGAACTCGGTCTTCGTGTTCCTCAGGATCTGAAAGTCATCGGCTATGACGGTACTCAACTGATCCAAAATTATCATCCGGAATTAACGACAGTCGCCCAACCAATTAATGACATGGCGGAACTGCTTGTTGAACTCCTGCTGCAGCGGATTGAAAATAAAAAAAGCGATTTGAAGCACCATTATATCCTTCCTGTAAAGCTCATACGCAACCCGTCCAGTTCGCAATTCTGCTAGCATAGAAAACATTTGCCTAAGTGGTGTGCGGATCAGGAGATTCCCCTTAGCTGGTTCCGGTATTGGTGGCACAAGTATATTAGGTGAAATTTTGAGTATAATTTTGGCTTTGTTGTCATTGGATTAATAATTTTTGCTTTGTGGCAACAAAGCCTTTAGTATCACTAAAATATACTGTGCAGTATGATGACTGAGAGCGAATGGATTAAACTTAGCAAGAAAGCAACACGGGGAATTACCTGAACATTTGCCCGATTATAAAATAAAGTTAAAAGTTATTATTATGTTTTCTTTTGGACTCATTTTCTCTATTACCTCATTAAGTTCTTATTTTGCACATAGATACTTAAATATTCCGATTATTATAGCATCATTTCTGTTTATGATCTACGGAACTACTGAAGTTCTATATTATAAATATTGGAAAACACTTGGATTTTCTATTGTTACTATTATTATTTTTATTGTCTCTCTTTTAGCATAACAATAATCGCAATGTTCCAAAACGCGATTTCTCTTTGCCAACCAATGGGCAGAGGGTATGACGAATTTTTTGCCATATATTCCGGAAAAAACAACTGTAAAATGCAAACACCAGCTGTCGTAACGATTAAAATAATAAACAAATATTTTAATAGCCTTGTTTTCATGCTTTTCTCCAAATTTTTTCGCAGTGTCCGTCACTGTTCATTAAAAATAAGCAATTTTTTAAGAATAATGTTATGGTCTGTTTTTCCATAATTTTCTAAATAACATAGTATATGTTATTAAAAGTACAGATTGTGTAATCAGAAATAATGATGAAATCAATGTTTTTACATTATGGTCAAATGCACCTAATATTCCAATTATCAAGCCCAATAAGATAAAAAATACACTTAGGTGAACTGACCCCCTAAAGTTGGACAATAAGAAATCTAACTTCAGGGGGTTTTAGTGTGACCAAATATTCTCTTGATTTTAAGATGAAGGTGATTCACGGATACTTAGCTGGGATGGGAAGCACCTCATTGTGCCATAAGTTCCATATTCCATCTAAACGTTCTGTTTTGAATTGGGTCCATCGCTATCAGGTAAAGGGTTTTGCAGGCTTAAAAAATTGCGATAAATGGCCAAAATATACCTGCGATTTCAAACTGGATGTATTAAAGTGGATGAAAGAGAACCATTCCACCCTTGAAAGTACAGCACTTCATTTCAAAATCTCTTCACCGTCAACGATTTATCAATGGGATCGACGGTTTGAAACGGTGGGTGTGGATGGGTTAAAAATCAAGCGAGGACGTCCACCTATGGGGAAAAAGAAGAATCCAGATCGTACGGCCAAAAAGAACGACAAGCTGAAAATAGCTTCTCAGTCTGATCAGGAGCGCCTTAAAGATCTGGAGAAAGAAAACAAATTGCTTCGGATCGAGAACGAGTATTTAAAAAAATTAGATGCCTTAGTTCGTCAGAGAGAGCAACACGAACGGAACAAACGCAAGTAGTTACTGAACTAAGGCAGCACTACTCTCTGAGTGATATTTTTCAGGTGGTGAAGCTGCCAAAGAGTGTGTATTATTATGAACTTCATCGTCCACAGGCGGAGGAGGATGACCCAGTAACCTCCAAAATTAGGGCTATAAAACAGGAACATCCAGATTACGGTTATCGTCGTGTCCTGTTAGCTCTGAAAAATGAGCAGCACCTGACCGTGAATCATAAGAAAGTGCAACGCATTATGAAGGCGGAAGGTCTTCGGTCAACTGTCTATACCAAACGGATTCGTAAGTACAATTCATACAAGGGGACCGTTGGAAAAATCGCTAAGAATCGGCTCCATCGCCGTTTCATGACCGACCGGCCGTTTCAGAAGTTGGTGGCAGACGTATCAGAATTCCGATGGGGTCACAGAACGACCAAGGAACGCCTTTATCTTGAACCTGTGATGGATCTTTATTCCGATGAAATCCTATCCTTTACGATCAGTGACCATCCAACGGTAGCTTTTGCGCTCAAGCCGCTTCATGAGGCTCTGGAGCGTCTTCCCCGAGCATCACTATCGTACCTACGTCCATACAGATCAGGGGTTCCAATACCAGAATTATGCGTGGCGCAAAGAACTCAAATCGTATCGGGTCTATCAGAGTATGTCCCGTAAGGCCACCTGTTTAGACAATGCCCAGATGGAAAGTTTCTTTCATATTATGAAGGCTGAGACCGTTAATTCTCATGACTACCAGACACGGGCAGGGCTAAAGAAAGCTATGTGTGAATGGATTAAGTACTATAATAAATCCAGAATCAAAGAAAAACTCGGTGGTCTAAGTCCGATTGACTATCGGATTTCAACTACCGAGCAAGCAGCTTAAAAACTATGTCCAACTTTTAGGGTTCAGATCAAGGAAGGGTGTTACTTTCATTAATTTTTCAAAAGTATTACTCATAGAATCTATCCCCCTTCAACCGCAAAAGCAATTTAAATTTTATTTATAACAATTATACAACGAATGTTAAAATTTTCTGTTTTTTAACGAAAATTTTTTGTATAGCAACAATATCTCCGAAAACAGTCATAATTAGAAAAAGAATAGAAAGCAGGGAGTGAAGTGTGACGAATTAATCATCTGCCCTTGGGAATTTATGACTTTAAACAACTCCATTTTCCTTTGGAGGTTTCAAAGGGAGATAATAATGAAAATTATACGGCTATTGGTAAACCAGATTTAAGCTTAGAAAATCTTATTATTGCACGTGATACCATGGGAGCATTTGGAAGTCCGACAAGCGACGCCACAACGAACGATGGTTTCAGAAAGGACTGAGAAAGTCTTGCTGATCGTTTATGGTTTCGTAAATGATCAGCATGAGAAGGCTTTGGTCAATGACGTGGTTACCCTTTTTTCAATTATGTTCAGGCCAAGGATTTTAAATTCTGTAACTAGTCGGGCAGACATCTCATAGAGGGACGTTTTATAAGATGATGGACGATCGTAAATGATCAAAAAATAATTGGATACATGGTATAGTTATTTTCAATGACAAAAATACGAGGGGGTATAGAGCATGATTTATGCACCAGCAACTGAATGTGATGTTCCGGTTCTCCGATAATTTAACGGAGAATATTCTCCGTTAAATTCGTAATAAAACATTTATAAATTACGAAAACGGAGATAACAAATGAAAAAAAATAAGATTTTTGGAGCTTTATTTTTAAGCATTGCCGCCAGCATATGGGGCGGTATGTTTGTAGTGGTAAAAGTAGTGGTAGAATTTATTCCGCCCGTTGAACTGGTCTGGCTGCGTTACTTAATAGCTGTTATAGCTTTATTTGCTATTGGATGCTGGCAACATGTAGATTGGCGTGTGAAACGAAAAGACTTGCCATTAATCATTTTAATTGGTTTGATCGGTAATGCTTTATCTATTGTAACGCAAGAAGCTGGCACATGGCTGTCTTCCGCTCAACTAGGATCCGTAATTACAGCCGCGACCCCAACATTTATGATTTTATTTGCTTGGTGGCTGCTCAAAGAGCGATTAACTTGGATTAAAATAAGTTCAGTTGCCTTGGCAACGATTGGGGTACTCATGATTGTTGGGGTTCATGCGATCGGTATGGGAAAGTTGCTTGGTGCAGGTTTTTTAATGATCGCGGCGCTCACATGGGCCTTAATGTCGGTCTTGATCAAATTAGTTCCTAGCGATTACTCACCGATACAGGTGACAACCCTTGCAACAGCAACTGCTTTGGTTTGTCTATCGCCAGTTGTTTTTATTCAACGTTCTACTGTGCATTGGCATTATCTGATGCAACCAACAGTAATCTTTTGTCTTTTATATTTAGGTGTGATTTCAACGGCAGTCGCTTTTGTTATGTGGAACCGTGGTTTACAGTTAATGAATGCCGCCAGTTCTGGATTGTTTTTCGTGTTCCAACCCTTAGTTGGGACGCTATTAGGCTGGTTAATTTTAGGTGAAGCAATCGGTCTCGGTTTTTGGGCAGGTGTGATCTTAATCTCGGCCAGCATTTGGATAAATATCGGATATTCAGATTGATAGTTATTATGCCGGATTCTTCTTTTGATTTTCAAAATCTAGCGAACTTTCGGTTTGTACACCTGACTAGAAGGATGGATGATTTTTATATCCATCCTTTTTAGTGCGTAAAACAGTTCACAACGAACTATGCTATTGATAAATTCAAATAAAAAGTTGTTTACTCATGCTGACATACCAGTATTCAACCACAGATTTCATGACAAAAAAGTTCTTTACTGCCTTATAATTAAAGAAAATACACTGTTGCACAGTTGACGGACAATGCGCAACAGTTCGATCGAATTTAGAAAGCTGAACCCAATCAGGAGAAAGTCGAGCCAAAACGCGAAAAAGTCGAACCGAAATATTGAAAAGTAGAGCCGAATCCGGCAAATGTCGAACCGAAAATGAGAAGTTGAACCGAAACGGGAAGAAGTCGAACCGAAATATTGAAAAGTAGAACCGAATCCGGCAAATGTCGAACCAAAAATGAGAAGTTGAACCGAAACGGGAAGAAGTTGAACCGAACTATTGAAAAGTAGAACCGAATCTGGCAAAAGTCGAGCCGAAATTCAAATTGGACCAAGCTGAGTCAACATGACAAAAAAGTTCAGCCATTATATATTTTCAGATCTTTACTTCACTCCTATCGATTTTATGAACAGTTCGACATTACTATTTAGCTGTATTATAGTTCTTCCCTGCCCCTCCTCACTCTCTCATCCCCCTCAAACCCTTTCGGCTCTAAGCTCCACGCCCTCTTTTCCCCTTCTTTTTTCTGTTATTAAGTTCTTCCCCAGAATAGACGATTTTCCCCGTTTTCCATCTCTTTTTTCCGTTCTGGCTTGTATTGAATATTCTGACTATGTAAAAAGTTCTTCCCGGAATGGAGAGAATAAAAGTGAAGAGTAAAGATGGAATGTAACAATTTGAGGATGGAGTTACATTTAGGAACCCAACCGGATAGAGATTGAAAAATTCTACGGATTTATGTATTGAAAAGATGACTGAAACCCTTACGGGACAAGGGATTGGAGAGATATTGGGTTAAAAGAAAAAGACTGGACCCATTGGATCCAGCCTGAGTTTGTATTGATTTTGGTTTTAATCAAACGGTTAATTAACGGTTGAATAATCATTACATCCATGATGTTTGGCTGCCTGTACTCGCCCGTTTCCCTTCCGTTTCAGTACCAACTATGTGACAGTTGGGAAGAACTTTGTAACATGGAAACCAAGAAAGTTACAGGGAGATAACAGCTTAAAAGAGACAACTGGAGCTGTACATAAATGGACGGTGGATGACATAAATGATGTAGATAAATTAGATTCCAAACTTACCCGGGTTGCCTGCTTATCCGTTTTTAAATCAAAAAATATTCATAAACTTCCTTTAAAAACCCGCTTTCTTTATTCCACTATGGGTATGATTCCAAGTTTCAGAAACATGATACGTTTGCTTTTGTATAAGTTTTAAGTACCTTCTGGAATGGGAACTTTACGAAAGGGCACCCATTTTATATCGTAAGAAACTCAACAGGATTAGACTGATGTAACCAGAGCCCTTATTGGACAAAGAATTGATGTATTATTGAACACAAAAAAAGGAAGCAGGATAAAGAAATAGAGTTACCCTGCCTCCTTAACGCTTCAGCTCTTTAATACAAGTTTTTTATCTTCTATGGCATAAACACAATCAGCCACTTTATCAATAAAAATACGGTCATGTGTTACAAGGAGAACCGTCCCCTCATACGCTTTTATAAATTGTTCCAATGCTTCTATACAGAAAACATCCAAAAAATTTGTGGGCTCATCTAAAATAAGAATATTGTATGTTCCTAAGAAAAGCTGACATAATACTAGGCGAATAGCCTCTCCACCGCTTAAATTAAGGACACTCTTTGTTAAGTCATTTCCTATAAAACTCATGGAATGCAGGACAGAACGAATTTTACTCTCATCATAGTCACTTCTATCCTTCATAAATTCCAGTACGGTTTCATTTTTGGTAAACTGATAATTCATTTGTTCATAGACTCCAATAACAGCTTTAGGGGAAATAGTTATTCCTTCACCCCTTTGTAAGATATGGCGAAGCAAAGTTGTTTTACCTGAACCGTTTTTTCCTGTAATGGCGATTTTCTTACCTAATGGGAACTGGAAGCTCGCCTCTTCAAGAAGTGTCTTCTCCCCTGCTTTTAGTGTTAATAATTCTGCCATGATTGGAAACTTATTGCGTAATTGAAGAGCACTAGGCTGATGGAATCGAATGATTTGCTCCTCTTTTGGGGCTTCTGCCACTTCAAGTTGTTCCACTCTTTGTTCTATCGCTTTTGCAGCCCGCTCTACTGCCTTTTGACTTGTATCCTTGGATTTCGTCATAAACATCTTATTCGCCTTTGCCTTTGTTTCCTTTTTGGACATACGCCCATTTGCTTCTGTGATTTTTTTAGCCTTCTTCATTTTTTCTTCTGCAGCTTTCATAAGACGTGATTTCTCTTTGAGATACTTATCATGTTGTTCTTGTTGCTGTCTCTTTTGAAGCTCTTTTTGGGCCACATAATCCGAATAATTGCCAGTATACTCGGTTACAATTCCATCTTGCACTTCCCAAATCTTCGTCACAAGTTTATCCAATACATACCGGTCGTGACTCACAATTATTAAAGCACCATAATAGTAAGTCAATTCCTTGATGAAAAATTGGATACCTTCTGCATCAAGATGGGTAGTTGGCTCATCAATTAATAATCCCTCAAGATAGTTTGAGAAAATTTGGGCTAATTTCAGCCTTGTCTGTTCACCACCACTAAAGTTTTCTATTTCCGTATCTGGAACAGACAGCTTCCCTTTAAGTTCGTAATCTATCTCGGTCTTTTGAGGAGTTGTTAGTTGATCAAAAAAACCAAAATCCACGAAATGTTTCACATGGCCTTTATCTGGCTTAATTTGACCATTCATGAGTTTCAGAAGGGTACTCTTACCCGCACCATTTTTCCCCACAATACCAATCCGATCAAACTGGTACACGGTGAGCTTAGGAATGTTTAATATGACTCTATCTAAAAATGAAAGTTCAATATTGTCCAATTCAATACATACATTTTCCATACTCTCTGCCTCCTTTCGTCAGCTTATTTATCCCTACTAAAATATCTAAATCAATGGTAATCTCAGAAGTATCTTGATTTGTAAAGTGATCAATATGTTCCTTTTTTGAGTTCCAGGCAAGTGGAGACATTTGAGCTAAATTCGTTAACTCTGTTTGGGTTAATTCTTGAGTATATCTGAGGTTGAAAATATCAACCAGATGGAAATGCTTTTTAAAAAGCGATACTGTTTCATCATTTTTATAAGACTTTTTATCTGTATCATCAAATAGTGTTTCTCGTAATTCTTTTAGATAATTAGAACGAGGAACAACCTTAATAACAAGACCATCTGGAACTAAAATCCTTCTGAAATCCTTATAATTTGCTGGTGATAGGATATTCAAAATAACCTGACATGATTGAACCGCTAATGGTGAATTTGCTAAATCGCCGACAAGCCAGATGGAATCTTTGTAATTACTCGCTGCCATTCTTATGCCTTCCTTTGAAATATCAATACCAACTCCTATCACCGTTTCATTGTTACATTCATCTAAAATCCTTTGTAAATGGGAACCTTCTCCACAACCAGCATCCAGAATCAAGATTTCCTCATTAATAGCATTCATATGTTCATTAATAACTTCTGAAATCTTCTCATGCAGCAGGACGTGAAGGCCACTTTCCATAATGATTTGATGCCTTGCTTTAAATAATTCTCTGTTGTAATGGCTATTTGTTGAACGAGTCAGCATGTTTACATATCCTTGTTTCGCAAAATCAAATGTATGATTGTTCAAGCAGACAAGACTTTTTAAATGAGTAACCTTCATTGGACTTTTACAAATTGGACAACTAAATACATGAACATATTTATTAACTAACTCAGCACTTTTTTCTTTACTTGTCATGGTTGCTCTTCCTTTCAAATAAAAAAATCACAAGCATCTGCCTGTGACTTGGGAGTAAAGGGAAAGAGACCCGTCCTTATTTTATTAGGTGCTGTAAGTAGACGACAGCAAATAAACCCACCTTTGGCAAGACCAAAGAAAGGTTAAACTAGACAAAAATAAAGAAAGGCAGAATAAGCCGCCTTTCTAAACATTACATATTTTAACCAAAGTATCGTCATTTATGGATACAGTAAATGACAATACTTCATATGAAATGAAGATTATTAAAAAAGGACAGACTAATCCCGTTTACTCTGCATGGACAAACAGAGCCTTTGAACATATTCAATTACTTGTTCAAAGTTGGGAATCGTAGTCTCATAAAATGTGTCATTTTTTAATAATCCTCCTAAAATTTATAGGTACATTTTTTATTATAGATGTGAAAGTAGATTAAGTAAAGGTGGAAATTTCCTCCATTAATTGGGCGAAAAAGTCTGAACCTGTATTGGATTCAGCCAAGAATTGAATTGATTTTGTATTTAAACAAACGTTGGATTGACGATTGAATAATAGTTTCAAACACAATGTTGTTGCTGTTTATGTTTCCTTCAGTTCCAATGCAGACCATGTGACACATAGATCCGTTGTTTTACGTTGAGAGTGAATAAATAACATATTTATTTTTCGAGAAACTAGCCACCTCCATCTACTATGTCCCCATAAAAAAATTCCTTTCCACCGTCCCTTCCCCCTCTAATCCCCCTCAGCCCCTTCTCTCCCAAGGGCTCATGCCCTCTCCTGCTCCTTATCCATTTCTCGTTATAAAAAAATTACATTCCAGCCTTTTTACCGATTTTCGCTCGTTTATGTAACGATTCTTCACTGATTTAGATAAAAAAATTACGTTCCAGAGTGGAAAGTATCTGAACGAAAAATGGAGGGTTCATTGGATCAAAAATGTGAGGAAAAACACCGAAAAGGATACCGAATCTATAGAGTGTGAAACCCAACTGAAAAAGAACCGAAGGTGCTTAAACCCTTACGGAACAAGGATTGAAGGAGGATTGGATGAACCAAACCGATTGGATGAGGATTGAATTTTGATTGAATACTTGCTGCCACTTTTACTCATTTTTGAGTAAAAAAAATCCGAAGGAAAACCGGAAAAGAACCGGAAAATCCTTCGGATAAGGAACATTATTTTTTTCTCTGGAACCTTATTTTTATCTAAGGAACGTTAATTTTTTATAGAGACAACACCATGTGGGTGCCTCTCTATTTTTTATTCCACCGTCACCGATTTGGCGAGGTTTCTTGGTTTATCGACATCGCATTCGTGCTGCAGGGCCGCGTAATAGGCGATCAGCTGCAGAGGAATGGCTGAAACAAGTGGTGTAAAGGATTTGTGCACTTTAGGAAGCACGATTTTGTCGCCGGGCTGAGCGGTCACGCCCTCCATGCTGATGATGGCGGTATGGGCGCCGCGGGCCGTGACTTCTTGGACATTGTTGCGGATGCTGTTATTGACGTTTTCCTGGGTGGCGAAGGCGAGAACCGGCGTGCCGTCTTCGATCAGCGCGATCGTGCCGTGTTTGAGTTCACCGCCGGCAAAGCCCTCCGCCTGGATGTAGGAAATTTCCTTCAGCTTCAGAGCAGCCTCCATGCAGACGTAGTAATCGAGGCCGCGCCCGATATAGAAAGCGTTGCGCGTCACCGACAGGTAATCGCAGGCGGCTTCCTTTAGCAGCGCTTTTTCATCAATCATACGCTCCATCGCCTGGGCGACGAGACTCAGCTCGTGAACCGGATCAAAATCAAGCTTGATACCTTTGCCCTGCGCAACGGCAACCGCAATGAAGGACAGGACCGCCATCTGAGCCGTGTAGGCCTTCGTCGAAGCGACGGCAATTTCCGGTCCGGCGAAGAGCAGCATCTTGTAATCCGCTTCGCGGTAAAGCGTCGAGCCTTCGACATTGGTCAGTGTCAGCGTCGGATAGCCCAGTTTCTTCACCTTGACGAGCACCGCGCGGCTGTCGGCCGTCTCGCCGCTCTGCGAGATGAAGATGAACAGCGGCTTTTTCGAAAGAAGCGGCATATTATAGGAAAATTCGCTTGAAATATGCACTTCGGTCGGAATCTGAGCGATTTGCTCGATCAGCTGTCTACCGACCAGTCCGGCGTGATAGCTTGTGCCGCAGGCGATAATGTAGAGCCGGTCCGCTTCGCTAATCGCCCGGGTAATGGCCGGATCGATCGCGATCGATCCGGTTTTTCCCTTGTATTCCTGAAGCAGCCTTCTCAGCACGGCCGGCTGTTCGTCAATTTCTTTCAGCATGTAATGCGGATAGGCGCCCTTTTCCGTATCGCGGGCATCAAATGAAACGGTGTACGGCTCTCGGTTTTTCACATTCCCATCGAGATCCTTGATCACATATCCGTTTCGCGACAGCAGGACAATTTCTTCATCCATCAGTTCGACATAGCGTTTGGTTTGCTGAATCATCGCCGTCGCGTCGCTCGCCACGACGTTGAACCCATCGCCTATGCCGATCAGAAGCGGGCTCTTGTTTTTCCCGACGTAGATAACATCGCTGTTTTCCGCATCAAGCATCGCGATCCCATAGGAACCGTCAACCAGTTTCAGCGTTTTCCGCAGTGCTTCTTCCACTTCGAGACCGCCGTCCACAAAATGTTCGATCAGCTGAACAACGACTTCTGTGTCCGTATCACTTTTCAAAGAGACCTTTCCGAGATACTGATCCCTTAGTTGAGCGTAGTTTTCAATGACGCCGTTGTGAACGATGGTAAATCGTCCGGAAGCGCTCTGGTGCGGATGCGCGTTGCGCCTGTTCGGCTCGCCGTGTGTCGCCCAGCGTGTGTGTCCGATGCCCTGAGTTGCTTGAATTTCCGGATCAACAATGCTCCGAAGCGCCGCGATCCGGCCCTTTTCTTTAAAAATATGGACGCCGCCCGCATTCTGAAGCGCAATGCCCGCCGAATCATAGCCGCGATATTCCAGATTGCTGAGTCCGTTCAACAAAATATCACGTGCATCCTCATTGCCAATATAACCAACTATACCACACATTGGATTCCCCTCCATGTGAGGCAAGAAAGCGTTCTGGGGCAATCTTGCCCCACTTGTTTTTTTGTCGTATTGAATGCTTGCTATCCGGCCTCTGTCCAGAAAGTTGCCTTCCTGTTTTGTACGCGGATTAACGGTGCAAGCTTTTCCGAGAGGCATCCGCCGAGTCTTTCGATAAACCTCTTCCTCGTCAACTATTCCAACCGTTCATCGTTTTCAGGAATAGTCCAGGCGCTTTATATTTAGTTCGTCCACCCTCTCTTTCCCTTCCCGAGTCAAACCTTTCGGCCATTTGGCCGCACTGAAATTCTACTTAAAAAATATATATCTGTCAACAGACTTTCATGCAGAGTTTCTCTTCAGCAAGACTGCAAATCCGGTGCCCCTCCGGCCGGATCCTTATCCTTTTACTGATTTTGCATACTACTAAATTATTCAGACCGGTCATTCTCCGTGCCGTGCGGACATACCCATATATTATAAAATGGCTTTGTTAAACTTGCCTGTTGATTTTCGCTCTATGTGCTCGCTTTCCGCGGGCCTCCTCGCTCAGGTACTTCGCGCGGGGTCTTGCCTGGCTCGCTGTTCCCTCAGAAGTGCCGCTCCTTCCGCTCCAATCAACAGAGTAGAAAAATCAACATTGAGCTTTATAAAATAAAAAATCAGCCCTGAATCTTGCCGCCAATCTCTTTTTCAACAGTCTGAGCGATACGGCTGACATAAGCGTCGCACGCATCTTCGGTCGGCGCCTCCGCCATGATCCGTACGAGTGATTCGGTTCCCGACGGGCGGACGAGCACGCGGCCGTCACCTGCCATCGCCGTCTCCACTTCGCGAATGACCTGGCTGACCGCGGGATTGTCGGTGACATGGAATTTATCGGCCACCCGAATGTTTACCAGCTTCTGTGGATAGGTTTTGATACCGGTGGCCAGTTCGGACAGCTTCTTTCCGGTCGCCTTCATGATGCTGACGAGCTGCAGTGCGGACAACATGCCGTCGCCTGTCGTCGAATGGTTGAGAAAAATAATATGCCCCGACTGCTCGCCGCCCAGTGCATAGCCGCCCGCGCGCATCTCCTCCATAACATAGCGGTCCCCGACTTGGGTCTGCTTTGTTTCAATCTTCGCCGCTTCCAGAGCTTTATACAGGCCCAGATTGCTCATCACCGTTGTCACGAGTGTGTTTTTGCTTAATTGGCCCTTGGATTTTAAGTAAGTGGCACAGATGTACATAATTTTATCTCCGTCGACGATGTTTCCCAGTTCGTCGACAGCGATCAGGCGGTCGCCGTCTCCGTCAAAGGCCAGGCCGCAGTCGAGCCCTTTTTCCACAACGAGAGCTGCGAGTGCATCCGGGTGCGTCGAGCCGACCCCGTCATTAATATTTTTTCCGTTCGGCGATGTGCCGATGGTGACAATATCCGTCTCAAGATCAGCGAACAGGTGCGGAGCGAGTGCGCTGGTCGATCCGTTGGCGCAGTCGAGCGCAAGGCTTATCTCTGAAAAATCGTCATCCTGAATCGTCTGTTTCAGGAACTGTAGGTATTTCTGGCTTCCTTCAAAATAGTCGCTGGCCGTGCCGAGATCGCCGCCAATCGGCCGCGGGAGATCATCCGTATTCTTTGCAAGCAGCGCTTCGATGGTTTCTTCCACTTCATCGCTCAGCTTGAAACCGTCGCTGCCGAAAAACTTGATGCCGTTGTCGGCAACCGGATTGTGCGATGCAGAAATCATGATGCCCGCGCTGGCGTCCATTGCTTTCGTCAGATAGGCAACGCCCGGAGTCGAGATCACCCCGAGACGCATGACCTCGACGCCGATCGACAATAATCCGGCGATCAGGGCCCCCTCAAGCATGTAGCCCGAAATTCTTGTGTCGCGCCCTACCATGACTTTCGGATGCTCCGTTGTTTTCGTCAGAGCGTAGCCGCCCGTGCGTCCAAGCTTGAACGCCAGCTCGGGGGTCAGGTCCTGATTCGCGATACCCCTTACTCCATCTGTACCAAAATACTTTGCCATTTCAATCGCTCCTATCTTTTCCACTCGTCCAAATTCGTCTCTGTCTTGAGAAATCCGTTTAAGAAAACCTGATTGCGGCAAACCATGAAGCCCACACAGGCATTCAGCAGGCGCTGATTGTCTCTCGGGGCCTCATGCTATCGCTTGCCGGAGCTAACTGATGTTGACGCCGACGCTTCCGGGAGATGCCTGAGCGGTCAGCCCGTTCGGAACCGTGATATTTACCGTGACCTGATGCTGGCCCGTGCCCAGTCCCGTAAGATCAACACTGGCCTGTATATCGTTTGCCGTCAAATTATTGAGGTCCTGAGAATTTCCCGTAACCGAAACATTGACGTTATTCGCTGAAGTGAACGTTGCATTCCGGCCGGAACCAAGTCCCGTTACCGTAACGGGAACCGCCTGAAAATTCCTTGTCCCCATCTGGCCGCTTGTCCCGGCAGCAGCCGAACTGGCGCTGCTCCCGCCGCCTGCCGAAGTTGCTTTTACAATATGTACCGTCACATTAACCTTGCCTGGCGAAACCTGAGTCGCGCCGGCAGGAACCGGTACATTGACCGAGAATGTTTTATCGGACGTCAGTCCGTCGACAGGGACGGAAAGCGGCGGAATGCCGGTGATCGTATTCAACGCGTTCCCATCGTGCGCGATGACATTGACCGTATTTGCCGACAAATCAATTGAACCGACTTGATAGCCCGCCGCTGGCGTGCCGGTCGTCACCGCCTGTATGCTCAATTGTTTGGATACCCGGGTCACCGGCACCTGCACGTGAACAGCGGACGGTTCAATGGACACATCGACCTCGCTTCCAGTACTATCATATGCATGCAGTGCAATCATTTTGTCAACGGTTGCATTGGCACCTTTGACGCTGATCACTCCCTTGATAAAAGCAATTGAGTTAATCGTGCTCTCTCCACCGGTTACGGTGACGGCCTTTGGATCGATTACTGGATCGCCGACAAGGAATCCGGCGCCAACTGTGCTCTTATCTAATATGTCAACAGCTACCGGGAGCTCTTTGCTCGTCTTTTTCTGTACGGTGACCCTTACCGTTCCCGGAACGGGTGTCACTTTCAGACCGGTCGGGAAGCCCTGTGTCTGGACCTGAACGTCATAAGTGCCGGGTCTCATGTTCACTAGATTGATGAAAGCGCTTTTCCCCGTCAGCAATCTCGCCTTCAGAATGAGATCATTCGATCCGCTCAAACGAAGGCTTACAGACTGCGGTGCACCGCTGACCACATATTGATTTGAGTTGTAACGGACATCCAGTTTTTCCGTAACAATCATCTGCTGCGTCTGATTTATTATAACGCTTGATGGTGAAGGAGAGGGATTCTGGCCTGCATTCACAATGGCATAGAGCATCAGCGCTGTAACAAAGGAGATAATCTTGACCAGCCAGTTTTTGCGCAGTAGTTTATCCATGGTGCTTCCCTCTCCAATTCCATCTTAAAGAACCGTTGTTCTTCTCAGATTTGTTTAGTTCAGTCTGCAGGATTTCTGCCAGCCGTTCTTCCGGGATGTCACGGAACATTTCGCCGTTTTTCGTGACTGTGATTCCGCCTGTTTCCTCCGAAACAACCACGGTCAGGGAGTCGGTGACCTCACTGACTCCCATTGCCGCGCGATGCCTTGTCCCAAGTTCTTTTGATATGAAAGGACTTTCGGAAAGCGGCAAATAGCATGCCGCCGCCACCACCTCATTGCCCCGGATAATCACCGCACCATCATGAAGCGGCGTGTTTGGAATGAAAATGTTAATCAGCAATTGGGAGGTCAGATTACCATGCAGGGGGATGCCTGTTTCAATGTAATCATTAAGCCCCGTTTTCCGTTCTATGGACATTAGCGCTCCAATGCGGCGCTTTGCCATATATGAAGACGCCTTGACAATCGCATCGGTCATCTGCTTATGCTGTTCCTCGACAATCGTTCCTCGTGAAAAAAGCCGGCCCCGCCCGAGCTGTTCGAGCACACGCCGCAGTTCAGGCTGAAAAATCACGATAATCGCAAACAATCCGTATGTAATGGCGTTGTTCAGGATCCACTCGAGTGTCTTTAGCTGAAACAAGCTGCTCAGAAACCAGACGCCGACAATAACTAATATACCCTTCGCAAGCTGAACGGCCTTTGTGCCCCGGATAATCAGGATGACTTTATAGATCAGATAGGTAACGATTAAGATATCAATGATATCCGTCAGGTAATTTAAAATGTTGAAATGAGCCAACCAAGACATGGCTTTCATCCTCCAAACAGCCGCTCGTTTTCTATTATTAAAATAACCTTGCTCCCGTGTGAAGTCCCGCTTCACAATGAATCATAGCATAGATGGCATATCGTGAACGACCCCACTGCCGCCGTCTGTTCTGTACATTTTTTTATTCTATGCCATTCGCCATAAAAAATGAGAAGCCTGTCTCTTCCGGGCAGCGAAGTAGCCGGCGCACCGGGCTTGTATTCGCCGTTTTTTATCAGTATCAGGAACGGTTTTCAGGCATTTTAAGCAGTATAAACTGGCCGTTTCCATTTTTATCCCGATAAACGGTCTGACGCCTCGCCGCGATCATCATAAGCGACATGGGGAGCGCGCAGATCGCCATCGCCGCGTACAGCGGATGGCGGCTTACCCAGTTCCGAACCGCATGGCGATTATCTGCAGGAAGTTTATCAAGAACATTTTTCGTAAAGTTTAACGGTGCTTGTGGGTGGACCAGTCGGTTGAGCAGATCTGCCGACTGCCGTAATTCATGAAAGTGGACGCGGCAGCTGCTGCAGTCAGCGATGTGGGCATCAAGCAAGCGCTGCTCTTCTTTTGTCGCTTCTTCATCCAGCACTTTATTCATTAAAGACACAAACTTTTTATGTGCATCGCTCATCACTTTTCACCTCTGAAAGCAGCCATATGTTTTCTCAGCATTTCACGGCCGCGATGAATTCTTGTTTTCACCGTTCCGACAGGAATCCCCATGATCTCACTGATTTCTTTCAGACTGAGATCTTCAATATATTTCAGAATAACAGCCGAGCGATACTTTTCAGGAAGAAGACTGATCTCGTGTTGGATAATTTTTTCCATCTCGGCACGGACAATCTGCTCATCGGGCATGGTTTCCCCGCCGCTCAGCAGTTCCTTCAGCGCGAGTCCCTCAGCTCCCGGCAATTCGGCATCCAGCGAGACACTCGGTTTTTTCCTCCGCAATGAATCAATCGAGAGATTGGTCGCGATCCGGAAAAGCCACGTCGAAAAGTTGCGGTCATTGTCAAATTGATCAATATGTTTATATGCCCGGATAAATGTTTCCTGGGACAGATCCTCAGCTTCCTGCCGGTTGCCGACCATCCTCAGGCAAATCGCGAACACACTGTTTTTATATCTGTCGACGAGTTCTGCAAAGGCTTGATGGTCGCCTTTTTTAACCCTCCTGATCAGTCGTTTCTCTTTCTGCTCCATCTTAACCTCTCTTTTGCATTAATATGTCATACGAAAGAACACCGAGTCAAGTTTCATAAATGAAACGGAGCCGGCACCCCGGCGGCTGTCCGGGACAACTCAGAAAAACCGACATTGTTTGTTTTATTTTTCAAATTAATGGGTATTTTAATACAACTAAGACAAAATATGGAGGCGAGCCAATGAACAGAAAGGATCTCAGTAAGAAAATCGAAAAGTTGCGCGACCAACTTGTCCTTACCGCTGTTGAAGAACCGCTGTCTTCACCGAAAATTCAGCACATGAGCCGCCGCCTTGACAAGTTATTGAATAAATACGAGCAATTACTCAGATAATTGTATTTCGAGAGAGCGCGGCCGGCCGTGCTCTCTTTAATTTTGTGAACAAATCGGACATATAATTTTTGGTTACTATTTATTACTCAAATTATACCATAATAAAAAAGAACGGATATGGCCATCTTCGGCACGTCATGGCATTCATTCCGGTATTGACAGGCCAGCCGATTTATTGAACAATAAAGTAAACTGACAGTTTACTTTATTGTTCAATCATCGCTATCGGAGGTGCTGCCCTTGAACCCCGGAGAGGGAAAAACGATGCGCAGGAATAAAATAATCAACGCCGCCGAAAAACTCTTTTTTTCAAAAGGGTATGAGCGGTCAACAATGGACGACATTGCCCGTGAAGCGCACTTCAGCAAGCGCACTGTCTACGCCTATTTCAACAGTAAAGAACAGCTTCATTTCGAAGTGATGATCCGGGGATACAGGCAGCTCATCGCAATGCTGAAAAAGGAAGGAAAAAAAACGAACGACCGTCCTGCCGATGGCAGACTCGAGCAGATGGCGGACACCTTCTACCAATTCAGCACGGATTTCCCGGATTATTTTGCCGCTATCTTTTCATATGAAAACGGGGAGAGCGATTTTCAAAAGGGGATCCCGGATCAGTCAAGAGAAGAGTGCTACAAGCTTGGTGAAGACATTTTCGGCATGTTAACCGGGCTGCTCAGGGAAGGTCAGGAAGAAGGAATCTTCAGAAATGATCTTGACCCTGTGAAAACGGCGATTGTCCTGTGGTCCTGCATGGTCGGCGTGTTCCATACGTCAAAGGTTAAAGCCAACTATTTTCAAAATTACCATCACACATCATCTAAAGACCTTTTTTCCGGCGCTTTTCAGATGATGATCCGTTCCATTCAAAACGAAGGCGGGGGTTCTCCTGAATGAAGAAAAAAGGGGTTAAAAAAACAGTGCTTATCATTCTTTGCAGTCTGGGCGCCGTCATCTTAGCGGCATTCCTTTCTCTTTTCCTGATCAGCGGGATTTTTGTTCCTAAGAATTATCTTGAGCCGTGGGATAAAAATTATGCCCAAAAATTTGAAGATCCGCGCATTCAACTGGCGGCACACGGACTTCTTGCGGCAAACGGGCACAATATGCAGCCGTGGAAAATTCAGCTTGATAAAAATGACCCGAGAGTTTTTTACCTCTATGCCGACAGCAGCCGGATGACAAACGAAGTCGACCCTTATTCGCGCCAGATGATGGTGACTCAGGGGACCTTTTTGGACTACGTGCAAGTCGCCGGCGAGAAGATCGGTTACCGGACCGATATATCCTTGTTCCCGAACGGAGTATATAATGAAAAAAACCTCCGGGGAAGCATGGATACGAAACCGGTCGCCAAAATCACGCTCAGGAAGACCGGCCCGTTGCAGAGTCCTCTCTATAACGCCCTGTTCGTCCCGGATACAAACAGGGGACCTTATAAGCCGGACGCTCTGACCGCCGCACAGATCAGCCGGCTTGATAGCCTTTCAGAACCGGGCCTGTCGGTGAAGATTTACCAAGATAAAGCGGACGTCAGCAGATTGGACGATTATGCAATGAAAGGCGCTGTCGTTGAATCCGGTGTTCAGCGGGTTATGGATGAGTCAGCCAGGATTTTCCGGGCCAACGAGTATCAAAAAAATAAGTACCGCTATGGATTTTCTGTTGAGGGGCAGGGCACATCCGGAATCATGGTTCACCTGCTTCAAGGACTTGTCACGCTTTTTCCTTCCATGAACAGCGGAAAGGCGGCGTCGGACCTCTTCGTCAAGTCGACCCAGGCATCGGTCGACAGCACACCGGCGTACGTTATGATTCAGACGAAAGATAACAGCCGCAAGAGCCAGGTGAAGAGCGGCATGCTTTACAGCCGGTTAATTCTTGAAGCCAATCATTTAGGTCTCGCTGTTCAGCCGCTTAGTCAGGTTCTGGAAGAATATCCTGAGATGAGACAGCTTTACAACGGCATACACCGTGACTATGCGCCGGACGGAGGTACCATCCAAATGCTCGTCCGCATCGGAAAACCTGTTCAGAATGTACCGCAGACCATGCGCCGCGATGTTATGGATCTGATCATGAAAAACTGATTCAATGCCCGATCAGCCGGGACATTTATTTCTGCTCGCAGCAGCTGTTTAATAAGAAAAAACTGTCCGTTGCGGGCAGTTTTTTCTTATTCCAAAAATCAGCGGGATTCCCGTTCTTGTAACCGGGAATCCCGCATAGTCTTATGTAAGAATCAGAGTGGAGCCTAGGGGGATCGAACCCCTGACCTCCTGCGTGCAAAGCAGGCGCTCTCCCAGCTGAGCTAAGGCCCCGAAATAAATGAAGCGGAAGACGGGATTCGAACCCGCGACCCCCACCATGGCAAGGTGATGTTCTACCACTGAACTACTTCCGCAAAACAAAAGGTACCGTTTTAAAAGCTTATTCAATCAAATAGACCGTAAGCATATCGCCTGCATTCCATTTCAGAAGCTTTTTAAGCATACCTTCCAATTTAAAACAATAATGCGGATGAGAGGACTTGAACCTCCACGTCCGGTAAAGGACACTAGAACCTGAATCTAGCGCGTCTGCCAATTCCGCCACACCCGCATAATAGGATAAATGGTGGGCCATGAAGGTCTCGAACCTTCGACCCTCTGATTAAGAGTCAGATGCTCTACCAACTGAGCTAATGGCCCACAAGTTAAAGAAAATTTATAGTGGTGGAGGGAGAAGGTTTCGAACCTTCGAACCCATAGGGAACGGATTTACAGTCCGTCGCGTTTAGCCTCTTCGCTATCCCTCCATATTGTCGTTGCGCATCGATCAATGGTGCCGGTCAGAGGACTTGAACCCCCAACCTACTGATTACAAGTCAGTTGCTCTACCAATTGAGCTAGACCGGCGAAATGGTGGAGGATATAGGGCTCGAACCTATGACCCTCTGCTTGTAAGGCAGACGCTCTCCCAGCTGAGCTAATCCTCCAAAGTGACCCGTACGGGATTCGAACCCATGAACCCACCGTGAAAGGGTGGTGTCTTAACCACTTGACGAACGGGCCAAGTCTCTCCGTCGCAATCGACGTTCTTTATTATATACAGAATATGAAGGCTTGTAAAGCAAAAAATAAAAACTTATATATTCTGACTATTGACATCTTCAACATTTTGTCTTTCAGACCATGTTTTATACCTGGTCCGTTCTCCTGCGTATCAGGTCGTACCCATGCAGCTGAAAAGCTTTCTTTCAGTGTTTGCAGCCCGTTTATACTAAATTCCGCTAATCATTTTATACTTTATGTTTCGTATAAAAACAGGAATCCAACGAACGGATTCCCGCTTCTCTGTTAAGTGTTCGGAAACAATTCCTTCTGCTGTACCATCTTATTCATCCGGTTTCTGACCGTCTGAGCGATCCAGTTGTTCCGCCTCAATAGTTGATAAGCAGCCGCACCGATACCGATCGTCGTAATCAGCGGCATAATCCTCCGTCTTCGCCTCATTCTTCTCTTCACCACCATGAACCATTTTGTTCACTCTTCTGCGAACCTTTATAGATTACCCATGCGGCAGAAATCAATGAACGACAATCTTTGGTAAGCAATCAGCGGATTACAGAAACGTCGCTAAGATATTCTTCAAGGGTGAGGCCTCTTTCGGCAATTTTCTTCGAGACGGGAAGCCCCACATAACGGAGATGCCACGCTTCATATTCATAGCCTGTCACCGATTCCTTTCCTTTCGGATAGCGAATAATAAAACCATAATCCGGTGCGTGAGCCGCCAGCCAGGCAGCTTCAGGCGTTGTTGCGAAGGCAGGCGATGCCGCGTATTGACCGCTGATACCCGAAACATCAATAGCCAGACCTGTCTCGTGTTCGCTTGTCCCGGGCCTGGCGCTGTAAGTCAGCGCCTTTTTCTCGCCGTCTTCTTTAACATAAGTGTTAAAGAGCACCGTCTGAGACGCATAAGAACGATAGGCCGACACACCGGCCAGCTGAATACCGTCTTTTTGGGCAGCCGCGAACATTGTCTCCAGTGCTTTGGCGGCGGCAGGACGCATCTTAGCAGTCTCGGACTTATCACCGGTAATGAACGGAACATCAGGATAAACGAGCTGTTTAGGGACATAATTGTCCGGCAGCTTAAAAAATTTATTGACCAGGACAAGCGTGCTGTCGGGATTGGCGACAATATGTACGTCCTCACGGTTAAGGGACGAAACTGTCTTTACCGCCAGACCGGGCTGGGCTGCGGGACTGTCCTTCTGAACATTCGACGGCTTTACTTGATGAACCGTGTCTGAACAAGCAGCCAGGCTCAGAAAGGCGGCAATGACACCTGCATAAAGATTAATGTTCACTTTCATATATCCGACTCTCCATATTCAAGGCTTGTCTTGTATGTAGATCCAGTTTATTCGATTCCTCTTTCCCTGTCATTTTTTCTATAAAAAAAATAATGGAAATTTACTTCCATTATTTACCCGTTTTATTAATTTATTCATTTTTCACGTTTGGAAAAGTATCGGTTTTCGTGCAACATCCGGCAAATTGCTTTATTTATCCGAAGAGCAGTTTCACGTTGACAGCAATGGAAATGGCTAGAACACAGTTAGTTAGGAACAGCTTGCGGTTAAGTTTGACCGTTTCCCGATCATCAATGCTGCTGCTGATTTGCTGCCGTTCCTCAGCCTCAATATAGTCTGTTTTTTTGGCTTCCATTTTCATCATCTCCTGTCCGTAAATTATCTCCAATAAACAGTGAACTATCCGCCAGATTGTTTTGATAATTCAATTATGTACTCTAAATATTGAGACAGAATAACCTGCAGATTAAATTTTTGTTAATAGGAGAGACGCGCAAAGATGCCGAGCCGAACAGAATCCGGTTTGCTACCCTTTTCGCACGGTCTCAGCCGTAAAATCAACAATTGCCCGCTGGGACATCAGGACCGACTTCGCTTGTCCGATTGTTCCGTTTCGCAAAGCTTTGCCCGCGGCTCCTTTTTTTTCAAACGCTCTTCCGATCCTCGGAAACCTTTCCTCGTGGTAGTTCCAGTCGCGATAGGTCACCCACTGTTTCTCGTTCTTAATCAGGACGGGGCTCGACCGCCTGATCATCTGCAAACGTCTGGCAAAACATTCGCCAAGATGCATCGACGTGTTGTTGCCGTAGCCGACGCCAAGAAGCAGGACAAAGCCATTGCGGTCGTAAATCTTTCCTAGCGGAGACGCCGGTCCGAGCCCGTCGTCCAATGCGTGTTCCGATGTAATTGCACCCGCTCCGGCACCCCAGGCAGCAAATGAATAGATCGGATGACTGCTTCGCTTCACCCCCGGAAAGGTCCGGAAACATTCCGCTACTCTGCCCATGCCCAATGTCGGCGTCCTTTCAGGATCAAAAGGAGGCATTTCCTTGTATATGCTTTGCCACCAGGATGCCGGAACAGCCGGATTGTCCCAGTCGCTCGGATCCGAGACATCCGCGCTGTGCGCCGGCATGACAAGGGTGCCTTCCATGGTCAGCACTTCCTGCAGCGCCTCAATTACAGTGACGGGGCCGCCGCACACCCATCCGATCCGGCTCATTGACGTATGAACAATCACCGTCATCGCTTTCTTCAAACCGAGCCTGTGAAAATCCTCAACAAGAGCGGATCGGGTAACGGCCATTTTCGTTCTTCTGATTGCATCTTGTTCCGTCACTTTCATTCATCTGCCTTTTTTATTGTTTCCAGTGGATGATCGGTTTACTCATTTCTAACCCGTCCCTGTTCATTCAGGGAATACGAAAAAAGGCACCCCGGACCGGAGTGCCTGAATCACAGCAATCGGGCTGACTGCGGGACCCGATCATCTTTCTGCCCTTCTACTTGACAATCAGAACCGGAATTTTCGAACGCTGAACAACGCCATGACTGACGCTTCCCAGAAACTCCTTAATACCGCTCAGACCTCTGCTCCCGATAACGATCAGATCATATCCGTTATCATCCGCAAACTCAAGAATGGTCCGCACGGGCTGCCCTTCCTTGACGATCGTATGGGTGACATTCGGAAGATTCTGCAGAGCGTTTTCCGTTCGGCCAACGACCTCTCTGCCGAATCTTAACGTTGATTCACGTACTTCGCGATACACATCGCCGACAATGAACTGATTTGTCGGCACCGTTACAATGTTCAGCACGTCAAGAATCGTGTGGTCATCCAGTTCAGCAATTTCAATCGCCTTTTGAAGCGCTTTCTTTGATAAGTCCGAATCATCATAACAAACCAGAATCTTTGAAAATAACAATGTGATCACCCGCCTCTTTTTCTTTCTGCTTCCCTTTTTATTTTACCATAACAGCAAGAGATTCAAATATAGGGGCAGATCAATTTCCATCATGAATTTTATACCTTGAAATGAAAATTGTGCGAATATCGACCAAATATTTAGCCGAAAACGGGTTACATTTTTTAATATCTGCGTTATATTATTGTGTAGATTTACAATGCAAATAAGTATTAGTTGGTTACGTTTACATTACATTATCTGGAAAAGCCGGTCTTTCGCGGCTTAGATTTTTTCTGAAGCGATCAGATCACCTAAAATTCACGGTGAGAAATCGAGGTTTTGAAAAATGAAAAAAGGCTACATTTTTATTGCGCTCTCGGCACTTTTTTTCAGCACGATGGAAATTGCCATCAAGCTGGCAGCTTCCGACTTTAATCCGCTGCAATTGAATCTTCTGCGCTTTCTTATAGGGTCTGCTGTTTTATCGCCGCTCGCAATACGCCATTTAAGAGGAAGCGGATTTTCACTTAATAAGAGCAGCGTTTTATATTTTCTTTTTTCCGGATTCATGTGTGTCGTTGTCAGCATGACCTTCTTCCAGATGGCCATCGTCTACTCCAAAGCGTCGATCGTCGCCATCCTGTTCAGCTGCAACGCCGTGTTTTTGATTCCGTTCGCCCATTTCTTTTTAAAAGAAAAACTGACGAAACTGTCGCTGCTCTCGCTTGTGATCAGTCTGGCGGGCATGATGTTCATCGTTAATCCCGAAAATCTGACCAACGTGACTGGAATTGTGCTGTCGCTCCTGGCTGCTGTTACCTTCGCGCTTTATGGCATTATTGGCAGAAAGGGCAGCCTGAAGTTTGGTTATGACGGCGTAGTTCAGAGCAGTTTCAGTTTTCTTGCGGGCGGCACCGAACTTCTTGTTTTGATCCTGATTACAAGAATCAGTGCGGTGGCTCATTGGCTGCAAAGCATTGGGCTGGGTACCTTCAGCAATGTTCCTATATTGCAGGGGATTTCATGGAGTACGCTCCCAAGCCTGATTTATCTTGGCGTTTTTGTTACCGGACTCGGATTCAGCTTCTATTTTCTCGCAATGGAAGAAACATCGGCGGCGACTGCGTCGCTGGTCTTCTTCATCAAGCCCGCCCTTGCTCCGGTTCTTGCGCTGTTTATTCTCGGTGAAGCCATAACGGCAAATGTCCTTTCCGGAATTCTGCTTATCCTGGCCGGTTCCTGCATCGCCTTTTTTTCTGACAATCGCGAAAGCAGGCTCGCCGCGGCGCGGAAGTCTTCCGTTCAGACGAGTCGGATTCAGACAAGATAATACAGTTGCGGACAGAATTTAAAAAGTGATGTTTATAAGAAAAACTTGGTGAAGCCAAGTCTTTGACGACGGTCTGAGCCTTAGTTTTTCTTATACTAGACACCTCTAATCTTCTATTTTTTGTACTTTCTTATTTGTATAAAAGAGGGATGCCGTTTTATTGAACAGCATCCCTCTTTTTGCATGGAGCTTCTCGTAAAGCGACCGATAAGTTGGACAGTGCATTTCTGCCTGAATCCGCCGGTCAGATGTTAACCGTTTCCTTACCCTCTCGGTGCTTCTTCGGAATATAGATGCAATACGGTTCAGCTGCCTTGTAATCTCCTGTGACCGCATAGGCCCTTGACCTGGAACCGCCGCAGATAAACCGGAACTCGCAGACGCCGCATTTTCCTTTTGTGGAATCCGGATCCCGCAGCGCTTTAAACACCGGATGATTCCGGTAAATGTCCGGCAACGGAGTATCCCTGATGTTCCCGCAATTGATCGGCAGAAAGCCTGATGGCTGCACATCTCCGGTATGGCTGATAAACACAAATCCATTGCCGTCATTCGTTCCGCGCGGCGCTTTTGCCAAATCGTCATGAGGCCTTCCGATCGGTCTCATGCCCAGTTTCCTGCGCCGCTGATTTTCCTGAAAAGCGACACGGCGGTAAAATTGTGCTTCGGTTGTCGATACAATGTAGGGCATGCGTTCCTGCAGATTGAAAGCCCAGCGCAGGACTTCCTCATGCTGCTCAGGAGTCACAGGCTCAAGTTCTTTTCCGCGCCCCGTCGGAACAAGGAAAAACAGTGTCCAGACAGAAACACCGCATGCTTTCATCAGTTCAGCCATCTCAGGCAATTTGTCCACATTATATTTTGTGACCGTCGTGTTAATCTGGAATTTTATCCCCAGTTCATTTAAATAAGAAATCCCCTTCATCGTCCGGTCGAAAATGCCCGGAACTCCGCGGAAGTCATCGTGCGACTCCGCATCCGGGCCGTCCAGTGAAAAAGCCCAGCGCGCGATGCCTGCTTCTTTTGATCGGAGCACTGCCTTCTTTGTTACGCGCGGTGTGGCAGAAGGAGTCATCGAGACACGCATGCCCTTTCCTGATGCATAGGATGCCAGTTCAAAGAGATCGTCCCGCATCAGCGGGTCGCCGCCCGAGAAGACGAGCAACGGGTTGTTCATAGAATAAACCTGATCGATCAGTCCCTTCCCTTCTTCTGTCGACAGCTCTCCCGGATAAGGATGCAGCTGAGCGGCTGCCCGGCAGTGTTTGCAATGAAAAGGACACATCCGTGTCACTTCCCAGATCACAATAAACGGGTCCTGATTATAGTCGCGAACCATCATCATTCAATCACCGCTTTCTCTTTTACTTTTAAGTCCATGCCGACTTGTTCCGCCACGTGCATCGCGTTGTCCACACAATCCGGGAGTCCGACACCGTGCAGCATAGCTCCGCAAGCATAGACTCCTTTTCTATTTTCCAACGCCTGCTCAAATGCCTGTACCCGCTGATTGTGATTCACCGTGTATTGAGGCATATTGTCTATCTGGCGTGTAATTACCGAAAACAGAGGGGTTCCAATCTTTCCGACCTTTCTCAGATCGGTTAAAGCTTTTTCCTCGATTGCTTCATCGCTTTCTTCAACAATCGCCGCATTTTCAGCCGTTCCGACGTATGTACGGACCAGTGCGCAATCTTCAGGAGCCGTGTAGGGCCATTTGCGATCCATCCAGCTGCACGCGGTAATATTGAGCCCTTCTTTTCTCGATACGACGTAACCCGTTCCGTCCAGCGATTCCACCGAAGCCTTTTTGAACCCCATCGCTACGGTTGCCGTGGTTGTCCGCTTATCATTTGTCAAGCCCCATGCCTCCGGAAAATCAAGCAGCGGTCCAAGCTGTTTCGGCGAAGTCGCCAAAATGACAGCGTCAGCCTCGATGGCTGTGCCGTCACTCAGAACGGCTTTACCGGGCTCCACATGACTGACCGGCGTATTCAGCATGACGTCGTCTGCGAATGAAGCCAGTTTCTCTGTCAGGACATCAAGCCCGCATGACAGACTCAGAAAACGTCCCTCCGCCTTTTTCGGCGCACCCGCCTGCTTCGGCGGCTGAATGTGTTTCATGCCCAGAATCAAGCTTCTGTGCTTTTTCTCAATCGCCGCAAATTGCGGCAGCGTCGCTTCCAGGCTCATATCCGACAAATTACCATTGTAAATTCCGGATAGCAGAGGTTCAATCATATTCGTGACCAGTTCCGGCCCCAGCCGCCTGCCGAAAAACTCCGCTAATGAAATATCCCTGTCCTGATAAACACGCGGGATCAGCAAATCAAGCCCTGCACGCAGTTTTCCAATCGGACTGATCAGGCCGGTCGTCACCATCGGAAGCAGCTTTGTCGGAATGCCCATGACCGAACCTTCAGGCATCCTCCTGAGCCGGTGATTAACATAAATGTAGTACGTTCCTGTATTTGATCGGACAAGCTGATCGCCCAAACCCAGATCTTTAATCAGCTTCGTCAGTGTCGGCTTGCGTGCCATATAACCTTCCGGCCCGCATTCGATTAAAAAACCGTCACGGCGCACGGTTTTGATTTTCCCGCCGATTCTCCCGGAAGATTCGAGCAAAACGACACGGGCCTGCGGTCGCTTCTTTTTCACATAATAGACCGTGGCCAGTCCGGATATTCCCGCTCCGATCACAATAACTTTCTGTCCATCCAAAAAGAGCCCCCCTTTTGTTCGTGTTTATCGTTTAAAAATCGAATGATTGAATATAATCCCGAAAAAATCATCTGCACTTACGTTAATACTATCACTGGATAATCAATTAGAAGCAGTAATCTGTTTCAATTTATTGTCATTTGAATACCGTTTTCACAAATATGAATGCGGCTTGTCTCCCTTGTCCCGTTTAATCTGGTTTACAAGTTAAGGGACGCGCGAATTCATGAACTATCTTTTTATTGCAGAGGAAGACATGCATTGGTGAGTGAATAAGGCGAGCGGAACAATGACACGAGCTTGGTCACACAATGTATAAAAAAAAAAGACCCATACGGGCCTGAAACAGGGGTTAAACTTATTGAATAAGTTTATCCTACAGCCTGTTCCTTAAGATTCTCTTAACATCTCTCTTCGAGATGCAAAAAGATGGGGAATAGTAATTGCTTTCGTTTCGTGCAAGAAATAATATACCATATATTTTATCGCTTTACCATATTAGCGCAATATAAAATTAAATAAAAAAAAGCAGCCCTATTGTTATTACCCAAAAGGGAATACAGAGCACGAACGCCCATGCCAGCCCTTTATAGAAATTGCCTTCCATCTAGTCCACCTCAACTCAAGGTTACTCATTCAGACTGATTAAATTCTGAAAAAGTGATTTTTTACTTATTGACAACTATTGGAATCCAGCAAAACTTATCAATCTGTATAGTTATTATGTGGAAAAAGTCCGTAAAATATTCCTTTTGATGGCAGTTTTTACACGAACCCTTTGCTGGGCAGCAAAACCCGGGCTGAAGAGACGGACCCTATTTGCGAATTGGCAGAACACGATTAAATAAACATTTGTTTGAGAATTCAATAGAGAAGAAACGTTTTCATTGTGTTTTTTTTACACGACCCCTTGGTGGATAAAGCTTACACTCCCATCCTTATTCTTCCGTCAAAAAGGATTTTTTCACCTGTCCATTCATCCCTTGCGCTTACGCCTGTTCGTTAATATACTGCATTATCACGTGACAGGAGGTGTCTACTCTTGGGATCTGACGGCGGCTACAGCCACGGCAGCAGTTTTGCTCTGATCGTAGTTCTCTTCATTCTGCTGATTATCGTCGGCACCGCTTTCTGCTATTAAGAAAGCCGCACCCGGCACTCAAATAGCCTCTTTGCTTCTGGGTACCTTGCACCGGGTGCCCTTTTGGTATTTTCAATTCGCGTGGTGATCTGATAGAAGAAGGAAAAGGACATTAAACAGCGTTTTCATGCCGTTCAATGTCCTCCTGCAATCGCACCATTTATTTCATGTGTGACCTTACTCTTAAATACTCATGATCGGTCACTTCGTTTATTGTTTCTATCGTCGTCTGTTTATTTTTTAAATAAAAAAGGAAATCTTCAAGGGGACGGCTTCCTTTATCCCATTTACTCACGATCATGTCGTTTGTTTTAGTAAGAAGATGATCCATTTCATATTTTATTTCCATCAGCTTCATATGAGACACCGCGGTAAACTTGTTGTCATCCAAATCGTTGAGCTTGTTTAAACAGTATCTGAAAATCTCTTTTGCTTTTACATAAATTGCTCTTAAATCATTCACGCTTTTCTCAGTGTTACTCGTTTCGCTAATCACTTTTTCTAACGTACGATTAACCTTATCAAAGTAAAATTTATAACTACTGTAGGACACGATGAAATTCTCATTTTTTTCTTTGGCTCTCAACACTTTATTTTGGTGATGCTGAACAATTAAGATAATGATCGGCATCGATGCGCCGATAAGTGAACCGAGAAACGTCAGCCAATTGCCATAAGGGATGCCCAGTAATGTTCCGCTATTCAAAAATACTCCCCCGTCCCTTCTTCGTCTCACCTTACGATCCGCGAGCAGTTCCCGTGCTCTGCCACAATGGCAAAAATTCTGTTTTTCCATTATATCAAGGTTTGTGCTGAGTTTCATCGGCCCAGCGTCAAGTCAGCCGACGTTTTTTGATCGCGATTGGCCGTAGTGATTCTCTTCACCATTAAAGTTTTTATCCATTTATCGGACAGGTTCGTTTCTGTTTTTCATCATATCATTGCAAACCCATTTCTTATCCATTAATCATTGGTTCATGCGAAATTTTAAAACGGTCATGAATCCCATCTATTTTTTGCAAAAATAGCAGAATTCTCACCTATTGTTTTGTTTGCTGCCTGAAAATACGCTTGCACGAATAATAAATTCTCTTTTTGTCAATTTGCCCATAATTGAGTTTTCATTTAAAAAAGAGATATGGCCTTAAAGATTATGAAGGTGTTTAGCGGCAGCAACCCTCATCACAGAAAAATTTTTTAAATGAGTCTCACCAAAAGCCATCCGAGCCTGCTACTTTTTTTAAGAGATAAACCATTGAAAGCGGTGATCATAAATGCTGCATAGAAAAGAACGGACTTATCAGAAGCTGCACTTTATCCGAGTGGAAATGAAGAGAAGATTCATGACAACCGGATTAAACGAAGACCTATCGGATTATCTAGCAACTAAGTTCATCCTGATTAACGAAGAGGCAATCAGCACATACCTGGTTATTGACGAACAGGCTGAAGTCAATAAAATTATAGAAGAAATCTTTAGTGTTGAACGAATAAAGAAGAAAGAGGCTGATCTGCCTTATGACGAAGACTGAACACAGACGGACTGTTCATGTTTCTTCAAACGACCTTTACTGTCCCTGCGCCCCTCTTGCAGGGATTTTTGTATTTTAAGATCGGACAGTTCTGCTATTAGCCCCAAATTCCTATAAAGAACTATTGCACGTTACGTAATCACAATAGTAACACTGTAAGAAGGCGCACAATGGGAAACGCCAAAGAGCATTTATTTTCAGTTGGTGAATTGGCCAGAAAAGCCAGCGTTACCGTCAGAACCCTTCAGTACTACGACAAAATCGGTCTACTAAAATCGATGATCAACGAAGGCGGCCGCAGAATGTACACACAGGACGATATACTTAAGCTCCAGCAGATTTTTTCTTAAAATCATTTGGATTCAGCAGTATCAGGAGAAGTAAACGGTTATGATTTCGAAAGACAAATATTTGCGCAAGGTTTCCGGTATAAAACAATAAGGGGGCCGAATCTGAATTATAGCAAAATAGACAACGTAGTATTGATTACTCTGTCGTCAGCAACTCCGATTTTATTATTCATCAACTTTGGCGACAATAAAATTCGATTCTATCAATCTGCCTCTAAGTCCCTTTAAAAATAGCGGGATACGGATATCTTTACACAGGCCGGGTTAGTTCAAACATCTCGCCTAATTTTGCATAGGAACTTCCTGCAAGCCTGCTAACAGGTTTTAAGCTTAAAGGATCGATTTTGCCGTTCATGTAAAAATCCTCTTTGATATGGTAATAAATCACGCGGCCAATTAATAAATCACAGGAAGGGGCAGATTCTGTTCCGCCTAGAACAATCGCTTTTTCCAGAACACATTCCATCCGGACACTCGCTTCTTTTACGCCTGGAACACTGATTTTTACACTCTTAACGGGTGTTAATCCAGCATATTTTATTTCACTTTCATCCGGCGGAAGAGGCGCAGCAGTTTGGTTGATCTGGTCAATGTAGCTTTCATCTGAAATGTGAACAACAAATTCTCTCAACCTTATGGCATTTTTTGACGTATCTTTCATTTTTCCATTTGAGCGCTGCACAGAAATGGAAATCATCGGCGGATTCTCAGTAACAATATTAAAGTAGCTGAAGGGGGCTGCATTCAAAACACCTTCCCCTGTTTGTGTGGTCACAAAAGCGACTGGTCTCGGGATGATGCTGCCCGAAAGAAATTTGTAGTTTTCCCGTATGGACAATAAGGTTGGATCGATGCCTTTCAAAATTTATCCCTCCTATCCCATAAAACATAAAATATTTTTCAAGGTATCTTTTTTGAATGGAGCCTCTGATAAGCCCTGGGGCATCTTAATGATCTTGTCAGAACGCATAGACGCAATGAGAACCTCCTTTCTACCATTCAATCAATTGATAGAATAACAAACCCTGTTCTTGTTCAGCCTTTCAATCAAATTATTTGAATTGATCTGTCGGAATTTACAAATTTTTGTGGCAACTTCTTTCCGCTATGGACTGATTGAGACAGCCTCCCTATTTCTACACTATTTATTAGTAAAACCGATCACTTTATCCTCGACTGTCATACCATCACTTTCCTTATTATCAGCAACATATATACCATCAATGAAATTCCACTTAACAAGGAGAGCAAACTTTCTCTTTTCCGGTTGTGGATCGTATAATTGTTTACCACTTTCATCTTGTAGAATTGTTACCTCTTTATCAAAGTCAACCCATATTCCTAACTCATCAACGCTTTTTAGTTTTGATATGGTAAAGCCATCCATGTGTAACTTTTTGTAAGCCCACTGCAAAGTTTCATTTTCTCTGCCAAGCTGGTTAAGCTTAAATCTAACATAATGTCCTATATAGTTTTCTAGATACATAAAAACACCTCCTCGTACACAATTCAATAAAAGGAGATATTTCCCTGCATTATTTCAAAAAAATCACCATAATATGGGGTGAACTGTATTTCAGACCATTCATTTTGTTATAAAACTCCGCTTTATGTGTCGTTCAATGCCATCCAGATGACTAGTAGAACTCATTATTATTTTCGCCTGCTTCGAAGAGATTAACGGAGCTGGAAGGGAAAGAATAAGTGTTCAAATTCCCTGTTTCGCCGTACTATGAATCATTCCCAGCCTCCATGTTGCTTCATGATGTCGACCACCTGAGCCCCAGAACAATGATCCACATTTGATTGAGAAAGTTTGATGAAACTATCCCTCCTCCCTAAATAGGTTTTTTCACTCATTAATTTGTACCTTGCGCGAACCGCCTGTCCACTCATATAGTGTATTATTCCGTGACGAGGAGGTGCTTCTCTTGGATGGTGGATACACAGGTGGCTATAGCGGCGGTAGTAGCTTTGCTCTGATCGTCGTTCTGTTTGTTCTCTTGATCATCGTTGGCGTTTCTTTTGTAAAATGGTAAACAACAGGATCCGTCAAAACTAACAAAGAACAGTCCAAGAAGGGCACCTTGCACCTAGGTGCTCTTTTGATTTACTCATTGCAGACTCTCCCCTGAACCTCTTGCTACACGTCGTGCATCTTGGCCTTCAAATCGTACTTCTGCAACGGCTCGCGAAACTGGAAAGAACAGATGATTGTGATAACTGAATTAGATTCAAAGATAAAAATGGAAAAGAATATTTTCTGTTATTTGGGCATGTCAAAGGTTGTCTATATAATTCTCTTTGGCGACGATTTGGGTGATGCCGTCTTAAAATAAAAAATGCATCAGGAATCGGGAATAGCCAATAGCCCCTGATGCATCAGCGTTTTATAAGAGAGCTTCCAACTGGACCTGAACCTGCGACCCCTTCCTTACCATAACTAATGACATTGTATTTTACAATTTGTTCCAGTATGATAAAGCCTTATTGAATAGGGTTTTCGTTCGTTTTAATTTGCTATAGATGATGAAAAACGAATGATTATGTTTAAATTCTTCTTCCGAATCTTCTTCCACTTTGAACCCCCACTCGGCAGATTTGCTGGCTGCTCCATTTTGAACAGTTCATTTTCGAATATTGCATTTCTCCATAGGTTCTGTTGTATTTCTCCCTAGGATCCGGGTATAATAAAAGCACAGGGAACGTAAAATAAAACCGTCGGTGCTACCAACACCGACGGAATGGCAATATCCGCGATAAGAGCGGAACGGTGCAATAAGAATTAAACACATTAACATGAATGGTCTGCTTCAATTATCGCCACCGCAGATGGCATATGAAGCGGATCATTTCTTTTTTCTGTCTGACAGCATGAGAACAAGCACACCAAAAGAAATCATCAGTGTTAAGGCTTGAAATACTGTCATTGGCGCCACCCCCCATTCTATAAGGGTGTCGTTTGTTGATTATAGCATGTCACTCCCCAGAATTGGGGACATCTTATGACTTGCCCTTTCAAGGGGGCAGCTACCCGCTTGCTCCCTTACCACGGCTCCAATTTGAGCGATGCCCTCAATTATGAAGGGATCAATTCAATATTGGTTTGACATGTTTCCTTTTTTTACATTCGGAGATGGCTATTGAATCTCGAGGTATAAGGCCATACATGAACGGCTGGAGCACCGGGACATTTAAAACCATGCTTAATGTTTACAGTCATATCTTACACGGCCGACATGTTCGACAGGTTCAAAAAGAATGAAACGCATTAAAAAAATTGCCGTTGGGGACAGTCCCCTTCCAAACCCATTTTCGTATAAAAACAGCGAGGCTTCGGATGACCGATAAACCTCGCTGTTAAAGCATTTCCCGTGAGAGCTTCCAACTGGACTTGAACCAGCGACCCCTTCCTTACCATGGAAGTGCTCTACCGAACTGAGCTATGGAAGCAATAGATGGCTCCACAGGTAGGGTTCGAACCTACGACCGATCGGTTAACAGCCGATTGCTCTACCACTGAGCTACTGTGGAATAATTAAATTATCAAGATTGACTTGCAGTGGAAGTGTTCACATAAATAAATATAAATAAACAGGCGGCCATCATCATTGATGGCTTCCTGCTCTTTATCACTTGCCTGGCAGTGACCTACTCTCACAGGGGGACAGCCCCCCACTACCATCGGCACAGAAGAGCTTAAC
>NZ_BMOK01000018.1 GCF_014647035.1 Sporolactobacillus putidus | reverse complement strand
TCGACTTGCATGTATTAGGCACGCCGCCAGCGTTCGTCCTGAGCCAGGATCAAACTCTCCAAAAAGTAATGCTTGCTTACTATCGTTCATTCACAAGAGCGGAACTTCCGCTAAAACTGCGTACGTCCTGTACGCAACGCGGAAGCCACCACATCCTGTGGAAGTTGTTTGAATCCATAGCTTTTTTGAATTGATTCAAGGGTTTGCCCTTTTTCAATCACGCTTGGCTTTTGTTCAGTTTTCAAGGAACATTCGCTTCGTCGCTTCTACGGGCGACTCATCTATTCTACCAATAAAAATCACTGATGTCAACAAAAATTTCATCGAAACATCTTAATTAAATGATAAAAAAAGACACAATTCGCTAATATCAAAGCGACCTTTTATATTATAAAGAAATTGTCAAGAAAAGTCAACGGTTTAAAAAGCGGCTTTTTTAACAATATAAAAATACTATCAACATTCCCCTTCTTTGTCAATGAATCGTGAAATTACGGCACCGGTAATATTAAATCATCCGGTGTCCAATCCTTAGCACAACACAGAAACCTTTTACCGAAGAGGATACCTGAACGCAAAAAGCAATTCGCCCCCTCAAAAACCTGCATTGCGAGGATAGGCGAATTGCCGGTTATTCAAAAAAGACAGGCGGCCTTCACGCCTGACTCGCCATTGTCTGTCAATGGTCCTCTCTTGTCCGCATCTGCGGGAAAAGAAGCACATCCCGAATGGAAGCGGAATTAGTCAGAAGCATAATCAGACGATCGATGCCGATGCCGAGTCCGCCGGTCGGCGGCATGCCGTATTCCATGGCCTCCAGAAAATCTTCGTCAATGACCTGGGCTTCATCGTTTCCGGCTTCTCTTTCTTTCATTTGTTCCACAAAGCGTTCCCGCTGATCGATCGGATCATTGAGTTCGCTGAATGCGTTGGCGTGTTCCCTGCCGACAATGAATAACTCGAAACGGTCGCTGAAGCGAGGATCTTCAGGATCCTTCTTTGCAAGCGGAGAGATGACAACCGGATGTCCATATACAAAAGTCGGTTCAATCAGGGTCTCTTCAACTTTTTGTTCAAAAAATTCATTAACTACATGTCCATAAGTCATGTCGCCCTTTACATCTACTCCGTTTTCGGCAGCAAGTTTCCGGGCGTTTTCATCGGACATCTGAGGCCAGAGATCGACTCCTGTCACTTCTTTAATGGCGTCAACCATATGCACACGTTTCCATTGCGGTTTCAGATCCACCTGATTATCGCCATACGTGATTTTCGTCGTTCCCAGCACTTTCTCGGCAACGCCGGAGATAAGGTTTTCGGTCAGCTGCATGATATCACGAAGATCATCGTATGCTGCGTAGAGTTCGAGCATCGTAAACTCGGGATTATGCTTCGTGTCAATGCCCTCGTTCCGGTAGACACGGCCAATTTCATAAACCTTGTCAAAGCCCCCGATAATGAGCCGTTTAAGATGCAGCTCAATCGCTATTCTCATGTAAAGATCCATGTTCAGCGCATTGTGATGAGTAATAAACGGCCGTGCAGCCGCGCCGCCCGGAATTGAATGCATCGTCGGTGTTTCCACTTCAAGGTAGTCCAGATGATCGAGATAGTCACGGACCGCTTTAATGATCTTGCTGCGCAGAATAAAAGTTTCTTTGACTTCAGGGTTCACGATCAAGTCAAGATAACGCTGCCGATAGCGCTGCTCGACATCCTTCAGCCCGTGAAACTTATCGGGCAGGGGGCGCATCGCTTTCGACAAAATGCCGAATTTCGTGACTTTTATAGAAAGCTCGCCGACATGTGTCTTGAATACTATGCCTTCTACGCCGACGAAATCGCCAATATCGATGTGCTTGAAGATTTCATACTGATCGTCTCCAACGCTGTCCTTGCGCACGTAAAGCTGGATTCTTCCACTGAAATCCTGAATATCGGCGAAACCCGCTTTACCTTTGCGCCTTTTCGCCATCAGACGGCCGGCCATCACAACGGGAACGTTTTTTTCTTCCAGTTCCTCCGCCGGCATCGAATGGTACATGGCACGTATCTTTTCCGTATCATGCGATCGTTCATAATGACCGCCAAATGGGTTAATGCCATTTTCAGTCAAAACTCTCAGCTTCTCACGCCTTGCCTGAAGCTGATCAGTCAGATCTACTTCCTGACTCATTTTCCTTCCAACCCCCAGTCATTATCGTGTCACACCAATGTTTGTCCATGCGAGGAATCACTCGTAAATATTAGAAAACTTGGCGAAGCCAAACCCTGGCGCAGGCTGAGCCTTAGTTGCCCTTACACTATAATCCTTAAAAATTTTTATACTTTCCTATAGTGTTGGAAAACCTGGCTTCGCCAAGCCTTTGGCGCAGATGAAGCTTTAGCTGCGCTTATACTAGATTCCGCAAATCTTTGTCTACTTCTCATTTGTATAAAGAAAACTTGCCGATCGGCAAGCCATCCAGGCGCATTCAAAAGTTTAATACACTCAATTCTGTATTCCTCTGAAATTTTTTATACGCTCTTTAAGTATAAAAAACCTGGCGACAAGTTTTCAGGCGCCGGTGAACCTTGTTTAAACTACTTTCCGCAAAATGGTTTCGTCTTTCTTAACAGGACAAAGAAAACTGCCAGCAATACCACCGGCAGTTTGATATCTATCCGAATTATAGAGAATTTAAGAAATACTGTCAACCTTATCCGACCGTAGCCGCCGGTTCCGCTGATTCCCGGAGAAATTCGTTCAGTATCAGCCGAAGTCCATCTGCGGTTTCACAGAGATTGATTTTCTTTCTGACGTCATTTCCGCCGCGCAGGCCTTTAACGTACCACGCCGCATGTTTTCTCATTTCCAGAACCGCAACGTGTTCCCCTTTAAGCCTGATCAGCTGGTCCAAGTGAAGCAGGCAAACGTCGATTTTCTCTTTTGCCGACGGTTCGCTGGGCAGTTCGCCGCTTTCCAGATATTTCACCGTTCGGTACAGCATCCACGGATTGCCGAGCGCCCCGCGGCCGATCATGACTCCGTCCGCTCCTGTTGTCTTCAGCATGCGCTTCGCGTCCTGAGGTGTCCGCACATCGCCGTTTCCAATGACCGGGATACCGACAGACTCCTTGACCTGCCGAATGATCTCCCAGTCGGCGCTGCCCTCATACATCTGAACCCGCGTCCGGCCGTGCAGTGCCACAGCCTGTCCGCCGGCGCGTTCAACGGCCTGCGCATTCCGGACCGCGTAGATATGATCGTCGTCCCAGCCTTTGCGCATCTTCACCGTTACCGGCTTGTCCACCGCATCGACAACGGCGGATACCATTTCATATATTTTATCCGGATCCAGCAGCCATTTTGAACCCGCGTCGCACTTTGTGACTTTGGGAACAGGGCAGCCCATATTAATATCGATTATATCTGCATTCGTGTGTTTATCCACATACTTTGCCGCCTGGACAAGCGTTTCTCTTGATCCTCCGAAAATCTGCAGACTAAGCGGCTTCTCCCGGTCATCGATGTAGAGCATATCCAGTGTTTTCTTATTGTGATGGATAATCCCGCGATCGGCGACCATTTCCGCACAAACCAGTCCCGCGCCAAAACGCTTGGCAATCAGCCGGAAAGCCGAGTTACAGACTCCGGCCATCGGTGCCAGAACAACTTGATTTTTCAAATTGATCGGCCCTATTTTCAGCATCTCATCACCTCTCTATTTCTTTTTAAATCCTTTATAATCTTTTCATTTCATCAACTGATATGCCCAGTTGACCACAGACCTGCACGATAAACTCTGCCGTTGGCTTACGGCTCTCTCTCTCAATCTCTCCTAACAGGGACAGGGATATTCCCAGTTCCCTGGCCAGTTGAACCTGCGTGTACCCCTTTAATTTACGAAAAGCCCGAATTTTCCTTCCCCATTGTTCGGTTTCCATAGTCGCACTCCCTCTTTTTGATCGAGACCCTGCCACAAGTCGGTCACCGAGCGGTTGATTCCCGGCACAACCAGATGCGGAGCAATCTCAAACAGCGGTTTGAGCACAAAAGCGCGGCGCGCGATTTCCGGATGAGGCACGGACAGCTTTTCCATGTCGATATTGTCCTGATTATAAAGCAGAATGTCAAGGTCGATCGTTCTCGGCCCCCAGTGAACCTTCCGCTTTCTCTGGAGCTCCGCTTCGATCCGCTGAATTTCTTCGAGCAGCGCCTTTGGAGGCAGCAGCGTTTCAATCCGGACAGCCATATTCAAAAAATCGCTTTGCTGCACAGGTCCGTATGGATCCGTTTCATAAATTGATGAACAGCGGATCACGGTTATATTTTTTGTTGCGTCCATTTTTTCCAGCGCCTGTTTCAAAAAAAGCGCCCGGTCGCCGACATTTGATCCAAGCCCAATATAGGCGGCCGATCGTCGCCTCTCGATTTCAACAGACACCGAATCATAGTGACCGGCAATTGGGGGGTCCGGTTTGACGACTTTTACACGGCAGGCATCCGCTCTCGGGAAAGCGTGCAGCAAAACCTGCGCAATACGTTCCGCCACAGCCTCAATAAGCTTAAAACTTGGTCCCTCCACAATATTCCTGACCAATCTGTAGATTTCCGCATAATTAATCGTCTGATCCAGACTGTCGCTTGTTCCGGCGCTGTAAAGATCCGCAGACAGCCAGACATCGACGAGAAACCGCTGGCCGATTTTATTTTCCTCAGGCAATGCGCCGTGATAACCATAAAAACGCATCCCGCTCACAACGATTTTATCAGCCACGTTGACCCTCCCGCAGCATCGTGTCCATCATTTGTGCCATACGCGTCATTGGCAGAACATCATGAATACGCATGATCTGGCAGCCCTTGGCAATGCCCAGGCAGACTGTCGCTCCCGTTCCCTCCACACGGTGATCAACCGTGACATTCAAGGTTTTGCCGATGAAGCCCTTTCTTGAAGTGCCGAGTAAAATCGGATAGCCGAGTTCATGAAAATCTTCCAGATGGTTCATGACAATCAGATTCTGCTCATAATCCTTGGCAAATCCGATGCCCGGATCGAGGATGATCTTCTCTGGAGCGACTCCCGCGTCGAGCGCAAGATTAATGCTGACCTGCAGATCTTTTTTCATATCCTCTATAATGTTGCCATACTGAGTATTGTCGCGGTTGTGCATGAGAATGATCGGGACCCCGTACTCGGCCGCCACCTTTGCCATGTCCGGGTCGGCTTTGGCTCCCCAGATGTCGTTGATAATATCCGCGCCTGCGTCGAGGGCCCGGCGTGCAGTCTCCGCCTTATAAGTGTCAATCGATATCGGGATATTCGTGCGTGTCCGGATTGCCCGGATCATCGGTACGACACGGGCGATTTCTTCTTCGACGGGTATCGGCGCATAGCCGGGCCGTGTCGATTCACCGCCGACATCAATGATATCCGCGCCATCGCGCTCCATTTCCAGCGCATGCTCTACAGCCTTGTCGGTCTGATTAAATCGGCCTCCGTCCGAGAATGAATCCGGTGTGACATTTAAAATGCCCATAATTACTGTTTTATTGCGATAATCAAAAATTTTATCTCTTAATTTAAGCAGATGGTAGGGTGAAACTTGCACTGTATTAGCTGACAATCTGATACCCCCTGAAAAAGATCAATTTCCGAGTCTATTGTTCAACATGAATAAGTATAGCACAGATACCCTTCCTCTTCTAAACCGGGACAATTGAAAACCTGCCGGCCAAACGATGCGCCTCACGGAGCTTCCGTCTTCGTTCGTAGTAAAAAAAAGAGGATCCGGTTACCCGTGATCCCCCAGCTTTTTTATCCGTTTTGATATTCGCCTGAAGCCGTCCATCTCTGTCTTCCGATCAGTCCTCGGCCTGATAGAGCGGAGTGCTTAAATATCTTTCCCCGTTATCCGGGACAACGACAACGACTTTTTTTCCTTTGCCGAGCTCTTTAGCCACCTGGACGCCGGCGTAAATCGCCGCGCCGCCGGAAATTCCGGCCAGAACGCCTTCTTTTTTACCAGCGAGACGAGCGTATTCAAAAGCCTGTTCATTAGCCACATCGATCACTTCATCGTAAATTTCAGTATCCAGGGTGTCGGGAATAAAACCGGTGCCAATACCCTGAATTTTATGCGGACCGCCCTTGCCGCCATTAAGTACCGGAGAGTCTTTCGGTTCAACGGCAACAACTTTGATATTCTTAAACCGTTCTTTCAGCGCCTTTCCGCTGCCGCTCAGTGTACCGCCCGTGCCGACACCGGCAACAAAGGCATCCAAAGAGTCAAAGGCATCTGCGATCTCTTTACCCGTTGTCAGATAGTGAATCTGCGGATTGGCAGGGTTCTGAAATTGCTGGGGAAGAAAATAGCCCTTTTCTTTGGCCAGCTCCTGCGCTTTGGCAATGGACCCTTTGATTGCCTGGGATCCCGGGGTCAGGATGACTTCCGCACCGTAGGCTTTAAAGAGTTTGCGCCGTTCAATGCTCATTGTTTCCGGCATAACGAGAATCGCCCTGTACCCTTTAACAGCTGCAACAAGCGCCAAACCAATGCCTGTATTTCCGCTCGTCGGTTCAATAATCGTGTCGTTCGGTTTCAGCTTGCCTTCTTTTTCTGCCGCTTCGATCATAGCCAGAGCGATCCGGTCCTTTACACTGCTTCCTGGATTAAAGTATTCCAGTTTGGCATAAAGTTCTGCATCGTCCTCTCCCGTCAAATGATTCAGCCTGACAATCGGCGTCTTTCCAATCAATTCGGTCACTGAATTTGCAACTGTCATTACTGTCTCTCCCTTATTTTTAAAATCGGAGTAATCATGTATGATTTATATACTATATTAGCAACGTTCGACTCATGCGTCAATTTTTACAGCCGATCCGTTTTTCCCGCGCCCTGCCGGGAAAAAGACTTAAAGCAATCCGTACCTTGCTGAGCCCCGCTCATTTCCCCGAAACAGAAGAAAACTTGCTGTTTGGCAAGTTTTCTTCTGTACTGGTTGCGATCCGGGCTGATTTTTTCCAGGGAATTTATTTAAGTGAACACATGAAAGGTTCCGTTCACATTTATTTATCGATGAGCATCGCTTTTAATTCGTCCTCAGTAAAATGGTACGCAGTTTCGCAAAAATGGCACGTAGCATCCGCACCGTGATCCTGTTCAATCATCGATTTGATTTCTGCATAGCCGAGACCGGCAATCGAACGGCCGAATTTTTCTTTTGAACAGGTGCAGTGAAAGTGTACAGGTACTTTCTCAAGCACCCTGTAATCCGCTTCAGGGAACAGATCCATAAGGAGATCGTCCGGCGTCCGTCCGGCGTCAATTAATTTTGAAATCGGCGGAATTTCTTCGATTCGTTTCTCGATTTTCTCGATAACTGCGTCTTCCGTGCCCGGAAGAACCTGAATCAGGAAGCCGCCGGACGCTTTGACCGTATGATCGGGATTGACCAGCACGCCGACTCCAACTGCAGAAGGAATCTGTTCGGATCGGGCAAAATAATACGTAAAATCATCCCCGATTTCGCCGGAGACGATCGGAACACGTCCAGTAAAATTATCTCTCAGGCCAAGATCCTTAACCACGCTCAGAAAACCGTCTGATCCGACTGCCCGTGCAACATCCAGCTTCCCGTGCTCATTCAAGTCAAAATGCACCTCAGGATTGGTCACGTAGCCGCGAACGTTGCCCTTTGTGTCCGCATCGGCTACAATAGCGCCAATCGGACCCCCGCCTTGAATCGTGACCGTGATTTTTTCATTCCCTTTCATCTGTGCACCCATCATCATCGACGCTGTCATTGTCCTCCCGAGTGCCGCCGAAGCGGTCGGCCACGTATGGTGGCGGCGCTGCGCTTCACGGATCGTTTCGGTGGTCACCGCCGTAATCACTCTGAGACGTTCCTGACAGGCCAGCGCTTTGATTAGATAATCGCTCACCAGTATGCTCTCCTCCTTATTCGCGCACATTGCGACGGTAAATCAGATAGAGTCCTTTTAACGTTAAGAACGGATCCACGTGGTCAATAACGCTCGTTTCATTTGAAATCAGCGAACAAAGCCCGCCCGTCGCCACAACGATGGGCGTCGATTTGGCCTGTTTTTTCATGCGTGTTACAATACCCTCCACTTGGCCGACATACCCGAAAAGCACGCCGGACTGCATCGCATGAATCGTGTTTCGACCGACAATGTGGGGGGGCTTGGCAATTTCGATTCTCGGCAGTTTGGAAGCTTTTTCATAGAGCGCTTCCGTCGAGATGTTAATGCCCGGCGCTATAGCGCCTCCGATGTAGTCGGCTTTCTCATCGATATAAGAATAAGTCGTCGCCGTCCCGAAATCGATGACGATAATGGGTACCTGATAGGCGTGAACAGCGGCCACTGCGTTGACGATCAGGTCGGCTCCGATCTCTTTCGGGTTGTCATACTTCAGATTCAGTCCGGTTCTGATGCCCGGACCGACAATCAGAGGCTTCACACGAAAATATTTCTCGCACATTCTTTCAAGTGCGAACATAATGGACGGAACGACGGATGAGATCGCCACCCCGTTAAAATCTTCAAAAGACAGTCCGCTGTATTGAAATAAATTATTCACAAGCATGGCGAATTCATCTTCCGTCTTCTCCCGGTCAGTTGAAATCCGCCAGTGGTGAATAAGCTGTCCATTGTCAAAAACGCCTGTTACAATATTCGTATTTCCTACGTCGCATACAAAAATCATCTTTATCATCACCAAACCATCATTTTCTAATCATTTAAAAGAGGAGGCACCTCCAGTTGCGGAAACGCCTCCTCTATTGTGTCATGATTATTCAACCGAATCTGTCAGATCTTTTTGTCGTCCGGTTGATCCGGACCGGAAATCTGCGGATTTGCGTTGGCATCAGGATGAGCATCTTTGGGATGTATATTCACCTTGATGTTTACCGAGTCATCCCTGGATCGTTCGTCCGCTTTTTCTCCGGACGGCTGCTCACCATTCGAATCCTCTTCGTCATCTTCCTGATAGCCGTAACGGTTCTTGCTGGGTTCAATATATTCGCCTGTTTCATACAGCGACTTAATCTGTTCTTTGTCCAGAGTCTCGACTTTCAGCAAAGTCTGTGCAATCAGTTCAAGCTTATCGCGCTGCTCCAGCAAAATTTTCTTGCATCGCGCGTACTGTTCCTTCACAATTCGCTGAACCTCGGAATCAATTTCATAGGCAATTGTATCGCTGTAATTTTGATCGTTCTGCAAATCACGGCCAAGGAAAACCTGCCCGCTGTCGTTGCTGCCAAACTGCATCGGACCCAGTTTCTCGCTCATACCAAACTCGGTGACCATACGGCGCGCAAGATTCGTGACACGCTGCAGATCGTTGCTGGCGCCTGTTGATATTTCGCCGAACGTGATCTCCTCGGCAACACGACCGCCAAGCAGCCCGACGATTTTCTCGAGCAATTCCGGCTTCGTCATGAAATAGCGGTCTTCCTTTGGCAGAGAAACCGTGTATCCTCCGGCCTGCCCGCGCGGAATGACCGTGACCTTATGCACTTCATCCGCCCCTTCAAGCGCAAGGCCGATGATCGTATGACCGGATTCATGGTAAGCAACGATTTCCTGTTCTTTTTTAGAAATAACACGTGATTTCTTGGCCACGCCGGCAATGACACGCTCAACCGCTTCATCAATATCTTCCATGTTGATGACTTTTTTATTTGCCCGGGCGGCAACCAGGGCCGCTTCATTGAGCAGATTTTCCAAATCGGCGCCAGAAAAGCCTGGCGTCAGCTTGGCAACCGTCTTCAAATTGATGTCTTTTGCCAGCGGTTTATTACGCGCATGGACACGGAGAACCGCCTCGCGTCCCCGAAGATCCGGACGGCCGACCGGAATCTGCCGGTCGAACCGGCCGGGACGCAGAAGTGCCGGGTCAAGAATATCCGGACGGTTTGTGGCCGCAATGATAATAATGCCCTCATTTGCGCCAAACCCGTCCATCTCGACAAGCAGCTGGTTCAGTGTCTGTTCACGCTCATCATGCCCGCCGCCCAGTCCGGCGCCGCGCTGACGGCCGACTGCGTCAATTTCGTCAATAAAAATAATACACGGTGAATTCTTTTTTGCCTGATCAAAAAGGTCGCGGACACGAGAGGCGCCGACACCCACAAACATTTCCACAAAATCCGACCCGCTGATGGAGAAGAACGGGACACCCGCCTCTCCCGCTACGGCGCGGGCCAGCAATGTTTTACCGGTTCCCGGGGGGCCCTCCAGCAAAACGCCTTTAGGAATGCGGGCACCCAGTGCAACAAATTTTCTCGGGTCTTTCAGAAAATCAACAATTTCAACTAACTCCTGCTTCTCTTCATCCGCACCGGCGACATCCTTGAACGTGATTTTCTTTTTATCTTCGGAATAAAGCTTCGCCTTGCTCTTTCCGAAGTTCATGACACGTCCGCCGCCGCCCTGCGCCTGATTCAGCAAGAAAAAAATCAGGAAGAATATGATCGCAAATGGGATCAGTGTTGTTGCGAAGTTAACCCACCCATTCGTCGTCTGAGCCGGTTTAACGTCCACATTATATTTGTTTGCCAGATCGGTGACCTGTCCGACCGCTTTTTCACTGGCAGGGATATAGGCCTTAAAAGTTGTGTTTGCGTCATAATTTTTCAGCCGTCCCGTTACGGAATAAACACTGCCTTCAGGCTGGAGGGTCACTTCCTTGACATTGCCGCTCACCAGATTCTGATGAAAAGTGCTGTATGTCATCGGCCTCACGCTTCGGTTCGTATCTGTCAGCCAGCTGACGATGCCGATAATGACAAGAAAAATAAATAAATATATGATGATATTCTTAAAAAGTCGATTCATTCCTTACCTCCTCCCGCTCTAAACGAAACCATATTTTATAGTACCATACACAAAGGAAAAGCCTCAAGCGATTAAGCTGCTAAAGAGTTATGAAAACGGCCCGGCAGATCAACAAAGCCTTCGCTTCCGTGGCAAACCGTGGAAGCGGTTCCTGCCTTTTACCGTACGTGCCTCATCATCCAGTATATATTTCCGGCTTTAGAATCCCGATAAAGGGAAGATTGCGGTACTTTTCAGCGTAATCGAGTCCGTAGCCGACAAGAAAAGCATCCGGCACCGTGAACCCGGATAAATCCGGCTTGACCGCGGCTCTTCTTCCCGACGGCTTGTTCAGCAGCGTGACAATTTTAATTGATTTGGCTTTCCGGGTTCTGAACAAATCCACTAAATAGCTCAGTGTCAAACCGCTGTCGATAATATCTTCGACAATCAGTATCTCCCGGTTCTCAACAGAAGTGTCCAGATCCTTAAGAATTTTCACCTCTCCTGACGAAACCGTCGAGTTTCCATAGCTGGAAACATCCATGAAATCAATTTCAAGCGGAACAGTAATCTGCTTAATCAGATCGGCCATAAACGGAAGGGCTCCCTTCAGCACGCCGATAACCAGCGGAAAGCGCCCCTGATACTCTTCAGAAAGTATCCTTCCGAATTCGCGGACTTTCTCCTGAATAGCTTCCTCCGTTATTAATATTTCCCTGAGGTCTTCCTTCATGCCTTTATCCTCCCAAGATCATCAATCGGTGTAAATGTCAGCTTCAGATAGCATGCTTCCCTTTTCTGTACTTCCAGCGAAGACCTCCATCCTCTCCTAAGAAGCGGCAGCCAGAGAACGGAATCTTTTCCGTCAACGACAAGCGGCCAGATGAAACGTTTCTCCCGATCAATCTTTTCATTAATAAAAATACGCTGTATCTTTTGCGTACCTGTCATGCCGCTCGGCATCATGCGGTCTCCCGGCTGCCATGTTCTTACCCTGAGAGGCCCGGCCACATTGTGGTAATCAATGATTATACTGTCCGGACCTGTAACCGCTGTCCCAACGCAGAACCCGCCGGGCAAAAATTCCGCTTCTATGGTACCTGCAGAAAAAAGAGTTCTGCCCGGCACTCGAAGCACAATATCATAGCTCTTGTCCACAACCCGGGATAAGAAGCCGATGAGACAGACTTCGTACGATTTTCTCGCCGAAAGCCCTTCGGGGAAAACAGCATGGCCCGAAGACCGGCCGGAACGCAGCAGCTGCAGTAAATTTTCGATATGTATAGATTGATGCATTGGCTGTATCTTTCGGTTAGTGTAAAGATAATTTAATATTAGATGAATTATTCTCCTTTGTAAAGAAAAGGGAATGATAAGTAAGTCCGGAACTGATATTTTTACCTGATCCGCGCTTTTTTCCAAAATAACACTGCCGAGCTGCTGTTCGGCGAGCCGGAGCAGAAACGCTTCATCCTCGGCAATCGTCTCACTCTCATATTGGAATTTTAAATGAACAGACGGATTCTCCTGTTTCAAAAACGGAAGAACCTGTTTTCTGAAACGGTTCCGGGTATGTCTGTCCGATTCATTGGTCGCGTCGTGCCGCGGCTTGAGGCCATGCGCCGCGCAGTACGCCTCCAGTGCAGATTTTGTCTGGGAAAGAAGCGGACGGATCAGTTCTTTGCCCGCGAACGGGCGTCGCACAGGAATCCCCGATCTGGCAATACCGATACGCCCCCTGACCTCACGCATCAACATCGTTTCGATCTGGTCATCCCCGTGATGAGCAAGCACAAGCGCGTCCGCTCCGAACCCGCCGAGTGCCTCCTCAAACGCCTGATAGCGCAGTTCACGTGCCGCAGCTTCGATACCCAGATGTTTTTTTGTGCAGTAGGCCCGGACATCGACTGTCTTTCCAAAAAAAACAATGTTCTCCCTTTGACAAAAGGAAGCCACAAAAGCCAAGTCTTCTCTTCCCGAGACGCCTCTCAGCCCGTGATCGACAGAGCAAACGGCAAGTTCCAGCTCCCAGGCTTTCCTTTTGCCGCAGAGATACTGCAGCAGCGCCATCGAATCGGCTCCCCCACTCACGCCTGCGACAAGCCGCATACGCGGGTGAATCAGCCCGTGATTTCTGATAAATTGTGTTACACTTTCTTCAAAAGTCATCCTGCTTTTCTCCCACCGGACCACTCCGTTATTCCGTATCAGTTCCCGCACTATTTGTATGATTACCATACATCAAAGATTACATGACGTAAACTATGACAAAGAGAACATAGGCAGTCATAATACAAGACGCAGTGACCCAGGCCCCGAGCCATCCCCCTCCTGCATTCGCGCGACTCCTGCTCCGCTTGCCGCAGGCAGCAGGAGCCTCCTGTTTTTCCATAATATGATTCAGAAGGTCGCGGCGCATCTGATCGGCTGAAACATAACGCCCTTTCAGCGCTTTGGCAAGAACCGCCTGATAGGGGGCAAGGCGAGGCAATGTCCGTATAACCTGAAGGAGCTGTCCTTCCCCCTGTCCCTTCTTTTCAAAGCGGTGCCCGAGAGCCGCATAGATCATGATCATCCCGCATGCAAATAAATCGTAGCCCGGCTCAGCTTTACGGGTGCCGAGACCCCAATAGCCCCGATCAAAAAATACCGTATATTCTCTGACAGACCTCCCGATGCGCGTTGCTCCTCCGAAATCGAGGAAGCGGACGGAATGACCCGGATTCATAAGCATTAAATTTTCAGGCTTGAGGTCTCCGAAAACGTGACCCGTCTCGTGCAGCCTTTGAAGATGCTTTAATAGCTGTACGAGATAAACGACCGTCCAGTCAAAAGATGTTCTTTTTAACGCCTCTTGCAGCGGCGTCCCCTCCAGATATTCCATCGCACAAAAACCGATCGTCCGTCCATTAACAATCCAGTCATCACTATCAAATAAAGAAGGCCCCAAAGGTTCCCCCCGGAGCGTTTCAAGTTTTTTAAGCACATTCACTTCCGAAATCAGAGAGGCACGGTCTTTTGCCATTTTCACGGCAACTTTCCGTTCGCATGCCCGTGCCAGATACACCATCCCCTGGGCACCACTGCCGAGCCGCCTGACGATCTGGTAGCGGTGTCCGTGCCACTTTCCGGTCAGCACGGTTCCTGCGTCGAATCTCAGGTCATCGCGGTCCGTCATCATAGGCTTCATCGTGAAAAAGCAGGTTTTTTTTGGAAAGCTGGGAAAAACTTTTCACTGCTTCTTTTAGAGCAGGACCCGTCGGTGTCACACCGTGGGTGCCGATTTTTTCAAACGTACGTTCGACATTCCCTATATCGGATGTCCAGGCAGTCACTTTTTGAGCCTGTTTTCTTTTCCCGGGAAATAAATAGAGACAAAATTGATTATTACCCATCCGCGCCGAGAGGCTCATCGATAGGTCCTGCAACGCTTCGCGTACAGTCGGCAGCTTGGCCTTCATGCTTGCACTTGTATCGACAAGAATACAAACGTCCAGATCCATTGTTTCACCAAGCTCATCGACAACTTCCATGACTTTGCCCCGTTTTTCGGGAGGGAGATCCTCAACTGTTTCCGATTCTCCTAGAATGTCCTGAAGTTCCCTATTGATGACGCCCTTGATAGTTTGCGTCATCGCCTGTTTGGTTACCATCTGGACCGTCTGCGAAAGCTGTCTGGTCTGCACAATCTGGCTGATACCGCCTCCTGCCGCGGCGATTCCTTCCACCTCCTGAAGTCCGCGCCCGTCCTCAGAGTCAAACCGGTCCAAAACGCCGATGACATTAACCGTGATGCCCTGCTCTCTGGCCAGTGCCGCCACCGCGACCGGATCTTCGCCCTGATTGGAACAGCCGTCAGTGATTAATAGAATTTGTTTCAAAGTCCCTTTATGCATTGCTCCTCAGCTCCTCCCTGAATCTAGCATCAGCTTAGACAGGAAAGATTTTTTTTATACGAAAAATACAAAATCTGCGAGGAGCACTAGTTGCGACTATTTTGCCTGACGAAGCTCTTTTTCTTTAATGCCTGCGGATATTGACGACCATTTCGGCATGTGGTGCCGGATTTGCGCCACGATCACCGTCATGTCGTCTTCAATGCGCCCGTTGCCCATCCGGATCACTTCCTCAAGGATCAGATCAGCAATGGCCTGCGGATCGTCCGTCTGCATCTCTCTTATTTTTCTTCTGACCCATGCCTCCTTATTTTCAATCTGTCTCGGTGCGTCAAAAATGCCGTCACTCATCATAATCAGCAGGTCGCCGGACTTCAGCTGTTCCGTCTTCACCTCCACTTCAACGTCTTCGATCATCCCTATGGGCAGATTTTCCGCATCTAGCATGGTGACACGGTTTCCCCGCTTGATAAAACTTGGATTGGAACCTATTTTCAAAAATGTCGACTTCGCATTCTGCAGGTCAATCAGCGCCAAATCCAACGTCGCAAACATCTCTTCCGTGGAGCGTAACGACAAAATAGAATTGATCGATTTTATTGCCAGCTTTTCATGTATGCCTGAATTCAACACTTTTGAAAGGAGCTGCAGCGTATCCCTGCTTTCTACGTCCGCCCGTTCCCCGTTTCCCATTCCATCACTGATAGCCAGCGCGTATTTTCCGGAACCAATCTCAAACAGCGAATAATTGTCACCCGAAACAAATCCGCCTCCCCGGGCGGCTGTGGCAACGCCCGCCTCAATCTCGTACGCACGCGCCGAGGCGAAGACAGCCCGGCTTGGTCCGCCCGGCAAGTCGGCAGTCTGCTTTTTCTCAACGCGAATGTTTTCTCTTAAAATATCGGAAAGGAGCGGTGCAATGACTTTTTCACATGCTTCGTATTGATCGCTTGGCAGAATCATCTCGATGTCAACCGCTCCGGATTCAAGGCTGTAGATTTCCACGCTTTCCACATGCAGACCGGCCCCGTTCAGGTTCATCAGGATCATTTCCTCCTGCCATTCATGCAGGCCCCGTTCACGCTTCATTTCATTGGCAAAATCGCCCATAACCTGCGACACCCCGTGCAGCTGATCAGCCACAAGCCGGCGGCTTTCCTTGACGTGACGTCTCATTCTCGCCTGTTCCTCTGCAAAGACCTGCTCCATCGAAACAGCTTCAATGGTTTTCTCGGGTTTGACACAGTGCTCCCGCCAGACGCGGCGAAGCTTGGGATTATCCGGTTTCCTGCCCCCGCGCGCCGCCTCCCTGAATTGCAGCATGAGCCTCCGGGTTTCATCATAATTTTTTATCCAGCAATTTTCTTTTTTAAAACAGTTCTGGCACGTCTTTGCGGCGACCCTGCTGAGAAAAAGATCTTCCTCCCGGCTTTCTTGCTCGGCCGGAGGGTAAAAGCTCTTGGCCAGAGTCTGAAACAGGCTCGAGAATTGCTCCACTCTGCTTACCGTGGCATCTCTCAGCTTTCGAATATACTGCTGCTGCTCTTTCTGGTATTCCCGCGTCCCCGGTATGAATGAAGCCATGCGCTTAGTCACAAATCCGGGAGTGAGGAAAAAAAGGGCGACCGCTGCAAGCGATTCAAGTACGGCACCGCTGAGCCCCGCATATCCGTCCCCGTAAAGTCCGATCAGGAGGGTGGCAATGAGCAACCCTGCCGACACACCCGCCTTGCCGGCCTCCTTTAGCAATCCCCCCAGCACTCCGGAAAAGGCGAGCAGACTCATCTGATAGAGGCTGGAAACACTCTCCATTCCGAGAATCAGACCGATGACAACGCCGACTGTTGACCCGATCGCTGCTCCCCCCGCATAAGAAAAAAGAAGCACGGCATACCTGGCGAAAACATAGTCGACGGAGACGCCCATCACCTTCCAGCCGATCATTCCGGAGAGAATGCACGACAGAAGAATCACAAAGCAGATAATTTCTTCATTTTTAAATAATTTTCGGTTGATTTTTGTTGATAAAAGCGGGACGCTTTGCATAAAGATAAGGGTAACCAGAAAAGAAAGGGACGCTTCTGCGGCTGCCGTCAGAACATCCGTCCAGACGAGATTGAGCGAAAAGGCGGCTTCGCAAATCACGCGGACGGAAAACCCGGCAATGAGGACGAGGGCGGGCAGCCATTTTTCTTCCGCTTTCCTGCTTAACGATAAAATCATCCGTCTGAGCCCGAGGAAAACGAGAAGAGCCATCAGTGCATAAAAGGCCTGTCCAGCTGAAACAGTCAGGGAACCTGCCAGGGCAGCAAAAGAAGCGGGCCATCTTTTTTTCCGTTTCATCCAGAATACTGTAGCAAAGAAAGGGAGAACAAATGGAGTGAGACTGGAAAGAATGACAGACCGTCCTAGCAAAAAACCTGCCGCAAGGTAAATAAAATCCATCTGAGAAAGCGTTTTTAAAACAAATACCCGAATCGCTCTTATCATGCTGCTTCCCTTTTGTCTGCGGGACGGTCGGTCGCCTCCCCCATAAGCGCCAATCGTTCCTGCAGCCGAACTGCCAAATCTTTGAGCCATACGCTTCGCCACCTTCAACAAAGTATTGTATGGTTCATTTAATCATATCCTGCATTCATAATTTGTCAGAATTGCGAGGCATGTTTTAAAAAAACTTCGACGCCGTTCATTCGTGTCAGTCAATTTAAGCGTCGGACGGCCGGTTCTGTCGATTCCGGATTTTTTGCTGATCCCCGTTTCTTCCTATTCTTTATTTCAATAAAAAAACCCAAGCGGTTTACGCTTGAGTGAGCATCTGAACAATCTATTATTAACCGTCCGGACATCCGGCGCTTCGTGTCAGCCTCTCCGTGCGCCTCGCCCGCCACGTTTGGATTCCGTCTGGCGCCTGATCGTTGAAAGCCGATCTTCGCTTTCCTTCAAATAGTGAGAAATTTTGTCTTCAAAACTCGTTTCTTTTGTGAAACGCTTTCCCCCGCCGCGAGAATTCCTGGGCGCACTTTTCGGTTTATCGACAGCTTTTCGGATCGAGAGCCCAATCTTTCCATCAGGTGCGACTTGAAGTACTTTTACTGTGACTTCATCACCAATGGACAGAACTTCATGAATGTCCTTGACATAACGATCCGCAACCTCACTTATGTGAACCAGCCCTGTTTTTCCATCGGGCAAATCAACGAAGGCTCCGAAGTTTGTAATACCCGAAACTTTACCCTTCAGCTTGCTGCCAGCTTCAATTGACATAAAAAAATGCTTCCTCCTAAAATAATGTCTCTAATATTTTATTATACATAGCTAAAAAAGAGCCTGTCAACGCCCGTCAGTACTGGGTTTTGAAAAAATAATCTCGCCATTTTTTGATAAAAGATAGTCCCGCCTTGCAACCTCGCCGATATAATTCTTATCATTTAACAAATGAATGCGCTGCTTCAGCTGGCCATCATGCGCGTTCTGGGCGCTCAGTTTTTTTTCCAGCTTTGATTTCTGGGCCTGCGCGCTGTCCAGACTGTGGGTCTGCGAGACAAGCGAGGATACCATGAAAACGCAGATAGCAGTGAAAGCCACGGCAAAAGCGGCCAAACGCCGAATCAAGCCTTTGCGGCGCTTCTTTCGCCTCTTTTCAATAATTTCCAGTGACTGCACGTAATCCGTCTGAAGACGCGTCACACGCTGAATACCTGCATTTTCCATTGCGATCCTCCTATCTTCGTCCCGTCAAAAAAGACACCCATTTCATTATCCGCTGCTCTATTTGAACTGTCCGTTTTTTAATGTTGATCAGCCACTTTTCCGGTAAAATCATCCTGAATATTCCACGCAGAATTTTCATTGGAAGGATCAGCAAAAAAAACAGGAATTTAAGAACTATTCTTACTGTCATTCTACACAATATATAGGTGAGCTTCAATAGGAAATAAAGTGGATACAAGAACAAATGGTAGACTGTTTTTGCGAAAAAACGCCATATTCGGACAACCACTGTAATGATCCCGTCAAGAATGTGCATAAAAAATTTTTCTATAAAAACTTTATAGAAGGAAAAGCCGAGTGCCGCCCCGAGAATGAGATACAGGCGCAGCTGCCCCTGGTTCACCGGGAGCAGAAACGAAAAAAGCAGCACGGCCTGAATCATCCAGAAAAGGGGGTCCGTAAGCAGCAGGATCCATCGATGTCTTCTTGGCGGATGAACAAAACGCTGGTAAATCGAGAATGAGGCTCCGATCCAAACGCCCATCAGCGTCATCAAAATCAGGGAAGCAAACTGTTCATTCAGCGTCATTTAAATAGTTTACTGAAGAACCCTTTGGAAGGCTCTCCATCCTGATCGTCCAGATAGCTGATCTCGAATATTTTCCCCTCAATGGCGACCGAACCCTGTTCCACATTCAGGTTCTGCATCTTCAGATGAGCGCCCTTAACGGCAAGAAAGCCCATGACGGTCTCCAGCAAAAATTCTTCATGGTCGAAACTTTCGACGTGCTTAACCCCGGTTATTTCGATTGTTTTGCGATTCCTGATCACAATGTCATGGTTTTGTGCAGGCTTGTCTTTGTTCGGCACCGACGTGTAGTATTGACTCATTGGACTCCCTCCTCTTTTTCTTACACTATGAGAAAGTCGTCCAATTTAGAACACCGTGCGTGCCGGGATTCTGCGCTGTCAGTTTTGGGAGTCCCCGATGATTTCATAGAGAGAGGCTGCTTCTTCTTTCTTCACCGTTTCTTTTAAAAGGGTGATACGCACGTTCATCGGTTTCTGGCCGAAGTGCAGCGTCAGAACATCACCCGCATTTACGGCCGAACTCGCTTTTGCAGGCTGGCCGTTGATATCGACGCGGCCCTGATCTGCAAGTTCTTTAGCCACCGTACGCCTTTTAATAAGACGCGAAATCTTCAAAAATTTGTCAAGCCTCATTTTTTCACGGCGTCCTTCAGTTTATTGCCCGCCCTAAACCCCGGTACTTTGGTAGCCGGTATGGTAATCGCTTCTCCGGTCTGCGGATTGCGTCCTGTACGGCTCGCCCTTTCCCGGACTTCAAAAGTCCCGAAACCGACAAACTGCACCTTTTCGTTTTTATTCAAAGCGGAGATGATTTCATCAAGTGTTTCATTGACCACCACTTCTGTATCTTTTTTGGCGATTCCCGTTTTTTCTGCAACTTTCTGAATCAACTCGTTTTTGTTCATTTTGCTCAAACCTCCGAATTTAAATTATCGTTTCTATAAGCGGCCACAAGAGATGCGCTCCGGTTTTTCTTCATTCTATCATATCTTTATCCATGATCCCAGTTAAATTGCCCGTCTTAAGCGGCCGGAAACTTCTTACTCCGAAATTTTGCTTTCCTTGTCCGGACTCTTATTCAGCCAGCGGCCGATCATGGGGAGCCGTTTAAAATCAGCCGAATCAAAATAACGTAAAATAAAAATCAAAAACAGAAAAACACAGCCGCCGAGCAGGGCTCCCGACAATGCGATGCCCGTCGCGAGCAGGCGCGAATCCGCAAGCCTGCTTTCCCATTCAACAATTAACAGTTTCCAGATCAGAACAGCGAGAACCATTCCGGAGGCGGCCGCGCACAGCTTAAGAATGAGCCGGAACTGCAGGGCTGCCGCAAGCGACTTGCGCCGCAGGCACCGGACATTCAGCCAGGCAGTAAGTGCCGTCGCAAGACATGTGGCCGCCGCGGCCCCATTAATTGAAAAGAAGGGAATCAGAAGATAGTTGCCGACAAGCTTAACTGCCACTCCGGCCATCAGATAGAGAAACGGAAGCCACGGCCGGCCGGTCGCCTCCAGGATTCCCGAGGCAGTCAGAATCAGCGAGAGCGTCAGCATTGTAAATGCGACCAGAGCAAAAGAAAACGATCCTTCCGCATTCCTGAAAAGCATAATGTTCACTTCTTTGCTGATCACGGCCAGACCGGCGGCCGCAGCCAAACCAAAAGCGAGGCTGATCTTTAGGGCAAGAGATGCCTGGCGCTGAATTTCCCGTTTTTTTCTCAAGGCGGAAAGTTTGGCAAGGCCGGGAACAATCGTTGCCGTTAATGATGCGGCCGCAATCATTCCGAACTGAGTCAGCGCGTACGCACGATCATAGATTCCATTTTGTTCCATGGGGTCCGGAACATGTGCATGGTTCAACAACGGTATGACGGTCAGCGAGTCAATCAACTGAAAAGAAACAAGCGGAAGCGCGAGCAGCGAAAACAGGCAGCCATTAATCAGCAGGTCTTTAACCAAGTGCCAGTCAATCCGGCTGTACGCCCTATCTGCTCCGCGGGCAGATGGCAGCTCTTCCTTCCGAAAGTAGAGGAGCAGAATGATCAGCGAGACGGCCGGTGCCGCAACCGAACCGATCGTGGCGGCCCTGCCGAACTGATAGGGATCTCCATGATGCAGAAACAAGTACCACGAGGAGCCGATGATCAGCAGCACGCGAGCCACCTGTTCGCCGATCTGCGAGAGCGCGGTCGGCATCATGTTTTGATTTTCCCCCTGAAAATTGCCACGTAAAACTGCGATCAGCGGAACAAATAAATAAATAAAAGCAGAGATTCTGATCAGAGAGGATAACCGTTCATCGCCCATCACTTCAGTAAGCGGAGTGGCAAAAAGAAAAAGGAGGCAGAAAAACAGGCCGCAGAGAATAAACAGGGCGATGAGTGCGTGCCTGCGAATCTGTGCCTCCTTCCTGAAGCCCCCGCCATTTTTTGCTTCCGCGATGAACTTCGAGATGACAATCGGAAATCCTGTCCCGCTCAGTGCGACAGCCACGGCGTAAAATGGATAGACCTGCTGATACACATAAAAGCCGACATCCCCGGCAAGATTCTGGTAAGGAAGCCGGTAGGCCGCGCTCATGATTTTAACCAGAAGCGCCGCCACGGTCAAAATCACCGCTCCCCGCCATATCGCGCGGCCTTCTCTATTTGCATCCTGCACGTCCACGCCACCTTTGTCCGAAATTCTAAAGTGGATTATAACACAAGTTCCCCGTTTTGACGGTAAAATATATTGTTTTTTGACAAGATCGTTTTTTACGGCACAGTAAAAGAGAGACAGATGCCGGTCTCTCTTTCTGCTTACTCATGATTATGGACTTCAGTTCTTTCCTTAATGTTCCATTTGACGTCCCAGAAACCCGGCGGCCGTTTCGGCGAGTTTCACTTCCACGTCGCCTAAAGGTGATTTTTCTTTGGCAATCAGCATAATCGTGCCGATCGGATCGCCGCCGGCGATAATCGGCGCAACAACATAAGGACCCGTCATGCCCTCATTCCCCTCAGTCAGCGGCTCCCCTTTGTTCTGTTCAAGAATCGTCTGGCGAAGTTCCATTGCTCTCTCCGGCACGGACAGAATTCTTTTGTCAAGAAAATCCCTCTTTGAGCCGCCCGAGACCGCAATCACAGCGTCGCGATCGCTGATCATCGTCAGCTTGCCTGAGTTCTCAGCAAGAGATTCTGCATATTCCCTGGCAAAATCACCGAGTTCACTCATTGGCGAATATTTTTTTAAGATCACTTCGCCATCATGATCCACAAAAATTTCTAAAGGATCCCCTTCTCGAATGCGCAGCGTGCGGCGTATTTCTTTGGGAATAACCACTCGCCCAAGATCATCGATTCGGCGGACAATGCCGGTTGCTTTCATACAAGGATGTCCTCACTTTCCGCTAATAATCATCTATTCCTTGCGTTATTATCTGCGCTCCCGGCTAAACTATGCATATTCCCTCAAATTTAACCTGCCTTTTCCGATGCCGCCCGCAATTGATAAATTCCCTTCAGCAATTCGGTCGCTTCGCCGATCATCGGCCCGGCCGCCCTTCCGTCACGCTTTATCGTCACTTTCATTTTCTTCCCGACAGATCCCAGGCCGACACCCGGACCCATGCGGCTGATCGACTTGAAAAGCGCTTCACGGTCCAGCGCCTTCCAGCCTCTTTCTGAAAAAATAATGGTGAGCTCGGCATCCTTCTGCTTAACTTCCTCAATCATCAGTTTGTCCGCCATTACACGCAGTTCGGCCACTTTAAAAAGGTCGGCTACTTCACGCGGATAATCGCCGAAACGATCGATCATTTCATCTTCAAGTTCTTCAATATACTGCATGGTTTCCGCTGCTTTAAACCGTTTGTACATATCGATTTTCTGGAGCGAATCCTGAATGTACGTATCGGGGATATAGGCATCGATATCCATTTCAATCGACACTTTAGGCGGTGCCTCGGACTCCTTCGTCTCGCCCCTGCGTTCGGCCACGGCATCCTGCAGCATCCGTGAATAAAGATCAAAGCCGACCGAATCAATGAATCCGTGCTGCTGCGCGCCAAGCAGATTGCCGGCGCCTCTGATCGACAGGTCGCGCATGGCAATCTTGAATCCCGATCCAAGCTCCGTGAACTCCTTGATCGCCTGAAGCCGTTTTTCCGCGACTTCATTCATGATTTTGTCACGCTGGTAAGTAAAGTAAGCGTAGGCCACCCGGTTGGAACGGCCGACACGCCCGCGCAGCTGGTACAGCTGGGCAAGGCCCATTTTATCGGCATCATAGACGATCAGCGTGTTGACATTCGGGATATCCACACCCGTCTCAATGATCGTTGTGCTGACCAGAACGTCATCAGTACCGTCGAGAAAATCAATCATGGACGACTCCAGTTCCGACTCTTTCATCTGTCCGTGGGCATAGGTCACCGCCGCATCCGGAACAAGATGAGAAATCGTTTCGGCCATTCTCTGAATGGTCTCGACACGGTTATAAAGAAAATAGACCTGTCCGCCTCGCGCCATCTCACGTTCAATCGCCTCGCGAATCAGGGTGTAGTTGTATTCCGTCACATAGGTCTGTACAGGAAAGCGATTTTCCGGCGGTGTTTCAATAATCGACAGATCGCGCACGCCGAGCATAGACATATGCAGCGTTCGCGGAATCGGCGTCGCGGTTAAGGTCAGAACATCGATATTCGCCTTCAGGCGTTTGATCTTCTCCTTGTGTGAAACCCCGAAACGCTGCTCCTCATCAACGATCAGGAGTCCGAGATCTTTAAATTTCACGTCTTTCGACAGTAATCGATGCGTACCAATGACAAGGTCAACCGTGCCGTCTTCCAGCCCCTTCAGAGTCTCCGACTGCTCCTTGCGCGAACGAAATCGGCTGAGCAGGCCGATAGAAACGGGAAATTCCTCAAAGCGTTCCCGTGTTGTTTCAAAATGCTGCTGAGCCAGGATCGTGGTCGGTACAAGAAAGGCGACCTGTTTTCCGTCTGCGATCGCTTTGAAGGCCGCACGCAGTGCAACTTCGGTCTTGCCGTAACCGACATCGCCGCAAAGCAGCCGGTCCATCGGTTTTTCGCTTTCCATGTCCTTCTTGATTTCCTCAATCGCCTGAAGCTGATCGGCCGTTTCCTGATACGGGAATGCCGACTCAAATTCGCGCTGCGCGGGTCCGTCTTTGCCAAAAGCGTAGCCCTTGCTTGCCTCACGCTTCGCATACAGTTTGATCAAATCGTCGGCGATATCCTGAATCGAAGATCGGGCCTTGCTTTTGACTTTTTTCCACTCACTGCCGCCAAGCGAATAGAGCTTTGGCTCCTTGCCTTCTGAACCAACATACTTCTGTACCTGATCGATGTGTTCGACCGGTACATAAAGCTTGTCGTTTCCTTTGTAGATGATTTGCAAATAATCTTTATGGATGCCGTTAACATCGAGTGTTTCAATTCCGGCATAGCGGCCGATGCCGTGATCAACATGGACGACATAATCATCGATTTTCAATTCATTATAATTTTTCAGACGCTCCGCATTGGAGAGTTTCCTGCCCTTGCGGGGTGTTTTGGCCGTTTTTTTCGTGAATACCTCTTTTTCCGTGATGACGGCCAGTTTCTTTAGCGGCATCTCAAACCCGCTGTCCATCCGGCCTACCGTGACTTGGATCTTCCCGGCGGCCGGCATTGTCTCCTGATTCACAGATTCCGTTTGAATACTGTAATCTGAGAGCACCTGATCCAGACGTCCTGCTCTTTCTTTATCCGACGCTAGAAAAACAACGGAATAATCACTCTTCATCCACCGGTCGATTTCCGATTTCAACAGATGAATCTGGCCATGAAAATTCTGCATCGACCGGCATGTCATATTAATAACGTTCTGCGGCTGAAACTGGCCATGATAACGCAAAAACAGCGAAAGGAGCAGAAGCGGCTGCCGAATATGCTCCACGAGTTTCGGCCACTCCACCGTCAGCGGCACGTCTCTGACCATCTCTCCTCTTTGCAGCATGGATACCTGCCACTCGGCTTCTTCCCTATCAAGCTGCTCCGTCATTTCCTGAACTCTGCTGATTTCATCCAAAATGATTAAAGCATTTTGCGGAAGATAGTCGATGATCGTTGTCTGTTTCTCATAAAAAAGGGCTGTATACTTTGCTATATCCTGAAAAATCCCGTGCTGCTGCAAGGCTTCGATGTCGGATCCGATCCGATCGCTGAGCAGCTCTTTAGCCTGCTCATTCTTTATTTTCCCCAGCGTTGTCTTCAGAGCTTTTTCCAGCCCCGCTGACGCACGGTCAAATTCCTTTTCATAAATCAGCAATTCGCGTGCCGGTCCGATCACGAGTCCCCCGGTTACCTTCTCCAAAGATCGCTGCGTCTCACTGTCAAAAAAACGGACAGAGTCCAGCTCATCGTCAAAGAGCTCAATTCGGACCGGATGCTCCTCTGTCAGCGGGAAAACATCGATAATACCGCCGCGCAGGCTGAACTGCCCTGGACCGGTCACCATGGACTCGCGCTCGTATCCGATCGCCGTCAGCTTCTTAACGAGTGCCTCCAGATCAATCCGTCTCCCCTCGTCAAGATGAATGAGGCTTGCCCTCCACAAATAAAGCGGCGCGAGCAGACGCTTCAGCCCGGCAACAGGAACGACAACAAGGCATTTTTTATCCTGAGCCAGGCGGTTAAGAACGTCGATACGCTGAGAAAGCAGTTCAGGGCTCGCAACGGCAAGATCCGAGGCGATCAGATCATTGGTCGGATAGAGATAAAGCTCCTCGGAATCTATCAATTCTTCCAAATCGTTGAAGAGTTTCTGTCCCTGATACAGATTGTGGGTAACCACAACCACAGCTTCCGACCTTTCACGGTAAAGCGCAGCGATCCAGAGAGATTTGGCCCCGCCTGAAAGACCGGAAACAAGCTGCTGGGTCATGCCGCCTTCATATCCGGTCAAAACGGTCCGGATCTCATCAATTCTCTGCTTATAAAACGCACTTAGGCCAAACATTGGCAACCCTCACTTTCATCAACCCGAAAAACGCCTTGGCAGACCGCCAAAGCTCCTATAATGATTCTTCCAGCCAAATGATATTTTGAGAATATCTTAAGAACATCATTCCCGTTCACACCGTTACTTATTCGCATTATACTTATTCATCACTTGCGGGAAAGGTACCGTCACCCATTCGGCGGCTGCCTCGGAAGCCCGATCAATCGCAGTGCCGATCAGCACGGCTTCTTCACCTGAAAAACCATTCAAGACATAATGGATCACCGCCTGATGTGATCCCTGAGGATGGCCGATGCCCACTTTTACCCTGTCAAAATCCTGGGTATTCAGATGCTGTATGACCGACTTCAGACCGTTATGCCCTCCTGCGCTGCCTTTTTGCCTCAGACGGATCTTGCCAACCGGCAGATCCAGATCATCATGAATCACAAGCAAATCGTCGGCAGACAGCTTATAATAACGGATCAGCGGTCCGACCGCCTCACCGGATGCATTCATAAACGTAAGCGGCTTCACAAGCAGGACTTCTTCACCATCGATGACCCCTTTGCCGTACAAAGCTTTGAACTTGTTTCTTGACAAAGCAATATGATACCGTTCCGCAAGGCCATCGATAACTTCAAAACCTATGTTATGCCTTGTATGCGCATATTCAGAACCGGGATTGCCCAGCCCGACGATGATCTTCACAAATTCTTCCTCGCTTTCCCGCCGCCATAGGAAGCGGCGGTTTCTGTGTGATACACAGGATGGTATTAACGAAAAACTTGGCAAAGCCAAGCCCTGGCGTAGGCTGAGCCTTAGTTGCGGGGGCCAGGACGGCCTAATGCCGAACATGCCGCAGGACGCGGCGATCTGTTCGGTCGTTTACACTATAATCCTTAAAATTTTTATACTTTCCTATAGTGCAAAAAAGGCGTAACTCAGTCGTTACGCCCGGTTTGACTCTATGTCAAAATTGACTTATTCTGCCGGTTGCTCTTCTGAGGCCTGAGCGCCTTCAGCTGCAGACGGTTCTTCTGCTTCTTCATTCTTGCCGCCGTAGGAAACCGAGACAATAACTTCTTCAGGATCACCGATGATCGTGTAGCCGTTCTTTGCATCAATATCGTTGATCCGGATATTTTCACCGACTGCAAGTTTGGACACATCGACTTCGATCGAACTTGGCAAATCCTTCGGCAATGCGCGTACAGTCAGCTCGTTCAACTGGTGGTTTACGACCGCTCCGCTGCCTTCAACTTCTTCGGTCCCCTGCAGAACAACAGGAACAACGGCATCAATTTCTTCGTTCATATTGATTTCAAGAAAATCAATGTGCTGGATCGTGCCCTTCAAATTATTGAACTGTAAATCATGAGCCATAACCGTATATTTTTTCTTGTCACCGATGTTCAGCGTAATGATCGCATTTCTTCCTTCGCTGCGAAAAAGCTTGTCCACTTCTCCGGCGCTGACTGCTATCGATTCATTGCCCACCGTTTTGCCGTAAACAACAGAGGGAATCTGGCCTTCTTTTCTCAGCGTTTTAGCAACTGATTTTTTGAAATGATCGCGGATAACCGCATTTAATGTTGCCATGTTCTGCACTTCCTTCTAAATAATTTATCGTTTTTCTTTTTCATCCTGCCCTATTTTCATACAAATTCATCGGCCGTTACGGGCAAGACATGATCCGTCCGCCGTTAATTAAACAGCCGGCTTACGGACAGCTTCTCGTGAATGCGAATGATCGCTTCGCCCACAAGCGGAGCAACAGAAAGCTGTACAATTTTATCGATATTTTTCTGCTCCGGCAGCGGAATGGTGTTTGTGACGACGAGTTCGCTGATCGCCGAAGCCTGAATCCGGTCTATGGCAGGCCCCGATAAAACAGGATGCGTACAGCAAGCATACACCTTTTTTGCGCCGCGCTCAACCAGTGCATTGGCCGCCAGCGTAATCGTTCCCGCCGTGTCAATGATGTCATCAATAATGATTGCCGTTTTCCCCTGAATATCACCGATAATGTTCATAACTTCTGAAACGTTCGGACGCGGACGCCGTTTATCAATGATCGCAATCGGTGCCTTCAGGCGATCAGCCATTTTCCTGGCACGTGTCACACCGCCATGATCCGGGGAGACAATAACGATATCTTCAAGTTTCTTACTCATAAAATATTCGGAAAGGATCGGTACGCTAAGCAGCTGATCTACAGGGATGTCAAAGAAGCCCTGAATCTGAGGCGCGTGAAGATCCATTGTCAGAATTCTCGACGCTCCGGCGGTTTCCAGCAGGTTGGCGACCAGTTTAGCCGTAATCGGCTCTCTCGACCGCGCCTTTCTGTCTTGCCGCGCATAGCCATAATAGGGAATGACAACATTGATCGTTTTTGCCGAAGCCCTTTTCAGAGCATCGATCATAATCAGCAGTTCCATCAGGTGCTGGTTGACCGGATCGCTCGTCGACTGAATAACATAGACTTCACTGCCGCGGATGCTTTCTTCAATGCTGATCTGAATCTCGCCGTCGCTGAACGACGAGACCAGGCATTCCCCAAGATGGATACCGATATGTTCGGCGATCTGCTTCGCCAGATCGGGGTTGGAATTAAGACTGAATACTTTCAGATTTGGATCAAGATAGCTGACCATTCTAGTGGTTCCCTCCAGTTATTTATTAGTCCTGTAGTTTAACTTTAAGGCATAGTTTTCTTTGTTTACCTGCCGCGACCGCGCAATAGCGAGTGCATCCGCATTTACCGATTCGGTAATTGTCGATCCGGCAGCCACAAAGGCCCCATCGCCGATCGTAACCGGCGCCACCAGATTGGCGTTGCATCCGATAAAAGCTCCGTCCCCGATATGTGTTGTAAATTTATTTTTTCCATCATAATTCACTGTGATTGTGCCGCAGCCCATGTTTACATCTTTACCGAGAACGGCGTCCCCAAGATAGGTCAGATGCGATGCTTTGCTGCCCTCTCCGATCTCCGACTTTTTCACCTCGACAAAGTTGCCGATTTTCGCCTGATCATGGATCTTCGAGAGCGGACGGATATGGGCGAACGGTCCGATCTGCACGTGACTGCCGACCCAGCTGTCTTCGAGAACCGACTGCTCAACGACCGTTTCCTCTCCAATCTCGCAATTTCTGATCCGGGTGTGGGGACCAATCGTACAGCCGCCGCCAATATGTGTCTGTCCTGAAATGACGGTTCCCGGATAAATAACCGTATCAGCGCCGATCGTACATTCCGCCGACAAATAAGTACTCTCCGGATCTATGAGTGTCACACCTTGTCTCATGTGATGCCGGTTAACACGCGTGCGCATGTACTTTTCAGCGGAGGCCAGCTGAAGCCGGTCATTCACGCCGACCGTTTCCTCAAAATGCTCCGTCTGATAAGCGAGCACTCTCTCGGAGGCCTGAACGAGAAGTCCGATAACGTCTGGAAGATAATACTCGCCCTGGGCATTATTGTTTTCGACCTTGCCGAGAAGGGAGAACAGTTTGCGGTTGTCAAAACTGTAAATGCCGGTATTAATTTCCAGCACCTTCTTCTCTTCAGGCGTCGCATCCTTATCCTCAACAATCTTCGCAAGGTTTCCGGAGCCGTCCCGGATGATGCGCCCGTAACCCGACGGATCTCCGATTCTGGCTGTCAGAACGGCTGCCGCCGCATGATTCTGTTCCTGAAAATCGATCAGTTTTTCAATCGTTTCATGGGTAATCAGCGGGGTATCTCCATAAAGCACCACGGTTGTTCCGTCGAGCCCGGCAAGCCGTTCTGCAGCCTGACGGACGGCGTGCGCCGTTCCCAGCTGCTGCTCTTGCAGAAGGCATTCGGCATCCGTTCCGATACATGCCTTGACGGCATCGGCTCCATGGCCGACAATAACGTATATTTTTGAAAACTGTGTTTGGCTCGCTTCGTCGACAACATGCCTGATCATTGGTTTTCCGCAAACCTGATGCAAAACCTTATAGAGCTTCGATTTCATTCTCGTGCCCTGACCGGCGGCTAAAATGATCGCATAGCGATTTGACATGATAAACCCCCATACCTCTTCATTGATCCTCTGCGTCCATTTTAGACTATAGCTTAAAAACAGCCCTTTTTCAAGGGTGTCAGCCGAAACTCCGGACAGGCCGGAAGCCGGGCAGCCGCCTTATTTTCCGCATCTGCCGGCGAAATTAAAAAGGAACCGCTGACAGAAGGTCCCTTGGAAACCCTATTTTATTTTCATGAAGCGCCAGCCTGTTCAAAAGAGGGATCTTCCGCGCAGGCATGCTGATATTCGTTTAAAACGGCGGTCTGAATTTTTTCACGCGTGTTTGATGTAATCGGATGAGCAATATCCCGAAACTCTCCGTCAGGTGTTCTTTTGCTCGGCATGGCGACAAACATACCGTTGTTTCCGTCAATCACACGAATGTCATGAACGACAAATTCTTTGTCTATCGTTATTGAAGCAATGGCTTTCATACGTCCATCCGTATTCACAAGCCGTAATCTGACATCTGTAATTTCCATTGTTTGGACACCACCCTTTTTCCCATGAATGCGAAACCCTTATTACATGTTTCAACATAAAAGAGTGAAATCCTGCAAAAGTCAGAAAAGAATCGAAACATTTTAAAACTTTTATTGGACAAATTTGGAAAGCTTCAGGGAACGGGCAATCATCCATGCCCGAGCCTTTCGCCCTGAGGGAAACTAAGCGTTTTTAATCGGAGCCGAACAATCGGAAAGCCTCTCCATCACATTGCCGTCTTCAATCTTCAGGGTGTTCTCTGTTTCCGTAATAGAGAGCTTCAATAACGATGTATAATGGTTAACCAGTTTCCGCTGTTCGTCTTTCTTCTCGACAAACACGGCCATTCCTGCGACAACCGCGCCAAATTCCCGGGAAAGGTTCATCATGCCTTTCATTGTGCCTCCCGCTTTCATAAAATCATCGACGATCAGCACCCGTGCGTTCTCTTTTAAGCTGCGCCGAGGCAGCACCATCGTCTGAATCCTTTTGGATGAACCCGAAATGTAATTAATGCTGACGGTCGACCCCTCAGTGACTTTGCTTGTCCGGCGCACAACCACTACCGGGACGCTGCGCTGGGAAGCGACCGCGTAGGCAAGCGGAATGCCTTTTGTTTCCATCGTCATTATCGCATCGATTTTTTCATCTATGTAAACGGAAGCAATTAAACGGCCGATTGCATTGACATACTCCGGTTTGCCAAGAATATCCGTCATATACAGATAGCCTCCGGGAAGCAGCCGATCTGCCCGTGTCATTTGTTCTTTCAGCTTTCCAAGCAATTGTTCCGCCTCCTGGCGGCCCATGCATGGCATATAGCTGACGCCGCCCGTTGCACCGGCAAGCGTATGCAGTCGTCCGGCCCCCAGAGACTCGAAATTATCTTTTATAATGGCCAGATCTTCGCTGATTGAAGATTTCGCAGATTCGTACCGATCTGAAAAATACGACAGCGGAATAATCTGGTGGGGATGCTGCAGCAGAAATGCAGTGATATCCACTAACCTGCTGCTTCGTTTCAGTTTCATGACAGCCCTCCAAATCCGAATAATTTAAAGCAATTCTACACCTTTATTCGTATTTAGACAAGAGTTCGGCCGACCTGCATAGCCGCACGGCAAAAACCTGGGGACAATAACCCTTCATTCCGTTCAGTAATCGCTGCATCCTCGTCTCGCGCTGTGTCAGGGCGAACACAGTCGGGCCGCTTCCGCTCATCAGGATCCCTTCCGCCCCGATCCGCCTCATGTGGGCCTTGATCCGTGCAATTTCGTCGACTTTTTTCATCGTCACGGCTTCGAGAGTATTACCCAGCAAATGGCAGATCGCCTGAAAGTCCCCATGCATTATGGCGGCAATCATTGCGTCGACATCGGGATGCAAAGCAGGCTGATCATCCCATTCGCGATAAATTTGGGCAGTCGATACAGAAACATCCGGTTTTACGAGGACGATCCAGCATTGGGGCAGCGGAGGCAGCGGACTGATCTTCTCTCCCCTGCCCGTAGCCAGTGCGGTACCGCCTTTGATGCAGAAGGCAACATCCGATCCAACCTTCTTCGCAATGTCAAGCATGGATTCATAAGTCATACCGATCTTCCAGAGCCTGTTCAGTGCGCGAATCGTTGCCGCCGCATCGCTGCTCCCGCCCGCAAGCCCTGCAGCAACGGGTATCTGCTTATCTATGGAGATCTCCACTCCGGTACGAATAGAATATCTCTCTTTGATGATTTTAGCGGCCTGATAGGCAAAATTGCGATTGTCCTCCGGTACATAGGGTGCGGTTGTCCGGATAACAATTTTGTCTTCCGGCAGGCTTTCGCATTCGACCCGATCGGCCAGGTCAATGGTTGCCATGACCATTCTGACTTCGTGGTATCCGTCTTCCCGTTTACCGAGCACATCAAGGGACAAGTTTATTTTTGCCGGCGCTTTTTCAAGTACTTTCAATCGTTTCCCTCGTTTCTTATTCATATCTTTCATCATATCGGAAACCGGCCGTAAGAAAAAGGGGTTCTGCCTTTGTATTCGGCAAAAACCCCTTTTTTCATGCTCAATCATCGTGCCTTAATCAGCTCGAGTCGTCATCTGCTGTTCGGCTTTCTCGATGGCGCGCCGGACCATGTTGCCCGCATCACGGGCCCGGATGCCGCCCCATCCTTCTTTTTCTACCGTATCATAAAATCCCAGCTCTTTGGCAAGTTCTATTTTAAATGCTTCAGACATGATGCCTTTTCGTCTGGCCATGATCGGTACAACCCCTTTCCAATGGTCGAGCAGGAATAGGTTGCGTCGATCGGCCCTTTTCTATACACACATGCGGCTGCATATAAAGAAAGCGATCCCGTTCGTATAAATGCGCCCATCCGTTTTTGCATCCATTTGTGCGGAAACAAAAAAAGCGGGTGCACGCATCCGTCCAAACAGTCAATTGCTTTTCGAAAAAACAGTACTTACTGTCCGCTTGCTATTTCCTCTAAAAAGGTGAGTTCTACCGAGTCCGTCAACACGTCCGTGTAGCTGTAGGATACACGGTCGTAGCTATTCGAATCTTTATCCAGACGCACGATAAACACAGACGGATAGGTCCCTTCCAAAACACCGATGCGCTGAATGGTTTTACGCCTGCCTCCGCTTGCTTTAAGCGTCAAACGCTTGCCCACGCGTTCATCTAAAGCGCCTTTGATATCATTAATGGTTTTTCCCATCTCGACAATCCACCTCGCTTAATTATAAGTGTATCATAATGGATGCCAAAAAGTCAAATATTTTTGATTATATCAAGAAATCGTTATGACTGTCAATGTTTTTGATGATTTCTTCAATACCCTTTTTGTTTCCTTTACTAATATGCGCATTAATTAGCGATAAAATTCAGCCGTCCGGTTTTTCAGAAAAAAACCGGCAGCAGCCAGGTGTCAAAATCAATCCATTTAAATGAGAAACGCTATTCCGGCGGATAAGGCAGGCCCGTCCGCAGCATGCCGCGGCTTTCCACCCCGCCAAGTCCGCCCGGGCCAGTCAGCGTGTTCCGCAGCACTTCCCATACATTGACGCTGTCCATGAATGAGGTAAAACTGATTTTGGCCGCAAGATAAACCGGATCGAGGGCATGAATATTGACGCGATCAGGAGAGCTTGCGAAATTGGCACCTGAACGGATCAGTGATTCAAAATGCGATTGGCAGGCGCCGGCAAAAATGATCAGCTGATCGAGGCCCGGAGAGTGGAAGCGGACCTCCTTCACCGTCCGGACAAAGTGGCCCGAATGCCGGTAAGCTTTTATCTCCTCCGGGTTTCCTTTATTTTTCATAAAAGCGTCATGACCCGTCAGAACCAGGATGTCCGGACGTATCTGAGCGACCAACTTGGGCACGCGCTCAGGCATTTCCTCCTCAAGCATATATTTCCCGATGACGGGCACATTCAGTTTTTCATAAACGTTCAGACACTTCCTCAAATAATAAGGATCACCGTCAAGATGCAGGACCCGTCCGGGCATTTCGAAATAGGAAGTCCCCGACCGGTAGCCGCTTGTTGCCGTATACTCTCTTTTTAGTTTCATCTGCTGGTAATCCTGCCGGAACAGCCGGTAAGACTCCGCCTCTCTGGAACGTATCTTTTTCTCATATCTTTCCTGATCACGATCGGTGACCACTTTCAAATCATCCAGCGGCGCATCTGCATAGAGCCGCAAATCATGTCCCGTCAGCTCGGCTGTCTGCGCCTCAGGGTGAATCATCACCACGCGAAAGGGCAGATCAAGCTGATAGGAAACCCGTGCCACGATATCCCCCACCTGAATCGCCATGTTCGTCTCCCTTCTCCCCGATTCACAGAACCGCGCGTCCGAAAATCAAGGTCATCCCTACCATCCTATGTAGTGAAAACAGCTTATATGCTCCTTCAGAAAAGCGGTGGTGCCACCGGGTTCCGAATCAGGACCGGCCGGATTCCAGGAACGTTAAACCGTATGACTCTTCTTGAAGCCTGCGGCAATGATTCAATAAGAAAAACTTAGTCTTTGACGACGGCCTGAGCCTTAGTTTTTCTTATACTAGACACCTCTTATCTTTTATACTTTCTTATTTGTACAAAAAAAAAACGGAAAGAAAGTCATCCCGTTTTTTTGCAAAAATATTCTTATGATAAAATCACGCTTTTAATTTTCAGTAACATGTTCAAGCAAGGCATCGCTGAGCCGGGCAAACTCCGCAATCGTCAAGGTTTCTCCGCGGCGTTCCGGATTAATATCAAGTGCATGGAGAACCGAAAGAAGCTCTCCCTTTCGGTCTTTGGAATAGAGATTGCTCATCAGATTATTGATCAGGGTCTTCCGGCGCTGCGCAAAGCTTGCGCGGACGAGCCTGAAGAAAAAGGTCTCATCCCGTACGTTTACTTTTCTTTCGGTACGCACGGCAAGTTTAATCACGGCCGAATCGACATTGGGCTGCGGAACGAATACGGTTTTCGGAACAGTCATGATGATTTTCGGATCGGCCATATACTGTACGGCAATGGACAGTGATCCGTAGCTTTTCTGGCCCGGCCCGGCTTCCAGCCGGCTTGCCACCTCTTTTTGAACCATGACGACAATCGTCTGAATATGAAGTCCGCCGGTCAGCAGTTTCATCAGAATCGGCGTTGTCACATAATAAGGCAGATTCGCGACAACCGTAATCGGAACCCCTTCAGGGCATTCCTCGGCGATCACTTCTTCCAGATCAATTTTCAGCACATCTCCGAAATGTACGGAAACATTGTCGTGCCCCTGAAGGGTTTCCTTGAGTATCGGCTCAAGTCGGCGATCAATCTCGACCGCGATCACTTTTTCTGCTTTTCCGGACAGAAATCGGGTCAGCGCGCCCGCACCCGGCCCGATTTCCAGCACGTAGCTGTCTTCCTTCAGCTCCGCCGCCTCGACAATGTGCTTCAAAATGTTTTCATCGACAAGAAAATTCTGGCCGAGACTCTTTTTCAACGTGAACTGGTGCCGGCGGATGACATCCCGCATGACTTTCGGCGAAGAAATGCGCTTATTCACTGGCGGACCCTCCCTGTTTGATGGCGGCCATTGCCTGCTCCAGTTCCTCCGGCGTGATCTGGAACATACGCAGCCTTTTGTATAACTGCTTGCCGTTCGTGTAGCCGATTTTAAGCGAATCGCCCAGCTGTTCGCGAAGTCTGCGGGATTCCGTGCCGCCCAGCAACCCGTAGTCTCTCAGCATCTGCATCGCAATCTGTTCATCCGGTTCTTCAAACTGTGTGTAAACTTTGGAGAGGGCTTCACGGATAGCCGCCGGTGACGCATGTTCAATACCCAGACTTTCGTTTGCCGCTCCCTTGCCCTGACTGCGGGTGATAAATGCGTGTTTGCATCCGGGTACCTTCTGGCTGATGATTTTGCGGATCCGTTCACCGGGGAAATCCGGATCGGTAAAGACAATCACACCGCGCCTCTCATGCGCATGCCGGATCGCTTCGATCGTCCTCCGACTGACACGCGATCCATTCGTTTCGATCGTATCGGCTTCAAGCGCCCGGCGGATTGCTTCCGTGTCGCTTTTTCCTTCCACAACAATAATTTCTTTGACAATCATATCCTGACTCCCTTGTTGCTCCTTGAGCTGCTGGGTCGCACAGTTGAATCTTAGACAACCCATGTATCCTTGCTGCACGCCTATTCTCAGTTTACTTGAGAAAACCGGCCAATATGAAAACAGCGTTCGGCATTTTCCGAAGTGACTCTTGCGATCTCATCCAGTGACACACCTTTAATCTCAGCCAGTTTTTCCGCCACCAGCATGACTCTTGCCGGCTCATTGCGTTTACCCCGGAATGGATGCGGACTGAGATAAGGGCAGTCTGTTTCAATCAGCAAGCGGTCGAGCGGCACCATGGCCGCAGTTTCCCGCTGAATGCGGGCATTTTTGAATGTCAGAGGACCGCCGAAACTGATATAAAAGTTCAGTTCAATAAATTTCCGTGCCCAGGACCAGTCATCGCTGTAACAATGCATGACACCGCCGACCCGATCGGCATGCTCCTCGCGGAGTATCCGCTCCGTATCTTCCGTCGCCTCACGGTTATGAATGATCAGCGGCAGCTGCTTCTGAACCGCGAGACGGATCTGCCTTCGAAAAACGTCGTGCTGCACTGTTTTCGGCGACTTGTCCCAATGATAGTCAAGACCGATTTCGCCCAGCGCCACGACCCCCGGATGATCTAAATTTTCCGCAATCAGACCGAAGTCTTCCTCGGTCATGTCGACAGCGTCTTCCGGGTTCCATCCGATTGCTCCGTAGATGCTGTCATACTGATCAATGATCGGGAAGACCTTCTCGATCAGCGGCCGGTCGCAGCCGACAACGACCATCCGGTCAACCCCTGCTTCTTTCGCCCGCTGCAAAACTTCTGAAAAGTCCCCGTCAAAGGCCTCGTCGTTGATGTGTGTGTGCGTGTCGAATAACATGAGGTCCCTCCCTTCTTCTTTGAAAAAGCGGTGCATGGTGAAAAATATCGCCGTGAACCGTCCGTACAAAAAGCGGAAAGTCATGCACATGGGCATCTGCACATTCCTTTCCGCCAGCACCTCTATATATTGAAAATTAACGGATTTTTGTCCCGTTCGGCAGCGGCCCGGCGACAGTGGCCACTTTCAGCCTACCGTCCGCTTCTCCCGCCAGCAGCATACCCTGCGATACTTCGCCGCGCAGTTTCACCGGCTTCAGGTTGGCAATCACAATGATCTTCTGCCCGACCAGTTCTTCGGGTTTGTAATAAGGGGCGATGCCTGAGACAACCTGACGCTTCTCATAGCCGAGATCAAGCTGCAGTTTCAGCAGTTTGTCGGCACCTTTGACCTTCTCAACCTTGAGCACTTCGGCAACCCGCAGATCGATTTTTTCAAAGGTGTCCAGCCCGATTTCTTCCAGAGGCCGGGTCTTCGACTTTGTTTCTTTATTCCCGTTCGGTTTCGTTCCGGCCGCCCCGCGCATCCGGGATTTGATGTAGCCGACTTCTTCCTCGATGTCGAGACGGGGGAAAATCGGATCCTCCTTGTGAACCGTCCAGCTGCCATTATTGACCGCATGATCATGCAGCGAGTCCCATGTCTGGTCGGCGGGATCCGTTACGCCGAGCTGACGGAAAATCTTTGCCGGTGTCGACGTGAAAAACGGCTGAATCAGAATGGAAACCGAGCGGATCGTATTGGCGAGGTGCGCCAGAACAGACGCCAGTTCCTTCTGTTTCCCCGCATCCTTCACCAGAACCCATGGCTGTGTATCATCAATGTACTTATTTGCCTGTCCGATCAGTTTCCAGATTGCAGACAGCGCAACAGAGAACTGAAGATTCTCCATTTGCGTCTCGACTGTGGAAACAGTCTCCGCGAGCGCCTCTTCAAGCGGCCGGTCAAAAACCGTGACCTGGCCCGGATAAGCGGGAACCCGGCCGTCGCAGTATTGTTCAACCATGGCAACGGTCCTGTTGAGCAGGTTGCCGAGATCGTTGGCCAGGTCAAAGTTGATCCGTTCAATGAATGCTTCCGGTGTAAACAGGCCGTCCGATCCGAAAGGCACTTCGCGGAGCAGATAGTAGCGCAAAGCATCCAGTCCGTAACGGTCGATCAGCGGTTCCGGATCGACGACATTGCCCTTCGATTTCGACATTTTGCCGTCTTTCATCAGAAGCCAGCCGTGGCCGAACACTTTTTTCGGCAGCGGCAGACCGAGCGCCATCAGGATAATCGGCCAGTATATTGTATGGAAACGTACGATTTCCTTGCCGACAAGATGAACGTCGGCCGGCCAGAATTTTTTGAATCCGGTATCGTCATCGGAACCATAGCCGAGCGCCGTGATATAATTTGTCAGCGCATCAAGCCAGACATAGACCACATGTTTCGGATTGTCCGGCACTTTGATGCCCCAGGAAAAAGACGTCCGTGAAACGGCCAGATCTTCAAGTCCCGGCTTAATAAAGTTGTTTATCATTTCGTTCTTGCGCGTCTCCGGCTGAATGAAATCGGGGTGTTCTTCATAATACTTCAGGAGCCGGTCCGCATACTTGCTCATTTTAAAGAAATAACACTCTTCTTTGACTTTTTCAACCGGATGGCCGCTGTCCGGGCTCTTCCCGCCGATGATTTCCCCTTTGTCATTTTTCTCGATGTCGACAAGCTGGGAGGCGGTGTAGTACGTCTCGTCCGGAATACTGTACCAGCCCTCGTATTCACCGAGATAGATGTCGCCCTGTTCCTCAAGCTGTTTGAAAATTTTCTGAACAACTTTCGTATGGCGTTCCTGTGTCGTCCGGATAAAATCGTCATAGGAAATATCAAGCTTCTTCCACAGCTGCTTGATCTGTGCCACCATGCCGTCGACATAGTCAATCGGCGCGATGCCCTGCACATTGGCCTTTTCCTCAATTTTCTGACCGTGCTCATCGGTTCCCGTCAGGAACATGACGTCGTAGCCGCGCAGTCTCTTGTAACGGCACATGGCGTCCCCGGCCACCGTTGTATACGCGTGGCCAATATGTAATCTTCCGCTAGGGTAGTAAATAGGCGTTGTTAAATAAAATGATTTCTTTTCTCCAGCCATAAAGCCCCTGCACCCTCCTTAAATAGCGATTCCCCTATGATTCCTTTCTTAAAAGAACTATACGTTTCACCCGGATGAATGTCAAGAAAGCGGCAGATTTATCAGATAGATACTCTGCAGCAGAAAAATCGGCCATTTTTAAAGTGATTCGTCGATACGGTGGTAAATCCGGTAAACCTCCCGCTTCGGCAATGAACGGTCGACGGCCGCTTGCCTGATCGCTTCTTTTACCGTTAGATGCTGCGCGTTCACATAGTGGTCGACGTGGGCGTTCAGATCCATTGCCGCCCACCAAAGATCTTCCGGATTTTTCTGTTTTCCGTCGCTTCCCTCTACAACCAGGCAGATCTCACCCTTCAGCACCTCGCCCTGATCCAGAAAGTCCGCCGTTTCCCCAATGTCTCCTCTGACAAATGTTTCATAGCGTTTCGTCAGCTCGCGGGAAAGCGACACACGGCGTTCGCCAAAAGCTTCCTTCAAGTCCTTGATTGTCTCCAGTATGCGAAACGGTGATTCGTAAAAGATCAGTGTGAACGGCAGGACGCTCAGATCCTTCAGCGCCTGATCCCGCTCCTTCTTTGTCCTCGGCAGAAAACCATAGAATAAAAAATGATCCGTCGGCAGCCCAGAAGCGATCAGACTTGTAACCGCCGCATTGGCTCCGGGGAGCGGCACGACCGGGATGCGGCGCGCGATGCACTCGGCAGCAAGATCAGTCCCCGGATCCGAAATACCCGGAGTCCCGGCGTCGGTGACCAGCGCCACATTTTTACCGGACTCAAGTTCAGCCACAAGCTTTTCTCCGCTCTTTTTTTTGTTGTGTTCGTGGTAGCTGACAAGCGGCACATGGATAGCGAAATGCGTGCACAGCTTCATCGTATGCCGCGTGTCTTCAGCAGCCAGTATATCCGCTTTTTTTAAAACATCCAGCGCCCGAAAGGTAATATCGTCCAGGTTGCCGATCGGCGTCGGAACAAGATAAAGTGTCCCCGTACCGTTATTTTCCGTATGGAAACTCTTTTGCTCCCACATTAGCGCCGCTCCTTTGTATCAATGCTTCTTTTTCCCGTTTCGTCAGGTGCTTAATCGTCCATTCCCGCTGCATCGCCGACGACTTGTCCGGCAGCGTCTCTTCATAGACGACACGGAGCGGTTTATGGCTCCGCGTATATTTCGCTCCCTTCCCGCTGCAGTGAAGCGCAAACCGCTTCCGGACATCTGCTGCATATCCTGTATAAAGGCTGCCGTCCGTACATTCCAGTATATAGACGCTGTAATTTTTCATACGTTCGGCCACACATCCTCCGTATACCGCCCCTCCGAGTCGTACACGGCAATCGGCGGCAGCACCGCAAGGCCGGATTTTCCTCCCTTTGCTCCTTCAACAAGGACCATATTGGCGGCTTTTTCTTTTCTCGGATGAACGAACTGCACGCGTTTCGGTTCCATTCCCGCGCGGCGCATCCCGGCCAGAATATCGACAAGCCGCTCCGGCCGGTGCACCATTGCGAACTTCCCGCCATGCTTCAGAAGCTTGGAGGCGACCTCAATGACATCTTTAAGTGTAATCAGTATCTCATGGCGGGCAATGGCCAGATGCGGGTTTGTTTTTTGATCGCGTGCCGCCTCTTTGTTGAAATAGGGAGGGTTGCACGTCACCACGTCACAGCTCTGGCCTCCAAGATAATCGGGAAGCATTTTCGCATCGCCGCAGATAAAATCAATCCGGTCCAGCAAATGATTGAGCGCCGCTCCGCGTTCCGCCAGTTCACAGACTTCCGGCTGGATCTCTATACCGGTAATCCGGCCTTTTGTCCGCCGGGACAGGAGAAAAGGAATGACGCCGTTTCCCGTGCACAGGTCGGCCAACCTGCCGTGTTGAATCGGCACATAGACAAACCGCGCGAGCAATACGGAGTCAAGCGAGAAGGGAAACAGTTCACTCGACTGAATAATCTGCAGATCCGTATTAAAAAGATAATCGATCCGTTCACTCCGGCCGTTTATTGTCAACTTCTTGTCCATTCCCTTACAACTGGATTTTCATTTTATTAGAAAACTTGGCGAGGCCAAGCCCTGGCGCAGGCTGAGCCTTAGTTGCGGGGGCCAGGACGGCCTAATGCCGAACATGCCGCAGGATGCGGCGATCTGTTCGGTCGCTTACACTATAATCCTTAAAATTTTTATACTTTCCTATAGTGCATAAAAACCCGCCGAATAAGGCGAGCCCGGGTCATAACCATGAATAACGGCCGCTCCGTCATTTTTTGTTCAGAAAGGAAAGGCAGAACAGACAGTCCCCGTCTTTTCGTACGCTCCCATAATGCAGATTGCAAATATGAAAGCCTTCCTTATATAGCCGGGCCAGATTATCATACCCTTCACCGATATCCGGTTCTGACATTCCACCGGTTCTCTGTTTCCTGTCTCCGTCCGTCTGTTCATGGCCGGCAGCCTCAATGCGTCTTCTCAGGTTGTGATTTTCAAGGGTGAGATTCTGATTTTCTTCCAGCAGTTCGGCAAGCCGGGATTTTAGATTCCCGAACTCCACATAAACTTGTCCCAACTGTTCTTCCAAATGACTGACTTGCGAGAAAATGTCCTTTTTCTCCAAGTTCATCCACCTCTTATTTAGTGGCTTGCGAAGAAATAGCCCCTTCTTCAATAAGCTCATCCAATGTGTATTCGATCACTTTATTTTCATCCTTTAGTTCTATCTGAACAAGACGTTCCAAAATATTAAGCCCGACCACTCTGCCCTTTCCGTGGTTCACGCTGATGGTCTCACCCAAATCAGGAAGTGCCTGCTTTGCCGACTCATACTGATCATTTTCATATTTCAGGCAGCACATCAGGCGACCGCAGACACCGGAAATCTTGGCCGGATTCAAAGAGAGATTCTGATCTTTCGCCATTTTAATCGATACCGGTTCAAAATCGCCGAGAAAAGTGGAGCAGCAGAGCATCCGCCCGCACGGACCGATGCCTCCGAGCATTTTCGCCTCATCCCTGACGCCGATCTGCCGTAATTCAATCCGCGTCTTGAAAACCGCTGCCAGATCCTTGACCAGTTCCCGAAAATCGACACGACCATCCGCAGTAAAATAAAAAATAATTTTATTGCGGTCAAATGTATATTCAACATCCACCAGTTTCATTTCCAAATGATGGTCGTATATTTTCTGAAGGCAAATATCCATCGCGGCTTCCGCGTCTTCTTTGTTCCTGCGAACCTGTTGGTCGTCTGCCTCCGACGCGAGCCGGACAACCTTCTTCAGCGGGAGGACGACATCTTCCTCATCAACTGTTTTCTTGCCGATGACTACGGTACCGCATTCGATGCCCCTCGTGGTTTCGACGACGACATGGGCATTCTCCGGAATCGTCAGCTGATCCGGGTCAAAATAATATATCTTTCCGGCTTTCTTAAAACGAACGCCGACAATATCGTATTTCATAACTAGAGGATACCTCCTAACTTAATAACAAGCCATTCCATGACACTTAAACTGTTTACATGGGCATCCAGCTGTCTACGGGCATCAAGAATAAGAGACATTGCCCGCACGGCCTGTTCCTGGGAAAAGCGAAACAGCTGCTCTCTGAGCGTTTCGGTCTGATCTTCAAAGATCACCGCCTCAGGACGGTTCAGATGCAGCGACAAAATATCCCTGTACCAAAACAGCAGTAAATCCAAACCAATAGCCATTCGCTGAACATTATCGAAGTTGGGAGTAAATTTCTCGTAAATTAAGGGAAGTGCAGCTTCGGAAGACAAATGCAGTCTTTGCATTAATTGTATCACTTGAGAACGAGCTTCCGCAAACCATTCATCTCTGCACAGGGCGGCAGCAGCCTTATAATCGTGGGTCAGCGCGACAGCAGGTTTAACAAGAGAACGGGGCTGATGTTCCTGAAACAGCCGTTCCTCTACAGCCTGATCAGACAGCGGAACAAACGTCAGCACCTGACATCTTGAAATGATCGTATCCAGCAGTTGATGGATATGATCCGTAATCAAGAGAGCCAGTGTTCCCGGATGAGGCTCCTCTATAAATTTAAGCAGACTGTTCTCAGCCTGAACCGTCATTTTTTCCGCATTTTCAAGAATGAAGACTTTTCTTGCCGATTCCACACTTCGGTAAGAAAATTCTTTCATTAAATAGGCAATCTGTTCCTTTTTGATGGTTGCCGCGTCTTCCTCCGGCCGGACCCGTATCACATCGGGATGATTGCCCGATGCGATTCTCCGGCAATTTCGGCAGTTCCCGCACGGCTCTCCATCCCGCGGTTCCTTGCAGAACAGTGTTTGCGCAAGCAGCAGGGCTGCCTGCCTTTTTCCTGTTCCTTCAGGGCCTTCCAGCAAATAAGCATGTGCCAGTTCATGTCTTTGAACGGCGTGCCGAAGCACTCTTGCCGCGGTTTTCTGCTGATTGTCCAATGTTTTCCAGCTCATACGCTCACTCACTTACCAAGAGAATTTCAAGCTTCATCATTCCGGCACATTTCAAACATAAAGATTAATCAGTAATCCGTGAATTTCGCCCAGTCGATCGAGCAGGCCGATTCCTTCTTTATTTTTATCCAGCAGATCATTCGTCAGTGCAATCAGCTTCTCATCCACAGTCCTGACCAGCTGCTGCTTTGCCCCTCCCTGCTGCCAAGACCGCGACTGCTCCGTCCCAAGTCCTGTCCGTACGGCTTCCTGCATAAACGAACGGACGTATTGTTTATACAACTGTACATCCCGGACCGTTCTTGAGGCCAAAACCCGTTGCGACTGCTCGTCGACTTTATCGAGCAGCGCTTTAAGGGCATCCGAATTCATCGATTGTTCCTGTCCGGAGAGCGTTCTCTCAAATGATACAGACGGTTTTGCAGCCGCTGCGCTGCGGCCGGCCTGCGACTCATTGATCTTCGTTTCCCCGCCTATTTTAATTGGCATAATTTCAGCTCCCTAAATAACGACAAATGCCTCAAAAATGTTTGAACTGATCCACGTCGAGCACGAATACGGTCGCACCTCCGACTTCAACCTCGACAGGATGCGTGATATAACCGTCTGTGTTGCTGTCAAGCGAGGAGATCGGCGACATGACCTGCCGTCTGCTTTCACAATGATCTTTAATCAGCTGAAGCAGTTCGTCAACCCTCGCCTCTTCCGTTCCGATCATGAATGTTGTGTTGCCCGAGCGCAGAAACCCGCCTGTCGTGGCCAGTTTCGTCGCATGAAAATCAGCGTCGATTAAAGCTTCCTGCAAGCGGGAACTGTCCTTATCCTGCACCACCGCCAAGATCAGCTTCAATAAAATCATCCTCTCATCCTTTTTGCATGTATCCGGCCAAAAAATAATGAAAATCCTTTAAAATATGATCAAATACTGCATCTGCACTGTCCTCGCCGTTAATCAGGCAAATACGCTGTTTATTTTCTCTGCTGAGTGTCAAAAAACCTTCTCTGACGCGCCGATGATAGTCAAGTTCCCGCTGTTCGATCCGATCAAGATCACCCGCCGCTTCCGTCACACCTGTTTCCGGACCCCCGCTTCGTTCTCTCAATCGGCTGCGCCCCGCTTCCGGCGCAATGTCGATCATATAGGTCCGATCCGGAGTCAATCCTTCTGAAGCAAAACGGTTAATCGACTGAATCATTTCGACCGGCTGCCCCAGGCCGTATCCCTGATAAGCGATTGAAGCATCAATAAAACGGTCGCACAGGACAATTTTGCCCTGGGCCAGCGCAGGCTTGATTTTTTCTTCGACATGCTGGCTTCGTGACGCTGCATAAAGCAGAATTTCGGTCTTTTGAGTAAGCCGAAGATTTTCCGGATTGAGGATGATCGTACGTATCTTATCACCGATTTCGGTTCCTCCCGGCTCATGGGTCAGAACATACGGTATATGCCGTTTCTCAAGATCGGCTGCCAGCCTGCCGATCTGTGTGGTCTTCCCTGCGCCGTCCGGCCCTTCAAATGTAATAAAAAGTCCCTTGTGATCCATCTTCATGATGCCCCCGCCCGGTAAATGATGATTTTTCCATGATTTGTACTTTCATTTTGAAACACTGCGCCCGACCGCCGCCACCTGCGAATGGCGGCAATCTGCTGCTCCGTGATCCTCTCGCCCTGAATCACCGCGGGAATCCCGGGCGGATAGGGAACGACATGTTCCGCCGCAATCCGGCCGGCCGCGTCGGCCAGGTCCGCCTCCTCCGTGTCCATTCCTTGCAGTGTCCGGTAGGCAAGAGCCAGAGTTGAATATTGCGGAAAAGAAAAAGACTGTGATTGGGGGCCGGCCGTCGTTTTTTTTAAATCTCCGAGACTGCCGGCGATCCGTTTCAGCGCCCGCCCATAATCAATGCGGTTCGACAGACCGAGCACGAACAGTACATGGCGCGGATCGGCAAGCTCCGGATAAATACCGGCGGCAATCAGCCGTTTCTGCCAGTCAAATCCGGATTCCCCGTTTTCCAGTTCCAGCGTGATTTTAAAAGGATCAAGCTGAAAGCGGCCCTCTTTTTGTTCCAGCACTTTGAGTCTTCCCATATTCTTCAGGGCCATGACAAAAGCATCGCGCCCGGCAAGCATCTTCTCCCGTTCATCCTGATTAAGAGTGGCGATATAATGACGCGCCAGATCTAGAGATGCCATAATGGCGTAAGACGGACTGGACGTCTGCAGCATTTCTCGAGCGCCCTCCACTTTCTCAGCCGGCACACGCAGGCTGTTAACATGCAGAAACGCCCCCATCGTCATCGCCGGAAGCATTTTGTGCGCCGAGTGCACGACGATGTCTGCCCCCATATTAAGCGTGCTCGGCGGAACGGGTGGTCCCATTCTGAAATGCGGCCCGTGCGCTTCATCCACCAATACGCTTAATCCGTGAATGTGGGCTTCCCGGATCAAGCCGCTGACATCCGGCGCCATCCCGTAGTAATTCGGATAGGTTAAAATGAGTGCCCTCGCCTGCGGAAACCGATCGATCGCCGCCCTCCATGCCCCCTGATCAATCCCCTCCGCAAGGCCGGATTCAGGATCAACAGAAGGGGCGAGAAAAATCGGACGAACATCCGCCAGCTTGAGCGCGTTGAAAATCGATTTATGACAGTCCCTCTGGACAAAGACAACATCACCCGGTGAGCAGGCGGCCATGACCATAGCCATGTTGCCGACAGTCGAACCGTTAACGAGAAAATAACTGGAGCGCGTGCCATAGTAATCACTGAGCAGCGCTTCCCCTTCACAAAGAATACCTGTCGGATGATACAGATCATCCAAATCGGCAACTTCCGTAGCGTCAAGAGATAACAACTGTTTATAAAAAGAAGCCGCTTTTTCCGGGAAAATGAGTCCGTCCTTGTGGCCCGGGACATGAAAAGAGCAAGCCTGTTTTGTTTGGTATCTGAGCAATCCGTCAAAAACCGGTGTCCGGTTCTGATCCATGATTTTAATCCTTTACTTTAATAGATATGCTTTTATTTTAGCATAATCCATAAAATATCAGCCAATCTGACTTTAATCCCCTGATGACAAATTACCGGCAGTCTTCAGATCGCCAAGGACGGCGCACGGCACAAAGCTTTTCCGCCGCTGCAGTTTCCCCGAATCTGAGTTCTGAAAAAAAATTGAGAAGCCGCTCTTTCAGAGTGCTTCTCCTTCTCAGTCAACCATTATTTGTCTGCTCGCTCTGCTCCGTCACCTTCAACTGGAGCCGGGAAAGTTTATTCACATAATGTCTGTACTTCCAATCGGTCACGTCTGTCTCCACAATCTTTTTCTGACAAGAATCACAGATTAATTGATTGCAAATATGAATACCCGTCTGTTTCACCTGTCCGCAAATCATGCATGTTTCACCCGCCTGCGGATGCATCTGCATGGCCATATTCAACACCCCCGTTACAGGATAGCCATTGCCTGTTGAATCTATTCATCTGAGTTTTTCAGAATATCTTAACCTCACTTTTCATGACTACAACTATGTATACGAAACCGTCGTTTGTCCCGTGCTTTTCATATTTTACAACAGCGTCTGAATGTGACCGTTGATGTAAAAAAGATCAGCTGACCGGACAAGCTTTCGCTCCTGCAGTTCATAAGCCGTAAATGATTCAAAAATCATCATTAGATTGATTTAAAAAAGCCTAAAAAAGAGAGCAGGAAAATGAATCCATCCTGCTTTCTTTTTTGTCAGTGCTTCGTAATCCAGTTCAGGATATTGTCGATTCCATTAGTTGTGTTGGGTGCCGCCGCCATTCGATCGATATAATCGTACCGATCGCGGTATACTTGCTGAACTCCGCTCAGCAATTCATCAGCTGTCAGCGTATCGTCATCAAGCACTTCACAAAATCCTCTTTCACGGAAAGATTTTGCGTTCAATATTTGATCTCCACGGCTTGACCGGAGCGGAAGCGGAATTAAAATCATCGGTTTTTTCAAGGCAAGAAATTCAAATATTGCATTGGAACCTGCCCGGGATACAATCAATGACGATGCGGCCAAAACATCAGGCAGTTCTTTATTAACATATTCAAACTGGCGATATCCGGCCGTGTTATCTAAATCAGTATCGATATTACCCTTTCCGCACAGATGAACGACTTGATAGGTCGTGAGTAACTTCGGAAGCGCCTCTCTGATCATCTCGTTTATCTTTTTTGCACCAAGACTGCCTCCCATGACTAAAAGAACCGGTTTGTCGTTCCGAAAACCGAGAAACTGCAGGCCTTTCAGCTTGTCTCCCTTCAGCAGGCTGTCCCTGATGGGTGCTCCTGTATGTATGACCTTCTCTTTCGGAAAATTTGCCGCAGCTTCTTCGAAGGTGACAAATAACTTTGCTGCAAAATTCACCGCAATTCGATTGGCAAGACCCGGTGTAATATCCGATTCATGGATGTAGACCGGGATCCGGTTTAACCAGCCGCCGATAACGACAGGTACAGATACAAAGCCGCCCTTTGAAAAAATGACGTCGGGTTTAATTTTTCTTAACGTAAAAAACGACTGCATCACGCCCGCAAGCACTTTAAATGGATCTTTAAAATTTTTCATATCAAAATAACGGCGGAGTTTTCCGCTTGATATGGCGTAATATTTAATTCCCCGATCCTGAACCAGGGTCCTTTCGATGCCTTCTTTTGAGCCGATATAAGCGATTTCCCAATCATCCTTTAATTTATCAATCAGCGCAAGATTCGGCGTCACGTGACCCGCCGATCCTCCCCCGGTAAATACAATTTTTTTTACCATCGATTTTCCTCATTTCATATCTTCATCTGTTGACGACATTATAAAGTTTAATACTGCTTCGTTCAGGAGTAAAATGTTTTTAGAAACTTGATCGGTTTATTCGGCCCGGCCAGCGTAAGCCTTACTAATTATCCGGCAAACGGAAAAATCGGGCAATCCGCCCGACCTTCTTTTCCTTTAATAAACAGAGGCACGCTCACACGACCCCTTTTTCTTCATCTTCTGCCGCAAACTGGCTATTATAGAGCTCTGCATAGAATCCTTTCTTTTCCAGCAAAGACTGATGCGTCCCCTGCTCAATCACCTGACCATGATTCATCACGAGAATCAGGTCGGCGTCCTGAATAGTCGAGAGACGGTGCGCGATGACAAAACTGGTCCGGTTCTGCATCAACTCGTGCATGGCTTTCTGAATATGCACTTCCGTTCGGGTATCGACACTGCTTGTCGCCTCGTCAAGAATCAGAATCACCGGATCAGCCAAGAGAGCCCGCGCAATCGTCAGGAGTTGTTTCTGACCCTGCGAGATATTGGTCCCCTCTTCATTCAGTACCGTGCTGTAACCATCCGGCAGCGTACGGATAAAGTGATCCGCGTGAGCTGCCCGGGCTGCCCGGATAATCTCTTCTTCAGACGCACCGTCGCGCCCGTAGGCAATATTTTCACGGATTGTGCCCTTAAACAGCCATGTATCCTGCAGAACCATGCCGAAGAGGTGGTGGAGATGTTCCCTTTTCAGCTTCGTAATATCCATGCCGTCAACAAAGATCTTTCCCTCGCGGCACTCATAAAACCGCATCAGCAGATTCACGAGCGTCGTTTTTCCGGCACCGGTCGGCCCAACAATCGCAACCTGCTGCCCGGCTTTAACATCAATGTTCATATGCTCAATCAAGGGCTTATCTTCTTTATAACGAAATCCGACATCTTCAAATTGGACATGTCCCCGCGGGTGTTCAAGCACACTCACGGTCGGAAGATCCGGCACATCTTCTTTTTCATCCAGAATCTCGAAAATTCGTTCGGCTGAGGCGACTGTTGATTGAATGATATTTGAGATATTGGCAATCTGGTTCAGTGGCTGGCCAAACTGGCGGGCATATTGGATGAATGCCTGTATGTCGCCGATCTGGATCGAACGCTTGACAACCAGAATACCGCCGACAACCGAAATCAGGACAAACCCTATATTTCCGACAAACATCATCAACGGCATCATGATTCCGGACAGGAACTGGGCCTTCCATGCAGAATCATAAAGTCTGTTGTTTATCTTTTGAAACTTTTGAACAGATTGCGCCTCCCGGCTGTAGGACTTGATAATCTGATGGCCGGTAAACATTTCTTCCACATGGCCGTTCAGATGACCGATCTGTTCCTGCTGCTGCTTGAAGTAGCCCTGGGACCGGCGGGTGATGACGCTAATGCCGACAAAACTGAGCGGAAGAGTCAGCAGCAGTACAACCGTGAGGAGAGGGCTGATCGTGAGCATCATCACGATGACGCCGAGCAGTGTAACAATTGAAGTGATTGATGCCGTCAGGCTCTGCTGAAGTGTATTGCTGATATTCTCCGAGTCGTTCACCGCCCGGCTGAGCACTTCGCCATAAGTGTGCGAATCAAAATAGCTGATCGGAAGTCTTGCCAATTTTTCGTTCACCTGTTTTCGCAGCACATAAACCATCTTTTGCGAGACACCGCTCATCAGGTACTGCATCGCATAAGTGAACAGCGAACTGAGCACGTATAAAACAAGCAAAGTCACAACAATATTCCAGATATAACTGAAATCAATCCGGGCGCCGGGAACACCTTTTAATTTCATCATCATACCCTGAAAAAGTTTTGTCGTCGCGTCCCCCATCAATTTCGGCGCAATAATCGTAAAAATTGTGCTTAGAAGAGCCGTGACAAACACGACAATCAGCGTAATCCCGTGTGGTTTCAGGTAGGCTAACAACCTTTTAAATGTTCCCCTGAAATCTCTGGCTTTCTGCGCGGGCATGCGCATGTGCATCGGTCCCCAGCCACCGGCTCTTCCGCGCGAGCTGTTTTCTTCTCTGCTCATGCAAGCCCCTCCTTTTCCAACTGTGAAGCAACGATTTCCTGATAAACCCGGCATGAATTCATCAATTCTTCATGCGTGCCGATCCCCGCTACTTTTCCATCATCAAGAACAATAATTTTGTCGGCGTGAATCACGGTACTCACGCGCTGGGCGACAATAATCAGCGTCGATGAGCGGGTTACTTTTCGCAATTCGACGCGAAGCCTGGCATCGGTCCGATAATCCAATGCGGAGAAGCAGTCATCCAGCAAATAAATATCGGGTTTCCTGACCATGGCTCGGGCAATGGCCAGCCGCTGCTTCTGCCCGCCCGAAACGTTCTTCCCGCCCTGCGCGATCACCGATGCGTAACCGTCCTTCATTTCGCGAATGAATCCGTCAGCCTGGGCAACCCGGGCGGCTTCCCTGATTTCCTCGTCCGTCGCCCCATCGTTGCCATAGCGAATGTTGTCCGCAACCGTTCCAGTGAACAACACCGCCTTTTGCGGAACATAACCGATCATTCCGCGCAGTTTTTCGAGAGGCATCTCCCTGACGTCTGTTCCGTTCACGAGAACGCTGCCGCCTTCCGTGTCGTAAAATCTCGGAATCAAATTCAGCAACGTGGATTTCCCGGAGCCTGTCCCCCCAATAATCGCCGTCGTCTCGCCGGGACGCGCGCTAAAAGAAAGATGAGAAAGAGCCGGTGTTTCGGCACCCGGAAAGCTGTACGTCACATCAATGAACGTGACGCCCGCATCGTCCTGATTTTCCGGAAGATCCTTCTTTTCTTCCGGATCGCTGACGTCCGGAAAGATGTCCAGCACCTCGTTGATTCTGCCCGCGGAAACTTGAGCGCGCGGGATCATGATAAACATCATCGCACCCATAAGGATGGAGAACATGATTTGCATCGCATACTGGATAAAAGCCATAAGACCGCCGACCTGCATGTTCCCACTGTTGATCCGCAGTCCGCCGAACCATACGATCGCAACGGTTGAGAGATTCATGATCAGCATCATCAGCGGCATTGCTGCGGCCATAATCTGATTCACCTTGATGGCTGTCCGGGTCATATCCTGATTCGCCGCGTCAAACCGGCTGATTTCGAAGCGCGTTCGATTGAAGGAGCGAATGACACGAGTACCTGTGAGCCCTTCGCGAAGTACAAGATTCAGCCGGTCCATTTTTTTCTGTATCTCTTTAAATAGCGGAATTCCTTTTTTCGCCAGGAAAAATACCGTGATCAGTATGGCCGGCAAGGCAACAACGAGGACAAGCGACAGCTCTGCGTCCTTGTAGACCGCCATGATAATCCCGCCGACGAACATGAGCGGCGCCATCGTCATCATTTTGAGCATCATCGTATAGACCTGCTCGATCTGCGCGATATCATTTGTGGTCCTTGTAATCAGAGAGCTTGTACCGACCCTGTCAAATTCTTTTAAGGAAAAGGTTTCGACATGGGTGAATATCCCATTTCGCAGATCCCGTCCGAATCCTGTTGAAGCCTTCGAAGCAAGATAATTGGAAATGATCGTAAACCCGCCGGCCATGAGGGTCACTAAAAGCATCAAAATACCTGTTTTAAAAATATAAGGCATATCTCCCTTGACAATACCCGTATCGACAATATCTGACATCAGCGTCGGAAGAAACAGGTTTGCCAGGGACTGCAGGAAAACAAAAATGATCGAGAAGACAACGGATACCCGATAAGGACGCAAATATCTTGACAGGCGAATCAAATTCTTCCATCTCCAATCAAATCAAAATGAATCTATTGAGCAAAAACCGTTTTAAGTATCAGGCTAAATTCATTTTCGACAGCGGCGGATCCGGTATCGAATAATAGAATCCTGGTTTTTCCAGTTCCCACGATAAATACGTTCCGTTCGAATGAGCAGCGGGTGTCATTTATTTAACCCATTACAGGACTTTTAAGAACAGAGGATAGCCTTGCTGTAACATTAAATTATTTTTTTTGTTATTATTTGTGAACACGAGGAAACATGAAATACGCTCACTGCATGCCAATTATTATAATTTTATCAGAGAAAAATATAAATTGATATTAAATACGCAAACACCATTATCACCCATTTGTTCCCTGTCCTTGTGAACGATACTTTCCAGTATTAGAAAAATAATTCGTCTGTCCCTAAAAAAATAGAGGTATCTGCTCAGATGGCGTCACCTCCGAAAAACGGGTATGAAAAAAGACAATTTTTCGACTGTTTTTTAATGGGTCTCTATTTTGATTTTTGGAATTATCTCAGCCTTGCTATTGTTCAGGATCAATTCCGGCGGTTCTGAAAATCGCTTTGCAGAGAGCATTCGGCAGATAAGCGTCCCCGTCCTCCGAGAAAACAAGGCGTGTGGCGTCCTCGGCTTCCGCCGCCAGCCACCCCCCGCCGTAAGGGTTGTCATCCAACGCGGTCTGCTGCTCTTTTGAATCTTCTTCGAGTGAAGCGGCGTAAGTGCCGGTATTAAGACCGGTCAGGTACACGTTATCAAGGAAGGCTTCCATCTGTTCACGGCTCATGCGTTTGATCGCGTCGTAATTATCCACGCTTTTCCCCCTCGTTTCTCAGTTATGTCTCTTCCGTCCGCTGCAGCTGCGCGTCAATATCGCGCCCGCCATGCAGAACCCTGATTACCGCGACAGATTTCAGCGGCTCCACAAGTAAATAGAAAGCGAGATAATTGTCCGTTGGCAGGACACGCAGCCCCTTTCTGTGCCACGGTTCCTTATCGTAGAGCGGGAAGCGGAGCGGCATCGTATTTAGCTTTGCAACCGTATCCATAATGCGCAGGGTCTGTTTTTTCGCGGTTTCCGGTTCGAGCAGTGAGAAGGCTATATATTTATAAATGTCACGCAGGTCGCGCTCCGCGTGCTCGGTATATACGACCTTCCACGGGTTCATACTCCGTAATCCCGCCGCATTTTGTCGGCAACGCTGTCAGCAGACACAACTTTTCCGGCGGTTAGGTCCGCCAGTCCTTTTTCAATTTCGGCGTTGAACTGCTCCTTACTGAGAGAACCGAAAGCGAGCGGTTTACTTTTCGGTAGCTTTATATCGAAAGGAATTCCGCGCTGCAGCACGACCTGACGCAGAAAAAGACCGATCGCGTTGGACATGGGAATACCGAGCTGTTCCAGCACCTGCTCAGCCTGTTCTTTGATTTCAGGTTCGACGCGGGCGAAAATATTTGATGTTCTTGCCATTTCAAACACCTCCCGTGCTTATATAATACTCAATTGTATTGCGATATGCAATCACATTGCAAAAGCTCTTTTTAGAATATAAATAGCAGTACTAATGCTTTGTATGTTGCAAAAAGAGAGGCGCCTCTCAATGACTGAGAAGTGCCTCTCTTCGTTTTCCTATTGCCTGGCAGTGACC
>NZ_BMOK01000017.1 GCF_014647035.1 Sporolactobacillus putidus | reverse complement strand
CTGACAGGCAGGTTGCCCACGTGTTACTCACCCATCCGCCGCTCACTTCCGGGAGCAAGCTCCCTTCCGTGCGCTCGACTTGCATGTATTAGGCACGCCGCCAGCGTTCGTCCTGAGCCAGGATCAAACTCTCCAAAAAGTAATGCTTACCGGATAATTTCTATCCGTATCAATCTTTTATACGCGTTTGAATCCATAGCTTTTTTTGAATTGATTCAAGGGTTTACCCTTTTTCAATCACGCTTGGCTTTTGTTCAGTTTTCAAGGAACATTCGCTTTGTCACTCATTCAGCGACCTAATTAATTATAGTGACTTGAAACCAATTTGTCAATCCCTTTTTGAAACTTTTTTTCGTCTAAAAATACCGAATGCAATTTCAAGCATCAAGGAAAGACAACAATATCTATCTTACCAGCTGTTTACGATTTGTCAATCATTTTTTTTCACATTCTTTTTAGCTCTCAATCACTGTATTTTACTCCGCTAATTTCCTTCAAGTCATTTGCGCCGTTCTTCCGGCAAGTGTTCGAACCACCTTTACTTCGTTGCAAGGAACATCCATCAATTTCGTTAAGGCTGGGCCCTGCTGTAATTTCGCATATTCAGGACAGCCTTGCCATAGAATGGTACAAACATTGGGAACAAGGTGGGGACGTTCATGTTATGGGTCATCAACGGAAAAAAAATAAAAAATCTCCTTCTAATTGTGATCGCTGCTTTCTTTGCAGCTTTGATCCTGTTTGTCCAAAAACAGCAGACAGACGTTTTCACCCCTGTAAAAGAGACCGGCGCCTTGTCCAGAGTTGAAACCAATCAAAAACATCTCTCCCTGACTTTCGACTGCAACTGGGGTGACCAGCAAATCAAAACGATTCTGGAAACCTTGAAAAACGAGAACATCAAAGCGACATTCTTTCTCTCAGGGGAATGGGCGGAGCAGCACCCCGATCTTGTTCAGCAGGCTTTGAAAGACGGAAATGAGATTGAATCACAAGGAATGCGTCATGAAGATTATACACAGCTTGGTCCCGACGAGATTCGGCGCGACATCATTCTTGCCGGAGCGGCAATCGACAAATCAGGAGGCGGAAGACCGCAGCTGCTTCGGCCTCCCTACGGAAAGATAAATAACGAAACCTTGAAAATTGCCTCCCGGCTTCAGCAGCAGCTGGTATTGTGGAGTGTCAACCCGCAGGACGAAACGAATCCGGGGTATAAAATTATCGTCAGCCGTGTGCTCCAGGATGCAGGAAAAGGGGATATCATCCGGTTGCACGCCTCTGACTCGGCCAAACAAACCGATCGTGCGCTGCCGCTGATTATCCGGGAGATGCAAAACCGAGGCTACACGTTTGTGACTTTAAAAAATCTGATTTCCGATGCCCAGGGCAAGCATCAATTACTGAACTGACAGCAATAATCCAACAATGGCCCCCGCCTTTCAGCTACCCTTTTTGCTCTGTTTTTTCAGTGCTTCGGTAATTGCATCCATGAGCTGTTTCTTGAAAAGAGGACTGGCCAGTGTATCCTGAACGCCCATTTTCATCTGCTCCCGGAACGGTTTGGTCTTCATTAAATCCAGATACTGTTCCTGGAGTTTGGGAGCCTTCAGGACATCCATCATCATTCCCTGATAATCCGGATCCTTCATCATTTTTTTCAGAAGTTTTTCGTTTTCCTGCTGCATGCTTTTGGCAAGCCGGCCGGAGAACTCCGGATCGGCTATGATCTCGTTCCAAATCTTTTTCCCCTGCTCCGTAGTCAGCGTTTCGATAATCGTCTTCTTTACGGCAGGCTCATCCAGTACGATGGTGTTTCTCATCTCTTTGTCCTGAAGCAGTTCTTTGACCGTCCGTTTTCCTTCATTTGTCTTGAGCATATCAAGCACCATCTTCTTATTTTCCTGATAAGTCGGCTGTCCAGACTGAGAACCACAGCCTGCCGCAGCGACGAGCAACAGAAGCAGAACAAGCAGGATCGACCCCGTTTTCGCCACACTGATTCCTCCTCGATGACACATTTCTTTATTAATATGTGAGGTTCTGAACGAATTATTCAGTTTGGAAAAGAGCGGGCGGCCAGGGCAATACGACGATTTCTACCTTTGTTTTTACTGATTATACCGCTGGCGCATTTAAATCTTAGTTGGATTGATCTAACCAGCGGCGTTAGTTAAACCCATTTTACAATCATCTCAACAGTCGGAAGTCGTTTTTTTCACCAAATCGTAGAAAAAAGGACTGAAAAAGCTGGCTTCTATGTATTCATCACAGGAACACGCAGCCTGAGAACTGAAAGTAAAAGTGTGAATAATCAGAACTAAATTCGTAATTTTAAGCTGGCACTGCCCGCTAATTTCGGTGAAGCGGTATGATATTCTCTAGTTGTTGATTCGTTGTCAGAAAATCAGAACGCATTTTGCCAACTGCGATGGGTAAAAGGGATAATAAAAACCTCCGCATGATTACGGAGGCTCATCTGAAATCTGCTACCGGTTATTTCTGTAGTTTGTTAATCACTTTCTCTGCAATGCTGTCGTAAATGGCGGCAACCGGATCACCTTCGAAGTAGACACCTGGTGCAAATTCGCCTTCTTGTTCAACCGGCTGTCTGAGCGGCAGCTGTCCAAGCAGGTCGGTTTTCAGGAGGCCGCTCAATTTTTCTCCGCCGCCTTGTCCAAACACATACTCAATTTCTCCGGTTTTTGGGCTTTGATAATAAGCCATATTTTCAATGACACCAAGAATCTCGTGCTCCGTCTTGACGGCCATTTCTCCGGCGCGGGCCGCGACAAACGCGGCCGTCGGATGCGGGGTTGTCACGATAATTTCCTTGGAGTGCGGAATCTTGCCGTGCACATCCATGGCGATATCACCGGTGCCGGGCGGCAGGTCAAGAATCAGACAGTCCAGATTGCCCCAGTCGACATCGCTGAAGAAATTATTCAGCATTTTCCCAAGCATCGGTCCCCGCCAGATAACGGGCGAGTTATTTTCAACAAAAAAGCCCATGGAGATAACCTTGACCCCGAAGCGTTCAACCGGAATGATCCGGTCATTTTTCAACGTCGGTCTGTTCCCGATGCCCATCATATCCGGCACGCTGAACCCGTAAATATCGGCATCCAGAAGGCCGACTTTCTTGCCGAGCCGCGCCATCGCCAGGGCAAGATTGACGGATACAGTCGATTTGCCGACACCGCCTTTCCCGCTTGCCACGGCAATAAAAACGGTTCCGCTTTTCGGTGACAGAAGCGAGGTCTCCTCTTCGGGAAAACCGCCGAGCGCCTTTATTTCATCCGCACTAAGCAATGTAAACCGCATACCGACGGATTCGGCACCTTTTTCTTTCAGTTTTGAGGAAATCTCAACTTGAATCTGCATTTGCTTCACGCTGTCCTGCCTGGACAAAGCGAGTTTAAGGCTGACAAAATCTCCCTGAATTTTAAGGTCCCTGAGGGCGTGCGTTTCCATCAGATTTTTATGTAAAAAAGGATCTTGAACCGTTTTCAAAACTTCCGTCACTTTTCCCTGATCCATCATAACAGGCCTGCCTCTCCTCATATCGTTTTCCATTTTCAGTATAGCAAACCTTTCTGTGAAAAACCTGAAAAATGAATGGATGCAGGGAATGTTTTTCATGTTTGGGGAACTTTTTCATTCGTGAAGTAACGCATAATCCCTTGACTGATCGCGGCTGCCGCCTGTTTTTGATAATTTCTTTCAACCAGCAAAGCCCGTTCCTCGGGATTCGACAAGAAGCCGACTTCGACCAGTGCTGCCGGAGGATCAGCCTTTTTGAGCAGGTAAACATGACCGATTGGCTTTGCGTATCGGTCTGTATTGCCAAGGTTGATTTTCAATGAATCCTGAATAAACCTGGCCAATTTTTGGTTTTCTTCCGATTTCGGGTAATAAAAAGTCTGAGCACCATGCCATTGGGGCGACGGAATCGCATTCAGGTGGATACTGATAAAAGCATCGGGGTGCGTTTTTTTGACCAGATCGGCTCTGCGCAGCAGATCCTGTGCTTTGCGTCTTCCGTTGAAATCGGCATCGGCAAGGTCTTTGTCACTTTCACGAGTCATCACAACCAGCGCGCCGGATTCTTGCAAATAATGGCGAAGATCATCGGCGATCATTAAGGTGATTTTCTTTTCCTCAGTCTGTCCTCCGACAGCCCCGCCATCCGCACCGCCGTGTCCCGCGTCGACTACGATCACACGGCCGGAAAGCGGCAGATGCCAGGGCATACTGGCGTGCCGGCTGACGATTACCCATCGGACGGCGGCGATTGCCGAAAATACCGTAATAATAGCAAGAAAACCGAGCAGCCATTTTCTGATCATTATGTCTCTTCCCCCTAATCGCGAGCCTGTCTCTTGAACATGTATATGGACAGCCGTTTAAATTATGCAGGAAAAGAGAAGCACGTGATCAGTGCAGCTTCATCCTCCAGCGTCTGAGTGATGCTTCGAATCCTTCCTTCCACCACGTATAAAGGTAACGTTCGCAAGCTTCCTGCAGCCCTGTGGCCGCAGCAGGGTCGGATGCCGACCAGAACAGCCAGAAATCAAAAAAATCGCCGTGAAGCGCCTCAAACGGAAGCACGCTCCTTTGAAAAACATTTTCCGTATCCTCGCCATAAAAACCGAATCTGCCCATTGAAGAACCGAGCAGAAAGGCCTCCAGCGCATACTCCGCGCACATGTCCCTTGCCGTCTGTGCCGACGAAGGAACGAGTGCCATATAATGATCAAAGCGGTTGTGGATGGATGCCTCTATTTTCTCAAGCGACAAGTCCTGCAGCACCCGCCGCTCAAAGTCCAGCTGTTTGTGACGCTGCCTCTCCTGAAAGTCCATGACTATTCCCACCATGCTTCCCCCTTTTTCCTTTATCATCCGGCAAACAGACAGGAATCAATCGTAGCAGCTTTTTCCAAATCAGCCTGGATTTTCTCATGATTCGCGTATATAGCGTTGGAACGCAATTTTTATTCTAACCAAAAAGGCTCCCAACCAATAGGTTTGGGAGCCTTGAAACGTTGATAAATCAGCGTTTTGAGAACTGTGGAGCGCGGCGTGCGCCTTTGAGTCCGTATTTCTTACGTTCCTTCATACGCGGATCGCGGGTCAGAAAACCAGCCTGTTTCAGTGCTACGCGATATTCAGGATCAGCTTTCAGCAGTGCCCGGGCAACACCGTGGCGGATTGCACCGGCCTGACCGGTAAATCCGCCGCCGGATACGTTAACGAGGACATCGTAACGTCCTTCTGTCTCCGTAGAAACGAGCGGCTGCTTCAGGATCATGCGGAGCGTTTCGAGATTGAAATATTCATCGGCATTGCGGCCGTTAATGACAACGTTTCCGTCGCCGGGAACGAGCCTGACGCGGGCGATGGAACTTTTGCGGCGGCCGGTGCCGTAATATTGTACTTGTGCCATTCTTATTGTCCCTCCTTAATTATCCGCGGAGCGTGTAAGCTTCCGGTTTTTGTGCGGCATGCGGATGTTCTGCGCCTTCATAAACGTGCAGTTTCGTAAACATGTTACGTCCAAGACTATTGTGAGGTAGCATACCTTTGATCGTCAGTTCAAGCATTTCTCTAGCGCGGGTTTCCCGCATCTCAAGCGCTGAACGGGACTTGATGCCGCCCGGATAGCCGGAGTGATGTGTATATTTTTTATCCAGAAGTTTCTTCCCTGTCAGTTCAATCTTCTTCGCGTTGATGATAATCACGTTATCGCCGACATCGACATGCGGTGTGAAAGTCGGCTTGTTCTTGCCGCGCAGGATTGCAGCTACTTCGCTTGCGAGACGGCCCAGTACCTGGCCTTCGGCGTCAATAACAAGCCATTTGCGGTCAACCGTTTCCGGTTTAGCCATAAAGGTAGTACGCACGATGTTTCCTCCTAGATTCTAGAGTTCTATTTATCTCCGCGACCCACAGCCACTTCGATGTCTTTCGGAAAACGCAAACGATTTCGCCTTCCGATCCGTTTACAATTTCATTTATTTGAGCCAATATCGTTTGGGGCTAATAGTGGTCAAATCAGAAATGCCGAACTATATATTATAACATTGAGGGTCCATTGTCAAGCAGTCAGTAAACTTTGCCGGAACAATCAGAAAGGAGGGCCAGCATGGTGTCACAACAGCCTCGCTTACAGCCGAATCGTATCTGCGTCCGGAAAAAGATGCCGGGCGGAAGTCAGCCCCTAGTAAGTCACCTGCCAGAGCGTCAGTCCGCACGCGGGCGCCGTTTTCGGTGCGGCCTGGCGGTCTCTCCCCGCAATAATTTCGGAAAGTGCCGGCGGTGGAAGCACATGCGTCCCGACAGCGAGCAGCGTGCCGGTAATAATTCGAACCATCTGGTAAAGAAACCCGTTGCCGACAATACAGATGATCGTCTCATCCCCGCCTTCCTGATGGACATCCAGATGATAAACGGTCCTGACTTTGTCTTTGACATCTGTGTTCGCTGCGCAGAAACATGAAAAATCATGGGTTCCGACTATGGATCCGGCAGCTTCGTTCATTTTCTGTAAATCAAGAGGCGTTTTTATGTGGAGCGTGTAGAACCGGCGGAACAGATCCGGTTCCGGACGGGTCAGCAGCCGGTAGCGGTACTCCTTCATTTTCACATCAAAGCGTGCATGGAAGTCCGGGGACACAAGTTCCGTACGACAAATGTAGATATCGTCCGGAAGAAGGCTGTTCAGCGCCTTCGTCCAGTTTACGGGCGGGATACTGAGTGGGCTTTCAAAATGAAATACCTGCCCGGCAGCATGAACGCCTCGGTCCGTCCGTCCCGACGCCGTAATTTTTATTTCCCGGCCGTGATGAATCCTCGCCAGAGCCGTTTCAATTTCTCTCTGTACCGTACGTTTCCCGGGCTGCACCTGATACCCGAAAAAGCGGGAGCCGTCATAGGCCACCGTACATTTCAACTTTGTCATGCTTTCACCTGCAATCAGCTTCTTGTCATGATGAGTAAGGCCGTGAGGAAAGCAAACAGGATCATCAGCAGCGTATCACGCCACGTCCAAACTAGTCTACGCAGCCTCGTGCGCCCAGTATCGCCGTGATACCCTCTTGCTTCCATCGCCATCGCCAGATCTTCAGCACGTTTGAAAGCACCGACAAACAGCGGAACAAGAAGCGGAATAATGGCTTTAACACGGTTTTTCAGCGGCCCGCTTGTAAAATCCGATCCTCTCGCCGCCTGCGCCTTCATGATCTTTTCGGTTTCTTCAAGGAGAGTCGGAATGAATCTCAGTGAAATCGACATCATCAGTGCAAATTCGTGAACCGGCAGTTTAATTTTTTTTAAGGGAGCGAGCAGCGTTTCCATCCCGTCCGTGATTTCGATCGGGGATGTCGTCAACGTAAGCAGAGTCGTGACAACAATGATGACAAGGAGCCGGATTGAAATAAAAATAGATTGAATGAGTCCATTAAGATAAATATGCAGCCAACCCATACTGAAAAGAAGCGGGCCGCCCGCCGTGAAGAACAGGTTCAGAACAAAGGTCACCAGAACAATGAAAAGGACCGACCGAAGCCCTTGATAGACAAAATGAAGCGGTACCTTTGAGAAATAAATACCCGCCAGGCAAAAAATGATCATCAATCCGTAGGTTGGCCAATTGTCTGCCAGAAAAACAACGACAACAAAAAGAAAGACACCCGCAAGTTTTGAACGCGGGTCAAGTTTGTGAACAAAGGATTCGATCGGTACATACTGGCCGATAATCAAGTTAAACATTTTCCAAGCCTCCGTTCAAAAGCCTTATCACAGTGTCAGCCGTTTCCTGAATGGTAAAAACAGGCGATATCTGTCCGGCGCCGAACTTAGCAGTTAACTTGTCCAAAAACATCATGGTCTCCGGCACATCCAGACCAATCTTCCGCAACTCCTCTTCTCTGGCAAAAACTTTCTCCGGTTTGTCAGCCATAACCGGACGGCCGCCAGCCATGACGATGACCTGATCAGAGTACAGGGCTGCATCTCCCATGTTATGGGTCACCATAATCAGTGTTAGATTGAAATTCTTATGCAATTTATCAAATAGGTGAAGAATTTCCCTTTTCCCCTGCGGATCGAGACCCGCCGTCGGTTCATCCAGAATAATCACTTCCGGATGGACGGCGAGAACGCCGGCAATTGCCACACGCCGCATCTGACCGCCGCTCAAGTCAAATGGAGAACGGTGCCAGTATGATGAAGGCAGGCCGACAAGGCGCAAACTTTCTTCCGCCCGGGTTGTCGCCTCTGCAGCAGGCACGCCGAAATTCATCGGCCCGAAGCAAACGTCTTTAATGATCGTTTCTTCGAATAATTGATGCTCTGGATATTGAAAAACAAAACCGACCTTTTCTCTGAGTGCTTTTAAATTCGGCTTTTTTTCATTGGCATCAATCGTAATTTTTCCTGCGGTAACCCGGCCTTTTGATGGTTTCAAAAGCCCGTTAATATGCTGGACCAGCGTTGATTTTCCTGAACCTGTGTGTCCGATTATCGATGTATAAGATCCTGAAGGAATAAACAGATTCACGTCATCAAGGGCGAGCCGTTCGAAAGGCGTTCTTGGATTATAAACATGCGTTACATGTTCGAACGTAATGTCCATAGTTCATTCACCAACTCTTCCTGGGATAAAGCGGCATCGGTCAGAGGAACCCCTTTTTCATACAGAACGTGGCCCAGTTTGACGGCAAAGGGCAAATCAAGTCCTATCTTTTCCAGAAATTCCGGCGACTGAAAAATGTCGCGAGGGGTACCTTCACGGACAATTTCTCCCTGATTCATAACGATCATCCGATCAGCGTAGACAGCTTCACTCAGATCGTGTGTAATGGACAAAACGGTCAGGCGGCGCTCCCTGTTTAAGTAGCGCATCGTCCTGATCATGTCTCTCCGTCCTTCCGGATCAAGCATCGAAGTCGCCTCATCCAGAATAACGATCAAAGGCTGAAGGGCAATAATTCCCGCAATCGCAACACGCTGTTTTTGACCGCCGGAAAGCCGGTGCGGCTCGCTGCCGGCAAATTGCTCCATTTTAACAAACCGAAGCGCCTCCGGAAGCCGCCTGATCATTTCTTCGCGTGGAATGCCGTTATTTTCCATACCAAAGGCAACGTCGTCCCGGACCGTGGCACCGACAAATTGATTGTCCGGATTTTGAAACACCATGCCGACCATCCGGCGAACATCCCATATCGTCTTCTCGTTTTTTGTATCAAATCCACCAATGTGAACCGTACCTTTTTGAGGAAGAATCAGTCCGTTCAGACATTTCGCAAGTGTTGATTTTCCGGAACCGTTGTGCCCAATGATCGCCAGCCATTCGCCCTTGTTTACCGAAAAGCTAAGATCACGGAGCACCCATGGCTGATCTTCATTGTAGCGATAGGACAGTCCGCCGACTTCAATAATTCTCACCATGATTTTCCACCGCTCCTCTCAGGCCCACTCTTTAGCGCTCTCTATGTATACCGGAAAGATCGCTGTTTCCGGTGTCTCTGACGCTCCTTTTTTCCGTTTCGACGCGGAAATGAGTTTTACGAGCAAATTCATCCGTCCATTTTCCATGAATGGCTTTCAAGAATCGCTTTCTGATGCCGCGGGAAGCCCCGTCCGGTCAGACCCGCTGATGATGAAAACCCGCCTGTGTGAAAAAAGGCAGAAAACCGGCTCGTCAGAACCGTGCTTCTGCCCTTCATGAGAGATGCTTATTTTACCAATTCGATGATCGCCATTTCAGAGCCGTCGCCGCGGCGCGGGCCGACTTTCAGCACACGCGTATAACCGCCCTGACGATCTTCGTAGCGTTTAGCTACATCGTCAAACAGTTTTTGCAGTGCCATCTGACCGGACTCCTGATCAGCCACTTCATTGCGGATAAATGCAGCAGCTTGACGACGCGCGTGAAGATCGCCGCGTTTGGCCAGCGTGATCATCTTCTCTACGACAGGCCGAAGTGCCTTCGCTTTGGAATGCGTCGTCTGAATCCGTTCATTAATAATCAAATCGGTTGCCAGATCGCGGAACAGGGCTTTCCTTGCAGCCGAATCCCGACCCAGTTTAACATATGCCATGTACCTGTACCTCCTTTATTCTGTGCTGACTCTTTCTTTTTTGCGCAAAAAAGAAAAATGATCCATGTCCGTTTGCCTGTCTTACTCTTCGAGTCTCAGCCCCAGGCCGAGATCATTCAGCTTTTCTTCCACTTCTTCAAGAGACTTGCGGCCAAGATTTCTGACCTTCATCATGTCTTCTTCACTTTTCTGGGTGAGTTCCTGAACCGTATTGATCCCGGCACGCTTCAGGCAGTTGTAAGAACGAACCGACAGATCCAGTTCCTCAATCGTCATTTCAAGCACTTTTTCTTTCTGATCTTCTTCTTTTTCGATCATAATCTCCGCTTTTTGTGCCTGGTCGGTTAAACCGACAAAAATATTCAGGTGCTCCGTCAGAATCTTGGCACCGAGTGAAACGGCTTCTTCCGGACGAATACTGCCGTCGGTCCAAACGTCAAGTGTCAGTTTATCATAATTGGCCACCTGACCAACCCTCGTTTTCTCAACCTGGTAGTTTACACGGGAGATCGGCGTATAAATTGAGTCAATCGGAATGACACCGATCGGCAGATCATCAGACTTGTTTCCCTCGGCAGGAACGTACCCGCGTCCCTTTTTGGCCAGCATTCTCAGATGAAAATGAGCACCCTTGTCAAGAGTAGCGATTTCCAAATCCGGATTCAGAATATCTACATCGCTATCATGATTTATGTCGGCAGCTGTCACTTTTCCTTCTCTTTGAACGTCGATTTCAAGTGTCTTTTCCTCATCTGAATACAGCTTCAATGCCAGCTTCTTGATATTCAGTATAATCGCCGTTACATCTTCTACAACGCCTTCGATGGTGGAAAATTCATGAAGCACAGTATCAAATTGAACTGTCGTAACAGCCGCGCCTGGGAGGGAAGAAAGCAAAATTCGACGTAAAGAATTACCCAGAGTCGTGCCGTACCCACGTTCGAGCGGTTCAACAACAAACTTTCCGTAACTTCCGTCGTCTGCTAATTCAACCGTATCGATCTTTGGCTTTTCGATCTCAATCATCAAACAAGAACCCTCCTTCAAAACGTCAAAACTCCGGCCGACGCCGGCCAAAGTTTCCTGATTAATGCTCCTTAGGGCTTACGGCGTGCTTCTTGCATCGGTATCATCACGTTTATTAGTAGCATTATAAACAGATTGATTGCGAGCTATACGCACGCAGATCAGACACGACGGCGTTTCGGCGGACGGCAGCCATTATGGGGAACGGGGGTAACGTCACGGATCGTTGTGACTTCCAGCCCCACTGCCTGCAGAGCACGAATAGCAGCTTCACGGCCGGCGCCGGGTCCCTTGACAGAGACTTCGATCGTCTTCATGCCGTTATCCAGGGCGCTTTTCCCGGCTGCTTCAGCCGCAGTCTGTGCAGCAAACGGTGTCGATTTTCTCGAACCTTTAAATCCGAGACCGCCTGCACTCGCCCAGGAAATAGCGTTGCCATGCGGATCGGTAATCGTGACGATTGTATTATTAAATGTCGAACGGATATGAGCCACCCCGCTCTCGACATTTCTCTTGATACGGCGCTTGCGCGTACGTTGTTGTTTTGCCATAAATGCTTAACCCTCCTTACTTATTTCTTTTTATTTGCCATCGTGCGCTTAGGACCTTTACGCGTACGCGAATTATTTTTCGTATTCTGTCCGCGAACCGGCAGACCGCGGCGATGACGGATTCCTCTATATGAACCGATTTCGATAAGTCTCTTGATGTTCAGAGAAACTTCCCGGCGAAGATCTCCTTCTACACGATAGTGGTCGACCACTTCGCGAATACGTGTCTGTTCTTCTTCAGTCAGATCGCGGACACGTGTATCTTCAGAAACTTTTGCTTCCGCAAGGATCTTTTTGGCGGTCGTCAGTCCGATACCATAAATATAGGTCAGGGATATAACGACTCGTTTTTCTCTTGGAATGTCGATACCTGCAATACGGGCCATACGTCAAAACACCTCCTTCAACCTTGTCTCTGTTTATGTTTCGGATTTTCACAAATCACCATGACAACGCCTTTTCGACGGACAATCTTGCATTTTTCGCACATCTTTTTTACTGATGGTCTTACTTTCATTGTTGAACCCTCCTTATACACCGCAGAGCATCTCTTGCTTATTTATGCCTGAAAGTTATACGGCCCCGTGACACATCATACGGCGATAGTTCGACCGTTACTTTATCTCCGGGCAGAATGCGGATAAAGTGCATTCTGATTTTTCCGGACACATGAGCTAAAATTTTATGACCATTTTCCAATTCGACACGAAACATTGCATTCGGCAGTGGTTCGATAACGGTGCCTTCAACTTCAATGACATCTTCCTTAGCCATCGGCTGACTCACCCTTCCTCTTGTTACAGACTTCTTCATCTAAATAATGCGCGATGGCAAAGCGCAGTTTTCCATTCGTCACGCGTCCGGTTTCGCGCAAGCTTTTCTGAACTTCGGCAGACACATACGATTGAAGATCAAGATGGCTGATGTTCTTCTTCTTTGCATTGTCAAACCTGCGTCTGTCTCCATCCGCAATTTCAACGAAACGGCGATCGAGAAGCCGCACAATCACAAAATAAGAGCCGGTTTCTTTCCCTTTCAAAACACGAGCAAGTTGACCGGGGACAGGCAGCGGTGCCTGATCACTTCCCATCAATCATCACCTTCACCTATTGCTTTGTCAAGATCTCATTTCCATTTTCAGTAATCACCAAAGTATGTTCGAAATGAGCACACCTTTTTCCATCCTGTGTCAGAATGGTCCAGCCATCATCCTCGACAATATAGATGTTACGGCTTCCCTCATTGATGAGCGGTTCAATTGCAAGAACCATTCCAGGCCTAAGCATCGGACCGCAGCCGGGAATGCCGTAATTGGGTACATCAGGATCTTCGTGGAGCTCCCGACCGACACCGTGGCCGGTCAGCTCACGTACCACGGAAAATCCGTTCGACTCAGCACAATTTTGAATCGCATGTGAGATGTTCGTCAGACGGGCTTTCGGTCTTGCTTCTGCGATGCCCTGATACAACGCGTCTTTCGTCGCATTGAGCAGCCTGCGGACGGATCCGGATACTTCACCCACCGGATAAGTCCAGGCTGAGTCTGCGTGAAAGCCGTCATACTGTGCACCAATATCAATGCTGATGATGTCTCCGTCCTTCAGAACATAGGAACCGGGAATGCCGTGAGCCAACTGATTGTTAACAGATGTGCAAATACTGTTTGAAAACCCGTCATAGCCTTTAAAAGATGGCTTCGCTCCTGCGTTCCTTATCGAGCGCTCTGCCAGTGCATCGAGTTCAATCGTCGATACGCCCGGTTCAATAACCTGCCGCAGTTTTTCAAGCGTTTGGGCAACTATCTTACCCGCACGTCGAATTTTGGCGATTTCATTCTCGGTTTTCAACCTTATCATTCAGCGAAAGCTCCCAGCACCGCGGAAACATCCTGAAAAACCGTTTCAATCGGCTGATCGCCATTCACCGTTTTCAATAATCCTTTTTCCTGATAAAAATCGATGAGCGGCTGCTGCTGCTTTATATTGACCTGGAGCCGTTCATGCACCGTTTCTTCGCTGTCATCCGCCCGCTGCTTCAACGGACCGCCGCACCGGTCACAAATCCCTTCCTGTTTCGGAGGATTGAACGTCAGATGATAGGTGGCGCCGCAATTCGCGCATATCCGGCGTCCGGTCAGGCGCGCCAGCAATTTTTCCGGATCTACATGAATATAAAGAACAGCATCAATTTTATCTTCGATATCCGCCATTATGGCTTCAAGCGCTTCGGCCTGCTGTACTGTTCTCGGAAAACCGTCTAGTAGAAACCCGTTTTTGCAGTCCGCTTTTGCCAAACGCTCACGAACGATACCGATCGTCACTTCGTCCGGCACAAGTGCGCCTTTATCCATAAAGGCTTTCGCCTGCTTTCCGAGTGCCGTGCCGTCTTTAATCGCCTGACGAAACATGTCTCCCGTTGAGATATGCGGAAATCCGTAATGGTCAACAATACGTTCAGCTTGAGTTCCCTTTCCGGCTCCCGGAAGTCCCATTAAAATTAAATTCATGCTACTCCCTCCAGACTCTTTTGCCGTAATTCGATTATCTCTTAATGAAACCTTGATAATTTTTCTTCACCAACTGGCTTTCAATACGCTTCATAGTATCCAGTGCAACGCCGACAACGATCAGCAGACTGGTTCCGCCGATTCGGGCGCTCGCCGGCAAACCGCCAAGCTGGCCGAAAACAATCGGAAGCAATGAGATAGCTGCCAGAAAAATCGCTCCAAGGAAAGTGAGGCGGTACAAGATCTTGGTGATGTACTTTTCCGTGCTCTTACCGGGACGAATTCCCGGAATATAGCCGCCCTGTTCCCCAAGATTCTTTGCCATTTTTTCCGGATTGACCTGCACGAACGTATAGAAATAGGTGAAAGCGATGATCAGGGCTGCATAGATAATCATTCCATAGACCGTTGAGTAATCAAAAATGCGAACCACCCAATCTGTAAAAGCGTTGCTATGGAAGAAACGGGCAATAGTCGGCGGTGTAATCATAAGCGATATAGCAAAGATGACCGGAATGACTCCGGCCGCATTTACTTTGATTGGTAAATGCGTAGGTTCGACACTGTACGTTTTCGTTCCGATTGTTCTTTTCGCATACTGAATCGGAATTTTCCGCATCCCTTGCTGTACGAAAATCGTTCCAATGACGATCAACAGTACAACAGCAATCATGGCAAGCAAACTGAGAATTTCCATGAACGTGTTGGTTGAGGATGCAAAACGCTGGGCATAGATCTGATTGACCGCCGTCGGGATCCGTGCCACAATGCCGGCGAAAATAATAATTGAAATTCCGTTTCCTACGCCATAAGCCGTAATCTGATCACCGAGCCACATCAGAAACGCTGTGCCAGCGGTCAGTACCGATGCAATAATGAGGTAGGTCCAGATGTTCGGATTAACGACCAGCCCGGGAAAATTTTGATTAAACCCGTATGAGAGACCAATTGCTTCGATGAATCCAAGTACTATCGTTCCATATCGAGTCAGCTGATTCAGCTTCCTTCTTCCCATTTCCCCCTGTTTCGACCATTCGGTCAATTTGGGGACAACATCCATCTGTAAAAGCTGAACGATAATGGATGAAGTGATATAGGGCATGACGCCCATCGAAATGATCGAGAAGTTCTGCAGTGCGCCGCCGCCAAAGGTATTGAACAGGCCAAAAGCGCTGGAATCGCTAATGTTAATCAGACTGCTGTTGATGTCAGGAACGGGAATAAATGTCCCGATCCGAAACACAATAAGCATCAACAGAGTAAATATGATCTTTCGACGTATTTCAGCCTCTCGCCACATGCTGGAAAGTACTTGAAACATCAGATCACCTCAATGTTTCCGCCGGCAGCTTCAATTGCCTCTTTGGCAGAAGCAGAAAATTTTTGTGCCTTAACAATCAGTTTAGCCTCAAGTTTGCCCTCGCCCAGAACCTTGACACCATCATTCAGTTTCCTGATCACGCGTGTTTCAAGCAGGAGTTCCGGTGTAACTTCCGTTCCGTTTTCAAAGCGATTCAATTTATCAAGATTGACAATCGAATAAACTTTACGGGTCGGATTCTTGAATCCTCTTTTAGGCAATGTCTGAAGCAAAGGCAGCTGTCCGCCTTCAAACCCCGGACGGACATTGCCGCCTGAACGGGCCTTCTGTCCTTTTTGTCCTCGGCCGGATGTTTTGCCAAGTCCGGAACCATACCCGCGCCCTACCCTTTTTCTAGTAAAACGGGAACCTTCAGCCGGTTTTAATTCATGGAGTTTCATCTTGGCACCTCCTTATTCTCAGTATTTTTCCATTAATCGTTCAGTTCACGAACCGCCAGCAGATGGGAGACTTTTTGGATCATTCCGCGAATAGCGGGATTGTCTTCCTGGATGACCGTCTGATAGGTTTTTCTAAGACCAAGCGTTCTCACCGTTACCCGCTGTGATTCAGGGTGGCCGATCACGCTGTGTTTGAGGGTAATTTCCAGTTTATTTGCCATTTTGCTCCCTCCTTATCCCAACAGCTCTTCAACAGATTTTCCACGAAGTTTGGCAACATGCTCAACACGTTTCAGGCTTTTCAGGCCCTCAACAGTTGCTCGGACCATGTTGATCGGATTGTTCGATCCGAGTGATTTCGAAAGAATGTCGCCGAGTCCAGACAGTTCAAGCACGGCGCGGACAGGCCCGCCGGCAATTATTCCTGTACCTTCTGAAGCGGGTTTTAAGAGCACGCTTCCTGCTCCGGAATGTCCGACAACCTGATGCGGAATCGTCGTATTGACAATCGGTACGTTAAATACATTTTTCTTCGCGTCTTCAATCGCTTTGCGGATCGCTTCCGGCACTTCGTGAGCCTTTCCCTGTCCGAAACCGACGTTGCCTTTTTTATCACCGACAACGACCAGAGCTGCAAAACGGAAACGGCGTCCGCCTTTCACTACCTTCGCAACGCGGTTGATCGTCACGACGCGTTCTTCAAATTCTGATTTGTTGCGATCATTGTTAGCCATGGATTCCCCTCCTTGTAATTAGAATTTAAGTCCGGCTTCCCGAGCGCCATCGGCAAGAGCCTGAATACGTCCGTGATAAAGGTAGCCGCTCCGATCAAAAACGACAGCTTCAATACCCTTTTCCAGAGCGCGCTGGCCAATCAGTTCGCCGACTTTTTTCGCTGCTTCGATGTTGCTGCCTTTTTCAAGATCAAAAGCCTTGTCGATCGTTGAGGAAGAAACAACCGTAACACCCTTGGTGTCGTCGATCAACTGGGCATATATATTCTTGGATGATCGAAAAACATTTAAACGCGGGCGTTCTGCCGTCCCGACAATACGGTGGCGGACGTGCAGATGCCTTTTCTGACGAATGGCATTTTTATCCTTTTTGGTAATCATGCACTATCGCTCCTTTCTTCTTATCATTTATAGACCATAAAAATTAGCTGCGCGGTAAGCGAAATCAAACAGCTTCCGGAAAACGATGAAACTTACTTACCTGTTTTTCCTTCTTTGCGGCGGACATGTTCGCCTTCATAACGAATACCTTTGCCCTTATAGGGTTCAGGTGAGCGAACCGAGCGGATGTTTGCCGCAACCTCGCCGACGCGCTGCTTGTCAATGCCGCTTACTATTACCTTGTTGTTGCCTTCTACATTGATCTCAATACCCTGTTCCGGAACGATTTCCACAGGATGGGAATAGCCGACATTCAGGATCAGATTTTTGCCTTGTTTGCTTGCCCGATAACCGACACCGACAAGCTCAAGATTCTTTGTGAATCCCTTTGTTACCCCTTCAACCATGTTGCTGATCAGGCTGCTGGTTGTTCCGTGCAGAGCGCGATGCTGATTGGAATCATCAGGTCTGGCAACTCTGATTTCATTATCTTCATGCTTAATGATCATATCCGGGTGAAAGCTGCGTGATAATTCACCTTTAGGTCCTTTGACCGTCACCTTCTGGCCGTCAATCGTAACCGTCACGCTTTCAGGAACGACTGTTGGTCTTAAGCCAATACGAGACATGGGGACACCTCCATTCTTGTTTCCAGATTACCAAACGTAGGCAAGTACTTCTCCGCCAACCTGCTGCTGACGGGCTTCTTTATCCGTAATAATCCCTTTTGATGTCGAGACAATAGCAATTCCCAGACCGCCAAGGACCTTCGGAACTTCATCTGCTTTCGCATAAACCCGAAGCCCTGGTTTGCTGATTCTTTTCAGCCCTGAAATCACACGCTCTTTATTACCACCGTATTTCAGAAACAAACGGAGCACGCCCTGCTTGTTGTCTTCCACATATTCAACATCTTTTATAAACCCTTCACGTTTCAGAATTTCAGCGATTTCTCTTTTGACTCTGGAACCGGGCAGCTCAATTTGTTCGTGCCGAACAATATTTGCGTTACGAATACGGGTCAGCATATCTGCAATAGGATCTGTCATGACCATGCAAATCGACCTCCTTCCCTAATACCTAATATTTTACCAGCTGGATTTTTTAACGCCGGGAATCTGTCCTTTATACGCGAGCTCGCGGAAGCAAATTCTGCATAATTTGAATTTCCTGAGAACCGAATGAGGACGTCCGCAACGTTCACAGCGTGTGTATTCCTGCACTTTGAATTTTTTCGGCCGGTGTGCAGATACAAGCATTGATTTTTTTGCCAAGATTCATATCCTCCTTTTCGATTATTATTTTGCAAACGGCATACCGAGCAGCGTAAGCAGAGCCGCCGCTTCCTCATCGGTCTTCGCCGATGTGACGATCACAATATCCATGCCGCGTACTTTGTCGATTTTATCGTAATCAATTTCCGGAAAAATTAACTGTTCACGGATACCCAGCGTATAGTTTCCGCGACCGTCAAATGCTTTCTTCGAAATACCGCGGAAATCGCGAACCCGAGGCAGAGCAACGGAGATCAGTTTATCCAGAAAATCATACATACGCTCTTTTCTGAGTGTCACTTTTGCACCGATCGCAACACCTTCACGCAGCTTGAAAGCAGCAATTGACTTCTTTGCGCGTGTGATGACCGGCTTCTGCCCGGACAGTGCGGTCAGATCCTCGACTGCGCTGTCCAGAACTTTGGAATTGTGGACGGCCTCTCCAACACCCATGTTAATAACGACTTTCTTGATTTCAGGAACCTGCATTACCGATGTATACTTAAATTTATCAATTAAAGCAGGGACAACTTCTTTTTCATATTTTTCTTTGAAACGGCCCATGCGTTTACCTCCTTTCAGAGACGTTTTTATTTATCTATAACTTCGCCTGTTTTTTTTGAAACGCGTACTTTCTTTCCGTCTACTATTTTGTGGCCTACTCGTGTAGGTTCATTCGTTTTTGGATCAAGCAGCATAACATTTGATACGTGAATCGGCGCTTCGTGTTCAAGAATCCCGCCCTGGGGACTCGCCTGATTCGGTTTTGAGTGTTTCTTTACGATATTGACACCCTCGACAAGCACGCGCTCTTTTGCCGGGTAAGCAGCGAGAATCACGCCTTGCTTGCCTTTGTCCTTACCGGATATTACCTGAACCTTGTCGCCTTTTTTCACATGCAGTTTCGCCATGTTAAGTGCCACCTCCTTTTCCCTGACCATTCAGAATTACAATACTTCCGGTGCAAGAGATACAATTTTCATAAACTGGCCGTCGCGCAGTTCACGGGCAACCGGCCCGAAAATACGCGTCCCGCGTGGGCTCTTGTCCTCACGGATCAGAACAACGGCATTCTCATCGAAGCGGATGTAGGAACCGTCCGAACGCCTGACTCCTTGTCTTGTGCGGACAACGACTGCTTTAACCACTTCGCCTTTCTTAACAACGCCACCTGGTGTTGCTTGTTTGACCGAAGCAACAATGACATCACCGATATTCGCTGTCTTCCGACCGGATCCTCCCAGAACTTTAATGGTCAGGACTTCACGGGCACCTGAATTATCGGCAACTTTCAAACGGCTTTCCTGCTGAATCATTAAAATGCGACCTCCCTTCGATCCCCGGTATTAAGCCGAAAGATCAGATGATAACGGATTCCTCTACGATTTTCACAAGACGAAAACGTTTATCTTTCGAAAGCGGGCGAGTCTCCATGATTTCAACGATATCGCCGACTTTTGCCTGATTCTTTTCATCATGTGTCTTGAACTTTTTCGAATATTTCACGTGTTTGCCATAGAGCCGATGGTTCTTGTACGTTTCAACCAGAACTGTAATGGTTTTGTCCATTTTATCCGAGACTACGCGTCCGACCAGGACTTTGCGGTCATTATTGCGTGTTTCTTCTGCCATTCAGATAACCTCCTTCTCAGCCGTTTTGAACATTCAGTTCACGTTCACGCAAAATTGTTTTCGCACGGGCAATGGATTTCCGAACTTCACGAATGCGAGCGGGGTTTTCCAATTGTCCGGTAGCGAGCTGAAAACGCAGATTAAATAACTCTTCTTTCAAAGACTTAACGTTCTGTTCAACCTCAGCAGTGGTCAAATTACGAATTTCTTCAGCCTTCATTTGCGTCACCACCCACTTCTTCACGTTTCACGATCTTCGTTTTAATCGGCAGTTTATGGCCCGCAAGTCTCAGTGCCTCATTCGCTACTTCTTCAGAAATGCCGCCGACTTCAAACATCACACGTCCCGGTTTTACAACAGCCACCCATCCTTCAGGAGCACCTTTACCGGAACCCATACGGACATCAAGTGGTTTCTTTGTATATGATTTCTGAGGAAAAATGTTGATCCAGACTTTCCCGCCACGTTTCATAAAACGTGTCATGGCGATACGTGCGGCTTCGATCTGGCGGCTCGTAATCCAAGCGGATTCCAGAGCCTGCAATCCGTATTCACCAAAAGTCACCGTAGCGCCGCCCTTTGTCTTACCGCGCATTCTGCCGCGATGCTGTCTGCGATATTTTACACGTTTTGGCATTAACATAATTATTTGCCTCCTTCCTTATTGTTCGTTCCTTTCGTCGGAAGGACCTCTCCGCGATAAATCCATACTTTAACACCGATCTTGCCGTAAGTCGTATCTGCTTCTGCAGTTCCGTAGTCAATATCGGCCCGCAAAGTATGCAGCGGAACAGTGCCCTCGCTGTAGTCTTCCGTCCGGGCCATATCGGCTCCGCCTAAGCGTCCAGCAACCTGGGTCTTGATACCTTTTGCTCCGGCTCTCATTGCTCTCTGCAGCGTCTGTTTCTGAGCGCGTCTCCAGGAGATTCGGCCTTCCAGCTGACGGGCGATGTTTTCTGCCACCAGTTTGGCATCAAGATCGGCCTGTTTAATCTCGAAAATATTGACGTGAACACGTTTTCCGGTCAGGTTGTTCAGTGCTTTTCTCAGTTCCTCTACTTCGGATCCGCCTTTACCGATGACCATGCCCGGTTTTGCCGTCTTTATGGTGATGTTGATCCGATTGGCCGCACGTTCCAGTTCGATGGATGAGACCGCAGCGTCTTTCAGTCTGTTTTCAACATATTTGCGAATCTTGATATCTTCATGAAGATATTCCGCATAGTTTTTATCAGCATACCATTTGGATTCCCAATCCCGAATAATTCCGATCCTGAATCCTATTGGATTAATTTTCTGACCCACGCATTATCCCTCCTTTTTTTCCGATACGATAATCGTTATGTGGCTTGTGCGCTTGTTGATTTTGCTCGCCCGTCCCTGAGCGCGCGGACGGAAACGCTTGAGCGTTGCTCCTTCATCCACGAACGCTTTTTCAACATACAAGTCTTCCGTATCCATATCATAGTTATGTTCCGCATTGGCAATCGCGGATTTCAGTACTTTTTCAATAATCGGAGATGCGGCTCTTTGCGTGTTTTTAAGAACGGCCATCGCGTAGCCGACATCTTTGCCCCTGATAAGATCGATAACAAGACGCGCCTTACGGGGAGCAATACGAATTTGTTTAGCAACAGCTTTTGCTTGCATCATAGTTCCTCCTTTCGTTAGCGGGCGCTTGTTTTCTTATCGGAAGATACATGTCCGCGGTACGTTCTGGTCGGGGCAAATTCCCCAAGCTTATGTCCTACCATGTCTTCCGTAATGTAAACCGGCACGTGCTTGCGGCCGTCATATACGGCAATGGTATGACCGATGAATTCCGGGAAAATAGTTGAACGGCGCGACCAAGTCTTGATGACTCGTTTTTCGTCTTTTTCGTTTAAAGCAACAACTTTTGTCATCAGGTGATCATCGACAAAAGGTCCTTTTTTCAGGCTTCGGCTCATTGGTAGGCCTCCTTCCAAAATAATGTATCTATCCACAATTATTTTTTGCGATGTCTGATAATAAACTGTTCAGAAGCATTCTTCTTCTTGCGTGTTTTGTAGCCCATTGTCGGCTTGCCCCATGGCGACATCGGCGATTTGCGTCCGACAGGTGCCTTTCCTTCGCCACCACCGTGCGGGTGATCGTTCGGGTTCATGACGGATCCGCGGACAGTCGGGCGAACGCCCTTCCAGCGTGTGCGGCCGGCCTTGCCTACAGATACAAGTTCATGTTCCAGGTTGCCAACTTGGCCGATCGTAGCCCGGCACGTTTCCAGAATCATCCGTACTTCACCGGATACAAGGCGGACAAGAACATACTTGCCTTCCTTGCCCAGAATCTGGGCAGAAGTCCCTGCAGAGCGGACCAGCTGACCGCCCTTGCCCGGTTTCAGCTCGATGTTGTGAACCGTGGTACCTACAGGAATATTTTTCAGCGGAAGTGCATTTCCGGTCTTGATATCGGCTTCTGTACCGGACATGATTTCTGTCCCGACCTGAATGCCTTTCGGAGCAATGATGTACCGTTTTTCTCCATCTGCATAATGCACGAGCGCGATGTTTGCCGTACGGTTCGGATCATATTCAATCGTTGCAATCCGGCCCGGAACACCATCCTTGTTGCGCTTGAAATCAATGATACGGTACTGGCGCTTATGACCGCCGCCCTGGTGGCGCACCGTCAGTTTGCCTTGATTGTTGCGGCCGGCTTTTTTCGGCAATGCTTTAAGCAATGATTTTTCCGGCGTGTTTGTTGTAATTTCAGCGAAATCCAGCGAGCTCATATTTCTGCGGCCGTTGGACGTCGGTTTGTACTTTTTAAGTGGCACGGTTATTGACCTCCTTCTTTAATGATGCTCATTCGCCGTCGAAGAAATTAAGTTCTTTGCTTTCAGGCGTCAAAGTGACAATGGCTTTCTTTCGTCTTACGGTGTAGCCTGAATAGCGGCCGTAGCGTTTCGGCTTGCCCTTTACGTTTATCGTATTGACTTTAACGACTTTCACGTCGAAAATGGCTTCAACCGCGCGTCTGATTTCAGACTTGTTGGCCCGAAGATCAACGTCAAACGTATATTTTTTATCGGCCATCTGATCGGTCGTCCGTTCAGTCAGCACGGGGCGCTTAATGATATCGCGTGGATCCTTCATTATCCAAGCACCTCCTCAAGCTTTTCGGCAGCTTCCTTAGTGACAATCAGTTTGCCATGGGCGACAACATCCAGGACGTTAACCTCGGGAACCGTCAGAACTTTCACATCCGGTATATTGCGCGAGGATAAAGCTACCGTTTCGTCATAATCATTTGTAACAATCAATGCTTTTTCTGATACCGAAAGATTCTTTAATACGGAAACAAATTCTTTTGTTTTCGGCGCTTCAAAAGAGAGGCTGTCCAGTACGATCAGATCTTTGTCGCTGACTTTGCCGGACAATGCCGAACGGATTGCCAGACGGCGTACCTTCTTAGGAAGCTTATAGCTGTAGCTGCGCGGAGTCGGGCCGAATACGGTACCGCCGCCGACCCATTGAGGAGAACGTATTGAACCCTGACGGGCACGGCCGGTTCCTTTCTGGCGCCACGGTTTGCGACCGCCGCCGCGTACGGCCGAACGATTTTTTACAGCATGCGTGCCTTGACGCTGTGAAGCTTGCTGCATAACAATTGCCTGGTACAAAACATGTTCATTAGGTTCAATCCCGAAAACGGCATCGGCTAATTCCACATTTCCTACTTCAGCACCCTTTTGATTAAATACAGTTAATTTTGGCATGGAAGTATCCTCCCTTCTTATTTGGCTTCTACTGCTTTTTCAGCAGTTTTTATAGTAATATAGCTTTTCTTTGCGCCCGGCACATTACCCCGGATAAGAATAAGCTTGCGTTCCAAATCAACTTTGGCAATGACAAGATTTTGTACCGTAACCGTTTCTCCGCCCATACGGCCGGCCAAATGCTTACCCTTAAAGGTATGTGCAGGGTCGATAACACCCATTGAACCGGGACGGCGATGATAGCGGGAACCATGAGTCATCGGACCGCGCGACTGATTGTTGCGTTTGATCGGGCCCTGGAATCCTTTACCTTTTGAAGTTCCCGTAACGTCGACGATATCTCCAGATTTGAATGTGTCTGCTGTGATTTCCTGGCCGAGTTCATACTCGTCAAGATTTACATCACGGATTTCCTTAATGAAGCGCTTAGGTTCTGCCTTTGCTTTTTCCGCGTGGCCTTTTGCCGGCTTGGTAATCAGCGATGCTTTCGTGCTGTCAAAGCCAAGCTGTACGGCTTCGTATCCGTCCGTTTCAGCGGTCTTCTTTTGAAGAACAACGTTGCCGGACACGTCGACAACCGTTACAGGGATCACATCGCCATTTTCAGCGAAGATCTGTGTCATGCCGACTTTTTTGCCTAAGATTCCTTTGGTCATCCGTAACACCTCCTAATTGTAATGAATTTGATTTATAGCTTGATTTCAATGTCTACACCTGACGGAAGATCCAGTCTCATCAACGAATCAACCGTCTGCGGTGTTGGCTCAACAATATCAACTAAGCGTTTGTGTGTGCGCATTTCGAATTGTTCACGCGAATCTTTGTATTTGTGTACCGCTCGCAGAATCGTATAAACCGATTTTTCAGTAGGAAGCGGAATCGGTCCGGACACCTTTGCTCCCGAACGTTTTGCCGTTTCCACGATTTTCTCAGCGGACTGATCCAAAATACGGTGATCATATGCTTTTAAACGAATGCGAATCTTTTGCTTTGCCATGTTACATTCCCTCCTTTTTTCGTCCATTTTTCAAAAACAGACTTGCTCCGCGGAAATATCCGTCTAACCCGCCTTGGCAAAGGAGCCGGGTGTATCCGCAACCTTCCGCATCATTGCTGCAAACCAACCTCACTATTATACATGATTGAAAGACACAAGGCAAGGCGCATAACTTTGCTTTTTTATCAACAACTGTTTCATTATAGGAAGTTCCTGCAAAAAAATCAATATTTTACGGTTTTCTGTACTCAAAAAGGGGCGCCCTTTTCAGGACACCCCTTTTTATTACTTTAATCATTCAACGATTTCTGAAACAGATCCGGCACCGACGGTACGTCCGCCTTCGCGGATTGAGAACTTCGTACCTTGTTCAATAGCGATCGGAGCGAGCAGTTCAACGTCCATCGTAACGTTGTCACCAGGCATAACCATTTCAGTGCCTTCCGGCAGCGTGATCGTTCCTGTAACATCGGTTGTTCTGAAATAGAACTGTGGACGGTAGTTGGTGAAGAACGGAGTATGACGGCCGCCTTCTTCTTTCTTCAGAACGTAAACCTGAGCTTTGAATTTTTTGTGTGCAGTAACCGTACCCGGTTTAATCAGTACCTGGCCGCGTTCAACGCCTTCACGGTCAACACCGCGCAGCAGTGCGCCGATGTTGTCGCCTGCTTCAGCATAGTCCAGAGTCTTGCGGAACATTTCAACGCCTGTAACAATGCTTTTCTTAGGTGCATCAGTCAAACCGAGGATTTCAACTTCATCACCGATTTTAACCGTTCCGCGTTCAACACGTCCGGTTGCAACCGTACCACGGCCTGTGATTGAGAAAACGTCTTCGACCGGCATCATGAACGGCTTGTCGTTTTCACGAACAGGAGTCGGAATGTAGTCGTCAACTGCATCCATCAATTCAAGGATATGTTTTTCTTCTTCAGGATCGCCCTGCAATGCCTTCAGTGCCGAACCCTTAATAACCGGTACATCGTCGCCCGGATAATCATATTCAGTGAGAAGATCGCGAACTTCCATTTCAACCAGTTCAAGAAGTTCCGGATCATCCACCTGGTCCGTCTTGTTCAGGAAAACGATGATCGCAGGAACACCAACCTGATGAGCGAGCAGAATGTGTTCGCGTGTCTGAGGCATCGGGCCATCGACTGCAGATACAACAAGAATCGCACCGTCCATTTGAGCAGCGCCGGTGATCATGTTCTTGACATAGTCGGCGTGTCCTGGGCAGTCAACGTGTGCATAGTGACGGGTGTCCGTCTCATATTCAACGTGAGCCGTCGAAATCGTGATTCCGCGTTCCCGCTCTTCCGGAGCGCCGTCGATGGTATCATATGCACGGGCCTGTGCTTTGCCTTGCTTGGCCAGCACGGTTGTAATCGCAGCGGTCAAGGTTGTTTTGCCGTGGTCGACGTGACCAATTGTACCGATGTTAACATGCGGTTTTGTACGTTCATAATGTTCTTTAGCCATGGAATTTATATCCTCCTTTAAATTCAAAGCAAATTTTTTTAATTTATATGCAGTAAGGAATCCGGCAGGTACAAGCCGTCGTCCTTAGCTTACAATAAAACAAAAGTTGTGACAATGTGCCTATCGATGAATACCGGTTGTTATTCACCGGTATTCTTTTTAATAATCTCTTCACTGACGCTCTTCGGAACTTCTTCGTAATGATCGAACTGCATCGTAAATGTTCCACGTCCCTGAGTGGCCGAACGAAGAGTTGTCGCATAGCCGAACATTTCTGCCAGAGGCACATGGGCACTGACAACCTGAGCACCCGCACGCGCTTCCATCCCGTCCACACGTCCGCGCCGACTGGTTATGTCGCCCATAATATCGCCAAGGTATTCTTCAGGCATGCTGACTTCTACTTTCATGATCGGTTCCAGGATAACCGGTGCACAGATATTCTTGGATGCTTTCAGCGCCATCGAAGCAGCGATTTTGAACGCCATTTCACTTGAATCAACATCGTGATAGGATCCGTCAACCAGGCTTGCCTTGACATCGATAAGCTGATATCCGGCAAGAAGTCCGTTCTGCAGGGCTTCTTTCAAACCTGCCTCGACCGCAGGGATGTACTCGCGAGGAACGACGCCGCCGACGATTTTGTTTTCAAAAACAAATCCTTCGCCTTCTTTGAGCGGCTCGAATTCGATCCAGACGTGTCCGTACTGCCCGCGGCCACCGGACTGACGGATGAACTTGCCTTCCGCCCTGCCTGCTTTCGTGAGCGTTTCACGATAAGCAACCTGCGGAGCGCCGACGTTGGCGTCCACTTTGAATTCGCGGCGCAGGCGATCAACGATGATATCGAGGTGAAGCTCGCCCATACCGCCAATAATCGTTTGACCGGTTTCCTCATCCGTCTTCGTTTTGAAGGTTGGATCCTCTTCAGCAAGTTTTGCCAAAGCGATACCCATTTTATCCTGGTCTGCCTTCGACTTTGGTTCGATGGCAACATGAATGACCGGATCCGGAAATTCCATCGATTCGAGGACAATAAGACTGCCTTCATCACAAAGCGTATCACCGGTTGTTGTGTTCTTCAGCCCGACCGCTGCAGCGATATCTCCGGAGTAAACCTTTTTGATTTCGCTACGGTGATTGGCGTGCATCAGCAAAATACGGCCAAGGCGTTCACGTGAATCCTTTGTCGAGTTTTGAACATAAGATCCGGCTTCAGCCGTTCCGGAATAAACACGGAAGAATGTCAGCTTGCCGACAAAAGGATCGGTCATAACTTTGAATGCCAAAGCTGCAAATGGGGCGTTGTCATCTGCGGCGCGTTCAACTTCTTCTCCGGAATCCGGGAGTGTACCCTTAATTGGCGGTACATCGAGCGGAGACGGCAGGTAATCAATAACTGCGTCCAGTACGTGCTGAACGCCTTTATTCTTGAACGCTGTTCCACACAGAACAGGATAAAACTTGACGGCACAAGTTGCTTTGCGGATCGCTGCTTTCAGTTCTTCTTTGGTGATTTCATCGCCGTTAAGATACTTTTCCATGATGTCATCATCAACATCGGCAACCGCTTCAATCAGTTTGTCATGATATTCTTCGGCCTGATCCTTGTATTCATCAGGAATCTCTTCTGCTTCGACAATTGACCCCAGGTCATCTTCATAGATGAATGCCTGCATGCCGACCAGATCGATTTCGCCTTTATAATTGTCTTCAGCCCCCATCGGAAGCTGAATCGGATGGGCGTTTGCCTGCAGACGTTCATGCAACGTTTTGCATGAGTACAGGAAATCCGCACCGATTTTGTCCATTTTATTGACAAACACAATTCTCGGAACACCATAGGTCGTTGCTTGGCGCCAGACGGTTTCTGTCTGAGGTTCAACACCCGACTGAGCATCGAGAACCGTTACGGCTCCGTCAAGTACACGCAGTGAGCGTTCAACTTCAACGGTAAAGTCCACGTGCCCCGGGGTGTCGATAATGTTGATTCGATGATTTTTCCATTGAGCGGTTGTTGCGGCAGATGTGATCGTAATGCCACGCTCTTTTTCCTGATCCATCCAGTCCATTTGCGAAGCCCCTTCATGGGTCTCGCCAATTTTATGGATACGTCCGGAATAAAAAAGAATGCGTTCGGTCGTTGTCGTTTTACCGGCATCAATGTGTGCCATAATTCCGATATTGCGCGTTTTCTCCAAGGAGAAATCCCTCGCCATGGTTTTCACTCCTTCCTGCTATTTGTTGGTGTTACCAACGATAATGAGCAAAAGCCTTATTGGCTTCCGCCATCTTATGCATATCTTCGCGCTTCTTCACAGACGCGCCGGTGTTATTGGAAGCATCGATGATTTCATTGGCTAATCTTTCAATCATCGTTTTTTCGCCGCGCAGTCTTGAATAATTGACAAGATAACGCAGACCTAAAGTCGTCCGGCGTTCCGGGCGGACTTCAACCGGTACCTGATAGTTGGAACCCCCGACACGGCGTGCCTTGACTTCGAGAACCGGCATGACGTTCTTAAGCGCCTGTTCAAATACTTCCATAGGTTCCTGGTTCGTTCGTTCCTTGATTAAATCAAAGGATTGATAAAGGATGGTCTGAGCCTTTCCTCTTTTTCCATCTTTCATGATACGGTTGATCAGACGTGTGACCAACTTTGAATTATATAGTGGATCAGGTAAAACATCTCGTCTTTCGACTGGGCCTTTTCTAGGCATGGAAATTCCTCCTTCCTGTTTCAGTTCAATGATTATCCCTTAGGTTTCTTGGCACCGTATTTTGAACGGCCCTGTTTACGATCAACAACACTGGCCGTATCAAGTGCGCCGCGAATAATATGGTAGCGCACACCAGGAAGGTCCTTGACACGTCCTCCGCGAATCAGAACGACACTGTGTTCCTGCAGATTGTGTCCGATTCCCGGAATGTAGGCATTCACTTCAATGTTGTTCGACAGACGGACACGGGCATATTTGCGCAGGGCAGAGTTAGGTTTTTTAGGAGTCAGTGTGCCAACACGCGTGCACACTCCTCTTTTCTGCGGTGCAAAGTCATTGGTCAATGATTTCTTGAAACTGTTGTATCCCCTGTTCAGAGCAGGTGATGTTGACTTTTTGATTTTGGACTGGCGTCCTTGACGAATTAATTGATTAATTGTAGGCATTTACCTGTTCCTCCTTTCAAATTTCTAAACCCACTGATCCAGGCGGTTCCTTTTTCGCGCAAAAAAGTGTTTTTGCAAAAGATTTCTCTCTTGCAAAAACATTATCTTTTTATTGCAACGGCCGAGGCCCCGACTTCAATGCCGCAAGCCTGACCAAGTTTCTTCATAGAGTCCACGGTGCAAACCGGAACATCTAATTCTTCCGCAAGTGTCAGCACTTTACTGGTTACACGAAGATCTGCATCTTCAGCAATGACAACCTCTTTAACCCGGTTTTCTCTCATTGCCTTCAGCGCTTGTTTCGTACCAATAATAATTCCGTTTTTTGCTTGTGCCACTTTATCATAAGACATCGCAGCATCCTCCAAAGCAACAAGTGTTCAAGAACACTCAGCTATAATAGCACCAGGCGTTCCCTGTTGTCAACACCTTGTTTAACCTTCCTGGTTGATCAGCGCTTCGTCTCGCGGGGCGCTTTCAGTGTTCGTTCCCTCTTTGTCTTCGGTCTCAATAACGACGTTCCGGTACTTCGGCATACCCGTTCCGGCAGGAATCAGTTTGCCGATAATGACATTCTCTTTCAGGCCGAGCAGTTCATCCACTTTTCCTTTGATCGCCGCATCGGTCAGCACGCGAGTGGTTTCCTGGAATGAAGCTGCAGACAGGAACGAATCCGTTTCGAGAGCTGCCTTGGTAATACCGAGAAGCACCGGATGGCCGGTTGCCGGAGCCTTGCGATGAAGGAGCACTTCACGGTTGTCTTCTTTAAACCGATGAACGTCAACGAGCGCTCCCGGAAGAACGGAAGTATCTCCGCTTTCGACGACGCGAATCTTCCGCATCATCTGGCGCACCATAACTTCAACGTGCTTGTCGCCGATTTCCACACCCTGCATCCGGTAAACTTTCTGCACTTCACGCAGCAGGTAGTTCTGCACGCCTTGCAATCCCACAACATGAAGCAGCTCTTTCGGGTCAATCGAACCTTCGGTCAACGGTTCTCCGGCTTTAATCTCCGTTCCTTCCATCACTTTCATGCGCGCGCTCAGCGGAACCGTGTAATGCCTTGTTTCAAGATCACCCTTAACCGTTACTTCCCTCTTATCCTTCAATTCACTGACTACGGTCACGACACCGTTGATTTCCGATATGGCCGCCTGCCCCTTTGGATTCCGGGCTTCAAACAATTCTTGAATACGCGGAAGACCTTGAGTGATGTCGTCGCCGGCCACGCCTCCCGTATGGAATGTGCGCATGGTCAGCTGCGTACCCGGCTCACCGATGGACTGCGCGGCAATAATGCCGACAGCTTCGCCGACCTCAACTTCAGAACCGGTTGCCAGATTGCGGCCATAGCACTTCTTGCAGACACCGTGCCGCGTTTCGCAAGTAAAGACCGTGCGAATTTCGACTTCCTCAATGCCGGCGTCGACGATCTTCGCCGCAACATCTTCATTGATCAGCTCGCCTTTATTAACAAGCAGCTCGTCGGTTTCCGGATGGTAAACCGTCTGGTTTGCCGTACGGCCGACCAAACGGTCATACAGGCTTTCAATTTCTTCGCTGCCTTCGCGGATTGCCCGAACCACAATACCGCGGTCTGTACCGCAGTCCTCTTCTCTGACGATAACGTCCTGAGCGACATCGACCAGACGGCGAGTCAGATAACCTGAGTTCGCAGTTTTCAGAGCCGTGTCGGCCAGTCCCTTCCGGGCTCCGTGTGTTGAAATAAAGTATTCCAGAACCGTCAGCCCTTCACGGAAACTCGAAATGATCGGCAATTCAATGATTCGGCCGGATGGATCGGCCATCAGCCCGCGCATTCCTGCCAGCTGCGTAAAGTTCGACGCATTACCACGGGCTCCGGAGTCGCTCATCATGAAAATCGGATTGGTTTTCGCAAGAGAGTCCATCAGTTTGGATTGAATGGTATCCTTGGCATCGCTCCAGATACCGACGACCCGTTCATAACGCTCGTCCTCCGTGATCAAGCCCCTGCGGAACTGTTTCATTACTTTCTGTACATCTTCTTCCGCCTTGTCGAGGATTTCCTTTTTCTCAGGAAGCACGATAACGTCGGAAACGCCGACGGTAATTCCCGCCTTTGTCGAATATTGGAAGCCCAGGGCCTTCAGCCGGTCGAGAAACTTGGAAGTTTCCGTGACTTTATAGCGTTTAAATACTTCAGCAATGATGTGTCCGAGATAGCCCTTCTTAAACGGAGGGATCTCTTCACGTCCGGAAATCTCCTTCGCTATGTCTGAACCCATTGGTATGAAATATTTGTCCGGTGTGGCGAGCTGAAGGTTGTGATCCGTCGGTTCGTTAATATATGGAAAAGACGGAGGCAGAATGCGATTGAAAATCAGCTTGCCCACTGTCGTCAGCAGATACTGTTTATTTTGCTCTTCGGTAAAAGTATGGTTATGAACGGACAATGCCGGAATGGCGATCCGTGAATGCAGGTGAACAAAGCCGTTATGATAAGCCAGCATGACTTCATTCGCATCTTTGAATACTTTTCCTTCACCGACAGCGCCTTTTCTTTCAAGCGTCAGATAATAGTTGCCGAGCACCATGTCCTGGGAAGGGGTAACGATCGGCTTGCCGTCTTTTGGATTCAAAATGTTCTGCGCGCCGAGCATCAGCAGACGGGCTTCAGCCTGAGCTTCGGTTGAAAGCGGAACGTGAACAGCCATCTGGTCGCCATCGAAGTCGGCGTTGTATGCCGTACACACGAGCGGATGGAGGCGGATGGCACGACCTTCAACGATTCTCGGTTCGAAAGCCTGAATGCCCAGCCGGTGCAGCGTTGGCGCCCGGTTCAGAAGAACCGGATGCTCCTTGATGACATCTTCAAGAACACCCCATACATCCGGGTGAACTTTTTCAACCTTCCGTTTGGCGCTTTTGATGTTATTAGCAATCCCGCGGCTGACCAATTCTTTCATAACGAAAGGTTTGAACAGCTCAAGTGCCATTTCCTTCGGGAGTCCGCATTGGTACATCTGCAGACTTGGCCCTACAGCTATAACTGAACGGCCCGAATAGTCCACACGTTTGCCCAGCAGGTTCTGGCGGAAGCGTCCCTGCTTTCCCTTAAGCATATGGGAGAGGGACTTCAGCGGACGGTTGCCCGGCCCCGTGACAGGACGCCCGCGGCGGCCGTTATCGATCAGTGAATCTACTGCTTCCTGAAGCATTCGCTTTTCATTCTGCACAATAATGCTGGGCGCGCCTAGATCAAGCAGCCTTTTCAAGCGGTTGTTCCGGTTGATCACGCGGCGGTACAGGTCGTTCAGGTCGGAAGTAGCAAACCGGCCTCCGTCCAATTGGACCATTGGACGGAGTTCCGGAGGGATCACCGGGAGGACATCGAGCACCATCCATGATGGCTCGTTTCCTGATTCACGGAATGCCTCAATGACCTCGAGACGTTTCACAGCCCTTGTCCTGCGCTGTCCTTGAACGGTTTTCAGTTCTTCCTGCAGCAAGTTCGATTCTTTGTCCAAATCGACATCCTGCAGCAGTTTTTTGATGGACTCGGCGCCCATTCCTGCTTTAAAAGCACTGCCGTATTTTTCTCTGTAGTTGCGGTATTCTTTTTCGGAAAGAAGCTGTTTCTTCTCCAGCGGCGTATCGCCAGGTTCGGTCACGACATAAGATGCGAAGTAGATAACTTCTTCCAAAGCTCTCGGAGACATGTCGAGTAAAAGTCCCATCCGGCTTGGAATTCCTTTGAAATACCATATGTGGGACACCGGAGCTGCCAGCTCGATGTGGCCCATTCTTTCTCGGCGGACTTTTGCCCTTGTTACCTCAACGCCGCAGCGGTCACAGACGACACCTTTATATCTGACACGTTTGTATTTTCCGCAGTGGCATTCCCAGTCTTTTGTCGGTCCGAAAATCCGCTCGCAGAACAACCCGTCTTTTTCCGGCTTCAGGGTTCTGTAGTTAATCGTTTCCGGTTTCTTGACTTCACCATGCGACCATGACCGGATTTTGTCCGGCGACGCTAAACCAATCTTCATGAATTCAAATTTATTAACATCCAGCAAGGGGGCAACCTCCCTTTATTTTCAATGTTTTGGCAATCCTGCCACCGAGTTGTTTGACCAAGCTGTTGTTTTACTAGAAGAGGTTGATTCCGAATTTCAGACTTGTACGTTCAGACTGTCATCAAGCGTTTCTTCCTCGTCTTCGAGTTCCTTGATGACAATTTCCGAATGGTCGGCTGCCAAAACTTTGACGTCCATGCCAAGGCTTTGCAGTTCTTTAATCAAAACTTTAAATGATTCCGGTACGCCCGGTTCCGGAACATTTTCACCTTTGACAATCGATTCGTAAGTTTTCACACGTCCTACAACATCGTCGGATTTGACTGTCAGGATTTCCTGAAGTGTGTGTGCAGAGCCATAGGCTTCAAGCGCCCAGACTTCCATTTCACCAAAACGCTGACCGCCGAATTGAGCCTTGCCTCCCAGCGGCTGCTGAGTAACCAGTGAATACGGTCCTGTGGAACGGGCATGCAGTTTATCGTCAACCATGTGGGCCAGCTTGATCATGTACATCACGCCTACAGATACACGGTTGTCAAACGGTTCGCCTGTTCGGCCGTCGTAAAGAATGGTTTTCCCGTCTCTTGAGAGGCCGGCTTCTTCCAATGTGCTCCAGACATCTTCTTCTCTGGCTCCGTCAAAGACCGGTGTTGCCACATGAATGCCCAGTTCGCGCGCAGCCATGCCAAGATGAAGTTCAAGCACCTGGCCGATATTCATTCGGGAAGGCACACCGAGCGGATTCAGCATGATATCAAGCGGACGTCCGTTCGGCAGGAAAGGCATATCCTCTTCAGGCAAGATTTTGGAAATAACACCTTTGTTTCCGTGACGGCCGGCCATTTTGTCGCCTTCATGAATCTTTCTTTTTTGAACAATATAGACACGCACAAGTTCATTGACACCCGGCGGGAGTTCGTCGCCCGCTTCCCGGGTGAATATTTTAACGTCGTGAACAATACCGCCGCCGCCGTGCGGCACTTTCAAAGAGGTATCGCGCACTTCACGTGCTTTCTCGCCAAAAATCGCGTGAAGAAGGCGTTCCTCCGCCGTCAGTTCCGTAACGCCTTTTGGTGTTACTTTTCCGACAAGAATATCACCGTCACGAACTTCAGCGCCGATGCGAATGATGCCCCGGTCGTCCAGATTTTTCAAAGCGTCTTCGCCGACATTCGGAATGTCACGAGTGATATCCTCCGGTCCGAGCTTTGTATCGCGGGCGTCCGATTCGTATTCTTCAATATGAATAGACGTGTAAACGTCATTTTTGACAAGCTTCTCACTCATAATAACCGCATCTTCATAGTTATAGCCGTTCCAGGTCATGAAGCCGACAAGCACATTGCGTCCGAGTGCGAGTTCGCCCTGATCCATCGAAGGACCGTCGGCGATAATTTCTCCCATGTCGACAATCATCCCTTTGTCAACAATCGGCTTCTGATTGTAGCACATACCCTGGTTGGATCGCTCGAATTTTGACAGTTTATAAGCGACTACATCGCCTTCTGTTTCCCGGCCGTCAACCGTCTCAAGCGTGCGGATTCTAATTTGTTTTGCGGAAACATATTCAACGCGGCCGCGATGCTTTGAACGGATTGCAGCTCCCGAGTCACGGGCCGATACATATTCCATACCGGTTCCGACAATCGGCGCCTCAGGCTGCAGAAGCGGAACCGCCTGACGCTGCATGTTCGCACCCATCAGCGCACGGTTGGAGTCGTCGTTGGCAAGGAAAGGGATGCACGCCGATGCGACAGAGACAACCTGCTTCGGAGAAACGTCCATATAATCGACGCGGTCTCTGTGAACAACGAGATTTTCACTACGGAAACGTGCCAGTATATGATCGTCCTTAAACGAACCATCGTCGTTCAGTTCGGCGTTCGCCTGGGCAACGACGTAATTGTCTTCTTCGTCCGCCGTCAGATAATCAATGTGCTCCGTTACTTTGCCTGTATCGGGATCGACCCGGCGATACGGGGTTTCAATGAAACCGTACTTATTTACACGCGCATAGCTGGACAGCGAGTTGATCAGACCGATGTTCGGGCCTTCAGGGGTTTCAATAGGACACATGCGGCCGTAATGCGAATAGTGCACGTCGCGCACTTCCATTCCGGCACGTTCTCTAGTCAAACCGCCTGGTCCGAGTGCGGAAAGCCGCCGCTTATGTGTCAGCTCAGCCAGAGGATTTGTCTGATCCATGAACTGTGAAAGCTGCGAACTTCCGAAGAATTCCTTGATTGAAGCGATGACAGGCCGGATATTAATCAGCGCCTGAGGTGTGATGCTGTTGGTGTCCTGGATCGACATCCGTTCACGAATCACGCGTTCCATCCGCGACAAGCCGATACGGAACTGATTCTGCAGCAATTCACCAACAGATCTCAGCCGGCGGTTTCCGAGATGGTCGATGTCATCTGTATCGCCAATACCGTGAAGCAGATTAAAGAAATAGTTGATTGACGACAAAATATCCGCGGGGGTGATATGTTTGATAGACTTGTCAATGCCGCAGTTGCCCATGACCTTAATCACTTTGCCCCTGTCTTCATCGAGCGGCGAATAGACGCTGATTGCCTGCACTCTGACCGTCTGGCCGGCAATGACACCTTCGTGAGGCGTATATTCCACAAAGCCCAGTTTTTTCTCAATCGTCGGCAACAGCCTGTCAAGAGTCCGGCGGTCGAGCAGTGTGCCTTCGTTAGCGACAATTTCTCCCGTCTCAGGATCTACAAGTTTTTCAGCCAGCCGCTGATTGAAAAGCCTGTTCTTAATGTTCAGCTTCTTGTTCATTTTATAGCGGCCGACATTGGCCAAATCATAGCGTTTCGGGTCGAAAAAGCGAGCTTCAAGCAGACTCTTCGCGTTTTCCACGGTCGGCGGTTCGCCGGGGCGAAGACGTTCGTAAATTTCGACAAGCGCTTTATCTGTACTGTCCGTATTATCTTTTTCCAAAGTGTTTCTAAGAAACTCATCATCGCCCAGAAGATCGATAATCTCCTGATCTGTGCTGAATCCGAGGGAACGCAAAAGGACCGTCACAGGTACTTTTCTTGTGCGGTCTATTCTCACATAAGCCACGTCTTTAGCGTCGGTCTCATATTCAAGCCAGGCTCCCCGGTTTGGAATGACCGTCGCTCCAAAACCTTTTTTGCCGTTTTTATCGAATTTTTCATTGAAGTAAACACTTGGAGAACGTACCAGCTGTGAAACAATGACCCGTTCCGCACCATTAATGATAAACGTTCCCGCCTCTGTCATCAGAGGGAAATCGCCCATGAATACTTCCTGTTCCTTAACTTCACCCGTCTCTTTGTTAATCAGTCGAACTTTGACGCGCAACGGTGCAGCATAAGTCACATCGCGGGACTTTGCTTCGTCAACGGAATATTTGGGTTCTCCCAAACTATAGTCGACAAATTCCAGAATAAGATTTCCCGTAAAATCTTCCACCGGTGAAATATCCTGAAACATTTCCCGAATGCCCTCATCAAGAAACCACTGATAGGAGGCGGTTTGAATTTCAATAAGATTAGGGAGTTCCAGTACTTCTTTAATCCGAGCGTAGCTCCTGCGTTGGCGGTGGCGTCCGTATTGTACGAGTTGACCTGTCAACTATTTCACCCCTCAAATCAAGCATATTGAAAAAATCGGCAAACCAAACATCTGAGCTTACCGTAGTTCAAAAATTATTTGATTAGTTTTCCCAGAAAAAGGGAGTTCTATACCGACAACTACACCGATGTTAGCATTAAAACATAATATCACAGTAGTATTTTAAAGTCAATTCTTTTTTGCACAAAAAACAAAATAGCCCTTCTTTTTCGCGACAACGTTGACTGTTTCAAAGATTGACTGAAGGGCCTTCAGTGCCGAAGGAGCCCCTTGCTTCTTTTGAATAACCGTCCATAATTCCCCCTTGCTCTCGAGAAAATCATACCCATCGGAAAAAATCTGATGGACAATTTTTTTTCCAGCGCGAATCGGTGGGTTGGTGACAATTGCGGCGAACGGTCCATCGATCTGTTCGAATAAATTACTCTGGCACACCTTTGCCCTGGCCTGGTTGACCCGGACGTTTTCTTCGGCAAGCGCAACTGCCCGCTCATTTATGTCAGCCATCATTACCTGACGTCCCGGAAAGGATTTTGAAAGAGCAATCCCGATCGGCCCGTATCCGCAGCCCATATCCAGAATATCGCCGGGTATCTCGGGCTCCCTGAAGGTGTCAATCAGCAATCCAGAGCCAAAATCAATGCCTCTTTTCGAAAAAACCCCGGCGTCTGTAACAAAAGTAAGCGTTCTGCCTCTCAATTGCAGGGTCACGCTTTGGCGGTGGCTCGCTGCCTGAGGGTGCTGTGAATAATAGTGTTCGCTCATAGATAACTCACCTTAAAAAGAATAGTAAAAAACGAAGGGCATCCGAACGAAGCGGGTGTGCTCTCCGTTCGGGCAGCGGTTTTGTTCATGTCTGTAAAATTGTTTACCTGTTTCAAGAAAAATAAAAAGCCCGCGCAAGCGCGGGCTTGAATCCGAACTTATTTCAGTTCGACCTTTGCGCCAACTTCTTCAAGCTTGCCTTTGATTTCCTCGGCTTCTTCTTTAGCAGCGCCTTCTTTGACAGCCTTAGGTGCGCCGTCAACCAATGCCTTTGCGTCCTTCAGACCAAGGCCTGTGATTTCACGGACAACTTTGATAACCTTGATTTTCTGCGCACCGGCTTCAGCAAGAATAACGTCGAATTCCGTTTTTTCTTCTTCTACTGCGGCACCTGCACCGGCCGGAGCAGCAACCTGAGCAGCAGCAGTTACACCAAACTCGTCTTCAATTGCTTTTACGAGATCGTTCAGTTCAAGAACAGACATCTCTTTAATAGCGCCAATGATATCTTCTTTAGTCATTGAAAATAATCCTCCTTAAATTCGTTTGCTTTTTTATCGTAAACCATTTTTTCCAGGACCGGCCAGGCCGACGAATCAGGCTTCTTTCTGTTCGGCAACCGCCTTGAGTCCGATCGCAAAATTGCGGATCGGCGCCTGAAGAACGTTGGCCAGCATCGACAGAAGTCCCTCTCTTGAAGGAAGTTCTGCGAGCGCCTTGATTTCCTCAACCGTTGCCGCTTTTCCTTCGATCACACCGGCCTTGATTTCCAGCGCCTCATGATCTTTTGAAAAATTGTAAAGCACCTTTGCCGGAGCAATCACGTCGTCCTTACTGAACGAGACTGCCGTCGGGCCTTCAAGTGCGCCGTCGAGTTCGGTCAGATCCGTCAGCGCGGTCGCACGGCGTACAAAGGTATTCTTGTAAACCTTGTAATCAACGTTGGCTTCACGCAGCTGTTTACGGAGTTCCGTGACTTCCGCAACAGAAAGTCCGCGATAATTCACAACAATTGTCGCAACACTTTCCTTTAATTTTCCGGCGATCTCATCAACAACCTGTTTCTTTGCTTCAAGTATTTTTTCGTTGCTCATTGTTCCTGATACACCTCCCTGTCCCCGTTTTCCGTATCCAGAAGTTTTGTTTCACCGCTATAGGTTCAATAAAAAACCCTCAAGCCGATTGACATGAGGGTACGCATCTATCCAACGCAAAAAGGGTTATCAAGAATTTGCAAACCTCGGCTGGGAAAAATTAAGCATTGAACATGCCCCTGCTGTCTACGGTAATCAATGATTTAATTATAATGAACATCAGTCATTATATTGAGTTTCTGTCCTGCTGTCAACCTTGCAAGGAACGCGTCTTCACAGACCGATTATCTGGCTGCAGCCGTCGAAACCTTGACGCCGGGTCCCATCGTCGATGAGATCGCGATGTTTTTCAGGTAGGTTCCCTTTGCGGCGGCCGGTTTTGCCTTGACCAGCGTTTCAATCAGGACCTTAAAGTTTTCAACCAGTTTGTTGTCCTCAAAAGAAACCTTGCCGATCGGAACATGAACGTTGCCGTCTTTCTGGGCACGATATTCCACTTTACCGGCTTTGATTTCTTTGACTGCCTTATCGACATCAAAAGTAACCGTTCCGGTTTTCGGGTTCGGCATCAGGCCTTTCGGACCGAGTACCCGGCCGAGACGGCCGACCTGGGCCATCATGTCCGGAGTAGCAACAACGACATCAAAATCAAACCAGCCTCCGCTGATTTTTTCAACGTATTCCTGCTCGCCGACATAATCCGCTCCTGCGGCTTCCGCTTCTTTGGCTTTATCGCCCTTCGCAAAGACGAGCACACGCTGCGTTTTTCCCGTGCCGTTCGGCAGCACGACCGCGCCGCGGACCTGCTGATCGTTCTTTCTCGTGTCCACGCCAAGCCGGACGGCTACGTCCACCGATTCATCAAAGCCGGCTGAAGCGACTTTTTTCACAAGGCTGACGGCTTCTTCAATATCGTAAGCTTTCGAACGGTCGATTGCTTTTGCAGCTTCAAGATATTTTTTTCCTTTTTTGGCCATTGTAATTCCTCCTTCGTGGTAATAGCGGTTTGTATTAGACCTCCCACCGATCTTAAAAAACGTTTCAGCCGCCTGCTGCATCCGTATTATACTGTAATCCGCCTAGACAGAGGGCTTTCTTAAAGTATAAAACAGAAAGATGCGGACAGAAACCGCAAGCTTCTTGGCGAAATCAGTCTTCGACAACAATGCCCATGCTGCGGGCTGTTCCTTCAACCATGCGCATTGCCGCTTCAACGTCGGCCGCATTCAGGTCCGGCATTTTCAGTTCAGCAATCGCGCGCACTTTGTCCCGCTTGATTGTCGCGACTTTTTTCGTATTCGGCGTACCCGAACCTGATTCGATACCCGTTTCTTTTTTCAGAAGAACAGCCGCAGGCGGCGTTTTCGTAATAAAAGTAAACGACCGGTCTTCGAATACGGTGATTTCAACCGGAATGATCAAACCCGCCTGATCGGATGTACGCGCATTGAACTCCTTGCAAAAACCCATAATGTTAACGCCCGCCTGGCCCAGTGCCGGACCAACCGGCGGAGCCGGATTTGCTTTACCTGCCGGAATCTGCAATTTTACTAACTTGACTACTTTTTTTGCCATGAGAGCACCTCCCTGCAACAATTTGTGGTACGGGATATTCCCTCCCACTCTTTCATAAAGCCTCTATGGCCGTTTTCAATCTTCGTACCCTACGATGGTGAGATCGTTTCAAATCATACAAACATCAAGATTATACATTCGTCGGCGGCAAATTGCAAGATCAGGAAAAAATCACCTGTCTCTTCCATGCCTCGCCGGTCACCGTTCGTCAATCAATTTTTTTAACTTGATCAAAATCCAGTTCAACCGGTGTCTCCCGCCCGAACATATTGACATGCACCTTAAGCTTGCTTTTTTCCTGATCAATACTTTCGACACTGCCGATGAAGTCCGCAAACGGACCCTCCTTAACCTTGACTTGTTCTTTAAGTTCGAAGTTAACATCCGCAATACGTTCTTTAAGACCCATCTGCTTCAGAATTGCGTCCACTTCCTCCGGGAGGAGAGGGATCGGTTTAGAGCCCGCTCCTGTTGAACCGACAAAACCCGTTACCCCCGGGGTATTGCGGACCACATACCATGAATCATCAGTCATGATCATTTCCGTCAGCACATAGCCGGGAAAAACCTTTCTCATGGCCGTTTTTTTCTGTCCGTTTTTCATTTCCGTTTCTTCTTCCATAGGAACGAGAATCCGGAATATTTTATCGGCCATACCCATTGACTCAACTCTTTTTTCCAGGTTAGTCTTGACCTTGTTTTCGTAGCCCGAGTATGTGTGAATAACATACCAGTTCTTTTCCATAACTTTCTTCCTCCAAATTATTGGTCCGTCAAACGATACGGCGAACAGTCATCGATTTGTGATCAGGTGCATCAGCTGCGAAATGCCTAAATCAACAACAACGAAAAAAACGGATAAAAACACCACTGTGACGATAACCGTGACCGTGTATTTAAAAAGTTCAATGCGCGTCGGCCAGCTTATTTTCTTTGTTTCGGTGATGATACTGCGAAAAAATTTCCCGGTCCCTTTGATGATGCCTGACATCCTCTGCAATACCTCCGTCTAAAATTCTACTTCGTTTCCCGGTGCAATGTGTACGCATTGCAGGTTTTACAATATTTATTCAATTCAGCCCGATCTGTATTTTTGTCCGCTTTTTCCGTTATCGTATAGTTTCTTGAATGGCAGACTGAGCAGGCAAGAACGATCTTTTTTCTCAAGGCATGCACCTGATTCTACAGTTAAATAAGTTCAGGCGGTTTGTCTCCCGCTCCGCTTTCTTTCTTCGATCATGCTTATGCGTCCCCACATTAAAAAGAAAGGCGTTCAACAGCCTCTCTGATCAATGAATTTATACTGGGTTGAATATAGCACATGACTCCGGGCCTGTCAATAAAGCGCATGCAGAGCTGCGATCTCTCGATGCCCTGTCCTGTTATAACGGTTATAAGCTCAGTTCCTTCAGTTGCATGCAGTGTTCCAGTTTTCTCTTCACACGCTGAAGCGCATTATCAATCGATTTCACATGGCGTTTCAAATCGGCGGATATTTCCTGATAGGAACGCCCGTCGAGATACTGGTTCAGCACTTTACGTTCCAGATCGCTCAAGATCCGGGAGAGTTTTTCTTCTATATTGTCGTACTCTTCCCGGCTGATCAGCAGCTCTTCCGGATCACTCGACTGAGTTTCGCAGACGACGTCGAGCAGTGTACGGTCCGACTCTTCATCATAAATTGGCTTGTCAAGCGAAACATAAGAATTTAAAGGAATGTGTTTCTGCCGTGTTGCCGTCTTGACCGCAGTAATCATCTGACGGGTGATACAGAGTTCTGCAAACGCTTTAAATGAAGCCGGCTTGTCCCCTCTGTAATCGCGGATGGCCTTGAAGAGACCGATCATCCCTTCCTGAATAATATCCTCACGTTCGGCACCGACGAGAAAATAAGCTTTCGCTTTCGCACGCACAAAATTCTTATATTTAAAAATGAGATACTCCAAGGCTTCTCCATTACCATCATGAACCACTTTCAGTATTTTTTCATCATCAAGTGAGCGAAACACTGCCATATCAGCCCTTACCGGATCGTAACTCATTTTTTTCCCCCCGAGCTCATGATGCCTTTTGTAGAAATATTATACAGTAACAAAATTCAAATCGTCAAGAAAATTCAAAAACCTCTTCTCATCTTTTCCAGCTTCGCCCGTGTCTCTTCGTCAATCTGGATGACTGACCGCTTGCCCTGTGGCTGATCGTTCATTGTCGTTTTGCCAATCTGGCGATCTATTTTTCTGATTTCTTCGATCAGCTCCCTTGACGGTTTCCGAAGGGCGCCCTGAGAAAACACCGCCCACTGCTCCGCCATATCTGAAGTCGCGACGTGAATACGCGTCTTCACATTCTGTAACTTTCTGATCAGACCTTCTATTTTTTGATCCGCCTTTTCGTTTTTTTTTGTATAGATGACCTCGACCGTTGACTGCTTTGTTTTCGTCTCCTTGCCGGGTATCAGATAGGCATCAAAAATAATGATGACACGGTAGCCTGTCACCGCCTGATACTCTGCCATCTTATTGATCAGCAGATCCCTTGCGCTCTCGAAATCCTTTTCCCGCAATTCCTTCAGTTCATTCCATGCACCGATCACATTATAGCCGTCGACAATCAGGATCTCGTTCATCGTGTTCACCTTTGCTGCCCGCGGTGCCTGAGCACTTCATACATGAGCAGGCCCGCTGCAACCGAAGCATTCAGCGATGTGACTTTTCCCCTCATCGGAATGTTGATCAGAAAATCGCACTTTTTTCTCACCAGCTGCGACATGCCGCTTCCTTCATTGCCAATAACCAGGCAAAGCGGCAGGGAGTAGTCTGCCTGACGGTAATCCTCACTGCCGTCCGCAGCCGTCCCGGCGAACCAGACCCCCTGTTTTTTCATGGCGTCCATTGTATTAGCCAAGTTGGACACGCGCACAACCGGAACGTACTCAATCGCGCCCGTTGACGCTTTGGCTACAACCGAAGTCAATCCGACCGAACGACGTTTCGGAATGATGACACCGTGGCAGCCGGAAGCATCCGCCGTTCTCAATATGGAACCCAGGTTGTGCGGATCCTCAACATTATCCAGCATCAGAAAAAAGGGGGATTCCCCGCGCTGCTTCGCAAGATCGAACAAATCGGACAGCTCTGAATAGCGGTAGGCGGCAACTGAAGCCACAATACCCTGATGCTGGGCGGACCGGGACATCTGATCGAGCTTTTGTTTCGGAACAAACTGCACGGCGATTCCATTTTCTTTGATCAGTTCAAGAAGCTCGCTAAATCCCCGCCCTTCTTTATTCAGCCACACTTTATTGATTTCTCTACCGGATCTGATTGCCTCCGACACGGGATGGCGCCCGACGATCAATTCATCGTTCATGGATTCTCTCCCCCTTCAACCGGGTGATTGACAAACATCTTTTTCATGATTTCCTCAATTCTATCTTTGCCCCCGGTAAAATAAAGATAACCGATCAGCGCTTCAAATCCCGTGCTGAAATTGTAAGTCTGTACATCCGTATTCCTCGGGACGGAATGCGATTTGGCGTTCCGTCCGCGCCTGACGATGCTCAGCTCATCCTCAGTCAGAAAACCTTCTTCCATCAATTCATGGAGAAACCTCGACTGTGCCCGCGCGGATACATAATCCACAGCCAGAGCGTGCAGCAGATGTGGCTTTGCAGCGCCGCCGCTAATCACGGCCTCACGGACATAGACTTCAATGATTGCGTCACCCATATAAGCCAGCGCGAGACTGCTCATCTGATCCGGGGCCGCCTGTTTTTTGGCCATGCTCATTCCCGTCCTCTTTTCCAGCGTACGCCCTGCGGCGTGTCCTCCAGCACAATGCCGGCTTTTTTCAGTTGGTCCCTTATCACATCGGCCAGTGCAAATTGTTTGTCCCGCCGTGCCGCCTCACGTTTCTCAATCATGGCTTCCACATCGCTGTCCAGAATACTTTCGGTTTGATCTTCAAGTTTCAGCCCGAGGACATCAGAAAGTTCAAAGAGTATCTGCCGGTATGAAAAAAGCAGTGCCGGTTTTGTGTCCGCGCTCTGCAGAGCAATATTAGCGTCCTTTGCGATATCAAAAAGAACGGAAATGGCATTCGCCGTATTAAAGTCGTCGTCCATCGCTTCAATGAAGCGCACTCGGTAACTCTCCATCTTCTCATCGAAGCCATCCGTCTGTCCGGCAAAATCTTTCAGGCGATGATCAAGATTGTAAAACACGGTCTTCAGCCGCCCGAATGCCTGAACCGCGTCATTCAGCAATTCGTCGCTGAAGTTAATAGGGTGGCGGTACTGAACGGTCAAAATAAAGAAGCGGACAACAAGCGGATCGTACTTTTTGATCAGGTCGTGAACAAGAATGACATTGCCGATGGATTTCGACATTTTCTCGTTGTTAATCTGGATATGACCGTTATGCAGCCAGTAATGGGCCATTGCGCAGTGATGCAGCGCTTCAGACTGCGCAATTTCATTTTCATGATGCGGAAAAACGAGATCGGTTCCGCCCGCGTGAATATCGATTGTTTCACCCAGATATTTCTCAACCATGGCCGAACATTCGATGTGCCAGCCCGGACGTCCTTCCCCCCAGGGGCTCGCCCATTTAATCTCTCCCGGTTTGGCCGCCTTCCATAAGGCAAAGTCGAGCGGGTCTTCCTTGTTTTCCCCAATTTCAATCCGGGCGCCCGATTTCAAATCGTCGACGGATTGGTGCGAGAGCTTTCCGTAATCTTTGAATTTTCTTGTCCTGTAGTAAACATCCCCGTCAGCGGCGTAGGCAAAACCCGTATCGATCAGCTTACCGATAAACGCGATGATTTCAGGCATGGTTTCTGTCGCACGAGGATTGATCGTCGCTTTCTTGACATTTAAGGCGCCCACATCAGCGAGAAAAGCTTTAATAAACTGATTGGCAATTTCCGGCACAGATTGATGACGCTCCTGTGACGCATGAATCAGCCGATCATCGACATCCGTAAAATTGGATACATAGTTCACATTATACCCGCGGAATTCAAAATAACGGCGAGCCGTGTCGAAAACTACGGCAGGACGCGCGTTTCCGATGTGAATGTAATTGTAAACCGTCGGTCCACAGACATACATCCTGACCTTACCTTTTTCTATTGGAACGAATACCTCTTTTTTTCTTGTCAGTGTGTTATAGACCTTCAGAGTCATTCTGTTTCACTCTCCTTCTGACTTGGTTCTTTCAATTTCTGAATTTCCTGGCGCAGCCGTTCGATTTCTTCCTCCAGCTGTTCGATTTTGTCGGCGACGGGATCCGGCAGATCCGTGTGATTCAGATCGTGATGGTGCACTTTTCTGCCGTTCTGCCTGACGACACGGCCGGGAATGCCGACCACTGTCGAATCCGCCGGAACATCGTGCAGCACGACCGAACCTGCGCCAATCTTGGAATGGTCTCCGATGGTAATGGATCCGAGCACCCTCGCTCCAGTGGAGATCAGAACATCGTTGCCAACCGTCGGATGCCTTTTTCCTTTTTCTTTGCCTGTTCCGCCAAGAGTCACCCCTTGAAAAAGTGTGACGTCATTACCAATCTCGCATGTCTCTCCGATAACAATGCCCATGCCGTGATCCATGAAAAAGCGACGGCCGATCTTTGCTCCCGGATGAATTTCAATGCCTGTCAGAAAACGGGTAAATTGCGAGAGCACACGGGCGAAAAAGTAGAACTTTTTCTGCCATAGCCAGTGAGCGACCCGATGCGCCCATATCGCGTGCAGACCGGAATACGTCCAGATCACTTCCCATCTGCTTCTTGCAGCAGGATCCTGATCAAACACATTGTTCAGATCTTCGGCAATTATATTCCGCACAGCGGATTCACCTCCAAATCATGATTATCCATTCAGGACAGATTAAAAAGGCGTCTTTGTGTCGTCCGACACAAAGACGCCTTAATGACGCGGTTCCACTTTGTTTGAGAGTAGTCCTCTCCACTTAAACCGATAACGGCTGCCGCCGTTTCCGCCTACTGAACCGTTCAGCGGAAAACTCAGAGGGGCAATTCAGCGATTTTCCTGTCTGAACGGTTTTCAGCCGGATGACCGTTCTCTCTGTCCAAGAAGGAAAAATCCTTACTCAACCTCTTCAACGCTTTTTCTGTTTTCTTTTACACGTTATGCGGAATCATGGATAATCGCCATTCTCCGCAAACTGCAAGGGAAGCTTTCAGACTGTTTTCTGCATGTTCAGATAGTGTTCCATCCGCTCGATAACAATGTCCCTGCCGAGCAATTCCAGTGCCTCCGGCAATTCAGGACCGTGCGCCGAACCTGTTGCAATCACACGTATCGGCATGTACAATTTCCAGCCGCGCTGCTTGGTTTCTTTCTGTGTCACTTTGATCTTCGGGTTAATGGCCTCTGCCGTCCATTCCGTCAGGCTTTTAAGTTCCCGATTGAACACTGTGATCACTTCATTGACCTGTTCGCCTGCAAGAATTTTCTCCTCATCTTTACTCAGATTGTCCAATTCTACTTCTTTGTTAAAGAACATTTCGGTCAGGTTGACAATTTCCGCACCGTAATGGAGCTGTTCCTGATAAAGGAGAACAACGCGCTTTGCCCATTCCTCCTGTTCAGGGGTCATCTGTTCCGGAACAAGTCCGGCTTCGATCAAATACGGAACAGTGAGCTTCACATAATCTTCTGCCGAAATTTTATTGATGTACTGTCCGTTCATCCATTCAAGCTTGGACTTATCGAACATTGCAGGGGACTTGCTCAGCCGGTTTGCGTCAAACAGCTTGATAAAGTCTTCGCGTGAAAAGACCTCTTCTTCACCCTTCGGCGACCAACCGAGCAGCGTGATAAAATTGAACAGCGCTTCAGGCAGAAATCCCATGTTTTTATACTGTTCAATAAACTGGACAATACTGTTGTCCCGCTTGCTTAATTTCTTATGATTTTCGTTGACAATCAGCGTCATATGTCCATAGGTAGGTGCCTCCCAGCCGAATGACTGAAAAAGCATAATCTGCTTCGGCGTATTGGAGATGTGTTCTTCTCCGCGGAGGATATGAGTCATCTTCATTAAATGGTCATCGATAACAACGGCAAAATTGTATGTCGGTACGCCATTCTGTTTAACAATGACAAAGTCGCTGACATCGTTTGTGTTGAACGATACATGGCCCTTTACAATGTCGTCAAAATCAATTTTCCGGTCTGCCGGCACCCGGAAACGGATCGTCGGTTTTCTGCCTTCTGCTTCAAGCTGCGCTCTTTGCTCTTCAGTCAGATGACGGCACTTTCCTGAGTAACCCGGCGTCTGGCCGTGAGCCATCTGTGATTCGCGTTCAGCCTTAAGCTCTTCTGCCGTACAGTAGCATTTATAGGCCAGACCTTTATCCAGCAGTTCCTGCCAATATTTTTTATAAATATCCAGCCTCTCCATCTGCCGATAAGGACCGTATTCACCGCCCACATCAACACTTTCATCCCATTCAAGCCCAAGCCACTTCAGATATTTCAGCTGGCTTTCTTCCCCGCCTTCAACATTTCGTTTCTGGTCGGTATCCTCAATACGAATGACAAACTTGCCCCCTGCATGGCGGGCAAACAGATAATTAAAAATTGCGGTACGCGCATTGCCAATATGTAGGAATCCGGTCGGACTCGGCGCGTAGCGTACCCTGACTTCATTGGTCACTGATTTCACCACTTTCCGTTATTCTTCTACATTTTAACACGGATAACGCTTGCCGGCTCAACTTCATTCAACTTTTTCCAGAAGGCAGACAGCTTCAGCGGCAATTCCTTCTCCTCGTCCTGTAAAACCCAGTTTTTCAGTAGTCGTCGCCTTAACATTTATTCTATCTTGATCTGTTTTCAAAACGTCGGCAATCGTCCGGCGCATCTCCTGTATATAAGGGGCGAATTTTGGTTTCTGCGCAATCACAACACTGTCAATGTTCCCGACATCATACCCTTTGGCACGGACAATGGACATCACTTCCGCCAGAAGCACTTTTGAATCGGCGTTTTTGTAGGATTCGTCCGTATCGGGAAAATGTCTGCCGATGTCTCCTTCACAGACGGCTCCGAGGAGCGCGTCGCTGATTGCATGAAGCAGAACATCCGCATCGGAATGACCTGCAAGCCCCAAATTATAGGGAATGACAACGCCCCCTACAATCAGTTTTCTATTACCCGCAAATTGGTGAACATCAAACCCGTGGCCTATTCGCATCTGCCTTCTCCTCTTCCTGAACAAACTTTTCCGCAATGATCATGTCTTCCGGTGTGGTCAGCTTGATGTTGCGATAGCTGCCTTCAACAACTTCCACCGTCTGACCCAGCTGTTCAACGAGTGAAGCGTCATCCGTTACCTTAAAATGCCGCACTCTGCCTTCACGATGCGCCTGCATAATCACGGACATGCGAAAAGCCTGCGGGGTCTGTGCCGCCCACAAGCTCTCGCGTTCCAATGTTTTACTCACACTGTGACATGCTACCTGTTTTATTGTATCTTTCACACGGACAGCCAGAAGTGCCGCACCGCAACGGTCTGCGGCTTCGGCGACTCTCGCAATCTGATTCCTAGTGACAAACGGACGGGCACCGTCATGAACCATGACAATCGTTTCCTGAGAGTCCCCTAGTTTAGCCAATCCATTGTAAACACTTTCCTGGCGTTCTCTTCCGCCTTCCGCCAGTTCGGTCACTTTGTTTATGTGGTATCTGCGGATCAATTCACAAAAAGTTTTCCTCTCGGATTCTTTGATCACGAGAACAACACCCGTACAGTCGGGATCTTGTTCAAAAACGCGAAGGGTATAAATAATAACGGGAATTCCGTGTAAAGTAAGCAGGACTTTATTCATCTCCGCTCCCATACGCGTACCCTGCCCTGCCGCAACAATCACCACTTGATAATTCATCTGCTAAGCCCCCGGATACAAGCCGCCCTGTTTCCATTCGATGAAAATCAAAGCGCTTTTTCAAGCAATTTGGGTTTGGCAAAGATCATTCTTCCTGCCGACGTCTGCAGCACACTGGTTATGATCACTTCAATGGTTTTGCCAATATACCTATGTCCTTCTTCTACCACAATCATTGTACCGTCGTCAAGATACCCGACACCCTGATTCTGTTCTTTCCCGTCTTTAATGACCTGTACCCGCAGTTCTTCCCCGGGGAGAACAACCGGCTTTACTGCATTTGCCAGGTCGTTGATATTCAGAACGGGAACACCTTGAAACTCGCAGACTTTATTTAGATTAAAATCGTTGGTTACGACAATACCGTTCACTTCTTTTGCCAGCCGGACGAGTTTACTGTCCACTTCCGTGATGTCGTCATAGTCGCCTTCATAAAGGTCGACGTGAATCGAATGGTCTTTCTGAATTTTATTCAGAATATCCAGTCCCCGCCGCCCGCGGTTTCTTTTCAGAACATCTGACGAGTCTGCGATATGCTGCAGCTCTTCAAGAACGAAGTGCGGAATGACCATTGTTCCTTCCAGAAATCCTGTCTGACAAATATCTGCAATTCTTCCGTCGATGATCACACTGGTGTCAAAAATTTTGTAAGGACTGATTCCGTTCGGCCTTTGCAATTCCGGACGAGCATCTTTCTTTCGGTCCCTTGACCGGGTCGGCAAGTGAAAAAGGTTCAGCAGTTCGTCACGCTTCTTAAAGCCGACCTGGAAAAAGAAATAGCCTAAAAAAACATACACAAAGATCGGAAGCACCGTGCTGATCCCGGGAATGTTCAAACTTTCCAGAGGAAGCTGTATCAGAAAAGCGATCACGAGTCCAAAGACAAGACCGATCGTGCCAAATACAACATCGGTTACCGGAGCCTTTATTATTCTGTCTTCAAACGATTTAATCAAATCTGCCAATGAGTCCACAAACCAAAAAGTTAAGAGAGCTAAAATCACAGCACCGATGACCATCCCTGTAAATGGAGAACCGATCCAGTTCGGAATACCGCTTCCAAGATTTAATAGCAGAATTATTTTTGGTATATAGACAAACCCCAAAGTACCACCTAATAGAATAAAAAATAGCTGAATCAAACGTTTCAACATATTCAATCACCTCCTCTAAGCATTATAGACAAAATGACAAAATCAAAACTTGGTTCTGCCATTATGTTTGCTTGAAAATATTATCCGTTTCAAAACCAATGGTCTCTTTGAAAACTCATCCGCCATGTTTAATAATCGGACGGAAAGAATTCAGATTCAGGTACGATGCCTTGCGGACCGCCCAGTGCAAGATCGATGGCCTGGGAGAGCGAGGCAACACCGACGAGGCTCATTCCCTTCGGTGGGGACCACCCGTCCTGATTTTTCTCCGGAATATAGGCTCTTGAAAAACCTAGTTTATATGCCTCGTTCACCCTCTGCTCAATGCGCGAGACACGCCTCACTTCACCGGTCAGACCCACTTCGCCGATAAAAATATCCGTAATCTTTGTAGGCTTGTTGCTGAAACTTGAGGCTATGCTGATCGCTGCTGCCAGATCGGTTGCCGGTTCATCCAGCTTGATTCCGCCAGCGACGTTAATATAAGCATCCTGATTCTGAAGCAGCAGACCGACCCGCTTTTCCAAAACGGCCATCAGCAGTGAAATGCGGTGGTTGTCCATACCCGCCGCCATTCGGCGCGGATTACCGAAACTGGTTGGTGTAACCAGGGCCTGAACTTCGACGAGCACAGGACGGGTCCCTTCTATCGCAGCAACTACCGCGGACCCCGCTGCACCCTTTGTCCGCTCCTGCAGAAAGATTTCAGAAGGATTGGCGACTTCACTCAGCCCCGATTCTTTCATTTCGAAAACACCCATTTCATTCGTTGAACCGAAGCGGTTTTTAACCGCCCTTAGGATACGAAATGTATGATGGCGTTCTCCTTCAAAATATAAAACGGTATCCACCATATGTTCCAATGTCCTCGGTCCGGCAAGCGCGCCGTTTTTGGTGACATGCCCGACAATGAAAACCGCTATGCCGCTTGTTTTTGCTAGCCGCATCAATTCCCCGGTACATTCTTTAATTTGTGAAATGCTTCCGGGGGCCGAAGACATCTCAGAATTATAAATGGTTTGGATCGAATCAATGATCATAATTTCCGGTTGGACATCCTGAAGATGCGCCTCGATCCGGTGAATATCGGTTTCCGCGAGCACATACAGGCAGTCCGAAACGATCCCCAGCCGCTGGGCCCTCATCTTTGTCTGGCGCAGCGACTCTTCGCCTGATATATAGAGGACCTTGCGCCCGCTTCGCGCCAGCTGATCGGAAGCCTGCAGGAGAAGGGTTGATTTGCCTATGCCAGGGTCTCCGCCGACAAGCGTGAGTGAGGCAGGCACCACTCCGCCCCCCATCACGCGGTTGAATTCTTTCATGCCGGTCAGTATTCTTGGTTCTTCTTCTAATACCACATCCGTGAGCAGAGAAGGTTTGCTGTCCTGTGTCCGCAAAGAACCTGCCGCAGGTGCGGCAGGCCGTACCGTTTCCTCAATCAGAGTATTCCAGTTCTGGCAGCCCGGACAGCGCCCCATCCATTTCGGACTCTCATAGCCGCATTCCTGGCAGACAAAAACCGTTTTTGTTTTTGCCATTTAATAATCACCTTTTCAGTCCCGTTAGGGTAAGAATAATCTGGCTTTTTTTATAACACACAAAGAAGCCAAGGCTTATAGATCACTTTGGCTTCTTCTCAGCGCGGCAGATCCTGAACACCCACGAAGATCATGCCTCAGGATTTTGCCACGGCTTCTTCTTTCTTGCTTACCGCATATTCTCCGTCTTTGTAATCGATAACGACATTTGTCCCCTTTGCAATATTACCTTTCAGCAGCTCTTCGGACAACTTGTCTTCGACGCGCCGCTGAAGTGCACGTCGAAGCGGCCTTGCCCCATATTCCGGATCGTAGCCTTCTTCGACAATTTGCGCTTTCGCCGCATCGGTCAGTTCGATAACAATCCCCTGGCTTGACAGACGGTGTTTCAGATGTTCTGCCAGCAAAGAGACAATTTCCAACAACTGAGGTTTCGTCAATTCATGGAAGACGATAATCTCATCGATTCGGTTGAGAAACTCCGGCCTGAAAGCACGTTTTAAGGCACTCGTGACTTTATCTTTCATTTCTTTGTACTCATGATTTTCCCCGCCTACCGAGAAGCCGACATACTTATTCCGCTTCAGCTCACTCGCACCCACATTGGATGTCATAATAATTGCCGTGTTTCGGAAATCAACCGTTCTCCCTTTGGAATCCGTGAGGCGTCCGTCGTCCAGCACCTGAAGCAAAATATTGAAGACATCGGGATGCGCTTTTTCAATTTCATCGAAAAGAATAACCGAATAAGGTTTCTGGCGGACTTTTTCCGTCAGCTGCCCTCCCTCTTCATGGCCGACATATCCCGGAGGAGAGCCGACGAGCCTTGATGTTGTGTGTTTTTCCATGTACTCGGACATGTCGATACGGATGATCGCTTCTTCATCGCCAAACAGCGTTTCGGCAACCGCCCGCGCCAGCTCGGTTTTGCCGACGCCTGTTGGCCCGAGGAAAATGAACGAGCCGATCGGCCGCTTCGGATCTTTCAGGCCGGCCCTTGCTCTCCTGATCGCGTGGGAGATTGCTTTAATGGCTTCATCCTGCCCCACAACGCGCTTGTGAAGGATATTTTCCATCTGGAGCAAACGCTCGCTCTCTTTTTGTTCAAGCCGTACAACCGGAATGCCGGTCCAATTGGCTACGACAAGAGCCACGTCGTCAGGCAGAACCTGGGTATTCTCCTTCCCCTGCTTCTCTTTCCATTCCTTCTCGCTGACCTCTACCTGTTCCTTCAGCTTCTGCTCACTGTCGCGCAATGAAGCGGCTTTCTCAAACTCCTGGCTCTGTACGGCTGCATCTTTCTCTTTTCTGACCGCTTCGAGCCTCTGCTCCAGTTCCTTGAGATTCGGCGGAGCCGTGTATGATCGGAGACGGACTTTCGAAGAAGCTTCATCAATCAGGTCGATCGCTTTATCGGGAAGATACCGGTCAGAAATATAACGGTCGGAAAGCCGGACGGCTGCAGTAATGGCTTCATCGGTAATTTTGACCCGATGGTGCGCCTCATAGCGGTCGCGCAATCCCTTCAGTATCTGAATGGACTGTTCTTTGGTCGGCTCCTTGACCTTGATCGGCTGAAAGCGTCTTTCCAGTGCGGCATCTTTTTCAATATACTTGCGGTATTCGTCAAGCGTTGTCGCTCCGATACACTGCAGTTCTCCGCGCGAAAGCGACGGTTTTAATATGTTCGACGCATCAATGGCACCTTCAGCACCCCCGGCACCGATCAGCGTATGCAGCTCGTCGATAAATAAAATAATATTCCCGGCTTGACGGATTTCATCCATAACCTTTTTCAAACGATCCTCAAATTCGCCCCGATATTTTGTTCCGGCAACAACTGTGCCCATATCAAGCGTCATAACACGTTTGTCACGGAGAATTTCCGGTACTTCATTATTAACAATTTCCTGTGCCAGTCCCTCTGCAACCGCTGTTTTACCAACCCCCGGTTCACCAATCAGGACAGGATTGTTTTTCGTCCGGCGGCTCAGTACCTCAATTACACGCTCAATCTCCTTGCTGCGGCCGATTACAGGATCCAGACTCCCTTCACCGGCCATCGCGGTCAGATCCCGGGCCAGGCTGTCGAGCGTCGGGGTGCTGGCATGTGCCGTGGTTCGCCCCTGTGCCCCGCCGGACGTCGCCTCGTGGCTTCCAAGCAGCTGCAGAACCTGCTGTCTGGCCTTATTCAGGCTGACGCCAAGGTTGTTCAGCACACGGGCAGCCACTCCCTCGCCTTCACGAATAAGGCCCAGCAAAATATGTTCTGTTCCTACGTACGAATGGCCGATTTTTCTCGCCTCATCCATTGACAACTCGATGACCCTTTTCGCTCTCGGCGTATAGTGAGGTGTTTGAACCGTTTCGTTCCCGCGGCCGATTAAGGCTTCTACTTCTTTCTGAATTTTTTCAGGACTGAGATTCAATGCCAGAAGAGCTTTAGCAGCAATTCCGTCACCTTCACGGACAAGACCGAGCAATATGTGCTCAGTGCCGATATTGTTGTGCCCCAGCCGCATGGCCTCTTCCTGAGAAAGCGCCAGCACCTTTTGAGCGCGTTCCGTAAATCGTCCAAACATCATAATTGTGGCCTCCTTTTAATCGTACTCTCGGTTCACCGACCCGCGGCAATAATAGGCCCGCGGTGTCTTTCAAAATTCTCTCTTACCTATAAATTATTCAGTTGAGTGTCTCTTTGATAGTGGCGACAGGCCGGTCACACTGCCCCCAGAGGCAATATTCACTCAATTGCTCCTGTTTTGTCTATTGTAGTGAACCTATTATAAATCTTCAACTTTTATCGCTTAATCATCCGTTTGATAAAATTTTTTGGGGCCCTACTCTAATAGGACTCTCTTTCCGATCACGACGGACAATAAAGGCGCGATTCAGATTCCAAATGTACCGGAACCCTTTTGTACGAACAACGGAGCATTCGGCACATATCACTATTTCGCCGTACAGCTCATGAATTCCTCTTTCTTGCGGTGAAACGGGCAATCATCCAAAAACAGGCAGCGTGTTCCTTCTCGCGCTCTGACACTGCATGGAGCCGTTCATGACGTTTAATTCGCCGTGCCGAACGTTTACTTTGTATCAACGGACCGTGCAGAGTCTTTATTATTGCCGATCCATATGCTTTTTACTAAATCAGTCCCCGGTGTCCTGCCGACAGGACAGCAAAAAACATTTTTGAAAGTTTCCGGATTTTTTTATGGCAGGTCGCCATTTCAACGCTTATACGTCAGCGACTGAAGCATGGCTTTTAAAATATTCGCACGCATTTCGTCTCTTAAAGGGACACCCAGATCAGGAATTGTCTGGTCGACGGCGCTGATCATCAGTCTTGCTTCACGTTCACTGATTACCTGCTCTTCAAGCAAATGGATGATAATCGATTCACCCATATTTTCCGCCAGTCTGTAGCCGATCAGGCCAATCATCTCGTCAATTAACTCCGCATCCGTAACCGGCCGCACTTTAATGACCTGAATGTATCCGCCTCCTCCGCGTTTACTTTCGACTACATAACCTCTTTCGATAGAGAAACGCGTCTTCAATACATAATTTATCTGCGAAGGAACGCATTGAAATTTTTCTGCCAGTTCGCTTCTCCTCAACTTGATAATGTCACTCGAATCCAGAATTTCTTTTATATATTTTTCAATTATATCAGATATGTTCCTCATCGGAGGCATCTCCTCCCTGACTTTGACTAACTTTGACTATAATTTAATTATGCATGATATCCGCCAAATAATCAACCTTCCTATTTGACGGGCCCGGCACAGCAGTGAAGGGCGGAGACGTTTCAATACGCGTTTCATCCTGTGCCGTTTTGAAACCCGGTCCGGTTGTCAGAAAAACCCGCTCCTGCCCTTGACCAGACGTGGGTTGAACCTGTGCCATTTTGGGATGAATTTTTTGACACTTCAATAATAAAAAAACACGGTGCCCTCAAAACTAAAAGGCACCGTTCTCCTGAGCTCAGCCGCGGATGATCTGATCCGCCTGTTTGTCAGAATTCCTATTCAAGTGGAGCCTAGGGGGATCGAACCCCTGACCTCCTGCGTGCAAAGCAGGCGCTCTCCCAGCTGAGCTAAGGCCCCATTAAAAAAAAGCAAAAAAATGATCGGGAAGACAGGATTTGAACCTGCGACCCCCACGTCCCGAACGTGGTGCTCTACCAAGCTGAGCCACTTCCCGATATGGTGCGCCCTAGAGAACTCGAATCCCCAACCTTCTGATCCGTAGTCAGACGCTCTATCCAATTGAGCTAAGGGCGCAAAAAACAGAATAAGTGGTGCCGAGAGCCGGACTCGAACCGGCACGGTAGTCACCTACCGCAGGATTTTAAGTCCTGTGCGTCTGCCAATTTCGCCACCCCGGCGTAGCACAAATCAAAATAAATGGAGCGGAAGACGGGATTCGAACCCGCGACCCCCACCATGGCAAGGTGATGTTCTACCACTGAACTACTTCCGCATCATGGTACAATTGATAAATGGTGAGCCACGAAGGATTTGAACCTTCGACCCTCTGATTAAAAGTCAGATGCTCTACCCCTGAGCTAGTGGCTCGCAAATTAATTAAAATAAAAATGCCGGTCAGAGGACTTGAACCCCCAACCTACTGATTACGATTCAGTTGCTCTACCAATTGAGCTAGACCGGCATAAAAATGGAGGATATAGGGCTCGAACCTATGACCCTCTGCTTGTAAGGCAGACGCTCTCCCAGCTGAGCTAATCCTCCATATTGCCTGGCAGTGACCTACTCTCACAGGGGGACAGCCCCCCACTACCATCGGCACAGAAGAGCTT
>NZ_BMOK01000016.1 GCF_014647035.1 Sporolactobacillus putidus | reverse complement strand
CTTAAGGGGAAGGCTTTCCCTTTTCAATTGTTTTTTGAATCTATTTACACAAGATTATTTAAACACTCGTTTCCAACCTTTTAGCCTTCAATCTTTTAGAGACTGATGCAATTCTCACATCATGAAAATACGTACATTCCTCATAAAAATAGAAAGTCACCCTATGTCCTGCTTGCCATTTGCTAAAAATCATTTCACCACTATTTATTCATATCACTATGATTATGGTCATGCGTGTTTATGCTGTTAGGATTCTGTGTGTTTGAAGGTGGCTGAATGATCGTACTGATTGTCTGGGGTACAGCAGAAAATACAATCACAATCGAAAGAATCGAAGCGATGGCATAAACCCATGCGACCGGGCGTTCATGTCTCCATTTGCGTTTCGCTACGAAAATAAACCGGATCGAAATGATAAGGGAAATGAGTAACAGGATGACTTTTAAAAGGGGAGGCATATTAAATAAAACTGCCCCGATCGACGTTAAACCGACAGAAATCAACAGTATATGCAGCCAGTGATGGGATGTAGCAATAATGGCGAAAAGGACAGAACCTATGGTTTTTAGTAAGGTTTTCCCTCGATTTGACTTTTTATTTGCTGAAACTGATCCAGATTTTCTGTTCCTCATGCCGCTTCTCCTTTTCTTTGTTTCCTAATTTTCTTTGTTACTCTCGATGAGCAGCTTTCATTTGTCTATAGCGTCCGATCATAAAACCGATCGCTAAGATAATCGTTGCCAAAGCCGTCAATTGAGCGACTTTCAGATTAAGTAATGTCCTTAGGCTGTCTCCTCTCCAGAACTCTAAAGTAAATCTCAACGTTGAGTAAAGTATTAACATCTGAAGGAATAGAAACCCTTGGAATGGTTTTCTATATTTAATCAATAGCAAAAAGCCAAAGATGATCAAATCACCGATGGCCTCAAATAAGGGCATCGGCAGGACCGGCGTGCTGCCAAAGATGTTGTAGACAAATGTTCCCGGAGGATAGGAAACAGCCAAGATGGAATTGCTTGGAATACCATAAGCGTCACCGGTAAGAAAATCTGATATGCGACCAATCGCCATTCCGAGTATTAACGCCGGTGCCACGATATCGGCTACCTGCCAAACTGGCAATTTATGCTTCTTAGCGAGCCAGATTCCTACTAAAGTACCGCCGAGAATGCCACCTTGTATTGCCAGTCCCCCCATCCAAACCATAAAAATTTCTGCTGGATGAGCAGCGTAATACGGCCATTTGAAGAGAACAAACCACAATCTTGCTCCAAGAACACCACCCAATACACAATAAATAGCGAATTCCACCATGTAATCCGCTTGAATACCTTGCCTCTTGGCCTCACGATTTATCAACCATAAACCAAAGAGCGTTGCCAGAGCTACCGAAGCACCCAACGTATTAATTGGAATCGGTCCGATTCTAAATAAAACAGGTCCTGGAAACCACATGAACCTTCCTCCCTTTTAATAAAAATAATCACTTTATAAGTTGAATCCTATTGCAAAAATGTGTGGAAACGATGTGGAAACGATAAACTTCGGTTATGATTATAGAAAAATCTTTGGTGATGCATATCAATGAAGAAGGTCATGGAGATTGACCAAAGGAAAAAAAGTCATCTATCTTTTATCATCTTATTTTTCTGTAGTTAATGGCACATAATTGACATCTCTAGCACACTAAAAAAATTTATTCAAATGTACATTTGAATAAAATAAGAAATGATGTATAATATAATCAAATGAATATTTGAATGATAAGGAGGTCGCTATTAGTGGTCGAAAAAGATACATGTGAAATTTATTGCTATGACGAAGAAAAGGTCAATCGCATACAAGGCCTTTTAAAAAATGAAAATGATGGGCTATCTCGCGTTGTTCGATTGTTCAAAGCGCTTGCTGATGAAAATAGGTCAAAAATAGTCTTTGCCTTATGTCAAGATAAGGAGCTATGTGTTTGTGACGTTGCAAACATTATTGGTTCTTCCATAGCAACGGCTTCACATCACCTACGCACTCTCCGTAAGCAAGGTCTTGTAAAATATCGAAAGGACGGAAAAATGGCATTTTATTCGCTTGATGATGAACACATCAAACAATTAATTTCTATTGCAATGACGCACAGAAAAGAGGAGAAAACTCATGTCTGAACAACAAGTCAAGTCATATCGAGTTCAAGGGTTTGACTGCATGGAATGCGCGAACAAGTTTGAAAAAAATGTAAAGCGGTTAGATGGAGTGATTGAAGCTAAAGTGAATTTTGGCGCTTCTAAGATTATGGTTACTGGAAACACAACCATTGAAGCGTTAGAAAAAGCAGGAGCGTTTGAAAAATTAAAAGTCAGGGATGAAGCAGAACAAACTGTTGAACATGTACCATTTTGGAAGCAAAAAGAAAATTTTAAAGTCTACATTTCAGCCTTTCTATTGATAATCAGTTGGATTATTGGGACTCAATACGGAGAGCTGAGTCTGATTCCTACCATCGGATTTTTAGCGGCTATTATCATCGGTGGCTACTCGTTATTCATTGAAGGTTTTAAAAATCTGATTCGGCTTGACTTTGATATGGACACTCTTATGACGATTGCTATTATAGGAGCGGCCGCGATAGGTAAATGGGAAGAAGGAGCAACGGTTGTTATTCTCTTTGCGATTAGTGAAGCGTTAGAAAGTTATTCAGCAGATAAAGCGAGACAATCTATTCAATCGTTAATGAAAATTGCACCAAAAGAAACATTGATTCGTCGGAACGGTCAAGAATTGATGGTCCCTGTTGTAGATGTTCAGGTTGGTGACACAATGATTGTGAAACCAGGGCAAAAATTGGCTATGGACGGAGTTGTGACTAATGGAACATCGACTCTAAATCAAGCCGCTATTACTGGCGAGTCAGTACCAGTAACAAAAACCATTAATGACGAAGTCTTTGCTGGGACATTAAATGAAGAAGGTTTGTTGGAGGTCAAAGTTACAAAAAGAGTTGAAGATACAACTCTTTCTAAAATTATTCATTTAGTTGAAGAATCTCAAGCAGAAAAAGCACCTTCTCAGACGTTTGTTGATCGTTTTGCAAAAGTCTATACGCCAGCGATTATTATTTTCGCTGTCCTGTTGTCCGTGATTCCTCCTTTATTCATGGGAGATTCTTGGGGAGATTGGATCTATCGAGGGTTAGCCTTGCTGGTTGTCGGTTGCCCGTGTGCTCTGATCATTTCTACACCCGTAGCTATTGTCACATCGATAGGAAATGCTGCCAAAAACGGTGTAATTATCAAAGGAGGAGTTCACCTAGAAGAAGCTGGCTCCCTCAAGGTTATTGCCTTTGATAAAACCGGTACATTAACAAGAGGGATTCCAGAGGTTACAGACGTTGTAACTTTTAATAAAAACGAACAAGATATCATAACCTTAACAGCGGCTCTTGAAAAAGGATCTCAGCACCCACTCGCCTCAGCCATTGTTAGGAAGGCTGAGGAAGAAAGGCTGAAATTTAACGATATTGAGATTGAGGACTTTCAATCCATTACTGGTAAAGGTGTCAAGGCTAGAATTAACCAGAACATGTACTATGTGGGAAGCCCGAACCTTTTTGAAGAAACACTTTCTAATGGGATTAAAAAAGCTATTCATAATCAGATTGTAACCCTTCAAAAGCAAGGGAAAACAGTAATGGTTTTTGGAACGGACGGAGATATTCTTGCCCTTATCGCTGTGGCTGATAAGCTAAGAGATTCAGCGAAGAATGTTATCCAAAAACTTCATCAGTCCGGTATTGAACAAACTGTAATGTTAACAGGGGACAACAAAAGTACAGCCGAGACAATAGGAAAAGAAGTCGGTGTTTCTGATATTCAAGCAGAATTGCTACCGGAAGAAAAGCTAAATTATATTAAGTCCTATCGTGGGAAGCAAAAGGTTGCAATGGTTGGTGATGGGGTGAACGATGCCCCAGCATTGGCAGAAGCCACTGTGGGTATTGCTATGGGGGGTGCTGGAACAGATACAGCTTTAGAGACAGCCGACATTGCCCTTATGTCTGATGATTTAACAAAATTGCCCTACACAATAAAATTGAGCCGTAAAGCTTTGGCGATTATTAAACAAAACGTCACGTTCTCACTAGCTATTAAAGCTATTTCTATATTGCTTATTTTCCCAGGGTGGCTAACACTATGGATTGCTATTTTAGCTGATGTGGGAGCTACAATAATTGTCACATTGAACAGTTTACGACTCGCGAAAGTTAAAGAGTAAAAATCAAAGACAAAACCTTCGCTTGATTGGCGAAGGTTTTAGTGCTGATTATGGAAGATGGGGGGATGTGTAAGTTAGTACGTTTTGGAACAGCATTGATACACAGATAAGTTTGGTCGATTATGTGAAGCGGTCCGGTTACCATCATTGTTTGTTCAATGTTTTAATGTTTTCTCAAATTAATCACGGAGGAACACAGAGAGTGAGTAATCTACCACACTAAAATTAATGATTAAAAGAATCCATGTATAAATAGTAAAAGGATCATCTGTCAGTTTCTTTTAATTTGTTTCCTTCTTTGTGAAATTAGTTAAATGTATCTTTGGAACGAATCTAGGTACCTTTTTCATATACTCGAGATATTCCTCACCAAACTCTTGAATCATGTTCTGTTCTTCTCTTTTTGCCAGTTTCCTGTACATAATCAGTAAAGTAGGCGCCATAATGAGTGTAATTAACGTTGGCCATTGAATCAGAAAACCGATAATTGCCACTCCGAAACCGGTGTATTGAGGATGGCGAATAAATCGGTAGATCCCATCCGTGACTAATTTTCCTTCCCCTGAATGTATTTTTCTCCAACCAATCCCGATAATAATCAATCCGCCAAAAATAAACACATTGCTTAAAGGGTGAAGAATATCAAATAAAATCGGAGATCCTCCTGCTACTGCCACCCATAGATGACCATTAATATGATTGAACGGATCAAGAACTGGATAATTCTTCCCAAGGATAGATGTCAGGATATAGATGGTCAGGGGATAACCAAACATTTCGCTGAACAAAGCGACCATAAACCCTGTAAATGCCCCCAAAGTTCTCCAGTCCCGTTTTGTCGTCGGTTTAAACACGGAGTAAGCAAACAGTCCGAAGAAAACGATGTTGAATAGGACAGCACCCCATAGACCGTACGCGTATTTTCCATCAGGCATGAGCAAATCTCCTCTTCATAAATAATCTATAAACCAGCTCATTGTTTCTTGTTTTATTTTTTTAGTTTTTCACAATAATCTTTCCTCTGAACATCCCCATCTGGCAGGTAAAGTCATAGGATCCTGTTTTCATGGGAGGGAGATCAACAATAACCTTTTCTCCAGCCGGCAGCGTCGCGCTTTTCTCAAATCCAGGAAAAATAACCATTCCGTCACAGGCTCCTGTCTCTATACGGGTAAACTCAAATCGAACCGGTTTCCCGCTCTGGACAACAATACGGGACGGATTATAGCCGTTTTTAACCAGGATCTTAGCCTCCTGAAAACCGGAAGCATTCGTTTCCGCAAGGCTTCCTCCTTTTTTCGGTCCCCAGAAGTACCAGGCGATCACACCAATTAATAACAGTCCAACAACTGTAACAAACCAATTCATTTGAATCATTCTCCCCTCTTTAATTAAATTTAAGTTTCAATTGTTTCAAACGGTTCGCGTTCAGGACAACAGTTAAAGAACTGAACGCCATGGCTGCTGCGGCAACCAGCGGCGATAACAGGATGCCCGTGAAGGGATAGAGCACACCCAAGGCAATGGGAATACCGATTGCATTGTAAATAAAGGCGCCGAATAAACCTTCGTAGATGTTTTTCATCGTGGCTCGGCTGACTCTAATAGCCCTAACAACCCCCTCCAGGCTCCCGGAAATGAGTGTGATATCACTTGCTTCAATGGCGACATCCGTTCCGGTTCCAATGGCAATACCGACATCGGCCTGTGTGAGTGCCGGTGCATCGTTAATGCCGTCGCCGACCATCGCCACTTTCTTCCCTTCTTCCTGAAGCCTGCGGACATTTTCCGCCTTATGCTGAGGAAGGACCTCCGCCAGGACCTGATCAATGCCCACCTGTTTGGCGATCGCGCGGGCCGTTCGCTCGTTGTCCCCGGTAATCATCACGACTTCCAGGCCCATTGATTTCAATTCATGAATAACGGAAAGCGAGTCCTTCTTGACGATATCGGCAACCGCAACGATGCCACCGGCTTCCCCATTGATCGCCAGGAACATCGGCGTCTTTCCCTGATCGGCCATCGAGGCAGCATAAGAGTTAAAGCCGTCCAGAGGAATCCCTTTTTCCTTCATCAGTTTTAAATTACCGAAATAGATCATTTTTCCATCGACCGTTCCTTCAACTCCATGTCCCGGAATCGCATTGAAGCCCTCACTCTTAACAGGCGTCAACCCTTTCTCCTTAGCCTTTTCCACAATAGCGGATGCCAGCGGATGTTCGGATCCCTGCTCAACCGAAGCGCTGATGAGAAGGAGTTCTTCCTCAGTAAATTTTCCAAGGGGAACGATATCCGTCAGTGAAGGCTTTCCTTCCGTTATCGTGCCGGTTTTATCCATGACGATCGTCCTTAGTTTCTGTGCGATTTGCAGCGCTTCTCCGGAGCGGATTAATATCCCGTTTTCCGCTCCTTTTCCAATACCGGTCGTCAGGGACATCGGTGTTGCCATTCCCAGCGCGCATGGGCAGGCAATAATTAAGGTCGTCACTGCAACAATCAACGCATATACCCATCCCGGCTGCGGCCCGAAATCATACCAGACGATATAGCCGAGTATGGCCGCAATAATGACACCCGGAGTGAAGATTGACGAAATCTGATCGACAACTTTCTGAACGGGAATACGCGATCCCTGGGCCTGCTTCACCATTTCCACAATATTGGCTAATGCCGAGTCCTTTTGTTCTTTGGTTACTTTGAATGTAAAACTTCCTGTTTTATTCAGCGTCCCTCCGAAAACTTCATCGCCTTCATTCTTTTCCACAGGTATAGATTCTCCGGTCAGCATCGACTCATCAATAGCTGAACTTCCTGAGACAACGGTTCCGTCTATGGCGACCTTTTCACCGGGACGGACAATAATTTGATCACCGATATTTATTTCCTCTAACGGTACCTTGACTTCTTTTCCATCCCTGACAACGTTGGCTGTCTGTGGCTGCAGAGCAACTAGTTTGTTGATCGCCTCTGAAGACCGTCCTTTTGCTTTCACTTCGAGCGCTGATCCAAGAACGACAAGAGCCGTGACAACTGTGGTTACATCATAGTACACATCTGCCATTTCCGGCGAAGGAAATATACTCGGCCAAAATAAGGCGATAAGAGAATAAAGCCACGCCGCCGAAACACCCGTTGCGATGAGCGTATTCATATTAGCCGAACGCTGTTTCAAGCCTTCCCACGTGCCAATAAAGAATTGTCCTCCGCTTCGGATCACGACGAACAAGGCGAGTATTCCCATGATTAACCGCGCCCACCACAGTTGCTGGCTTCCCATCGGAAGCAACTCACGTAACCCAGGAAATAAATTAGGGTAAGAAACTAAAATAACAGGAACAGATACAGTAGCTGCCAGCCACCATTTCTTCATTAGCGACCGATATTCTAATTCCTCAGTTGATTCTCCTTGCTGACCTTGTTCTGGCTTGATGTGACCGGTCATCATCTCATGCTCATGATCGTGATGTTCATGCATGTGCTGTGTTTTTTCAGCTTCCATTTTCAATTCTCCCCTCCAAAGTATTTAATAAATGAAAATCTAATGCTCAGTTTGTTTTCTATACTGTTGTTTCTTAGTAAGAGATATCCCTTATGCTATACCATCATTCATGGTGTCTATTTTAAGTATTTTATATCCAATGGGACTTCCTCTTGCATAAAGTAATGTTAATTGATAATCATGTAGATTCTGAGTTGAAAACGTGTAGAAACTGTTAATATCTAAAAAAAGGCTAAATTGAGCAATTGACATCTGCCCAATTTAACCTTTTTCATTTATAACCTCATCAAAAATATTGACTTTTCGTTGGGATCACTATGTTTCTCACGAAGCGTCCATCTTAATGTAATTTTCTTAAAGAACTTTTAAAATACATACTATTTTAATACATTTTCTTGCCTTAACGATTATTTCTGGGTTCGATATATTCTCCACGTTCATACAATGCCTTAATTTGTTCGGCTTCCAGTGTTTCAACTTTCAGCAAGGTTTGCGCGATCAGCTCCAGTTTATCACGGTGTTCCACCAGCAATTCCTTACAACGTGCATATTGTCTTTTAATGATTTGCTGCACCTCGGTGTCAATTTTGTAAGCAACCCGGTCACTAATATTTTGTTCATTTTGCATCATACCTAGAAAGGGCTGACTACCGTTATTTCCAAACTGCAAAGGACCGAGCTTCTCACTCATCCCCCACTCAGTCACCATGCGTCTTGCGATATTTGTAGCTCTCTGAAAATCATTGCTAGCTCCCGTAGATACTTCACCAAATGTGATCTCTTCAGCCACACGGCCACCAAGCAGGCCGGTGATCTGTTCCAGCAGTTCCGGTTTGGTCATTAAATGGCGATCTTCTTTAGGCAAAGAAATAGTGTACCCACCTGCCTGTCCACGTGGAATAATCGTCACTTTATGCACCTCATCGGCACCGTCTAGAGCTAGACCAATGATTGTATGCCCAGATTCATGATAGGCAACAATATTTTGTTCTTTTTTGGAAATGACACGTGATTTCTTTGCGACCCCTGCTATGACACGTTCAACTGCTTCATCAATATCCTCCATATCAATGACGATCTTGTTGGCGCGTGCAGCAACCAGTGCTGCTTCATTTAACAAGTTCTCTAAATCTGCTCCGGAAAATCCTGGTGTCAACTTAGCTACCGTTTTCAAATCAATATCTTTCGATAGCGGTTTGTTTCGTGCATGAACTCGAAGTACAGCCTCACGTCCATTCAGATCTGGACGGCTAACTGGAATTTGGCGATCAAAACGGCCTGGTCTCATCAAAGCGGGATCCAGAATATCCGGCCTGTTTGTCGCTGCAATGATTATGATTCCTTCATCGGCCGCAAAACCATCCATTTCAACGAGCAGCTGATTCAAAGTCTGTTCCCGTTCATCGTTTCCTCCGCCTAGACCGGCTCCTCGCTGGCGGCCGACGGCATCAATTTCGTCAATAAAGATAATACAAGGTGAATTTTTTTTTGCCTGTTCAAATAAATCACGAACCCTTGAAGCACCGACACCCACGAACATTTCAACAAAGTCAGAGCCGCTGATTGAAAAGAAGGGAACACCCGCTTCTCCGGCAACCGCACGCGCCAGCAATGTTTTCCCTGTTCCCGGAGGTCCTTCAAGTAAAACGCCTTTTGGTATTCTTGCACCCAAAGCAACAAATTTTCTCGGTTCTTTTAGAAAATCGACAATCTCAACTAATTCCTGCTTTTCTTCATCCGCACCCGCCACATCTTTAAACGTGACTTTATGATTATCCTCTTTATAAAGTTTAGCCTTACTTTTACCAACGCTCATCATTTGGCCGCCACCACGTGTACGATTCATGAGAAAGAAAACCAGCAAGAACATGAGAACAAATGGGATCAGTGAAGTAAGAAATACGACCCAACCAGGTGTACTTGCTTCTGGTTGAATAGTCAAATTGGATTGTTCAGCCAATGAAGTGATTTGATTGATTTCCTTTTCACTTGCCGGGACATAGGCTCTAAATGTCGTATTCTTTTTTCCATTATTCAAGCGGCCTGTTGCTGTATAGACACTCCCATCCGGCTGAAGCGTCAGTTCTCTGACATCCCCTTTGGCAAGATGTTGTTGAAAGGTACTGAAAGACATCGGTTCAACAATGTTGTTTGGACTGGTCAGCCATTTGGTCACGCCTGCAACAACCAGAACGATAAAGACATAAATGATCATATTTCTATAGACGCGTTTCATCCGTCTCCTCCACTCACGCATAAGGAACCCTGTATTTCAAAAGTGAAAGTCACTCTAATTTTCACCGTTCATCATTTAATTATCTGATGGAGATGTGAATTCTTTATGTAAAGCCACATCGGTGGCAGCTCTAAGTCACAGCGATAAGAGTATTCCCTTCACTCTTATCTGCAGAGTTCAACTTAACAACACCTGATTAAAATTCAGTTCTAACGGTTCTTTTGTTAAAAAGATTCTGTTTAGATCCTCTCCGTGTTCTCATTGATTGATTTTCCTTTTCTAAAATGGGACAAACATATTCTTCTCTTATTTTTTGCTTTTGCCAAGCTAAAGTCCCCGGTTGTGCTTTTTCATCTTTTGATTTTGTCAATCTACATTTCACCTCTTTTTACTGGTTTTATTATCTGTAATGATCAATGAAATCCTTATTAAATAGAGACGAAAAACCCGATTGAGTTTTCGTCCCTATAAAGAAAAGTCGAATTGAAACTTTTTTCAAGTCAATGATGATGTCCATTACCTTTCTTCATCATAGCCGGCATCATGAACAGATGCATCAACGGGCAAATAAGTACAGCCGCGAGTATGAGCAAACTATTTGATCCTGAAAATCCGCCTGTGAAAAACAGACCAATGATCACAGCTATTGGAATAATGAGGCAGACTGCCATCATAAGGTTATGATTGTGTTGATGAGTTCCATGAGCACTATGATTTTCATTTCCCTGATTTTGATTTTCGTGACCCTGACTGTTATGATCATGATTCCCGCAACAATTCATCAAAAATCCCTCCTCAATCTCGTTATGCTTGTTTACTTTTCAGCTGCTGAAGTTCTTTCCGCAACTGATCATTCTGTTCTTTTAACGCGTCAAATTCATTCTGTTTCTCATGAATATGCTGATGTGTGCCGTGTTGATGGCTTTCAGACTGATGACCTTCATGATTGTGATTCCCGCAACAAGACATAAAAAATTCCTCCTCGTAAACTTTGATTATTAATCCTTGTTTTTAAGCTGTTGAAGCTGTTCCCGCAAAAGATTATTCTGTTCTTTCAGGTCGTTCAATTCATTCGAGCTTTTTTGATGTTCAGAATGATCCGTTTCTGAATGATTTCCCTTCATCATCATAAACATCATCGGGAGCATCATAAGGGGACAAGCGAGTAATAGTAGCCAAGACCAGTCCATTGATTTCTTCCTCCTCTCATTCTTCAATAATGATTATAGGAAAGAAATGTGTGGAATCTGTGTGGAAAACATGTAGAAGGCGAGTAATTGTTGAAAAAATAAAAAAAGATTTACATATTACTCTTTGTTCCTGTAATGGAACCATAAATACAGGCTGCCAAAGAGGATCACAGGGCAGGCGACCCACATGCAGACTTTGAAAAAAATCCTCCCAAATGCAAGAAAACTCTCATGACCAAAAGCATTGGCTGAGAAGAGAAGGCAGGTTAGTCCAACGATAATTAAAAAAAGTGAAAAGAACCAATCAATTTTCTTCATTATTTCATCCCGTCCCTTCTCTGCTTTTTTTCATGAGTAAAGATCAATGTGAAAGTAGTCCCGACGCCCATTTGGCTATCAACTCGAACCGTTCCGTCCTGCATTTCAACGTATTTTTTGACGATAGACAGGCCTAATCCAGTCCCCCCGTATTCACGCGCACGTGATTTCTCCACTCGATAAAATCGTTCAAAGATATAAGGCAACTCTTCTTTAGGAATACCCATGCCTGTGTCTGATACGGAAAGGACAGTTGCTTCTTTCTTCCCGGTCAGTCGTACAAGAACGCTGCCCTTCTCCGTATAACGGATGGCATTCTCAAGTAAATTTAACAGCACCTGTTCCATCCGTTTACGATCTCCTCGAATAAGAGGAACCTGATCTTGTAAATCCAGCTGTAAGCTTAATCGTTTACTTTCTGCTTTAAGTTTAACTTTCTGAACAGCTGTTTTTATGGTTATCTTCAGATCCATCCATTCCATATTAAGTTTGATCTGTCCTTCCTCCATTTTCGAGAGGTCAAACAGGTCATTAATCAAATGTTCGAGACGAACGGATTCTTGATATATAATGGAAAGGTACTGTTTTTTTTCTTTATCAGAATCAACTAATCCATCTGTCAGAACTTTAGCATAACCCTGAAGATAAGTGACTGGGGTTCGAAGTTCATGTGAAATGTTTGAGAAAAACGCTCGCCGCGTATCTCGATATCTTTGCAAACTTGCAGCCAGATCATTAATGGAGTGCCCGAGCATACCGATTTCATCTCGACTCCCGACCTGAAGTCTTGTATCCCAGTTTCCTTTTGCCATTTTATCGGTCATTTGCTGCATTCGAAGCAGTGGACGAGAAAGCAGTTTACTCATGATAAGAATCATACCTAAAGCGAGAAAAAACGCGCCAAGTCCAGAAAGCACCAACAAATTTCGAAGTCTCTGCAAAGAATCGTCTATTTTTTTCATGGAAGAGACAATATAAATCGCAGACCCAGTCGTTTTCCCTATTTGTATGGGTTTACCTACAACATAAAACCGGTTTCCATGAACATCATGGTTTTGAAAAGCTACAGAATGACCGGATAGCAGGCGCCGGGTATCGCGTGACCGTATAAAAGACAGATTCGGCTGTTTCTCCCCTGGAAGCGTCAAAATCCTTCCTTCATCATTCAACCAGAAGACCTTTACATCTGAAAATTTAGCAAAAGCTCGAATCATTGATTGTGAAGAAGTATCATTGGATTCTGCCATGGTTGCAAAGTGTGCAGCAATTTCCTGTGTATTGTCCTTCATTTGAGCATCATAGAAATTTGTGAACAATCGATCAACAGCAAGACCGGAGGATACGAGAATCACAATCATCAGTACGATAACAGCCGCGCCCAATTTCAGCCCGATTCGATTGATACTCATGATTTTCCGACCTCTGCCTCAAATTTATAACCGACTCCCCAACTTGTCTGAATCGGGTTATAGACTAATCCGGATCTCTTTAATTTCTCTCTGATATTTTTAACGTGGATATCGACAACCCGCGCATCCCCTTCAAAATCATAACCCCATATTTGTTCGATCAACTGTTCACGAGACAGAACACGTCCTTTATTTTTGGCCAGCGTAGCAAAAAGGTCAAATTCTTTATGGGTTAAATCCACCGATTGATCATGAACAAAAACCTGGCGTCCGTCTCTATCAATCGTTAGTGCTGGAAAATTCAGCACATCGTTATTTGTTTTTTCGGTAGAGGTCGAGGATGCGCGGCGAATCAGCGCATGAACGCGGGCAATTAATTCCTCTGGATCAAAGGGTTTTGTCAGATAATCATCAGCCCCGAGTTCCAGCCCCTGGACCTTTTCTTTTGTCTCACCTAGAGCCGTTAACATCAGAATAGGAACGGATTGTGTCTTCCGAATCGACTGGCACACCTCCCAACCATCCATATTGGGCATCATCACGTCAAGGATGACCAAGTCAAAGGAGTGATTTTTAATTTTCAGCATCGCTTCATTGCCATCCGCTGCCTCAACGGTATTGAAACCTTCTTTAGATAAGTAGATGCGTAGCAAATTGCGCAACTTCCAGTCATCATCCACCATTAAGACTTGTAATTTCTTCATACTCATCACCTTCTCTCATCATACAGCAAATTTTCCATATTACATATATTAACAAATTGAAATCATGCGTAGCATACATCCTAGTTTCTTTTTTAAATCCAGTGATACTTTTTTTAAAAAAACTGGATCTCTTCCTATGGATTGTTTGATTAGAAAACGGACTTATTTTTCCACTTTTTTAATAACTTCCTATGACATACACTTAATAAAATCATGCCTATAACAATCCACATCAAAATAAATAAAGCGGCATGTAGAAAAAAGGCTTCCGGGAGGATCGTGATCACAGGATCTGTAACCGGATCGAACAGCCAGTAATTATTTCTAAAAAAAGCCTTGTGAAACAAAGTGAAGGATGCATCAAAGTTTAAAGTGAAAGCAGTTAAAGTAACGATAATGAAGAACAGAAGAATGAAAGACGCTTTTTTCAGAACACTGATCATTCCATGCTTAATACCGCAATACAGGCCAGCCACACTAACTAAACCTGTGATGATAAAGAGCAGCTCAATTGAAGTGAAGATCCTTTTGACATCCCCAAAATGAATTTGTCCGCGAACTGAGTAAGGCAGGGATGGAAGCTTAAAGGATTGAGGCCTTGGATCGAAAAGATATTGAATCATGTAATTATAGTTTTCCACAATTCTGGCTGTGCTGATACCCGCGATCTTGTCAATACCAAGATACCAGACATCGAAATAGTACAGAGGTTTAAAGAGCAGAGCAAGCTCTATTGACAGGAAAATAATAAACAACGCAAGATTGATGGCAAGCAGGGACTGAAATACACTGGATTTTTTGAAATGCATCCGCGCACACACCCATATGAAATATTTTGATCTGAACCACATAAGCCTAAAGAAGTGTAAAAATAGTGGATTCATATTTCTGTCAGGAAAAGGACTAATCCTCTCTTTTACGGCTTAGTCCTGAACAGAATTTCATAGACGACCATTAAATTGAAAGCGAACCGTAGTTTTGTAATCAATTTATTGACAATCGAATTTATCTGCTTCTTCTCATGATCCTTCCAAAACTTTTGAATTTGACTTTTGGTGGAGAATTATTTTTTGGGATTGAAATTCTTGAATTTTTTGGTAAAACTTTACTCGTTCCTTGACCCGTATCCGATTTCAAGATTTTCCCCGTATTTCTCTCAACCGAATTAATCGCCTGTCCTACATCTTTTGTAACGCTATTCCTTATTCTTGAGAATGTACTTGAAAACGAGTTCGAGTTATTCCCGGAGCTGCTACGCTTAATAATCGAACCGGTTGTCTGCTTCGTTATTGGAGGGATCGTTTTCTTTTCGCTGGCAGTAGGGGGCTGATACTTTACCGTTGGCCGAATTGTATTACCATCCGTATAGCCACGATAATTACCTAGAGCGCCTTTTCCCAATTGATACAATCGATCCAAGAGAACGGCAGACAGATAGCCCTTCAAAAACGACGAACTGTAATTGTTGCGAACAAATTCTTTATTACTTACTTCAATCAGGGTATTATCGGGGTTCTTTTTGTCTCTTTGAAGATCATATAATTCATCAGAATAGACAAGGAACATTTGCTGGTTGTCGTTTCTTGAGATCTGATCCGGCTTCTTTTGGTCGCTTAGTTTCTTGGCTACTTCTGGAACCGACTGTTTGTCAGCCTGATAAATATAGGACTCCTGATTTCCGTTTTTGGATACGGAGGTCAGCGGATAGCCACCGGTAACGGCTGGCTGTCCGGAGCCGGATGCGGAGCATCCGGTTAAAAGGGAAGCCCCGAGTACAATAGCCAATACAATTTTTATGCTGTTTGACAATCGCTTAATCATATTTAACGCTTCCTTTTTTTCATGACTGAATGATCCTGACGTCCATTGGCAGGACATCCTCTCCCTCATACAACATCATCTGGCCAGCCTGCCATTCAATACGGAGCAGTTTCCAGTTATCTGATTGAAAGTCCCAGAGATAGCGTTCATCGGAGGATGAAAAAGGCGTGTCACCTGAAGAGTGAGCTGTACCAACCGCTTGATCCTCCATATGATACAATGTCTCTTCCATTTCAATGGTCGTTGGAATTTCATTGATGTCTTCAAGACGCCCGTCAATTGCCTTATAAAGCGCGAGATCCAATTTTTCTCTTTTAGTCACCCGTAAATATTTGATTGAACTGCCATCCTTTAAAGTGAAGAAGGCTTCCCGACGCTGCGGAAAAAACATTTTTCCCGCAACCGTATAACTAGAAAGAGAGATATCAACAATATCACCTATAGATAAGGTGTAAGGCGTTTTTTCTTCAATTGGGGGTTCGGGCTTCTTCACTAAATTGATGATTCGATGAAATAGGGACATTTTTTATCTCCTTTCAACTTGCAAAAATAAAACCGACAGCCGTCTTTTGTGATTTTCTCGGCGTGCCGGCTCATTGATTTGCCTATTGTTATCCCTTATTTTTTATGCTGTTCGATGAGCTGTGCCAGCTCATCTTCGACCTTCTTGTCCTTCCCTAGGTTTTCAAACTCTTCATCGATGGACTTCTCTTTTTTATAGACTTCTCCGCTCGCCTCAGCTTCGGCCTCCATCTGCAATGTCTTTTCTTCCATGCGTTTCAGCCCAGCCATCGCGGTATTTGAATCAAAACCAGACATCGTGTCATTAATTTTTTTCTGAGCTTCCGCGGCGTTAACCCGTGCGACAAGAGTTTCCCGTTTATCCTTCAGCTCGGCAACCTGCTTTCGCATCTCGTCTAGTTTTTGACGAAGATTTTCTGCAGACACCTGATTTTGTTCGTAGCGTTCCTTGTACTCATTCATTTTTCGTTCAGCGTTTTGCTTATCCTCGATAACTCTTCGTGCCAGATCCAAGTCTCCTGTTTCAACAGCGAGGTGCGACTGTTCTTCACGTTTAGCCACAAGAGCTTTTTGTTCCTCGTAAAGGGCCTTGAATTTTTTTTCAAGAGCAATTTGTGCAGCGACTCCCCGTTCAGCTTCTTGTAAGTCCTCCTGCATATCGCGTAGATACTGATCGGTCATTTTAACTGGATCTTCTGCCTTTTCGATCACAGCATAAATATTTGAAACGGTAAGGTCACGCAGTCTTTTAAATAGTGACATTTAATGAAACCTCCTGATTGTTTTTCATGTCGATATCGGATCCCCTTAAAAGGGTGACCAACACTTTTTTTACCTTATTGACAAGTACATTCGTCATTTGCTGTTTTATATCAACGATACGCCCCCCCTTCTCTACTGCAATAAGATTACACGTTAAATGTGTAGAAACCATGTAAAAGTGATATTTCTCTAAAAAGAGAATTGAACATGATTTTGAAACATCAAAGCTACCCGCTTTTTTACTTTAATTCATTGTCTTGTTTCTTTTATGGTATTAAAAAAAGTGCCGCTAACCCATTTCGGGCGAGGCACTTCTTAACAATTAATTCTGTCCGACAACATCGTATCCTTGTTCTTCAACTGCTTCCTTCATCTTACTGAACTGAACCCTTGCCTCATCATATTCAACTGAGGCCTTACCTTTTTCAAGATCCACTGAAACAGCAGATACACCATCTAATCCTTTTAAAGCATTTGTAACTGAGGCCTTACAATGTCCGCAATGCATGCCCTTTACATCAAGTGTCGTCTTTGTCATCGTTTCAATCTCCTTTTTTATACTGAAAATTTTTTATTTAAAGATGAATGGACAGATTTAAACGTCAGTGCTGTCCAACAACATCGTATCCTTGTTCTTCGACGGCTTCTTTCATTTTGTCGTATTGTACTTTCGTTTCATCATAGTCGACAGCGGCTTCACCTGTTTTCAGATCAACGGAAACAGCAGATACCCCGTCCAGACCATTCAATGTTTTGGTCACCAGATTCTTGCAATGGTCTCCCATCATACCTTTAACATCAAGCTTTGTTTTTGCCATAAGTCGTCAATCTCCTTTTCATCTTTTTTGATGCTCTACAGCTTCTCAGTCAAAAAACCTTTCAATTTCAGACTTTGACCCGTTTCAGACGTAAACTGTTCGTCACGACGGATACGGAACTAAAGGCCATGGCAGCGCCGGCTACCCAAGGCGCAAGCAGGCCGAGTGCGGCCACTGGAATGCCAACCGTATTATAGAACAGTGCCCAGAACAAGTTCTGACGAATGTTCCGCATCGTTTTCCGACTCAAATCAATCGCTTTTGGAATATGAAGCAGATCGCCACCGACCAATGTGATATCAGCTGCCTCAATTGCCACGTCTGTTCCAGTGCCAATTGCCATGCCGATATCTGCTGTAGCCAATGCCGGAGCGTCATTTATTCCATCACCAACCATGGCTACCTTCAGTCCCTTTTCTTGAAGAATTTTCACTTTAGCTGCTTTTTCCTCGGGAAGAACCTCGGAAAACACATGGTCAATGCCTGCCTGTCTGGCAATCGCCTGAGCCGTCCGCTCATTATCGCCCGTAATCATATACACCGAAAGACCACGTGTCTTTAATTCTTCAATGGCTTGCTTCGAAGATGTCTTGATCGTGTCTGCAACGGCAATAATACCCTGAAGCTTGCCATCGTAGGCAACAAACATTGCCGTTTTTCCTTCAGATTCAAGCTTCTTCATCCGTTCCTCAGTCTCAGAATAAGAAATGCCTTCCTCTTTCATCAGCCGCCGTGTGCCGATTACTATTTCCTTCCCGGAAACTATTGCTTTAATACCATAACCGGCAAGGGCTTTGAACTGATCCGGTGATGGGAGATCCGGGCTGCTTTGCTTTCCATAGGTAACAATCGCCTGCGCCAGCGGATGTTCACTGGCTGATTCTGCCGAAGCAGCAAGTGTTAAGAGTTCTTCTTTTGCTGCGCCATTCAGTGCAATAATGTCAGTAACTTCCGGCTTACCATTAGTAATTGTCCCCGTCTTATCGAACAGAATGGCCTGCAGACTCTGGGTTGTTTCGAGATATTCACCTCCTTTAAAAAGAATGCCGTTCTCAGCCCCCTTGCCGGTTCCAACCATGATGGATGTCGGCGTTGCCAAGCCTAAAGCGCAAGGGCAGGCAATCACAAGGACACTAATAGCCGCAATCAGTGCTGGGGCAAACTGACCGGGAGTGACAAACAGAATCCAGACAAGAAATGCCAGCACCGAAATACCGATCACAATCGGGACAAAGATACCCGAGATACTGTCAGCGAGCCGCTGGATCGGTGCTTTTGATCCCTGGGCTTCCTCAACAATCTTGACAATCCCGGCAAGTGCCGTATCTTTCCCAACTTTTTCAGCCTTCATGGTCAGCGTTCCATTTGCATTCACCGTTGCGCCGATTACTTTGTCATCTTTTCCTTTTTCGACAGGGATGGATTCACCAGTAATCATTGATTCGTCAACAGAAGAACGGCCGTTGACAACGATACCATCTACAGGTATTTTTTCTCCAGGTTTGACACGTAACAAATCACCGACAGCAACCTGATCGATCGGTACTTTTCGTTCCTTCCCGTCCTCAATGATTGTCGCCTCTTTGGCCTGCAGTCCCATCAGTTCAGTAATCGCCGCAGTCGTCCGCCTTTTTGCACGTGATTCAAAATATTTACCCAACAGGACAAGCGTAATTAAAATCGCACTCGTTTCAAAATACAGCTCAGGACTGGTGAGTCCGCCGAACTGATAACGGAGTGTCTCGAACGCGCTATAAAAGTAAGCAGCACTCGTACCCAGTGCAACCAGAACATCCATATTGGCACTCTTATTTAATAGAGCCTTTGTACCACTGATATAAAACTGGCCGCCAATGTAGAACTGCACAATACCAGCCAAGATGAGCTGGAACCATGGATTCATCAGCAACTGAGGGATCGGTAGGCCTGTGTTAAAGGGCAAGTGTGCAATCATGGTGTAAAGCAACGGCAGCGAAAGAACAGCGGACAAGACCAGTTTCTGCAGCTTTCTTTTAAGTTCCTTCTCTTTTTCGTCCGTCGCCTGTTCTTGTTTCGGGACAGCCTTGTAACCGAGTTTCTTGACTTGATCATAAATCGCAGTAGGTTCGGTGATCCCGGGCTGAAAGATCACAGTTCCAGACTCAGTCGCTAGATTAACCTGGGCTGATACTACACCTGCCATACGGCTCAATCCCTTTTCAATACGCGCGGCACAAGAGGCACAGGTCATACCAAGAATATCCGTATCCAACCTTTGCGTTCGCACGCCGTAACCCAGCTTTTCAATCTTTTGTACAATGTCCGTGGGTTTTGCTTTTTCCTCATGGATGGTCACCTTCGCTTTTTCCAATGCGAGGTTGACATTCGCTTCGACGCCATCCATCTTATTGAGCGATTTTTCAATCCTTGTCGAGCAGGAAGCACAGGTCATCCCTGTAATCCCAATCTGCATTGCCTTTGAACTCATCCATTTCATCCCCTTATATCCGTTCATCCAGAAGTCAATGTGAACCCCCAGAATAAATGATTTGTATTTATTCCAACTAAAGATTCAGGTTAGCAGCTCCTGCCATCTTCTTTCAGCTTTATTATACCCATAGGGGGTATGCGCGTCAAATGATAAATCGAGCGATCTGTTATACCTAGTCGTGAGGCTTTTCGTAATTAAATGAAGGCACTGCTTATCCCTTGGTCTCATTTATTCTAATGAACAGATGTGTAGTTTTTGTTAGGATATGAAAAATATCATATCTTTTTTGAAATCATTTGCGAACAAGCACGAATAGAAATGGAAAATCAGAGAAACATCAGGTTTCCTTATTCCCTCAGTTCTAAGGAATGATACGATCTCTGCCTTTTATATTTAACATTTAATAGCTATAGATTTCTTGATCATTACGATCTCTAGATACATTGATTTAAACTTTATTTTTATTGAGTATTTATAAATCTTCACAGTTTCTCCACATTTGTTCGATACACTTGTGGAAACGAGATAAGGAGAGTGTACCCATGAAAAAGTTTCTTTTCGTCGCACTGGCAATTTTCACACTACTCATCATTACTGCGTGCTCTGCGACTACAGAAAATAGCAACAAAACAGCCAACAAGCAGGCTGCGAGCAGCGAATCAGCTGCTTCAGAATCACCCAAAATATTGAGAGGGCCAAATATTACGCTTGTTGCCGAAAAAGGGACACAAAAATTGAGCAACGGCGTTACTGTCCCAGTTTGGACGTTTAACGGATCAGCACCCGGACCGGAAATTCATGTACAAAAAGGCCAGAAAGTGCGTGTCACCTTAAAGAATGAGCTTTCTGCACCCGTTTCGATTCACTGGCACGGTTATCCAGTTCCTAATAAAATGGATGGTATCCCAGGTGTCACACAAAACGCTGTAGCCCCAGGAAAGAGCTTCACTTATGAGTTCGTTGCTGACAAAGCAGGCACTTATTGGTATCACTCTCACCAGGATTCAGTGAATCAGGTGGACCGAGGGTTATATGGGGCCTTCATTGTTGAAGATCCTAAAGAAAAATATGATAAGGATTACACCCTAATGCTGGACGAATGGGTGACCGATAAAAATCAGATCAACAGTCAGATTAAAGCGATGACACCTGCGGGTCAAAGCAATAAAAACAACGGAGATTCCGGAATGGGCAGCATGCCCGGCATGGATATGGGCGGTTCAGATCAAGGCAGCTCAAATAGTGGTGGCAGTAGTGGAATGAATATGGATAATATGGACAACAGCAGTTCAGATAGCGGAAACAGCAACGTCATGAATATGCCCGGGAATATGATGGCCGATAATATGAGCATGTACGACTTGTACACGATTAATGGAAAAAGCGGCAGTCTGGTTAAACCTCTGACGGTCAAGAAAGGGGATAATGTTCGGCTGCGTTTCATTAATGCCGGCTACCTCCCGCATAACATTCATATCCATGGTCACAACATTAAAGTAATTGCAACTGATGGTCAGCCTATAAACAATCCGCAGGCCGTTAAAAACCAGGTCATTTCCATCGCACCAGGTGAACGATATGATGTAGCCTTTACTGCGGACAATCCGGGAAAATGGTATATCGAAGATCATGGAACAGCAAAGGGTACGAACGGGATGAAGGCCTTAATTGACTATGAAGGTAGCAAGGCTACAACCGATCAACCTAATGCAAGCACACAATTGCCGGCTATAAACTTTGCTGACTACGGGTCTAAAACAAAACCTGAGTTTACGCTGAATCAAAAATACGACGTCACCTATACCATGAACCTTAATGCAGGTATGAACAATAATGGGATGATCTATACGATCAATGGGAAAACCTTCCCAAATACAGATCCGATTAAGGTTAAAACGGGGGATCGCGTGAAGGTCAAGCTGGTCAATCGTGATCATATGAATAACCATCCAATGCATCTCCATGGCCACTTTTTCCAGGTTTTGAGCAAAAATGGCAAACCGGTCAACGGTTCCCCCATTTACAAAGATACGTTGAATGTAAAACCGGGTGAAACTTATGAGGTTGCCTTCCTAGCCGATAATCCGGGTAACTGGCTGTTTCACTGCCACGATCTGCATCACGCGAACGCAGGGATGATAACCGAGGTCCAGTATACAGATTTCCATTCAAGTTATGTTCCAAGTTCTTCGAGTAACAATAAACCAGAGTAAGTATTCTTAAATTAGAGGCTAAACGATCATGTTACAATAGTCTCAAAGGTGGTGGTAGATATGATGGGATGGAATGGTGGTATGATGAGTGGTTTTGGCTTAGGTATGGGTTTTATCGGATGGCTTGTGCAACTATCACTGTTTATTGCCGTGATCTATCTAGTGATTACCCTAATTAAAAAAATGAATCACCATTCAGACACCAATAAACAAGGGTACGCGATTTTAAAAGAACGATTTGCCCAAGGTGAAATCACAGAGGATGAATACAAAAAAATGAAAAAGATCTTGGATGACTGATCATGAGATAGGTCTTAAATAAGTGTGAGGGGGAAAGTCAATATGACTTTCCCCCTCACTTTTTTGCATGAGTAGCTACTAATTCATAGAAAAATTAAAATCTGCAAAATGAGCATCGGTATACCTTGAATAAAAGGAGAGGAAAGAACGAATAATGATCAAAATATAGATGAATTATCGAGATATCAATTCATCTTCAGTCACCCATTTATGGTTTTTTATCACTTTTCCAGTCTTAGTATCAGTATAATTGACCATATAAATATTCGTTTGCTTAGCACTGTCAATTGTTGCTTCTGCGCCCATCATCCCTGGCATATGGCTGGCATTTAGCTTAACCTTTGTCCCCGTTTTGAGAAGTCCTTTGTTGTGAGTCTGTAACTCTTGCTGGATAACCCACTTATGATTTCTAACCACCTTCCCACCGTTAGTTGGATGATAAGTAACAGTATACACATTAGTAGTATAAACTCCGGCAACCGTTCCTTTAGCATTCATCATACCGGACATATGATCTGTTTTCAGCGTCACTTTACTCCCCTTTTTAAATTCAGGATTCATTGTTGCCACAAGGCCCTGTGGAACATCGCGATCCGACATAGCGTGCTGATCATGATCTCTATTCATATCATGGCTCATGGAGCTTGAACTGTCATTTGTTCCCTGGTTTGTGCTACACCCAGTTAACGCCACAACAAGAACTAATAAAAAAAAGGATACGCAGAATTTTTTTATTGCCAACGCTGATCACTCCTGACACAATAAAATTAATCACATCAGGTAATATACCCTTTAAGATGAAAATAAATCGTATGCCCTGTCAGATTTGGGAACTGCGATGTCTCCCCTTCCAGGGCTTGTACTTACGTTATAATAAGGTTATAGAGTTCCTACGGAGGTATGCCAGTTGGCTAGTAAAGAGCTCGATAAAATCATTGAAGAATACAATACATACGAGATGCGGAATCAGTTTATCATACCTAGTTTATCAATGATGAACGCCTTAAAGCATTTTGTACCATAAAAAAAGCATTACTAAGGTGGTTACTGAAATTGAAAACAGTACCCTTGGCAATGATTTTAAGAGATACTTTAGTCCACCTAAAAAAAGAAAAAAAGCCCGAAAGAAAAATGCATTCTCTCATTTCCCCTCGTATTTTTCCTGTCAAGACAAAAAGACAGCCCGAATAAACTCTTCTTTTATAATGCTACGAAGTTGAACCATTAAGACTGTATGAGAATATTTCACCGAGTCCTGAAAAAACCTACTGGCAGCCGGTGGGTTAATATTAGGCACTTATTGAAAAAAGTAATCAAGAAGCTAAACTTCTTTTTTTCATCCAATACTTCTACTGATATTTTTAACTTTTCTGAGATAAATGGCTTAACTTCTTTGAACTAACCGAAATATTTTTTATTTAACAATCATCCAATTTTTATCTTTTTGCAGAGTCAAATCAAGCTGTGAAATCTGCGTCGCCTTTGTTTGCTGATCGAGATACTTCACGGATACTGAAACCTGCACTTGATTGCCCACTTTCCGATACACCGGATTGATCATCTCTGAAAAGACATAGTCCTTGCCAATCGGTTTCAGCACATTGTCTTTGACATAGTAGGACAGTTCTTCTTTACTTGCAGTAGGATATAGTTTAAAGAACGTTTTTAAAAATACGTTGATTTCTTCTGTCGTACCTCCATTCACCGTACCATCATTTTCTACTGCTTTTGGCTCATAACCTGACTTCACAGGAATCTCACAAATGGTGGGATTTCTGACGATGACCATGTTTCCGGCTTTATCCATATAGACTCCCACCTCATAAGAGGCATTCACCGCCTTTTTTGTGTCGCCCTCCGTTATCAGCTGATCAACGGAAAAAATGACGGCATACTCGTGTTCATCGATTTGCCTTACCTTCCAGATTTCCACGTCGTTAACTGAAGAAGAGGTAGGAATGTCCCTGCGAATGGTGTCGATGTTTAAATCCTGTAATTCTTTAGTCAGATACCCTTTGAGAGCTTCTGTCCGTTGGTCGATTACATTCTGGTTGTTTTTCCATGAATAATAGACTTTGGCAAAGTTTTTGATGAAATTTTCGATCGGGTTGATATTTATCACTTGTTTTTCAATCACTTTTGTTTCATGAACCGTGTGCCTATTGATGGCGGTAAAATTTTTGTAGATGCCAAAAGCAACACTGCTTATCAGCAGAATCCACAGAAAAATGACCCATTTTCTGTGGATTCCGACTTTCATCACGTGGATCTTTGGGGACTTGAGCTGCTTTTCTTTTTTTCTTATTTTCATAGCTTAAATCTTCCTTTCTATTTGTTTTTGATCCGACCGGCGCTGACTAGGTGTTTCTGCCAGTATGAGGTTGTAAGATCGGCATACCCAATCGGATCACCAGCTTGATACATGCGATTGTTACCGACATAAATACCGACGTGTGTGATATAAGTAGCTGCATTATAGGTATCGTGAAAAAACACCAAATCCCCCGGTTTCGCTTCCGATAGCGGAAGATGCTGCGTGACGTCATACTGTTCCTGAGCTGTCCGAGGCAGTCTAATGCCCGCTTTTCCAAAGCTCCATTGCGTCAATCCACTACAATCAAAGGACGTGTTGGGATTGTCTCCCCCAAACACATAGCGCCAGCCTTGATATTTCAAGGCTTCGTTCATGATTGCCTGAACGGTGGCATTGTCGAAATGTGCCACGGTCAAATATTGCGAGACCAAAGCGACATAGAACATATTTCCGTAACGGTATCGCCAGCCACTATTTTTCTTCAATGCAATCGGGTTTGTGTAAGAAACTTTTTCCCCATCGGATTTTTCTTTCGCAAAGTTCTCCGCAAGTTCAAAGGTGTATTTTTTACCGTGGCTCGCCACGTAATCGATGAAATTTCCTCCATAGTTGTAAGATTGAATCACGGTATTGATGTCGCCTCCTTTTTTCCTAGAAGACTTTAGTAAAGCCGCAAAATATTTGCACCCTTGCTGAATCGACTTCTCCACAGTAAAGGAATGCTGAGGTTGTCCGGTCGAGGCCATCGACTGCATGACATCTGTGCCACGACCTCCGCTTTCCACCTGCATGATGGCAAGCAAATCACCGACATAGCGTTCGATTTGATATTTCTTGGCATACTTTTCCACCATTGGCTGGTGGGCCAGTACTTCCTGTGACAGATTAGCACCTGCAAGATCGATCCCATTGCCGCTGCCGTCTCCATCCTCTTCATTTGAAATGAAAACAGCGACAAAAATTAGTAGGGAAATCAGCATAGCGAAAACGGCACCGAAGATTAGCCAAACGTTTAATCTCATTTTTGGCTTCCTCTCTGCCTACGAGTCACGCGTTGCCTTGTCTGTTGACCCGTTTCTGTCCGATTATGCCTGAGGGTTGCCTCTTGTTTTTTGATCATCGTGGCCAGTTGTCGGCTCTTTTTTGGTGTAAACGGTTGTCGCGTTGCGTTTGGATGAGTCGGTGCGTGCTCTTTCTGCGTCGCAACTGGGCTTCTCCTGTTAAGATCCTGCTTGGTGAGATCTTGGCGTACTGTAGAATCTGGCATCTGGACGACCGGCCGATTGAGCTCGGTATTTTTTGCTTGGCTTTTTTTCGCCTGATCCTTGAATGAGTGGATTGAGTTTATCGTCCTTTTGTTTGTCTTCAGCGTGGAATCAGGCATTACAGACCGTGCAGGTGCCGAATGAGGCCTTGCCGTTTTTTGCTTCTTGGCTGGTTTATCTTTTGTTAATTTGGTTTTAGGCCGTTCAACGAAATCCTGTTCGGTTGCCTTTTGTTGACGGTCCCGGTTAAGTTCCAGTCGGCGTTGCGCAATCGTCGGACGCTGCTGCATTTGGTTCTCTTCACGGTTCTGTTTTTTGTCCGCGATTTTTTGCACTGTACGACTTTTGGCGTCCTCTGTCTTTTTTGTCATCGTGTCGTGCTTTTCTGTCTTCCCATGAATCAAGACTTGGCGGGTATTCAAAGGTAAAGCCGCTGTTTGCTTCTTTCTTGGATTTGGGTTGTCCGTGCTTCGCTTTATTGTCTCTTTGCCCGCACCCGCTGACCGACCTGTACGGGGCTCAAGCTGGGATTTCTTTGATCCTTGTGTTGGACGTTGGCTGCGGGTTTGCGTCCGTTGGGAAGCTCCGGACCTCGAAGCTTTTGCCCTTGCCCCAGGGCCAGCTGCCGCACCGGTTGCTCCGGCCGTAAAAAAGCGACCCATTTTCCGCTTCCATCGCCGCGTCTCGCGATGTAAGAACCGATAAGGCCGTTGCAGGATTTGGCTTCCCATCTGCTGAGAATCACTCGCCTGCAAGTGGAATAGACCCATAAGGTCACCCAGTTTGGCGTAAATACCTGCAAAAGTCACAATCTGTAAAAAGGCAATCAGGAAAAACGGGAATTCTCCGGATAGGGCGTAAAGCATGGTGGAAATGGAAAAGGCAATCGTGACAATTAGCGTAATGCCTGCCCGTGTCATGATGACATTGAAAAGCTTCATGATGGCCTGTTTGCCCATGCCATTAAAGCCCGGGATCATGGAAAGCAGAAAACTGATGGGCAGGAAGAGGGCATAGATGATGAACAGGATCTGCGAGAAAATCATGATCCCCGAAAGTAGAAACACGAAGATGGAAATCCCGATATTGAATAGAAACAGGAAGAACACCATCCCCAAACGTGGGGTCGCCTTGGTGAGTGTCAGGTTCTTATTGCCTTCTTTTTCAATTTCCTCTTTAACAACCGCTTCCCGGTCTGCGCCGTTGTTTGCGTCCGGATCTGCGGACAGCAGCTTTTCCACCCGTTTCTGTCCGATTTTAGTCATATCAGAATTGCCATACTGTAGAAGCAGCCAGGGCTGCTGCACTTGTATCGAAAACAAGTTATCCCGGATGAGGGCTGCGCTGTCCTGGCCATGACTTCCCGAGTGTGGCATCACCATTTTTGTCCCCAGCGACAGACTAGCCTTGCTGATGTCCGCCGAAAATCCATTGATTTTGCCGATATAGTCTGGGGCATAGGCAATAAAGGAAGCGGACAGAAGAAAAACCACCAAAAAGTTCATCACGGCGTGAATCACTTTGGTGGTCTCTCGCTTGATCAGCCCCACATAGGCCACATAGATCCCGAGGATTAAAATAAAAATCAGCAGGAACCCTGGATAAAAGCCAGAACTATGAAAGCCGCTGGGCGAAATTCCTGCCAATGTTTGCATGTTTTTTCCAATCGCGTTTGCAGTCTTGGAAACGAAATCTAAGGAATAGGCTTCCTGTACGAGATACCCTGTCGCATTGGACAGGTAAAGAGAAAGCGTCCAAATAAAATTAGTGATCGCGTATAGCCCATACATGACCTGTTTGCCAATGCCATCGGTCCAATTCCACGGCAGCCAGTCCCATGAATTATCCACATAGAAATCGAGCTGGTAATTGCCCAAAGGATATTTAGAGTAAGCATTCTGAGCACTGACCGTATCATCGACAAGACCGGCCGCATGGGCAATCGTTCCAAGCAGTGCGAAGAAAAGCAGCGATCCAACCGTGACCAAAAGAACAGCCATGAAAATTTTACGTCTCTTTTTCAGGTGCATTTAGGTCACCTCTTTTCTGACCGGTGGACGGGTGTCAAAGGCATGGAGCAGTTCCTCAAAGACCGGATGAATCTGGATGACACCTACACGGCCATACAAGTCAGAGATAAGGCACTGGCCATTTTCAAGTTCACGTAATCGTTTCTGGTTTTGTTCATCCTCCTTGTCCACGCCGAAGAATTCCAGTGTCTTCTTGATTTCGTGTATATCCGTCGAACGAAATGCAAATTTCAGACCGATATTGTTTTTCATCTTCTCATCCAGTAAATCATCTGCGTTCTGGGTTACGAAATAAACACCGGCATTCATGGCGCGACCAGCCCGCACCAGCTTGTTGGAAAGGGTCTTCCCCTGTGCCACCTGCAAAAAGCTCCAGGCTTCATCCAAGTCCACCATTTTAAACACGCTGCGGTTGGAGTGAATGAAATCAAGGGCAAAGGTGCTGATGACAATTAAAATCGCCACACTTAAAAGTTCCACAGTCGTGTATTCCTTAAATTCGGTTTCAGCATCTGGAAGCACCAAGTCCGCCACTTGGATGATGTTCAGCTGCTTATCCAGGCTAATCGACTGAACGGTCATGCCATCAGAGAACAACAAGTGTCCCAGGTTACTGTCCTTAATGCTGTCGATATGGTCAGCCATGCTGCTCGCAACGGAGGTGCCCTCCTTGTATAGCTCGTCAATGACGCACAAAAGCCCTCGTCGGTCGCTTTGCGTCACCCGACGGATCGCCTTACGAAGCGTTGGGAACTTCTCACCATCCCGACTGGAAATGCCTGTGAGAAAGGTAAGGATGTCGATGGCGAGGCTCTCTGCGTCCTTCGTCTGTTTCATAATCACATAAGGGTCAAGTAAGCCCTTGTTGCGTTCCTCTCTGGTCAGATTGATGATGTTAATTTCCTCGGCAATTTCCGGTAGCGTTTCCTTCCACCCACCACGCTCGGATTTGGGATCTAAGATCACCGCCTGTCCCCCGTAGAGGACGGCATAATAGACGAGTAAGTTGTTCGAGAAGGATTTTCCGCCGCCAAGGGAACCAAGAAAAGCCGCTGCAAGTGCATTAGTGACAGACCCTTTCACGCCTTGTGCTGCAAGGCTCGGCTTTAAGTAAACGTTACGCCCGGTGTCCAGATTATAGCCGATATAGATCCCCTCTGGTTCCCCAAGCATCTGCGCGGCCCCAAAGCCCAAGCTTGCAAGAAAGTCACTGGTCACATACTGGATATAATCATTCATATACCGCTTGCTGGCAGGAAGGAACTCACCGTGCAGCCCGATCATGTCTCCGAACGGTCGCACCAGTTTAATGCTTAAATCGTCGTAGAAGTCCATGACTTCGTTACATCGACGCTTCAATTCGTCCAGATCCGGCGCTGCTACCCGTATCACGTAACTGAGCTTATACATCGCTTCTTTGGTCTGGTCGAGATTCGCTTCCAGCTCGCTGACACTATCCAGGGCTTCCATCACGTCGTTACCTGACTCATTATTAGACTGCCAGGCATGGTTATCTAAGTCTTTCAATTCTTTTTTCTTGTTTCGAACCGTCGTTAAGGCTTTCTTATTCGTGACAATGTCCACATTCATCGATGTATCAATTGGAAACGTAAATTGTTGTTGCTGATAGTAAAAAATTTCTGAGGAGGGGAAGTCCAGCTCTCGTACAATCGAATTGATCGTGAAATAGGAAACATAAGTCGTCTGGTCTTCCTGCTCGATTTTCAAATATCTCTGGTTTTCCTCGACAAGGCAGCGAGTCGGCTTGATGAGGTCATACCGCTTCACCAGCATTTCCTGCTTCAGTTTCTTTGCCGGTAAATGGTAGGCATATTCCTCATAGGGCGAACCCGTCTTCCCATAAAGATGTTCAATCAGATAGCCAAAGTCATCTTTATCCAGCCTGCGAACTTTGAATCTGCGGGAAATCTTGCTTTCCAGCAGGTGTTCCATTTTCATAAACCGGTTAATCTCTTTCGTACTCATGCTGACGAAATCGCCCATCAGTTTGTGATTGACCTCGTAAAGGAAATCAGAAAAGGTCATCAGAATGGATTCACTGATCACCTTAAGGCTGACTTCCTGTTCGTTTAAAAGCAGTTTGAAGCCAATAAAAAAGCGATAGTCGATTTGGTTTTCACCAATCATTCCGACTAACGCTTCAGTCTGTTCATCAATTTTCCGGCAAGCAATGTCTCTCAATCTTCCAGAGATTTCTTTCTTGCTTCGCTCCTGCGTGGCCCGAATACTTGATTCTGTAGCAATCTGCAAGGCATGAATTTTCCCGTCACGGCTCTGGGCGACCAACTGACGAAAATGCTCATGCACCTGGTATTTTTCTTCTGGACTCAGAAAGGAGTAGTTGTAGGGAATCAGTTCATAATAGGCGAAACATTCCCCGTCGTGATTAAAAACGAGGTTATTTTCGATGTACTTGATCGGATACAGCATAACGTTCCCTCCTCACGGCGGTAATCGCTCCACCGACGGTCTCTTTTTTCAGCTTCACAGACTTTCCAGCATAGGTGACTTTGGGACGGAGCATATAGGAAAATACGGATTTCAGAAAGCCATAGGGCTTTTTCCCATCAAAGGTCTTCTGTGACATGAACCACGTGAAGCCAACCGGAAGACCCACATATTTCAGCAGGACGCCATGAATGAAAGACAACGGTGGCACGTTCGCAAAGAGCACCACCAGCAAGAGCGAGCAGACAAACCAAGCCATTTGCGTAAAAGTGACCGGAAAGGGTAGTTGGAAGTCATTGATGGCGTAGATCACCTTCTCCACGTTCCAGATGCTAGTATAGCTTCTGATTTTTTTCATCTGTCACTATTCCTTTCTGTTTAAGAGACTTTTTAGTTAACTGACGTATTCAAAAACACCGTGGGAAGTGACGAGAAAATTTCCTTCCAACTCCAAATCCCGTCCATAAGCTTCATAGTCAATATAGTTTTGCAAATGAGAAGGGACTTCACCAAGGGTACCTGACTCTTCCAATAGGTAACGGGCCACATTCTCCATATCATCACAATCGGGATAACAGATGATGTCATCCTTATGCTCCACCATTTCTTCAAAACTGCCAAAAAAGGCGTTCTGGATTTCTCTCATTTCCTCCTCAATCGGTGTTCCTTCTAATTCCTTCGCTAGAGAACACAGACGGTTGATTTCCTCAATGGGCGTGTATTCATCAATATCAAAGGGCAATTCGTAATCGTGGATGGCATATTCTTCATATTCATGATTCAATCCGATACGCTCCTTGACCTCCTCAAAGTCAACGGGTGGAGTGAACCATGCACCGACTAATTCGCCCTCATTGTACTTGCCAAGATTGGCTATATAGACTTTCATTTCCATCTATATATCACTTCCTTTTCCTAAAAATAGATACAAAAAAAGCAGTGGTTTTCGACTGCGCAATGGCTACCCATTAAATTTATTTAGATAAAAGTGCATTTCCCTGTCGCACTACCGTTTGACGTACCTGTTTTTTGGCATGCATAAGAAAAGCCCTTATACATGCCAAAAGAACAGGTGTTAAAGTTACGCACCCACGACTCTGTTAAACAGATTCAGTAAGACATCTTTGACACCTGCCGCATTGAAGACTAATCCCACGGCAATCAAAGCAATCACTAGAAAACCAATCAGCTTGGAAAATTCCCGTTTAAAACCGAGATAAAGCCCGATGACCACAATCGCCATCAAGACGAGAGACTGAGCATTATTTAAAAACCAAGTGTATAAATTCCGTCCAAAATTCATGAGCGATTTCTCCTTTTATACATCCAATTTGTGATTAAAATTTCGTTGATGCATTGTTTAAAGATCATTTTTGCCGATGATGATTCGTGACCATCTGTTCGGCAGCATCGGCCTGCTGCTGGACTATTTTTTCGTGGCGTTTCGTGAGCTTGGCATGCCGGATCATGTCATCAATGACGGTAGTATCTTTGATCTGGTCGAGCCAAAGCGCCACTTTTAATGTCGGGGCCACCTGTCGCTGTAACCAGCCTAAGGTCCGGTCAAAAGAATACGGCTCCGGTTGGGTGGTTAATTTCAATTTCTCCCGGTTTTTTCCGATAAACCAGGCCCAGTTTTCGTTCATTTTCCATGTGCTGCGTCGCTTATTTTCCACTTTGTCCACAAAACGCAGGTAACGGTTGATGATGGAAAAAGCCGTACGCTCCGCATCGTGGTAAGCCATCAGGTCAAGGATGGCGTGATCGGCACGTTCGTTTTTCAGGCGGATTTCAAATCGGTTTTTGACTTCGGCTTCGTCGATAGGGATGTCACTCTTTGCATACTGCTCGTAGTCCTTTTCATAAAGGCAGAAATAGATTTCACTTTTTAGAGAACCGATATAGAGCGTGTGCCCCATGGCTTCCTTTTCCTCTCGGCGGATGAGCTCGCCGCTACGGTAACTTTTAAAGCTGCGAAACACAGAAATACATTCTTCATGTCGGCATTTTTCCGTCAGCTGCGGAATATCCAAAATGTCTGCCTTGTCATTGATCGCTAAGTCCAGCCTCTTGAATACACCGCCCTCGCAGATGGCATCCATGAAAAAGTCGGTCCAGCTTCGGTGTTGGGCTAAAAGGAATCCCTCAAACTGGCGGCAGCCTCGTCCTTTCAGTTCCAGCAGCACACCTTTTTGTTCATCAGGAGAGACCATCACAAAAATATCTCCCAAAGCGTAATGTTCCGTGTAGGAATAGAAGCCATAGTCTTCATGAAGCATGTAGTTCATTTTCAAAAGCAGAATGTCTTCAATGACATGCTTCACATCCGTGGTTGGGAATCGTATCCGCACATAGTCAAACAGCATCTCAAGTGGTGCATCGGGATTGAGCCGTTCCAATGCTTTTAGTAACGCCGTTTTGATGTCATCCGATGGGGAAGCCCTGCTGTTTTCAATATCGTTGAGATACTGTCTGGTCATTCCGGCAACAACCGCCAGGCGATTTTGTGAAAGGCCGTATGAAAGCCGCTTTTCCTTCAGATGTTGTACCCATAAATCATTTTCGCTCAATGATTACCCTCCAATCAAAAAGAGGATGTCAACTGAAAGGGGCATAGTTGACATCCTCCAAAAATTCCAGAAACCTAGACAGAATAGGGTGTTTACTGGATTTTGAAACTGTTTTTTATTGTATTTGTGCCCCCCTGTTAGATACGGGGGGCTAAATCGCTGGCGTGGCTGACGCCACACCAGCAGCAGGCTAGTCCGTCCCTTCGGCTTTCGCTTCGCACGCCGCCTGTCCGTCCTGCCTGCTTCTTATCAGTGTTCCAATCTCTTTTATAAAATTGTGTCCTTTAGGGACTAAAGGGGTATAAAACTCTGAGATGACACTTGTCCCTGTATCCACATAACCTCGCCCTTTGATTTGTTTTAGGAAAAAATCCTTTTCCACCTCACCAAACATCATGCTGTAGCCCATTTCCGACATGCGTCCCAAGGCCACACGGAAGTTGAATTGGTCACGAATCCCATCGCCTAAAAATTTAGCGTCTGGACGCTGGCAGGCAAGGATCAGGAAGTACCCGGCCTGTCTCCCAAGCATGACGATCCGTTTCAACTTGGTTAAAACAACAGAACTCTCTTTCCCAAGCATTTCCATGAACGCCACGTATTCATCAAAGATGAGGAAGTGAGCGGGCAATCCCAGATAAGCATAGTTCTCTCCGGTCTTGTAGCCAGTCATCTGTTTCATGGCTTCACTGCGTTCCATCATACTGTCATAAAACTGGTTCAGACAGGCCATCATGTCTTCTTTCTGATGATGGACATTCGGCATGACTTCAGAAAGATCAGCAAGATCCGAATTTTTTGGGTCAAGGACATAAAGCATGGCGTTTGTGCGCGCTAAGGCTTCAATGAGTGAGAAGATGAAGTAGGTTTTTCCTCCGCCTGTTCCCCCAGCAATGAGCATATGAGGTAACTTATCATACTCCCAATAAACAGACTTCATCAGCTTTAAGCGCCCGTCTTTAGCAGTGACTTCTTCAATGGAAATACGATTCGCAATCGTATCATAGAGCAGGGTATATTCTAGATAAGAATCCTTGAGCTCTTTGTCCACCAGTTCACAGTACAAGCCACTTTCCAGCTTCTTTTCCAAGTGCAGGAGCTGATCCTGATATTTACCCAACGTAATTTCTACGTGGATGTGAATCAGTCCATCTTTGAGCCGGTAATACATCTTTGGGAAATGGCGGATTCTCTCCTTTGGCCTGCCGGATGGTAGGTCTTTAAAGAGCCCGTCATGTTGCACCTGTTCGGATTCATACCATTTATTTTCTAGGATCATTTTGGCTAGCTTTTGGCGGTGCACGAGCTGTTTCACTCTATCTCGATGAAAGTGGTAATAAAGGCCGGCCACAAGCATGCTTATTCCTGCAGCTACACTGACACTGAACATGAGATAGGGCGTGATAGCAAACTGCAAGCTGCCTTCATGCAAAAGTCGTACCTTCTTCCAGTCCATTAGCATGAGCCGCTTCCCATGAAAGGCCAGCAACACGAATAGGAAAACAAGAACGAGTGAGGTAGCAGCAAATCGAAAGACAAGATGTTGATCACCCGCTCGAATCCTTTTTCCTTTATAGATGAAATGTTTCATAAATGATCCTTTCCGGAAAATGAAATGGCATTACTTTCCTTTAGTTTGTGGCTGCGGATGGGGGACGGCTTGTTTATTTTTCAGCGCTATGTCCTCGGCCTTGATATACCAGTCCACATCCGCTCCCAAAAATGTGGCAGTCGCTACTGTATCCGCTACCGGGTTGATCAGTTCCACTTCGGCATTATAGTCAAACTCTTTTAACGGGACGGCAGCCGGAATACTGACCTGTATCATGCGTCCTTGTCCACGGGATTTAAGGTCATAAGTCCGTTCTTTAATTTCATCACTGACTGTGCCGTCCTCATTATTCACGCGCACTTCACGGCGGAGTGCGGAGAATTTCAGCGCACCAAATGTCTTGTCCTTATCAATCACAATGCCTTCAGCTAATCTCATTTTTTGCCCTCCTTATGCTTTCACCATATCGTCTGCATGCAGAATATAATTTGTAAAACCACGAGCACCAATTTTATAACCCTCTGCGGTAATTCGAGGATTGATCAATTTCACCTTGTCTTCTACTTCAAAATGCTTTTCACCCGCTTCCGGTGGTAACACCAAAACGATATCGTCCGCTCGCTGGATGTCGGAATACAAATTGTAGCTGCGGGAAAGGATCATCGTGCGACCATTAACCCGGCGCTGTTCTACATTGCCTTCTCCAGCATATTCGAGGTTTCCAAATGTCTTTTCAACGTTTGGAATAATGTGTTTCAGTTCCATAAATCATTTTCCTTTCTGTAAATAATTTTGTTTTGATTAATACGCTGATTCAAGCTTAAATTTTGTCGGGAAAAGAGCGAGATGCTCTGGTGAAAGCACATCCCTTCCAACACCAAAAACTTGAAATAAAAAGGCTGAAATGATTTCTCATCTCAGCACAGGATTGATTAAAATTCGTAGCACAGTAAGGGTACCTTTCGAAACAGAATGACTTGGCGGAAAATAAGACAAAAAAAGAAGGTATATTCTTCAAAATATACCTTCCGAACCTTGAACTTATACGGTTCTCTGACTCCGATCCTTGGCGGAATTTTGGCGGAGATCCTTATCAATTTAAATGTTTTTATCCATTTTACCTTTGCCAAAAATGCTGTTAAATCAACGTTTCGATACCAAACGAGGTATCTACTTTATTCCCACTCTACCATGTACATGCGCCTTATAATCGTTGATGTATCAACGTTTTTCAAGCATGCTGCACTGCCTTGGTGGGGGGAGTGGTGGGAAATGCAATTGCTTTAATTGCTTGATTTCCAGTGAACTTGAATCCTTTTTCTTTAGCTGTTTTAATCGAGATATTGCCAGTCATTTCTTCTGCAATTTGCGCATCTGCACCAGACCATAGATGTGAATAATGCTTCAATGTAATCTCAGGGCTTGAGTGACCCATACGCTTAGATAGGATCAAAACGGAGACATTGAACTCATTTATCAGGTATGAGGCATGCGAATGGCGCAATCCTTTTGCCTGAATTCTACGAACTCCCGCAAGCTTTGCATAACGTGCAATGATTTTTGAAATCGTTGACTTAAGCATTGGTGTGCCATCGTAGCTAAAGACAAAATTGTCAATACCTATTTGCGACTGACGTTCTTTCCACACACGCAGAATTTCAAGCGTATCGTCATCCAATGCAATCGTCCGCTTTCCATCCGCAGTTTTCGTATAATCATTACGCTGCCAGTCATGCTTATTTTTCATAATAAGCATATGATGAACACGGAGCCGCTTTTTCATAAAATCCACGTCATCCCACCACAATGCCGTACCCTCGTTTACACGAACACCCGTCATGTAGTAAACCCATAACATTACAAAATTTAGATGCTCGTAAAAATCATCAAGACAGATCGTTGCGATCACTTTTTCAAAATCACGCTTTGTCCAATACGGAACAATGGCTTTGCTTTTCGGAATTGCCTTCACCTTTTTGGAAATATTCGTTTCTAAGTATTGCATATCGACAGCCATATCCAGACTTTTACGAAACATGCCAAAGATCAAGCCCGCGTATGACTGCGAATAACCTGCACCCCTCTTTGACAAAAGCCATGTCCGATAATTTTGCACCTGCTCAAAAGTCAGAGAACGAAGCGGAACGTTCACAAATCGATCACGGATTCGTTCGAGCACGCCCTTACGTGATAAAAAAGTGCTTTCCTCTACATCTGTTTGATAAGCAGGGATATAAACATTATCCATGAACTGCCCGTAAGTGATGTTATAATTGGCGTATCCCTTGGCCTTGAAATATTCATTTCTAATTCGTGTCAACTCTTTAAAGGCCTCATGGGCGGAAGAAAAAGGTTTGCCATTCTGATCCTTTCTCCCCTTCTTACGAATACGCTTGCCTGTAACCCGGTCAGTCCCTAATTCCGTCTGATAATAATATTTTCCCTGTGCATCGATGCAGACGCCTTTATATTTAGTTGTCGCCATCTGTTGATATCTCCTCTTTAAGCGATACGCCTAAAAGGGATTCAACAACGTCTCGTGGGACACGGCCCAATCGTTTGTTATTGTAGAATGGATACCCCTTTTTTACCATAATTTCTTTGGCTTGTCTAATCAAAGAAACAGCAGTATGAGGTTTGTATCCAATAGCAATTAAATCATCTTTGGTCATTGTTTTCCTCATGATTACCACTCTTTTCTTGCCATATAATCGCTGTAAAATCCAAACATTAATTTGTAAAACGTTAAGAGGTTAATGACAATTAATGCTTGGATTCCATAGTGAATATCTGGAATCTATGATTTGCCCTTTCACCTTGGGATTTCAATCATCAATTTCCTCAAGTTGCTCAAACCATTCTGACACCTGAATCCAATCGTCTTTTGTTAAATCATTGTAGTCCTTTTCGAATAATTCAAATGCGGCGAGCGGGGCATACTCAGTGTCAAACATCAATTCCTTTATTGCCCTTTGTCTGTTCAATATCATCGTTCCTTTCAATATTATTAAAAAACTCTGTAATGTAAGTAATTTCGCCCTTGTAAGTATCATGACCGACGTGAATTGTTTGTGTAGCAAAATCCGCATGGCGATCACTGATACCGCTTTGTTCTAAAATTTCATGTTTAATGCCTGATTTTTCGATTGGATCTTCGATTCCCTTTGATCGTCGATAAATTCTCAGGCCCTTGGGATAAAGATATAGACGTGCGCCCTTAACGAAACATTTTCGGCCCGATCTGTCATCTGTTGGAATATCAAGATTAGACAAATAGGCTAACACATAATTGGCGACTTTATCTGATCGCTTCAAACGTTTCGTTTTTGTGTAACCCTTTCCCCATAACTCTTGCATTTTTGAATTCGGGATCATCAACTTTTTTTCATTCGATTTCATTAGTACGTGATAATGCCATCGTCCAGACGCCTGAGGTTCAATGACTGAAATATAGTCAATATCACTATATAATTTCCGAACTCTTTTCATGAAAGCCTTATAGTCCTTGTACGCGATCGCCGGCTCAGTTACGTTGGCAGCATAGGTCAAGGTGACCCATAACTGATTGACACCACCTTGAAAATTATGTGCAATGAGCCTTCTCAAGTGCCGCATTGTAACCTTAACAGTTTTCAAGTTATCAGCCCTGCTGTTGGCATCTATAGCCATCTTCTTTATTTCGCCTGTCTCCAAATTCGCATAGCGTTTTCCAGATAACACTTTGATAACCTGTTTATGCTGTCCGTTTGAAGTTGTTAATTCGAGCGTATCACCGTAAAAATAAGCCTTTACTAATGCACCGTTGTAAATAACGACCTTTTTGCTTTCTTTTCTCATTTTCGCATCATCACCTCAATAAAATGGGGCTCTTGTATGACGTTTATCAAGTTAAAGGAATCCGCTTTCCGCCTGCGGCGGGCGCGGATTCCTGCAATGGATTCATGTTTGCAGTCGCCCGTATTCATATGCCTGTTGAAACAAACTGAGTAAATCATCACCAAGATTGGATAAATCAGCTGTCTCAATTTGTGAAGGCGTATGCACGACGCCATCAAGCAAGAAAAGTCCTGCGCCTTGTTCAAAATGGATTCTGAAGTATTCAAAGCCGTCTCCAAAAGTCATCATTCGCGCTTGTGTTGAACCGGTACCCAGTAAGATTCGCAAGCCAAGCTGATCCCGAACGTCCGTTGGAATGGCTTGTGCATTCGGCTGCTGAGTGATCAAGATGACAATAATGCCAGCTGATCGAGCTTTCATAACAAGCTGTTTCATATTTGCGTTAAAGACCTTAAGCTCTTTTGAATCAGTGAATGAAGCAGTTAATGCTGCTACTTCATCAATAAAGATATAGGTTGGTTTCATATCAGGAATTGCTCTAAAATCCGCGGCAAATATATGATGCTTTTGAGCATACGTTGAGATTGCATCTTGCCTTTGATGCATTAGCGAGACAAAATGGTTCATCAGTTCCAACGCCTGTTCCGTCCCGGAAGCAACATGACCCTTTGGTAATACACTGTTCAGACTCAATAAATCGGCGCGTTTTGGATCAATAATATAAACATCAGCACCCGCAAGCAGTACTTGAAACAAAAGACCGTAAACAGCATATGTTTTACCGCTACCCGTCTGTCCTGCAATGAGTGCATGGGGAGATTTAGCGACATTCCAAACCGTTTTTTTCATTATTCGCAGTTCATAAAATGTTTTTGGAACAAGTTCCTTAAGATGCAGCGGAACAAATCGTTGACTTACTGATGAATCCCGCAAATAAAATGTGAACCATCTACCTGCATTGTCCTGATCAATATCAATAACAATGTATTTATCAAATTTTTTTCTCAGAGACGCATTAAGCAAAGATTGCGTTTTTTCCAATTGATCTGATGTATTTCCGACAACCTCAATCCTTACGAAGGGTTTCACTTTGTCAAGATTGGGGTGAATGTCTCCAACCTCAAACCCGCCTGACTTTTGTCTCGGATTGATAACGCCTGTGTCAATCATGCCTCTCCGGATTTGTCGAGCCATTAAGAACTGGTTCCAACGTATTCCAATCAATCCACGATTATATGGGTTCCCAAAATAGAGAAAGCGAATGACACAGGCTGCAACCATAATTACCAGTATGGCGATCCCAAAGATAAGGCAATAAGCGCCGATGTTAAATAAAACATCCGTTACAGCCGGCAATTTATAAATTTCATCTACTTTCTCAGCAAACTTTAAAGCCACCAAACTAAGGGCAATAAAACAAAATGATGAAAGCACCCAAAAAGCTGGGTGTTTCATCAAAGTTACGATTGATTTTCGTTCATTGGATGCATATTTTATTTTAGACATTTTCTGCTCCTTATGCCTTGCGCTGTGGTTGAACGAAGACGACATCTTTTGCAGTAACAGTGAGTTCATTTCGATAATCACCATAAATTCTTGCAGATGGTTCAACGAGCTGAACCCGAACAGGATTTGGGATATCCTTTGGTTTGGCGTCAAGAATTTTCACATCAAACTGTTGACCCTTATTAGAGACACCCTCTTTACCGTAATCGGTGTTATCAGCCCATATCACAATAATGTATTTGGCACCAATTATTTTCCCTGAATTGAAATCTTCCAAGTCTTCGGAGTTCATTGCCATCAGTTCCTTCCCTTTAAAGAACCGATCAACATCGAAGGTAGTAAATTGATTCAGTTTTTTCATGATTATTGACCTCTCCTTAAAATTTCCTTCTTGGTAATTGACCTGATCATGTTCAATGCCGCCATACATTTCTGGCAGCATCTTCAAGGATTCGTTTAAAGGCAAGTTCACGTTCCGCTGAATCCTTAATTTCTGAAGACGCGATAATTCCACACCATACTTCAAGGACATATTGTGGTACATGTTCGAAATGATAATCTTCTGTCGCCACCGCGTATGCTGATTTACCCAGGAAGTATTTAACAATGTTTTCATAATAACAAGACTCCATATTCTTCCCTCCCTTTCTTATCATGAAGAATCCGATCTTAGCGATTCAGATGACTATGCTCTCGACAAAGTTTTCATAAATCGCTGAACTGAGTTTTCTTCAATCCAGAATCGTTCTCCAATTCGTAATTGTGAACCTTTGCTCACTACACTTATATGGTAGATTGTTAATTTTGACGGTTCAAAGAAATTTACATAATATGGAATTTTAAATTCCTCTTTTTTTCACATAAAAACCTTTTAGAAAAAGCCTTCGTGTGTTTTTGAAAAGTGATAAACTAATCTTATTTAGGATGTCTTAGGAATTTTTTAGTTTCCAATAAATGGGGGGATTTGTTTGGAAGAATACATAAGCTTTAACGAAATAATTAAAAGGATTGAACGAAAACATGGAATTGAAATTTGCGACGAAAATCACTCAGGTTCAAAAAACATTTTAACCAGACGTCGTCTCCAAGATATTTTCAAAACATGGCTTCGAAAGCAGAATGTAGATAAGAGCGAATTTAAAAAAATCATAGGACGCGGGAATCCAATTGATTATCCAAAAAATTTAGTGGATAAATTTTTATTTGACAATTTTGATTATTTTGTTGCAAAAAAAGATACTGATGTAAAAACAAATGAAGAATATAGGGCTATAATTGAACAAGAAGAAGAGAAGCGACATAATGCATCTGATGAAATGACTTATATGGATGAGTTTCAAAGAGAAATAGACGAACGTGAGGAAGAAACACAAAAAATTATTGAAAATGAGTTCTCATTAATGAAACGGGAGATTATGCTACAAGCAATCTTTTCAAAGTATTTTATGTTAGATGAAGAAAAACTACGGGATGACCTAACAAATAGAGCTTACTTTAAAATGTTTAATATTGAGCTTGATGAAAAAATAGCAAGAAGTATGGACGACTTGAAAAAGCTTAATAATTATTATAATGAGAAACAATGAATTTAATTAAGACGACGGGGTGTCTGTTCATCTTTGAAAAACACTCTTATTAAGATTAGCTTTTTTAATTTCATAGAAATATGATCCATTTTCACAGTTATTTATTTAGGCCAGTTGTAAAATCAAATTAGCCAGTTAGTTTGGGTAATAAAACACCATCATAAAATCCGGTGTTATCATTAAAGCGACGAAACCATAATGAAAGAAGCGGATTTTATAATGGCTTACTCCAAGACTAGCACAGAACATCGTACATTTACACATTTGAATGCTTATCAACGAGGACAAATCCAAGTTCTTCACCAGGAGCAACGCTCTTCCCGTGAGATTGCACGTGAAGTCGGCTGTTCCCACCAGACGGTACTGAACGAACTGCGTCGGGGGACAACCACCCAGATTGGCGCCAACCATCGACGCTTTCAGGCTTATTTTCCGGAGACTGGCCAAGCCAACTATGAACGCAACCGCAGTCATTGTGGGCGGAGGTACAAACTTGAAGCTGCTTCGGATTTCATCGCTTATGCCGAAAATAAGATCCTGTCCTCAGACAAATGGTCTCCGGATGCGGTCTGTGGTGCCGCCAATCGGGATCCGAAATGGAAAAACAAGGTCAGGGTCTGCACGCGGACGTTATACCATTATATCGATTGCGGATTCCTAAAAGTAAAGAACCTGGATCTGCCCAACAAGCTCCGTTACCGTTCCAAAAAATCCGGACACCGCCCCAACATCAAGCATCTTGGGGACAGTATCGACAACCGTCCCGCGGAGGTTCAGAAGCGAAAGCAGTTTGGCCACTGGGAGATCGATACCGTGGTCGGCAAAAAATCGGGTGAGGACGATGTGCTCCTGACACTGGTGGAACGCAAGACCCGTGACACGATCTCCCAAAAGATTGACGGCAAAGATCCGGATTCAGTAGACTATGCCATCAAGCGGTTGATCGATCGATTTGGTCCGTTGTTCGGTCGCGTCTTCCGGACGATCACGGCCGATAATGGCAGCGAATTCTCAGGCTTGACGAACAGCCTGAGGGATCAGGCCACGCACGTCTATTACACACATCCGTACGCCGCCTGGGAACGGCCGACGAATGAGCGCCACAATGGGATGATCCGTAGGTTCATTCCGAAGGGCAGACCGATCGAAAATTACTCTCGGACGTTCATCTGCCAAATGATTCGAGCCATTGACCATCTCCCAAGGAAGATTCTGAACTACCGGACACCTGCTGAGGCGTTCAAAAGGGAATTACGGAAACTGGCGAGCTGAGTGGCTTTTTGTTCCTGCCGCCTAGGCGGCAGGAACAAACCCAGTGGTACCGCCGGATGTCCGGATGGCTAATTTATTATTGCAATCTAGCCAGTTATTTATTTAACAATAAAAAGTAAAGTCTAACTTATTTTCCCAAATAAGTTAGACTTTTTCAGTGCCTTCTTATTTCTTATTTAGCTTGGCACATTATTATCCAGTGCAACTCTTATAGAATCATCAACAGTTGGTGACCACGTAGATTCAATTTTACCCATTTTCAACATCCATACACTATATCCCTTATTTGATAATGGAGTATGAGGATCTCGCCATTCTCCTTTAGTAATTAACCTGATCTTTACTTTTTTTCCATCACCAATAGTATCTAAGTTAAATAATTTATTTGTTGAATCTTGTGCAATTAGATGTTCGCCCTTAGTATCCAGTGCACAAATATCGTCCTTTGTCCAAATAACGAAATCTGGATTAAAATTTTTTTTGTTCGAAAAATCTAAGAGAGGAATTTGGAAGTATGCTCTAGACGGATTTCTCAACCATTTGTAACCAGTTCTATCTATAGCTTTTGCAAAATCGATCTCCATTCCATTAAAATCACTATATCCTTCATGTACAGCGTTATTGAATTTAATCATTTTATCTCGATTTATTGGTATTTCAGACACAAATGAACAGTTTAGATTATTTTGTATTATATTTGAGTGTTCAACGTATGCTTTAATAACTTTATTCGCAGTATCTTTAATATGTGCAGCAGCGTTACTACTATATTCTACTAAAGCATCAAACTTCGATAATTCTATATCACATATATTAAGAGCATGTCGATGACTTTTTTGAATTTCCCTTGCAAAAATCCAGCGAGCAGCAACTTTATTGCTATGTTGTATTTCTACCCATTCTTCTTTTGAATCTTTTTCATCACCAATTGTTTTTAATACTTGTATTCGTCCCCCAGTTCCAACAGTGTTTATTGAGTCTACAGAGTAATCATTCATTTGTTTAATAATGTCATCAATATAAGTTTTTGCCTTTTGAGAGTACACGGAAAATTCGGGAATGCTAAGCTTATACTTTGGTTTTAACAATGGTCTTTCTGTTAAACCCTTCCCTGAAGAATAATAAGTTAATTTTATCTCTGGAGAATCCGCAGTTATTTTTTGTTGAATTTCTAACAACTCATTTTCAAACGTACTTTTTTCATCCGTTCTAATAAAAAAGTTAGCTGTATTTAAAGATTCTAAAGGAAAATGAGTTGCTGTTGGTTGGCGCAATACTCTTCCTATTATTTGAGTAACTTGTATGTTCGAACCCATATCTTTATCAATATAAGCAAAATAAACTGACGGATCATCCCAACCTTCTTGGAGCGTTTGATTAAAAATTATATGTCTAAAATTCCCATTAACGAAGTTGGTATAATCCGAATCACCTCCTGAAAACAATACAAAATCTTCTGGTGGTGGAAACTTTTTATCAAATTTCAGATCACAATAAACTGCAATTTCTTTAGGGTCAATTCCTTTTTGTTCAACTAAGTATCTCCAAATAATAATAGGTCTTGCTTTTCTATCAATAAATGGCTGCTTCACATCGTCTTTTTCAGCACCAGTTATTACATTTGTATTCGTAACATATATAGCCTTCGGTTTAAATGGAGTATTAAGATAATCACAGTCACTTTCAAGTTTTTTAAAACTTACTATCATATCGTCTAGAGTGACTTCAGTTGGAGACAAATATCCTCCAATTAGTAAATTTTTCTTAATTAATCCAGATTCAACGACATCAGAGCTCTTAACCTGCGTCGTAAAATCCGAATCTACCCACCCTTTATCCTTGGATAATCTTTCAATAGTGTTTGACAACTTTTTAGGAACTCTAACAGTTGCACTTGCCGCAATTAAGGCGTCAGGATCCAAGTCCAACAATAATTCAGTTTGCTGATCGGATAAATTATGTCCTTCGTCGTAAACAACAATTAAGTCTCGTTTAATTCCCTCAACGGTTTTTCGTTTTTTTAACATATCCCAAAGTGATTTCTCTGCTTGATCAAGCTGCACTTGAAATATCTTCCTATCCCCTTGTTCCTTGTCTTTCTGGTTAAACTTTCCTACTGTTGCTATTAATAACAGAGTGGAATCAGCCACCTCAATATCTTTCTCTGTAGCGTCCAAAATAGGCTTAACTTTAGAATTGTCTATTAAATCAGCATATTTTCCAGTAGATAGGTTATTATAAGTCTGCCACACAACTACTTTACCTTTAGAGAGCCATAAAACAATAGGCTCAACAGATAACGAACTTCTAATTTGCTGAAGTGCATCAGCCAAAATCAGAGTTTTTCCACTTCCTGTTATTGACGAAAGATTTTGATAGAATGGAACTAATTGAGTTCTTGTAACCGTGAGTGGATCCATCATGTAGTCTTTAAATCTATCAGCAATCTTTGAAGATGCTTCGATCTGGAATGGTATTAGCTCCATATTTTCTATGCCTCACTGTCATTGTTGTACGAATCATTAAGCTCATTTAGTCCAAGATGTAGCAATATTTTATCGGGAACTTTATAAAATTTAACACTATTTGTTCGGAACACTTCATAACGTGCATAAACATGATAAGGCGTAGTAAGCATTTCTTTTGATGCTTCTTCTACTATTTTTTTATAAGTTTGTATATCTAATTGACCTACTTTATCTCCATTCCATATAATAAAATATCCTTCATTATCTTCATTCTTACCTACAAGATACGAATACTTATTATTATCAATTCTTATTAAATTAGGCGCAGCACGTCTCTCACTTTCCCAATGTGATGTAATAACTAGATCTACAAGTTCATCCTTCTTCATTGATAAAACAGTTTTAGCATCAATCGTTTTTGTTAACTTTCTAAATTCAAAACCAGCATTTAATGGTGGATACTTTTGAATGAGATTTCCATTTTTATCTGGACGAACTCCCTTAATTACTCTTTTCAATCTTTCTTGTGTCAAGGTTCTTGCATATTTATCTCCATTAACTGAATTTCCTTGCTCAATTAGAATGAATCTCCTATCGCTATCTGTTTCATTATTTAGTTCGACCACAGCATGGCCTGTGGTTCCTGAACCAGCATACGGATCCAATACTAATCCTTTAGGTGGACACCATAATTGAATTATTTTTTTAATTAGCTTAAGAGGTTTAACCGTTTCAAAATTATTCCCTTTACCAAGTATACTGTCTAATTCATTGATGCCAGTTTGGCTGTGGCCTGATTCTTGGTAGACCCAAGATTGCGCACCCATTTCAAAAACAGAATCATACTCTTCGTCCGCCCAAAAAGTTAAGGGCACTTGCCCCTTTTTTACATTATTTAAGTATCGTTTGATCCTTGGAACTCCTTGACCATCTTTTAAAAATATTATACTCGGAAGTGGTCCATTTTTTACCTTATCACTTGCAAGTTCAGAACATTTTTCAAGAATTTCAGCTGGTGTATATAACGAACCATTTTTAACTATTGTTCCTTTAATTACGAGCGACTTTGACGTTGAAAGAATATTTTCTGGATCTTTTACTTCTGAATATTTGCTCCCATATTCTTCAAGCATTTTCTTAATATCTTTTTTTTTGAATCTCCAATGACAATTATCAGATGGATAGAACATTTTCCCAGAGAATGGGGATTGAATTCCAAAATAAGTACTATTAGAAAAATCCTTGGCTTGAAGATCACCACTCGACCAAGGTCCTAATGGATCATCATCTGGATTGCTATATCTAGAGTCTGCGGATTTACTTCTTGGCAATAAACCTGTACGTGTAATACTTTTATCTTTTGCATAAACTAAAACATACTCAGTTGCCGATGAAAGGTGAGTTGAGTCGTTTTTTGGTGAGTAAGTTTTCTGCCAGTTAATAATGCCGACTCTATTCTCTTCTCCAAATACTTCATTAAGCATCATTCCTAGATGAAATAATTCATTATCATCAATACAAATTGCTAAAACTCCACTTGGATTAAGCATTTTCCACATCATATGTAATCTTGGAAGCATGGCCTTCATCCATTTAGTATGTTTTGAACCATCCTCTGATGCTACCAAATTTCCTAATTCCGGATCATTAGGGTCTTGATCCCATTTATCATTGTACCTAAAATAATTTCCAGTATTATACGGAGGATCCGTTAGGATTAAATCAACTTGACCTTGGTACTTATACAAAGTAACCATGGCTTGAAGGTTCTCACCTTCAATCAATAGATTTTTTGATTGTTGAGCGTCAGTTCCTACACTTAATTTTCGATTTACTCGTGTTACTCGAGGACGAACTTTTTTATATATTTCGTCTGCTATTCTTTTTCCATAAAAATTTATTGAAATCCCACCATTAACCATACTTTTTATGATCTTTAATAAATCATCTTTTGACAAAAATTCCAAATTATTTGTATCGATAAGATGTTTGGCAATCATATGTCTTTTCTCTCCTATCAACTAAAAGTCGTCCAGTGTAGGGAACATATGTTCTTATGAATCGTATTTAACATTTATTATAACATAAAGAGTTAGGATTAATAAGCATACAATTTCAAAAACCCACTAGATTTTTTATTTCTGGTGGGGTTTTGGTGGGGAACCAAATCATATTTAATTGATTTTATCCATTCTATAACATTCAAAACGTTGTTAACCCGGCGTATTCGCTTCAAATTTAGTTTTACAATTATTCCCACTCAATCGTCGCCGGCGGCTTCGATGTAATGTCGTAGACGATCCGGTTGACGTGTTCAACTTCATTGACGATCCGGGTTGAGATCTTCTCAAGCACGTCCCACGGGATGCGCGCCCAGTCGGAGGTCATGCCGTCGATCGAGGTAACGGCGCGGATGGCGATGCAGTGATCGTAGGTTCGGCCGTCGCCCATGACGCCGACGCTCTGGATGTTCGGGAGCACAGTGAAGTACTGCCAGATGTCGCGGTCGAGTCCGGCGTTCTTAATTTCTTCGCGGAGGATGGCATCTGATTCACGGACGATCTCCAGCTTGTCCTCCGTGATCGCGCCGAGCACGCGGATGCCGAGGCCAGGTCCCGGGAACGGCTGGCGCCAGACGATGTCATCGGAAATGCCGAGCTCTGTACCCAGTTTCCGCACTTCATCTTTGAACAGTGTATTCAGCGGTTCGATTAATTTAAATTTCATATCTTCCGGCAGGCCGCCGACATTGTGGTGCGATTTAATGTTCTGAGACGAACCGCCCGCGCCGCTTTCCACAACGTCCGTGTAGAGTGTGCCCTGCACGAGGAAGGAAATATCCTCAAGTTTATTGGCTTCATCTTGAAAAAGATAAATAAATTCATTGCCGATAATTTTACGCTTGCGTTCCGGATCGCTGACGCCTTCCAGTTTGTCCAAAAAACGCTTTTTGGCGTCAACATGGATAAAATTCATATGGAAATGATTTTTGAACGTATCGACAACGCCTTCCGCTTCACCCTTGCGAAGCAGGCCGTGGTCAACGAAGACGCAAGTCAGCTGCTTGCCGATCGCTTTGTGGACAAGCACTGCCGCAACTGACGAATCCACACCGCCGCTCAGCGCGCAGAGTACTTTGCGGTCGCCGACCGTTTCGTGGATTTTCTCGATCTGTTCGTCAATAAAGTGTTCCATCGACCAGCTTTTCTCCGCGCCGCAGACCGAGTAAACAAAGTTTTTCAGCAGCTCGTTGCCGTGTACAGAGTGGCGTACTTCAGGGTGAAATTGAACCGCATAGACTTTTTCCGCCGGATTCGCCATGGCCGCAACCGGACAGGACTCACTGCTTGCTTCAATGACGAAACCTTCTGGAAGCGTTTTAACCAGGTCGCCGTGGCTCATCCATACTGTTTGTGTTGCCGGCAGGCCATGGAAAAGCGGGTTATCGGTATTCGCGGTAATATCCGCTTTCCCGTATTCCCGATGTGTCGCACGCTCCACAGTCGCTCCATAGTGTTTGCTGATGAGATGCAAGCCGTAACAGATTCCCAGGATCGGGATGCCTAGATCGAAAATAGCCGGATCACAATCCGGGGCTCCCGCGTCGTAGACACTGTTTGGTCCGCCTGAGAAAATAATGCCCTTAGGATTCTTTTCTTTAATTTGTTCCGCAGTCAGCGTATTCGGAAACAACTCACTGTATACGCCTAAATCGCGAATACGCCTTGCGATCAGCTGGTTGTACTGACCGCCGAAGTCCATAACGATAATCAAGTTATTCGGTTCTGCCATCCTTCTGTTCCACCCCATCCATTTTGATCGGTCACTTGTTTTCTCAAGTCGTCTATAAGATATTATCCATTTAAAAAGCCGGAGGCCACAAGGCTTCCAGTTTCTGGTTTACACGACGCATTATTCACCAATGTTCAACAATTTGATGCTTTTCTTATTTTAACAATGAATACAGGGTTCATCAACCCATCAAACCAAATACCTCAGATAGACATAGACGGTGCAGATCGCGATCGACAGAAACATCACCGGAAGGCCGGCTTTCATGAAACCGGCGAATGTGATCGGATAGCCTTCTTTCCCCGAGATTCCGGCAACGACCAGATTCGCGCTCGCTCCGATCAGCAGCCCGTTGCCGCCGAGGCAGGCGCCGAGCGAAAGGCTCCACCACAGCGGCTCCAGATTGCCGATGCCCATGTGCCCCATGTCCTGGATCAGCGGAATCATCGTTGCAACAAATGGAATGTTGTCGACAAAGGACGAGGCAACGGCGCTCATCCAGAGAATGAGAAATGTCGTCGGCACCATTTTTCCTCCGGTCAGACCTAGCGCGAGATTGGCAAAATGAGCGATCACGCCGGTCTCCGCCAGCCCGGCGACGAGGACGAACAAGCCGGTGAAGAAAAAAATGGTTGTCCATTCCACACCGGAAAGGGCCTGCTCCACGTACCGTTCACCGGTCAGCAAGAGGAGAAGAAAAGCGCCGGCAAGTGCAATGGTCGCCGTCCCGACCCCGAGTCTCTGATGCAGAAAAAAGCCGAAAATCGTCAACAGCAAAACGGATACCGACTTGATCAGAAGCGGCACGTCCGTAATTTCATCGCGGGCATTCAGATCGTCAAGTCTTTCCGCCGCGTCCTGATGCGCGTGAAGCTGCCTCCTGTAAAAAAAAATCAAAAAAGAAATCACGGCAAGCGCGACGATCAGAATCACCGGTGTCAGATTCGTTATAAAATCCATAAAGCTCAGATCCTTAACCGCGCTTCCGATCATGATGTTCGGCGGGTCGCCGATCATCGTCGCCGTCCCGCCGATATTGGACATGAAAATTTCCGACATTAGAAACGGAACCGGCAAGAGTTCGAGTTCTCTGGCAATACTGAAGGTCACGGGCACAACAAGCAGCACTGTAGTCACATTATCGAGAAATGCGGAGCCGAACGCCGTAATTAGTGAAAACACAATCAGCAGGGCGACAGGCCGCCCATTCACCTTTTTGGCCGCCCAAATGGAAACGGCTTTAAACAGACCTGTCCGGGCGGTGACCGAGACAAGAATCATCATGCCGATAAGAAGTCCGAGGGTGTTGAAATCGATATGGCGGATTGCGGTATTCTGGTTAAGAATGCCCAGAAACAGCAGCAATGAGGCAGCCAGCATGGCCACAATCGTCCGATGAACTTTCTCGGCCACGATGAATCCATAGGTGAGAATAAAAATGGAAATGGCTAAAATGGCTTCGCTTTGCAACGAAAACAGATCCCTTCCAAGATACGTTTATTGATGAGTGCTTAGAAAGTACGTCTATAAATTAGAAAAAATTGAGTATCCCTTTAATTCATTCAGATTTGAGTTTTTAAAAGGATAGGATGAATGCTAAAAAGCGATTTTTCTGTATAAGGGCGATAATCTTCGGGTTCAGGGCGATTCTTTAACCTCTTGGGGCGATTGTCCCCGAGCTTGGGGCGATTCCTTTGCCTTGGGGCGATAGCCTCTGAGTTCAGGGCGATTCTTTGATCTCTTGAGGCGATTGTCCCCGAGTTTAGGGCGATTCCTTTGCCTTGGGGCGATAACCTCTGAATTAAAGGCGGATTGGAAACTTTTCCATCGCCTGCTCACCAACTGTGCAACGAGACAGACGGTGACTGATTATGAACTAACAGGATAATCAGTTTAGAAAAATGGATGCCCGGTTTTGCAATTCCGTTTTTCTCGCCTGACCGTTTTGACCGGTGTCATCGATTTGCCGCTTCAGGAAATGTTTTTCCAGGAAACGGAACGGATCAGCTGAAGCTGAAACAGGTGGGCAATAAAGGGCGCGTAAACGTTTTTCCGGACAATGACCTGAAATTCGCCGTTTTTCCGCGAGTAAAACAGGATATCCGTATAAATTTTATCGCTGTCGAAGAACTGCCTGACTGCGCGCAGACGGTTTAATGCCTCGTCCGTTTTCGCCTTGATCAGGAATTCAACATCACCTTCATTTTTTTGTTCGGTCAAAGCGATCAGCGAATCGTTGACCTGATAGACCAGCTTATCCATTTTTATGGGGGCTCCCTTCCGCTACATCAGATATCTGAAATAAATATAACCCATGGCCATGATTACTGAAACAAGCATCACGGGAAATCCGATCAACAAATACCGGGCGAACGAGATCGAACGTCCCTCTCTCGCCGCGAGCCCGGCAACAATCAGGTTGGCGCTGGCTCCGATGAGTGAACCGTTCCCGCCAAGACATGCGCCGAGCGCCAGACTCCACCATAGCGGATCAAGGTTGCCGATGCCCATCCGTCCCATATCCTCAATCAGCGGAATCATCGTCGCAACAAACGGAATGTTGTCCATAAACGCCGAGGCCGCGGCGCTCAGCCATAGGACAAGAAAAGAAGCGGCGGTCAGATCGCCCGCGGTTAGATGAATCGCCGATTGTGCAAGGCGACTCATGACACCTGTTTCAATCAAACCGCCGACGAGAACAAACAGGCCGAGAAAGAAAAAAATCGTCGGCCACTCGACGGAGCTGAGCGCGTGTTCCAGTGTCTTTTCTCCCGTCAGCATCAGGAGCAGGAAAGCACCGGTCAGCGCAACGGTTGCAGATTCCGCGTGGATGACTGGGTGGATAAAGAAACCCAAAATGGTCAGCATCAGTACCGAAACCGCCTTGATCATCGTAATTTTATCCGTAATTTCATTTTTCGCATCCATAGCCATCAGATGTTCTCTGGCCTGATCGGAAGTCTGCAGCTTTTTCCGGTAAAGGATCATTATCAATAGCAAAACCGCCGTCCCGATTAATAGTGAAATCGGCGCGAGATGGATGATAAAGTCCATAAAGCCGATATTTCTGGCGGCGCTTCCGATCATGATGTTCGGCGGATCGCCGATCATCGTCGCCGTTCCGCCGATATTGGCCATCAGAATCTCTGTAATGAGATACGGCATCGGATCCAGTTTCAGCTGCCGGACCATGCTGAAGGTCACCGGAACCATCAGCATGACTGTGGTTACGTTGTCCAGAAAAGCTGAACCGACGGCCGTCATCATGGCAAATATCATGAGCAGTGGAAGCGGCCTGCCCTTTACCTTTTTTCCAAGCCCTATCGCCACATACCTGAACAAACCTGTTTCCGCCGTAACCGATACGATGATCATCATCCCGACCAGCAGGCCGAGTGTATTGAAGTCAATATGATCAAGAGCCGCATGCTGGCTGATCATCCCGAACAGAATCATCAGCGCCCCGCCGGCCATCGCTAGAATCGTCCTGTTGATTTTTTCAAAAATGATGGCACTGTAGGTAATAATAAAGATCGTGATCGCCAGATAAGCCGCCGTTCCCATGCTGATCCTCCCCCTATCCCGTATGGCGTCAAAAAAAGCAAAAAGAGCCCGTTTTGACAGGCTCCTCCAAATTCAGTCATCTTATTCGATTGCTTCTATATTCAACGATAACGGAAGATACACATGGTTGTCAATCTTATTCAAAGAATATGTCCGATCAATCCTCCCTGTTCGCGGCCCGCAGCCCGCACATAAAGAAAACTTGGCGAAGCCAGAGGCTTAGTTGCACTTATAATCCGCTGAATTTTAAACTTTTAGTATAAAAAAGAAACCCTTAATAAAAGGGTCCAATTGTATAAAACAGGGGGAAGTACAATGCTTTTATGAACATCTAAAGCATACGGCTCCTTCCTTAAAAATAAATTAACCTGTCCTAAAAGCAAAATTTTTTATTTTTTAGCGGCGTGGACGTTTGGGCAGCTTCCTGTTTTTACATGATATATTTTCAAACCAGACGCTTAAAATAAAGGCGAATCCGATCCAGGAGGTGAAAAAACATGGCACAGCAGGGAAACAATATGGGTAATAACTTTTTGCCGTTTTTAGCTGCATGCGGAGCCGGCGCGGCAACCTATGTATGGCTGCGAAATAATCAGGGCGGTATTCAGCAGTTCGTTCAGCAGCCGATGCAGCAAATGGGCAAAACCGCGCAGCAGATCGCCGGAGCGTTTAACCCTCAAGGTTAACTGTCCGCGTCCAACCACCACTGATTTAATATTTGAACAAGCCCTCCGCTGAAAACAGCCCGGGGCTTGTTCAGTTGCATTCCAGACCATCTATGTCTGCGCACAAAAAAGCTCTCTGCAGCATCGCAGAGAGGTGAGTTGAAAAAGGATGGCAATTGTTACAGAAGGTAATTCATATTATACAACTAGGAATTATCATATTTCAATATTAAAAGGGGAAAAAACTGCTGCGATCCTGAACGATCTCAAGAGATCCTGTTCCCTTCTTTTTACCCGTGCTGTCTCTTTCTTTCGAAACGGCTTTTTCTGACAATCACGTTTTACCGAACACATGTTTTTAAAAACGGTATGAAAAGAACATACATTCGTGTATAATAAGATCAAAAAGGTGATTCTATGCTGACTGATTTTGAAAGAAAGATTGCCCAAATCATGCGAAACGATTTGGCAATGAGAAGAATGACACTGGTTAACGATCTGGAACAGCGCACCGGCCATGACGCAAAAGAAATTGAACAGGCCATTGAAAAAGTGAAGCATACGAGTAAGACAGACGGGGGTCTGCTGCCATGAATAAACTAACCAAGGGAAGCAATATGCGCTGGGAATCCAGCCGGATGATGCTGCCGGAACATGTTCAGGTACTCAGACAAACGCATGCGGACCTGGAAAAAATTGATCATCCGTTATTGGACGAACAAGAACTGGAAAAATTAAACCGAACGCTCTGTGAAGCGATGTCCGGAAGAAAGCGGATTACGCTTAGTTATTATAAAAACGGATATATAAAGGTTTGCATCTGCTGCGTTGAAAAATTGGATCCGATTGAACGGCAGCTGAAGATCAGTGACTTATATGGGCTGAGCAGGCGCATTTCATTCACGGATATCGTCGGTGTAAAGTTAAATGATCCTGCGCAGGGTTCGTTTAATGATGCATGAGATAGTGAACTACCATCTATTTCCTTGCCCTATACTGCAAGCACGGGGATATTTTTTGAAATTACGGGAAGTTTATTAACATCAAAATGGAAAGGGGTGCTTGGAGAATGCCCAATGTTATGGAAATCGCGGGATCTGCTATACAGAGACTGGGATCATTCGTTGATACCCAAAAATTGCCGATAACCATCGGCGAAGCCATGTCATGCTGGACCTACAGCGCCTATCTGGACGGTGTCATTGTACATGAACAAATTGCTTTGAATACAACTAAAGATAGAGAGCTCTTGCAATTATTTAAAGACGCTGTACAAGTGGCTCGTTCACATAAAAAAGAGGTGAATGAATTTATGAAGCAGGAAGGGATTGTGATGCCGGAAGGCACCCAAGACAAACCTGTTTCGGACCCGGACGCCATTCCGAACGGAGTAAAGTTCTCGGACAAAGAACTCATTAACACGCTGCAGATTAATTTAGTTGCCGCCATGAATGAGTGCGCGCTCTTTGCCAGCGAATCTGTTCGGACGGATATCGGGTTAATGTTTTTTAAATTTCAGGTGGATAAAATGTTGCTTGGCCAACAATCCAAGAAGCTGGCTCAAAAAAAAGGATGGTTCCAAATGCCGCCCGCTTACAATTCACCCGGGTTAGACTAATTGTCCATTTAATTCAGATACCGGTCCCCCACCAAGTGTGAGGGACTTTTTATTTAAAACGTTCACACGCAGGGCCCAAAAATTGTTTGGATCAACACTGTTTTTTAAAATAGCCTTTAATCAGCGTTATTTTAAATACAGTCTCTGGCCCGGGTAAATCGTGTCGCTGCTTAAATAATTGATGCTTTTCAAAGCGGCCACACTTGTGTGATTGGCCTGTGCGATGCCCCAAAGTGTATCACCGCTGGCGACGACATGAACCGGACGGCCTGCCGGACTGTATGCCCCGCCCGGAAGCTTCAGCACCTGGCCGACGCGAATGAAGTTCGGATTGCTGAGATTATTGAGTGCCGCTAGAACCCCAACCCTCGTCCCGTATTTGACTGCGATTCCGCTCAGTGTATCGCCGGGTTGAACCGTATACGTCCCAGACGCCGCGAGGTTTGGTGCCGGATTTGCGGAAGCTTTAATCCGTAGCACCTGCCCAATATAAATAAGATTCGGATTGCTGATTGAGTTGAGTGAAACGAGCGTCGCGACGCTTGTGCCGAATTGAGCCGCGATTCCGCTCAGCGTATCGCCGGCTCGGACGGTATACGTGTCCGGCACCACAGGTTTTGGCGGCACAGAAGGCGGGTAGGAGGGCTCAGGATTAGGTGCCGATCCGGACGCCCCGACATTGATCAGCTTGTCGTTATAGGCAATGTCCTCGTCCACATTGCCGGCAATACCGGGAACGCTCGCGCTTGACGTATGCTGCCATACATCGGCCGTCCGGTCAAACGTGGAATTGTACTGAGCGATCCATTTCAAAATACCGGAACGCAGCTGAGATTCAACCAGCCGGTCTTTCATGAAATAGAGCCCGCTGTATATACCGAGTTTTGTATAGCCTGCCTTTGCCAATTCGTCCAGGAACGCATTGACATAACCGGTCAGTGCGGATGCGTTGGGATCAAGACTCTTGTCCTCAACATCGACAAACACGTATCCCTGCACCGGGACCCCGGCAAGATTCTTTATAAACCACCGTGCCTCTGCTCTCGCGTCCGCATCACTGATGCCGTGAAAATAGTGGTAGGCATGCGTCACCAGTCCGGCCGCGTTAGCCTCCGTAATATTCTGCTTGAAACTCGGATCGGCATATCTCACGTCAGCCTCCGAGCCTTCCGTAGCCTTGGCAATCACAAACTGATAGCCTGCGCCTCTGACCTTCGAAAAATCAATGTTTCCCTGATAATGGCTGACATCAATGCCTTTATATTGTGCCATTTATGGCCATCTCCTTTTTTATAGTTTATGTTTGTCCTTTCTTGGCCGAAAAGGCAAATAAAGCAGAAAAAATAAAAAGCGCTATTGCCGCCGTGTCAACCATTTGCAAACTTTTTCCTCTCAGTATGCTCCGCCCCCCTGTCTTCAGGCAAAATTAAAAAACTTCTTCAGGTCCTTACGATTTTATTTATCGGAAACTGATCGTACCGGCAGCTCATATCAGATCACAACTGGATTAAACAAACCGATGAAAAATGGGGCGGACTTTTCTTCACTCGGCGACAATTGGGCCCGTTTAACAATCATCTCAACATTTAGAAGCTAAATTGTGAAAAAATGGGCTGAAAAAGCCTGCCTCCATGTTTTCACAGAAGCAAACAGCCGGACAATCAACAGTAAAGGGCAGAGAATCGACAGAAAACGTTTGAGAATCAACAGTAAAGAGCAGAGAATCGACAGTAACTGGTTGAGAATCATCAGTAAGCGGCCTCGAATCAATAAGTGCGAATAATCAGAACATAATTCGGGTTTTTTATCCGGCACTGACCGCCCAAATCAGTAGAGCGGAACGATGATCTTCCATTGTTGATCGGTTCTCAAACATTCAGGACGTATTTTGCCCGGTTAAATGAGCAAGCCGGATAATCATTTATCAGAATTAAAAAGTTCTTGCCGGACAAATCAAATACTTTGCCCGCAAGAACTTTTGAAAAAGTATATAAATGCTCCCCACAAAAATATAGCAGCATGAACTGTACAAAAAATGAACAATATTTTCCCCGCCTGTATGGTTGTATAATCCGACCCCGTGGAACCAAGTTCCCCATCAGTTGAAACAGGCTTTGGCTCCTTTACAAGGACAAAAAATTGTTATCGGACCTCCTGATGCATGTCTGTCGCAGTCCAGCATTAATAGCCTGGGATATTCGATGAAGAGAGATAGATATATAGTGCAAGATCCATATAGTCAGGGTATGGTTGCTAGAATGGTGCTTATCCATATATTAACTGTCCTCATCACCTCCTGCCACCCATCGCGTATCCTGGCTAACCGATGGATCCGCACACCGTCACATCCTGGCATCCATTATGAAACATAGGATGATCGAAAACAAGTGCGCCTTACCTTACGGGCTTCGGCAAACATATACCCCCCGCTGGCAGGGGTCATTCTTGAACGTATTATGAACCGTGTTAGTCACGTGGATAATGACACGATGAAACGATCTGCACGTAACCAAAACATTAGAAAACTTGGCGAAGCCAAGCCCTGACGCAGGCTAAAGCCTTAGTTGCGGGCGCCAGGACGGCCTAATGCCGAACGTGCCGCAGGACAAGGCGATCTGTTCGGTCGCTTACACTGATAATCCTTAAAATTTTATACTTTCCTATAGTGCGAAAAAGGCGTCTCTCTTATGTTCGGAGAACACATGAGAAACGCCTTTTGAATTTATGACCTATTAAGTACCCAGAGAACGGGTCTATATGTCCCGAAATCCTTGATGCACAAGGGCTTCAGAATTTTATCACATCATGCCGCCCATATCACATTAATATTTACGAGAATGTGTGTTCTTATATGGGCGCATTTTATGGTTAAATAATCAATAAATTACATAGATAAAATAGACACGCTTGTTTATCATTAGTCGAATTTCGGCACATAATCGGCACATGAAAAAAATATCCATCCGAAGTTAATGGAAGGATATTTTTATCTGTGTTTTTTAACTTTTTGTGTTGCTGTTAGTTAGCTTTTATAGTTTACCTCATTTACTTTGTAGAACTTTAATAAGGGCCCTACATAATGCTTTTGTTGAACCTGGTACAAATATTTAGCGCTGTATATGATATTCAAAAGGTCAAAAGGTGAACTTTTTAGTTGTGCGGGTGTATATTCCTTAATAAGCTTATACTGTGTCGCTATTCCATTTAATAGATCGTTTTGTTCCTTAAATCTTTGGGGATCAAATGTATATCTACCATAAACCTGATTGCTGAGCAAAATGTACTTGATCTTAGGATTTGTCTCGTAGTACTTCCCGCCGTTATTTAACAATGGGTCTAAAAGTTTAGGAGATGTGGGAAACAGTGGTGAATAGCCTTCGAAATTTGTATTTTCAACGTTAACGTTATTTGCCCGACAATATGACTGTGAAGCTACGCGAGTATCGGGAACAAGAAAATTAATCAATTTAGCCATTGATGTAATCGAAAGATTTAGTAATACAATCGAAAACGCAACATAGAAAAATGTTTTAAAAAGATTGCCCTTTTTTAACCCGTAATTTTTCAGATAACGATAGACAAAATATACGCCGACGGATGAAATAAGCAGCGGTGAAACATACATTGGAACAGCCCATCTTTCCCAATGCAGACCAATATAACTTAGCATGACGAAATAAATAAGCCCAAAAAAGATTGGAATGAGTTTTATATCCACCTTCTTTTTTATAAAGGCATATATGCCGCACAGAAAAAAGAAAAAAAGAATGAGTCCACTATAGGATAGATATGTTTGAAAGTAGAAAAGAAGATTTCCCCAGTATCCTAACCCATCCGCTCCAGGACGTATTGGATTCGACTCACCTATTAATGATGCTTTTACCGCTTGGTAATTGGTAAACAGTACTGGAGAAATAAGAAACAGAAATCCAGGTACCATGATCATTGCCATCAAGCCATGTGCAAATATTCTTTTGAGGCTCCTGTCTTCAATTCCACGCAGAATTACAATGATCGCGACAAAAGAACAAAGAATGAGTCCAGGGTATTTAACGGCAATAAATGCAGATATGGATAGGCATATTAACGCTAAGTTACTTACCGCGGGCTTTTGCATATATCGAATACAAAAATAGATGCACAAAAGCATAAAAAAGCCAGTCGGGATATCAGGCGATGCATAATGGGAATATTCAATAAAACCCGGAAACAAAGCAAAAATAAGTGCAGCAATCAAACCGATCGCTTTTTTAATCTTCACACCGATAAGATAACTCAGAACAATCATACCGACTCCAAACAGAGCGGTAATTACCCTGGCAGACGTAAAAAGAAGATCTTTATGAAACTGTGCCATTTCCTGTATTGGTAATTTATAAAAAACATGAGAGATGAATACGTCAACAATCATATTGATCTGAATTTCAAGGTGATCTGGTCGAGCAAACATGTCTGGCTCAAAAGAATGGTGCTCTGTCATCCGAATGGCTGAGTCCACAATTGTTCCTTCATCTGGATTGAGTGGTACTGGCATACCCCAATTTGCACCCAAAATCCGTATCAATGTTCCTAATATAGTAATTGCTATGAGTGCAATTATTGGTTTTTTTAATATGTATTTTGTCAAAACTGCATCTCCGATCTAAAAAAATTCAATATAAATACTATATCAGTTGTATAAGTAAAATCTAGGAAAAAATTAATGAGATTTAATTATGCGAACGTTTGTTTTTTATTTCCAGTATAAAAGGAACATATATTCGCATATAATATTGACGAGGTGAGTCTCATGGTGATGGACAACCAACTGCGTGAGGATGAAAAACAAATCATTCGAGAATACATCTTTCTATCGCTTATTAAGCTGGCCCTGCAGCGCAATCGCAAGGTCATCAATATCACGAATACCAAGTTTAAGGACCTGTATATTTCAAATATCGACGAGGCCATTCACCGCCTCGCAGCTGATATGCGGAAGAATAAAGACGCTGTGTTCGACCATCATATTCGGATAACTCGACGCGACTGGCTCAGCTACGAAGTGAATGTCCGGGGCCGTGTGTTTACCGTTCATTACCATAAGACCGCCGCTGCCGAGTGGATTGGGGAACGGATTAAAGAGTATTTTCATCATTGAAAATGTCCATACTGTGATCGTTTGGCCCATACCCTTTTATCCCATACCCTACGTTTCGGCGTAGGGTATTTTTTTGGAAAAAAATACTACAAACAGTTGACTATTATAACACATGTGTTATAATGAAAGAGTGGAAGGGAGATGAAAAAGGTTCTTGATGTGCTAAACGGCTTAGCAACTCTGACAGTGAGTGCCATCATTATCAGAGAAAAGCTGAAAGCAGACAAGAACCCCCGGCGAATAATCCCGAGGGGCGTAAGCCCCTCACCCTTATATTTATTATACCCTAGCGCTGAAAAATTATGAAGAAAAAATATAAAGCCATTGCCATCCCTGCTTTTGTAACTTTTGTATGGGCTACTACTGCTGATTTTTCGCCGATTTACATGAAGGTCCTCGGATTGCTTGTCGCTGTTGCATGGATTATTTTGCTTATACTAACCCTAAAAGGAAAGAGCTGATTAATATGCCAGGGAAAAAAACCAGTGAAGCGCAGATAAAGGCGTCTCGAAATTGGGAAGCAAAAAACCATGAGCGTAAACGGTACATGTCCAAAAAATCAACGGCCAAATCGTTTATAAGGATCGATGCTAACCAAGCAGACCTTGATGAACTGAAAGATCTCATCCGTGAGAAAGAGGAAAGTTTAAGGTCGTCTAATAAAGAGTAAATATGCAACATATCTATTCCCCGCTTCCCTGCGCTATGACGCGGGGATTTTTGTGTATAAAAAAAGAGCCCGCGTGTTCGCAGTCTCCCTGTTATGGTTATTGGTTAACCATCGCCGATTCTGTGAACAACGGCTGCTTTAAATACGTCACCGTGATCTGAACAGACTTGATGCTTGGATCATATTCTCTAACTGCCTGAAATGCTGAAAAAATGTCTCTTCTCCCCTCGGCAATCGCTTCATCTGCTGTCCACTGACTCCCATCCCATCCCATTTCATCTGCTGAGATGATCAGCATGCGATTTTTAATACTATATTCGTTCACTCGATCCTTAAATATACGTGTCATAGCATGATGAAGAGTTAACGGTTTCCCAAGCGCATTATAAGTTGCAAACAAGACAAATGACAGAAACAAAGTGATGATGATGACATCTAATATACGCCGTATTCTCATCTGCTTTCCGCCCTCTTTTTCCACAAAATACCACATTTCCTGTATGCTATTATAAACCTTATGTATACCCGGCATAAAGCCGGGCGATAATGCAATTAATATTTCAACTTTTCTCCTGGAAAGATTAACGATGAGTGAAGTCCATTCATCGCTTCCAGATGGGCAAGCGTTATGTATTTGGATAATGAGAGCCCCCACAACGTGTCACCAGCTGGAACCTGTTGGATTATAATACGTTTTAGTTACACTGATCGTTTTTTCTTTAAAATCAATATTTTTCCATTTCAGCGCCGCTAATTCACCCACACGAAGACCTGTCTGATGAAGTTGTCTCTGTCCTTAAAACCCATAAATCGTTGCAGAATCAATTGAAACTTCTATTGCAAGATCGATACCATGATGAGGGATTCGTTTTAGGTAGGACCTATGCACCCTATTTTGGTTATCCCATGTACGTTCATACGATTGAATCTCGAATGAAGACCATTTTAAAAAAACACACGGGAATTCAAAAGGTACTAACACCACATTCGCTTCGCCATACACATGCTTCTTTATTAGCAGAAGCTGGAGTTGACTTGATTCGTATCATGGAGCGTCTTGGTCATGTCGATGATGATACGACCAAAAAAATCTATTTACACGTCACAAAGACACGAAAAAAAGAGGCTTCTCAAAAGTTTGGAAACCTCATGAGAAACCTCTAATTTCGATTATTATTCAATTTATGGCACATATTTGGCACATAAAAAGTTGATAATCATCTGAAATCCTTGATGCACAAGGGCTTCAGGATTTTATTACATCATGCCGCCCATGCCAGGGCCGCCTGCAGGCATGCCTGCTTCCGGATGTTCTTCCGGCTTGTCGGCTACGACTGCTTCGGTCGTCAGGAGCATGGCTGAAACTGAAGCGGCATTTTGCAGAGCCGAACGTGTCACCTTAGTCGGGTCAACGATACCGGCAGCGATCATGTCTACCCATTCGTCTTTGGCTGCGTCGTAGCCGATGCCAGGTTTTTGGCCTTTCAGCTTTTCAACAATGACGGAGCCTTCCAGACCCGCATTTTCGCCAATCTGACGAACCGGTTCTTCCAGTGCGCGAATGACGATGTTCACGCCGGTCTTTTCGTCGCCTTCAGCCTGGACCGCGGCTACATCCTTAATCACGTTGGCAAGGGCCGTGCCGCCGCCTGCGACGATACCTTCCTGAACTGCGGCGCGTGTCGAGTTCAGCGCGTCTTCAATGCGCAGCTTGCGTTCCTTCAGTTCAGTTTCCGTAGCCGCACCGACCTTGATAACCGCAACGCCGCCGGCCAGTTTAGCCAATCGTTCCTGCAGTTTTTCTTTGTCGAAGTCGGAAGTGGTTTCTTCCAGCTGTGCTTTGATCTGTCCGACACGTCCGGCAATCTTATCGGATTCGCCGGCGCCTTCTACAATCGTCGTATTGTCTTTTGTGACAATGACTTTGGCTGCCGTTCCCAATTGTTCAATCGTCGTTGATTTGAGATCCAGACCGAGGTCTTCAGTGATGACTTCTCCTCCGGTCAGAATCGCGATATCTTCAAGCATCGCTTTTCTGCGGTCGCCGAAGCCCGGAGCCTTGACAGCAACTGCATTGAAAGTGCCGCGGAGTTTATTGACAACGAGTGTGGCCAGCGCTTCGCCTTCAACGTCTTCAGCAATAATCAGCATTGATTTGCCCTGCTGAACGACTTTTTCGAGAACAGGCAGGATTTCCTGAATGTTCGAGATCTTTTTGTCAGTAATCAAAATGTATGGATTTTCAAGGGAAGCTTCCATCTTGTCCTGATCGGTAACCATATAGGCCGATGCATAGCCGCGGTCAAACTGCATGCCTTCTACGACATCCAGTTCTGTTGCGAAGCCCTTGGATTCTTCAATCGTGACAACACCGTCGTTGCCGACTTTTTCCATGGCTTCGGCAATCAGTTCGCCGACTTTTTCATCCGCTGAAGAAATAGCGGCAACCTGTGCGATCGATGCTTTGCCTTCGATCGGTTTTGAGATCTTTTTCAGCCCTTCAACGGCCGCCTGAGTTGCTTTTTCAATCCCGCGGCGGATGCCCATCGGGTTTGCTCCGGAAGTTACGTTCTTCAGGCCTTCGCGGATCATCGCCTGAGCGAGAACCGTAGCGGTCGTCGTTCCGTCACCGGCCACATCATTTGTCTTGCTGGCCACTTCGGAAACAAGACGCGCGCCCATATTTTCAAATTTATCTTCAAGCTCGATTTCTTTCGCAATCGTAACACCGTCATTTGTAATCAGCGGTGAGCCGTATTTTTTGTCCAGTACAACATTGCGGCCTTTCGGTCCAAGCGTCACTTTCACTGCATCTGCCAGAACGTCAACGCCGCGAAGCATAGAGCGGCGGGCTTCTTCGCCAAACTTAATTTCTTTTGCCATCGTGGATAGTCCCTCCTGAATATTAATCGATTGATTTATTCAATGACTGCCAGAATGTCGTCCTGACGAACAACCAGATAAGTCTTGCCGTCATATTTAACTTCCGTGCCGGCGTATTTTGAGAAGAGGACTTTTTCTCCCTCTTTTACATCAAGCGCAATGCGCTCGCCTGTATCGGAGACTTTGCCTGCACCGACAGCGACGACCCGTCCTTCCTGCGGCTTCTCTTTCGCCGAGTCCGGCAGCACGATACCACTTGCAGTTTTTTCTTCTTTTTCTTGTGGTTCGATAACGATGCGATCACCCAATGGCTTTAACATGAAAAAAATACCCTCCTTAAATTAAATGTTAAGTAAAGTACTTTGTTAGCACTCTATTCGTCCGAGTGCTAATCCATTTAATATAATAATCAATTCCATTTTGATTTGCAAGTTTTTCATAAAAAATATGCTTGCGTCTTGCGCCGGGTCTCGCCGCTTGGTTTACGGCCCGGCAAAACCGCAGTTTCCGGACATGGTTTGTCTATAGAAAAAGACTTGCTGGAAACTGGTCTTGCGGACCGAAGGCATATATTCCGGCCATAGACGAATAGTATTGGGGGATGGACAGCCCGTGCGGTACTATGTACTGCGGAAAAATGAGATGAACACACGACTGTGTTAAAATATATAAGGCATGAATGCGGCGGCGTATCTCAATCATCCCGCCCATAACCGAAACCCGCGCCGGGCCTTCCAATGCTCTGATAAAAATTTTAGAGAACACGAGGTGTCGTACTTGACGAAAAGATACATATCCATCGCCATTATTTACCTGATTTGTTTCCTGTCACCCCTGATCCCCGGTTTCCTGTGGCTGACCGGATTCTTTCCCAAGGGCCAGGGTTACGGCATCGTCATGACCGCTATATTTTTTCTGACCTTGATCATCGTGCTGATTCTCCTGCTTCCCGAGCGCCACATGAGAGCAGGGGGACGCGCGCCGGCAAGTGTGTCCCTGCTATGGGCGATCGGGGGTGTTATCGCTCTGTTCGCTCTGCAGATTCTCGCCTCTCTCATCAATATTTTCATATTCGGCGAACCGCCGAAATCGGCGCACACGCAGAATGTTGTTCAAATTGCCCGGATGTCGCCGCTATTTCTTCTGGCGGTTGCCGTTATCGGCCCGATGCTGGAAGAGATCGTCTTCCGGAAAATACTCTATGGCAGTCTTCGTAAAAAGATGGGCTTCATTCTGGCCGCATCGATCAGTTCCATTATTTTTGCCTTCGGGCATCTGGATATACAGCATCTTCTCATCTATTTCGTCATCGGGTTCTTTCTCTGCTATGCCTACAGAAAGACGGGAAGGATTGCCGTCAACATGTTCATGCACGCTGCGATGAACGCAATCGTTGTCGCGATCAGCCTGAATGTTCCGGCGCCGGCATTTCTTCAACTGATGGTTCATTAAAAAAACACGGGATCCCGCAGGGTCCCGTGTTTTTATTGTTCAGCATCGCCGTCCAGCGCCGTGAGAATTTCCGGACCTTCTTTTGTGATCGCCAGCGTGTGTTCGTACTGAGCGGAAAGCGATCCGTCGATGGTCCGCGCCGTCCAGCCGTTGGCGTCGATCTTTGACCGCCAGTCGCCAATATTGAGCATCGGTTCAATCGTAATCGTCATGCCTTCTCTGAGACGGAGCCCGCGCCCGGGTCTGCCGTAGTGAGCCACCGGCGGATCTTCATGCATCGTCGGCCCGATGCCGTGGCCGACAAACTCGCGCACAACACTCAAACCCCTGGACTCGGCATATTCTTGAATCGCGTGGCCGATATCGCCCAGCCGATTACCGACAATGGATTGCTTGATGCCCGCATACAGGGCTTCCTCCGTTGTCTTCAGCAGATGCTCCGCTTCATCGGAGATGGTTCCTACCCCATAACTCCACGCCGAATCCGACAGCGCGCCGTTCAGGTTGACCACCATATCGATCGTCACAATATCACCGTTTTTCAGCGGCTTTTTATTTGGAAATCCGTGACAGATCTCATCATTGACTGAAGCGCACGTCGCAAATTGATAACCCTCGAATCCCTTTTCTTCGGGTATCGCCCCATGTTTCTCAAGAAAGTCGTTGACAAATTCTTCGATTTCCCATGTGGTGATGCCGGGCTTAATCATTGATTTGATTTTCTTGTGCGCCAGCGCGAGCAGCTGACCGGACTTTTTCATCTCGGCAATTTCTTTTTGTGATTTTAACTGTATCATACTGTGTATTCCACCCCTGTATTGTCTCCCCAAGGACTATGTTTTAAAAGATTATCAATCTTCGCCGCTTTTTCAGCGATTCCCCGGAGCATCACGTTTGTATTTTACCACTTTATCCATGCAAGTATCATTCGGATTGTTTCTCCTCCATCCCGTGATTCAGAAAGTAGATCAGGGCCTGAAGCTCCACCGTCATATCGACGTGCCTCACATACACATCCGGCGGAAGAGAGAGTCTGACAGGGGAAAAATTCAAAAAACCGCGAATCCCCGATGCCATCGCCTGTTCAGCCACACTCTGCGCTTGATCCGCCGGAACTGTCAACATGGCCGCGGCGATGTCGCGGTTGTCATCGGTCGCCAGATCCCTCATATGATGGATGACCGTACCGCCAATCTGCTGCCCGGTTTTCGAAGGATTAATATCATAGGCCTTTACGATCTGCGTATTATTATTTTTTTTAAAATTATGATTCAGGAGGGCTGTTCCCAGGTGACCGACACCAATCAAGATCACCTTGGACAGTTCGTCCTGATAAAGTGTTTTGCCTAAAAAGTCAAGCAGCCGCTGGGTATTGTATCCATATCCCTTTCTCCCCAGCGCCCCGAAATAGGAAAAATCCTTTCGAATCGTTGTTGAATCCACCTGCACGATCTTCCCCAGCTCGGAAGACGAGATCCGTGTCTTTCCGATAGACACGAGACGCTGCAGAGACCGGTAATAGATCGGCAGCCGCTCGGCCGTCGCCTGCGGTACTCTTTGATTTGACATCGTTTCAACCCTCCCACGGAATACCCGGCGGCACACACTTTTTCCTGCATCATCCGGCGATATTCGGTACCGGCCGGGACATCCCTTCTACACTATACATCATTCAGTACTTGATTTGTTCGAATCCTTACGAGATTGCCCTGCTTTTTCTCAGACACGATCCTCCCGCCGGGCAGTTGCCGAATAAAACAGGATTAGGCTACAATAAAAAAGAACCCTGCCTGACTAATTAAAAGCAAACGCCGCACATTCGGCGTGCCCTGGATTTTTGAGGTGAAAGAGAATGATACTCCTGCAAACAAACAAGATCAGCAAATCTTTTGCCGCTGAACTTATTTTATCGAATATCTCGATTGAGGTGAAGTTTGGAGAACGGGTCGCGCTTGTCGGACGAAACGGCGCCGGAAAATCGACTCTCCTGAAAATCATCGCGGGCGCTATGAGCGCCGACAGCGGCGAAGTGATCATCCCCAGGGACAGGACGATCGGTTACCTGCCCCAGAATGCCACGCTGAATTCTGAAAAAGGGATTTATGACGAACTGCTTACGGTTTTCAGCCCGCTCATCGCCATGGAAAAGAAACTCCGGGGGATGGAAGAGCAGATGGCCGATCCCGGACGATTTTCAAACGGCAAAGACTATGACCAGCTGCTCAAGACCTATGACGCGCTTCAGGCAGACTATAAATCGAGTGGCGGCTATACCTATCAATCCGACATTCGCAGTGTTCTGAACGGCCTGAACTTCGGCGGATTTCCGGACACGACACCTGTCAGCAACCTGTCCGGCGGCCAGAAGACACAGCTTGCTCTCGGCAAACTGTTATTGATTAAACCCGACCTGCTCATTCTTGACGAACCGACCAACCACCTGGACATTGAGACGCTTACGTGGCTTGAAGGATACCTTCAGCATTATGCCGGGAGCGTTCTTGTCGTCTCGCACGACCGCTATTTTCTCGACAAAGTGGCCACCAAAGTCTATGAGGTTGCCAATCATTCTGTACGCAAGTATACCGGCAACTATTCTCGCTATCTTGATCTGAGAGCGGCCGAATACGAGATCGCGATGAAAAACTACGAAAAGCAGCAGAAAGAAATCACCCGTCTGGAAGATTTTGTACAGAAGAATATTGTCCGCGCATCCACAACTAAGCGGGCGCAGAGCAGACGCAAACAGCTGGAAAGAATGGAGGTTATGGAGAAACCCCGCGGCGACGAGAAATCAGCCAGCTTTTCCTTCATCATTGAAAAGCAAAGCGGACGCGATGTGCTCGCCGCTGCCGATTTATCGGTAGGCTACGCTTCCGGATCCGCAATGATTTCCGGTCTTAACTTTCATATCACGAGAGGCGAACGGGTGGCTCTTGTCGGACCGAACGGGATTGGCAAATCGACCTTGCTGAAATCGATAGCCGGCGGATCAACGCTTCTGTCCGGCGAGATCAGGCTCGGAAGCCATGTCACAATCGGTTATTACGACCAGGAGCAGACCAGGCTGACATCAGAAAAAACGGTACTCAATGAATTATGGGACGACTATCCGCTAAAGCCTGAGAATGAGATCCGGAATGTACTCGGAGGTTTTCTCTTTTCAGGGGACGATGTCTCCAAACTTGTTTCCCAGCTCAGCGGCGGCGAAAAAGCACGGGTGATGCTGGCCAAACTGATGATGCGGCACGACAATCTGCTGATTCTCGATGAACCGACAAATCATCTGGACCTTGACAGCAAAGAAGTGCTGGAGGCGGCGCTCACGGATTATTCAGGCACCATCCTCTTCGTGTCCCACGACCGCTATTTTATCAACAATATCGCCACCCGTGTGCTCGAACTCTCGCGAGCAGGCATTACGGAATATCTGGGCGATTATGATTATTACATTGACAAGAAAGCGGAAAACCTTCAGATCGCCGAACTGGATGCGCAGTCTGCCCCTGTCCAGGAGCAAGCCGATGAACCCGCTGCCGGCAGAAAACAGTTTTTGAAAGATAAAGAGCAGAAAAAAAAGAAACGGCAGCTCGTCCGCTCAATTGAACAGCTTGAAGCCGATATCAGCCGTCTCGAAGAAATCATTGATAAAAACGAACAGTCGCTGCTTACACCCGAAGTTTTCAATGATACCCAAAAAGCCCGGCAGGTTCAGGAGCAGATTGAAAGAGACAAGGAGACCCTCGGCAGACAAATGGAAAAGTGGGAAGAGGCTCAGCTTTCATTGGACGAATTTCCTGAGTAAAAGCGGGATCAAATGTCCCGTATTGGGACCCTGTTTATACCGGCAGGACCAAATGTCCACATTCTGATCTGAGAGATCTTAACAGTTATTAAGGGCCGGCCCGGCCGTCACAAATAAAAACAAAAGAGGATTTTTTTGAAGACCTATATTTTTCTACGAAGGCCGATATATGTTTAGGTTCGGGCCCCCTTGAGCGTTCTACAAAAAGTTTAACGGACCGTTATGCACAAGTCGATATGTTATAATTTTCCAGGCAATAAAAGGAACCGGAGTGAAATTTACATCAAATATTTCACTCCGGTTTGTGTATTTACGGATCTTTTTATGAACGTTGTTATTTTTTAACGAATCCTTGTCATTTTTTCAGAAATCTTCGATCGCCAGATTCGGACTGCCGTTCAGCGCCAAATCCGCCCGCATACCCTTCAGAAAACCGATTGTTCCTGAAGCCGCAATCATCGCCGCATTATCTGTGCACAGCCTGAGCGGCGGAATCACGAGCGGGATACCGCGTGTTTCGGCCGCCGCCGTCATTTCTTTTCTGACCCGACTGTTAGCCGAAACACCACCAGCAACCAGCAGCTGCCGGATGTCATATCTTCCGGCAGCCAGCATCGTTTTTTTCACAAGCACCTCGGCGACGCTGACTTGGAAGCTTGCCGCAACATCAGCTTTACTGATTTCCCGGCCGCGCTGTCTCTCGTTATGAATATAGTTGATGACCGCCGACTTCAGACCGCTGAAGCTGAAGTCGAGCGAGCCTTCTTCGAGCCAGGCCCTCGGAAAGTCGATGGATGCTTTCCCCTGCTTTGCCAGACGGTCGATTTCCGGCCCCCCGGGATATGGGAGTCCGAGCGTTCGCGCCACTTTATCGAACGCCTCCCCTGCGGCATCATCCCTCGTCGTTCCGATCACCTGATAGGAGCCATGCGCCTTCATAAAAACCAGCTCGGTGTGGCCCCCTGAAACAACCAGCGCAATCAGCGGAAACTGAAGTTCATGAACAAAACGGTTGGCGTAGATATGTCCCGTGATATGATGCACGGGAACAAGAGGGATTCCATGTGCAAAAGCGAGTGCTTTGGCCGCGTTCACGCCGACAAGAAGCGCACCGATCAAGCCCGGCCCCTGAGTCACCGCTATGGCATCCAGATCGCCCCATGAAATGCCCGATTCTCGCATGGCTTCCTCGCAGACAATTGTAATCTGATCGACGTGATGGCGCGAAGCCACTTCCGGAACAACCCCTCCGAAGCGCCTGTGAATGTCAATCTGCGAGGCTACCGCATTGGCAAGGATCTTTGTCCCGTTTTCGACCACCGCCGCTGCTGTTTCATCACAGCTTGTCTCAATCCCCAGTATCATCGTTTTCCGGTTTACATTCAAACTCATAGTCTCACCCACATGATTAGTGCATCCTCACCATTATTGGAATAATAATTTTTACGAATACCGCCGCTGCTGAATCCGAGTTTTCGGTACAGATTTTTAGCGATATCGTTGGTCACGCGAACCTCCAAGCTGACGGTTCTCGCATGTTTCACTTTTGCAAAAAGCATCACCCTGCGGAGTAGCGTCTCACCGACTTTGAACCCTCTGTAGCCGCTCAGCACGGCAAGGTTTGTGATATGCGCCTCATCGACAATCACCCACACCCCGCAATAACCGATGACTTTTCCGCCATATTCAGCTACAAAATAGGTGGCGAACTGATTGCTGCTCAGTTCATTTTCAAACGCCTGGCGCGACCATGGAACATCAAAGGCGCTGTGTTCCACGATCATGACCTGATCGATATCGTCAAATGTCATCTGCCGGATATTTAACGCCTCTAGCTGTGCCATATTTATCTCTCCTGCTGCCGGGCCAGCCACTTTGCCTCGGCCTCAGCCAGACGCAGATAGGCAGGCAGAAAGTGATGGATGTCCGGAACCGGCTGTTTTTCCTCTCCAAGCCGTGCAAGTTCGGCCGCATGCGGTACATTTTGCGGCTTATCGCCAAAAACGGCCAAGGGCACTGTGTTCAGAAGATCATTCCACTTTTCCAGATCATTGCTTAAAAAAAGGAGCGGCCTGTTCAGCGCCTTCAATCCTTCAATCCAGTCCTTGATCAATACAAGCCGGTCTGGCATCGACGAAATGACTTTGCCATTTTTGTATTGGTAGAGCCCGGCGAAAACCTGGCCGCGGCGCGCATCAAAAAACGGAGCGATATACCCGCTAAAGTATCGCGCGTTCTGTGCCACAACCTCCAGGCTCGACACGCCGACCAGTTCTTTTTTTAAAGTCCAGGCCAGCATCTTCGCAATCGTCACACCTATCCTCAGCCCCGTATATGATCCCGGCCCTTCGGCTACCACAATCCGATCAAGATCCCCAGGCCCCAGGCCCACGTTATCGAGCAGCCCGGCAATAGCAGGCATCAGGCGTTCCGAATGATTTTTCCGGCTGTTGGTCATCAGTTCGCCGAGCACTTTGCCGCCTGATGTCACCGCAACACCCATGACCAAATTGGATGAATCAATCGCAAGTACGTTCATTCTCTAAAATCTCCCTGTATAAACTTTCAACTCTCCGGCCGTGCGGGATGAGCGTGAGTTCTCTGTCATGATCGTCAATCCGTTTGATTGCAACCGATAAATAGTCTTCCGGAAGCCAGGACGGTATATTTTCCGCCCACTCGATCACTGCGATTCCTTCTCTGTCGAAGTAATCCTCCAGCCCAATATCCTCATCATCGCTGATACGGTATACGTCCATATGATAAAGGGGCACACGTCCGCCCGTGTGTTCCTTTACGATTGTAAAAGTCGGACTGCTGATCTGTTCACTGATCCCAAGCCCCCTCGCCAGTCCTTTCGTGAAAACCGTTTTACCGGCTCCGAGATCTCCGGAAAGCGTCAGAACATCCCCGGACCGTAAGTAACCGGCTATTTTTTCAGAAAAAGCCATCGTTTCTTCGGGGGAATGACATATCCATTGATGCATGGCAATCACCCTCATTACTGATTAAAATGATTGTATCCTGATTTAGCGAGTCTTGTGCAGTTTCCTACCGATCTGAGAAATACTCCCGGCCTGTTCTCAGGATAACCACGCTGCCTATTTGGGAAAGCAGAGATTTTCCCCGTTGAAAGCGGAGCGGAGATATTCTTCGAAGCAAGTTTCCGCCCCACAGCGCAAGGCGGCATCGTCCCGCGCGAAAAATGCACGTCCTCAACCATTATATCCGTACAGACGGGCTGCTCTTCTCCCTGATTGGTCCTGAAACAGGCACCATCATCGCCGATTCCTTTTATGATCTGCGGATGATATTGTTTTTTGGAACAATCGGGCGAATAAAAGCAAATTCATCCATTATCCGTTTCTCCGCTAAAATTCATATAAACATAGTGTACCATAATCAAACAACAATTTCTTTTTCAGAATACGTTTTCAAAACTAAGACCTTTATACATAGAAAACGATCGATCAGACGGTCCGGTTAAAGACTTCCGCACCGACTGTATCGTGATTTCAAACTGCAGAAAAAGAGAGGCGCCTCTCAATGACTGAGAAGTGCCTCTCTTCGTTTTCCTATTGCCTGGCAGTGACCTACTCTCACAGGGGGACAGCCCCCCACTACCATCGGCACAGAAGAGCTTAACGGCCGTGTTCGGGATGGGAACGGGTGTGACCTCTTCGCTATGACCGCCAGACGGCCCGGACCGCGGAACGGTCCTTCAAAACCGGATGCGAACGCTGACGTCTTTTGTTCATCCTTGCTGAGCTTTGGGTTAAGCCCTCGGCCGATTAGTATCTGTCCGCTCCACGCGTCACCGCGCTTCCACTCCAGA
>NZ_BMOK01000015.1 GCF_014647035.1 Sporolactobacillus putidus | reverse complement strand
TTTTCAAAGATCAATGAGAAACAGAGAAATGAATCTTATTCAGGTCTTGACTTAATACCACAAGACTCCCTTTTGTCAGTCATCGATGAGCACCTTTTTTATTCCCAGTCCCGGGTCTTTGGGGAGAAAAATTTGATTCTGCTGAAAGCGGACCCCGCCGATCACCGGATCGGACGCAAACATGAGCGGCGCATCGAAATCACAGCGGGTGACATTCTTCTTGCCCGCAGCAAAGTGACAGGCAGCGGTCACGGAAATTTTCGATTCGATCATGCAGCCGACCATGCACTCCACACCGTAGACTTCAGCCAGTGCATTAATTTTTTCCGCTCCCGAAATGCCCCCTGCTTTCATTAATTTAATATTGATCATATCGCAGCCGTGAATGGCAAGAAGATGCGCCGCATCACGAGGACTGAAGACGCTCTCGTCAGCCATAATGGGAATCTCAGCGTTTTCCGTTACCCGTTTCATTCCTTCAATATCCCATGCCGGGATCGGCTGCTCAACAAGTTCAATCCCAAGATCCATATCTTCCAATCTGTGAATCGCGGTAACGGCTTCCTTGACGCTCCATCCCTGATTGGCATCCAGCCTCAGTTTCACATGATTCCCGACTGCCCGGCGAATTCCGGAAACGCGTTCAATGTCTTCCCCTATAGTTGAATTGCCGACTTTAATTTTCAATGTGTCAAAGCCCATTTCAACAAGCGACCGCGCATCCTCAATCATCTCTTCAGTGTGGCTTACACTGACTGTATAATCCGTTTCCAGCCGTGTTGTATAGCCTCCCAGCAGCTGATACAATGGCAGATGAACTTTTTTGCCGAGGCAGTCGTAAATAGCAATATCTACAGCGGCTTTTGCGCTGGAATTGTTCAGAATCACCTTCTCAAGAATCGACTCAATCTGCTCTTTCTGTTCAATTTCCAGCCCGATGATGGAGGGTCGGATAACCTGCATGACAGCATAATTAATACTTTCAAGACTGTCACCGGTTATGACATGGGTCGGCGGCGCTTCGCCAATACCGACAGTTCCGTCGTCACAGTATATATAGACGACAATGCTTTCCGCTTCACTCACAGTCCGAAGCGCCGTCTTGAAAGGCTTCTTCAAAGGAATCGAAAGTCTCTTTGTTTTAACGTCAATAATTTTCATAAGTTTCTTCTCTCCCACTCTCTAGAAAACTCCCGGCTGAACCCACAACTGTTTCTTTTCCGTATCCAGAAACGCTTCCGTCCCCAGAGGTACAGAAAAATTCGGCCGGCAGTGCCCGATCAGAAATCCGCTCAGAGCAGGTTTTCCCGAAGAGCCAAAATAAGTTTTGAAAACTTCATCAAAGGATGGTGAGTCATCCTCTTCTATCAAACGATCCAAACGGAAGTTCCCGATCACGAAACCAGCCGCCTGATCAAGTTTTCCGGAGAGGCGCAGCTGATTCAGCATGCTGTCCACTTTGTAGGGATCCTCTCCAATGTCTTCAATCAACAGCAGTTTTTTTTTCGTATCGATTTCAAATGGCGTGCCAAGAGTGCTGACCAATAACGAAAGATTTCCGCCGACAAGGGGCCCTTCCGCTACTCCATCCGCAATCACGTACAGATTGGACACCTGTTCGTCATACCTCAGCCAGCCGGGCTGAAGAAGCTGGGAAAATAATAGTCTGGAGAGCAGCGGCACGTCTGCCATCCCCCAATCGGAGGCGAGCATCGGCCCATGAAAAGTTACCAGTCCCGTTATCTGGCGAATAGCCGTGTGAAGGTAGGTGATGTCGCTGTACCCCCAGAAGATTTTCGGATGACGGCGGATCAGATTAAAATCGATCTGATCGGCAAACCGTGCGCTCCCGTACCCCCCTCTGGAACAGATAATCGCGCGAACCGTGTCATCCAAAAACATTTCGTGAAAGTCGCTCAGACGCTCTTGATCCGACCCGGCCAGATATCCATTCACATTGCGAACATATTTTCCGACCTTGATCTGGAAACCGAGCTGTTTAAGCCAGTCGACGGCACGGTCCAGATTCAGCAGTTCAGGCGGTCCGGCAGGACTGATCACCCCGATTGTATCCCCTTCCCGCAATCGTTCCGGAACTATCATTCCTGTCACCTATCCTTGATTGCTTAATTCAACGAAAAGCCGCTTTCCGATATCAGGAAAACGGCTTATGATTGATCATCGGCGATTATGTTTTATGCCCCTTTTTGAGCTAATTGGTTTTCGACGCCCACTTCAAATCGATGTAAGCGGCCGGATGAAAGACAAGTCCATGGACTTTACTGTTCAGCAGAAACGTCTGATTATAAAAATACGTCGTAAAAAGCGGCATCTGCTGGAACAGCAGCTTTTCCGCTTTGTACATCAGCGCAAAGCGTTTCGTGTCATCTTTTTCGTTTTTCGCCTGTTTAATCAGACTATCATATTCGCTGTTGCTCCATTCCATGCTATTAATCGGCATGCCGGTCTGGAAATTTTCAAGAAAATTGATCGGATCGCCGTAATCGGCAAGGAAGGAACCACGCGAAAACTGGAATTTTCCCGCTTTCTGCTGAGACTGGTACACGTTCCACTCCATATTGGCAAGCTTAATATTAATGCCCAGATTTTTTTGGTACATAGCCTGAATCGCTTCGGCAATCGACTTGTTATTATCACTCGTGTTATAAGTCAGAGTGACCGGCGGGAGTGTTTGCCATCCTTCTTCCTTCATCCCCTGGGCAAGGAGCTTCTTTGCCTGCGCGGGATCGTAGTTGTACAGGTTGCCGCTGTGCGCGCGAAAGTCCTGACCGCTCGGATCTTTAAATCCCGGAGAAACAAAACCGTAGGCGGGAACGTTTTTCTGTTTGACAACATAGTCCGTGATCTGCTTGTTGTCGACGGCCATCGCAAAAGCGCGGCGGATATTAATATTATTGAAAGGTTTCATGTTGACATTCATGCTGAAAAAGTACGTCCCCGCCTGCTGCGCAACATGGACTTTTCCTTGTTTAAAAAACTGGCTGGACAAGTCCGCCGGAACCCCGGCCATATCAAGCTGGCCCGTTTTATACATTTGATATTCCGTGTTCGGATCGCTGACCATCGCCCAGTCGACTTCATCAAGCTTTACGGTATTTTTGTCCCAGTAAGTGCTGCTCTTTTTAAACACCATATTGGAATCATGTTTCCATGACGCCAGTTTGAACGGCCCGTTACCGACAAATGTGCTCGCGTTGGCGTACCACTTCGAATTCTTTTCAGCAACCTTCTGATCAACTGGGAAAAACGCCGGGTTGGAAACCATGCTGATAAAGTAGGACTGAGCTGAAGTCAAGGTTACCTGAAGTGTTTTTGAATCGATCGCTTTCACCTGTACATCGTTAGCTGAACCCTTTCCGGTGTTGTAGGCTTCCCCGCCTGCAATCAGATAAGCAAGAAATGCAGCGGGGGCAGCCTTTTTCGGATCGAGCATCTGTTTCCAGGCGTAGACAAAATCGCCGGCCGTCAGGTCATCGCCATTGTCCCATTTCGCATTTTTGCGAATATGGAACGTGTACGTCTTACCGTCCGCGGAAACATCCCATTTCTGCGCGATTGCCGGCTGCGGCTGGTTGTCTTTTCCAAGGCGGGTCAGCCCTTCCATCAGGTTGTTCAAAGGATCCCATGAAACTTGATCATAGCCCATCGGCGGATCCAAAGATGTCGGTTCAGCCCCGCTGTTCAGTTTCAATATTTCTTTTCCGCCGCTGCTTGATGCATTCGGTTTTGCCGTACAGCCGCTGAAAGCAAAAACCAAGATTACTGCGATTCCAAGCAGTGATGCCTTGCTCAGCCACTTTTTCAAAACGATTCCCCCTGATTTTGTAGATTTTCAACCCTTTGCCGGTTTTCAACTGCTCTTTTATCTAAAAGCCAGCAATCAACAGCATGATGCGCGTCAAGCGTCGTTGTTGGCGGTTGAACATGCTCGCACACTTCCATCGCGAACGGACACCGCTGACTGAAGGCGCAGCCTGCGGGGGGCAAAAAGAGATCAGGCGGCGCACCGTTGATCGGTCTGAGGGTGTCCGAGGGAAGATCAAGCCGAACAACAGAGTTCAGTAAAGCCTGGGTATAGGGGTGCCCGGACCGATAGAAAATATCGCGTTTAGCCCCTAGCTCGACAATTTTGCCCGCATACATCACGGCAATCCGGTCGGCAACTTTGGCGACCACACCAAGATCATGGGTGATCATGATGATTGCCACGTCTGTCTCTTTCTGAATTTTATTGAATAATTCAAGAATCTGTGCCTGAATGGTCACGTCAAGCGCTGTGGTCGGCTCATCCGCGATGATCAGATCAGGTTCACAGATCAGTGCCATCGCGATCACGATTCTCTGCCGCATTCCGCCGCTGAACTGATGCGGATACTGTTTCATCCGTTCTTCAGGATTGGAAATGCCGACGAGTGCAAGCATCTCCATGGCTTTGTCTCTGGCCTGCGTTTTTGTCGCCTTTTTCTGATGTACGATACCTTCCGTGAGCTGTGAACCAATGGTCAGGGTCGGATTCAGAGCGGTCATTGGATCCTGAAAAATCATGGACAGATTCACGCCCTGAATCCGCCGCTTCTGTTTGGGACTCATTTTGACCATATCCCTGCCTTTGAAAGAGATGACTCCTTCTGTTATTCTGCCGGGCGGCTCAGGAATGAGGCCCATAACCGCGAGCGATGTCGCACTTTTACCACAGCCGGACTCGCCGACAATCGCCAGTGTTTCTCCTTTTTCAAGCGAAAAACTGACCCCGCGGACGGCCTTCACTTCCCCTCCGTGGGTCTTAAAGGAGACATGAAGATTCTTAACGTCAAGCAATGGTTCCTGTTCCACTGTTTTCATCTCCTCAATTTCGGATCCAGCGCATCCTGAAGTCCGTCGCCAAGGATATTAAACGCGAACATGGTTAACGAGATAAACAGCGCCGGGAAAAATAACTGCCACCAAAGGCCCTCAAGGAACGGAGTCAGCCCGTCACTCGCCATAACACCCCAGCTGGCATAAGGCGCCTGAACGCCCAGTCCGAGAAAACTGAGGAAGGCTTCCGAGAAAATTGCCGACGGAACAGTCAGCGTCATCTGGACGATGATCGGACCCATGGCGTTCGGAATCAGATCCTTGCGAACGATCCGCCATGTTTTGCTTCCGAACGATTGTGAAGCCGTAACAAACTCATAATTTTTCAGCTGAAGAACCTGGCCGCGGACAATTCTTGCCATTCCTGTCCAGCCTGTAACCGTCAGGGCGACGATTATCGTGAGAAGGCTTGGCCCCATCACGACCATCAGAAGAATGACAACCAGAAGATAGGGCAGACCATATAAAATTTCAATAATCCGCATCATGACAAGATCCGTTCTGCCCCCTATGTATCCCGAGATCCCTCCGTAAGCAACGCCGATCAGCAAGTCGACCAGCGCTGCAACCAGGCCGACAAACAAAGAAATCCGCGCCCCGTACCATGTCCTTGTGAAGACGTCCCGTCCGAGGTTGTCCGTTCCGAACCAGTGACCGGCGGAGGGCTCGAGGTTCTGCATCACTAGGTTCTGTGCCGTGACAGAATGGGATGAAACAATAGGGCCGAGTATGGCCATGAGAACGAGCACAATAAGAAAAGTCAGTCCGCCGAGCGCCAACTTGTTTTTTCTTAACTGAATCCACATATCATGCCAATAAGAAACACTTGGGCGAACAATTTCCGGTTGTTTCTCCTGATTTCGGTTCAATGCTCGAAACCAGAGATCAGGCACCTTTTCCGGAATCCGCTGAGACCATTTTCCGTTCGCGGCTGCCATCATCTTGCCTCCCTGTCCATCTTTATTCTCGGATCGAGCCATCCATAGGCGATATCCACAAGAAAAAGCATCACAATCAAAATGGCACTATAAAAAACGGTTGTTCCCATGATGACCGGATAATCACGCGAGTTAATGCTGTCAACGAAGTATTTCCCCATGCCCGGAATAGCAAAAATCTTTTCGATGACAAATGTACCGGTCAGGATTGCCGCTGCCAGCGTGCCAAGAACGGTGACAACGGGAAGGAGAGCATTTTTCAATGCGTGTTTGAAAACGATCAGGACCGGGGAGAGTCCTTTTGCCTGTGCCGTTCTTATGTAGTCTTGGGTCAGGACTTCCAGCATGCTGGAACGGATCAGACGGGCGATGATCGCCATCGGCCCTGTCGCCAATGCGATGATCGGCAGAATCATGTAACTCACACCCTGCCACGTTCCTGCCGGAAACCACTGAAGGTTGACGGCAAATTCCTGAATCAGCATGGTTGCAAGCACAAAATCCGGAATTGAAATCCCGAAGACGGCGATCGTCATCGCGATATAATCAATAAGCCCGTTATGTTTCAACGCCGCAAGGACGCCGAGCAGCACCCCCGAAAGAATCGCGACGATCAACGTCCACATGCCCAGCTCGAAAGACACCGGGAACCCGCGGCCCAGTAAATCATTGACCGTCTGGGCAGGCTGTTTGATCGACGGACCGAAATTAAAGGTTGCAACCGACTTCAGATAGATCAAATACTGGATGGAAAGCGGCTGGTTCATATGATAGTGCGCTTCCATATTCTTCAAAGCAGCTCCGCTGATCGCTTTCCCGCTGCTATTGTTGAACGGGGAGCCGGGAATCGCGTGCATCAGAATAAAAGTCAGCGTTGTGATCACCCAGAGCGTTAAAATCATCGCTGTAAATCTTTTAATAATGAACTTTGCCAAAAAAGGTATCCTCCCTTCGAAAAAAATGACTAAAATAACACAATATTGAAACAATTAATAGTGCATTAAAGTGAGTAACAAAGCGTTCAGACACTGTTTCTTGATATTTTCATTGAACGACAAAATCCAGCCTTTAAAAGCACGGGCTGGATTTTGTCTAGGTTTATGTAGACAAAGCGGCTACGACCTGATTATATTTCTTTAAAGCGTCATTAAAGGCGACAATGAGCGCCCTTTGCGAGGAACCGAAATAACGCAGGCGGATTTCTTCGACAATCGATGGATCGTTCATAAATCGTCCAATAAGTAAGGAGCGGACGAAACGTACGGTCATCTGTATCGTTGCCGAACACTCCACATCGATAATTCTTCCGTTTGTCCGATCAACGACCAGTCCGAGAAAAAACTGATGAAACTTGATCGTAATCGGATTCTTCTGCGAAGATTTCGAATCTCCGATAATGAAAATTGTGTCATTGTTATAATGCATCTTTCAAAATTCCTTTCCAATGCATCTATCAGGTGATTCAAGGGGCTGTCAATGGGTCGTTGCAGAAACTTGAATCGTGAAAAACATTTTAAAGGAATAAAGTTAGTATATAGTCGAAATTAATCTATGTCAATATTTAAAAAATTGTTTTTTTACGTAACTTCTTAGTCAAAAGAAATGAGCGGGGAATTTTATTGTTGAAAAATAATACTTAATCTTCAGTCGTGTCCAGTTTTCTGGTGGTCTAAAATCAAACAAAAAAAGCCTTCCCCCTATCGAAAGGCTCTGTAGTTATCTTTCAGGATCTGTCCGGTATCTTGACCGAGGCCAGCTTGTCACCCGGCATTAAAGCAATCAGAAGAAGAGCCAGCACAGCCGGAATGATCGTCCAGAGAAAAGTGGCGGTGATCGAAGACGCAAGGACGTCCGCTAATTGATGCAACACCTCTTTTGGAACATGCGACCGTGTTTCAGGTGAGAGCAGCGCCCGCGGATTGCTCAGCTGGTTCAGAAATCCGCCGTGGCCCATCGAGCCGAACACATCTTTAAGCTTCGAAGAGAGAATGTGGCTTTGAATCGTTCCGAATATGGTTATCCCGACCGTTATACCGAACTCACGCAGAAATGCCAGTGTCGCATTGGCAGATCCAAATTCCGTCGGCTTAAATCCATGAATGGCCGCCATCCCGAGAACAGCAAATGATGCTCCGACTCCGTATCCGATAATCACCATATAGATCATAACAAGTGAAAACGATGTATTCGCGGCCATCGTACCCGCAAGGAGCAGTCCGATTATTAAAATAACGCCATGCAGCAGCATAATGGCCCTGTAACTCATTCTCTGGGCCAGAATTCCGCCGGCAACGCTTGCCGCGGTGACGCCGACCATCATCGGCAGCAGCATTAGGCCCGCGCTTGTCGCCGTGCCACCGAAAACGCCCTGAATGTATATCGGCAGCATAACGATAGCAACCACAAAGGGTATGCCGTAGACGATACCGACCAGATTGCTGACAGCGTATAGTCTTCTGTGAAACATTTTAAAGGATATAATCGGTTCCGACGCCTTTGTCTCGGCAACGAGAAAAAGAATGAAAAAAATGGCAAAAGAAGCGAAAAGGCTGATAATGACGGAGGAAGTCCACCCGTACGTATTTCCGCCCAGTTCAACCGCGAACATCAAGCTGACAGTCGAGAGCACGAGCGTTGCCGCACCCGCCCAGTCAATGGCTTGTTTCTCGTGTGCGCGCGACTCCTGATAAAATAAGGCAATGAGAACAACGGCGATCACACCCAGAGGAATATTAATATAGAAGATCCAGTGCCAGTTCAGATGATCGGTAATGAAAGCTCCAAGCAGCGGTCCTAAAACGCTGGAAAGTCCGAAGACGGCTCCGAACATGCCGCTTAATTTTCCCCGCTGCTCAAGCGGAACAATGTCAAAGACGATCGCAAAAGCAATCGGCATCAGGGAACCTCCGCCTATCCCCTGCAGCGCCCGGTAAATACTGAGCTGTGTCATGGATGTAGCCGTTCCGCAGAGAACGGAGCCGAACAGGAACATGCAAAGACCGAAAATAAAGAATCGCTTTCTGCCGTACATGTCGGAGAGCTTGCCGAAAATCGGCATACCGGCCATCTCGGTAACCAGATAAGCCGAAGTAACCCATACGAACTGGTTTAGTCCCCCAAGATCAGAGACAATCGTACCCATAGCTGTCGAGACCACTGTCTGATCCATTGATGAGATGAAGATGCCGAGCATTAATCCGGCCAAGACGAATGAAAATGTTTTGCGTGAATCCAATGATTTTGGCTGTTCCATAATCCGCCTCCTCTATTCCCTGACCGCAGAATTTACTTTTGCGCTCTCTGCTTTTTGATAATCCGATTTATACGTGGCTTCATCGATAACGCAGCCGGCCCCGATCGTCACACGGTTGCCTCTCACCGTACGGGCGGCAGTTTCTTCAAGGTAGATATCATCTTCTTCAATGCTGTCGACCGTCAGGCCCTGTTTTTTTAAACTCTTAAAAAGCTATCGCCGTAAACCGCACACTCTCCAACGACTCTGCACGACCCGATATCGAGATCGCCATGAACTTCGCATTCACCCACGACGCGCATTTTTTCGAACTTCCCGCCGCCCGTTGAGCTTTCTCCCATTACGGTCAGGTTTCTCATTCCCGTCTCAGCCATTCGGTCTCCCCTCCTCCACTGCATCCAAAGACTTTCCATGGTTTTCAATTTGCGCGACTAATGCTTCGATGGACTGCTGCAGATGGATCAGGGCTACAACATGAACCTCGCTTTCAAAAAAAGCATCCGTATCTCCAGCTACGATGAAAAAGATAGGAACACCCATTTTTCGAATGAAATAAAGGCGGCCGTTTCTTTCAGAGACATCATTCCCATAGGACTTCAGAACCTGCAGAAGCTCCTTCCCCTCGTCAAGGTTCATTTTTCCGGTTCGGAGCAGCTTTTCAAGCAGAAAAAGCGACAAAAGCTGAACGAACCGGAATGTTTCACTGTCCCCTTCCGCCTTCAGATAATAATTCAGGACAGTCTTAGAAACAATGTTGCACTCGAGCACTTCCTGCTTGGAAAGCCTGATTTTTTTTACAGACCGTGGTGAAAAACGATCGGCAAGTTCATCAAGCGACAGAGTATCTTTCAGAGCGGTGATCTGAGAAACGCGTTTCAGGATCTTCTCCTTTGGGAAAAAGGTTTCTTGGCCGGTATAGGTTGCCTTGCGGATGAACCACGTCTCGGGGATCAGATTTTTCCTTTTCCAGCGATAGAGCTGACCATAAGAGATGCCGGTCATTTTCAGCAGATCCTTCTTGGTAATCAATTTATTATCTATCCTGATCACCTCCTGTATGGCCAATGATGAATGCCGCAAGCCAAATATAACATAACATTGTTATGCTGTAAATAAAAAAAGAGAGGAAAGCAATTCTTCCCCTTTGACTTTAAAGTATATCTTTTCTTTTTTCCTCAACTTCAATCCACATCTCGGCCCAATTCTGGATAGCTCTGATTATCGGCTCCACAGCCTTTCCCTTTGATGTCAGAGAATATTCGACCCGAATAGGAACCTCCGGAAAGACATTTCTTTCAACAATACCTTCAAGTTCAAGTTCTTTCAATCGTTCGGAGAGAAGCCGGCCGCTTACGGGAATGGACCCCTGTATTTCACAAAAACGCTGTTTTCCCTTAAGAAGCTGGAACAGGATGAGTCCTGTCCATCGTTTACTTAAAATAGAAATTCCTTTTTCAAACTTAGGACAAAGGTCTGTCTGTGTCATTTTGTCTGCCCCCGGATTTTTAATCTAAAGCCTGTCCTGATCTTCTCCTGGAATAGATGAATATTTTCAAAGTGACCAAGCTGGAAGTTCGGCGGAACACCATGCTGAGAAAAAATTTTTTACATGCTGATTTCACTTTCATTATAAAAACAGCATCATTTCGTCAGTATTCTCTCCAGAATTGAAAAACGTTAAAGTATGAGAAATATATCACAATCAGTTTAAAAAACAGACCGAGTCGTATTGAACATAACTTTAAACCTTCGAGATGTCAGATTGGCGCTACCAGCCGATGTGAACAGGCACGCCGCTTCCTGTGCATAAATTCCTATATCTTTGGAACATTATTATAGCAGTTTATTTTTAATTATGAAGTGACTATTCACATAGATTGCTGACATTTTTTTGCCTGTTTTTTTTTATAAAGCCAGGAGGGGATTGAAAATGGCCAGACGCTACAAAGCCGTTCTTAACTGTTTCGGAACCTCGCAGATCCACTATCGAAACCCCGTTGTCATCGCCTGGTGGTCTTCAGCACTCCCCGGTTTCGGGCACATGCTTTTGAACATGCACATTAAGGGAAACATATTGTTTCTTTGCGAAATTTTTTTAAATGTTCAATCCAATCTCAATCTGGCAACGGTTTATACGTTTACTGGAGAATTTGATCTTGCAAAGCATGTGCTGAATACAAGATTACTGATTATCTATATCCCATTTTACATCTTTTGTATCTGGGACAGCTACCGGTCAACCGTCGATCTGAATAAAAATTTTTTTCTTGCTGAAAAAGAGCCATTCGAACTGCCCGTTTTCGACATGTCGGCAATCGAAGTATGCTTTCTCGATAAACGCGTTCCATGGGCGGCAGGAGTTTGGTCACTTCTTTTTCCCGGACTCGGTCAGCTGTATAACCGGAGGATCATAACCGCTTTTGCTCTGCTCATCTGGATGCTTGTCATTACATACAACTCACATTATCTGGACAGTGTTCACTTGCTCTTTTATGGAAAACCGGGCGAGGCAAAGGAAATCCTTAATATGGAATGGCTTCTTTTCTTCCCCTCACTCGTATTCGGCGCGGCTTTTGATGCTTACTCAAAAACAGTTGAACATAATAAACTGTTTGACAGCGAACAAAGGGCTTACCTTGAGAAAGAATGGCATTCGGAAAGCACACACATTTCTTTTATTAAAAAGGGGGAACAGCCTTGATAGAAATTCTCTGTGTTTTCGATCATTCACTATTCATTGAAATGACTCTGGCGTCCCTTATGGATTTAGGAATTGAGAAAGAGGACATCATCGCTTTCACTTTGAAACAGCGTCCGGATGAGCCTATTTTATTTGATTCGCTAAATTATCAAGATGGAACCAGTTTATTTGATTTGGCAGCAATTTTTGCTACCATTCTGGGCGTGATCGGAGCAAGCATCGGCTTCCGCCTTGTCTGGGGACCGATTGTCTGGGGCATCATTGCCAGTACCAGCGGATTTCTAACCGGGTTCGCCATTGATTACTTGCTTACAAAGACAAGAAGCCGGATGTCGGCACGCCCATCCGCCGTCTTCCCCCGAGTTATTCTGGTTATCCGATGCAGACGAAATCAGCAAAACAGTGTGGAACAGCTGTTATGGAAAAATCATGCTCTCGGGCTCACGGTCATTGATGAATGATTGTTCTTTCTGCTCTTATGCCGCATTTCTTCCTGGCAGTTTTTACAGTAACCATAGATCTCAAATTTATGGCCGGTCACCTTAAAATCAGGATCGAGCTTTGAAAGATCCTGCATCGGGCACACTTCAATCGTCTTGGTTTTCCCGCAACGGAGGCAAATAAGATGATGGTGATGATGTTCGGTACAATGAAACTGAAACACCTTTTCCCCGTCCAGTTCGGTCTCCTCCAGAATCAAAAGTTCCTTGAACAGAGAAAGATTTCTATAGACTGTATCAAAACTGATACCGGGATAAGCATCCTTTAATGCAGCCTGAATCTCTTTCGCAGACAAATAGCCTCCGCTCTCCTCAAAAAGTTCCAATATATCTTCACGTTTGTCCGTGTGCTTAAAACCTTTGGTTCTAAGAAGAATCAATGCTTCACTTTTATTCAATCCATTTCCGCCTCTTTCCGGCAAGTAAAACTTTTTAAACTTAATCTTATCCTTAGCTTAACAATTTTTATCGAAAAGCAACAGAAAAACACGATCTTATTTTGCATTTATGATATCAAATGTTTTTCAAATAACCAATAAAAACGGCCGCCTTTTTTTCACTTTTCGCCATTGAATAATACTATAAGTTTTCGCCAGTTTTAAAAAAAAGAGTTCTCACTCCGGAGAAACTCTCATAAATATATGTTCCCTTTTTTGCGGCTTAACTGTACCCTGATTCTGTATTACCAGAAAAGAGCGATGGCCGTTATTGCTGCGATTGATGCCAGAGCAATCGGGAATCCCCAACCCCAGCCCCACACAAACATTCCGGGTCCGTCAGACCGGACCCCATCCAAAGGCTGAATATATACGTTGCGACCGTCAATCCTGGTCAGCATCCCCCGATGAATAGAGCCGTCGTGGCAGCGGATCTCAACACACTGATTCACCAGCTTGTGGCATCTTGAACAGATATCGTCGTTTAGCAAGCTTCTTTTTCCTCCTCGCACGCTGGATAATTTCCATAATATGCGTTTGGAAGAACAGTGAAGCGGCATTTGTCATCGTGTGGAGAAGAAGAGAATCAATTGATTTTATCTGCATAACCATGGCGTGCATGGTCGATCGTCTGCGCCAGCAGGTTCATCACGTGTTCATCTTCCTCTGAATAATAAACCGTTTTCCCGCTGCGGCGCGATTTGACAAGACGCAGGTTTTTCAAAAAGCGTAATTGATGCGAGACTGTGGACTGCTGCAATTCAAGTCCTTCAGCAATCTCGGTCACCGAACACTCCTGCTGCGATAACAGGTAAAGGATCCGGATTCGCGTCGGTTCCGATACAGCTTTAAAGATCCGGGAAACCGCAGATAATGTGTCTTCATCCAGATCTGCATTTTTCCTATCGGCCACTTGATCCACCCTTTAGTCCTTTCGATTCTGATAACTTCTTAAAATTAGCAGAAGTTGAATTAGATTGTCAACCGAATAGAGCAGGATTAGTCATCGGATATCTCAGCGTGTGCCGACCAGTTCTCAATATCCCAAACCTTTGTTACCCAATTTTCATAAAAACTGCGTTCATGACTGACCATGACAATGGTTCCGTCATACCTCTCAAGCGCTTCACCAAGCGATCCCTTTGCGTCCACGTCCAGATGGTTTGTCGGTTCATCAAAGATCAGCACATTGCTTTTCTGAAGCATCAGCCTGGCAATTCTTACTTTTGTCTCCTCCCCGCCGCTTAATGTATTCATCGGCTGGCGCATATGCTCCGCGAACACCCCGCACTGGGCCAGATGCTGCCGCAGCACTTTTTCGGGCAGCTGCGGAAACTGCTCCATCATCCACTCGAGCGGCGCAAGAGCCAGCGGAGCGGAAAGCTGGGCAAAGTACCCGGGAACAACTCGGTCGCCGATCATGACTTTTCCGGACAGCGGCGCAATTTCACCAAGCAGCGTTCTTATAAATGTGGTTTTCCCGATCCCGTTATGACCGGCAATGGCCACTTTTTCACCGCGCATGATCTTCAGATCAATTGATGGAAGAATCGGCCGTTCATAGCCGATGCTGACTTTTTCTGCAGAAAAAATCATCCGTACCGGCTGCTTATCGACCGTGAAATGAAACCGCGGCTTCCGAACAGAAACCGGGGGATCTATCCGTTCAATTTTACTGAGTTTCTTCTCGCGGCTTTTCGCCTGTTTTGCTGTAGCGGTCCGCACCTTATTTTTCTGAATGTAGGTCTCCAGTTTCCTGATTTCCCTCTGCTGCTGGCGGAAAGCAATCGCATGCTGCTCGGCGCGCGCCTCATGCTGTTTAAGAAAAGATTGGTAGTTGCCCACGTAGCGGATCAGTTCGTGATTCTCCAGGTGGTAGACAAAACCCGAGATCAGATTCAGAAATGCCGTGTCATGAGACACAACGATAAAAGCATGCGGGTAGCTTCTCAAGTAATCGGTCAGCCAGTGGATATGCGCCACGTCAAGATAATTTGTCGGCTCATCAAGCAGCAGCATTTCAGGGGCCTCAAGCAGAAGCCTGGCGAGGCAGAGTTTCGTTAACTGTCCCCCGCTCATCTGTCCGACGTTCGTGTCGAGACCGATTGCGGTCAGTCCGAGACCGTCCGCCATTTCATGAATCCGCGCATCGATCATGTAGAAATCATGAGCCATCAGCAATTCCTGAAGCCGGCCGTATTCTTCAATCACACCATCAGAAATATCAGTGTCTTGCATCTTTTCCGCCAGTTTATTCATTTTACTCTCCGCATCCAGCAATTCCTGAAAAGCGCTCTGCAGGAAAGTAAAAATTGTTTTATTTTTTCCAAAATGCAAGTGCTGTTCGATTACACCAACGTGCAGATCCCTTTTCTTTTCAATGATCCCGCTGTCAGGTAAAAGCTTGCCCGTCAGCAGCTTTAAAAATGTAGATTTCCCGGTTCCGTTTTTCCCGACGAGCGCGATATGCTCGCCTTCCATCAGGCGGAAATTCATTTGTTTATAAATCAGCTTGTCTCCGTATGAAAAAGACAAGTCTTTCGCTTCAATCAATAACAATTCTCTATTCCCCTTTCATTCCGGCCTCCGGGGCCGATAACCAGAAAGGTCCCTTGAAATCCGTCCATAACAAAAAAGGGACGGAGTCAAGGCGCCCCATCCCTTTTCTTGTCCGCAGACGATTCCACGAATTAAGCAGAAGCAAACCTTTATCTGTTACCGCACCCGACTGGCCGTAAAACGTACTGATTAAGAAGGCAGACTTCACCTTCTCAGGCCAATTTCAGTGCAAGAATAACAGATAAGAACATGGTTGCTTCCACTTCCTTTTTATCAGATAAATTTATTGTACGCTATTCCTGATGCGAAATCAAACACCGGCTGTGAAACACGGCGGTCTGACTTGCCGACACAAAAGCCGGAACAAGCCGTTTTTACTGCAGCCTGACCGTCTCCTCGGTTAGCCAGTTGGGGCGGAAGCAGTGTCTTATTCATTCCAATCATTCATGGAAGAGGGCAATGATAGTCGAGCTCAAGCTCATGTTCGATCCTAATTCCGTCCGGGCTGAGAAGCGGTATGGACGGCTTGAGCTTTCGCGCCTTATTAACCGCCCCGACACGAAGCTCCGTCAGGGAAAATCCTCTTTTTTGGTAAAATTCCAGTGCCCGAAGATTCTCGTTTGTTGTCGTCAAACATAACCGGTCCATTTTTTTGACCATTGACAGACGAATGACTGCAGCAAGCAGTTCCGAACCGACGCCTCGATTTTCTTCAAAACTGTCCAGTGAAATAATTTCCATAGTTCCACCGGTTGTATTGAAGGTTGCAAAACCAATGATGCGGATGCTGTCATCGGCCAAAAACCCTTGCAGTGTGGTCAGATCATACTTTTTTCCGTGTACGATCATCGTTTTTTCGCCCCAGTGTTTCAGCGCGAGCGTCTCAATCTGTTTTTGATCTTTCTTCATGATCGGCCGAATAGAAAAATCTGTCCGTCCGTCTTCCAGCAGTTCCTCCTTCTTCATGTTGGACATCCCTCCCTCAAATAATTTTTTTCTGGGTATCCGACAATAATCAATCGCTTATGAGTAGGAAACGGATGTTACTGGGTTCTTAACTATAAATCCGCTGTTGCCCATGGACAGATGCCCGCTCTTTCCCGATCCCCCGACATAGATTAAGAATAGGCCAAGATGGAATTTTGTTTAGACAGCCGGAGCAATTAAATTTCAAGATTCCGGTGACAGGGAGGTAGGTTTTACATGTCGTCTAATGAATATTATGAAAAATGCCGTGCTTTAGTTGACCAGCCTGTTGAAATTAAATGCAATGACGGGAATGTCTATAATGGTATCGTCGATTCCGTCGATCAAGAAAAAGTGTATCTGAAGCCATTCGACACATTTAACCCTGAGTCGGATAACCGCAATCCCGGAGTCTTTTTCTTCGGTCTCCCTTTCTTAGGAGGCTTTGCAGGGGGACTGCTCGGTGTCGGGCTCGGCTCGATCATCGGCGTCAGGCCGTATCCCTACGGCCCGATACCTCCATATGGACCGGGCCCTTATTACGGACCCTATGGGGGATTCTATGGACCGGGCCCCTACTATTACTGATAACTGTCCATTATTACCAGGGAAAATCCTGCTTCCCAATCTTTTTATCGAAAAGGCACGCATATCCAGTCCTCCCGTTTTCCAAACTATATCCTGAAAAAGTCCGAAAAAAAGAGAAGCCTCCCGCTTCTCTTTTTTTACACTATAGGAGAGTATAAAATTTTAAGGATTATAGTGTTAGGGACCGAACAGATCGCCGCGTCCTGCGGCATGTTCGGCATTAGGCCGTCCTGGCCGTCACAACTAAGGCTCAGTCTGCGCCAGGGCTTAGCTTCGCCAAGTTTTCTAATCGTATTATTTCAAATTCATAACGGTCACTTTCTGGCGAGACATCGAGATCAGACTGTTGTGTATCCCTTGCACGCCCATCCCGGATGCCTTGACTCCGAGGAACGGGAAGTGATCCGGTCCGCGCTCCGTACGTCCGTTAATCTGAACCGTACCGGCCTCGACCTGTTTCGCAACGGCAAATGCGCGGTCAATATCCTGTGTAAAAATGCTGGCCTGCAAACCAAACTCGGACTTATTAGCCAGTTTAATGGCTTCCTCGTCCGTTTTCACCCGGATAACGGGAAGAACAGGTCCGAATGGTTCAACCCAGGCAACGTCCATCTCTTCCGTAACGTTGTCGAGCAAAGTCGGATAGATAAGATTGTCTTTACGGCTGTTGCCTGTAACGAGCGTTGCATTTTTTGCAAGCGCATCGTCGATCAAACTCTGGACGAAGTCTGCGGATTTATCGTCGATCAGCGGTACGATCGTGCTGTCTTCTTCCGGAGAACCAACGGACAAATTTTCTACTTGGCTCTTGAGCATCGCAACCAGCTTGTCTGCAACCTTTTCATTCACGAGAACACGCTTGATCGCCGTGCAGCGCTGGCCGGAATAAGAGAAGGCACCGTTCATGATGCTCTTCACCGCCACGTCAAGATCCGCATCTTCACAGACAATAGCCGGATCCTTCCCGCCAAGTTCGAGGACAAGCGGAATCATAGCCGATTGTTTTGACAAATGGCGCCCGGTACTCGATCCGCCGGTAAAACTGATCATGTCGATCCCCTTATGTTCAACAAGGTAGTCACCAATCACTGAACCGCGGCCGGTTGTCAGACTGAGTATTCCCTTAGGAAGTCCGGCTTTATCGAGCGCCTCAATCATCTTGATGCCACTGATCGATCCCTGAGTTGCCGGTTTAAAAATTACACCGTTTCCAGCCATCAGCGCCGGAGCAATCTTAGAAGCGGCAAGATTAACCGGGTAATTAAACGGTGAAATCGCCAGAACAACACCCAGCGGCTCTCTTTCAACAACACCCAGTTTTTTCTGCGGTCCGCCCGGAAATCCATCGCCTCTCAGACTCTCTCCATGCATATGCAGTGCTTCTTCTACAGTGTACCTGATGAGATCGGCAGTTCTCACCACTTCTTTTCTTGAATCCTTATAGCCCTTGCCCACTTCCTGCATTACTGCTCTGGCAATTTCTTCTTCATCTTTAACAAGTTCATCAGCCCAGCGATTCAGAACGGCGCCACGCTCACTCAATGACAATGCCGCCCATTTTTTCTCTGCTTCATGGGCTGCGCGGATTGCCTCATCCACTTCTTCTTGTGTCACGGCCTGGACAAAACCTATTGTTTCGCGAAGATAAGGGGATTTTATGGCAATCGTCTCGCCGGAAGAACTCGGTTTCCATTCTCCGGCTAAATAGGCCTTGTAGGTCATCAATTCTGATACATTTGAAGCCATACCCATCATTTCTCCTTTATTTGCCAATTCGAATCCGTGTATTGACAATTTTTTTCGTTTTCCCGTATCCAAAGGTGCAACAAAAAAACTGATTTTCAAGTGGTGCATATATGCATCATCGCATGAAAATTTATTTTTTTCCAGTCTCTTGCTCAGTCTGGAAAGAAATAGTCATCACCCGGATAAGTTTAGTCTGAATATATCTTACCTGTTTAATATTAGGTTTTAAAGCAAATTCATGGTTTTGTCAAGAAATATAATTTCCCTGTGATCAACATCACATTGAGGATAATTTTTTCTATAAAAAAGTTTAATAATCTGCTTTCGGCAGTTGCCTGTCCTATATCCCGATCGAAATCCCTACCACGGGTACCGGCCACATTCCCCAAGTCCGTCTATTATCGGAAAGACACAGCCTGACTGAACAGCTGTTGCCATCCGGCAATAAATTTTTGCTTAGGCGTGCGCCTGTTCTTCTGAGGCCGCAGCGGGTCATTAAAGTAGACAAACTGATCGTCAAAACCTGTGACAACAACCGAATGTTCCTTGTATGTAATGTCCAGCGGCCCGTTTTCGGTAAACCACGTCCGGAAATAGCGCTGCGGCAATGGTCTGAACCATTCGTTGTTAATTACCCAGACCGGCCTGCACCGTTCGATCTGATGTTCCACAAGTGAAAAATCAGATCCGGTTAAATCCACGATGCGCGTTCCGAGATAACGTGAGGCAAGTTCTGCAATCGGTTTATGATAAACGCCAAGTCCCGGGGATCGAAAATCGGTCATCGATCCGACAAAGCCTTCGTTCGGATCGCCGAAATAGGTATCTCCGTTCTTCTTTTCATACGGAATCCGGCTTTTTCGTATCTCCCCGGCCAATGTCAACTTGTCCGCCTCCACGCCTGCATAAGCCAGAAGCATCGCCAGACTGGTCACCTCGCAGCCTCTTGGAAGCTCGGGCATCTGTGCGATCAGAGGTACGTCCAGAATATTTTGTTCCCGGACCATCCGGCATCCCTCACTTTGTCTATTTTTATCATTCAGGCTCTGTTAAAAAGCGAAAGGGCCCGTAAGATGGAGCCCCTTTCTAAAGTTCTGTTTCTTCCTTAATCCCTATCAAGTTCACAAACGGAGCAGCGAATAAGGCCAGAATTGCGACAGGCAGCCATGCGATGATCAAGAAGAGGAAAGCGGCAACGTGACGCTTTTTCCACGTTTGCCAAAACGGAAGCAGGCCCAGCATCCATCCCATCATCAGCCCGGTTATTCCATAACAGAGGATAAGCTGAAGAGAGTAACCGATCATTCATATCAACTCCGTCACCCTTTTTAACAGTCTATGCACCGGGTGCAAAGGGGTGAAAGAGATGAATAAACTACTGTCTTAATGATAAACCTCAAGCAGTCTATTCACACACGTTCATAGACAAAAAAAGTGTGCGGAAAAACATTCTTTTGATCAAGTATTCCAGGTATTTCAGAGACAGGCCGCCACTTTTCTTCATTAAAAACCGTGAAGTATGTATCTCCTTCAAATTCTGCATCAATCCGGGTTATATACAGACGGTCGGCATAAGAAATAAACGTTTCGAAAATTCGCGCTCCTCCTATGACAAAACATTCTTTTCCAAAAGGAATCCCGCTTTTCAAGAAATCTTCTGCAGAATGAAAGACATCAACATCTTCATGTTCAAACTCCGGATTACGCGTCAGTACGATATTTTTTCTCCCCGGAAGCGGTTTTCCGATCGAATCGAACGTTTTCCTGCCCATGATAACCGGATGGCCTGTCGATAATTTTTTAAAATAGCGCAGATCTGCCGGTAAATGCCACGGCAAATCATCATCCCGACCGATCAGCCGGTTGCGGTCCATCGCAACAAGAAATGAAATCATACGGACACCTCGCCTTTGATGTGCGGATAAGGATGATAGTCTTCAATCCTGAAATCATCATAATCAAAATCGAAAATGGACGATACGTCACGCAGAATTTTCAGTTTAGGAAGCGGCCGGGGAGTCCGCAACAGTTGTTCTTTGACCTGGCTGACGTGATTCAGGTAAATATGCGCATCGCCAAATGTATGGATAAACTCCCCGGGTTCCAGCCCTGCCACATGGGCGATCATCTCCGTCAAAAGCGCATAAGAGGCGATATTGAACGGCACCCCGAGAAAGATATCGGCGCTGCGCTGATAAAGCTGACAGCTTAGCCTGCCGTCATTGACGTAAAATTGAAAGAGGCAGTGGCATGGCGGCAGTGCCATGTCCGGAATGTCCGCAGGATTCCAAGCCGTAACAATCAGACGGCGGGAATCCGGCTGGTGAATGATCTGGTCAACCACATTCGAAATCTGATCTACGGTCCCGCCGTTTTTGCCCGGCCACGAGCGCCACTGATGACCGTACACTGGGCCAAGATCACCTTTTTCATCCGCCCATTCGTTCCAGATACGGACCCCATGATCCTGAAGATATTTTACATTCGTATCGCCCTTCAGAAACCAAAGCAGTTCATAAATAATCGATTTATAGTGCAATTTCTTTGTCGTCATCAGTGGAAAACCCTTTTGGAGATCGAAGCGCATCTGATGACCGAAGACACTGATCGTTCCGGTTCCGGTTCGATCCGATTTCCGGTGGCCTTCTTTCAGAACTCTGCGGCACAAATCCAAATACTCTTTCATGATCAATCACCTCTCACGTCTCTCTGTTCTCTATAGTTTATCATAATCCGACAAACCCTGACACTTTTGCCGGAGCGCGTTTACGAAATCATAATTGTCTGCGGTGATGCATAATCATGTTAAAAGCACCGTTAATGGGAGGAGAAAGCGATGAACGCCGACACGCAGCAAGGCAATCATCTGAATCGTCTGCGCCGCGAACGTCCCGGCGCTTTACAAGAAGAGTGGACACACCTCTGTCAGACAGACATCAAAAGCGCACTCAGGCTGATTAATGATCCGAAGCTTGAATTTCCGGCTTTGTTCACCTTGAAAGATCAATTAGAGGAACGGGGAGCCGTCCTGAATCCACGCAACCGTATTGCTCTCGCCCACATCCGTAATGTGCTTCAGGGAGCCGACCTTGGAATTGACACGAACGCCCCTTTTCCAGATCAACACGATCTTGTTGTCGGATCGCTCCTCTGGATACTTCGTACCGGATGGAAAAACATTCTTTCCACAGATTACGCTCAGGTCATTGATCTAACAGCGATTCATATTCTGCACACGTACCATCAGGACTGGACAAAAGAAATGATCGATCTCATTTTCTACCGTTATAAAAACAAAAGTCAGCGCCATTATTTGATCAGTGCCCTGCTGGAAACCGCAAACCCTGCCTGTCTGGTTTATCTGGCCAATTATCTTCTTTCGGACCAGACTGTGGAGAGCGATTATGCCCGGCGCATGCTCTCTTTTATTCCGGAAGTCCGTCACACTCTGGACTGTAAGAGCGCCTTTTTTGTTTTTGAGACCTGGTACGAAGAAAACGGGCATTATCTGGTCTATACGGGGGAGACGAACGATGCCGTTCCGGGCGGCAGGCCCTACCGGATTCATTACAGCGCAAAATATCTCGGAAAAGCGGTCATGCCCCGGAACGGAGAGCCGATCCAGACACTTTTGCCTGAAGAAAAAAGAAGTTACCTAGCTTTCTTAAAATTACCACGCAAGACTCAGATTGCCCTTTCCAACTTTTCCGCTCAACTGCGGAAGCGACAGCCGAGAAACTGGCGATTCTGGATTGCACAGCCTCTGAACCAGCAGATCGGTTCTCTCAGGGAGCGCCGTTATGGGGGTGAAGGTGCGTGATTATTGTTGAAGGTCAGACGCTCACAACAGATTCATTGGAGAGCTTCAGTGTCATCGGACAAAACGCTTCGAAAATTGTTCAGGCCATGATCCATTCACCGGAAATGTTCATTTACCCGTCCCGCCGCGAACTGGCTTTTGAAATCAAGTTCCGTTCTGAAACGATTGCTGCGGCACACGCTCTTCAGGACAGCCGAGCCGCATTCGCCACCTTTTATTACTCGGCATGCAACGAGCTTTTCTGGTCTCTGACAGGTGAAGGCGGTTTCGAGCTCAGACCCGGGCGACAGCCTTCGGAAGCCATACGCGACATCTTTAGAAATGGAGACGCCTATGCCTTTGAGTGCGCAACTGCAATGATGATTGTCTTTTATAAGGCTCTGATTGAAACTTTGCATGAAGAACGCTTCAATGTTATTTTTCAGCACCTCTATCTTTGGGACTGGCAGAATCACCCCTTTTTTCCTTTAAGAAACGTAAGCTACATCACATCTGGAATTCCCGGAGATGTCCGCTACTTTAAAAATCCCGAGGTCAATCCCCAGACACCGCAGTGGCAGGGTGAAAACGCAGTCGATCTGCCGAACAATCTCTACTTTGGTCACGGAATCGGTATTCTCCCCGCTGAGCAGATCATTGCGGAGCTTAACAAATATAGAAGAAGAGGCGCGGAGATCTCCGCCTTTCTGATGCCGGGCGCCACCCGTCCAGATTACCTCGCGCTTTCGGAGCTTGATGCCGGTGTGCAGACAGATGTTATAAGAATTGCAGCGGGAACATCGACTTATACTTTTTAACGGCCATCCGAAAATCGGACGGCCGCTTTCTCTTCTTAATTGACCGTCGCGATCTTTTTCCGTACGTCGAAGTATGGGGGAGGTTTCTGATTTGTTGTTGATAAAAGAACATATATTCGCCTATAATGAATGCAGGTGATATCCATGATGGCCATTGAATTGACTCCGCACGAAAAAAAGATGATTCAAAAGTATATATTTCTTCCACTGGTACGAACGGCTCTGGAGCACGACAAAAAGGTCATCGGTATCACGAGTGCTAAATTCAGAGAAGGCTACATCACGGTCATCGACAGAGCAATCCATCGTGTGACAAGCGACATAAGGAAAAACAAGGATGACCTGTTTGAACACCATATCCGGATGACAAGGATAAGCTGGCTTGATTATGAAGTCTGCGCCAGGAACCGGATTTTCAACGTCGTTTACCAAAAAAGTGTGGCCGGAGAGTGGATTCGCGAAAGGATCGATGACTATCTGCCGTTTTCGCATAGACATTTCTACTGACCGCCGCGGGCACACGCAAAAAGCCATCTGAATGTTTCTTCAGATGACTTCATCACGTGAATAAGGCCGAAGAGCGCTTTTTTTTAAATCAGGGATGTCCGGCGGCCTCTCTTTGCCGCTCCTGTTCCAGCTTAAGATTGTAACGATTGCGCGGATGCTCCCGGCAGGCATCGCTGCAGGAACGTTGATGCTTTTTTTCGCACGCTTCACAGCAAATATACTGCCTGTTGCATTCGGGATTCGCGCAATTGACGATCCGGTCGGTCGGCTTGCCGCAATATAAAAGGATTTCTTCACATTTGTAAAACTAACATTATTCAAATTTATATCAACATTTGTTGCAATAAGGTCATATTTTTAGTTGCCTAACTTACTTTACTCAACTTTCGCAGCTTATTTCTGGCAGGTAAGCCTTGATATAGTTGGGTAGTCTGTCAATCCATTGCTGGAGTTGACAAATGATTCACTTCTTGATCGTATTTTTTGTCCAGGCTAGAGCTTCATGGAGAAGATCCAGAAGCTGGGTCAGGGCAACAGCCCAATTCAGTTCACTCATTTTGTCGCAAAGCTCGTAAAACATGCCACCTAGTGTCCGTTCGTCTGAACTGCAGCGATTCCGCCACGCCAGAAGAATCAACCGGGTAAACACGATTGTTGTGTGGCTGATCAGAAGAGATAGCCACAGGAGAAGCCGAAGGTCTTAGTCATTCCTGCCTGACGCAGATGCTTCAGAATTCCCAGCTCATCAAATTTTGGCCTTATAACCATCCTCACAGTATCATTTGAAATAGGCTTAAATATCATTATGTAAATAATAACTATAACAAATGTAAAAAATACTGACAGTGCCACCTATACTTTGGATTTTGATTTCATAACACACCTCCCATACCCCATTAAAGTCAGCAGTTATAAATTGTCACAGATAAAGTTCAAATCTTCAATGTAATGTTGAAGAGCTTTAGAATATTCCTTTAGTTTTTTGGGATTCTTTTCAAACCCTTGAAGTAATTTATACTGTCTCTGATAATAAAGCATTAATTTTTCAAAATTAGATGAATAAGAGCTTAACTCCTGAATGTTTTGGTTAGCAACTATTGATTCAATATGATGCATAATTTCAAGAAACTGGTCAGCAGAATATCCTACTGTTTTTTTAAAATCACGTAATACCCATTGACGCTCAAAAATATTTCTCCCCATCCAACCCGAATATTGCTCCTTATAAACCTTTACCACATTCATAATCTTTGGTACTATCTTTTGATAGTCCTTAGCCTTGTTATTTTCTTTATCGCCTAAGGTTGATAATAACCCAGAATCGGACAAAACTTGTATAGAACCAATTTCCTGACCATTATATCTATCGGCCATTAAAATTGATAGTGCAAATCCTGTACCAGCTTCTTCAACCCCAAGTATATGGCTTTCATTCATCTGATAAAATTCCTCGGTTGTTATTCCCATATGAGATGAAACTGCTTCTATCCCTTTCATTGCTGTTTCTGTTTTCACAAGTCCTGGACTGACAGTATATACTTTTATGTTAGTGTTTTCCAATTCTCCAAACAGAGTGTTACACAATTCAACCTGTGTTGTCTTGAATACTTCATATGCCCCCATAAAAGGTGCGGCCCCAGATGATGATACAAATACAATTGTACCGGAATTTTTGTATTTCATTAATGGTAAAAAAATTTTAGTTAATAACAAAGGAGCTTTGAAATTAACAGCATAACTCTTGTCCCATACATCAATAGGAACTTCTTCTACTGCCCCAATAGCAGTCATAGTTGCATTATTAAACAGGACATCTATGCTGCCATATCTTTCTTTCACGTAAGAAGTAAGAGAATATATCTGTTTTTCATCGAATAGGTCAATTTCATAAAACTCTGCAGAGTTTTTCCCAAATATACTGTTTAAAGAGTTTTCTGCATGGACCAGTTTTTGTTTATCTATTTCAGCTATAATAACTTTTGCTCCCATATAAATTAATGCTTTTGCAGTTTCTAAACCTATTCCTCCACCTGCACCAGTTAATAAAACTATCTTATCCTTTAATCCATTTTTAAAGGATATACTTTTCTCTATAAGCATATTTTCTCTCCTCTATTAATTTTTTTAATCAGATCAACATATTCCTCCAGCTTATCAGCATACTGACCAAGTTCAGTATAAAAAAGCTTTTCGAACTCGGAGAGGTTCGCTTCTTTATTCTGACAATCTGAATATTGAGTCATATCCTCGTTATATTTTCGAGTTTGACAGCTTGAAATTCTTTTTTTATTACCTCTTGATGTCTGAAAAGAATGAACACCTCCACAAATGCCACAATGAATGAGACCAGAGAATTTATGTTTACCAAGTTTCAAAGATGGCGACCTAGAGGCCCTTTTCTCCTTAATTATTTGAACTTGTCCCCAGTCTTCCTAAGAAATAAGAACTCCATGAGTATTCTCAACCAGAATTTGCTCCTCCCTTTTTGTTTTCATTGTCACTCTTTTCCCATTAACCTTCTTTTGAGTAGTTTTTCCGTAGAGTGAATGCCCTAAGTAAACCGAATTATTAAGAAGCCGAGAAACCCCAGCAGGAGTCCAGATGAGGCCAGTAGAGGTCACAACATTTTCACGCTCAAACTTGAAAGCAATGTCCTTTGTAGACATTCCCTCAGGGTAGAGCTTAAACATTTTTTTAATGATTGGAGCATCCTCACTGGGTTCTAGTTTCTTTGTCACTCTTATTATACTTACTGGACAGGCAAAAGTTCTAGGATGCTAAGAAATCAGTAATTCGTCTTGTACTTCAGGTGTTTCCTGCTTTTCCTGAATGATTTGTGTTAGGATTAAATGCTGGTTTCGGGCAAACGTTGAAAAATCGTTTGGCGTAAATGGGCCATGATCGTGGCCTCTGAAGCTATCCCTTTGGACGGTGTCCTTAAAATGCGGAAAAGTTTGCTTTTCCGCCGGCTCTCCTTGCGGAGGGCAATCATTTGGAGCAGGCCCATCGCGATGCAGTGGCACATCATGGAGCCTCAATGGCTTTAACGGTGTGGAGAATCCGTTCTTGAGCGTGTCTATCCGTCACCTGATCCAGGGGCTCGGCTTCATCCGATTGGCGATATCGGTTCAGTCGGGACATCGACCAGCTCCAAAAATGATAGGCAAACGCGCCGAGCGATTGCTTCAGTGCACGAAAGGTTGTTTCGGTTGCGAACCGCTGCGCGTAGAGCCGGATGATGGTGTCGGGTTCCGATCCGTGCTGACTAGGATGGCGCGTCGTTCGCCCATCACGGCGAGAACAAAGCGCAGTTCCTGATACAGTTCCTGCCCCCAAAGCAGATCCCGGCAGAGATAGGACACGGTCTCTTCTTTCCCGTAAAGCGAAAGGGCTGCTGTTTTGAAGGATTTTTCCTGTGTGTCAAACAGCGTTTTCAATTTGAGACGGGCTCCTTTTTTTCAGGGACGGCCCCGGCGTCCGGTTTGAACAGGGTGTTCATAGGCCACGCAAAAAGTTTTGGCTTTGGTTACCAGATCCAATCGCGTGTCGCCTTCCCGATTCCGCTGATTCAAACGACAAAGTGCAGGAACGGACAAGAAATAGCGATCCAGCAGGAACAGCACCCGGCCGAACACCTGAGCTGCCGAAAAACCCTGGTCGATCATCTGCACCGCATGAGAGCCCCGTTCTTCATCGCTGTTTTCCCAATGACGTATGGCTTGTACGCCGTCGTGAAGACGAAGAGCGAGCGGTAGGCAAAACGTTTTTGGCGTTTCCGGTGAGGATGCCCACCGATCCCCAGAGATGACCGAAGATGAAGGCAGCCTTGGACACGTCCTCGGATTCCTGATACAGTTTCTTCACGCTAGGCATGTAGCGCGCTTCTTTGGCCTGTTTGACCCGTCACCGACAAGAATCACCGCGTCCCCTTCACGTTTGAGAGGCGCGAACTTGAGTACCACACCCAGTCCCTGTTGGCGCAGGTCGGTCAAAGACCAGGCCGAGGAACGGAAAAAATGAATCAGGGGCTCATAACCATTTGGGTTCAACGCTAAATCACGAATCACGGAGGTGACCCCGCGACAGTCAGAACGGATCATCACCAATGATGATCACAACAAACCACTGAAACGCGGCGAATCTATGAAAACAGGAACGAAACAACAGAAGTACAGAATCAATAAATTTCAACATGGCACTAGTCAACCGCGAAGGAACAGGATAAACTAGAAGAAAGATAACCCTTGGCGATTTTTCCTCTCTTTCTTGGCAGATAAGAGGATACCATAAAATCCCATTTAGGGGTTATCCTTTTGTATTATTTACACAGAACCTTTCACTCTTCAGATTTTTTAGATAAACAAAAAATAACTTGATGGATTGCTCATATGTTCGTAATGTCTTTTGGTTCATCCCTTTTGCCTGGCAGTGGCACATATAATTCTCAATATAAAAATCCGCATTCATTTCAATAAAAAAGCACCCCCATTGTTAGATTTAGACCCTATCCAACAAATGAAGATGCTCATCTTTAATTCGAATAATTTATGTTACAAATGTGAGTTGGGAATTAGATATTTGTTACTTAACTGACGTTGCATCTTTTAGATTCCCATGCTCCAAAACCCAACGGTTGCGCGGATGCTCCCGGCAGGCATCGCTGCAGGAACGTTGATACTTTTTTTCGCACGCTTCACAGCAAATATACTGCCTGTTGCATTCGGGATTCGCACAATTGACGATCCGGTCGGTCGGCTTGCCGCAATGATGGCAATGACCGATCACCCGATCTTCGTCTGTACGGTTGACCGGTACGGCTATACGCTGGTCAAACACATAGCATTTGCCGTCATAGAGCTTCCCTTTCACTTCCGGATCTTTGCCGTATTCAACGATTCCGCCGTCCAGCTGGCTGACGTCCCTGAACCCAGCCCTGAGCAGGTAGCCGCTGAATTTCTCGCAGCGAATGCCGCCGGTACAGTAAGTCAGTACTTTCTTGTCCTTATAGTCCGACAAATTCTGTTCAATCCACTTGGGCAGGTCGCGAAATGTTTCAATATCAGGCAATATCGCGTTCCTGAAATGGCCGATCTGTGTCTCATAGTCGTTGCGTGCATCAATAACGATAGCATCCTTGTCCTGAAGCGCGTTGTAAAACGATTTAGGTTTCAGGTGTTTTCCTGTCACCCGGTGTGGATCGATATCGTTCTCAAGTTTAAACGCAACAATTTCCTTTCGCGGCCGGACATGCATTTTCTTAAACGCATGGCCATCGGCTTCATCGATTTTAAACACCATATCCTCAAAACGCGGGTCGCGATGCAGCGTATCCATGTAAATCCGCGTCTGCTCCGCTGTTCCGGACAATGTGCCGTTCAGTCCCTCTTTTGCGACCAGAATACGCCCCTTCAGTTCGAGACGCTTACAAAAATCCAGATGCTCTTTGGCAAAAGTTTCCGGATCATCAATGGTCACATATTTATAATACAGTAAAACACGAAAAGGTTTTTGTTCCGTCAATGCTTCACACCTCGATCAGAATTCGTCCGATCCTGCCATTCTTGCAGAAATCGAAAAAGACCACACCATACATCCTATCAAATATTTATATCAGTGACAAATATCACACTTCAATTTGTCAACTATTGTCTTCGAATAAAAAATCCTTGCTGCATCTGAAAATTTATCCGGAAAAGAGTTCGTAACTTGGATTAATCTGCTGGCATTAGCCTTATTTTGCTGCTGTGCCGTACAGGTGAATTGAGAACGGATAGATAAAAGAACAATTGGACAATCTGAGGTGAAAAGAAACTCATCTTCTGGTATAGTCAGAAACGGAACTGATTTTAATATGACTATGCAAAAATGAGAGTAGGATGCGGCAATGACTTATGATGTGATTGTGGTTGGCGGCGGTCCGGCCGGTTTAATGGCTTCGATTGCAGCAGCGGAGAGTGGGGCCAGAGTCCTGCTCATGGACAAGGGAAACAAACTCGGCAGAAAGCTGGCTATTTCAGGCGGCGGACGCTGCAACGTAACCAATGCTATGCCTATTGATCAGCTGATCCGCCACATTCCAGGCAATGGAAGATTTTTATACAGTGCACTTTCGGCATTCAACAACCAGGATATCATCGCTTTCTTTGAAGGATTGGGTATCCGGTTGAAAGAAGAAGATCACGGAAGGATGTTTCCCGTTTCGAACAATGCCCTTTCGGTGGTGGACGCGTTGCTCAGTAAGGTTCATGCACTCGGGGTAACGATCAGGGTCAACCAGCCCGTGCAGGCCGTTTTGTATGGAGAAAGTGTACAAGGAGTGAAGACAGCCGCAGGCGAGAAAATAGCCGCCCCATGCGTCATTGTCGCGGTCGGCGGAAAGTCGGTTCCACAGACCGGTTCTACGGGAGACGGCTACTCATGGGCAAAAGCTGCCGGGCATACTGTTACCGATCTTTATCCCACCGAAGTACCGCTCACGTCTGCAGAACCGTTTATCCAATCGAAAACCTTGCAGGGCCTCTCCCTGCGTGACGTCGCCGTCACCCTTGTGAATCCTCAAGGAAGACCGATTCAGACTCACCGGTGGGACATTCTTTTCACACATTTCGGACTGTCCGGTCCCGCCATTTTAAGACTCAGCCAATTTGTCGTTAAAGCACTGAAAAAATTCAAAACGTCAGATGTGACAATTGAGATTGATGCGCTCCCTGATCTTAACGAGGAAGCGCTCTTTCAGCTGCTCTTTCAGAAGGCGAAGGCAGAACCTAAAAAAGCGGTCAAAAACGTTTGGAAAGGGATCGTTCCGGAGCGCTATTTATCCTTCTTATATGAAGAGATTCACCTTTCTGCCGAAAAAAATTCCCATGAGCTTTCAAAAGAAGACATGCGGCACATGACAAAGGCGCTCAAAGCACTCCCTGTCAGGGTGAACGGAAGCCTTTCGATTGAAAAAGCATTCATTACGGGCGGTGGTGTTTCACTAAAAGAAATCAACCCGAAAACAATGGAATCCAAAGTCATGCCCGGTCTCTTCTTCTGCGGCGAAATCATGGATATTCACGGCTACACTGGAGGCTACAATATTACTGCCGCATTTGTTACCGGCCACGCAGCAGGGGCTGCAGCTGCAGCGAAAAAGCAGCACCGTCCGGTCAATTAAAAAACGGGAAAAAGAGCCGGTTTTATCCGGTTTCTTTATGATCCCGCCCCAACGCCCAAATAGGCTTTCACAACAAACCCTATGAAAAAAGTAAGGGCTGAAACACCAAGACAAATGATGACCATTTCCCAAAAGCGTTGTTTAAAACCAATCTTTTTCGCAACATCCATATAATAGCTGAAAATAAAAATAATAACCACGGAGATCATTACGGTGACAAGAAGAGCCAGCATATATTGATTATTCGGCATCAGGAAAAACGGCAGGACAAGCAAAATGACGGTGAGGATATACGAAAATCCTGTGTAGATCGCGGCAGTAGCCGCTTTTTTAATATTCCCTTCCGACCTTTCTGCCATAAACTCGCTGGCCGCCATCGACAGTGAAGCGGCAATGCCGGCTATAAGTCCGGCAATCGCAATCATAAAAGAGTTGGACATTGATAAAGTGAAACCGGCTACACTGCCCGTAATCTCAACAAGAGCATCGTTCATGCCGAGAATAATTGCTCCGACAAAATCGAGACGGCTTTCCTTTAATTGATCAATCAACTCCTTCTCCTGTATAACGAGAGCACGGATTTTTTCGATTCTATCCAAGAGCTGCGTGTTGCTTGAAGTGGAAAGGCGGTTGATCTGGCGCTCCTTCTTTCTCATCAGCCACTGGGTGACGAACGTAAATCCCAATAGACGCGCGAACAGAACAGACCCGTTTAACAAGCGGTGAATATTGGTACGAACGTTTTCTGCCTGCAGAAGCCGGATCAGCTGCTGCTCCACTCCGGCTAATTTAGCATAGATTTGACGATTATGCTCTACCTTGAGGTTTTCCTGCCAGTATTGATAAAGCATGGATTGGAGCAACACAAGTTTCTCCAGAACTTTAAGATGTCTCTCATCTCTTGAACTCATATTAAATACCAACTATCCTTCCCGATTATCTTCACAGAACAAATCTCTGAATTTTGATCTCTTTATTGGATCATTAAAGAAAATAAGATAGATTTATCCAATCATTCGCTAAGTAAATAATCGCTTTATAACCTATACATAATAGCACTGCTAAATCTTGGTTTCAAGTATAATAATTATCTTTTTATAATTAAACTAATAGATCCCTATATTATTAATTTATAAGGATCTATTGCTGTATTATCATAATTGATTATAATTATCATTATCGTTTGTAAATCTTTTTTATCATTTATTTTTTCTAATGAGCATCTTACTCATAGGGATCATCTCTTCTCAAGTACACCCAATTCTTCTTCCAGTGAAGAAAACTGCCGTTCAACAACGAATCTGGCATCTTTCAGTGCCTGATTATAGATCAGCTGCGCACATTCATTCATGAAAAATGTCAGCAGATTCTCGGCCCCGATCAGGCCGAGTTGTTCATGATTCGCATCAAAATAATAGCTTTGCAGTTTTTCGAGCAGCTCCTTTTTCTGTGTTCTTGTCAGATTCATTTTATTCCCCCGTTTACAACATTTTCCTCTTGAAGCATGTTCATATTAATGAATCCGGGCGTGCACTCTTCTTGAATGGATATAACGGACACCTGTAAGAACGGCAGACACCATGCAAATACCTGCTGAAGCCAGAAAGACAATATGCATCGCATAAAGAAAGATATCCGGCCGCCCGGATACTAAACCGGTCACACGGTAGCCTGCTTTCACACTCATACTGAAAAACAACAAACTTGTTGCAAAAGTGATTCCGACGATCATGCCCAGATTCCTGATCAGTGCGTTGACACTTCCTGCACTTCCCAGCTGTGATCTAGGGACCGTCGACATCACAAGCGAGTTATTCGGTGATTGAAAAAGGCCGCTACCAGCCCCCATGACCGCCACAAGAAGACTAACGTAAATCGCAGGGCTCCCCGCGTTTAGGAATCCCAGACCGATCTGTGAAGCAACCAGAACCATCAGTCCGATAAAAGTCAGAACTTCTGAACCGATTTTATCGGAAAGCGCGCCGCTCAGCGGAGCCGCGACGGCCATCGCCATCGGAAAAAACATGAGCACAAAACCGGAGTCTCTTGCTGTCAGCCCCAGAATATCCTGGGTAAAAAAAGGAGCAATGATATTAAAACAAAAATTGGAGACAAACACGAGAAAAGCACAAATAATACTTATTGAGAAGAGCCCGTTTCTAAATAGTTTTAGTTGAAGCATCGGCTCCTCTTTGCGCCATTCAACGATGATAAAAACAAGCAGCAAAACTGCAGCAAGAAGAATTGCCGAAATAATCCGACCGTCCTGATAGCCGAATCGCTGTCCGAGCAGGAGCCCGGTAAAGAGCAGAATGATAAAGGCAGCAAAGATCAGCGTACCGCTTTTATCCAAACGGCCCTTTGATCGATAAATATCCTTCGGAAGCATTCTCCAGCCAAGAAGAATGACGACGATTCCGATTGGAACGTTGATCCAGAAAATATAATTCCATCCGAGCGAATAGACGATAAACCCACCAAGCCCAGGTCCGGTGATGCCGCCGAGCGAGACAAAAGTGCCGATAAGGCCAAGCGCTCGTCCCCTTTCCCTTCCTGGAAAAATATCCGTCGCAATGCCGAAGTTGTTGGCCATTGTCATTGAGGCTCCGACAGCCTGAACGACTCTCGCAGCCAAAAGAAAGGGGAGATTCCCGCTGAACCCGCAGAGCAATGACCCCGCAATGAATAAAATTGTGCCGATTCGGAAAATCATAATTTTGCCGAACATGTCTCCAAGGCGTCCAAACATCAGTATGAACACACAGATGACCATCAGGTAAATGGTAACGACCCATTCGCTGTTTGCAATAGGCAGGTGAAGTCTGTGCGAAATGTCAGGCAGAGCCACATTGACGATGCTCGCATCAAGCGTGGACATAAAGGTAAAGAGATTGAGGATGATGAGAATGATCCAGCGTCTTTTCTGCACCGATTCATCTTGCTGATAAGAGGTTATTCTTGATAAATCCGATACCATTTTGCACCTTCTTGCGTTTAATTTCATTTTTCGAGCTCGAAAAGAAAAGCTCACGTCAAGCCAAATAAATGAAAAGATATCACAGCACTGCTCTGTGATACCCTTCTATTCAAATCATTATGATAAACAAACTCGTCTCCCCGATCTGGCGTTCCCTGGAACGATGCATTAAAACAAACCGGCCACCTTGCCATCAGTGCCGACATCCATATTTAAAGCCGCAGGATGTTTTGGGAGACCGGGCATCGTCAACACGCTTCCTGTTAATGCAACAATGAAACCCGCACCAACAGATACTTTCAGTTCCCGCACATGAATAACGAAGTCTTTCGGCCGCCCAATCAATTTTGGGTTATCTGAAAGCGAATACTGGGTTTTAGCGATACAGACTGGAAATTTATCCCACCCGTTTTTCTTGATGGAGACAAGCTGTCTGCGCGCTTTTGGAGATAATTCCAGACCCTTGCCGCCGTAAACCTTCGTGATCACGGCATATAGTTTGTCCTCGACGGAATCATCCAATTCGTAAAGCGGTTTGAAATGATTTTCTTGAGATTCTATTGTTTCAACAACCAGTCGGGCCAGCTGTTCCCCGCCTTTCCCCCCGTCTTCCCATACATTGGCCAGCGCGACAGGATGACCGTTCTTCGCACACCAATCCTTTACAAAAGCCACTTCACGATCCGTATCAAATATAAAATGATTAATCGCAATTACATAAGGAAGACCGAATGCCTGAATCGTCTCGATATGGCAGGCCAGATTCTCCATGCCGCGAGCCAGAGCGTCCATATCTTCATTTCTTAATTCTTCCTTTGTCATGCCCCCGTGCATTTTCAGTGCGCGTATCGTTGCGACAATGACAACGGCACCCGGTTTAATATGACCGGCGCGCGTCGTAATATCAAGAAATTTTTCCGCACCGAGATCCGCGCCGAAACCCGCTTCAGTCACAAGATACTCCCCGAGTTTAGCTCCAATTTTGGTTGCGAGCACACTGTTGCATCCGTGCGCAATATTTGCAAACGGACCACCGTGGACAAAGGCGGGTGTGTTCTCAAGCGTCTGTACAAGATTAGGATGGATCGCCTCTTTCAAGAGAAGCGTCAGCGCCCCCTCAACCTTCAGATCCCTGACAAAAACCGGCTCGTTGTCGTAAGTATAAGCGACCAGCATCTTACTTAAACGCTTTTTGAGATCATCAAGATTCACCGAAAGGCACAGAATGGCCATGATCTCGGAAGCTACTGTAATATCAAATCCGTCTTCACGAGGCACCCCATTTGTTCTTCCTCCGAGACCGATGATGACGTGCCGGAGTGCGCGATCGTTCAGGTCAAGGACACGTTTCCAGACGATCCGGCGCGGATCGATATTCAACTCATTGCCTTGATAGATGTGATTGTCAAGAAAAGCGGCAAGCGCATTATGGGCGGAAGTAATCGCATGAAAATCGCCGGTAAAATGGAGGTTGATGTCCTCCATCGGAACAACCTGCGAATAGCCCCCTCCCGCGGCTCCGCCTTTCAGTCCCATTGTCGGTCCAAGCGAGGGCTCGCGAAGCGCGATAACTGTCTTTCTCCCAATACGATTCATCGCCTGTCCAAGTCCGACAGTTACTGTCGATTTTCCTTCTCCTGCCGGGGTCGGGTTAATCGAGGTCACCAGAATGACATTCCCGTCCTTTTTACCGTTCAGTTTTTTCAAAGTATCAGCCGATACCTTGGCTTTATAGCGTCCGTAAGGCTCCCAGTCCTCCTCATCAAGGCCGAGTCCCCCGGCAATTTTACCGATAGGCGCCAGTACCGCCTCCTGAGCGATTTCAATATCCGATTTTACCGTCTTTGTGCTGCTTGTCATTTTTGTTTGATCACCCATCCGAAAAATAATTAATATACTCATCATAACATATTGTCTGCCATCCAAATATGAACGATTAGAAAAATTACCGCTTTTTATTGGAGGGGTTTTTGTTGTATGCTAGTGTCATCATGTGAAGCTGAATAAGCGGGGTGGGCATCGATTGATTGAAGTTTCTTTTGATGGGGCAGCAAGCGGCAATCCCGGACTTGCAGGCGGAGGATTGTACATAAAATTGAATGGCGGAGACGAGGTGAGACATTCGTTCCCGCTCGGCATTTTGTCAAGCAACCATGAAGCGGAGTTTGCGGCACTCGTTGCAGCACTCCGTTTTTGCCTTGACAAAGGCTATCTGTCGGTTTCTTTCCGGACTGATTCGCAATTGGTCGATCAGGCTTTGGAGAAACGTTACGTCAAAAAAAGCATTTACGACCGCTACCTTCATGAAGCGCTCGGACTCATCGAACAATTCGATCTTTTTTTCTGCAAGTGGATCCCGGACCAGCAGAATTATAACGCGGATTCGCTTGCACGGCAAGCGATTCACAAGCAACAGACTTTATCCGATAAAGAGTGTGATCATCAGTGACCCTCAAACGCGTACTCGCAGCAGACACTTTATTACTAGGCATTACATTCGTCTGGGGCACAACATTTATTATTGTTCAAAATGTACTGGACAAACTGACTCCGTTGACATTTAACGCCTGGCGGTTTCTTATTGCCGCCTTTTTTCTTGCAGGATGGCAATTCTTGGCCAAAAGGCGCGAAAGGCCGGCCTTTCGCTGTTCCCCCAGACTGATTGTCTCCGGCAGCGTACTTGGGACCCTATTATTTATCGGCTATGCTTGTCAAACAATCGGGCTGCTATACACATCGGCATCAAACGCTGCCTTCATCACGGGGCTCAGTGTCGTACTTGTTCCTGTACTTTCCTCGCTATTTTTAAGCAAAGTACCCTCGCCGCCTGTAATTATCGGGGTCGTTTTTGCGGCAATCGGTCTTTTTTTTCTGACAACCCGGGGCCAGTTCACATTGAATCGCGGGGATCTGATCGTTCTGATCTGCGCAGCAGCTTTTGCGTGCCATATTATCTTCACTGCAAAAGTAACTGAACAATTTGACAGTCTTTCTCTGACGATTGTCCAGCTGACCGTTGTCGCCTTCCTAAGTTTTGCATCTGGTCTGGCCGCAGACGGTAAGCGGATCTTTGCCGTTCCTCAATTGACAGCTCCTGATGTTCTTTCCGTTGTCTTATTCATGGCACTTTTTGCGACGGCTTTTGCTTTTCTGCTGCAAACCGCGTTGCAGAAAGAAACACCCGCGACACATGTTGGGATTATTTTCATCATGGAGCCGGTGTTTGCAGCATGGACTTCCGTCCTGATTCAGCACGAACGGCTGGGAGGAAGTGAACTCGTGGGCTGTACCCTGATTCTTGCCGGCATGTTGCTGGCAGAATGGCCGGCCCGCCGGCGTCGTAAACGTGCCAAGTCCTGACCGTTTTCAAATCCGCCGGTATTCCGGACATATGAAAAAGAACCCTCATAAGGGTTCTTTTTCTATGTCGTTTTAATAACAGTCTCAAAAGGATCCTGCCGGTTTGTTTTACTGGCAGGCGGACGTTTCTTTTTAAATCTATTCATACAGGTTTGCGCGGAAAATCAGCGCTTCAATGCCTTATATTCCTCCGTTAGTTTCATAAACTGTGCTTTATCCTTAGAATCGAGGCTTGCATCAATCGCCGACTGAAGCTGCTTTACTTTTTGATTAAATTCCATTTCATCCAGGATCATTTGGGCATACATTTCGACTACTGAGACCTTCGCTTGTTGTTCTTTGTAAAGAACAAGCGCCTTTGTATTCTGTTGGAAAGAGTGATCGTTGTTCATCTTAATTGCCCCCCTTTGCACTTTTAACCATTATGCACTATTTATCTGAAAGTTACAACCATTTTCAATTATTTTCTTTTAACTTTTCCAATAATTTAGAAAAAAGTTCCTTTAGAGTAATAAAAAGGAGGAGCAGATCTGCTCCTCCTTTTTATTACTCTATTATGGCGGTCACCCGTCAAAGTTTCATTCCGTTTGTTTCAAAAATGCTGAGAACGTTGTCTGCCTCTTCCACGGTAACCACTGTTCTGACGATGTTCAAATTCCCGGGATCGGCTGTAAAAGCCCTTGCCTCTGCTGCCATGCTGCTGAGAATGGTGGCTGTTCCGTTTGACCATTAATGGTGCTTCCCGTGTCAGACGTACCGGCGTTGTATCCGGTTCTTTTGTTAATACCTTCAAAGCAGCGGCAACCACATCTTCCGCATCATTGTTGGAAAGCAGCTCTTGCGCCTTTGCTTCATAAGCATGATAATTGTCCTTCTCTAAAGAACTCCGCAGTGTATCAACAGCTACTTTCTGCTGTCCCGCAAGTGCCTCCTCGTAACTTGGGGCACTGACCTGTTTCATCGGTTGTTTCGTCAAACGTTCGATCGACCGTAAATGCGGGAATTCGTTCGGCGTAATGAATGTGAGCGCAAGACCCGTTTTACCGGCACGCCCGGTACGCCCAATGCGATGGACATAGCTTTCCGGATCCTGCGGAAGATCAAAGTTGTAGACATGTGTCACATTGCTGATATCAAGACCGCGGGCTGCAACATCGGTCGCAACGAGCAGTTTGACTTCGTTTTGCTTGAAGCGGCGAAGCACAAGATCCCGTTTGGACTGTGTCAGATCACCGTGAATGCCTTCCGCCTCATACCCCCGCTTTTGAAGAGCGCGCATCAATTCGTCAACCCGGCGTTTCGTCCGTCCGAACACAATCGCACGCTCAGGCATTTGAATATCAAGAAACCGGGTTAACGCATCAAACTTATCCGGTTCCTTTACCTTCACAAAGTTCTGTTCAATCAAAGAAACCGTTAATGTTTTGGCCTTAATCTGAACCTTTTTCGGATCGCGCATAAATTTTTCGGCAAGAACCTGAATCGGACGCGGCATCGTCGCTGAAAAAAGCAGCGTCTGCCGTTCTTCAGGGGTATTCTCAAGAATCTCATGAATATCGTCAATGAATCCCATGTTCAGCATTTCATCGGCTTCATCAAGAACGATAATTTTAATCTGATCCAGCCGAATCGTACGGCGTTTGATGTGATCCAGCAGACGGCCCGGAGTTGCGGAAATAATGCTTGGACGTTTCTTCAAATCGCGGATTTGTCTTTGAATGTCCTGTCCTCCGTAAATCGCGGCTGTTCTGACTTTTTTATAATAGCCGAGTGCGTTCAGTTCCTGTGCATTCTGGATGGCAAGCTCGCGTGTCGGTGTGATGACGACGCCCTGAATATCATAATTGGAAGGATCTGCAGATTCGATCATCGGGATACCGAATGCCGTTGTTTTTCCCGTTCCCGTCTGTGCCTGTCCAATCAGATCGACACCGGTCTTGGCCACTGGAATCGCCTGTTCCTGAATAGGGGTCATCTCAGTGAAACCCATCCTGTCGGTCGCTTTCCTTATTTCTTCACTAACTTCAAGTTCTGAAAATTTCATTAAGCAATAAAGTCTCCTTTTTTTAATACATTCAGTTTTATTTTAGAAATGATTAGGCATCCTCCGCGATAATGGACGGAAAATGCCTACCAAGAATTGAGCAAACATTATCTTCATTTTCAAAAGCAAACCTCTTCCATCCTTATGATTGCCTAAACACATAATTTCACCATAACATGTACAGAAATGAAATGCAACGAATTGAAGTATTTCCTTTTTATCAAAACGGTTCTGATTTACTTTTTTTTGGATTTCGAGCATGATTATTTGATAATCCGGTTAATCATGGTATATTTAAGTGTAACACATTATTTGATACGTGCGATAACATTGAACCGATTCAGAAAGAGGAATGAGGGACACTTTCTATGATGGAAATACAGAAACAGCCAACGCTTATTTTTATGTTCGGGGCTACCGGCGACCTGGCCCGGCGAAAGCTTTATCCGGCTTTTTACCAGCTTTATCAAAAAAATCAGGATTTTGCTGTGATCGGACTGGCAAGGCGTCCACATACTCACGAATCTTACCGGCGTTTGATCAGTGATACGCTGCCCGAACAATCCGGGGAGCGCAAGGGCTTTCTGGATCGCTTTTACTATCTTTCACTTGATATCGAACACCCCGAGAACTTTGGCGTCCTCAAAGAGTTAAGCGATCGCCTTGACAAGCAATACTTATTGCAAGGAAACCGAATCTTTTATCTGTCTCTTGCACCGCGTTTTTTCGGACTTGCAGCAAAAAATCTGAAGAATGCCGGTTTAACCGAGACATCAGGATGGAAACATCTCATTATCGAAAAGCCTTTCGGGCATGATTTTATGTCAGCTGAAAAACTGAATAACGACCTGCTGCAGGTCTTTGATGAAAAAGAAATCTACCGGATCGATCACTATCTCGGAAAAGAAATGGTCCAGAATATCGAGGCTCTTCGATTTGCAAACCCGATCTTTGAGTCCGTCTGGAATCACCGGTACATTTCCAATGTGCAAATCACATTAAGCGAAACACTCGGTGTGGGCGAACGGGCAAGTTATTACGATCAAACAGGTGCTCTTCTGGACATGGTTCAGAATCACATCATGCAGATGATCGCACTGACAGCGATGGAGCCGCCAAGCCGGTTTGAAACGGAAGAAATCCGTTATGAAAAGGTCAAGGTCATCCAGTCGATCCGGCCCGTGTCGGCCGAAAAGGTCTCCGACCAGGTTGTCCGCGGACAGTATATCGGCGGGATGATGTCCGATGGTACGGAAGTGTGCGCCTACCGCGATGAAGAAAAAATCGATAAAAATTCGAACACGGAAACATTTGTCGCCGCCCGTTTTTTCATCGATAATTATCGCTGGTCCGGCGTTCCATTTTATATCCGTACGGGAAAACGAATGACAGCAAAATCCACGGAAATTGTCATTCAATTTAAAGACAATCCTAAAAATCCATATTTTTACCACTTGAATGATGCAGAACCCAATCTTCTCGTTATCCATGTTCAGCCAGACGAAGGTCTGTCCCTGAAGCTGAACGTTAAACAGTTCAACGAAACAGGGAATACAATGCCGATCTCAATGAAGTTCTGCAATAATTGTGCGAATGTGGGCAATACACCCGACGCCTATGAACGGCTGCTGGCGGATTGCCTGAAAGGCGATTCGACTAATTTTACCCGCTGGGATGAAGTTGCCTATTCTTGGTCGTTAATGGATTCGATCGTTGCATCCTGGTCGGAAAAACAGTTGCCGCTTGATCGCTATGAAGCGGGGTCCATGGGTCCTGTATCAGCGAATGAGCTTCTGGCAAAAGACGGCTTTCACTGGTGGCCGCTGACAAGAACAGAATAATCTGCTCTATACAATTAGGAGGTTTAACAGTTCCGGATCGTTTTATTCCCGGGAATGTTAGACCTCCTTTTAATACATCGATTTATACCGTCCGCTTCTAGCTTGGACCTATAAACGAGAAAAGAGTTACGCCCGGCGTATCAGGACAAAGCTGCTGTCCTGATCCGTGTAACCTCCTTATCAAATGCATCCATCAGCCGCCCGGCAATCACACCCGGCCGGCCTCCCGCAATGAGCTGATCGCCGATCTGGACAACCGGTTTGACTTCAGCACCGGTACTGGTAATAAAAACTTCATCAGCCGAAAGGAGCTCTTCTGTTGAAAAGAGCCGTTCCTGAACAGGAATGTCCAGTCTCTCTGCCAGATCGAGTACAAAAAGGCGTGTGATGCCGTTCAAAATAAAGTGGTCTGCGGGATGAGTGATCAGCCGTCCCTCTTTTACAATGAACACATTACAGGACGATCCTTCGGTAACCGTGTCCCCACGATGGAGAATCGCCTCTTCGGAACCTTGTTCGTGGGCCTTCTGCTTCGCAAGCACGTTCCCAAGAAGATTAAGCGTCTTAATATCGCATCGCAGCCAGCGGATGTCATCAATCAGACTCGCTTTTATCCCATCCGGTCTCAACGCATCTTCACGCGACAGGCTGATTGCAGAACCTGTCAGTACACTTTCCGTTTCTTCCGGAAAAAGATGCTGACGGGGAGCGGCGCCGCGCGTGATTTGAAAATAAACGAGTCCGTCGTCAATCTGATTTTTTGCGATCAGCGTTCTTAGATTATCTGTCAGATGGTCGATACTGTACGGCAATTGGAGCCTCAATTCCCTTGCGCTCCTCTCCAGCCGTTTCATATGCAAGTCAAGTAAAAACAAACGGCCGCCATAGACCCTGATTGCTTCATAAATACCGTCTCCGAACTGGTAGCCTCTGTCCTCCATATCTACTTTCCCCTGATCCCGCGACAAAAACTGATCCTGATATAAAATCGTCGGCACAGCCCAATCCCCCTCATTGAATGATAAATTTTTTCTTCTTATGAAGATAGTATATTCTCTATATTCGAAACAAACAATGCCTTTCCCAACGCATCCGTTCCCTGAAACATTATGGATTCTTTGTCATGAACTGCAGCAGCCGTGAAGACAGTCTGATATAACCTTCTTTATTCGGGTGAAAATGATCCTCGTACAGAAGGGACTGCCCTTTACCGCGAAAAATATCAAATGTCGGTATAAAAGCAATATGATTAAACTTTCCGGCAATCGCCCGGCTGTTGTTATTCCATTGATTGAGAATTGGAACAAAATCCCGGTTTGCGTTGCCAAGATAGTTTTCAAACGGATTGTACAAGCCGAAGAAAAATATAGGGGCGTAAGGATTCAGCCGGCGTATTTCGGTAAAAATCTCATTCAGATTTGAAGAAAATATTTTTTCCCGTGCTGAAAAATCACGCGGCTGCAAATCCATGAAGTTATCTCTCAGAACGTGAACGAGATCATTGCCCCCGATCGTCAGAAATATCGTATTCGACTGCCTGATGTTCTCCGCGACATCCGGCCGTTTCAGCACTTTTAACAAATCTCCCGATGTGTCTCCGACATGTCCGAAATCTTTAAATGAGACCGATTTAACATTCTTTTGACTTTTGAGAGACGCTGCCGTCAATCCGACATAGCCATTGCTTGCCTCGCTGCCAACGCCTTCGGTCAGCGAATCGCCAAGAGCCGTGATCCGATAAGACAGCATCGGCTTTTTTTTCTGCTGCGGAGCTGTTTTCTGGTGCGATGAATAGTGATAGATTCCATAGCTCCCGGCGGAGATCAGCGCCAGGAGCGCTATGATAAGTATGACAGTCTTCTTAATCGTTCTGCACCCCTCTAACCCTTTCTCTTTATTCGCTATACCACCATTGCAATGCCAGTTTCTCGATTTTTTCAGCGGCCGCATCTTTTCCGATACAATAGCTCTGAATGTCGTTTGGAAACTGAGACGCAAGCTCCTGTTTCAGCGCACTGTAAAAGTCTGCATCCTCCTTATGCGTCGCCAAATAATCGCGGAAGGCAAGATGACGGATCACTTCTTCCGTGCCAGCTGCAAAAACGTGGACATGAACGAGGTGGCTGCCCTCCGCATCCGTTTTGCAAAAGTAGCGTCGCCCTTTGATGCCGTATTCACCGAATGCCTCATAACCGATCTTCGACATCGGCTCGTTTTTTTTATCAACCTCATTAAGATCGCTGACCTCTGCAAGAATATCAATTGTCGGTTTTGCAGCCACGCCCGGAATCGCTGTACTGCCAATATGATGAATGGCGGCGATTACAGGACTTAGAACGTGCGAAAGCCGGCCGGCTTCCCTTTCATAAGCTTGTTTCCATTCATCCTGAAAAGGTATGACGACAATATGTCGCATTATCAATTGGCTGATCTCTCCCCTCAAGATAGCTTTTTTCTTTTTGCGGATATAAAATTCGAGTCGATACCATTTTAGCACAGGGTGGATCGGCAGATAGGATTTATTTTTGAAAACAGGACAACAAAAAAACAGCGGGTTGCCGCTGTTTTTTTTGATCGCTTTTATTTTATGACATGCCTTTGATCAATTTTTTCTTCAATTTTTTCCAATGCTTTTTCATTTCGAAGAATTTCAGATTTGTTTTTCAAAACCAGGTCTTTGAAAGTATTTTTTCTTTTCACCGTTCTCCCCACCTTTCACTACTCATTCTACATTTTCAGCATAAAGCTTTAAACATACTTTTTGTAAAATATGTGAATACTTTATTATATTTATATTTTTCCCTGTATTTCATTTATTAAACCCTCTCCAATTGCCGGTATTTCTGTTTATCACGAAACAAAACTATCTGATACAATAAAGAAGTCAGATTAATGTTAGGAGGCTTTTCCATGGATGAACAAATTAATTCTTATTTGGAAAAAAATCGTTCGCTTTATTTGAAACAAATGACCGATTTTCTCTCCATTCCAAGTATAAGTTCAGATTCGACGCATAAGGCCGATGTAAGAAGGGCGGCTGAATGGCTGGCCGGCGATCTGAAAAACGGAGGCATGGACCATGTCCGGCTCATGGAAACGGCGGGTCATCCGGTGGTATATGGCGATTATTTGAAAGCGGAGGGAAAGCCGACCGTTCTTGTTTACGGACACTACGATGTCCAGCCTGTCGATCCGATTGACAAATGGAAAACCGAACCGTTCAAGCCCGTGATTAAGAATAATATTATCTACGCACGAGGCTGCAGTGATGATAAGGGACAGGTTTTCATGCTGGCCAAGATGGCCGAATCCATTCTCGCCGTAAAAAAAGAGCTGCCTGTGAACATTAAATTCTTTTTTGAGGGGGAAGAAGAGATTGGGAGCGCTCACCTCAACGATTTTGTTGATGACCATCTCGATCTTTTAAAAGCCGATGTGCTGCTTGTCTCAGACACGACCATGGTCGGGCTGGATCAGCCTGCGGTATGTTACGGCCTGCGCGGTCTTTGCGGCCTGGAAGTCCGGCTCCAGGGGGCAAACGGTGATCTGCATTCGGGGGTCTACGGTGGAGCGGTTCAGAACACTTTGCATGCGATGGTTGAACTTCTTGCCACGCTGCACGACGATAAGACGGGCAAGGTAACGGTAAACGGTTTTTACGATCAGGTCCGGCCGCTAAGCAGCGAAGAGCGTGCGACGTGTGAAAAGCTTTCGGATGACAAAGCCCTGATGAAACAGCTTGATCTCAACGCTCTTTATGGTGAAGAGGGTTATTCGACGGTAGCCAGGATCTGGGCGCGCCCGACGCTCGAACTGAATGGTCTCTTTGGCGGATTTCAGGGGGAAGGACTGAAAACCGTCATTCCTTCGACCGCAACGGCAAAGATTACTTGCCGTCTTGTTCCGGATCAGGATCCTGAAGTGATTGGCAGCCTGCTTAAAAAACATTTTGAAAAACATCTTCCGGTCGGAGTAAAGCTGGATGTCGTTCTAATGGATCATGCCGAGCCCTTCGTCATGCCGCTCGACCATCCGGCTTTAAAAGCGGCAGACGCCGCACTTGAAGATGCCTTCCGGCTTAAACCGGTTTTTTCACGTCAGGGAGGATCCGTTCCCATCGTTAACACTTTTCACGATAAACTCGGACTTGCACCCGTCCTCATGGGTTTTGGACTGGACAGTGAAAATTTTCACGCACCAAACGAACATTTTCACCTTGTCAACTTTGACCGCGGCTTGAGAGCTTTGATCGCTTTTCTTTACTTTCTTCCCGAAAAAATGTAAAGAACATGCTCTGCTTGGATAAAAAAGGAGTGAGCGGCTTTGCCCCCTCACTCCTTTTTTATATACAGGAACAGGGACTGTCCTTATGGACAGTCCCTTAATGAAGAAGACTGAAGACGCTGATTCAGGCTTTTCGAATCATCATGTTCAGAGACGCTTTTTTCAAAGGCACAAAGGACACATTGAATCTTTCCAATGGAAATCCTCTCTCTGATTAACCATTCGAATGTCTATAAGCACCTGTTGTCTTCTTCGTTTATTATTTTGCCCGCTCATGCAAAAAACATACACACCGGGAGAAAATTATCCATTTTCCTTCAGCTTTCGACGCAAAACAGTTTGCAGAATACCGCCGTTACGATAATAATCGATTTCAACTTCGCTGTCGAAACGAACGGCCACCTCGAAAGGTATTACTTTCCCGTCTTCGGAAACCGCTTTTGCCTGTAGTGTCTGCCCAGGCTTAACTCGTTCATCCAGGCTGATACTAATGGCCTCTTTCCCGGTCAGTCCAAGCGAATCGGCGCTGTCCCCTTTCTTGAATTGCAGCGGCAGAACGCCCATCATGACCAGATTGCTGCGGTGAATCCGTTCAAAACTTTGCGCAATAACAGCTTTGATACCGAGAAGATTTGTACCTTTTGCGGCCCAGTCCCGTGAACTGCCCATTCCGTAATCGTTCCCAGCTAATACAATCAGTCCGGTTCCATCCTGTTTGTATTTCATCGCCGCATCGTAAATCGTCATCACTTCTCCCGTCGGCCAATACGTCGTAAAGCCGCCCTCCGTTCCGGGAGCTATCTGATTGCGGATCCGGACATTCGCGAACGTCCCGCGCATCATCACTTCGTGATTGCCGCGCCGCGAACCGTATGAGTTAAAGTCATAACGCTGAACGCCTTTTCCGAGCAGGTACTGTCCCGCAGGGCTTTTCTGGGCAATAGCACCGGCCGGAGAAATGTGATCCGTTGTTACGGAATCCCCGAACTTTCCAATGACACGCAGATTCTCAAGCGGCCTGATTTCATTTAGATCGGCAGATAGATTTTCAAAGAACGGCGGGTTCTGAATATAGGTTGAATCCGGATCCCATTCATACAGTTCGCCCTCGCTCGTCTGAATGGCATTCCAGCGCTGATTCTCGCTGAATACGCGGGAATACTCCTTTTTAAACATTTCCGGATTGACAGACCGGCCCATGACTTCCGCAATTTCATCGCGGGACGGCCAGATGTCTTTGAAATATACGTCATGACCGTCTTTGTCTTTTCCGAAAGAATCGTGCATCATATCGAAATGAACAGTCCCGGCAAGCGCAAACGCGACAACAAGCGGCGGTGAGGCCAAGTAGTTGGCCCGGATCAGCGGATGAATCCGCCCTTCAAAGTTGCGGTTGCCGGAAAGAACCGCTGAAACCGTCATGTCATGATCAACAATAGCCTTCTCGACCTCTTCAGGAAGAGGACCCGAATTGCCGATACATGTCGTGCAGCCATAACCGACGACATTAAAGCCCAGTTTTTCAAGATAAGGCGTCAGTCCCGCTTCAGCCAGATAATCCGTAACCACCTTTGATCCCGGTGCGAGGCTTGTTTTGACATAGCTGGGAACTTTGAGCCCCTTCTCAACCGCCTTTTTCGCAACGAGGCCCGCTCCGATCATGACGCTCGGATTGCTTGTATTAGTACAGCTTGTAATTGCCGCGATGACAACGGCACCGGTTTCCAGAATTGTTTTGCTTCCGTCCGGATAGTCGACCGTCGCTTTTTTACCGATTTCACCGGCGTCCAATCCGAATCCATGATTGCCAGCGGCACGGGTCAGCGAAGCTTCAAATTCATCTTTCAGTTTCGTCAGCTGAATTCTGTCCTGGGGACGTTTGGGGCCTGCCAGTGACGGCTGCACCTCCGACAGATTCAATTCGATTACCTTGGTAAAATTCGGATCCTTTGCTGCTGGCGTGTAGAACAAACCGTTTTCCTTGCAGTAATCTTCAACGAGCTGCACCTGTTCTTCAGGACGCCCTGTCAGTCTGAGATAATCCAGAGTGACTTGATCAACCGGGAAGAAAGTCGCCGTGGCACCGTTCTCGGGAGACATATTTGAAATTGTCGCCCGATCCGCGAGTGACATATGCGAGAGGCTTGGCCCGAAGAACTCGACAAACTTTCCGACAACGCTCTCTTCGCGAAGCAGCTGGGTCACCTTCAACGCAAGATCCGTTGCCGTTGTTCCTTCGGGCAGGCTCCCGGTAATTCTGATCCCTATAACATCGGGAACGGGAAAATAAGAAGGCTGGCCGAGCATGCCGGCTTCGGCTTCAATTCCGCCTACGCCCCAGCCGAGAACGCCAATTCCGTTAATCATCGTTGTGTGTGAGTCTGTTCCGACGAGTGTATCCGGAAAAGCGATCAGACTGCCTCCTTCCTCTGTCTCGGTGCGAACAACCGACGCCAGATATTCGAGATTGACCTGATGCACAATGCCGGTGGCTGGAGGAACCGCCCGGAAATTTTCAAATGATTTCTGTGCCCATTTAAGAAATCTGTAGCGTTCTCCGTTTCTTTCAAATTCCCGTTCCATATTGAATTTCAAAGCGCCGTTCGTGCCAAAACGATCGACTTGAACCGAATGGTCCACAACAAGATCCACCGGTTTCTCCGGATTGATTTTTTCAGGATCGCCGCCGATATCGGCCATCGCTTTTCTCAGGGAGGCCAGATCGACAACGGCAGGGACTCCGGTAAAATCCTGTAAAATAATACGGGCTGGATTAAACGGAACGTCGATGCTCTTATTTAATTCCGCTGTTCCCCATTTTGCAAGATTTTCCACGTGTTCCTTTTTAATGACCGTTCCATCGCACTGGCGTAAAACCGCTTCCAATAGAACCTTAATTGAATAAGGCAAACGTTCGAGATCTCCGAAATTCTCCAATGCATCCAGTTTGTAAAAATAATATGTTTTTCCGCTGCTTGAAAACTTCCTACGGGCGTTAAACAAATCCTTCTGCCTGGCAGCTTTTTTTTCTGTCACTGTTGCCATCTTGTCACCCTCTCTATAATTTGACTCTCAAAACAACCGTTTCTAATACTATATTAAATGAATCTTGTAAATAAGTAAATTTTTATTATATTATCTGGAACGATAAGTTTTTCTTATCAATATCGTCAATTAACCCCTTATATTCCTTTTTATTCTCTTGGCAGGCGAATCATGAACTTATAGCGGTCAGCCCGATAAAGAGACCTGGTATATTCCAGCGTCTTACCGCCCGCAAGGTAGGCGCAGCGCTCAATAAGCAGTACAGGGGACCCTTTCGGAACATCAAGAATGGCCGCTTCTGCCGCAGTGACAAGAACAGCTTCCAAAGATTGATCGGCATGGTCGATAGTCAGTCCGCATTCTTTTTCAATGTAATCATACAGGGACTGGTTAGACGCCTGTCTGGTCAGACCTGGAACCAAGCTGGCAGGAATGAATGTCGTTTCAATGGCCATCGGACGATCGTCGGCGAGGCGCGTCCTTTTTATTGCATAAACCTCTTCTCCTTCCCCAAGTGAAAGTCGTTTGACTACACTTGCCGGCGGACGTATTTTTTGAAAATCAAGGAGCTTGCTGTCGGGTTTCATACCGCGATTGATCATATCTTCTGAAAAACCGCTCAATCCATTCAGCGACTTTTCGATCTTTCGCTGCCCGGAAACGAAAGTTCCTTTGCCCTTCCTGCGCAGAAGAATCCCGGCATTGACCAGATCCATGACAGCTTGGCGAACGGTCATTCTTGAAACCTGGAACTGTTCCGTGAATTCACGTTCGGAGGGGATGCGGTCTCCCTGCTTTAAATTTTTGTTTTCGATTAAATCCTCGATATATTTTTCAATCTGATAGTACATCGGGACCGGTGACCGCCGATCAATCATGCATCGCTCCCCACTTTCCTTTTTGCGGCAGAGATTGCAGCTGCGTCTGCAATGACAGTCACGTTCGGATGACTGATCAGAGCCGATGCCGGAAAGTTGGAATCCGGTTCCGATCCGGCTAGAAGCCTGCTCATCGCTTCAGCTTTACTTGGCCCCGAAACGAGCAGGAGGATGGCCCTGCTTTTCAATATGGTACCGATGCCCATGGTTATCGCCCTTTCGGGAACTTCCTGCACGCTTCCAAAGAATCGCGCATTGGCCTGCCGCGTCGATTCTGAAAGTTTAACGACATGCGTGCCGGCATTAAAAGCGGTGCCGGGTTCATTAAATCCGATATGTCCGTTTCTGCCAATTCCAAGCAACTGAAGATCGACACCGCCCAGATTGTCGATCAAGCGATCATAGTCTTCGCATTCTTCATTCAGTGAAGCGGCAGTCCCGTCCGGAAGAAAATGCTGTTCTGAAGGGATATTGACATATTGGAAAAAATGGGTCTCCATATAAGTATGATAGCTGTTCGGATCTTCAGGCTTCAGCCCCGCGTATTCATCCAGATTTACCGTACGGACTTCACGATAATCCGTCCCGTTTTTCCGATGATCGAGAGCCAGGAGGCGGTAGGTTCCTTCCGGTGTGCCCCCCGTTGCAAGCCCGAGCACGGCGGAAGGTTTCAAACGAACAAGATCAATGATCATTTCTGCCGCTCTGCGGCTCATTTCCTCTTGATCAGCTACAGTCAGTATTTTCATCGTCCTACAGTCCTTTCTTTTTGATAAGATACTATGCCACTGCAAACAGTCATCACTAATTGATTGTTCCCATCCAGAATAATAAAATCCGCGTCCTTGCCGGGCTCAAGCGAGCCTTTCCGATCGAATACGCCGCACTGGATTGCAGGGTTGATTGCGCCCATCTGAACAATATCTTCAAGGGTCGCATCAGTGAAGGACAGCATATTTCTTAAGGCCTGATCCATTTTCAATACACTGCCGGCGATCGTTCCCGATGACAAAACAGCGAGTCCGTCCTTAACGTGCACTTTCTGCCCGCCCAAATCATAAACACCGTTCTTCAGGCATTTTGCCCGCATCGCATCCGTGATCAGAATCATCCGGTCGCTGCCCTTCAGTTTATAGGCAAGATTGACCATACCCTGGCAAACATGGCGGCCGTCGGCAATCAGTTCGGTATAAAGTTCATGATGCAGCAGTGCGCCGCCGAGGATACCGGGCTCACGATGATGCATGCCCCTCATGCCGTTGTATACGTGAGTGACCTGTGTTGCCCCCGCGTCAATGGCCCTCAGGACATCCTCATCGGTGCCGTTGCTGTGTCCGATCGAAGCGACAACCCCCCGGTCGGCGAGATGCCGGATCATAGACAGCCCGCCGTTAAGTTCAGGTGCCAGAGTGACTTCTCTTATTTTATTTCCCGTAAGTTCCTGCCACTTGTCAAAGCACTCGACATCGGGATCCGTAATATACTCGCTCGGCTGCGCTCCCGCCTTTTCACTACTGATAAAAGGGCCTTCAAGATGAATACCGAGTATTTCCGCTTCGCCCGCCTTCTGATGCCCAATCACATTCGATGCATTTTTCAGTGCCGCTTCAATCGCATCCTTGGATTGAGTGATGGTCGTTGCAAGAAATGAAGTCGTCCCTTCTTCGGGAAGTGCCTCAGCTATCGTGCGCAGTGCTTCGGGAGTGGCGTCCATTGTATCCGCACCGTTTGCACCGTGAATGTGCATATCAATCATCCCGGGAATACACTTAAATTCAGATGGAAAGTGATAAGCCTCATCTTCACTAAGATTCAGCGACCGACCAACCGAAATAATTTTCCCATCATCAAATGCCAGGCTCCCATTTCTGATCCAGTCATGTTCGGAATAAATAGAGCAACCGTTAACGCTTTTCGCCATTTCTCTCGCTCCCCTTTTTCTTTCATTTTAGCATGAATAATAACATAATGTCTAGACAACTAGACGTAATGGTGTACACTATTTCTAGGCGGAATCAGAACACTTCTTACACTTCAAAAAAACCGAGCTGTTTCTGAGCGAGTCCGGAGTAATTGATCCCAAGCAGACGAATCATTTGCTTTCCATTATCCGCTGCGTCCCCTCCGGAATTGTTATTAAACAGGACATAAACGTCCTTTGCCTTCCTCTCGAGATCAATTAAGCGCGATTTCCATTCCTCAAGTTCAGCTCTGTTATAGCGGTAAAGGCAGCGCAGCTTGCGCCAGTTCGGACCGTGATTCAGCCATCCCGCCGTATTTCGCCCATGCATGCGGACAAGCACCCGATCTCCCCAAGCGGCAGATACAATTGGAATAGAACCGGTTTCTGTCTGCGGTTCGTCACAAACCGTGTGAATCCATCCTTCTTTTTCCGCAAACTCCAGCGTTTTCTCTTTCATCCCTGCTGAGAACCAGCTTGGATTCCGGAACTCCAGAGCAACGGGTATCCCCTTCATTTTTTCTTTAGTGTACCTGAGCCTGTCGATGTTTTTCCTCGTACAGTCGAACCACGGCGGATATTGAAATAAAATCACAGCACATTTTCCCGACTGAAGCATTGGGCCGATTGATGCTTGAAAAGCGTCAAACATTTCACCGATATTTTTAAAATTCGACTTGCCGCGCAGATGCCCGGTAAGTCCCTGGTAAGCTTTAACTATAAACTGGAAATTATCGGGGGTTTCCTTCGCCCAGTTTACATAATTTTTTTCTGGTAAAATTGCATAAAATGAACTGTCACATTCAACAATGGGAAAATGGCTGCTGTAGCTCTCAAGCTTTGATGCCTGTGTTTCCGATTCATAGAGGCTTGGATGATCGCCCCATCCTGTCAGGCCGATCCTGATCATCGCTCTCCTCTCCCTTCTGTAATAAACGAAACCCCCGTTATAAACGGGGGACTGCCTGCTCACGCATTCGATTCAGCGCCCCGCTCTTTTGCCAGCTTTCGATACATGATATACATGGTTAAACGCCACGGCAAAATCATTCCAAATGCAAGGATAAAGAAAAACGATGCGGTCTGAGGAAGACTGACGCTCTGTTCCAGAACGAGTTTCATGATTGTGCGGAGCACCAGCAATCCAATCAAGATAAACGCGAATGCTTTGGACCGTTTCAAATAAACATCATCGCCCTGCAGCTCGAATCTTGATGTTTTAATAAGAAACAACGAAAAAAAGGTTCCGATCAGAAATGCGACGATCACTTCCCAGTAAGGAATCCATGTGCTCTGTTCAATAAACATTAGAAATCCGGTAGACATAAAGAGCGGCGGAAGCAATATTTTTTTTGCGTTTGTCGGTTTCTTTGATGCTTTAAGCCGGATCACAATCACGGAACCTGCCATCAAGATACCGATCAACAATCCGATGATCGCAGCTATTTTACTCACCTTCTCAACTTCAGAAATCTTACAACCCAATTATATCGAACTCGAATCGTGAATAAAACTCTTTCGCCCCGATCTGCCTGTCATTCTATTTCTCATTGTTTCCGAGTTCAATAGTCTGAACGATCTTTTCGCAGATACGATGCGTCTCAAGCGCATCCCGTTTGGCTATGGGTTCATCGCCGCCCTCAGCGACCGCTTTAAGGAAAGCCTCGACGATTTGTTCAAAACCGCGTTTATGAAGCATGGGCGTCCAGTCTCCAAAATGTTTAATCGTTTTGGCTGTCCCTTGAATGCTCTCGATAGAAGACAGATCACGGACAACATATTCACTTTGCGGTGACATCACCTGAAGAAATTCCTGACTAGCCCCGCTTTTTCTGCTCATTATTGCGACTGCCAGCCTACCGCCGGCATGAAAAACGACAGTAAGTTCTGTGTAGAAACCCTCCCGGTTTTTTGTCGCGTGAACAGTCATTGTATCAATGGGGCTGGCCAAAAGAAACCGGACAGTATCGACAACATGAATAAAATCGTCAAAGATGAACGTTCTGATATCTTTCGGATCATTGACACGGTTCTTCTGATACACTATCATCGATTTTTCGGGAACTGACGATACTTCAAGATTATAAGGTGCAAAACGGCGGTTGAAACCGGTCATCAGGAGTACTTTTTTATTTTCTGCAATCTCCGTCAGTCTCTTTGCCGTCTCATAATGATCGGCGATTGGCTTATCCGTATAGATGGAAATGCCTTTATTCAGCAATTTTTCAATAATCATCGGATGTGCCGTGGTTGCAGCATGAATAAATACAGCTTCGACACCGCTTTCAATTAATCGATCAAGATCATCATAAAAATGTGTCCAACGGTAACTGGCTTGAATCTGTTCCAGCGTCTCTCTGTTTCTTGTACAGAAGTGGCATTCCACTCCGCTCAGCCCGGCATAAATCGGAAGATAAGCCTTTCTCGCAATTGAGCCAATGCCGATAATTCCAATCTTAAGCATAGTCATCGCTTCCTTGTCTGATATTGTTTCAGCCTTATACTAAGATCTCTGCCTCATCCGGAACACAAAAAACAGACCAGCTTTGAGCGTTTGACGCCGGTCCGTTTGAGTTATCATGCGAAGCATCTGCTCGTTGAATTTATAAAAAAACTAGAATGTATTTGCGTCAAGAAAAATATACCATTGATGAAATTATAAGTCTATTAATTTTTAACACTTTTAGAAGGTTGATGAATCAGCTTGCCCCAGTCATTTCATTTCACAATGTTGTACTGTATATAGTCCGACGATCATCAAATATCTCTGTCGTTTTGTCAGCTTTCTCCATGCTGAAACGTTAACAACCATGTAATCACTTCCTTTGTATTGTGATCGTTCACGTACGCTTAAACATACCGTCGACCCTTGTCCTATCAAATTGCATCTGTTTTACTGTATACGAAATCTGATGTTTTTATGTCTTAAGAATTCCAAAAGTTCTAAGAGCCTTTTTAAGACCAGAGAGCCGGGAACTGAAATTGAAAATCAGCATGCGCTTCCGTGGTTTCATATGAATCCCATAACGAAAAATCACCACTTTCTGCCTGACTATTCCCAGCAGTAAATGGTGATTAAACAAGGTATATCTCAACGATTTACCTCAAAAAGCCTTAACTTCCAATGAAGAGTTATTAATCAAATTAAACGGCAAACTGACTTTCCCAGCTATGTTGCCAAAAGCCCCTCTTTTCATGGGCTCTTTTATTTCATTTGATTGTTGATCGCTTTCATCATTTGATTGATCTTTTTTTGCGATGGATGCTGGCCCATTTGAGTCATCATCACGCGAAGCATCTGTTCATTGATCGGCGGATTCTTCTTCAAATAGCTCATCATGTATCTCCGTGCGATGAAAAAGCCGAGAACCAATCCGACGGCCAGGCAGACAGCGCCCACTAATATATATAGCCACAGCATATGCCTGTTTCCTCCTTGTGTCAAATATCCATACATCAGTGTACACTATCGCGTGAAATCAGGTCAACCTTACTTTGGAGGAAATCTGCATTTTTTATAGGATTCAGCCAGGCGCATTGTCTCCTTTGAAAATCTATCGCTAAAAAGTGTCCGTCCAGCTTCCGCAGAACCTCAAAAAATGTCACTTCCATGTCTGAAGTTCCTTGCGCTGTCATTTTCAATTCCCGGTCCCGAAGTTCTAATACAGCTTCGCTATATGGCCTCCTGCTTTTCAAATAATGAATCGGATCTTCATATGTATACTCGGGCATGAAACTGCAGGCCGTCTGAAGCTGCATTCCGAAGCGGCGTACGTCCAGATGGTGAGAAATATAACAAACCTGTCTGTACATCACTTCTTTCAAATGTTTATCCTGAGCGGAACGACAGTCCTTAAACAATCGAAACAGTTTTTCTTCCTTACCGAAATAATGTTCTGAAATACTGTCTTTAATCAGGTAAATGTGATAGCTGCGCATTCGCCCTCCCCCCTCATGCAGCATGTCTGCCTTCTTAAGGAAAAAGATGGTCAGACATCAGAAAGTAATCAAAGATGCAGTTTATATGCCGCACTTGATAGAAGCTATATCGGAACAAAACAACAAAAGTTTTAGCGATTATCGGGTTTCCTTCCTGAAGGCCGGGGCCGTGATCGACCCCCTTTCAGAAGACTCGGAAATAAGCAATTGAACTGAATCTGTTCAATGAATGGGAACGAAAGCAAAAAAAAGAAAGCTCTGTTCTTAATAGAATATTGAAGAGAAGCTTTCTTCTGAAGGAGGATGAAAAATTGAACCCGTCAGCGAAAGGCAAGGTTGAATCGCTGAAGGGAAATAAACATATTTTAATCGGGATTCCACAGCTTTTAAGATTGGGCATGCGAAAGCTCGCGATTAAACGAAATCAGGAAAACGCAATTCGCTTTTGTATCATTACAATGACTTATTTCTTTCTCTTGTTATATAACAGTATAACACAAATAAGTTATCTTGCAAGTTTTAGGAAGGCTTCTTCACAACTAAAAATTGGCGCGGTCAAGACAGCAGTACCAAACGGAAAATGTTAGACCTGATTCATGGACAGCACTGCTTATTTCCGTACGGGAATTATTAATTTTTGATTGGGTTGGATAGCATCACGATTGATTCCGTTCTCTCTCTCAACCCAGGTTATAAAGGCTTCCTCTGTAAGTCCGGGATTGCCACTGTGATAGTGCTGAGCCAGAGCCCATAAAGAATCTCCCTTTTCCACCGTTATTGTCTTATAATTACTGCTGTCGGCGACAACGCTGTTTGTCAGTGTAAAAAAAAGAGTAACCGCAAGAATAACAAATAAAACGACAAAAGATATGCCTCTCAACTTTTGATTCAAATATTCGTTCATCTACAACCCCTCCAAGAAATGAATTATTATAAGAATATATATTCCCGAGAATGTTTGTTCGTTATTGATGAGTATATAGCGAACATTAGTTTGTGTCAATACTCTCGAACGGATGTTTGCATCCCAAAAAATGACATGATATAATGTGTTAAAGAAGAAGAAAAAGGAGCAGGCAGATGAAACTCTCAAATCGACAGCAATCAATACTCGATTATATTAAGCATGAAGTTGCGACCAAGGGTTATCCCCCGTCGGTTCGTGAAATATGCGACGCAGTCGGACTAGCTTCAAGTTCAACCGTTCATGGCCATCTGGCCCGGCTTGAAAAAAAAGGACTGATTCGGCGCGATCCGACAAAACCGCGCGCCATCGAAATTCTGGATCATGACGGAGACGTATTCAGTGAAAAGGCGGTTTCTGTTCCGGTGATCGGCAAGGTAACGGCCGGATTGCCGATCAGCGCCGTAGAGAATATCGAAGAGTACTTTCCTGTGCCCAGGTCGATGGTTGATGAAAAAGACGTTTTTATACTTAACGTGTGGGGAGAGAGTATGATTAATGCGGGCATTCTTGACGGTGACAAAGTGATTGTCCGTCAGCAAAGAACCGCAGAAAACGGTGAAATTGTTGTGGCGATGACCGATGAAGATGAAGCAACGGTCAAAAGGTTTTTTAAAGAAAAAGATCACATTCGCCTTCAGCCTGAAAATCCGACAATGGCTCCAATACTGTTGGATAACTGTACAATACTTGGCAAGGTAATCGGCGTGTTCCGTACAATAATCTAATTATTATGGTAAGAAGCCGGATTTTCACCTGGTATTCCGGTACGCGCTAGAAAGCCGGAGCAGACATACTTGATATTTGATGTCCGCCCCGGCTTTTAGTCTGTTTCATGCATTTTTCAATGATTGATTTCGGAGATAAGTTGTTTGATTTTCTGTATTTTTTCTGTTGCCAATATCCACTCCTCCTGATCTAATTCCTGGCTGATCATTTGATAAAGATCGTTCTGGCTCAGACAAATCAAAGGCCGTTCTCTTTCAGAAAAATTTTCTGTCTTCATTTGATCAGCCGAGTCATCCATAAAGTAGATCACTGGAACAATACGCTCCACGCTGATTCGATGATCACTGAGATAAGCACGGAATTCAGATGTGGCCTTCATGACCGGAGCAGAAATATCAGAATGACAGTCAATCGTTATTCTCAGAAAATTTTCATTGCTGTTCCCTTGCTCCATGCGTTTGGATAAAATCAGGGTTTCTTCAGTTCCACTTTCAGGCTTCGGAACGATTTCCCCAATTAGCCGCTCAAACCCCTGCGCATTCTCCGTGTTCATTCCGTGGAATATTTTTCCTCTGTACCTTTTTGTATCCACCACATAAAGTCCCGTTGGCAGAAGAAAGAGTATATCCGCTCTGACTACCGACAAATCTCCCCCGACGGTCTTTGCAGGAACGATAGCATTCCCCGCAACCACCATTTGCTGAGAAGAAATTCGATTGGATTGAACGAGAATTTTTTTGATGGCAGCCAGATGCTGATAAGCGGTGAATGTTTTTTCAGATCTCTGCGCTCCCTGCAGATAATCGATTAATTCTTCATATCGCCCGAGTCTTTTTTCATAAGATTCCTCAATGCCGGCAATCGTGGCGCTATTTTCGGTCATAATGTTCTTAATTTTAGTTTCCGACTCTTCTTTTAGCCGGTTTTCCGTTTCATTGATTGTCGACGCGGTTTCATTTCTGCTTTTCTCGATCCATTCTTCAGCCTGACTTCTGATTTTTTTCTGTTTTTGAATTAAAAAATAAATGATTCCTGCCAGGATTAGAATGATCATCAGATAAATGACCTGTAGCATCACATGAGCCTCCTTCTGTTTTCATGATGTATGAACGATAGTATAATTTTTCGTTTGTTATCCACGTACTTTTGTCCCTCTTTCAATGAATGACAGAGTTTCTAAAGTCGGGTAAAATAGAGGAAAGAGGATAGGAGGGATCAGCATGAATGATCTGATCAAGAAAAGTTTCTTTATTGGTCTTGGCGCAACGCTCGCGAGCAAGGAAAAGGCAGACAAATTCCTCAGTGATCTGTCGAAAAGCGGCAGCGCAGCTGCGGAAGAAGTCAAGTCGTTCCTCGATGCACTGAACGATAAAGGGAAAACAAAAAAGGAGCAATGGCAGAACGATATCAGAGAGGATATTAAAGACACCATCCGCGATCTGGGATTCGTTACCTCCGAAGAGTATAACAAACTGAAAGAAAAATTGGAAGCACTGGAAGCCAAGTTATCAAACGATCCAAACGAAGCAAGTGAACAGGAAACAGAAAAATAATGAGCTGTCAGCCAGGTGAAATGAATGATTGGAAAACGTATACGTCACATCAAACGCTATCGTGAAATCGTGACCGTTCTTGTCAAATACGGGTTCGGGTACATTGTCAGAGATGTCGGACTGTTTCATTTGCTCTCTCTTCCGAAACAGATCGCATCTGATTTTTCTGGAAATAACGATTCAAAACCCGTTGGTCGAAAGATCCGCCTGATGCTCGAAGAACTTGGCCCGACTTTTATTAAGCTCGGCCAGTTGCTCAGCCTGAGATCAGATCTTATACCCGACCAGATCGCATACGAACTTCGCGAATTGCAGGACAGTGTGACGCCCATTGACCCCCGGATCATCAAATCAGCCATCCAGCAAGAATTGGGAGCACCTGTCAGCGATGTCTTTGCTGAATTTGATGAACAGTGTCTCGCTGCCGCATCGATCGCTCAGGCACACCGGGCCGTTCTGAAGACCGGTGAAGAAGTTGTCATCAAGATCCGCCGTCCCGATATTGAAACCGTAGTTTCAACCGACATTGAGATCCTCTGGGATCTCGCAGCGCTTGTGGAAAAGCGCTACGCATGGGCCAAAAAATTCCAAATCAGTGATATTGTTGAGGAATTTTCTATTGCCATTCGCAATGAAATGGATTATTTCAAAGAAGGAAGAAATACCGAAAAAATCTATAACTATTTCGCGTCTAACGAAAACATTATCATTCCAAAAGTATATTGGGATTATTCAACCAATCAGCTCCTTACTCTTGAGTATATCCACGGCGAGAAATATGCCGATCTCGTTACTTCTGCCCCTGAAGGTATTGATAAAAGAATCGTTTCCGAGCGGTTGGTACGCTCCTTTCTCGATCAGGCTCTGGTTGTCGGTGTTTTTCATGGCGACCCGCACCCCGGCAACCTTTTTTTCTTTTCAGGAAATAAAATCGGCTATATTGATTTTGGACAGGTCGGCATTTTAAATGAAGAAATGAAGCACAATTTTGCCAGCCTGATCATCGGACTCATGAAGGGGGATATAAACCTGCTCTTTCACACGATCTTTCTGATGTCCTCAATGCCCGAAGAACTGGACGAAAGGCAGTTCAAAGCCGATCTCGAGTTATTGCGCGACAAATATTATGAACTTCCTTTCAAGGAAATTCATATAGGAAAGGTTATTCAGGACATTTTCGAGACCACAAAAAAGCACCACATCAGCATTCCGAAAAACTACACACTGCTCGGCAAGGCTTTGATCACGCTTGAAGGCATTATTACGCGTCTTGATAATCAAATCAACATACTGGAACTTGCCGAACCATACGGACAGAAGCTTCTGCTGAACCGGCTCAATCCTGAACAGGTTGCAAAGAGAACTTTAAAAAGCGTGTATGAGACATTGGAGAACAGCATTCAGATCCCCTCTCTTTTAAAGAAAACGCTGACGCACCTGTACAAGGGGAAAACTCATGTCGAAATGGAACTACCTCAGCTGGAGCTTTTGCTTTCCAAACTTGACCGTGTTGCCAACCGCATTTCTTTCAGTATCATGCTTCTGGCGTTCAGCATTATTCTCGCCGGGATGATTCTTGGACAGACATTCGGCGCCCACCCTTTGTTCACCAGCATTCCCCTTCTTGACATAGCCGTGATGATTGTGATCTTTATGTTTCTTCTCGTTCTGCTTGCAATTTTTCGGTCCGGGCGTTTCTGAGCCCTCAAAGATGCTGCGAAATAACGATATTTCACGCATAAATCTTTTTCCTTTTCATTTGTAAACGCCTCTTCTTACTTTCTTGTGATGTTCTGATGAAAGATCTGGCCCCCGACTAAGGGATCCGTTTCGGAAACAAAATGAATAAGTTCCCGTTGTGCGGCAAAAATGTGATCTGTGCTGTCCTTCCCATATAAGTGAATCAAACGGCCGAATTCTTCCGAAACTTGTTTTATTTTTGTCTCATTGATTTCACGCCCAGCTAAAAACATTGTGGCCAGACGCTCTCCCTCCGGCCGAAGCACATGCCACTTTTCTCCCGGTTCATTGGAAAACATGCTGCAAGTCATCATCCCTCCCGCATCAACTAGTGCGAGCAGGACTTCCTGCTTTTCAAACGGCACTTCCCGTACGAGCTGCTCAAGTATATGCATCCGCGATTCGTTGATTGACCAAGCGTTTTCCTGATAAGGAAAAGCTTTTCTGAGGCTTTTCAGAACCGCTGCGCTCCCCGTGCACGCAAGAATCTGCCGGCTGGAAATACGGATCATGCTTGGCTTTTTTCCGGGCAGAATCGCCGGTTCTCCGTTACCCGATAGATCGACCAGCAGGCCGTCACTCACTACAGAAGCCATGTTGTCTGAAGCAACAATTGACACAAAACTCATGATTTTTCTCCTTTATCCTACAACAATTTTATATCCTTTATTATAACGGGACAGGCTGATTCATGCGATATCGTGAGTATAATGCTTGTCCAACAAAAAAGGACAAGAGGGACTCAAATAAGCCTCATTCGCTTCTCCTTTGCCAAATCAGTTCTGATAAAAAACGACTTTATCAAGCAAAAGCATTTCTTTTTCCAGCAAATAGTCATAGAATAGGTTCATAAGGTTCACTGGATTGTCAAATATATAAAAAGAAAAAGCTTGAAACTGTGCTGAACCTCTGTTTCAGGCAAGCTATTACTCTTCTGGAGGAGGAATTTAATTATGGGAAAGATCAAGGCAAGCGAAGCAGTTGTCAAACTGTTCGAAAACTGGGGAATTGATCATATTTACGGAATCCCCGGTGATTCAATCGACACGATGGTTGAAGCATTGAGAAAAAAAGAGAGTAAAATCAAATTTTACCAGGTTCGCCATGAAGAAGTGGCTTCACTGGCTGCAGCGGCATATGCAAAATTAACCGGAAAAATCGGTGTTTGCCTTGCAATCGGGGGACCCGGCGCCATCCACTTGTTAAACGGTATGTATGACGCGAAAATGGACCATGTTCCGATGCTTGTGCTTGTGGGACACATCCCATCAAAACTGACGGGAACGGATTATTTTCAGGAAGTCAACACCGTCGACTTGTTTAAGGATGTTGCGGTTTACAATAAGGAGATTACCAGTGCAGAAAGTTTTCCGGCAGTTGTCAATCAAGCGATCCGCACGGCCTATCAGGAACGCGGCGTTGCCGTTCTTTCGATTCCCGATGATATCCCGCTCGGCGAAATTTCTGAGAACGTACCTCAAATGTCCACAGTTTTTGAAACAAAAACTCCGGGTCTCATTGAAAACGACTTGAGCGAAGCCGTCGCCTTAATCAATAACGCAAGCAACCCTGTCATTCTCGCGGGTGTCGGTGCAAAAGGTGCGAAAAAAGAGCTGAAGGCATTTGCTGAACGTATTTCGGCCCCTGTTGCTGTGACGCTTCCTGGAAAAGGCGCGCTTCCTGATGAACACCCGAATTTTCTTGGAAATATTGGCAAAATCGGCACAAAACCGGCTTATGAAGCCATGAAAAGCTCCGATCTGCTGATTATGGTCGGCACCGACTACCCCTATGCAGCCTATCTTCCTGAAGGCGCAAAATGTGTCCAGATTGACATCGACCCGGTGCGCATAGGCAAACGCTATTCGGTTACGGTCGGCATTGTTGGCGATGCTGCTCAGGCCCTTGCTTATCTGACCGAACACACGACGCCTGTGTCAGAACGTCCTTTTCTGAAAACTTGCCAGGAAAAGATGGCTGTTTGGTGGAAATGGATGGATGAGTATAAAACAAACACGAAAACGCCGATTGCTCCTCAGGCAGTTATGAAAGCCATTCAGTCCATCGCTGAAGACGATGCGATTTTCTCGGCTGACGTCGGTACTGCAACTGTCTGGTCTACACGCTATCTGCACGTGACGAATCAGGATTTTATTATTTCGGCATGGCTTGGCACGATGGGCTGCGGTCTTCCCGGAGCGATGGCTGCAAAACAGGCTTTCCCGAATCGCCAGGCAATCGCGATTTCCGGGGACGGGGCTTTTTCAATGGTGATGCAGGACTTCGTAACGGCTGTCAAGTACAAATGGCCGATCATTGTTGTTGTTCTGAACAATAAAGAGCTTTCCTTTATTAAATATGAACAGCAGTCGGCAGGCCAGTTGAATTATGGAATAGATCTTCAGGACATCGATTATGCCAAGTTTGCTGAAGCCTGCGGCGGAAAAGGGTTCAGAGTCGAGAAATTTGAAGACCTGCAGCCGGCATTTGAGGCAGCTAAAGAATCACAGGTTCCTGTGATCCTGGATGTCGCTGTGGATGAAAATGCAGCACCGCTGCCAGGCAAAATCGTTATGGATGAGGCCAAAGGTTATGCGAAATTCGCGTCAAAATCGGTCATCGAAAATCATAAACTGGAAAAAATGCCGCCTATGAAAGACGTTGTCAGACGCTTCCTCTGATTGACCGATTTGAAGGAGCTTTGAATCAGTTCATGCTGGTTCAGAGCTCTTTTTGTATTCCGAAAAAAAAAAGACCCCTAAAGGTCTGCAATAAAAATGAAGTGTGGAGTTGATGAAATCAGGGGGCCTTGCTTTCGTTCAAGTAATAGTCTATCAGCTGCAGATTAAGCCTGTGTTAAACCAATAATGAGAATTTGTAAAATTTACTTTACCTGCAGCCTGCTCTTTTTAGGTATTTCATTTCATATCGCTGTGCAGCTTTGCTAAATTTTTTTACTTGTTAGTATGAAGAGGTTTGCTCTTAAAAGCGTCTCCCATATATATTCTCCAAAATGAATCATTATCTGGATTATTATTCGTTTTTCTTTTTTTCAAGCTGGCGGTTAAGGCCGGCCATTTCGATTCCACTGACGGCGGCATCCCATCCTTTGTTACCCGCCTTCGTGCCGGCCCGCTCCACGGCCTGTTCAATGTTTTCTGTCGTCACGACGCCGAATATTACGGGAACTCCGGTTTCAAGCCCGATCTTTGCAACACCCTTGGACACTTCGCTGCACACATAGTCATAGTGCGACGTTGCACCGCGTATGACCGCTCCAAGCGTCAGTATTGTGTCATATTGCCCGGTTGCCGCCATTTTTCCAGCAACGAACGGAATCTCAAAAGCACCCGGAACCCACGCAATGTCGATGTCTTTCCCGTCAACTCCGTGACGCAGCAGAGCGTCTTGTGCCCCCGCTAAAAGCCGGTTCGTAATAAATTCATTAAAGCGGCTGACGACAATGCCCACTTTCAGCCCTTGACCCATTAATTTGCCTTCAAATATTTCTCCCATATTAAGTCCTCCCATTGGTGGTCTTTGATATAACTTTTAATCATAAATGGAGCAAATGACCCATCTTTTCAACTTTCGTCTGCATGTATTTTTTATTTTCTTTGCCAATTGGCATTTCCAGCGGAACACGTTCGATTTGAGAAATACCGTGTTCTTTCAGATCGGAAATTTTTAGAGGGTTATTCGTCAGCAATTGCACATTCGTGACACCGAGGTCTCGCAAAATTTCGGCTGCGGTATGATAGTCTCTCAGATCGGCAGGAAAGCCGAGGTGCTCATTGGCTTCTACCGTATCCTCTCCGGCTTCCTGGAGCTTATATGCTTTCAATTTATTAATCAGTCCGATCCCCCGCCCCTCCTGACGCAAATAAATCACTACACCTGCCCCGCGCCTTTCAATCATCTGCAGGGCGGCGTGAAGCTGCGGACCGCAGTCGCACCGTTTTGACCCGAATACATCGCCCGTCAGACACTCCGAATGAAGACGGACAAGTGTCGGATTACCGCCGCCGACATCGCCTTTGACAATCGCGATCGTTTCTTTTTCATCGAACGGACCGGTATAGCCGATCGCTTTAAAATGTCCGTAATCCGTCGGCAAATCGGCGGTCACAACCCTGCTGACTCCGTGCGCACGCCTGTAGGCAACCAGATCACGGACTGTTATAATTTTTATCCCGAATGTTTCGGCCATCTTCTCAAGTTCGGGAAACCGTGCCATCCTCCCATCATCCCGAATGATCTCACAAATAACACCCGCCGGTTTTGCGCCGGCAAGTTTTGCAAGATCCACGGCCGCCTCCGTGTGGCCGCCACGTTCCAGTACTCCGCCGTCTTTTGCGATGAGCGGAAATACGTGACCGGGATGATTAAAGTCTGAGGCGGTGACGTCATCTGAAACGATCGCTCTGATGGTTTGCGCACGTTCAAATGCGCTGATCCCTGTTTTTGTATCTTTGTAGTCGACACTGACCGTAAACGCCGTTTCATGACGATCGGTATTGCTCGCTACCATTGGTTTGAATCCAAGCGACTCCGCAAGCGAACGGCAGACCGGGGTGCAAAGCAGGCCTCGGCCGTGTGTAATCATAAAGTTGATGGTCTCCGGCGTGACTTTTTCCGCAAGAGCAACCAGATCCCCCTCATTTTCCCGTCCCTCATCATCGCAAACAATCACGATTTTTCCTTTTTTTAAGTCAGAAAGAGCTTCCTCGATTGAAGCCGGCATACTTTTCAACCTCCCTATTGATGACACGTCCTTTGTCACGCATCGCAGTTTTTTTTAACCGTCAAACTTACTTAATGGATGTGATAAAACCGTTATCTCTAAGCGTTTCATAAGATAGAGCCCCGGAATCGTCAGGACGGCTGCGTACATTTTGCTGATTCCTGATATATTTTTGCAGAATATCACACTCGATATTAACCGGATCGCCGACTTTCTTGCTTCCCAGAATAGTATGTGCGGACGTATGCGGAATCAGAGATATTGTAAAAAACCGGGTTCCGGTACGAAAAACGGTCAGGCTTGTTCCGTCAACGGCAACCGATCCTTTTTCGACCAGACCGGCCAGTATCTCCGGTGACGACTGAATATCAAGATAATGGGCATTCCCCTTCGGCACAATTCTGACAATTTCACCTGTCCCATCAATATGGCCGGTCATAAAATGGCCTCCATAGCGTCCTCCTGCTTTCATAGCACGCTCGAGATTGACGGAATCACCTTTCTGTAGCGTCTGCAATGTTGTCGCACGAATCGTCTCCGGCATAATATCCGCAGAAAAAAATGCCTTTGACAGGTCTGTCACCGTTACACAAACCCCGTTGACCGCTATACTGTCGCCCATCTCCGCATCTTCAAGCACCCGGCCTGCTCGTACCGAGATGCGAATGGCGTCAGGCCGTTTCTCAAGCGATGCAACCTGTCCTATTTCTTCAACCAGTCCCGTGAACATTAAAAATCACCTGCTTTCGGAATCAATGTGACCTTCAGATCTTGATCCAGCCGCTCGACATTTTTTATCGACAATTCCGGAACATCTGCCAGATATCTAATACCCGTGCCGCCAATCGCCGGTACTGCATCTCTTCCGCCGATCAGTTTAGGTGCGATATAGGCAATAACTCGGTTAAATGCTTTAGCCTTCAAAAAGCTTCCATGTACTGCTGATCCGCCTTCCACAAGCAGTGAGGTCACCCCTTTTTGTCCCAGATCGTTCAAAACGTCTTTAATCGCAATGCTCTCCGACGGCAAGCGAATGACGGTAACCTGTTCGCTTTGCAGACGGCGCGCCTTGTCGCCGTCGATCGTTCTTCCTGTAAATATCCATGTCGCGGCCGCGCCGTCCGTCACAACACGGGCGTCTTCCCGAATTCGTAAATGTGTATCCAGAACAACGCGGATCGGGTTTTCAGCTATGGATTCCGAGCGTGCCGTCAGTTTCGGATCATCCGCCATGACAGTCCCGATTCCAACCAGAATCGCGTCATGGATTCGGCGCTGCGTATGACCGTCAAGCCGTGAAGCTTCGCATGTAATCCATTTGCTTTCTCCCCCTGCCGTCGCTGTTTTTCCATCCAGACTGCAAGCCATTTTTAGTGTGACATAAGGAGTCCTTTGGCGGATATAGTGAAAAAAGACGGAATTCAGCGCGTCGGCCTCTTCCTGAAGAACACCGGTTTCGACCGAAATGCCTGCATTTCTTAACTTCTCAATGCCCAGGCCGGCGACAAGCGGATTTGGGTCGGATGACGCGATCACAACCTTGCTCAACTGTTTTTTAATAATTAAATCAGCGCATGGCGGCGTTCTGCCGAAATGGGCACAAGGCTCCAGTGTCACATAGATTGTGCCCCCCTTCGCTCGATCACCGGCCATGCTAAGGGCGTTCACTTCCGCGTGTGCTTCCCCGGCCTTAAGGTGTGCGCCCATTCCAACGATTTCCCCATTATTGACGACTACGGCTCCTACAGCAGGGTTCGGACTTGTCTGGTGAGCGGTGGCTCTTGCCAAATTAATCGCCAATTTCATATACTCTTCTTTCAAGAGATCATCCCCTGAGTGAATGTCTATTAGCAAGCACGAGAAAACCCCCGGAAATTAAGTTCCCCGGGGGTTTGACAGCATCATAATAATACTCAAAATAACCCACTTGATTCTTTTGCAATTCTCACTAAAAATTGGCAAAAGAGTGTGGTTTCGCTCGGATTCAAGCAATTCAAATAAAACATGCTTGAATGCCTTTCTCCAATCCTTCTCCCATCCAGACTTTACTGTCGGCTTCAGCTTCTCACTGAATCCACCGCCCGTCAAAATATTGGCAGGCGGGTCGCGGGCTAAGGCATAAAGCCATCACCGCCGGTTGGGAATTTCACCCGACCCCGAAGGACAAATCGTTTATTAAATTGTTTTCATTTTAACATAAAGTCCCTTCACTATCCAACATTCAGCACCTAAAATTCAATGAAATAAAATTTTTTTAATCAAGCTCATTCATTGGTCAATGTGCTTTGATCATAAAAGCCGGGCCAGGAACCCTGACGGATTCTTAGCCCGGCCATTATTATATCGTTAATACTCAGACAATCTGTTTCTGCTTCTCGACATTTTCAGAAATGCCTTTTTGCTCAACCGGTTTCTTCCAGAATCCGAGAACAAAACCGGAAATAACCGCACCGATAATTATTGAGAGAAGGAACAGCAGACCGTGATTACCAAGGAAAACCACGAAAATGCCTCCGTGAGGAGCGGGAATATTAACGTGCCAGAATTGAGTCAGACCTCCGGCAATGGCCGAACCGATGATGCTCGAACCGATTACCCGCAGCGGGTCGGAAGCGGCGAATGGAATGGCTCCTTCCGTGATGAACGACGCTCCCAAAACATAGTTTGTGATACCCGCCTTGCGTTCGTCTTCCGTGAACTTATTTTTGAAGAGTGTTGTGGCTAGCGCGATCGCAAGAGGCGGTACCATGCCGCCGGCCATAACCGCTGCCATCATCAGACCGCCGTTTGAAGCGCCGCTTGTGAATACACCAATGGCAAATGTGTAGGCCGCTTTATTCACCGGACCGCCCATATCGACAGCCATCATGCCACCAAGCACCAGACCAAGAATAACAGCATTTCCCGTCCCGAGATTATTCAGTGCCCCGATCAGTCCGCCGTTTATCCATTTGAAGATCGGGTCAAAGATATAATACATCAACGCGCCGGTAATCAGCAGACCGAAAACCGGATAAAGCAGAATTGGTTTTAAACCATCCAATGTTTGCGGAAGGTTTTTAAATACTCGTTTCAGCAGGATAATAACCCAACCGGCCAGAAAACCGGCAGCCAGGCCGCCAAGAAAACCGGCATTTGATGAAGACGCCATAAACCCGCCGACGATACCGGGCATTAACGCCGGCCGGTCGCCAATGCTGACAGCGATATAACCTGCAAGGATGGCAATCAGAAAATGAAAGGCACCGGTATCGCCTCCGGCGATCGCGCCAAGCATCAGATAAATCGGATTCGTCTTGCCCAGCGTATTTTCGAGCAGGAACGAGAAGGCAAGTAGAATACCTCCGCCGACAACGAACGGCAGCATGTGCGAGATACCGTTCATCAGGTCCTTGTAAATTTTGCTCCATACTGAGCGCTGATCTGCAGCTGTATATTCTTCCGCAGCGCCTCCCTCAGCATGATAGACGGGAGCCTGTTCGTTTAATACTTTATTAATCAGTTCTTCCGGCTTGCGGATTCCGTCACTGACGGGTGTTTGGAGCACACGTTTACCGTCGAAACGCGCCATTTCCACCTTTTTATCCGCGGCAACGATGATTCCTGTCGCCCGGTCAATCTCTTCCCTAGTCAGACGGTGTTTAACGCCTTCCGAGCCGTCCGTTTCAACGCGAATAGGAATGCCCATTTCTTCTGCTTTTTTCTTTAGAGCGTCTTCGGCCATATAAGTATGGGCGATGCCCGTCGGACATGCCGTCACTGCGAGCACAAACTTCGCGTCTTTTGACGGCCCTGCAGCTGACGCGTTGGCTTCTTTCTCCTCTTGGGCCTCTTTTTCCGCTTGTTTCTCGTCAAACAATTTCGCGACTGCGCCGGATGTTTTTGCCTCTTTCACCTGCGCTACAAATTCCTGATCAATCAATAATCTTGACAGAGCTGCCAGTGTTTGAAGATGGACATTGGCTGCGCCTTCAGGAGCGGCAATCATAAAAAACAGGTGAGACGGCTTCCCGTCCAAAGCCTCGTAATTCACACCGCTCTTGCTGCGTCCGAAAACAACCGTCGCCTCATTGACGGCTTTCGTCTTAGCGTGAGGCATGGCGATACCATCGCCGATCCCGGTGCTTGATTCCGCTTCCCGTTTCAAAATCATCTCTTTGAACAGTTTTGGATCATTGATTCTGCCGTTTTTATACAGACTGGAAATGAGCTCGTCAATGGCCGCTTCCTTTGTTGTTGCTTTCATATCCATGACCATAGCGCGTTCAATCATGAGATCCGTTATCTTCATTTGTTTCACTCCTTTTTTTCTCAGCACTCACATGAAGGAAAAAGAATATAAGAGCCGTTCTTCACTTTGTAGAGGAAATGATTTCACTAGGCATCAGTCTCCCCCATCTTTATGAAAAAGAAACATAGAAATACTTGTCCATCCAACTTTCTAATCAAAGGGATTTCAATTAAACTTTATTTAACGGATATGCTCGGCATCGGCACAAATGACTTTTGTTTTCTCAAGTATTGAAGGATCAATTGTTTCAGGTAATTTGTCTGTAATAATTGCAGCCTGATCAATATCGAACATCTTGCAAAAGGATACATCGGAAAATTTACTGCTGTCTGCAACGATAAATGACTGAACAGCCAGTTCCCTGGCACGCCTTTTAAGCGCCGCCTCTTCAGGATCCGGTGTCGTGCAGCCCATGACAGCATCTATTCCATTGACGCCGATGAAAGCTTTATCAAACCGGAAAAGATTCAGAGTCTGAGAAGCAATGCTGCCGACAATTGCTTTTGTTGTTCCCTTCATCATGCCGCCGATCAGATAAGTCATAATCCGCTTTTTGACAAGTGCCTCACCGTGAGCGGGACTGTTGGTGACAACGGTTACATTTCTTGCATTAATAGAGGGGATCATTTCCAAAGTTGTCGTTCCTGCGTCCAAATAAATACACTCATTATCTTTCACCAAATGTCCGGCCAGTTCTGCGATCATTTTCTTTTGCCGCATATATTTAGAAGTTTTCGTTTCCATGTCGGGCTCTTCACTGCGCTGCCGTGACAGGGAAGCGCCTCCATGAATACGCCGCAGCATGTGGCGACTTTCCAATTCCTGCAAATCGCGGCGGACGGTCGACTCAGAAGCATTCAGAAAACGCACTAAATCCTGCAATTTAACGACGTGGGCATGTTTCAGTTTCTGCAAAATAATCTGCTGTCTCTCTTCGGCCAACATATTCCATTCCTCCACGACAATATTGTACCATGATTTCATTCAAAATCAATCTTTTTACATCAAAATCCGCCACCTCAAATTTCAATAACTTTCAGAACGGCTTGCAAACGGATTCTGCCGGTCCAATCATTGGCGATATTCTTTACAAGGAAGAAATTTCCGGGAAAAACTCGACAAACTCACCAAGTCACTTTTTTTGAATTTAATGAGGCATTGGCTTATAGTTTCACTGTACAGAATAATCAGACGCGTGGAGAGGATGGAACTAATGGAAAATATACAAGGAAAAGTGATCGTCATTACCGGCGCTTCGAGTGGTATCGGAGAAGCCACCGCTAAAAAAATGGCCGGTGAAGGTGCAAAAGTGGTTCTCGGTGCAAGACGTTTGGAACGGCTGGAGGAATTGGTTTCTTATATACACAAAAATGGAGGAGAAGCTGTCTGCAAGGAAACGGACGTTACTTCTGCACAGGAAGTTAAAGCACTCGTCGACACAGCCATAGAAAAGTACCAGCGTGTAGACGTACTGTTTAATAACGCCGGGCTCATGCCTCTCTCCTGTCTTCGGGATCTTAAAATAAACGAGTGGGAGCGAATGATTGACGTCAATATCAAAGGTGTTCTTTATGGCATTGCCGCGGTTCTGCCGATCATGCGAGAGCAGAAATCCGGGCATATCATTAATACAGATTCTGTCGCGGGCCACGTTGTGAGTCCCGGAGGTGCCGTTTACAGCGGAACAAAATTTGCCGTACGGGCGATTGCCGAAGGTCTTCGAAAAGAAGAATCACCGGAGAGTCTGATTCGTGTAACCAACATTTCGCCAGGTGCCGTTTTAACCGAACTTCCGAACACGATAACCGATTCGGAACTCAAGAAACATATTATGGATAAGGAAAAATACCATGGCATAACTGCCGAGGACATTGCCAATGCGGTGGCCTATGCGGTCAGTCAGCCTGATAACGTGGCCATTAATGAAATTCTGGTTCGTCCAACAACCCAAATGAACTGAACGAACAGGCCTGAAATAGCTTGTCCACTCCGATTTTTGCTTTTCTCTCTGTGTTTTCACTAATTAATGATTCACTCAGCAGATGTTAAATCGTTTCCTGCGAAGGTTTGCCATGGCATTTTTCCATTCACAATCAGGAGGGATTTCATTGAGTGAGAGATTCAGGGCTTTAGTTGTCAATAAGACGAATGATCGTTTTTCCCTGGACATTGAAACGCTTGCATTGAATGATTTGCCTGATCATGACGTTTTAATTAAAGTTCGCTACTCCAGCATTAATTATAAGGACAGCCTCGCCTGCATTCCGGACGGTAAAATTGTTGCGACCTATCCCTTTATTCCCGGTATTGATCTTGCCGGTATTGTCGTCTCTTCGAGGGACCACCGATTTCATGAAGGAGATCAGGTTATTGCAACGGGTTTCGAAATCGGGGTGTCTCATTACGGAGGCTTCAGTGAATATGCGAAAATACCTGCGGACTGGCTCGTTCCCTTACCCGAAAGACTGACATTGGCAGAAGCCATGATTTTCGGAACAGCCGGTTTTACTGCGGCGCTATCCATTCAAAAATTAGAAGACAACGGACTAACAGCTGAAAATGGAAAGGTCCTTGTTACGGGGGCTACAGGCGGTGTCGGGAGTCTTGCAGTAGCGATGCTGGCGAAATCGGGTTATCAGGTCGTTGCCAGCACCGGCAAAGAAACAGAGCAGGATTATTTGCATCAGCTTGGTGCAAGCGAAGTTATTTCAAGACAAGACGTGTACTCGGGAAAAATCAAGAAACTGGACACACCGCTTTGGGCCGCTGCAATTGATCCGGTCGGCGGAAATACTCTTGCAGCTATATTAAGTAAAATATGCTATGGGGGTTCGGTTGCCGTCAGCGGTTTGACAGGCGGAATAGATATTCCGACGACGGTCTATCCATTCATTCTGCGCGGTGTCAGCCTTCTCGGGATTGATTCGGTTTACTGCCCAATGGACCTGCGGAAAAATATCTGGCGCAGGATGGCATCAGATCTTAACCCCGGAAAGGTATTGGAATCCCTTCAGAAAGTGGTTCATCTGGAGGAGCTGCCTGAAAAATTGCCTCTTCTTTTAAAAGGCCGGTCACACGGCAGAATGATTGTCCGCTTATAAAAAACACCGCTCATTCTCACTCTGGGCCGCACTAATGGTGATTCAGACGCTCGTGTTCCGGTTCGGAATGGATCAGAATCTGAGCGTTCGGAATCTCTTTTTTAATATCGTCTTCCATTCGGTCGCACAGTTCATCCACCGTATCAATCTCAAGATGAGACGGCACAACCAGATGAAATTCAATATACACATCGTGTCCTGAACGTCGCGTACGAAAATTATGAAACTCAATATACTCTTTCTGATGGCTTTCAATAATCCTCCTAATCCTTCTTTCTTCCTTCGGCAGCAAGCGTGCATCCATTAATGGAGGAAAGGATTCCCGGATCAGCTTTGCCGCTTCGAACATGATAAAAAACGCTAGCACAATGCCAATTGCAGGATCGAAAAACGACCAGCCGGTCAACCCGGCGAGCAGCAGGCCCGCAGCCACTCCGAGAGATGTATAGACATCTGTCACCAAATGGAATGCATTGGACTTCATGGCCACCGAATGGGTTCTCTCCGCACTTTTACGAATAATGCCGGATACAAAGAAATTAAGGGCGGCTCCCAGCAGCATGACCAGAACGCCCAGCAATGGCAACTGAACAGGTTCAAGTCTGACCAGTTTATTCGCGCATTCATAAATAATCCAGATGCCGGCCACAAAAATCAGAAGTGTCTCAATCGTTCCTGAAATATTCTCAACCTTGCCGTGCCCATACGGATGAATCTTATCGGCCGGTCTGTTGGACAGACGTACAGAGAAAAAAGTAATCGCCGATGCCATCAAATCAATAGACGAGTGAATAGCCTCCGACAGAACCGCTATCGAACCCGTATAGATCCCAACGATTATTTTTAAAAGAACAATCAGTGCGTTGCTTAAAACAGACAAGAGCGCAATTCGGGATGGTTCCACAACAATTCCCCTTTCTAAGCCATCTGCCCCTAATTTGTTTATCACAAGAAGCGATGGCCGGCTTCGGTATTTATCAGAAGCGGATTATCGCCTGAATTATTTTTTAATTGTAAGATCACAGTAACTCAGATTTCTAATTCTCAAGCACTGATCACAACATTCTATTATCTTATCCGGTTTTTAAAACGGATACAAGAAAAAAAGGATTATTTTGAACTGACCGGGTCATGCCCGGTTGACAGAAACGGCATTGAATCTGTTCTTCATCAAATTCCATCACAAAGCAAAACGGTTCACAACCTTGTTGAAAGAGCGTAATATTGATGTAATCATATATGAAAGGTGTGTTTTAAATGACTAATCATCCTCCGTCCATTCCCCGTCCTCTTGTCCGGGCAAATCAGTGGGTCATCGTTCTCAGTGTGGCAGCCACTTGGCTGACCGGCCAGTTTTGGATACTCCTGATTCCCCTTTTATCCGGTCTTTCAGGACTCTTCCTTCAGTTCAATCCGGTTATGAAAATTGCCAAACTTTTTTTACGCAAGCCGGCTTCCTCCTATATACCCGAGGATCGCGATCAGCAAAAATTTAATCAGACGATTGCCGTATCCTTCCTTTTGATCGGTTTGATCAGCTACTCCCTGAACTGGAGTATAGCGGCAATTATTTTTACGGCCATCGTGGGACTTGCGGCCTTTATCGCTATACTGGGTTTCTGCATTGGCTGCTTCATTCATTTTCAATTGTCTCAGTACCGCCAGCGCAGAAAATCCCGTATGGAAAATTTGTAAAAATCCATCAGGAAGAAGCTTTGGGGCCAGAATGTTCATCCGTCCGGACGTAAGATGGGTAGGTTTATGATACTTGTCTTTAATGCTGTCCGAAATGAGTGATCTCCGCTTTATTTCATCTGCCAAGTATCCGATATAAAAAAAATCGAGACGGATGTCTCGATTTTTTTGTGCGGATCCAATCTTCTGAGCCGATCATAAGGAATCAGAATTCGTTAACCTTCTTAATTCTGCCAAGTTTAACAAAATAGTCATCGCGTTGATTAATAACAGTCTGAATTTCATGTTTTCCGTATTTGAAAAGACCTTCCCCCGTCTTGACGCCTAGCTTGTTTGCCTGAACCAGGCGATTGATAATCTCCGGCGCTCCATCGCTCTTATCAAGATCCGGAGCGATGTTGTCAAAGACACGTTTCCATGTGTCAAGGCCCCCGAGATCGGCAATCCTCGTAGGTCCGACAAACGCCCATCTGAATCCCGGTCCCGCAGTGATTGCGGTGTCGATATCCTCGGCATCGGCCACTCCCTGTCCGACCAGTGAAAACGCCTCCCGCATCAGCGCTGTCTGAAGTCTGTTGGCAATGAATCCATTGACTTCTTTTTTTAGCACTACCGGTGACTTCCCTATTCTCTTCAGAAGACCGACAACATCATCAACGATTTCTTGTTTCGTTTCATCCTGTTTCACAATTTCTACAAGTGGGACAAGGTGGGCCGGATTAAAAAAATGTGTGATTAGGAAATCGCCATTGAACGCCGTTTGTTCCGTTAATTTGGATATTGGGAAGGTTGAAGTGTTAGACGATACAACGGCACCCGGTTTTTTGTATTGTTCGAGATCCTTGTAAAGTGCCCACTTCATCTCGAGAACTTCCGGAATGGCTTCAATAATCAGATCGGCATTTCTTATCGCATCTTTCAGATCTGCGGTATAAGCGATTCTTCCTTTTGCATCTCTTTTCTCATCATCTCTCAGCTCTCCCGAATGCACAAGCAACGCCAGATTCTGATCAATCGATTTCTCCGCCGCTTCAAGAAAGGTTTCCTTTATGTCGTTTACTTTAACCGGAAAGCCGCCAACTGCAAAAGATTGGGCTATGCCTCTGCCCATGACACCCGATCCAATAATCGTAACTTTTTTTATCATCAAAGTTAACCTCCCACATTAATGTAAGCGCTTATTTCATTTAATATTTTAAAACTATGTGTCTAATTTGTGAACATTTATGCTTGGCATTTTTACAGGTGCCTCCGATAATAGCATGAAAGCAAACAAGTCGAAAAAAATTCTCCCCGGAAAACCGCGGAGAATGGTTGTTTCTTTTTATTTTGTTTTCCCCTCTCGGGGATTGAACGCGAGCTCGAACAATCCCGTGGAAGATAATCCTGAGAGTCCGCCTGCCCAAAGTCTGTCAACGGCATTCAAATCGGTGAATGGCGTAGCGAAATATCCGATCACAATACCGATGACAACGGCAAACACGGGAACAAGATTTTTGGGCATAGAGACCGATTTTTTCAGGAGTCCGACTAATGCGGTAATGACCGGTGAGAGAATTGTAGCAAGCACGAGAACTTGTTCCATATCGATCGCGCTCCCTTCTACAATTCATTGTATTTCTGCGGGACGAGATTTATGATGTATTAATCTTTCAAGAGGTTCTTGACAAAGCCATGGATAAACCGAAAATCAGCTTCTTTCTTTATTACGTCTTACTTTCATCAAAGGTTTGGCTACGAGAGGTGAAATCAATGCCGCAGCAAAAGCCTCCGCCAAACCATTTGTGCAAACGATAAAAAGCAGGGCGGGAAGAAGTTGGGTTACGTCCATATGATAATAGTTTGCATAAGGAACTCTGTAGAATAAATAAATCAAACCTAGCACCAGAATCGTATTCGTCAGAGATCCGAGGACAGCAGATAGAGACATGGCCGCAAGATCAAACCGTTTGATTCTCCTCAACAACTGGAACGCATAACCGGCGATCAGCCCGATAAGTATTCTCGGAACTACGGATATCAGAGGATTAGTAAAAACAATAGGGGCAATCGGACTGCTTGGGAATGTAAACGCTCTGATGAAAGTTGTCATCCCCCAGATTCCCCCAATTATCGCTCCGTCAACCGGCCCCAGCACGATTGCGGTGATAATGACCGTAATGTGAATCACCGTCAGGCTCAAAGGGCCTACAGGTATATAGCCTAGAAAAGGGACAAAGTTTTGCATAATAATGATCGCGGTGAATATTCCCATGAAAACAATTCGATAGGTTCTATTATTGTGTTGATTGATCGTCATCGATTAGAATCTCCTCAAAGTATGAAAGATTTCGTGCAAGCGCTCCCGCTCTATAATATAGCACAGCGCGGCTTTGAGGTCTATCCTGGATAGGATCATTCAAACCCTTGTTTTTCAAATCATAAAGCCCTTCCATAAAAAAAGAAAACGCGCATTTATGAATCCGTAAAAGCTTTAACAATGCGCCAGCACGTCAGCACAGTGCTCTTTGCCTTTTTTCCTCTGTCACCGGCAGTCTCGCGATGTTATTCTGAAATGATTCTGTTGAAGAAACAATGATCATAGGGGATAGTTTTCTGGTATGAGTCGTTAATCTTTTACTGCCGTTCGGATGAACAATAATCAAAAGTGTCAGCATGAAAAAACGGATCCATCTTTTCGTCCACCCAGAAGGCAAATCGATGACATCGAACCCGAATTGTTTCGCTCCCTTATGCAGTAAAGACACGCCATAAAGAGCTTTAACATGGATATTCCGGCTTTTCGTCTCTTCCAGATAGGTATTTAACCTGATTAATGTCCATTTCATCGAGCGGATAAGGATTGACGCCATCTGAACGCGATTTTTTGATCTCAAGTAGATATTCAGAAGCATATTATTATTAACTGGAGAGTGAAATGTTCTGTGTAAATAAAACAAAGAGATAACCCCTTGATGGGATTTTATGGTATCC
>NZ_BMOK01000014.1 GCF_014647035.1 Sporolactobacillus putidus | reverse complement strand
AAAGATATGGCTAAAAGCGGATACCGTCTAAAGACGGTGGGTTTAGACCCCGCTTTTGTAAGCTAAAAAACGATTTTGATGTATCTAAGGTCGATAAATCCTAAGTTTAGGGCGATTTTTCGCCACTATGGGGTTCAACAGATTTTATCGCCCTTCACGAAATTATATCGACGCTCAGCAGATTATATCGACCTTCACGAAAATATATCGACGCTCAGCGGATTATATCGCCCTTCACGAAATTATATCGACGCTCAGCGGATTATATCGCCCTTCACGAAATTATATCGACGCTCAGCGGATTATATCGACCTTCACGAAATTATATCGACGCTCAGCGGATTATATCGACCTTCACGAAATTATATCGACGCTCAGCGGATTATATCGCCCTTCACGAAATTATATCGACGCTCAGCGGATTATATCGACCTTCACAAAAATATATCGACGCCCAGCAGATTTTATCGCTCTTCACAAAAATTTATCGACGCTCGGCAGATTATATCGCCCTTCACGTAAATATATCGACGCTCAGCAGATTTTATCGCCCTCCGCGAAAATATATCGACGCTCAGCGGATTATATCGCCCTCCGCGAAAATATATCGACGCTCAGCAGATTATATCGCTCTTCACAAAAATTTATCGACGCTCAGCGAAATATATCGCCCTCCGCGAAAATATATCGACGCTCAGCGGATTTTATCGCCCTTCACGAAATTATATCGACGCTCGGCAGATTTTATCGCCCTTCACGTAAATATATCGACGCTCAGCGGATTTTATCGCCCTTTGCGAAAAAATATCGACGCTCAGCAGATTTTATCGCCCTTTGCGAAAAAATATCGACGCTCAGCGGATTTTATCGCCCTTCACGTAAATATATCGACGCTCAGCGGATTTTATCGCCCTTCACAAAAATTTATCGACGCTCAGCGGATTTTATCGCTCTTCACAAAAATTTATCGACGCTCAGCGAAATATATCGCCCTTCACGAAATTATATCGACGCTCAGCGGATTTTATCGCCCTCCGCCGATAATCTTTGCGTTCTGAATGATTCTTCCACACTTTGGGCCGATTCCCTATCGGCTTAAGACGGTGTGGAACTTTTCTATTACCTGCGTACCGGCAGTTCAACAACACAGACAATGATTGATCATGAGTTAACGGAATAATCATTTTAAACAAGATACTTATGTAGTATAAGCATTTCACCATGTTTTCCCATTGCTCTTATTCCCGTGTCCGAGAATCTTCCCATTTTATAAACATGTTGGGCTCTAATTTATGTGGTTTACGGCTAAAACTATTTCATTTTTATTGGGAAAGTATTTTTTTACAAATGAATCAAGCACGAATAAAGATTGCGTAGCAATTCCCCTGCCCTGGAAAGCGTTATTAATAGAATAGGCCCTGAAGAGCAGAGCATCTCTGTTTTGACTATATTTTTTAACCCCTTCCCATCCATGTAGGACAAAAAAAGCCTACCGGCTCCCCCTTATATAGAATAACAATAGGAAATCTTTCATTATCCTTTTCACATTCTTCAATGGCCTCAATCGGCATCCCCGAAAATTCGATCTGTTCTCTGGATAAATGATAATTATTTTACTTAGCTTTGTACCGATTATTGCAGATATCGAGAGTTACGGCTTCTTTATCTATTCTTTGAGTCGACATTATTGCTTCTCTTCTTTCCATTAATTCATTATAGATTAAGCGAAAAAATCAGAATGTTCGTTATGTATTTCAGTTAATTAACAGTTTATTGATGAAAGATGCGTACTTTACCTTAATGACGCATTGAAATAAAGTGATTTACTGAGGATGTTGTTGCACAGTAAAGACCTACTGTGCATAAAATCAATAGGAATGAAGTAAAGAGCTGACAAAATATGAATGGATGAACTTTTTTGTCATTGACTCAGCTTGGTTTAATTTGAATTTCGGTTCAACTTTTTCGCGTTTCGGTTCAACTGCTCATTTTCGGCTCGACTTTTATGGATTTCGGTTCAACTTTTCATGATTTCGGTTCGACTTCTGCTGGATTCGGTTCGATTTTTGCCGGATTTCGGTTCGACTTTTGTCCGTTTCGGTTCAACTTTTCAATATTTCGGTTCTACTTTTTCGCGTTTTGGTTTGACTTTCTCCTGATTGGGTTCACCTTTCTACATTCGCTCGAACTGTTGTGAAGTATCTGTCAACTGCGAAGTAGTTCAATTCTTTAATTATAGAGCAGTAAAGGACTTTTTTTCATTAAATCTTTGAGTGTATGATGGAATAGTGCTTCTTCCTTAACTACAGAGCATGATTTGTCAGGAATAACCGAGGTTCGCTTAAGCTTGTTTCCTTCCTTATCATTTTCTAAGTTCAGGTTTTTCTGAACACCTTTTTCAACTTTTTTATTTCTCATACTTTTCTCAACTTCGCCAAGGAATATAATTGCTGCTCCTGTAGCCTGTGTCCATCCGCCTCTTGTTTCGAGCGGATCGATGTAAGCCAATGGAGCTATACTTCTTAGTCTGTCGTTCCTGCCTAAAGCCATTATAAAATTCCCCAGGATAATTATGATATTTCCAATAGCCAGATAATTTTTCTTCCACACATTTCTATCTGACAAAATAATGACCCCTGCCAGCACCTGCATAAAATTATTGACCTGAAATACTTTTAATCTCTTATATTGATCCTGAAGAACGATAAAAGCGTAAATGACTAATACATATCCAAATGCCTGAAGCTGTGTCCCGATTTTATCAGGGCTGTCCCCGCGAAGAAACTCTGCATCCAACGCATCGCCATTGATTTGAACAAGGCTTCCATAAAAAAACAGGGATTGTTGGGTTTCTTTCGGTAAACCCAACGAAGGCGTGAGACCTAATGCAATCATGATCTTTCCAAGAACGACCGAAAATAGTGTAGTAAGCTTCAGTGTTTCATTTTTTGCTCCCATCCCTTTCCCCTTCCCTATCCGCTTACTAAAGCATATTCTCTTCCCTGAACAATAGGCAGGGCGAAAGCCTAATCGTTCATTAATGTGACCCATATCTTTTTTAACAGCGTAAACTTTTTTTCTGCAGTATCATTAATATTGACTTAACGTTTCATGATAATCAACTAACAGGTTTTAAGCGGAGACAAGCCTTAATCAAGTGGAGAGTATTCTGAAATATTATAGATTTATGCGGATTGAGACATCTGATTTTGTGTTTAAGAAACTAAACTTGTTATCAAACGATATTTTTGGATGAGCGGCGATATTTTCTGCCAGTTTTACACCGCTTCTGCGACTTGTTCATAATCTATTGTGATCTTATAGAGACGCCGTTGGGATCCGTACACTTTGTCAGCTGCAGATTACGAATCATGGCTTCTTTGATGGTCGCTTTTTCTCCATTGATGAGCTTTATTTCGTTAACCGGTTTCCCAAACAAACGAAATAAAAAATTCTCCAGGTCATTCAACTTCGTCATGATCGTTAATTTGATGATCTTCGTTCGGCTATTTATTGAGTCGATAGTATCCATGTTTTTCTGGAGCTCAATCCGGAATCCATATGGCGTGCTGATAAATGTTCTTCTCTCGTTGCTGTTTACGTTCAGCTTCATTTCTTTCGCTTGTCCAATGATCGTTTGATAATCGGCATCCGGTACAAAAAAACCGATATGGTCGAATTTTATATTGTTTCCATAGCCAAAGGTAATGTTAACCGCGCCTTTTCTCATTTCGATAATCCGAAAAAGAACATTTTTGTTCCTGAGGTCGCCCCAAGTCAACGGAGGATTAAACGTCTGAAATTTCCCCTGATTTCTTCCAACTCGTTGTGACACGCGAAAACCATTTTCCTTATAAAAGTTCTCCGTTTCTTCTAAGTGAGGAGTCCAGAAATGGTAATGAAATAACATAAGACACTACCCCTTTTATAATTACAACCTTTTTATTACAAACGAAAATCCCTGATTGAATCAGGACTCGTAAATGTTTTCATCTGAAGAAGCCAGGATAACCCGCATAAAAAAGAGACGAAACCTATAACCAGACCCATCACGGGAATGCCGACCGTTTCGTAGAGATATCCCATACTGGCATAAGAGAGCTGCATCACGCCTGAATAAGTGGAATTGTGCAATGAAAAGATCCTTCCCCTGACTTCCGGTTTTGTATGAACCTGCATCAGATAACTGTCCAGCGGAATAATAATCCCCGAACTGAACCGCATCAAGAGCAGCATGGAAGCCCCGGCAATAAAAACAGCCGACTGTGCCAGCAGTGCAAAGAAAAAAGCCTGTGTTAAATAGGCGGCCCCGTACCACCAGTTCGCCCTTTTATGATTGCTTCCGATAAACCTCTGGACAAACAAAGCTCCCAGCAAGACACCCAGGCCGTCTATAGCATATAGCGTACCAATGCCCAACCCGCCCATTCCATAACCCATGTCTCCCAGGATAGGTATCAAAATAGCATACCCTCCTCCCGCAAGACCCCAGCTGATGCCGATCAAAATGATCGCTTTGGCCGCTTTATTACCGGCAGCCTCCTTGAATCCCTCTTTTAGAGAGTCAAAATAGGTCTCCTTTTTCTTATTTTCGTCTGTATTTTCTGGCATATGAATCTGAAAAATATAGAAAGCAGACCAGACATAAGACAGAGAATTGATCAGGAAACTAACCACAGGATTCAATAAAGAAGAAACGATGCCGCCGCCCGCTGCCCCCAGGATACTCAGAAAGCCATACGTTCCGGAACTTAAAGCATTCGCGGGCGCTAAATCTTTGTTTGAAACAATGAGTGGAAAAGCGGCTTGCTGTGCGGGCGCAAACATAACTCCGGACAACCCCAAAAGGGCAGCTCCGGCATATAAAAAAGTACCCCGATGGTCAAGAATAGCCATGGGAAAAAGTATGACCACCGCGGCTCTTATCAGATCGCTGATGAACATGATCATTTTTTTCGGATAACGATCAATAAGCGGACTCACAAAGGGACCTAGCAAGACAGCCGGCAGTGAGCGGCATAAAAGAACCATGCCCATTGCAGCCGGAGAATGGGTCAGAGACAGCGTGACCTGACCGAGTGCAACCTGGTTGAACCAATCTCCAAGTATACTGCCGCTGCTCGCCAGCCATAGTTTTCGGTAATTCGGATTTCGGCGCAATAAGCTGTAACTCTTAGTCAAGCCTGCCGGCGCTTCCTTTCATCTTATCAAAAGTAAAAATCTTGCTGAAAGAGGGGTAAAAAGCGTTTGATTAACCTATCAAAGTTAGCAAAATGCGTCCTGAATTTTTAATAATGAGTTAACTTACTAAAGATCATCGGCCTGTTCCTCCGAAATCGAGCGGTCAGTGTCAGCTAACAAGCCTGGTCTGAGTTCTGATTATTCACACTTATTGATTTCAGGTTGTTAACTGTTGATTCTTTGAGTCTTGCTGTTGATTCTCTGCCATTTACTGATGATTCTCCACCGTTTACTGACGATTCTCTGCTCTTTACTGCCGATTGTCCGGATGTGTACTTCTGGGAATAAATGGAAGTCAGCTTTTTCAGTCCGTTTTTTCATAATTTGGAGAAAAAAAGACTTCCTTCTGTTGAGACGGATGTCAAACGAATTCAATGTAGCCGAATAAATTAGAAAATCGGCCCTGTTTTTTATCAGTTTGTTCAATTCAGTTGAGATATGAGCTGGCGGTATAATCAGTAAATTATTTTCCAGATAAAAATGATCCGCTTCTTCCAAATCGGGTGTATGAAAAACACCACGAAATAATATATGACGGCCTGCTTTTATGATACTCCCCTTCATTGACTTCCGTCTTGCTTTCTGCTTCACACTAAGCACGGGCCGTACGGTAAAAACGTTTACTGCTTAGTAATTCATCAAAACATGTAGTTATTTACTTCTATTCACTGCATATTCCCTTCCAAAAAATAATCCAGGAGTTTTTGAATTTCTCATCAAATCGGCTCTCGTTAATATAGATCAGAGAAATCAATAATCCATCCAGTATTGTCATGAATGCCGTTACAGCTGTATCTACATCAACATTTATTTTGAGTGAACGTTCGAAAATCTTCGTTAATAGAGATTTTATTTGACTAAAAAAATTATCAGCGTATTGAATCGATTGTTCTTTTAAATGCTCCGGGGGCAAATAAGCACAACGAAATACAATTTTAAGGTTACTGTTGTTTCCTTGGGTATACCTCATTTTAAGAGTAAGTATGAACTCTTTTAAAATATTCTCAGCATTACCCTCCACATTCTTTAATATTTTAGCTGCATTTTCGGTTTCTTCATCAAACGCTTTTTTAATAACACTGATAAATAGGTCGTCTTTATTTTTAAAGTGCGCATATATGGATTGTTTTCTCAATCCCACGTTCTGGGCAATATCGTACAATGAGGTGGCTTCATAACCTTTTTCTGCAAACAAATACCGTGCAGCATTTTTTATTTCTTCAATTGAAGAAGCTTTTGCCATTCTCTTTTCCTCCACAAAATGTTTTCCCCTTACATGTCATTGTAAGTATCAAAATAATATTTGACAAATTGTCTCGATGTGGATTATAAATGATTTATTGATAATTAACGAACGTCAGTTAATTTAAGGGGCGATAAACTTGAAGAAATCTATTAAGGCTTATAGCCAAATGTCTTTTGCAATGATCATCACCGGCAGCTTTGTCGTTGTCAACAAGTTCATTCTTCAATACATCCCTGTATTTTTAGCCTCAGAATTAAGGCTTCTTATTGCTTCACTAGTTCTCATCCCCGTTTTTCTTGCCAAAAGAGAAAAATTACCCCAAATAAAATTGCGCGATGCCCTAATTCTACTCCTCCAATCCTTTGTTGGCGTATTTTTATATAGCCTATGCATCCTATACGGATTAAAAAAGACGACAGCGCTGGAGAGCGGTATCATACTTAGCACTTCTCCCGCAGTGATGGCATTTATCTCCTGGTTTATTCTCAAGGAAAAGTTGAATCGCGGTAAACAGCTTGGTATCACCCTAATAGTATTCGGAACGCTATCGATAAATATTGCTGGTATTCTTTTAACAGGAAAAGTTGCGTTCAGCTCATTATTCGGTAATGTACTTATTTTACTTGCAGTCATTAGTAATGCAGTCTTTTTTTTATTTGGAAAACTTCTGGATTCTTGGCCATCATTAGCAATTTCAATGGTTCTAAGTGTTCTTGGTGCATTACTTTTCTTGCCTTTTGCTATATCTGACGTATTTGCAACCAAGTGGCAGAATATTCCTTTTTTCATATGGATACAGACTTTCTATACAGGAACAGTAGTTACAGTGCTCGCTGTGTATTTAATGAACCAGGGGATTAAGCGTGTTTCTGGAAATACTGCGGCCGCTTTTCCAGCATTATCCACCATAAGTACAACACTTTTGTCGTGGATCGCTCTGAACGAAAAGATCTACTGGTATCACTTTTTGGGGATTGCCTTTATTTTGCTTGGAATAATAGTTATGACATTGAATAGCAGACAAACTAAAGGAGTAAAAGATTACAGGCGTCATGCTTAAATCTTAGAAAGGTTCGCTTTTGGGAGCTCTTATACTTTATTCTTTATTGTGCAGTTATCACGAATTACAGGATTATAGCTTCTTATTCTTTTTTGAAACAATCGTTTCAAAGGAGCACCAATTACATAAAGAACTAAGCAGGTTATAAGAGCGGCAATGATAAAACGAATAATATTGCGCATAAACAAGACTGGTAACCACGATAATAATAAGATTTACAAAACAAAAAATTTTTTTGTGAGATCTCTTATATTTCCTAATCTTAACAATTAAAGAAAATTTCCTCTTCAGTCCACTTCAGCCATCAATTTTTTGAACGTAAGACGCCCATTCTGAACGTAAAATCCCCATCATTAAACGGTCGAAGTACTTTCCATCACGGCAGACAGCGGCTCGTAATCTCCCTTCATGCACAAATCCTGCTTTCTCATAAGCGTGAATGGCTCCAGTGTTGTATTCGATCACATCTAAGCCTACACGATGGAGATTCAATTCGTGAAAAGCATAGCGGAGAATGACTTTTAAGGCATCTGTTCCGTAACCTTTGTGTCGATTTTTAGCTTCTCCAATTCCAATCGCTAAAAGTCCCGTGCGATTATTCCATTCAATACTATGAATGGCGACAAAACCAATTAATTCGTCATTTTTAATGGATCTCAATCTGAATTCTATGTTTCCGGCATCATTACTTTCCTCTGCTTCCAACTGATTGACCGACTTGGGAAGCGCAATGTCTGTGTCTACATTCCGAAGATATTCATCATCTTCATACCATCTGGCCATAATCTGGCTATCTTCTGCTCTTGGGGCAGATAATTTTATCAAATCACCATAAAAAAGATTTCTGTTCATACCCACCGACCTCCTTTAAACTCAATCGTCAATTCGTCCTGCCGCGCGAATAGCATGGACTCTGTTATTTTTGTTTGCTTTCTATTGAATAGACACTGACCCTTTTCCCCGTGAGTGTGATTTCTTTTTCACATTTCATGCCGATTTTCTCAGCTACTTTTTGGGAAGCGGTATTTCCGTTCTGAATCAGCGCAATGAATCTATTGATGCCGCAGTGCGTTTGTCCGTAATGAAGCAGCATCCCGGCCGCCTCGGTCGCATAGCCGTTATTCCAATGCTCTCGGGCGATCCAATAGCCAATTTCTATTTCTCTGACCCCATCAACTGTTTGAGGTACGAGACCGGCATGTCCAATTTTTACATGATCTTTTTTTCTAGCCAACACCATGAGTCCTAAATCAGAACCCAATTTATACGAACCATAAATCCAATTTAAAAATTGTTTGGCTCCCTTTTCATCACGAGTTTTTCCAGTGCTAATAAAGCGGACTTCTTCAGGATCAGAAAGCAATGAATGCAAGAACGCAAAATCGTGATCATCATACGGGCGAAAGAGCAATCTTTCCGAAGCCAGATACACGCGAACGCCTCCTTCTATTATTCTAAGAAAAACTCAGGCGAGTAAATGACAGGTATCAACCGTGCCTGACTTATAAAGAACGAATTTTAATTTTCATCATCAATGTTACGATTATGCTTCCGGTTTTTTCGTACAAACGCTAAAAATGATGCAAGGCGATGTTCCTTTTCCCTACTTTTCAGATAGGTCAGGTAAACCGTCATATTCGGAGGAGCTGTTTTAGAAGAATACTCTATAGATTTAAGTATACCGTTCTTAATCCATTCCCGGGCGACACTTTCCGGCATAAATCCAAGATAATCCAGATTTGTGATTAATCTTAAGGCCAGGCCAGAATGGTCAACCCGAACCGCTGTTACCGCATATTCTCCGAATTCACTTTTAAACCATTCGTCGTAGGCAACACCCCAATTCTGGTACAGCAGCCTGCCGTTCCGAAGCACTTCCTCTTGTGACAGGGTCTGAATGGTCTTGTAACACGCGCGTCTTCCGACTAGGAGGATACGTTCATTTTGGAAAGGGATTTTTTTGAAAAAGGATGAACGCGGCGGGATGAAGACAAACGCGGCATCAATGGATCCCTCCTGAAGACGGTTAATTAAATGTGATGAGTGATCGGTCACTGTCCGGACCGATACTTTACCCGTCTCGCACAGTTTTTCCACTAAATGATAGATTGAACTGTCCCAGATCGTATTCAGTCCGCCGATCACAATCCAATAGTCGGCCTTTCCCCTGATCCACAGATCCGTTTCAGCCTGTTTCATCTGACTGACTATTTTTCCAGCATGTGAGAGAAAAACGTAGCCGTCAGGCGTCAAGCAGACAAAGCGGGTACCCCGTTCAAATAACTTTCCGCCTAGTTGAGTTTCCAGTGCTTTGATTCTTGCGGTGATCGTCGATTGAACAACATTCAGTATCTCCGAGGTCTTGGTGAAGCTGGACGTTTCCGCAAGCGTCAGGAAAGTTTCCAATTGTTCCTGATCCATAACCGGTTCTTCTTTCTATTTGTTTTTTTCATTAATACTATTAAAATTATTCGTTTATCAAATAGAAGTCAATCGATTAAGATGAAGTTAACCTTTGAAGAACGTCACAGGCGAAATTGCGAGAGGAAACTGAGACATGAAAATAGTTAAGTGGATAAACCCAAGACTTGCACTGATTCTATTTGGCTTGCTGATCACCAACACCGGTTCATTCATGATTCTGCCTTTTTTGAGCCTGTATCTGAGCAGCATGAAGCTGTCAACAGGCATGATCGGAGTTGTGCTGATGGTAAACATCCTCTGTCAGCGCGGATTGACTTTTTTCGGAGGGATACTGAACGATCGGTTTGGGGAAAGAAAACTATTGATCATCGGCCTGTCGGTACGGCTGCTCGGTTACATTATTTATAGCTTCGCCAGCCACATCTTTTTGATCTTTCTGGCCTCGGCATTCGTCGGCCTTGGTGGCGCCCTATTCGCTCCCGGTCTGATGGCGACCATTGCCAAACTGGCTGGAGACTTTAAGCCGGAAGTCTTCGCCCTACGCAACACGGTTATCAACATCGGCTCATCACTCGGTCCGATACTGGGCGGACTACTCTACCAGTACTCCATTTTATGGGTATTTATTCTGACATCCCTAGCTCATTTAATCTTTTTGCTGCTGATTCAATTTGCCGGTCCTGACGACATCACCGCTAAGCAGAAAACTCCTGTCATAGACTTGTTCCGTTTCGTACTTCAGGATCACGCCATCCTGATTCTTGCGCTGATGAACGCGACTTTCTGGTTCGTGTACAGCCAGTTCAATCTGGTTATCCCTCTGTACATGCAAGACTTCTTTCAAAAGCCCTCGCTGACCGGGTTATTATTTACGATGAACGGATTATTTGTGACTTTTCTTCAATACGCAATCGCAAAATTTGTTTTCCAGAAATTCTCAGGCCGGATCGCCTTACTCTCCGGGTTTCTTTCGATGAGTGCCGCTTATTTTATTCTTGGACTGGTTCCCTATTTAGTGTCCATATTTCTTTTCGTCCTGCTCTTCAGTACAAGCGAGGTGCTCATCTTTCCAACGATCGACAATTTGGTTTCCGAAATGGCCCCCGAAGACAGACTCAGCACCTGCTACGGTTTTGTCGATCTCGGATGGGCGGCCGGAGCTGCTTCAGGCAATTTATTAGGCGGACTTTTCTTCGGTTTCGTTCAGACCCATCATCTGTTTTCATTCGCCTGGTTTAGTTACGGGAGCCTGTCCCTCTTGGCCATACTCTTTGTCTTTCTAATCAGCCAAATGCCGCAAACCATTCATTCGGCTGCAGACCGAGAAGATAGCTAATTGACAAGTAAAGTCGTTTAAAAGTCATAATAAAGTGAACTCTTTGTTACTTAGTAAAGACATACAGCGAATTAATTAATTTGCTTATTTCAGATTCGATGCTACCACCTTTTTTGTATAGCTTTGTTTTGCTCTAATGAGACCTACAATGGACTCTTTTTCTGAGATAGACAATTCCTCGATTAAACGTGCCACTGCCACGGGCACTTCCCACTGCTGTATATCACTGACCGAGCAGTTTGCTTTTTGAATGTAACGTTTAAGGTAAGCACTTCTCATTTGGTTCCTCAGAAATTTCATCAATACTTTTATAATCGAAGGAATGGATTTCCTTCGGTATATCTTTAAAATTAATGCTGTCCTGTTTACATCAGCAAGAGGATCTCCTTTGGTAGCTGTCATCCAATCAATAACAAACACTTTTTCTTTTTATAGAATAATATTATCAGGATGAAAGTCTCCATGACATAGAACCTCACCGTCTGGAAGACAGCGGATAAATTCTGACAATAGCTTTTTTGTATCATCATCTAATTGATTGACGTGTAAAATACGTTCACTTAAATTTTCTTTTATTGATTGCAGATTGAAATCAGTATTTCTGTGGATTTTCAAATGGATATCCGCCATTATTCGTCCGACTCGGCGTACAGTCCAAGGCTTTTTAACTATTCTCTTTAACAGAGATTCTCCTTCAATCTTTTCATAGATAATTCCCTTGCGACCTTCATACTCTATAAAATCATAAACATTTGCAACAGGGAAACCTTCTTGAGAAAGCATTTTACTGATATTGTACTCATGTTCAATCAAATATTGCGGAATGGTTTTATAAAATAATTTTACAACCCTATTGTTACCAATATCAAAAATTTCAGCTGTCATGCCTTGTCCAATTATCTTATCTAATAGCGTAAATTGTGTGTCCCTCCCTTCATTTTTATGAGGTGTTTTCAAATTACTTATTTTTATATGAGTAAACTAATAGTGCAAACACATGCTATGTAGTAAGCGTTCTTTATTAATTCAATGTGCTTCGCCAAACAGATTCAATCCGATTGCGCCAATCACAATTAAACCGATGAAAATAATCTTCTGCAACGATAGGGGCTCTTTAAAAAACAAAACGCCAATGGTCACAATTAAAACAATGCCTACTCCCGACCAGATAGCATAAGCTGTACCGATTTCTATACTTTTAAGAGCAAGTGACAGCATGGTTAGACTGATAACGTAACAAACGAACATGATTACTGCATATGAGATATGTGATAATCCGTTTGACACCTTCATCAGCAAAGTGCCACAGACTTCAAACAAAATTGCCAAAGCTAAAAAAAGCCAGCTCATTACAATCACCTCATAAAGGTTGTTTTTTAGAAGCTTTGTAGTTGCGCGGTCTAATAAGCTGCACCTTTTTTCAAAAAAAACTGAATTGTTTATAAAAAAGATCGCTCAAAACACAAAAGTTATTTGGGAGAAAAAAATTCTTTTTTACTAAGTTCTAGCAATCCACGAATTGTTGGGGTAAGCCTTCTTGAGAAATTCATTTATTCTTTATTCTACACTTAAAGCCTTCAATAGAAAAAGATGCAACTAATATACCTCCAACAAAACCTAAGACCATTGAAATTCCCGAATCGAGATGATATAACTTGTGCGACAAATATCCTAATATGGGTAGAATAATACCAATAACCAAATATAATAGTCTTTTCATAAGCAACCAGCCCCCCAAAAATAACATTTGCTTGCCCCCATTTGAAAATTCCAGCAATTATTAATTATAACCACTGATATTTTTAGATTACTTTATCGCTATTGGCCGATTCAACCGTTTTTTCGGACCGCCACCGTTTTAGAAATGGGCAGAAGAGGAGCACTGTAAATGTGATACCGGCAACTGTGTTAAAAGCGGCGCTGAAGGCATGCTCAGTGTTTTTGTTCGTTTGATCCTGTACCCAGTCAATAAGATGCAAAAGCTCACGACGCTGTTGACTAAGTTTTGTATTTAATGAATTCACAGCGAGTTGTTTCATCGCTGTTTTCTGTTGAATGAATGCCTGTGCAGCTTCCTGTTCCTTGGCATTCAGCTGTGTAAGCAGGGTGGAGCGCTTCGGGGAATCGGGCAGGCGCTGCAGCGCTTGTCGCTGGAGCTTGAACGTTTGATCGATCGCCGCCCATTTCAGAGCGGCCTGCCGGTTAATTTCCCGATTTAATTGTACCAGCCCTTCGTCACGTGCCGAAGTGATTTTCCTATTCATTTCGCTGCGCAACAATGAAGTGTTCGAAGATACCGATCCGGCCGTTGAAGCGTTCGTTTTAATGGTCCCGATTTTCGATTTTATGGCGCCTTTTATTGACGGCAAGAGGACGGTGTCATAATCGACTTTTTTCATGGTATCATGTTTCAGCTGGTCAAGTGATCCTTGTATGCTGCCGGTGAGAACGGCAACAATTAGAGCGACGCCGACAATGCTGCCAAGCGTACGTGCCATATTTGCGAGACCGGAGGCCATGCCGATATTACCACCGGGCACACCTCCGATAATTAAATTCATAATCACTTCAGTTTGATGCCCGAATTTTATTTCGTCATGGCTTTGGTCACCTATTTTGGATTTTTCATATATAACAATATAAAAATGAGCGCAAAAAATAAAAATCACTGAATGGAGCAGCAACTTGGAAAACAATATTTATAAATATAGAGTCCTCTTAAAAATGTCTCAGGAGGAACTGGCGAAAAAGTGCCACGTGTCCCGGCAGACCATCAATGCTATAGAAAACAATAAGTACAATCCGTCACTGAAATTGGCCTTTAATTTAAGTGATGTCCTGAACACATCCGTAGATGATTTGTTTATAAGAGAAAATGTGAATCGCTCAGATTAGCTAAAAAAACTTCAAATGTCATTAATTAGCCAATTCCTATGCGGATTCTACTTTGGCACTTATATCTTTTTCAAACTTAGAGTAGATAATGCCGACCCGAAAAAAGCAATTCCAGCACATACTAACGGTAAAATTCTAAAGTCCCACTCTGACATCACCCAGCCGCCCATAATCGATCCAAGAGCAATTCCGATATATAAGGCACTATTGTTCCAGGCCATAAACGTACCTCGTTGATCGGGATAATTTTGTACCAGTCGTGTTTGATGGGCCGGGAAAAAAGCATAACCAAGGAAAGCAAATAGAACTAAGGCCGAAAATAATAAGTATGTAAACGATAGAGAGATAGAAATAAAAATAAGCGACAGCCCAATGCAGATTAAGCTGACGGTGTCTACCTTTTTCGCCCCGAATTTATCAGCTAAGGTTCCGCCATTTATACCGCCCAGTACAGCACCGATTCCATAAACAGCGATTGCTGCTTCTATTTTTGCAGAAGGATAAGCAAATGACTGTAAACCTGTCCCCAGGTATGTGTACAGTCCATAGACAGCAACTCCCCAGAGCACCGTCGAACGTGTTGCAGCCAGCAAAGTAGCTAGATTTGCATACGATGTCTTTTTCTTTGCTTGTTTTGCAGTAAGTTTTTTTGTAATCTTTGACCAAGCGATTAAATTAAGAAAAGCCGTCATCATACTTATTACAGATAAAATAATGAATACGGTTTTCCATCCGTAAGAAGTTCCTATAAATAGCCCAATCGGGGCACCAGCCCATAACGCGGTTAGCAGCCCAGACCCGACAATTGAAAGCCATGCTCCACGTCGATTCTCTGTTGCCTCATCCCCAGTAATTGCATAAGTGGAGGGGGTGACCGCTGCAGCCGATAAACCGGCTAGCATACGGCTGATAACCAGCCATAAGAAAGAAGGAGATAGACCGGTAAGAATATTAGAGATCGCAAAACAAACCAGACCTGCGAAGATAAGCTTTTTACGTATTACGCGATCTGATAAGGTCCCCAGTACTGGAGCTCCAATAACATACGCCATTGAAAATACTGTAACCAGCCATCCGGCTTGTACAGAAGATATGTGAAAATTTTTAGCGATTAGCGGCAATAATGGTGACACGACAAATAAATCTGTCCCGATGACAAATAAAGTCATCCAACCGATAAAAAGCTTAAATCTGCTTTTCCAAACTGTCTTCATGATCGTTCTCCTTTCACTGTATTAAAGCAGATATTATAGATTGCAATTATCTTTAATTAAAGGCAAAAAAATTAATGATCAGATAATGCATTCTTAAACCAATCTCTTTTTGCCCGTTGTTGAACTTCCGACATTTTATCGTTAAGCATTTCATATAGCCATAGAAGTGACTTGCTTTGCAGGAAATCCTGCATTTTCTGTTCCGCTTCCGACATGACACATTTTATAATACATGAGTTTTGCGTTACCCAATCCGGAACTGCCTCCCCCTGATATAAAATGCATCGTTGCCGAATTTCTTTGCATTGAAAGAAGTCTATATCCCCTTCTATAGCTCTAACAACTTCCCAAAAATTAATCATCTCCGGCTTTCGTGAGAGTTCGTACCCCCCTTTAACACCAGGAGTAGAGCTGACTATCCCTGCTTTTTTTAATTTGGTAAAAATCTTGGAAAGATAGGTTTCAGAAACGCCCTGATATTTTGCCAGATCTTTAATACCAATAGACTTTCCAAACGGAACATCCACAAGATATACGAGGCAATGAAGAGCGTATTCAACTCCTATACTGAAGTTCAAATAAGTTTTCCCCCCTCTTCAATCGCAGATAAACGTTATCTATAATTCATCGTATCTCATTTTCCAAAATCATTCAACTTTTGGGGCCAGCCTCAAAAAGTCATTAAAAACTCTATGATTAAACCACTCATTCTCTATTTCTCTTTTATCAATTCTTCAATCATTTTCAACGCAAATCTCGCATTTGGATAAGTAATAGAACCTCCGCCAATAACACCGATTTTTATTGCTTCCATGATTTCATCTAAAGTGGCTTCTGCATTCATGGAAGTTTCCAGATGATAAAGAATACACTCATTACAACGAGTAACCACCGAAATGGCTAAGCCCATTAACTCTTTGTTCTTTTTGCTTATTGCTCCTTCAGAGTAAGCTTTTTCATCTAAAGCACTAAATTCTTTAAAAAAAGAATCAGCTTCGATTAATTTATTGTTGTAGGCTTGCCGTTGTTTTTTTAACTGTTCTGCTGTCATTAATATCTCTCCTCATAACGATTTATCGGGTTATGTCGCGATCGGACATTTTGCCCTTCACCTGTTATCCATCAAATTCAGTCGAAAATGATCAGCTTAATTTTGTTACCCCTTTTTTGTGATAAGTTTATCTCAACTGTCAGACTTGCTTGCCACCAGGAATGCAAACAGTTTGGTGCCGCACTGCCTGAGAATAACATTCTGATTAGAAATCAGACAGACCAAAAAAGGAAGGTAATATAACCTTCCTTTTTGAACAACTTTTATTGATCAGGCCTGTGTTTAGAGACTTGCCGACAGTCCGGCTTTCTTTATTTCCCTGGAAACAAGATATCCTTCGGTTTTAAGCAATTCTGCCGTGAGCAATCCCCCACCGGCCGCCCCTCTTAAGGTGTTATGGGAAAGGCAAACGAATTTATAGTCAAATATCGTGTCTTCTCTCAGTCTGCCGATCGTGATCCCCATGCCCTTTTCATAATCTCTGTCAAGATTTGTCTGAGGCCGGTCATCTTCGGTCATGTATTTCAAGAACTGCTTGGGTGCACTAGGCAGTCCCAGTTCTTGCGGTTTTCCACTATATGAAGCCCACCGTTCAAGGATCTGTTCCTTCGATGGTTTGTATTTAAAAGTGACAAATACCGTAGCCAGATGGCCATCTGAAACCGGGACCCGGATACATTGAGTGCTAATATTGGGAGAAGACGCATTCACAATGCCGTCGCCTTGAATTTCTCCCCATATTTTCAGAGGCTCCTTTTCGCTTTTCTCTTCTTCACCGCTGATAAAAGGAATGACATTATCGCTCATTTCCGGCCAGTCTCTGAACGTTTTTCCGGCACCTGAAATGGCTTGATAGGTGCTTACAACCACATTTTCAGGCTCAAACTCTTTCAATGCGTGCAATGGCGGGACATAACTCTGGATTGAGCAGTTTGGTTTTACGGCTATAAAACCATATTTCGTGCCCAGACGTTTTTTCTGACTTTCAATGATTTTTAAATGATCACTGTTGATTTCCGGAATAACCATAGGGACATCCGGACTCATCCGATGAGCAGAGTTATTCGAGATAACAGGAACTTCCGCTTTCGCATAATTTTCTTCCAGTTCCTTTATTTCAGCCTTTGGCATATCGACTGCACAAAACACAAAATCTACTTCATTGCTGATTTCATGTACTTCATGTACATTTTTCACCTGAATATCTTTCACTGAATCCGGAATGGGAACATTAAGTTTCCATCGATTCTTAACCGCTTCTTCATAAGTCTTGCCGGCCGACCTCGGACTTGCCGCTATGGCTGCCACTTCAAAAAAAGGATGGTTTTCGAGCAGGGTGATAAATCTCTGTCCGACAAATCCCGTTCCCCCAAGAATTCCAACCTTAAGTTTGTCATTCACATTTCTCACCCTCTTTATGAAAGTAAAAACATTATACTACAGATCTAACTGAAAAGCAGGAACTTTTCAGACTTTCCGTCCAACTACATGTGTCCGCTTTGCTGATCGACTGACTAAAATAAGAAAATGGGGTAGAGCGAATCCAAGGATTTTCTGTTGTTCTTATTATAAAATAGACAAAAAGATTATAAAAGGTGATTATTTTAATCAAATCAATCAGAATATCTGATAGGAAAGTAATTTCCCGATATATAAGCAAAAATTTATGTTCTTTTAAAATAGCTTTGTTCTATAATATCACCTCTTATATTCAAAGACTTCCTTGTTATAATCCGCTTAGGCAATAGATGAAGCATAGAGCGGACAGCGACACCCTTCCGCCGAAATTGAGCGGTCAGTGCCAACTTAAAAGCTCGAACAATGTTCTGATTATTCGCACTTATCGATTCCTGATCTTTTACTGTTGATTCTTTGAGCGTTACTGATGATTCTCTATCATTTACTGATGATTCTCAAACAGTTACTGTCGATTCTCTGCTCTTTACTGTCGATTGTCCGACCGCGAACTCCTATGAACACACAGAAGCCGGCTTTTTCAGTCCATTTTTTCACAATAAAGTGTGGAAATGGCTTCGATTAGCGCTGAATAAAGAAAAATCCGCCCGTTTTTCACAATCCAAATGAGATCTAACAGGAGTTGGCAGTACAGCGCCGGCCAGAAAACCTCTGAAAGTTAATGCTAATGTCTGAACGACATTTAATGTCATATTTATTTTTCCTTTTTTTGATTCTGAGATTGATCGGCGGCAGTGATCTCTTCAATTATCGGGTGCAACAATTCAAAGTACTCTTCGCCATTTAACATGATGGATCGGTCCAGCCTTCCAGCGTTGAAGAAGACTTCCGTATTTTCTTTCAGATGAGAATCAACGATGACCTGTAATGCCTCATGAAAGGAAAACGGCGGGACACTGCCCATTTGACAATTCGTCAGCTGCTGCGCTTTTATCAGCAGAAGCCAGATGTACGGATTTCGCGTTAAATAGTCTTTTGATTTTATCAAAGTCCAGTTTTCGGTCTCCCGGAATGACGGCAAGAACATAGAACCTGTTAGAGTTCGTTAACTTAATCTGTACGACCATGGCTTTGGCTGCCTGTGACAAACGATTTCCCCGAAGCTTGCTGACGTTAGCAGTTTTTCCTTCAGGTGAATGAAAAATTTCTTTATACGAAATCCCTTTTGACTGCAGCAGCTTTTTAATTTTTTCATAAACCAAATTAACTGCATTTTCCTGCATGGTATTTATCCCTCCAATATTTTGTGTTACTATTTCAGTAGTAACTACACTATTGAAAGAATAACACCGTTTTAAAAATGGTTCAATGAAACAAGGTAAGTTTCTATCCAAAGGGAAATTTTTTTCTACTCCTTCAGTGATTGCTCTCGCAATTTACCATGCGCGTTTGTTAACATGATTTAGGATACCTTAATGTTTGGAGGAATCGATCAATGAATTTATTGGAAACATTGCAACTCGTCGGTTTGACTCAATATGAATCCAAAGCATTTATCGCACTTGTCAGTGCCGGTTCCAATACCCCTTTTCAAATCAGCAAAATTTCGGGTATCCCCAGAGCGAGAGTTTATGATACTTTGGATACTCTTGTTGATAAGGGATTAGCGATGAGAGAGGCCATGAATGATGGAACAAAAATTTATCGCTCGATTCCCATAGAAGTTTTCTTAGAGCGGCAAAAACAAAAATGGAGTATCTCTTATAAAACCATGGAAACAGAATTAAAATCTTTAGAGACCCAAAGCGCTAAGCCGGAGAACTATGTCTCTACAGTCAGGGGATCCGGCAGTATCCTTTCCTACTGCAAAACGTTGATTAGCCAAGCAGAACAACAAATATTACTTTCTATCTGGAATCCTATGTATCATCAGTTGCTTCCCATTCTAGAAGAAAAGGCAAAAAGCGACTGCCGTATTCGAGGAATTGCGTTTGAAATCGATGATCCAATATCGGGCCTCATTGTTCACAGGAAAAATGACTATATGTCGAGCCTTGCATCAAATAAGTGGTTTATTCTTTCCGCCGACAGCAAGAAGCTTTTATATGGTCACGCCGCCGAAAAAGATGAAAATGCGTTTTACACGGATGATTCGGTTCATATTTTTCTGCTTGAAGATTATATCTGGCACGATGTTCTGGTCAATCGGCTTGTGGAAAAAGGGGAACAAAACCAGCTGGACCATTGGATCCTGCCGGAGATGGAGAAGTTCTTTGGGAAAAAAATGATTCCGGAGTCGTTTTGGAAAAGGCACACGGAATAAGGAAAGCAGCCGAATGTAAAGCTGTTTCCCGGGGACGGGTCTAAAGCTTCACCGTATGGGAATCTTTATGTGACCCAACGTGTTAAAAAGCTTGAAAACGAGGGTGTTATCTCGGAAATACATCGACCATTGAAAGCTTGGCTTTAATATTGAATGGATGATGAAGTTGCGTTGTGACCTAAAATACGTGCTATAGGTCACAATATGATCTTTTTCATGACCATCCTATTCTCGTTGACAGAATAGCCTTTTTCACTATAGAATTTGCTTGCAAATCCTTTCTTTTCAGTAATTAAAAATAATGAGTTAACCTTTCGTTTTCGTAATTCCTGTTCTAAGAAGCTAAGTAATTTCGAGCCATAGCCATTACCTTGTATTTTATTATTCACACAAAACTCGGCTAAATAAAAGGTGAAGCCTTGAAAATTAACCTTACTGTAGCCGGCAATAAACCCGATTATTTCGTAATCATCCTTTATGGTGAACCCTAAAAAACGTGGTGTGTGCATGACGTCTGACAGTCTTTGATGTCCCGCATCATACGTCCATTCTTCATTCCACGGCTCGCTTTTAAAAACACTAATATATAACCGGGTGCATTCTTCTAAATCCTCAATTGTCATCGGCAAGATAGCAGCCATAATCCTTCCCCCTTCATTCCATGGATTCCTTGATTAAAGCATTCATGTGCTGTGTCTGCTTAACGTAACAATGAACGAGCTGAGTCAATTAACTACTGTGCTTTGACAACGCTCTCTAAGAATCCTGGAAAACGTTGGTTCATTTCCTCTTGGCGAAGAGTCATATAGCTATGACGGCCGTCACGTCTTATATAAATAAGTCCGCACTCTCTTAACGTACGGTAGTGATGAGACAAATTACTCTTTTTTCCTAAATCCTCAAATCTGGCACAGCTTTGTTCTCCTGATTCATAAAGCCGCTTAACAATCGCTAAGCGTGTAGGATCACTAAGGGCATATAAAACTTGTTCAACTTTAATGTCGTTTAGGTCGGGGTGAAAGAACTCACGCATCGCATTTTCTCCTGTATCACTTGATATTTGCATTCTACACAATTCAGTCCTATAATTCAATTGTTTAATAATTAATAAACTATTTAAAGGATGGTTCATGATGAATGCTATTGATACCTACTTCAAATTATCGGATACTGCCGGAAGTAACCGTGATGATTTCAACAACTTAATTGCTCTATTTGATCCTAATGGAACTATTGAACCAGCAAATGGTCCTTCATTTACTGGACGGCAAGAGATCACTAATTTCTTTCATCGGTTCTTTGAAAAAAATATCAAGCTAAGGCATGTCTGGATTACAAAGGAGCAAGAAGGCAGCTATAAGACGACGTGGGCAGTTGCCGGATTAAGAAAAGATGGTCATGTGGTTAGCTTAGAAGGAACTGATTACGCCAAACTAAACAAAGACGGTCTTATTTCTCATTTGAAAGTCGTCATTAATGGATAATTAGAATAAGTAATTAGTTTAGTCGAATGATGCGCACTCAGCAAGACAAGTCTTTACTGAGACCGAAACAGGTCATCGGTAAGGAACATTTGAGTTAGATAATTTTTAATAATAACCGAATTGAGTGTTAAGTGACCAACTTAATTGCATTTCTTAACCGAGCAATGATGCTTCATACCGTTCAGGGGAAACAACTTTATTTGTGTTGATCAAAGGCACATTAATACTGCTCAATTTAAATTTTATTTAGCTTTTATCTATTGACTTAGAGCGCGCTCTAAGTCGTATTGTATAAGAGAGGTGAAATTCCGTGAGAATAGCTGCCCTATCCAAAAGACTAAACATCAGCAGTTATACTTTACGCTACTACGAGAAAATAGGCATTATACAGAATATCAAAAGGGACGGAAATGGCCAGCGAGAATTTACTGAAAATGACGTAAAATGGCTGGAATTTGTTGTTAGACTGAAAAGAATGCAAATGCCTAAGGTAAAGCGTATGAACCCCTTCGATCTTTCTTCCGGTCTTTAAAGTCCTTTCTCCTTTATGAACCGAAATGCTTCGGATCTGTTTTTCACGCCGATTTTGCTGTATAAATTAGAGACATAATTTTTTACCGTTCCTTCACTTAAAAACAAAGCTCTTGCAATGTCGGCGTTGGACAGGCCTTGACCAATCCTCTTTAATATTTCCAGCTCTCTTGGTGTTAAGACCTCATTTCCAATCATGATCGAGGTGGGCACAGAGCCTGAAAATCTGCCTATTTTTGCGTGAAATTGAATCTCCGGCGCGTATTTTCTCCATTCATGACTCCACTTTTCCGGGTAAAAAGTATCCGCGTCTACTTCACGTATGGCGTCCATTAATTGTTTAGGAGGGATGTCTTTTAGAAAACAGACCGTGGCACCTGCCTTGATACTGTCGATGATCCATTCGTCGTGATCAAATATAGTCAGGATAATCACTTTCGTCTGCGGTGATAGACACTTAATGTGACGGGTCGCTGTCACACCGTCGCATTCCGGCATCCGGAGATCCATTAAAACAATATTCGTAGGACACTTTTTTGATGCGTTTACGGCCTGGATTCCGGTCTCGGCTGTCCAGATCACATCGAAATCTTGCTGTAGATTGAGAACAACCGACAGGCTTTCACGAATTAGAGCCTGATCTTCTGCAATGCCGATTCGTATCATAGACTCCCTCCTGTCAGTGAAAAATGATCAACTGAATCTGAGTGCCCTTCTTACTTCCGCTGTCTATACTGATTTTCCCTCCCACAGTTTCGGCAAATTCCGTAAGCGATTTCAGGCCGATTCCTTGGGTGATAGGATTGCTTTTTGTGAGTCGAAATCCCGAGCCATTATCTTTGATTGACATGGTAAATTCTTGATCCTTATCAAGAATAGAAACTGAAATTTTCGTAGCGCGCCCATGCCTGATCGCGTTCGAGATCGATTCGAGAATGGTACGGGCCACCAACTCGCCGGCTTCATGTGGATGACGAAATTTACTCCAGTTGATTCCATTATAATTACATTCAATGCTGAGATTCGCTATTTTTTTTAATCGTTTGACTGACGATAAAGCAAATGCAAACCATTGTTCCGGTGTGTGTGTCCCATCATTCCCGTTCCTGACGATTTTCCTCATTTCTTGCAAACCTTGTTCAGCGGCCTGCCTCGCCTGCCGGATACAGTCCATTTTGCCCGCACCATCCACAGCCTCCGCCGCATCCATCATCCGGATAACAGACACCCAGTATTGTCCCATTGTATCATGCAGCCGGCGACTGAGCCGAACACGCTCATGATCGCGCACTCTCTGCTCTTTCTCAAAGTCGGAGAGGGCCATCAACTGCCTGGATCTGGCCCGTTCATTCATTAAACTGCCTATAACTGAACTATAAGCGACAACAAAAACAAACGTGCTGAGTGGCACAATAATTTCCGTCCCGGGCATCCAAATCCAGCTGGCAGTTGCTACGAGACAGGCGTAAAGAAAAACGAATCCTCTGTCCGTCAGCCGAAGATGGATAGAGGCTCTCGCAAGTGGTGAGAGGAACGCAAACAGTAATATGCCATTATGTATCGTTGCCGTCCAACAGCTGATCAGGAAACATTCCAGCAAAATGCCGTAGCGCATCTTCCTACGTTCTTCGTTCGGCTTTTTCCAGGCATCCCATGTTCCCCAACTGATTGCAGCGAAAGAAACGAACCAGCCAAACCAGTGAAAATCATGTGAATGATAGTAAGCGAGCCCAAACAAAAATAAATAGCCGACAAAGCGTAATGCGATAAACAGTGCATTCATGCCGCCACCTCATCATGTGACCTTATCATGACTATAGTTAATAGAAAAATGACTTCATTCCATTATAAATTAAATTCAGCAAAAAAAGTATTATGGAAGGGATTTTGGACATGAAAAAAGATGTTGAAGATGAGCTGGCACCGGAAATCTTGCAGAGGAAAAGCGTCACCTATTGGAGTGAGAGGAAATGTTCAGATAAAGAATGGGGCCTGCTCATTGAAGCGGCGCGCTCAGCGCCATCGTCCTGGAATCATCAGCCTGCACGGTATATTCTCATTAAAGACGAGAAAAATATCCGAGCGCTCGCTCAATGTCTTCATCGCGCAAACCAATGGGTTTTGCCCGCTGCCGGATTAATCGTTCAGACAGCGAATCCGGAAGATGATGATCGCAAGGACGGCAAAGACTATTATTTGTACGATTGCGGCCTCGCGATGATGAGCCTTGTCTATCAGGCACAACTCATGGGGCTGTCATGCAGGCAGATGATCGGGTGGGATGAACGGCAGGTGAAACAGCAATTGGCCATACCGGAACCTTATCGAGTGGTAGTCATCACCGCGGTCGGTTTCCCTGCTAAGTCCTTTACCCGATCAACCGTCCAAAATCTGAAACGAACGCTGACACAACAAAACAGAAGATACAAGGCAACTCAAATTTTCTTTTGGGAAAAATGGGATGAAAAAATCAGCCATGAATCGAATAACGAATATGCCCCTCCTTTCCTATTACCACCCGATATGAGAAAAAAGGTTCAGAATGTCCGACTGTATGCAGATATCGCAGGTTTACTCGTCATCTACACGTTTGGTCAATGGTTTCCGGTATCCGTTCACGAGATCCTATCCATTTACACAATTTTAGCCTGGGTGACGATTTTAACGATTGATCCTTCAAGACTTCCCGATGCCGCGGCAACAAGAAAAAACCAAAAGGAAGCATGGATTTATTTTACCAAATACAGTTTTTTATATGGCATTGTTTTCGGGACCGTCTGGTACTTAGGCAATTCCCCGATCCTTTGGGTACCGACTATCGGAAACGCAGTCCAGTCAATCATTCTAGCCTGCATGACCGAACTTTTTTATCGAAATATCTTACAAGTCAAGCTGAGACAATTTGGTCTCCCAGTCTATTGGTCTGTCGCGATACAAAGCCTTTGTTTCTCCATACCCTTTTTTATATCCGGCCATTCGCTCGTGACTGCATTAGGTGCGCTCATTATCGGACATATTAATGGACACATCGTATACAAAACACGGAGTATATATCCCAATTTTATCGTAACCAGCATGTGGTTATTTTTCCATCCGCTTTACAGGTAAAAGTAGGTAAAAGTGGCGGGTCCTTCCCGTTCGGATTCTATCTTGTAAGTAGTTATATATTCTGAGGAGCGGCGATATTTTTCGATGAACAGCGATATAGTTTCGCGGGCGGCGATATTTTCCGATGAACAGCGATATATTCTCGTGGGCGGCGATATTTTTCGCTGAACAGCGATATATTCTCGTGGGCGGCGATATTTTTCGCTGAACAGCGATATAGTTTCGTGGGCGGCGATATTTTTCGATGAACAGCGATATATTCTCACGAGCGGCGATATTTTTCGATGAACAGCGATATATTCTCGTGGGCGGCGATATTTTTCGATGAACAGCGATATAGTTTCGTGGGCGGCGATATTTTTCGCTGAACAGCGATATATTCTCGTGGGCGGCGATATTTTTCGATGAACAGCGATATAGTTTCGTGGGCGGCGATATTTTTCGATGAACAGCGATATAGTTTCGCGGGCGGCGATATTTCCCGCTGAACAGCGATATAGTTTCGCGGGCGGCGATATTTCCCGCTGAGCGGCGATATAGTTTCGCGGGCGGCGATATTTTCCGCTGAACAGCGATATAGTTTCGCGGGCGGCGATATTTCCCGCTGAACAGCGATATAGTTTCGCGGGCGGCGATATTTCCCGCTGAGCGGCGATATAGTTTCGCGGGCGGCGATATTTTCCGCTGAGCAGCGATATATTCTCGTGAATAGCGATATTTTCCGCTGAGCGGCGATATAGTTTTGCGAAAGCCGATATAACCTTTATAGGCCGGCACCATTTATACTAACCGTATCGTCACTCGAACATTTTATCATTTCGTCTGTTCGCAGTTTTCGCGTTTATAAACAACTCGAAAATTCTCACAAACTACTGGGATTTTATCGGTAAATTCTTGATTGACTCTTTCCAATTCTTTTTTGAAGAAGGCTTTATGAACCTCGCGCCAATACTTTAAAGTACGGTCTCCTTCACCTTCGCGATGGGCATGCTCTTCGGTCACTTCATCAAAAGGAACAACTTCTACATTTGTTGTTTTGACAATAGCCACAGCCTTTTCTTCTCCATCCAAAATGATGTTGTAAAGGCCGGCGAACGGCAAGGGATCATTCTCTAATTGGTATAATGTGTAATTTGAGGCCGTCGCTGTCTTTGTCCCATTCAAAACCAATCCGGCAAGGTGATTAGCCGTTTCCTTAGAATAACCAAACGCCCAGGCTTCACAACTCTCCGGTATATCCGGATTAATTTTTCGGTAGTCTTCCCACAGCTGAGCTGCTGAACTATTCATCTTTTTGACCTGCTTTCGATTTTAGGCGCACAATCCGAATAGATCCATCCGTGTTAAGAGAAAAATTCAAATTGCCCTTCCATTTTTTAAACTTAACGTTTTGATCTCTAAACGCGCTCAACATTGATAGAAACTTAAGCTTTTACAAGATCCTTCATCGCTACAATGAATGCGTTCATTTCTTCATCGGAACCTATGCTGACGCGTAAATAATTCGAGATCCGTGGCTGATGAAAATAGCGCACGAGGATTCCTTTATCTCTCAGTTGATGGAATATAGACTCCGCATCATATTGGGGATGGGTGATGAAGATAAAGTTGGCTTCAGAAGGAATAATCGTGAAACCGATTTTGGCCAGACTGTTCACGGTGTTCTCCCTGGTACGGATCACACGCTCCGCCATTTGCCTGTAATACTCATCATCTTCTATGGCCGCTTTGGCTCCTGCCAAAGCCAGGCAGTCAATCGTATAGGAATTAATCGAATTTTTCAGCCGATTGAGGCCTTGAATCAGTTCAGGATCGCCAAAGGCAAAACCGACGCGTATGCCGGCAAGGGCGCCAAACTTGGAAAGCGTCTGAACGACCAATAAATTGGGATATTCTTTGGTCAGAGGAATGACGGATTCTCCGCCAAAATTAACGTAAGCTTCATCAATGATTACCACGCGGTCAGGATCCGCTTCTAATATTTTTTGGATCGATTCAATAGAAATCCCTTGTCCGGTCGGAGCATTCGGATTCGGAATAACCACCCCGCCGCTTGATTCACAGAACGCCTTGACGGGCAGTTTAAACTCCTCGTCCAGCGGAATCACGTTGGGCTGCAGCGAACAAAGATTGGCATACACTTTATAAAAGCTGTAGGTAATATCGGCGAACATAACCGGACGATCAGGCGAGAAGAAGGTCATAAAACTAAAAGCGAGCACTTCATCCGATCCATTGCCGATAAAAATATTTTCACTCGATAATCCAAAACGTGCCGCCAGCGCTGCTCTTAAATCATCCGAGTTGGGATCCGGATACAGACGCAACCGGTCATTGACCGCCTCTTTTATCGCCGCCAATACTTTTGGGGACGGGGGATACGGATTTTCATTTGTATTCAATTTTATATAACGTTTATCCTTGGGCTGCTCGCCCGGAACGTAGGGTTCCAGTCTATGTATCCGTTCATTCCAATATTTACTCATAACGCACCTCGCTCATGGCTGTTTGCTCTCGGATTTTATCAGATAAGTAGTGTTAATGCTTGCAAAAAGATCGAACCTTATTCGTCTCATTTCAAAAATCCACCGTTTAATCGTAACATTTCAAGGGAAAAAAATCATTAACCTTAATCGGAATGATAATAGCAATGATTCTTCAAAGGTTCCGGTCTTTGTTTCACTACTTCAGTTATGATTCATTTTGGGTGTGAGCTTATCCAAACAAGACCATAATCGTTATTTGTTGAAATGAATGTATTGATTTTATAAAATAAAACGTAAAAGACGCATTTTTTACATGATCCGTGTTTCGTAAATTGACTAATTTAGAAAGCGCTCTAATTTATGCACCGTAATCCGCACAAATAAAAGGGATTCGACAACTGTTTTTATAAGGAATAGGATGGTGATCATCTTGGCAGAGCTGAAAACGGAAAATGCTGCCCACTGGATGATAAAGGCGGCACTGCTGTATCAATCGTTCAAAAAATGCGGCGATACTCAAAACGCAGACAAGTTGCTGGACCGGTATAAAAAATCAGTGATTGATCAACATATAGCTCTGGCCTTTTGCGGCCATTTTTCGGCAGGAAAATCCAGTCTGTTAAACAAAATTCTGCAAAATCAGCTTTTGCCATCCAGTCCGATCCCGACAAGCGGCAACCTGGTCCGGATCAGATCAGGTGTGCCATCCGTCCGGTTTGAAACCTATGCCGGCGAAACCGTTTTGCTGCCCGAACACTATCCAACGGAAAAGCTTCACGACCTGTTAAGAGATTCGGATTCTATTAAAAGCGTTGACATAACAGTTGATGAGGCCTTCCCACAGGGCGTTGAATGGCTGGACACACCGGGGGTCGATTCTACTGATGAACGGCACCGAATGGCAACGCATGAGGCGCTCCATCTTGTTGATGCCGTTTTTTATGTGACCGATTATAATCACGTTCTGTCAGAGACTAACTTCAACTTTATGAAAACATTAGACCGGCTTGGCAAACGTTTTTATCTTATCGTGAATCAGATCGACAAACATAACAAAAAGGAAGGAACATTGGCTTCTTTTAAGAATTCTATTGAAAACGCTTTAAATAATTGGTCTCTCCATCCTGAAAAAGTATTTTTCCTGTCACTTATCAAGGAAGATCTGCCGGGAAACGATTTAAACACCTTTCTGGAGTTTTTAAATGAGATAATGAAAAACGGAATAAAGGCTTTCTCTGAACAGGATACGATGCTGCGGGAATTGCGAACATTAACGAAACAACACCGGCTTTTTCTCGATACTCAATTTGACCAATTATTAAAACAAAAACATATTGACACCGTTCCTGATGAAGGCACTGTGCAAAAATTAATAGCTGATATAGAAGTTCTGCAATCTGAGGCCGCGCGCCTCGCTGAACAAGAACGGTCGTGGCTTACTCAGGCAGAAGAAATTCTTTCAAGAACGATTCACTCGGCCATTTTGATGCCGTTTGATGTACGCGAGGCCGCCCAATTTTATCTTGCCTCCCTCGATAGTCAATTCAAAATGGGCTTATTTGCCACTCGGAAGAAAATTGAAAAGGAGCGCGAGCAACGTCTGAACCTTTTCCTTGAAAACTATCAGAAACAGGAACAGACATTAGAATGGGCGGTCAAGGATACGCTGATCTGGATTTGCAGGGAGACGGATGTGATCAGCGAACCGGATATCGGTTCCTTTTCCGGACTGTCCAAGGACGATCTGCAGGAATTCATTGCCGTCCCGCTCACGGGCGGCGTGGAAACAAATAGCGCTTATCTCATCCATTTTGCGGATAAAGTTTCCGATCTGACAAAACAAAAAATGAGGAAAAAAGCGATGGCTGTCCTCCGTGGTCTGGAGACTCTGATACGCGAGCGCAGTGAAGAGAAAGCCGCCTCCCTAAAACAGCTGATCTCAGAAGAAGAAGAAAAACTTCACACGCTGCAAGCGATCTTGTTAAAAAAAGGCGAATGGCAATCCGCTCACGGCCGGCTGGATGCCATCCTAGCCGATGAACAGGCATCTGCCGATAAATCTGAAGCAATTCAATGTTTTGCAAAAGAGATTGAGGAAAAAGAAGACCATCATCGAGTACTGACCCTTGAGGATTATCTGCAAAAATATGGTACGCCGAAAAACGGCAGGCAAAGGGAGGAACGTGAAGACGATATCCACAATGAATGGGACACCCGGCAGGAAGGATCTTCAGAAGTCGGCTGGTATCAGCAACTGACACAGGCTGCAGCCATTTTGCGGCCAATCGGCGGTTTTCAAGATGCTGCAGATGATTTAGTCCGATCTGCAGCGCGTTTGAAACAGAAAACATTCACCATCGCTTTATTCGGAGCTTTCAGTGCCGGAAAATCGTCGTTTGCCAATGCACTGCTCGGCGAAGCTATTTTGCCGGTCTCACCCAATCCGACCACCGCCGTGATCAATCATATAAAAAAATCAACGGCCGATCATCCGAACGGCTCGGCTGTTGTGCGGATAAAGAGTGAGCAGGCATTGCTTGATGAAATCAATCAATCACTGGATCATTTTAACAGCCGGATCGATCATTTAACCGATTTGAAAACGCTTCTTTCTAACTTAGAAGCTGGACACCCGCATAACACACTGCTTTTTACTATGGCAGAGGCAATCGACCACTTCAGAAAAGAATGGGGCGGCGCCTATGAGATGACGCTTTCAGAATCCGGCCAAATGGTGGCTAATGAAAAAATCGCCTGTCTGATCGAAAGTGTCACGATGTACTATGACTGTCCATTTACGAGACAAGGCAATGTTCTTGTTGATACGCCCGGAGCAAGCTCCATACACGCCCGTCACACAGAGGTTGCCTTCCATTACATCAAAAATGCTGATGCCATCCTCTTTCTCACCTACTTTAATCATGCTTTTTCGCGTTCGGACAGGGAATTTCTGATTCAGCTCGGTCGAGTGAAAGGAACTTTTTCATTGGATAAAATGTTTTTTGTCATCAACGCCGTCGACCTTGCCCGTACCGATCAAGAAAAGAAAGAGGTGATCGCCTATGTGAAAGGACAGCTGCAAAAATTCGGCATCCGGTTTCCGAAGCTATACGGCGTATCGAGCAAGCTGGCCTTGCAGGAACAGGGAAGCAATGATCGACAGGCAAACGCGGCATCAGGAATGATGGCATTTCTGGATGATTGGAATGCTTTTGCCGATCAAAAGCTGATGATGGAAGTCGCACAATCCGGATTGAAGGTCATCCGGCAATCGGCCGAACAGATCACTCATTGGCTGAATGACTTGCAACTGGAAGGCACGAAAAAAGAGCAGCGAATGAATGAACTGATGCGAATGAAGAATGCTGTCGGCCAATCATTAGAACAAATGCCCATCAAACAGAGAACACCGGAGATCAATCAACATATTGACGAATGGTTCTTTTACATTAAAAAGCGTCTCATCCAAAGATATATCGATGAATTCCCACAGTTTTTCGAACCAATCCGTTCGAATAAAGCCTTTCTCTCTGAGGGATTGAAAAATTGCATTGACTTTCTGTCTTTTGACCTCGACCAGGAATGCCGTGCCGCCTTTTTACGAATCGAAGCATTGTTGAAAAAAGAATGGTCAGGGATTTACGAAAAATGTGAGCGAATAAGTGCTGAGTTGATCGGAAGCGCAGGAATCGCCGCACGGGATCCGGAATTCAGCGAGCCGATTCTTTCAGCACACCTGAAAGACATCGACATCGCCTCGCTCACCTCTGTTTTTAAATTTTATAAAAATCCAAAACAGTTTTTCGAAAGAGACGGCCAGAAGCTGATGAGAGATAAGCTTCAGGAACTTCTGGATCCGCATATCACGATCATCACTGAAAAATACGGGGACTGCTGCAAATCTCATTATCTTCCGCTGTTTTACAAAGAAGCGATCAGGCTGACTGGACTGTTTAAGAAACAAGCTGATCAGGCTGCCGATAACCATATCCAAATACTTCATGAGGATCAAAAGCCGATAATCAGCTCTCTTAACCACGCTCGTAAAAATTTAATGGATTTAATCGGTGAACAGGGAAAAGCGTCAAGAATTCGGGGAGGGGAAGATTGATACCGCTGTGGGCAAAAAGACAAGGGATGACAACGCGCTACTGACGCTGACCGAACGCAAAAACGCATACACCCCTTCCACGAAGATCGGCAGGAAGGATTCGGACTCTACGGATAATGGAGTAAGAAGTTGAAACGCCGATACGGCAGCCATTTTGGCCAGATCTTCAAGTCCATAGTACGCCACTTGGACTTTGATTTGGCTAAATGAGCTTATTGAGCCCTTCAGCCAGTCTTTCTTCCGAGATCACTTTAATTCCGTTTCTTCCGAGCAATGCAGCGGTAACGCCATTCCCTTTAATTTTCTTTCCTTTAAATTCTCCGTTATAAATCCAGGTACTTCCGCATGAAGGGCTGTATTCTTTGAGTACGACTGCCGTTGCATGAAGTTCTTTCACCTTCTTTAATGTCAGATATGCCCCCTTTACATACCCTTCTGTTACATCTTCCCCAGATTTAGTGACTACTCTGGCCGTTCCATCAAGGACGTCCATACCATCACCGCCGATCATTTCAGCGGGTTCTCTTGGCGTTGAAAAGCCTCCAAGTAATTCCGGACATACCGAGATAGCTTTTCCTTCATCAATCAACTGTCTGATTCTAGTGTCCAAGCAATGCGATTCATTGTACCTTACCGCTAGTCCCGCCAAGCAGGAACTCACAACGATCATTACGCCGCCTCACTTTCTAAATTCTCGAAAAGCACATTTTATGGTTTAAAACGCCCATGCATGAAGATTTGAGGTAAATTAACTATTAACTTATTATATTCAGTTGATTTAAATAAATCGAATGTTTATTTATATAGTCTATACAACTTTTTAATATGTTCAGAGATTTTTACTCGAAGTTCAGCGGGCTGAATGACTTCTGCCTGAGATCCGAAACCTAAAATCTTGCAAAGCGCTTCTTCCATTGTTTCAAATTGAATTCGGGCAAGGACCTTTGCTTTCTTGCCGGTACCCGTTAACTGGATTTGTGGGCCATAATCGACGATTAGACTTGGAACAATAGCAGGATCTATAAGGAGAATTACCTGAAAAACCGGACGGCTGCTTTCAAACTCCCGGCACCATGACGCCCAGATCGGGCAAGGACCTTTGCTTTCTTGCCGGCACCCGTTAACTGGATTTGTGGGCCATAATCGACGATTAGACTTGGAACAATAGCGGGATCTATAAGGAGAATTACCTGAAAAACCGGACGGCTGCTTTCAAACTCCCGGCACCATGACACCCAGAAATGTGCCAATTCAAAATCCCGCGGGAAAAGAAAGGTTTCTTTCTTAACTTCTACGTTCCGGATCCTGGAGACACGGTAGACTCTCAGGATGCCTGAGTGCTTCGCCACCAAATACCAGCAATCAGTCTTAGCAACAAGCCCTAATGGCTCCACTCTCCTAGAAATAAATTCACCGTTTCCCTTTAGGTAATCAATGTGAATCAATTGATTGGACTGTATCGCTTCGTAAATAATAGTAAGGCAGGGCACAGAGTCGTGTCTGCTGAACCATTGAACGGGATCAAGATACAGCCGCTTACTGAATTGAACAGCTTGCTGCCGATTTGCCTTTGGAAGGTAACTGATTAACTTATTGGAGATCTGATTAAATCCTAATCCTAAATCAGTCAGCGGTCCTGGAAAACGGTTAATCAACAGTTCTTTGACTTCCGAAGTTTTCAGGTTTGAAAGGTCTATACGGAAATCCTCTTTTAAAACGAAACCACCCTGTGAACCGCGAACGGCATAGATCGGAAAACCGGAAAAGCTTAAGGCGTCGATATCCCTGAAGATGGTACGTTCAGAAACCTCCAGCTGGTTGGCCAGCGTCCGTGCAGAAGTTCTCCCTTCTGCTTTCAAAATCAGAAGAATCGATAAGAGTCTGTCTGCCCGCAAGTGCGTTCATCTCGGTTCATTTTTCTAAAGTATACCATGGATATATGACAGCAGATGTCATGATTCATCGTTAAGATAGAGGCTGAACCTATTCTGTGAAAGAGGGAAATAGAAGATGATCCCGCATTTTAAAAGAATTGTATGGTGGATTCTTTTTGGGTATACGCTTTCTTTATTTGGCACAGGCATGACCGAGCCTTATCTTGTTCCCTATCTTTATCAATTACGGGGCATCCCGCTTTCATGGACAGGAATGATAATCGGTATTTCCGGATTGGCCGGAGTGATTGCCGTCCCTGTATCTGGATGGCTTGCGGAACTTTTTGATACGAAGCGTATCTTTCTTTCAATGCTCCTGCTCGGCGCAGTCGGCCGAATTTTTTTTGCTTATGCTGAGAACCTGGAAATCGCTTTTCTTGCGTCTATCGTTTCGGGAGCTGGTGCCGCGGGATCATGGAACGCTCTCTCTGTTATTCTGGCGGAGTCTGTCCCTCAATCACAAAGAAACAGCATATTCGGAGCCGCTTTTGCCTTGCAAAATCTCGGTTCCGGACTTGGCGCTGCTGTCAGCGGCCGCCTGATTGATCTAAGCTCTCTTGCATCTTTTCAGCATATCTTTTTTCTTGATGCGGCTACATTCATCATTTTTGCTCTGTTCTGCAAAAAGTGGACATCCGATTCTCAGCAGGAAATTATTAAGAAGACATCCAATGGTTTATCTAAAACATCTAAAACAAAATCATTGTTGAGAGACAAAGCTATGATCGGTCTCTCGTTCAGCTATCTGATCTTGGCCGTGATAATGAGCGGACTGACAACGACGCTCTTTCCCCTATGGACCACCGACCAAGCCCGGCAACCTGTTTCACTAATTGGCCGGGCATTTTTGGTAAACAGTCTGGTCATCGTACTCGGCCAGGTTTTTGTTCTTCAGATGATTCGCAACAGGCTGAGAACCCGGGCGATCGCCATTGCCGTGCTGTTCTATTTAACCGGTTGTCTGATCATGTTTGGATCCGGATTTCTTCAGCGCCCTGCGGCTTCTATTGGTCTTATCTCTTCTTTAGGCGTTACAGCCATCGGTGAAACGCTTCTCTTTTCGTGTCTGCCGGCATTAATCAACGATATAGCTCCTTATCCTTTGACAACCTGGTATAACAGCCTGATCAATGCAACATGGCAAGCGGGTTCTATCATCGGCCCGGTACTGGCCGGATGGATTCTCAGTCACCACCAATCGATCCTTCTGTTTATGGTATTTATTTTAGCATTAGGCCTTTTGATACCCCTTCTTGTTATGCTTGAACATTTCATCCCTGTGACGGTGAACAGAGTGAAACAGTTTTGACGTTTACATCTAAGCTTAAGTTGATAAAGATCCTCTCTAATTCGATCATAGAATAGGGCACTTTCGAATTGACTTAGTTAAGCCCGGATAACTTCCAAAGCTTACGGTTATACGCTGTTAATAACTGCGGCGGTATGTTCCACTGAAAGCGGTCAGCGCCGACAAAAAAGTTCAAGATGAGCTCTGATTGATTTCAAGCCGTTTACTATTGATTCTTTGAACGTTACTGTTGATTCTCTGCCATTTACTGATGATTCTCAACCGTTTGCTGTTGATTCTCTCCTCTTTACTGACGATTATCCGGCTGTGTGCTTCTGGGAACACATAGAAACCCGCTTTTTCAGTTAAGTTTTTTCACAATAAAGGGCTTCAGACCGTTGAGATGACTGCTAAACGGCTTCAATGGACACCGAAAGAAGAAAGATCCCCACCACCGGTTTGTCAGGCCAACATTACGCCGCCTCACTTTCTAAATTCTCGAAAAGCACATTTTATGGTTTAAAACGCCCATGTATGAAGATTTGAGGTAAATTTGATCATTGGCTTTTTATATGGATTGTCAGTCTCCACCAATCAATCCTTCTGTTTAAAGTATTTATTTTAGCATTAGGCTTTTTGATCTTTATTTATGATTTTCTCTATTAATTCCCGTTCACGTTCTAATTTCATTCCCGCTTTCCAGTCATAATCAGCGGATCTTTCGAGAACCCATTCAGCTGTTTCGCGAATTGTTTCTCGAATCGGGCGAAACGAAAGTCCAGCCTGGATGGCTTTTCGATTATCCACTGTTTGAAATCCGCTCATGTTTTCTTTTACAGGAACCCAGAGCGGCATTTCAGTCCAGCCGGCAACTCCATGGTCAAGCAAAAATTCTTCTTTTGCCCATTGAAACTGTACTCCTGTATTTAAGACTTCGGCGCAGGAATCGAGAAAGGCACTCATTGTCAACGGCTCTTTTGGACCAGTCGCATGATAGATACCGGTTTGCTTCGCTTCCACCATATCCAGAATCCATGAGGCCAAGTCCCTGACATCGATCCATTGGACACGTGCATTCGGATCGCCAGGCGCAAGTATGGTTCCCCCTTTCATCATCCGCCATGGCCAATAAGTAAAACGATCGGTCGGATCATAGGGTCCAACGATCAGACCGGGCCGTACGATCAGTGTACGGTTTGGCATCTTTTCCTGAACGACTAATTCACAAAGTGCCTTTAGCGGGCCGTATGTTTCTCCATTTATTATTTCTACCGTTTCATCCGCCAATTTACCAACGTCTGCCTGCTCATCAATGTTTTGCTTACTGAAATCACTATATACAGAGATACTTGAAACAAAAGTGTAGTGATCTGTTAAATGAGAAAGCAAGTGAATAGATTTACGGACGATCCTTGGGACGTAACCCGACGTGTCAATAACGGCATCCCATCTTCTATCTTTCAGCACCTCTAAATTCCCGTCACGATCACCATGCAGCTGTTCAATATGTGACAAAATCCCCGAGTGATTGCCACGATTGAATAACGTAACACAATGCCCCTTTTCCTTGGCGATTTCTGCCAGATGTCTCCCGAGAAAAACAGTTCCGCCTAAAATAAGGATATTCATGATTAGAATCTACTCCTTTTACTATTTACTTCTTTAAACGTTTATTGACCCTGAATTGTTACAAGTAAATAAAAAAGCGTAGGTGTCAACTAGTCCACACTCCGAGAAATCAGAACGATATTTATACGACGCTTACAGTGAGTCTTAGGCCCATCATCTATAACAATTATGGATATCTTGTTTCAGCAGAAAACGGGACTTCTTCCGGTAGATATGTCATACTGGATCGGTACAAACATCAACATAACCCAAACAGGAGAATCGATCATGAAGTGTAAAATCAATCGAAATGCGGCCAAAGTGATGAAAGAGATGCTGGAAAATGAAGATGCAAAAGGACAAATGCTACGTGTCATCGTGACAGAACATCATGGCGATCATGCCCATTATGCGCTTACCTATGGAACCCCGACCGAGCATGATGAGATTGTTCATACGGATAAAGGAATTGACGTCCTTTTAGACACCCGTGAAGAGCTACTGGACGGAGTCTGGATCCAGTTTTTTTATTTTCCTGAAGAAGGGTTTGAAATCGTCAACCCGTCCATGGGGCACCATAACCATTTTTAAAAAATCCTGATTCGCAAGTGAATAGGAATGGTGATATTTTGCTGTAAGCGGCGATATTTTCTCACAAAGAGCGACATTTTGCCGTGAGCGGCGATATTTTTCTAAAGAGCGATGAAATTAGCCTTTATTTTTTCTTTTGCGTAAAAAAACAGCAGTCCGCTTGATCAGGCAAAATGCTGTTTTTTGATATGATTGATCCCTTGCTGTTATGAATTGATTGCTTACTGCTCTCTGTCGTTGCTGTGCTTTCTTCTCCGTGTTAAGAAAATGATCACGGCGCCGCCTGCTAACGTTAAGAACAAGACACCTGCTGTAATAATTCCCCCATTAGTCGACCCAGCGGTTTGTGACAACTTTTCTCCACTTTGAGCATCAGTATGTTTTGGTTGCCGGGTTTCGGATTTCACTGTCTGCTTTTCTTGGCTTTTTTGCAGTACAGCGGGTACACTTTTTTCATCTTTTTCGGTTGATCCCGCTAGTTTTTCCGAACTTTCATTAAAGACTTTTTTTACGGAATGAGACGCCGCTCGCACTATATTGATCCCATCACTCTCGGCATGATTTATCGAGAAGCCGTTGATCACCCATTTGGCATGAAGTTTTGTATCCGCAGTGATTTTCGTGCTGAAATCGAAAACTTTGGTCAGGCTGCTGTCCGCATACCAGCCGGCAAAGGTATAACCTGTTCGCGCAGGATCGGATGGCTGAGTTGCCTGATCGCCGTAGTTCACTGTCTGACCGCCGACTGCCGAGCCGCCATTGCTGTCGAAACTGACCGTGTAGCGATTGGCCGTCCATTTGGCGTAAAGCTGTGTATCTGCAGTGATTTTCGTGCTGAAATCGAAAATTTTGGTCAGACTGCTGTCCGCGTACCAGCGGGAGAAAGTATAACCTGCTCGCACAGGATCGGATGGCTTACCGGCCAAGTCACCATATCGGACCGTTTGCGCATTCACTATAGATCCGCCGTTACTATCGAAGCTGATGATGTCATTGTTAATGTTCCACAGAGCATACAGTGCCACATTTGCTGCTCCCATAGTGAACACGCTATCGGGGGTATAGGTCGTCCCGCTCCCGTCCATACCCGTGTTCCATCCGGCAAATGTGTAGCCTGTTCGGCTCAGTTCCCCTGTATTACCTGATACCGTAAAACTGCCATTATAAGGATAAGTTTTTTCTGCAGGCACGCTGCCCCTGTTGTTGCCGTTTCCGTCATACGTGACAGAGTAGCTGTTGACCGTCCATTTGGCGTAGAGCGTTGTATCCTGAGTGACGGTATCTTTTTCAAAGTCCCATGCCATCGTCAAATCTTTATCTTTATACCAGCCGGCAAAGGTATAACCTGTTTGTGTCGGAACAGACGGGGCGCTGATCGTGTCCCCATAGTCTGCGTTGATTTCTGGTGTCGCGCTGCCTCCGTTACTATTGAAACTGACCGTATAGCGATTGACCGTCCATTTGGCGTAAAGCTGTGTATCCGCAGTGATTTTCGTGCTGAAATCGAAAACCTTGGTTAGGCTGCTGTCCGCATACCAGCCAGCAAAGGTGTACCCTGTTCGCGCAGGATCGGATGGCTGAGTTGCCTGATCGCCGTAGTTCACTGTCTGACCGCCGACTGCCGAGCCGCCATTGCTGTCGAAACTGACCGTGTAGCGATTGATCGTCCATTTGGCGTAAAGCTGTGTATCCGCAGTGATTTTCGTGCTGAAATCGAAAACTTTGGTCAGGTTGCTGTCCGCGTACCAGCCGGCGAATGTATACCCTGCTCGCGCAGGATCGGACGGCTGAGTTGCCTGATCGCCGTAGTTCACTGTCTGACCGCCGACTGCCGAGCCGCCATTGCTATCGAAACTGACCGTGTAACTATTGACCGTCCATTTGGCGTAAAGTTGTGTATCCGCAGTGATTTTCGCGCTGAAATCGAAAACTTTGGTCAGGCTGCTGTCCGCGTACCAGCCGGCGAATGTATATCCTGTTCGCGCGGGATCGGATGGCTGACTTGCCTGATCGCCGTAGTTCACTGTCTGATCACCGACTGCCGAGCCGCCATTGCTATCGAAACTGACCGTATAGCGATTGACCGTCCATTTGGCGTAAAGCTGTGTATCCGCAGTGATTTTCGTGCCGAAATCATAAACTTTGGTCAGGTTGATGTCCGTGTACCAGCCGGCGAATGTATACCCTGTTCGCGCGGGATCGGATGGCTGACTTGCCTGATCGCCGTAGTTTACTGTCTGATCGCTGACTGCCGAGCCTCCGTTACTATCGAAACTGACCGTGTAGCGATTGGCCGTCCACCGGGCGTACAATGTCACATTTGACTGACCCATCGTTATCTGATCACCAGGCATATAAGACGTCCCGCTCCCGTCCAGCTTTGTATTCCACCCGGCGAAGCTGTAGCCGGTTCGGCTCAGTTCCCCTATATTTCCCAAGATCAATAGAGTCGCACCCGGTGCTGTTAGAGGAGACTGTGGTGGAATATTACCTTCGTTATTACCGTTCCCGTTATACTGGACATAATACCACTTGATCGGAACCCACTGAGCGTACAATGTCACATTTGACGGACCCATTGTTATCTGATCACCAGGCGTATAAGACGTCCCGCTCCCGTCCGCTTTTGTATTCCAGCCGTCGAAAGTATAACCGTCTTTTTTCAGATTACCTGTATTGTTCAGCACGGTTACTGTGTTATTTTCCTTATAAGTATTGCTGTCGGTCGGTACGCTCCCGCTCGTGCTGCCGTTGTCATTGTAGACCACCGTGTAGGAGGGGGTGAAAAACGGATAGCCTTCGTTAATCGTCGGATTAATTCCCCATGTGCCGCTGAAATCCCAGCCTGCATCAGTATAAGTAGATTGGGTTTTCATCTCTGCTGTTGTTTTCGGTGTTCCCTTGCCTGTATCGGACTGACCGGATGTTTCGGAGTTATAGAAGCTGTTCTGGATGGTGTGGATGAAATCTATACCGACCAGTCCGCCGACAGAGGTACTCCCGCTTACGTGCCCCGCTGCGTAAGTATCAGTGATACTGCCGCCAAAATCATATCCGACAAGACCGCCGGTACCATCGCGGCCGTTTACATTGCCTGTAGCATACGCGTTGGTGATGCTGCCCGTATTGCTACCCGCCAGACCGCCTGTGCCACGATCACCGCTCACGCTGCACGAAGCATAGGAATTGACAATACTGCCGCCCATATCGTTATAACCTACTAAACCGCCGTTGTGCAGATTACTTCCGTTTACACTTCCTGCTGCATAGGCGTTGGCGATGCTGCCCGTATTGTTACCCGCCAGACCGCCCGCATAGGAAAGACCGTTTACACGGTCATCCTGCATACCGACATTTTGAACCCTTCCTCCGGGACCTACACTGCCAAACAGCCCGACATAATCTGTCAAAGGACGATTGATCTGAAGTCCGATGATTCTGTGCCCCTGTCCATTGAATGTACCGTTAAAAGGGTTCGTATTATCGCCTATCGGTTCCCAGCCTGCGCCGGCATGATAACCTGCTCCGCCGGACGATACATACGAGGACAAATCAATGTCGTTTCCTAACTTGTAATGGGCGGACAAATCATTTCGAACGTTATCCAATTGCTGCGGTGTTGTGATCACCCAAGGGTCATTCGCTGTTCCGCTTCCTCCTGCAAATCCGGAAGTATCCGCAAGCCCCGCTCGCGGAGAAGTGAATTGAATAAATGTTGATAAAAACAATATGAAAGCAAGAAAAAGCAAAGTGCTTTTTTTCCGGTACATGTTTGCTTTCTCATCTCCCAACCCTCAATAAGTATTATTGTTTAAAGAAAGCTCATAAGCGATCTTTTAAAAATGGCAAGTGCAACATCCCCGAACCGGCGTTATGCAACACAGCCTTCTGTTTGCACTGCAGGTGCTTGAGGACTTAGAAGCCCGGCTATTTGATTAAGTCTCCTCTTAATCTCAATGCTTTCTGTGATAAATGTCACTCCTTTCTGTCAAAGGAAATTATATAAAAAAATGTAAAAAAAAAGATCCACCTCAGGGTAGAGAGAGGGGTGGATCTTTCTTCAGCAATTTCAGAGTCCAAGCTCTTTTCCTTTCCGAATCGCCGTCAAACGGCTGTGCACCTGAAGCTTGCTATAGACGTTATTAATGTGCGTCTTGACCGTACCGTAACTGATCTTCAATTTTTCAGCGATTTCTTTGTTCGTCAGTCCCTGGACGATCAGCCCCAGCACCATGCTTTCCTGCTTTGTCAGAATGTCTGTTAAAGGATCGACAACAGAATCCATTTCAGTCAACCCGTCCAGACGGCTTTTAACGGCAGCCAAGAGTGTTCGGACATACTGCAGAGACGGCGCTTCTTCTGCCTGTATACTTGATCGCGACCGGACAAACAGGGCAAGCAGCTCAGCCATCGGCTTTCCTTCGTCAACATAGGTTCGAATAAACCCTTCAGGCTCTGTACGGTGCAGGACCGTTCTCAATTTTTCCAAAGCATGCTCTGTTCTTCCAGTCTGCTGCAGAATCAGCGATTGCAGGATCATGACTTCCGCCCAGTAGAAGAGACGTTTTCCATGGTATGAAATGGTTCTCAGCCTTTCAGAAAGCGTCCACGCTTCTTTATCGTGTTTCTTTGCGATAAGTATCCGAACCAGGAAAAGGTACTCATACAGATGATCGACGGAGAGCTCGTCCTTAACGGACAGCGAATAGCGCCTGATCCATTCATCCGCTGGTTCCGTATTTCCCTGCATAAGAGCAACTCCGGCGATCTCCGCGTCTACATAAATCAGCGCGGACGGAACACCCAAAATCATGCAGTTCCTTTTCGCCTGCAGCAGGGTATGTTCTGCCTCATCACATAAGCCATGAACTTTTTGAATACGGGAAAACAGCAGCCATGCCGGAACCAGCGCCTCAGAAGCCGTTGGATTTTTCAGATCGGTTGATTCAAAAACAGTTTTCAATGTAGATTCAGCCTCGTCAATGTTATCCCATTCATATAGAAATTCAGACAAACTGACCTTTGGCGGAGAAGACAGGCCCAGATCATCGACTGTGGCAATTAAGTTCTGGAAAAATGGTATTAGGAAAGATCGATGTATATGACCTTTGGACGGCGCTTCGTGTTCTCGGATTAATGAAGGCTTGCCCGCGTTTTTCTGGGCGAAAACAAGTTCAGGTCCCGATGGATTAAATTGTTTGGAGCGCTTCATGTACTGAACCACCTGGTCCATGCCGTTTAAGGTTTCTGCCGCGGCATGCGCTTTTACAAAGTAAAAATTGCTCCAAAAATGATTCTTTTCCTTCTCGGTCCAGCCAGCAGCCAGGATTTCAAATCGTCCCTCCGCTTCTCGAAGCATTTTCTCAGCTAAAGCGTACTTTCGATCTCCAAACAGCAGAGAAAGAGCGTAGGAGAAATAAAGCGATGGATGCTCCAGAAGCAAATCATCCGGTATCTCGGAGAGCCAAGATTTAAATAGAGACCAGTCCATTCGAAACATTTTGGCTCTCATCTCGTCGAGTACCCGCAAAGCGGAACGAAAATGCCTTCCATTTATATAATACTCCAGCGCTTCTTCCTGAAGATGTTGTTTTTCACACCATTCTCCCGCTTTTAGATAGAGGGCCGGGATTCTTTCAGGGGCGGTCCGATGCAGCCGATGCTGTAAAAATTCGGAGAATAAGTGATGAAATCGATACCACCTGCCCTGCTCATCAAGCGGAATGACAAAAAGCTGGGCACGTTCAAGATCCTCAAGTATCGTCTGTCCGTCATCATTACCTGTGACCGCGTTGCATAGAACAGCATTCATTTGTTTCAGAAATGCGCAGTCCAACAGAAACTTCCGGACAGGCTCGCTTTGCAGGTGAAAGACTTCCTCCAGCAAATAGTGTTCCAGCAAACGGGTGCTTCCGGCAAAATCCTGAATTTCAATTGGCGCCTGCCCGGAGTTCCGCAGTGTCAATCCTGCCAGCTTCAGCGCGGTTACCCATCCTTCTGTGCGCCTCACCAGTTCCGAACTCTCGCCATGATCCAATTTGAGTTTCATAGAATGACGATAAAAGTCTGCCCCCTCCTCTTCGTTAAAGCGCAGATCTTTCGCGCTCAAATGAAGCATGAGCCGGCTGGTCCGCAGCTTCGCCGACTGAAAAGGCGGCTCGTTCCGGCTGGAAACAGCAAGATGAACGTTCTCAGGCAAATAATCAATAAAATAAGAGAACGCTGAAATCAGATTTTTCTCTGTCAGAAAGTGAAAATCATCCAATATCAGTACAAACGGCTGTTCAAGCTGATGGAGCTCATTCAAGATAACGTTGACGGCTTGTTCATAATCGGAAGGATAGAGCATATTCAAAACTGGAAATGTTCTTTCTTCAAAGCCGGAATAAACGGTATCAATTGACGCAATCATGCAGCGCCAAAAACGGACAACATCATTATCTGCCGGGTCAAGGGAAATCCAGCAGGGGTTATGATCCAGTCCTAGCGCCCATTCAGCCAGCAGAGTCGATTTCCCATAGCCCGCCGGCGCACTGATAAAAATTAACTTACTCTGCAGGCCTTGATTCAGGATTGATGCCAGCCTTGGGCGCGGGAGTATATCTGTATTGCTTGGGGGAATATGACACTTTACGGCCGGAATAGAAACAAATCGTGAAGCGTATAACTTCTCGGGCAGGTCCATCGTACAGTTCTCCTTTCTTCTTATCACTTTTTCCTTTTTGTCATGAGAGGTCGGTGCAAAAAACGCTGAACAGATTCACCGTAAATTCATGTGAAATGATTCAATCTGTTAATCATTCAGGAAGTAAATCTATTCCTCATCATTTTTCTCATGTCGATGTTTCTAGTAAACAGCATATACTATGGCATGAGTGTTAAGCCAGCCTAATGTCCTTAGCCTGTTTACGGATTGACCCAAGCGAATCAAAAAACGCTCTGTTTGAATCCCGCACGCCGCCCGGAGGCCAGGACGGATTAATACTGAACATGCCGCAGGACGCGGCGCTTATGTTCGGCCGCTTATGTTATAATCCTTAAAAATTTTATTCTTTCTTATAGTATAAAAAAGCGCTCATCACATACTCTGATGAACGCTTTTTTGATTGAACCTTTTTTAATAAACGATAACCGGCTCGTTTTGTGTCAGATTGTCATAGACGGATTTCATCACATTTGGGGGCGTGTTTACACAGCCGCCCGATCCGCCTGTGAGATAAGCATCACTTGCCCAGTTTTTCCGCCATGAGGCGTCATGGAAACCGACACCGCCATCCGTGAACTGAGCCCAATAAGAGACGTTGACCGTGTAATGAGGGTCGCCGGCTTCGCTTCCCTTAAGCGTTGAGGGGGATTGTTTATACATAACATACCAAACCCCGGTCGGCGTATCCTCATGCGTATCATGCCTGCCGGTAACAACAGGAGTCGTGACTGCCAGTTGGCCATTTTTATAAATCCAGATGCGTTGTTCCTGAATAGACACTTCGGCATACGTATTGCCAATGCCATTGTTCGTCGTCGTATGATAGCCGACGCCAAAAGTATTATAACCGATACCGTAGACATTGTAGGCTTTCATCGATTTTTCTCCGTTTTCAAAGGCACTCTGTATGCGCGCTGTTTCCTGGCCGACATCCAGTGCCCACCCGTAGGTTTGCCCTTGAACCGAAATGGTTGAACCCGTATGCGTCTTAAATATGTAACTTTTATTTAACGTGGATTGGGAGCGATTAATCGCCGCGATCTCATTCTTAAGATCGGTCGTGTTCATCGTGAGCTTCATATCTTTTGACACCGTTGCATATTGGATGAACTTGCTTGCTTCCAAAGGATAAGTTTGGTTCTGAACCTGATAATCAACCGTGCGCTGAACGAGTGCCTGCAGCTTTTTCTTTTCATTCTGCACGATCTGGCTGTTTTCCTTAATCGGTTGTGAGAGTATAGGTTTCAAATAGATTTCGCTTCTGTATTCCTGGTTGTCATAATCCTTTAGTAGTTTGGTAATATCATATTGTTTCCCCACTTCGCTCCTGGAAACGGCGATTTGACCATGATCCAAGTAGGCCTGAGCGTCTTTTGACGCTATTAAACTCTTATTCATTAATTTAAGTTTTGCTTCTACTTCCCCTTTCAGCGTCTGGCTTCGATAATGATCCGTGCGGCTGGGCATCGCCGAGAAATTTTCCGCTTTTGAAGAAGGCCACCATGTCCGCTGTTTTCCTAATAATCTCTTGATTTCAGGAAGATCTTGATTTGTAAATCCCGACTTCGTACTTTTTCCGTCGAACACTAAATTTTGTCCGACATAGACTTTGTTTGTTAAAATCAATGTTTTCAATTTCTTTAATGCCTGATCAGCGGTCAGTCCGCCCACTTTTGTACCGTTGATCGTAATTCGGGCATTGAATCGGGTAGCCTGATAATAGCTGATGCCTGCAAATATAAGAGCGGCAATAATGAGGATACTGCTTATGACAATGATGCTGATCTTACGGATGCTCGTGCTCATTCACCTCGCATATAGCTTTATCATGAAACGTTTCAAAGAAGACGTTCATGTGAATCTGGTTGTCTTTACCGTAAATAAATCGGTATTTTCGACTTTTTGTTACAATTATTTTGCATTTATTACATTTTGGTAAACCGGATTTTTCACTAACCAATATACACTTTATTCTCCCCGATTGCGAAAAATACGTTATTTTTACATAGGGAATATTAAAAGATCTTCCCCAAAAATCCGGGAAGATCCATTAAGATGCACAGCGAAAGCTGAACCAGACATAAAAATCAGCGAAAAAGCCAATGCCGTCGGAATTAACTAAAGCGAAACATTATCGGGAACGCAAATGCAACAACAGCCATCCAAATGACGTAAACAGATAAATAGGCGGTTTGCCATTTTTCAAGGTGAGGAAAATCATTTTTTTTAACGAGATAGCGAAGATACAGCCAGGCCAGGCCCCCAAGATTGACCAGCAAGGTCAGATTCTCACCGAGCGCCGCGATTTTATTCGGGGTTATTCCGAAGGTTGATAATCTGAAAAGTATAGCTGATAAGGCGACGCCATCGATAATAAGGGCCGCAAGAATCAGCGCAAGATTCAAATAATCAAACAGCTTATTATTATCATGGGAGTCCCGGGCTGAAATGACATAGAGGACCAGCCCAAGCACTAACACAAGCATAAGATCAAATCCGATTAAAAAATTCCTGTCAACAAATGGGCTCTTTCCCGAAATGATCATGACGAAAAGAAAAGCGATCATGGTGATCAGAAAAAGAGGGCTGAATAGTTTCGCCAGAATCGGAGCAAAATTTTCGACGACGCTTTTCTTGTATTCTACAAGATACACGGTGATCATCGCTGTCGCGCACCCTCCGTACACAGAGAGATACTGCTGTATGAAACTGCTGAGATCGATTTGAATCGCTCTGAATATCGTCTCGGTGAACAATGCTAAAACAATGATCCCACAGAATATTAGCGTTCCATAAATCACCGCTTCGCCTGTAAATCGGATAAAATCCATTCTTCTTCCGGTGAGTTTCCATTCTAATCCCATATAAGCGGCACCCGTAATCAGCCATAAGAATATAGGAAGGTGAATACCGGTGAGCAGCTCCGTGCTTTTAGGAGGGTAGGATGGAAAGAGATTGATTGTAAGAGCGGCCAGAAAGAAAATTCCCAGTATGGACGCGGTCATTTTCCAATTTGACTGATGCTTAACCAGAAAAAAAACGGCAATGAAAGGCAAAATAAACAAACTAAGATTTTTGAAATAAAACAATTGATCGGCTGGGTTAAACAGTTTAAAGCCGAACAGCTCGGGAATTTTCATTAACGTACCGGCCAGCAGCGAAAAAATAATCACTAATGCAATATATTTTCGATTCCGGCTCACGCCATAAACGTGATCCGGATCGATTAATAAATGTTTCCAAAGATTTTCTGAATTTACTTTCGAATATTCCTCGGAAATTGCGTTGACATTCCCCAAACGTTTGACGCCGATCAAAAACGATTCATCCTGTGAGAGACCGGCTTCAATCAGATCATCAATCTCATCGCGCAGATGATTTTCCAGTTCAAGAAGATCCGTTTCTTTGAAGTTTCCGCGCGCCCGCAGGTGATCGCTCCAAGAACGAATATTTAATTCGAGATCAAACATGCCGAGCCCCTCCCTTATTCCTGATTCAACTTCTGCCAAGTTTTTGAAAGCGCGGAGTGAACCATATCCCACTGCTTCTTTTGCAGCTCCAGCTCTTTCAGCCCGTCGTCTTTTATTGTGTAATACTTGCGCCGGCGTCCTGTTTCCGAATTCCTCCAGTACGACTGAATAAGATTTTGGTCCTCAAGACGGTGCAATACCGGATACAGCATCCCTTCTGACCAGACTAGTTCATTTCCCGACAACTCTTTGACCTTTTTAATAATGGAGTAACCATAACTGTCGCCTTGTTTCAAAATAGCTAAAATCAAGGGGACAGCGGAGGCCGCGATCAAATCCTTGGATACATTCATAAACCCCTCCATATACCTAGAAGTCTTATGCATATAAAATATACTTAATACTTCTAGGTATGTCAAGCGGAAAAGTATGCTGATTTTGGGCTGCCAAGCACAGAATGTTCACACTGGTTATCCCATCCCTAAACAAATAAACGAAGCACAATCGAAAAATGGAACAAAAAAAAGGCTGCTAAAAGCGCCTTTGAGACTTGTATTTTTTGCCGCCCGTTACGGAACCGATGCCTTTATCACCGAGTGCCGGGTGACTTGTTTCAGACCACTGTTAATCATGACCAAAATGAAGAGCCAGCTGATCATGATTAAAACCATCACTTTAATTATGGAATCACCAATAAGCGGCAGCGGCATGTCCCAAAAGGCGTGAAGAAAAATGGGAATAATCATCAGCTTGAGAAATCGTGCTTTAAACAGCAAACCTATAGTAACAGGCTTGTTCTGCTTAACCAGAACTAGGGCCGCCCCGGCAATGGCCGTCCAGATGGCATGTGTCCCGATGCTCGTCCATGCCCGCATCACAATAACATTCAGAAAAGTTTCATTACGCATCGTTTGAAAAGCCCGGAACGCGTAACCCGCAGATTCAAATGAGGCAAACCCCGCGCCAATGACCGCACCGATCAACAGGCCGTTTAATATATATTTGACATTCAGCTGACTGACAAATCCGATGACAATCAGCAGTTTTCCTAACTCTTCAACCATACCAATAACAAATGCACTGGTTATGCTGATCCGGTAAACCGGAAAAATCGTATAAAGAACCAGGGTTACGATGATTGAGGCCACACCACCGAGAAAGAACATGCGGACGATATCAAAGATGCTGATGTTTCGGGGAGCGTTTGTTTCAAAAAAGAAGAAGACAAGGGAAAAGGGAACGGCAAAGGAACCGATCAGCATTAAACCCGGGAGCGCATAAGGATTGCCAAAATCGTTCAGGCAGATCCAAAGCATGGCATAAGTCACTAAAAAAGTCAGAAACACCCTTGAGAAGAGCCATGGCTTCGGCCACACCGAAGAAATGTCTGCTTCATTGGGCGTTGTAAAAGAGGTACCGGCGATAAAAATCCGCTCGCTTTCTGCTTTCGTATGGCGTCGGAACACCTGCGAAAACAGATCGCGAAGCTTCAGATCAACCGGACCGCGTTCGCCAATCAGCTCATTCACCGGTTCCGTCGCGCGGCTGATCAGACTCCTTGACCGGCGGGAAGCCCTGCGCACGTTCCGCTCCGATGATTGAAGCGACGTCTCGCGCATTCTCAGCCATGTTGTCATGCCTTGCGTAGTGACCAGCGTGTTGCTGTTGATCTGCCCTTTGTTTGCCAAAAAAGTCATCTCATCTTCGGAGAAAGGGCCCTGCGTCTCTTGACCATCATAATAATACCAGAGGGAATCCATATTCTTTCGTCTCTTCTTTCACTTTTAAAATTGAGCGGCTCATTTCTTTAGTTTGCAACGATATTGTCTGTTTAAACCGCTTAAAAGTTGAAAGTAAAGAAAAAGATAGGACGGATCATTTACCTATAAAAAGTTGATCTGAACGATTTTATGTACATAAAATTGGACGTGCGATCAATGCCTAAACTTTTTTCACATGGATCTCAATATCCGTTGCCTGCCCTTTTGCTCCCCCAAGAGGCTGATGGATCATTACTTCACTATTTGTCAGCGCAAATCTTTTTCCTTTTTCCTCGCCCGCAAGCAAAAAAGCGCCCATTGAGGCGGCCATACCCACACATAGAGTACTGACGTCAGACTTGACATGCCGCATCGTATCAAAAACAGCCATTCCTGCAGTAATCGATCCTCCAGGCGAATTGATGTAAATGCTGATATCTTTATCAGAGGTATCCGCGTCAAGAAAAAGGAGCTGTGCAACCACGCTGTTTGCCACATCATCTGAAATTTCGCCTGTGAGCAAGATAATCCGGTCTCTGAGCAATCGAGAATAAATGTCGTAAGATCGTTCTCCTCTATTTGTCTGTTCGATGACATAAGGCACTAAATTCATTTGTACGTCCTCCTTAATATTCCTGATTTGTCTTTCTTGTAACCTAAAAATCATTCATATAGCGCGAACACAGCCATCTATTCGATACTTTTTCTCAAGTGGAGAGAGCTTGTTTTCTGATAATTGAGTGGTCGGCGGAATGATGACAATCGGTCCTTCCTCAAATTCTGGTTTATTTAAATTCTTCATAGTCATGACATGAGCAGCCACTTCAGGATCAACTCGTATTTGTTCACTCATTTCTTCAGGAACAATGATTAAAGGAAGCTGCAGTTTGTCCTCGTGAATTTGTCCCTGAAGGTTGAAGGACAGGTCTAGCGAAAGAGATACCTTCCCGTGGGGCACTGACCCTTCCGTGTATATCTCAATAATTAAATCAATGTCTTCATTCGGAGCTGTGATGGATATCGTTCCGTTTTTATCTTCAGGATAACCGTTTAAGTTTCTCAAGGTCCGGAGTCCTTCCGGAAGATACAAACAAAGATGAAGTTCCGCCACTTCAGCTAAGTGAGCCGAATCGATGTGAATCCATACATGATTCGTTCCTTCCCAGCATTCCATCTTCGTTTTGGCCAGCTTCGCAAGAATCATCGTTCTTCATCTTCTTTCATAATGTTTGAAATTGAGTCAACAATCTTCTGCTTCATCTGTTCCGGCACATTTGAACTGAGTGTTATAAAAGCATCATCATTTATTCTCGTGGTTTCCCGGGTGATCAAGTTTTCCGATTGGTAGAGCGTCATCTGTTTTCCGATTTTCTTAATTTCATCAATTGAAAGTGCCTGCAGTTTTTGTTGAATGGACGCAAGTGTCTCTCCTGTTTTACTTAGAGTCAGAATAGCGCGAAAATAGGCCAGATGATTGTCTGTATAAACCCTTTTATTTCCGGCTGTCTCAAGCGGCGGTACCATGCCGATCTGTGTATAGTACCGTATCGTGCGTAAATGAATGTCCGCCCCTTCTCGCTGAAGCAGTTCAGTTATCTGTTTCGCTGTATAGCTTGACATCATAATTCCTCCAGTCTGAAGTTACACCATAGTGTATATGTAACAGTTTAGTGTAACGATGTGTGTTTGTCAAATTTGCTGTCAACCTGTATCAAGTATCAGTAACCGTGTTACGTACATAGCTGACGATCAAATTATTATTCGAATAGAAAGTGCTTTTCCAAGAAGGTTAAAGCCTATCAGTGAAGAACTTTTTATTCATGGCATTATAATTTGAATGCTTCGCAGCCAACTGTTTTTCAGCTCTATTCACCAGCAAACAAAATCGCTGTAATGTCCGCAATCCGCTGAATAATTTAGAAATGGAGGCTTGGCGATGAAAGTCAACTTCGGTCTTACTGCAAAAGACTATAGTAAATATCGAGCAGGCTATCCGAATGAGTTATATGAACGTCTTAAAAATTATGGTGTTGGGATTAAAGGTCAATCAATATTGGATATTGGAACAGGCACGGGGTATCTTGCGAGGACATTTGCCAAACAAGGCGCCCGGGTGACGGGAGTGGATATATCAGATGAACTTATAGAAGAGGCCAAGAAGCTGGATGAAAAAGTTCATGTGCATATTCGATATCTAAATGCGCGGGCAGAGCATTTACCCTTTTCATCTTCTGAATTCGATGTAGTTTCAGCAGGCCAATGTTGGCATTGGTTTCAAGGTGACCAAGTGTTGAAAGAGGTGAACCGCGTTTTACATGCACATGGGAAGTTAATCATTGTGCATTTAGATTGGATACCATTAGATAGTAATATTGTGTCGAAGACGGAAGAGCTTATATTATCCTATAATCCAAAATGGAAAGGTGCTGGAGGAACAGGTGTTTATCCAGATTGGTTAACGCAAGTAGCTATAGGTGGATTTACAGACATCGAAACGTTCACATTTGATCTGCATTTTAAATATAGTCAAGAGGCTTGGAGAGGAAGAATTAGAGCAAGTGCCGGGGTAGGTGCCAGTCTTCCACATGAAAGAATAGCAGCGTTTGATCATCAGTTAAAAGAATTATTACAAGAGAACTATCCAAATATCATCGAGATTCCGCATAGAGTTTTTTGTTTGGTCTGCGAGTCCAATTAAACTAAAAATTCCTGGAGTTTATAGTTGGGCACTAATAAAAGTGACTGTATTTGGAGGTATTATTATGAACTTAAAAGGCAAGATCGCTATCGTAAGCGGCGGCTCCCGGGGTATTGGCCGCGCTACTTCAAAAACATTGGCCCAACGCGGCGCAAAAGTAATCGTCAATTATTTAAACAATCAGGACGCAGCACAGGCGGTAGTGGATGCCATTCATTCGAACGGAGGCGAAGCAGCAGCTTTTCAGGCGGATGTTCGCAATGAAAGTCAAATTTCAAATCTAATAAGCTTCACAAAAGAAACATTTGGCGGCCGAATTGATATTCTTGTCAATAATGCGAATGTCCCTTTCGTCAGAAAGCCATTTACCGAGATCTCATGGAGTGAATTTGCACAGAAACTGAATGATGAACTAAAGGCCGCGTTCACGATGACTAAAGCGGTCATTCCATCTATGATTGAGCAAGAGTATGGACGTATCATTTATATCTCGTCAGACTTGGGAAAATACCCAAAGCCTGATTTTATTGCTCACGGAACGGCGAAAGGCGGAATTGACACATTTGCCAAATATATCGCCAGTGAGTTCGGGCCTCTTGGAATTACCGCCAACGTCGTTGCTCCGGGAGCTACAGAAACCGACGCCATTTCCCGAATGCCCGAGCAGGTAAAGCAGGCTTTTAGAAAGAACACACCTCTTCGGCGCATGGCCCAGCCTGATGATTTGGCTGCTGTCGTCTCATTTCTGGCCAGTGATGACAGTCGGTTTGTTACGGGTTCCTATACACTGGTGAACGGCGGCATGCACATGGAATAATGACCGGTACGGACACTATTGACCGTCAGCGTATAAAAACAGAATTTTTTAGATTGATCGGGCTCGCTTGAATCACCAAAAAGAGAACCTCCCCTTTTTTTCTCTGCGCGAAAAGGCCAAGCATAAACCAGATTTTTCCTGATTTATGCCCGGCCTCTTTTTGCATTTTACGCTTTGTTTATTTACCCACGGTTTGTTTATCCTTTTCCATGGCTTTTATGGATTCGGCTGCCTTAATCATCATGGCGCATTCGATTCTCTTGCGAAAAACGTCGCAGCTGAATGCGTAGTTTCCTTTAAGTGAACCCGTCGCGTGCAGTGAATTCGCGGGGCAGCCGCCGCTGCAGTAAAGCTTCGCCCAGCAGTCGCGACATTCCGGCTTTGAGTAGCAGTTGCACTCTTTAAATTGGTTCTGCAGCTCCGGTTTTGTGATTCCGTCCCAAATATTGCCCATGCTGTAGGCTTCATCCCCGACAAACTGGTGGCAAGGGAAAAGCTCGCCCCAAGGCGTGACCGCGAGATATTCAGTGCCTGAACCGCAGCCGGAGATTCTTTTATGAATGCAGGGGCCTTCTGTCAGATCAAGCATGTAATGGTAAAAGATAAAGCCATTGCCTTTTTCTGAACGCCTGAGCATTTCCTTGGCGAGAATCTCATACTGTCTGTTAATCTCAGGGAGATCCTCCCTGGTCAGTGCGTACGGTTCCTTTGGATCACAGATGACGGGCTCCATCGAGAGACGGTCGAAACCCAGATCGGCCATATGAAAAATGTCGTTAGTGAAGTCGACATTATTATGGGTAAAGGTTCCCCGGACATAGTATTCTTTGTCCCCGCGCTTCTTGACGAAGTTCTGGAACTTCGGAACGACATAGTCATAGCTGCCCTTGCCGTTAACCGTTTTGCGAAGCCGGTCATGAACCTCTTTTCGTCCGTCCAGACTCAGCACGACATTGTGCATTTCCTCGTTCAGAAAATCGACGACGTCATCTTTGAGCAGCATGCCATTGGTCGTCAGGGTGAAGCGGAAAGTCTTTTTGCACTCTTTTTCTTTGCTTCTCGCATAGGCGACAAGCTGTTTGACCACTTTCCAGTCCATCAGAGGTTCTCCGCCGAAGAAATCGACGTCGAGATTTCGATGAAAACCGCAATTTTCAAGCAAAAAATCAATAGCCCTCTTTCCGACTTCATAGCTCATGATCGCCCGCTCGCCGTGATATTTGCCCTGGCTTGCAAAGCAGTACTCACAGGAAAGGTTGCACGTATGCGCGACATTCAGGCATAAAGCTTTGATATAGGTCTTGCGTTTTTTCAAATCGAATGAGAGATCTTTATATGTATCTTCAGTAAAGAGCTGTCCGTCCTTTTTCAGCTTGTTGATGTCCGCGATCGTTTCATAAATGTCCTTTTCGGTGATATCTGCATGATCGGCGTACTTCTTCAACATCCTGGCCGCGATTTCTTCAGGAGAATAAGCCTCATAAAGCGCAATAATATCATAGGCGAGATCGTCAACAACATGCACCGCCCCACTGTAGGTGTCAAGCACAATGTTGTGTCCGTTTAATTTATATTGATGAATCATAGCTGGCTATCGGGCTCCCTTATCCAAAAAATTGCCGCCCAACCGCAAAACAGTTGGGCGGTACACTTTCGTTTCTTATCTTTCCGCTGGTTCGGCACACTTCTGATTGGCTACACCGCAAGACGTTTTGCAGGCCGACTGGCAGGATGTCTGGCACTCGCCGTGTCCGCCGTGTTTTGCGGTTTCTCTCAGGTCCATCGTATTCAGTGATATGATTCTTCTCATCAAACATAACCCCTCTTTAAGAACATTTTTTAGAAAAACAAAAAACCCAGCTGCACCCTCTTGCCTTTCATAGATCATGCATCGAATTCACAGCTATTGTCCTTTTTAGCAGGACAAATCAATGGGTACTTATGGTAATCATTATATAAAATGAGAAAGATTTTTTCTGTGATGTTTATTATAGAAAAAGAATAAGGAAAACAAAGCTTAATTTTGAGTAAAGTTGAATTCTCTTGTCTTCAAATAGTCTGAATGATAAATTCTTAGCGAACAATTTTTAAATGGCTTATGTACACCCGTTCTGATAAAGGCTATCTGGCCAACTGACGTCGATGATGCTTTTCTAAAAATGCCGTAACCATTTGAATGACGGTGTCGCCTTCACAATCATGGCAGATATGGTGCTTTGAAAGCGGAAGATAGTGCAGCTCTTTTTCTTTTGACAAAGCTGCACGAAAAATCCATTCGGAACTCTTCGGATCAACAGTCTCGTCCATTTGGCCATGAATGATGCAAATTGGAACAGAAATATGCCGGAAAATTCGTTTTGCATGACGGACAATCTTTTGAAACTGGAGTACGTTATGAATGGGGACGGAGCTGATTAATGCCCGATTACTAAGCATCGTCTGAACAGGCAGTGAACGATTCTTTCTAATATACTGAAAAAATTTTTCCATCCTCATCTTTAAAACAAAAGGCGTAAACACGTATACCGACGGAGATAGCAATACCAAGGTGGCTATTTGATAGCGGCTGGCCATAATGGAAGCGATCATGGCCCCCATAGAAAAACCGATCAAATGAATGTCTTTCTTTTCGTCAATGGCTTGTCTAACAATTTCTTCAATGACTTGCAGCCAATCCGACGCAGTGATTTTCTCCATCCGCTTTTTGTCACTATTATGTCCGGGCAGCAAGGGAGTCACGACTTCGTAGCCCTTTCGTTCCAAGGCATGTGCCAATGGCGCTACTTCCTGCGGATTTCCTGCGAACCCATGAATAAGAACACATAATTCTTTCTGCATGAAAGTCTCCCCTTTGAAGCCGGCTTAAAAGATGCATTTCGAGCATGAACTAACTCTTCTCGTCATCGTCCGCAGATTTACCGGTATCGAATCTTTCTCGTTATTGTTCCAGTTGAAATTTACCGTGTAAAAAAGATGACCGTCTTAGTTTTCCAGTGCAACTGTCGTCTATACGCGGGTTTCCATTTATGTGCAGTCTAATCAGTCCATCGGATGGTGAAATAAGTATAAGCGGTCCCGCCTGATTTGAAAGTAACGATCAAGAAATCCATTGGATTCAAAAAATGCCTTTCACTCATTCGGATGCCGGCGCAGAATCGGGGAATGATAAGAATACTTTGAAGTATTTTAAGCTGAGGTGGTCAGAAAATGCCCTTTGTCATGGTGAACGGCTGCAGGCTCTATTTTACGGTTCAAGGTCAAGGGGTGCCCCTCCTCTTTATTCATCCTCCGGTTCTTACACATTACAATTTTGATAGGCAGATAAAGGAATTATCGAAGTATTTTCGGATCATTACCTTTGATATCCGAGGGCATGGAAGAAGCTCATTTTCCAAAGTGCCCTTAACTTATCCTTTGATTGCTGACGATATGAAGCACATATTAGATCATCTGAAAATTCAAAAGGCGTTTATTTGCGGTTATTCCACGGGAGGATCCATCGCTCTTGAATTTTTACTGACTGAAGCAGATCGAGCATGGGGCGGCATCGTCATTAGCGGTTTGTCGGAGGTCAGTGACTGGGTTTTAAAAAATAAAATTGTGATCGCGATGACTCTTGCCAAACTAAAAGCGCTCTCTGTATTAGCCCTATATATATCCGGGACGAATATGACTACCCGATCCTCATTTTGGAAAATGGTCAAGGAAGAGCGAAAAGGAAAGGCTAAAAATATTGAAGAATATTATCGATACAGCCTGTCCTATAATTGCACGGATAAATTAGGAAAAATTACAACCCCCACTTTATTAATCTATGGACAAAAAGATCAAGGGTTTCAGCGCTACGCCAAGCTGCTGTATGACAAGCTGCCCCGGAGTGAATTGAAATGGATCCCGCATGTTAAACATCAGATTCCAACGAAAGCCGCCTCTGAATTAAATCGTTTCATCAAGCAATTTATCGAGACGCAAATGGAAAGAAATGGGAAGTAAGCCGGGTACGTGTTCAGTTCGGCCAACCGGTTCGCTCAGGGGTTCTTAAAACCCGCTTGTATCTTTTAATCATCAATGAACCTGGAATTTTCCCCGAAAATGGCCACAAAGAGGAATGAGCCTTTGATCTCAAAAGCGGTTGGTTTCTTGCTTAAAAAGCAGATTATCAAAATATTTCCGAACTACTTTTATATACTGTTTATCATGACGGTCAATAAAATTTTGCTCCAATATTTTTTTCATTGTGCCGCTATTCAGAATAAAATTTACATCTCTATGTTTATAATGAAAAAATACTTTTTTTAAAATCTTTTTTCCGCTCTTTGTTATGATTAAATGCCCTTCCTTATCATAACGTATTAACAAATTGAATTTTTGAAGCAATTCTTTTCTGTCATACACCCATCGATTCAACGAAGGATATTTATTGTCTATCTGTCTGAATAATCGGATCGTATTCAAAACATCATAGTAAGCGTTATGCTGCTTTCCGACGAATTCAAGCCCGAACAGCGAAAGAGATTTTTTTAAACTCGGCTGCTGATCTAAATGACAGTCATACATCACCATTTCCTGCAAATCCATATATCCTTTGATCCATCTTGTGCTTGCATTATATTTCAAGGCGTTTTCCATAAAATAACAAATATCATGACTACTAAAACTGACAAAAATGACTGATTCATAGAAATTGCTTTGTAGTCTAGATACATACGCCTGAAAGTCTGGCGCATTCTCAACATGATCCAGCGTAATGCCGGTTAATTCCCGGATCGGCTTCTGTATTCCAAATTGTGGTCTTATATAAGAATTAAAATATTTTATGCGGCTGCTTGTCCCATTTTTTTCATATAAACCGGAACTGAATTGAATAATTTCATCAATGCCGTTTGGATATAAGTGCCCCATGTTGGCCTCGAAGTCCACAATTAAATAAATCACCGCCATCACCTAACCACACTATAGATTATGGACCGTCTGATCATCGTCTTTACAAAAGACGAATGGCATGGCTGCCGTATATTATTTCAAAAAAACGACAATCTTATTATCTATCAAATCACAAGCCATCGGATTCAGCAAATATTCTGTAGAAATGAGATGCGGAACAGTCTGCGCCGCAGCAACTTTGAAAAGACTTACTAATTATATCAGGTATGTAAATTTACGGCCTGACGGCCAGGCGCCTCACCCGTGCGTTCGTTTGGCTTATAGCTGACTCGCCCTTGTTTATCTCTGCCACTGCAAGCCGTCGCGAACCCGTCCTGTTTCCGGTTAATCCATCCGCGTCTTTCAGGTTGCGGCCGGCAACAACCTGTTTCTGAATGCCACTGGCCTCTTTTGTTCTGTACAGGCCAAATCCAATACCGATGAGTATCAGCAGCTTCAATATCCATATTATACCATAAGCCCGCCAATGCGAACTTTTTTCTGCCGTCCATCCCGCGGCTTCATTTAGGATGACCAAATGCCATTGTCCCGCGGATAAAGCGCTGCGAATCGTCCGCACATTGTTTTCATTCAGTTTTTAAAAATTGCCCGGGAGAACATTTCAACAATATTTATAAGCAATATATTACTTTGATAGATACAGTATTTAATCGTATATTGTATTCAAGGCGGTGTTGAAATTGTCGGATAAAAAAATTTCCGCGGATCTCCTTCGCGGGCACACAGACACCATTATTTTAAAGCTGCTTATGGAGGGCGATAAATATGGCTACGAACTGGCAAAACAAGTGACGGTCAAGTCGGGAGGAGAATACGAGCTCAAGGAGGCAACTCTGTATGCCAGCCAGAGACGTCTGGAAAGGGAAAAAGCGATCAGCTCTTATTGGGGCGACGAGTCTCAGGGAGGGAGAAGGAAGTATTACTATATAAACACGAAAGGTGTGGAACAATTTCACATAAATAAACAAAACTGGGAATATGCAAAGCATATTCTGGATGAACTCATTTAAGAAAGGAAGATTCTCAATGTCAGCAAAATTATCTAAATACCTGGATGTAATTTTCTCGCCTTATGAAGAGCTGCCGCAGATTAAAGAATTAAAAGAGGAACTATCCCATGACCTTCAAGAAAAAATAAATGACTTAAAGAAAGAGGGACATAACGAAGATGAGGCTTTTAAAAGAGCAACGGAATCGATCGGCAATATTGAAGAGCTTATTGAAGAAATAAATGACAAGACCCGAGAATTGCAGCAGCTGATCGGAATGGATTTTTCGCTCAGTAAGCTAGAAGACTCCGATTTCGCATCAACCGACTTGAGCAGCGGAAAATTTAATTATAGTGATTTGAAAGGCTCAGATTTTCAGTACGCGAATTTAACTCAGTGCGTATTTAAAGCCAGAAATCTAGAAAATTCGAAATTTTCATATGCCAATCTCACGGATTGCAAAATCACTGCATGCAATCTTAAAAAAGCCAATTTTGATCATTGTATTCTGAAGCGGACGGACTTCGGCAAATCAAGTCTGGCGGGCGTATCTTTCGAAGCTATGACCCTGGACAATGTAAATTTCACCTATGCCGGTCTTAAAAAAACTTCTTTCCGGAATGCTATTCTGAAAAATGTCTGCTTTAAAACCAAAGCAGGCGAGGCTATTTTTGACGGTGCGACGATGGATAAGGGAACCTATGCACTTCTTAAGGGCTACCGGGCCGATCTTAAAAACGTAACCATACTGTGAATAAGAAAAGAGACGGCACTTATGGGAAATTATCGGCGAGCTGCAAAACGGAGTGACCGAAAGATTCAGAGTCACTCCGTTAAACCGGTTTTCATGACTTATGGGACCTGTCCTTCGGGATACCGTCATGCTTCTCGTTCCGGCAATGTTGATTCTGGTTATTGCCGCTGTTTTCGGCTTTCCTATTCATCCGGTCGGTTTAGTTCTGCTTCTGATTCTTCCCGCTCTCCTGACTGCCGTCATTTCGGCTACATCCAACAGTCTGGGCATGATTCTGAAAAACATCGGAAGCCTGGCTGCGATTGTGACAGGCATGCAGCTTCCTCTGACCCTGTTGGTAGGCGTCCTGCTCCCGCTCTCTTTCGGACCGAAATGGCTTCAGCATATCGCCCATTTCAACCCGCTTTTTTATGATGTGGAAGCGGCGTTCTAGCAAACGGCACCCTGCTCGCTTCCCGGGTCTATCGAAAAGGATCCCATAAGACGTACTGGAAAACGGTGACGCCGGGATCCTGATTCTCCGGAAAATATAAGTAAATATCCCACCCCGTTAATAAGGGGGAAACTTTTGAACGCTTACAGATCGAACATTTGCTTTAGCATATTAAAAAAGATAAGACAATCATAACAAAACGATGACCCTTACTCCCTGACCGCTGCTTATTTTTTGATGGCGGCGCACAGGGAGTCGATCATTTTTCGGAAAGCTGTTTCGCGACCTGACTCGCCGCATAAGAAGTCTGAACGGACTGATGAGCATGATCACGTTTATTAAGTCCAAAGGCATAATAACTCATCACAACGAGGCCTAAGAAAATAATCCCGGCAATAAGCGATAAGCGTGTATCATCATTGAACCACATACCGATTAATACCGTCACTAAGAAAGCAATCGTCAGATAGTTTGTAAAAGGAGCGAAAGGCATTTTAAATGGATGCTTACCCATTTCTGCCCTTCTTGCTTTTCTGAATCGTATTTGACTTATTAGAATGGTAAACCAGGGGATCATACCGGGCAGCACGCTGGCACTGTACACGTACACAAATACCTTGGACGGCGCAATATAGTTTAAAACAACCCCTATAGCCAAACCAATAAGCACGGCAATCGTACCGTATAACGGGACACCGTTCCGGGAAACTTTCATAAAAAATTTAGGTGCCTGTCCGAATACCCCCAGTATATAAAGCATACGTCCGGCACTGAAAATCCCGCTGTTACATCCGGACATTGCGGCTGTAATGACGACAAAGTTAATCACGCCGGCCGCTGCCGTAATACCGATTTTAGCAAAAGTCGTTACGAAGGGGCTGCCGATTGCATGAAGCTCATTCCATGGATAAATCGTTACGATCACAAAAATAGCTCCAATGTAAAAGATCAAAATACGCCAAATAATGTTTTGAATCGCGCGCGTCAGCGTATTCTGCGGGTCTTTCGCTTCACCGGCCGTGATCCCGATGAGTTCAACCCCCTGATAAGCCGCAATGACCAGCGATAATGCAAAGAAAAATCCTTTCCAGCCTCCTGTAAAGAATCCGCCGTGCGCCCAGAGATTGGATAATCCGATCGCTTTTCCTCCATTACCGAATCCGAAAAAAATAAGGCCGATTCCGACGACTATCATTAATACGATGGTTACAACTTTAATCATCGCAAACCAAAATTCAAATTCCCCAAATGATTTCACTGAAACTAAATTCGCCGTACCGAGAATCAACATGACAATGATACTCGGTATCCAGACAGGCAGAGCCGGAAACCAGAACTTCATATAGGCTCCGACAGCTATAACTTCGGACATTCCGACGATAACCCACTGAAACCAGTTGCTCCACGCGGTCACATACCCTGCCAGCGGATGGATGTAATTGTGTCCGAACTTGGCAAATGAACCCGTACTGGGTTCCAAATACAGCATTTCTCCCATTGCGCGCATGATAAAAAATACAAAGATTCCGCTGATTGCGTAAGCGAGCAGAACAGACGGACCCGTCCATTGTATCGTGCTGGCGGATCCCATAAATAAGCCCACGCCAATTGTGCCGCCTAAAGCAATCATTTGTATATGACGCGCACTAAGACCTCTTTTAAGTTTTTTATTCTCCACCCGGCTTCCTCCTTTACGTAAATAACTGTACGCTTTACGTCCGTCTCTGTAAATAACTTTTTTTTCCAGATTGTCTAAATTCAAGAAAACCGGCGTTTCCTTTAAAATAAAAGGCCGATATAAAATTATTTTCCTGCTGAGGCAAATGGCTCGCGTCCACAAGCTGCAAAAGAGTTCCCAGCTGCCTCGACACGCAGAAACCGGCAACGTCATAATACAATCTTTTTAGCACGGCATACACATCGGTTTTAACCTTTCTCTCCTACCGGTATGATCTTAAAGAACGGATCCAGCCGGTCGGCAAGCAGGGACAGAAAAGCACCGGCATGCGGAATCACAAATTTAATATTTTTATAGCGGCTGAACGTTCCATTAATGATCATGTTGATAACGGTCCGCGTCGCATCAAACAGAAATTCTATCGCAGGAATAGGCAGGCCTTATTCACATTTTCCGGAACTTGGCCCGGCTTATTCGGGTGAAGCACGACCACTGCTTTTCTCTCATTTCAGACAATGGTTTCGATTCAAGCCACGGTGACCCATCTTAAAAATTAAGAATGGAAGGAAATTTATATTCCTTCCACCCTTTTTTCGAATATTGGGATTTAGCAATATCTGAAAACAGTCTCTTAACAGCGGCCCCTACACGATATGAGGACATTATAAAAATACTGATCACGTCTCCACTTTAGTTACAATGAATTTCCTGTAACGATTTTACTGAACGCTCCCTTCATTCCACAGGCGTTACGTTAGACCATCCTTAACGATCATACTGAGGTTTTCGGCGATAAATAATGAACCGTCGGAAAACATATTGCCACGGCAGAGCCAGTGCATGCAACAGCCGGGAATTGAGAAACATCCCCAAAATCAGAAATCCGCAGATTACATGTAGTTTGTAAATGAACGGTACATGCAACATGAATCGAAAATCCGGATAGTGGCCAGGACAGCGCGCTTATCCCGCTCATCCGGCCTTTTGATCAGGTATCCTTTTTCCTCAAGCTCGCTGATGACAGGATGTCTGTTCCATTAATTGGAACTTGGATTTGAGACGAGCTCATCCGGCCAAATGAAGTACGAAAAAGGCTGCCCCATGAGTAAACTGAGGGACAGCCTTTTTCCAGATAGCTTATTCTCAATAGCTTATGATCAGCGCTTCTTCAAATAAATCGTTACTTCCAGCTGAAGCGGCCGATCTTTTTCCACATACAAAAGTTCCTTTTTTTCATTAAACTCATTTTTCTTGGCTGTCCAAGGTTCAATGCAAACATAATCCTTGTTTTTTTCCGTCCAAAGCACGATATAACGAAAAGCTTTATCCTTTTCAATAACCAGTACATCTGATTCGTCGAAACCGGCTTCCACTTTATCCGAACTGTCCCGAAACACGACAGGTTCGATCAGATCACTCATATCTATCGTTCCGTCAAATGATTTAATCGTTTGGTCATTATAATCCAGATATTGAGTCGCGTCAGTTTTCACATCTACGACTTTATTGGCGATATTGAAGTATGGATGAAAACCGGGACAGATCGGCATAGTGTCTGCAGAGAGATTTTTATAAAGCTGGTGAACCATTAATTTGCCCTTTTCAAGTTTATAAGTAAACACAACTTCAAACTCAAAGGGAAACGATTGTTTTGTTTCCTTATCACTTAAGAAAGAAACGGTCAGTTCCGCGTGCCGATCATCAGCATCATGACGAACGACCGGCCACGGTCTTGTCCTTGCCAGTCCATGATTCGCCATTTCATATACAGCTCCGTTCCATTCATAGCAACCGTCCATCAACTGTCCGCCCATTGGAAACAAGACCGGAATGCCGCCGCGAACATTTTTTGTTCGGTCAAAAAGCGTCTGTTCATTCAAAAACAGCACATCTTTTTCCAATGTATGAAAAGCTGTCACAATAGCACCGCGTTCTGGGCAAACATCTGCGTAGGCTCCTTCGCCGGAAAGTCGGACAAAGCTTAATCCGTCTTTGTTATATTGAGTTACCTCATACATGTCTTTTGTCCTCTTTTCCTTCGCTTGTTTAGCATCGAGTAAACATAAGATCTCAATATTGCGTCAAAAATATAGCCCTTTGACTCTGTCGAAAACCATAAACCAGATGAGAGGTTCTTTAAAAGCGTAGCAGGTTTATTATTTAATGATCTTGACAAATTTCTCATAATAAGAAACAAGTTCGGGATCAATTGACGAATCAGTAATGATTGCGGATATGTTCCGAACATCGTATAAATTGTGGAACGCTTCAACACCAAATTTTGTGCTGTCCGCCAATATATAGGTTTCGCTGGCATTATCAAGAATGATCTTTTGAGCGGTTCCTTCCTCTTCGTTGGCCGTGGTGACGCTCATCTTTATGATCCCGTTTGTTCCAATAAACGCCTTATTCACATTAAAATCATGAAGCATTTTATTTGTAAAATAGCCGACAAAGGTTTCGGTTCTGGAACGGTATCGCCCACCTACCAAAATGATTTCAAAACGGGGAAAATCATTTTTAAATTGCTCAAAAACAGTCACTGAATTTGTAACAATATCCACATGATCATAACGCTCTTTATCAAGAAATTCATAGATAAAACCAGCCGTTGTGCCGGGTCCAATAAAAACAACATCGTTATTTTCAATCAAGCCTGCGCAGTGTTTGGCAATGGAACGTTTCTTTTCAACATTTATCGTTTGTTTTTGAAGATGCGATAATTCCTTATAATCATTGACTTGCTTTTTTCTTGCTCCCCCATGAATGCGGGTTAACATTTCTCTTTCCTCAAGATCACTCAAATCCCGACGTATAGTCATCTCGGTAACATTTAATTTTTTTGCCAAATCTGATACACGCACGATACGATTGAGCTCAATCTCTTTTAAGATTTTATGATAACGCTCTTCTCTTAACATCACATCCCCACTTCCCCCAACGTACATGCATGTTTATATTAAATCAGAATTTTTTTTATATGCAAAGTAGTTAAACAACAAACACTCATGTTTTGACCAAATCCACACTTACATTATACATCAATGTATTTGTCAAATCCGTCCGTATAAGGCTGAATACCTTTGTTCACCCATACTCTCGTTCAGACAGGCGTGGACAAATAGATATGTGTTTTTATTCATCCGATGCAATACTTTTCGGACACACAAGTCAGGGTAACTTTGAACTGTTAAACATATCGCCGGATCAATAATTGAAACTCATGCAATGACCCTCGCCGTAAAATAGCGCTGAACTATTGATAACAAAGGTCAAACATGAGTTCATTCTTTTCACGTTATAGTATGGCAACCTAATGCATCCTTGAAAATGATGGTAAACATAAGTTTGCATCAGCTTTTAAATGTTTGGCCTATTATTCAACAGTAATCTGATCTTTTCCACCATATACTTCGTACCAAGGGGTGGCACTTTTGACAAGGACGGCATTCAATTCCTCAATATTTTTCTTGCCCTGTGTCCGAAGCCATTCAGTGGCTCCCTTTTCCCCGCCTTCTCCGTAGGCTTTTACTCCTTCACGCCAGGTTGCCCGGCCGCATAGCACACCATTGAATTTTGATCCCGCCTCGCGGGCGAAGATCAGCGTTTGTTGGAACAATTCTGCCGAAACACCCGCGCTCAGCCAGATATAAGGCACTTTTGCCGCTTCATCAACACGCCTGAAGTATTCCTTGGCCTGTTCAGCCGAATATGCCGCTTCATTTTCGCCGATACCTTCCACACGGCTCATATCAACAGGAACCTCCAGTTTAAGAACATCCACACCATAGCGTTCTTCAGAGAATACTTTTACGGCCTCAATGACTTTTTCCGGCTTTATTCGTGCGTAATCTGCTTTATCCGTTACGTTTTCATCATAAGTGACAAGTTCAAGGAAGAAAGGAATGTCTTCTGCTTTACATTCTGAACCGACACGTTCAACGAATGCTTTTTTCACGTCATTAATTTGTTCACTGTCGTCCTTATCATAGTAAACCAGGATTTTAACGGCATTGCTGTCCTCTTCTTTGATTCGTTTTACTGACCAGTTTGGCAGGAGGTCTGGCAGACGGCCAGGGGTGTTTACATCATAGCCGGTTTTTTCATAAGAGGTGATCAGACCGCAATGCTGATTACGATTTTTGCCTGCAGGCAAACCAAATTCAGGATCAAGCAAAATGGAACTGGCATAAGGTGTCAGCTCTTTCGAAATCAGTGTCTTGAAGTTGATCAGCTCTTCAACCGTTGCGCCGGTTCCCTTGGCAGCCCCAATCATTTTTTTCAGGGATCCGCGCTGATCTATGGCCAGCGCCGCGATAATACCATTTTCATCTGAAAGTTTTTTGAGCGCCTTAAATTTGCCTTCTTGAAATTTTACCATACTACAAATCCTCCAAACTCTGTTTTCGTTCAAATTATTACTGTGGTGTGATAAAGTACCATGCTTTTTAGATTATGAAACAACAAATTCATAAATTTCTTTACCGGTTTCAAGTGAGTCCAGACGAGACATCTTGTCGCCTGCAGTAAAAAAAGACATGAGGTAAGAAAGTATATTCGTCTGACTGTTTTTTTCATTATTTAAAATAAAAAAAGCATAACGAACCGGGATACTCTTATCAGGTGAAATCATATCATGAAAAATGACTTCTTCTTTCAGACGGGCGATTACGATACCTTTCCAGTTGCAATAATTAACTTCCGTATGCGGGATTGCGACATTTGATGAACCGGCTTTCACAACACTTAGATCGAGTCCTGTCGGGTATTTGCTTTCTCTTTCCGTAATTGCATCAATATACCCCTGATTAACCAGATTCTTCTGCAGTAACTTTTTACCTATGGATTTAAACAGCTCTTCTTTGCTCAACACATCTTCAAAGAAAATAAGATCTTCGCGAAACAAATCCTGAATACGCGTACTCACTTTGTTTCTCCCCCTTTTTCAGTCGACTGTTCTTACCGTTATTTTTCTCTTAAAGGATTCGACTTGCGTTCGATCCACATACCCGGTACGCTCTTCCATCGCGTTTAAAGTCCCGAAAACGGCTCCGTATGTGAGTGCCTCTTCAGGAGGAAGGCCGCGATCGATGCCGTATGCGAGGCCCGCGATCATGGAATCACCTGATCCAACGGCATTGACCGCCTTAATCTTCGGCGGTTCGACAATAAAAGCACGCCCGTCAAAATATCCCAGGGCGCCTTTTTTGCCAAGTGAGACAACAATAAATTTCACGCCTGTCGCCGCCAGCCGCCGCGCACTGGCGATTAACTCAGCTTCAGTATCTGCTTTTTCCCCTATCAAAGCAGCCAGTTCATCCTGATTAGGCTTAATGAGGTAGGGAGCCGCCTTAATCCCTTCTTTTAACGATTCGCCGCTGGTATCCAGAAGAAATTTTCTGTTTTTCCGGGCTGCATGTTGGATCAATTGCTGATAAAAAGTTTTTGGAAGCCCCTTGGGCAGACTGCCGGAAGCTGTGACAACCGTCGCACGATCAAGAAGAAGGTCATACTCTTGCAGAAAAGCAGCCGCTTCCTGTTTGGAAATGGACGGTCCGTCTTCCAGAATCTCCGTCTGATTTCCTTCATGTATGATCGCAAGGCAGTGCCGTGTGTTGCCTTTGATCGGTACAAAGCTATGAGCGACGCCTGCATGATCAAGCTCATCAGCAATGAATTCACCGGTTTTCCCTCCGAGAAAACCCGTTGCCAGAACATCTGCTTCCACGCATTTTAAAACACGTGTCACATTCAGCCCTTTTCCTCCTGCGGTTTTGATGACATGGCCGCAGCGATTCACCTGATCAATAGCCAAATGTTCAAGCTTATAGTTCATGTCAATAGCAGGGTTCAACGTCAGCGTTAAAATCATCACAAATTCCCCTCGAATATTATTGAACCAGAAAAGCGTTCGGACTCTTATTCAATCGGTATATTATCTTTTTCAAAAACATTACATTTACATAAATGACGGACCCAACATCATGCTCGGAAATATCCCTGACTTTATTTTTTTAACATCACCTGATTTATCAGGCTCTAACCTAACCTGACTTGAATGTTACATTTCAGTCATGATAAAAGCCTTCATCCCATTTTTTGTTATATTCATCAAAGATATGTTCATTGGTATTGGCTTCATCGTTCATCGGGATACTGTCAATCTTTGCAACCAGCGCTTCACTTTCCGGAGTTGGTTCATACTTTGCTTCCAGAAAAGCATCAACAATGTTTTCAATCAAGCCGACTCCGGAGATACGGCCGCCCATTCCGATGACATTCGCGTTCAAATGTTTCCGTGCATAAACAGCCGTGCCTACGTCGCGGACCAGCGCCGCACGGATGCCTTTCACTTTGTTCACACTGTTGGTAATTCCGACACCGGTTCCGCAAATAGTGACGCCCAGATCTGCTTCACCCGATGCTACTGCCGCGCCAACCTTCCGCCCATAAATCGGGTAGTGCGTTCTTACCTTGTCATAGGTGCCGACATCAATGACGTCATAGCCTTCTTCTTTCAGGTATTCCACCATGTGATCTTTGATTTCCGTTACAATATGGTCACAGCCGATTGCCACTTTCATATCTGATCGCTCCTTTTTGAACCCCTTTTTATTTGTTAGCACATTCTGTTCAGCATATCCACGCGTACCTGATGACGGCCGCCTGCATATTCGTTTTCAATAAACGCATCCGCGCAGCCTTCCGCCAGCCGTTCACTGACAATACCCGAACCTAGAGTAATCATCGATGCGTTATTGTGGCTCCTTGTCATTTTCGATGAATGTTCATCGGATGTTTCCGCGCAGATCACGCCTTTATATTTAGTTGCTACCATGAATGATCCGGCCCCGTATTCATCAATCGCAATCCCGCGATCCCCTTCGCCCTGCTGAATCGCCTTCGCGACACGCGAAGCGGATTCGAATAAATCCAGATCTTTTTCTGGTGTTTTATCGACCACATCGTAGCCTTTATCCGTCAGATAATTCTTCAGATGTTCCTTTAATGCGTACCCTTTAGCATCTGCGCCAATTATGACTTTCATTAAAATATCCTCCCTAAGGTAATATGAAAACTATCAAGCGTTTCGTTTTATAACAAATTCGCTTTCTTTGAATCAGCAAAGAAAAATGTGTTATAAAGCCTCTGTAGATTCATCAAATTTATTCCGGTCTGCATCACGCCCCTAAGCGGAATGTTCATTAAAGTTATTTATTGTTTTATAATGTTTATTTTATCATGAAAGCGTTAGCATCACAAGATTATTTACTCAAATTCACAACTTTGTAAAGGATGATGCGACCCTGAATAAAAAGCGCAGATCATTATGGTCTTCCATTCTGTTTGAACACAGCCATTTTCAGGGAAAAAAACAATCCTTTAAAAAAGAAGGATTGCTTTTTTAAATCTAAACTTAAGATTTTGCCTTTTGGGATGACGATTTCGGCGATGACAAGTACATATACATGAATGAGGAAGGAACGGCAAAGAGAAACCCTAGGATACTCAATGTCAGCTTAGGGATAAATCCGATCGGAACGATAACGCCTGCAGCAAAAAGAACAATGCCGGCCAGAACGGCTCCTTCAAGCAGGAGACGTGAGCGCACGGACAAGTATTTGCCCTCTTTTCGCCGCCTGCTGTTCCCCAGCAGGACGATGGAAGGAGAAACTGTCCCAAGCATCAGATAGCACCATCCATATAAAGAATAAATGCTGCTGGCTTTCAGAAACTCCTGTAAGCCCCAGACAACAAAAATCAGGCAAATTCCCAGATAAATGACTTTTAAGCCGGATGATATCGTTTTCGACATCTTCTCTGCATCTCCATTTCCATTCAATTTTCTGCACGACTGTCTTGCCTATGATTCCTCCGACAAAGCATTCAGGCTTATTCATTATCAAAATGCTCAATGATCCAGACCGGAATCAATCGTGATAGTATCCCTCTTCCCATTTCTTTTCAAACTCATCAAAGAAATGGTCGTTGCCCGTCTGTTCCGGCTTCGGGCCTTCGAGCGCGTCAATTTTGCTGATCCAGGCGTCATGTTCCGGCGTTTTCTCATATTCGGTCGTAATGAATTTATCGACAATCGCAGCGATCAGGTCAACACCGGTAATATGTCCGCCCACTGCGACAACATTGGCGTTCAGTACTTTGCGCGCGTAAACAGCTTCCGATACGTCACGGACAAGAGCGACCCGGGCGCCGGGAACTTTATCGGCAGATGAGCTGATCCCGACGCCTGTCCCGCACAGGACAACACCAAACTTGGCTTCGCCGCTGACCACTTTTTCCGCCGTCTTCTTCCCGTAGATCGGGTAATGGGTCCGCAGTTTATCGTACGTTCCGTTATCGATGACTTCATAGCCTTCTTCTTTCAGATGTTCGGTAATCCGCTCCTTAATATCGGTCACAATATGATCATTGCCAATTGAAATGACGGTCTTTTCCATCCTTATTCACTCCTTCAGTATTATAAAATATTTGTTTACACCATCAGGCCATCTTATTGACCATATCAATTCTCACCATGTGACGGCCGGCATCAAACGGTGCTTCGAGATAGGCTTGGGCACAGCTTATCAGAAGTTCCGGACCGACAACGGCTGTACCGAGTGTAATCATCAGTGCTCCGTTGTGGCGCCGGGTCATCCGTGCCGAGTGTTCATCTGAGACGTTCGCACAAATCACATATTTTAATTTGTTTGCTGCCATGAACGCATCGGTTCCCCACTTATCAATGACAATACCCCGCGCAGCCTCTTCGCTCTTATCCTTGCCATTGTCCGTTTCTTTGAGCGTTTCCTTAGCCACCGCAACCGCGACATCCACAAAATCCTGGCCTTCTTTTGAAAGGTCAAGGATCTCATAACCCTCACTATTAAGTACCTTGATCAGATCGTCCTTCGCCTGTGCTCCATCTTTGTCTGCGCCAATAACGACTTTCACCGAACTTACCTCCTTATAATTTAAGCTTGAATCGTAATGTTACTATATGTTTATATTTGTTTACACGAACAATGTAACATCCAGATATTATAATGTCAACGCATACATAAGTCATTTTAAGTTATATATCCCAATAAAATGTTGACACAAATTTAACGATTTTTTCTAAAATTAATGTATTGACAGCGCTTTCGTTTGGATTTATTCTAAGTGTGTGAAAAAGAAACAAATAAAAACATTTTAGAACCAGAGGGGGCCAACACTGTTCACTAGAGATTTACGGCTTTGAGTCACTTATATATGCTGCTTGCGAAGAATCAGGAGGCACTATTTGAAAGGATGGAAAAGCAGTCGATTCACCTCCGGATTTTCTTCGTATGATCGACAAAAAGTTCATATGTTGATTTAGGCTCGTACAAAAAGCTTTACAAACCTGTATAGTATTACGCTTTATTGCTCAAAGTAAAACTAGTATTTAAAGGAGGAATTTCAAATGATAAAAATATTAACTGCTTGTGGTGCCGGAGTAAATTCAAGTCATCAGATTGCAGACGCTTTGGAAAGTGAAATGCGCAATCGCGGGTATGAGGTTCAGTGTGAAGCAGTCATGATTAAAGATGTGACGGAAGATATGGTGTCTCAATATGACATTTTAGCCCCTATTGTTACACCTGATCTCGGTTTCGATGTGAAAATCCCGATTATTGAATGTGGCCCAATTCTTTACCGCATTCCGGCCATGGCACAGCCTGTATACGATGAAATGGAAAAAGCAATTAAAAGTCTTAATAAATAATCAAATTGATTTTGTTCTGGTTTAATAACTTGGAGGTGAAGATCAATGGGTTCGATCATTAGTTTTGCTAACGCCATTTTTAATCCGCTTATTGCTTTAGGTGCCGCTCCGGTTATGCTGATTGTCCTGACCATTATCGCCCTTTGCTTTCGTGTGAAATTCCCACGGGCGCTGGAAGGCGGCATTCGGCTGGCCATCGCACTAACCGGTATTTCCGCTATCATCGGACTGCTTGTCACCGCATTTTCCACTGCTTTGACAGCTTTTGTACAATCAACAGGTATCCAGCTGAGTATCACGGATGTTGGCTGGGCTCCTTTGGCAACGATTACTTGGGGCTCTCCTTATACGTTATTCTTCCTGCTTATTATGGTCGTCATTAATGTCGCCATGATCTTCCTGAAACGGACGAACACACTGGATGTCGACATTTTTAACGTCTGGCACTCCGCTTTTATCGGCCTGCTTTGTATGTTCTTCGGTGCCAATCTGTTTATCGCAACGCTGCTCGTCCTGATGATCGGCGTGATGAAAATCATCAATTCCGATCTGATGAAACCGACATTTAACGATTTGATGCGCAATAGCAACAATCCGATGACCACGACACACATGAACTTTATGATGAATCCGGCAATTATGGTCTTCGACAAAATTTTTGACTTAATCTTCCCCTGGCTTGATAAATTCGACTTCGATGCTGCGAAATTGAATCAAAAAATTGGATTTTGGGGAAGCAAATTCGCTATTGGTATTTATCTCGGGGTGTTTATCGGCATTATGGCCCATCAGTCCCCGAAAGATATTTTTACCCTTGCATTTACTGCCGGCACTGCCCTGGAGCTATTCTCGCAAATCGGAAACTGGTTTATTAAATCTGTTGAACCATTGTCTCAGGGGATTTCCAATGTCGCCACTAAATATTTAAAGGGACGTCAATTCAATATCGGCCTCGATTGGCCGTTCATCGCCGGCCGCGCGGAAATCTGGGCAGCCGCCAATGTTCTGGCACCAATAATGCTTGGCGAAGCTCTGATTCTTCCGGGTAACCACCTGCTTCCTCTCGGCGGAATTATCGCCATGGGCGTTACCCCGGCACTGCTGGTTGTGACCAGAGGCAAAATTATTCGTATGATTATTATTGGCGCTCTCGAATTACCGGTATTTCTCTGGGCAGGCACTTTGGCGGCACCTTTCGTTACACATACCGCTAAAGTGGTCGGCGCATTCCCTGCAGGAGTTCCAAAAGGCCAGTTGATTTCCCAGACAACTATGGAAGGCCCGATCGAAAAATTTCTGGCTTATCTTGTTGGACACGCCACTTCTCAGGCTGGCATGTATGTCGTCTACGCCCTTCTGGCCATTGCCGCTTATATCCTTCTCTTCATCTGGTACGCATTCCAAATGAAAAAAAGGAACAAAGCTTATGCCGAAGCTGCTACGAAATAAATGAGATAATATTGAAAAAGACATTTTTCAAAAAAAAGAGAGATGCTGTCCCAAAAGGTCAGTTCAAAGCTAAAAACGAGAGGAAAATTTCCTCTCGTTTTTAGCTTTTATAGACTGATTGGGTTATAAAAGGGGTGTCGTTCTTGGGAACCCCTTTAAAAGCGCTTAGTAATAATGGTCGATTTACTGTTTCGACATTTCATCGACGATCCCAAATCTTCTTTTATTAGAAATTTCTGTTTTCCCCTCTCTGTTTCAGGCATTCACGGACTTATACTTCTAACTTATTAATTTTTTAGCAGTGAATACAATAAAGAAAAACGAACAAAATAATTTGCTAGATTGCAATAATAAATTAGCCAATTTGTACATCCGGCAATACCACTGGGTTTGTTCCTGCCGCCTTAAGGCGGCAGGAACAAAAAGCCTGCTCATCCTCTCCCTTAGCCAGCCAGTTTTCGAAGCTCCTGCTGATACTCTTGGGCAGGCGTTCTGTAATTTAGGATTCTCCTGGGAAGATGATCTATGGCCCGAATCACCTGACTGATGAACGTCCGGGAATAATTCGAGATCGGATGGCCCTTCGGGATGAATCGGCGGATCATTTCGTTATGACGTTCGTTGGTCGGCCGTTCCCAAGCGGCATAGGGATGCGTGTAATAGACATGAGTGTCCTGTTCGTTCAGGTTGTTGGCAAGGCCGGCAAATTCACTGCCATTGTCTGCCGTGATGGTTCGAAACACCTTACCGAATAACGGACCGTATTGATCTTCCAGTTGTTTCATGGCGTAGCCCACAGAATCCGGATCTTTTCCCTCAATCTTACGAGAGATCGTGAAGCGGGTCTTGCGTTCCACAAGTGTCAAAAGCACATCGTCATCACGGGATTTCTTACCGACGACGGTATCAATCTCCCAGTGACCAAACTGCCGACGCTTCAGGACCTCGGCAGGCCGGTTGTCAATACTATCGCCCAGATGCTTGATGTTGGGACGATGTCGGGATTTCTTCGTGCGGTAGCGGAGTTTGTCGGGTAAATCCATGTTTGTCACCCTCAGGATCCCCAGATCAATGTAGTGGTACAGGGTTCGGGTACAGACCCTAACCTTATTTTTCCACTTCGGATCCCTTCCGGCTGCCCCACAGACGGCATCTGGAGACCATTGGGATGCGGACAGCATCTTGTTTTCAGCGTAGGCGATAAAGTCCGAAGCCGCTGCCAGCTTGATCCTGCGGCCACAATGGTGTCGGTTTCGTTCATAAACGGCTTGACCTGTCTCCAGGAAATAAGCCTGAAAGCGTTGATGATTCGGCCCGATCTGTGTGGTCGTTCCTCGCCGCAGTTCATTAAGCACCGTCTGGTGGGTACAGCCGATCTCACGAGCCATGTCACGTGAAGAACGATGCTCCTGATGAAGGGCCTGAATTTGGCCTCGCTGAAAGGGATTCAAGTGTGTGAAAGTCCGATGTTTTGTGCTAGGCTTGGGGTAAGCCATTATAAAATCCACTTCTTTCATTAGAGTTTCGACGCTTTAATGATAACACCGGATTTTATGATGGTGTTTTATTACCCCAATCGAACTGGCTAATTTGATTTTACAACTGGCCGAATGAATTACTTCAAATTAAATTTAAAGTAATTCGTAGGGAGGTGAAAGACAAGAAGCATGTAATAAACCGGTATGCTTTCCATAGTCGAGCTTATTCGATCCTCTTTTTTTCGATTGAACAGGCGTACATCTTTCTCATTGTTATACCATTTTCCCTGATATATCTATTCCTCTAGAACTAGATTGCATCTGAAGTTTCGAACTTCGTCACAAAGTTTTGTAATATTTAAAAGGATCAGAACCAATACTGTCGAATTATAGTTTTGTAGTTCTTTTCCATCAGTCGGCCTGTTTCAAGGAGGTGGTTGTTCTTTTCTTTGATTTTCTTCCGTTTCCCCTTCGTTTGACCCTCTTTTTCCGTTTTTATCGCTCCACTCGCATTTCATTTTCGTTGTTTTTATCAGTTCACTTCCACTTCTTTTACCCCACCACAAAGGAGTTCTTCACATGCTTAAAACCTTCCGCAAGCTCATTCTTGCTTCAGAACGTGCTTTCACACTCATTGAAATGATGATCGTTCTTATGATCATATCCATCCTTCTGCTGATTGCTGTTCCGAATATGATGAAGTCCCACCAGGTTGTTAAGAACAAGAGCAGCGAGGCCACTGTCAAGCTGGTGCAGAGCCAGGTCGCGGCCTATCAGATGGAGAAAGGAACGCTGCCTGCAAGCCTTCAGGTGCTGGTCGACGAGGGCTATGTGGACAGCATTGATAGTCCGGACGGCGGAACGCTTACCATGGACGCGGAGGGTAAGGTCAGTGCGCCTTAACAGCCCCTTTCGTGCAGAGAACGGATTCACCGTTCTTGAGCTGCTGATTGTTGTTTCGATTGCCTGCATTATGGCACCGATTTCGTTTCTCACGTTTTCTCGTTTATCGGACGCTCAGTCGATGAGACAGTTTGCCGAAGAAGTCAGGGAGACCATCAGCGAGGCGCAAATGGAGGCGATCACAGAGTCGACACCGATAACCATTATATTTAACACAGACCAGCACTTCTTCCTGGTGTCTAAGCGTAATAAAACCGTCAAAAAGGCAATGGATCCGAGGATCAAATTATACAGCAACGTTAATAAAAGCGACATTCTGATCAGCCGGATCGGAAGTTTTTCAAAGCCGGGAACCTATACCTTTTCGATGAACACCATTCGGTACAATCTTGTTTTGCTTTTAGGACAGGGGAGGTTTTACATTGACAAGGCGAAATGGTGAGCAGGGAATTTTTCTCTCTGAGGCGGTTATCTCCGTCTTTATCCTAAGCACGGTCATGCTCCTTGCCTTTCCGGTTCTCATCCATATCTATAACGAACGCCAGATTCTGCAGCAGAAGCAGGAAGCCATTGACGTTTTGCGCGATCAGCTGATGCAGTGGAAAACCGGGAATCCAATCGCCCCAAAACCTGAGGTGCGTACCGATTTCACATTACACTGGAGCCGGAAAACGGAGCATGAAGCGAGGCTTCGCGTCTCCTGGTTATATGGGGGACGGATCCATGAACTAAGCAGCGAGGCCAGAAAATGAAAAATCAGGATGGATTTACGCTGCTGTCGATGATGCTCGCACTCAGCATTCTCACCATCACTTTATTTCTTGCCGTATCGACCCTTTCCGTCATGGGGAAACAATTTGAAGATAATGCCAGTATAACGCACAAGGATGTCAGGCTTTTCTTCTCCCAGACTTCCAGGGAACTTCACCTCTCGCAGACTGTCAGCTGCTCACCAAATCATCGGCAGCTTATCCTGAATAAGAACAACGAGCAGATCGTTTTCCAGCCATCGTATCCCCAAAGAGTCATCCGCCTCGTTAACGGGCTAGGCTATGAAATTGTGCTGCAGCATGTGAAAAACATTCAATTTCAATGCACCGGCGCCTTTGTCTCGATTCAGGTCATTGACACTCAGGGCAGGTCCTATTATTGGAGCGACCGGCTCTATTTGGAAAAAGGAGGCTGAAATGTTTAAAAGCAATCATCAAAACGGTTTTATGCTCCCGCTGACGATGATCTTGTCGCTGCTCCTACTCGCGTTTGTCCTGCATGCAGTGCTTCTGCTGGACAGCGACCGAAACTTCTTTCAGGCATCTTATAACAGCTTTCAGCTTCAGCAGCTTCGTGAATGTGTCCTCGTCGATATCGACGGACAAATTCAGCAAAAAACATTGCCGGAAAAAGGTTCTATCGTATATGATAAAGGAACAGCAAACTTCAGGACGAATAAAAGCGGGGACAACCTCGAAATCGTGTTTACCATCACTTCAGCTCAAAGCAAAGAAACCGATAAAATCGTTTACAGCCTCGCCAGCGGCCGCCCCGTTGGCTGGCTTGAAAGGACAGACCCATGATCTACATGACCGGATTTATGGGCGCGGGAAAAACAACCGTCGGTACTGCGCTCAGTAAAAAACTGAATGTTCACGTTTACGATACAGACATGATGGTAGAAAGGGATCAGAACAAATCCGTTCAGGATGTATTCCGGGACGAAGGAGAAGCTTTCTTCAGATCATGTGAAACCCATGTTCTGAAAAAACTGGCCACGCGGAAGGAAAACGCCATTGTGACGACAGGCGGCGGAATTGTCATGAGCCCGGACAACCGGGCGCTCATGAAGGCCAGTGGCTCGATCATTTTTCTCTATTGCGACATCAAGACCGTTAAAAGCCGGCTCGTTAACGATAGAACCCGGCCTCTGCTTCAGAAGTTTCAAGGTACAGAACTGGATCATCTCTATAAAAAAAGAATGGCCGCCTATCTGGATGCGACTCACGTCATCAATGTCACGGCTAAATCTGTGGAGACGGTTGTGTTTGAAATTCTTTCACTGATGTATCAAACATCGCCCGACTGGATATCCTGCTGATAATCACTATAAATCGAAGGGGTTCCTGAAAATGAAGTCAGATGAATACGTGAAATTTCTGACGGAGCAGTTTGTTCGCTACATGGAAACGCCGCGGGCCGAGCGAAAGCGGGCAAAAATTGAACAAAGGGCATTGCGCCCGCCCCTCCGCAATGAGCTTTTCGGTCAGATACCGAATGCCATCGAAAGCTATGCTTTGCAGCTTAAGGACTTTTTCAATAAAAAAAACAGAAAACCCCAGTAGGCAGACGCAATCCCCTTTGTGTCAACAGATGATCTCAGTCAATCTGTTCCACACGAAGGGGATTTTTTTTCTGAAGCAGCTACGGCTTCTCCGCCCGAAAAATCCGGTAGGTGAGAACATCTCTATAGGTTTGCAAGATCTGGAGGTGAGAAAGCCAGACATCGAATGCTTCCTCATCTATTTTCTCCGTCAGATGGTATGAAGGCAGTTCGACAGCGCCCTCTTTTTGTGAAAAGTCGCTGTCTCGCAGTGCTTCTATTCCGGAAAATCCCGCCTTTTCCCAGATCTCCTTCCAATCATCTTCTGTCAGCAGCCGCCCAACGCCGTACAATGATTGAATCACCTTACTGTCCGGGCGCGGAAGCCGCTCTTCAATGGTCATTTCAATGGCAATCAGCTTGCCGCCGGGCCGGAGAACACGAAAATATTCCGGGGCCGATTGAGTCATATCAGTAAATGCAGTGACCGACTCCGAGAGTACCCAGTCGAATGTTTCATCGTTAAAGGGCAGACGCTCCGCCGATCCCGGAACGATCTGAAAAGGTCTGGAGGATCCAGTGGACCGTTTTTTCGCCAGTTCAACCATTTTCGGATGAATATCGATGCCGGTCACTTCGGTTCCCGTTTTTTCTGCAAGAAGGGCTGATGTAGCGCCCGTTCCGCAGCCGACATCCAGAACCTTATCTCCTTCTTTCATTGATGTTTCGCTTATGATCGCTTCTGTCAATTGCCGTCCACCGGGATGCGCGCTGTCAATCGCCAGTTTCGCCAGAAAATCAATATATCGATGGTTGTTCAAAGCAAACTCCCCTTTTGTCTTTCATCACGCCCATTGTATGAAAGAAAGGGGAGTACCGTGAATAACCGGTTGTTTCAGATCAGGAAAGGATTCGTTTCCGCCTCTTGCCCGACCGTTGTTGAGAATCCGTGCCCCGGAAAGACGGCGGTTTCCTCCGGAAGAGTCAGCAGTTTTTCTCGGATGGACTTCAGGAGCTGGAGACCGTCGGCGCCATATCCGTCGGATCTGCCGATGCTTCCGTTAAAAAGAGCATCCCCGCAGAACACGGCCTGATCATGGGCAAAGTAAAAAGAAACACCGCCGGGAGAATGACCCGGTGTCTCGATCACATCAAACGAGAAAGGGCCAATCGTCAATGCATTTTCCTGAGTCAGTGTCTTTTCCGCCGGCCGGGTGCGGACCTCTTTCGTCATCGAAAAAAAAGCCGAACCGTTCTTCTTCGGATCAGACGGCCAATCCGATTCATTTTTGTGCAGATAAGCAGGAATCCGCCAGCGGTCGCGCGCCGGATCGAGCGCCCCGATATGATCGAAGTGAGCGTGTGTCAGTAAGATAGCCAGCGGATGAAGCTCTTTCTCCTCAACGATAGCTGCGATCTTTTCCGGTTCGCTTCCCGGATCGATAATGAGCGCTTCATTCGTTTTCTCATCTTCAAGAATATAACAATTGGCCTGAATCGGTCCTACCGGACATACGGTCCATTTCATCAAACCACCTCATTAGCATGAATGCATTCGCCGAGCGTCGGAGACCGTCGTTCCATTGCAGTAAGAGGCATGACACGTAGGTGACCGATTAACGACCGGCCCCCTTCCAGTGTCAGAGGGTGCCTCAGCCGGATCAGGCGGTACGCAGCTTGCCGATTTTCATTTTAGCGAGCCAGGCGCCGCCGATTACCCCTGCGTCGTTCCCCAATTTTGCGACATCGATCGTGCAGGCTTCGAACACTCTTGGAAGCGAGAATTTTTTAAAGTATTTCGTCAGCGGTGCGAGCAGTGTGTCCCCCGCGCGAGAAACGCCGCCGCCGATGACTATTTTTTCCGGATTGATCACAATCGATATCGCTCCGAGGGCATATCCGAGATAGTAGGCCGCTTTTTCGGCAACGACTGAAGACAGCGGATCATTTTTCCCCGCACAAAGGAACACGTCTTCGGCGGTGATATCTCCTTTATTTTCAAAGATATCCCGCAGGATGCTGTCCGAATCATTATAATCCAGCGCTTCAAGCGCGAGCCGCCGGATACCCGTCGCGGATGAAACCGTCTCCAGACACCCCTTTTTCCCGCAATTGCATGGTGCCCCGTTTTTCGGAAGAACGGTGATGTGGCCGATCTCTCCGGCCATACCGTTGACCCCATGCAGGATTTCTCCGTCACAGATAATGCCGCCCCCGACTCCCGTGCCGAGCGTGACACAGACCATATTCCGGGCGCCCCGGCCGGCGCCGAGCCACATTTCCCCAAGGGCCGCCAGGTTGGCGTCGTTTTCAATAATCGCCGGAATCCCGGTCAGGCTTTCAAGTTCATCTTTCAGCGGATAGTTCTCCCAGCCAATGTTGACGGCCTTGTAGACAAAACCCGTCGTCATGTTGATAAATCCCGGCGCGCCCATGCCGATGCCACTGACTTCCGACCGATCGATCTGAAGCTGGGCGAGCTTCTTGACAATGCTTGCGCTGATGTCCGAAGCAATGCGGCTTCCATTGTCTATGGTATCCGTTGCGATTGCCCATTTGTCAATCATTTTTCCTGTATCATCAATCAGTGCCATCTTAATCGTCGTTCCGCCCAAATCCACACCAATATGAATCAATTCAGACATGAAATACACCTACCTTATGAGATTATCTCTTTTCTTCTATTTTCTCTTAAAAGCCATGAAATGCCAATGAATAAATAGTTAACGTTTACATTAGGGCGATCGCGATAAATTAGCCTGGATCTCCTGCGGCAGAAATGTCCCGATAACGGCCTCCGGTGTTTCGATTCATGAATCGAAACACCAGTGAATAAGCTGTCTTAAGCCATCTTGTCCCGGAGGTCTGACCGATGCGAAAAAAAGGGCTCATCATCGTGGTGCTTGCGGCATGCGCCGCCTGCGTTCTGTTCCTTGTTTATCCGTTTATTTTTTCGGCTCGCCCCAGCATTACATTTTTTCCTGAAAATGGGGGCGTTCATTATCAGGCGGCAGCGACAGGCCTGGAACTTGATCCGGCAACCGGCACTATCAACTGGACCGTCGGCTCGGAAATCGATCACCGTGCTTATTTGATGCAGGATTTTTCTCTATTGTATAAAAACAACCGTCTGATTGCCATGATTAATCACTGGGAGAGAAACGCAACTACACTTTGGCAAAAAAAACAGTTTCAGGCATCGCCGGGCTGTTATCAAAGTCTTTCGGTTCATGAAGCGGAAATTCACTCCGGCGGTCGTATCTATGGAAAAACTGAATTGTCGGAAGATCAGCTGTTCATCGGGTGGGATCAGGCGCATTTTGTATCGTTTAAGGCCGCAGCATCAAAAAAGGAAACGGAGCTCAGCAGTCAATACAAGAATCGGATTGCCTTTACGCGTGCGGAGTTGCTGCGAAAAGCCTCGAAAAAGTACGGATTCAATCCAGGGGCCTACCAGATCTTTCCGCTTTTCGAACTGACCCCGTCTTCAGTCAGAACACTTTTTCCGTTTAATCGTGATAAAGCCTGGCGTATCACTGTCCAGCTATGGGAAGGGATTTACAAAACCTTTCTTCAGGGGATCGAAACGTCATCGGGGCGCTATGAACCGGCTGTAGGAAGCAGCATGCCTCTCTTGCTGATTGCCGGGGATCATTTGCTCATTGTCATTGAAACTTCCCGGGGTGATGTTGTTCTTCTGAAACAGGTTTTCAATTAATTTTATCTAAAAAAGTCTAAACCGTCTTCGCATGCCCTGCGCTCTGCCCATTCTCCTCAGAAGATAGCCGCTGCCCAGGAACACGCAGACCAGTTTCAGGATTCCCCATCGTCTTCTGTAGAGATAACAGACTGCTGCTGCCAAAAGTAAAGCCTGTACTGACCACGATCTTCTCATGAAAAAACGCTCCTTGTCCGAACATAGTGAGCTTAGTCTGACTCATCCGTTTTATTTTCATGCACTGACCGATCATTCACGCTTATCCATTCATTCTCCGTGATCAGCATATCCACTCTCTGGTCATGGCTCTCTTCGGGCAAGCGGTCAAGCAGCTGATTTTCAAGCAAAAGCGAGACTGTTTTTCCATGATAATTCTGTAAGAAACGATCGTAATAGCCGCCTCCGTAACCGATCCGATAGCCCCTTCGATCAAAAACAACCCCTGGCACGATCACTAAATCGATACTTTCTTTGTTAACTTTGACCGTTTTTTCCGGTACGGGTTCCATCAATCCGAAAAAACTGTTCTTGAGCTGATCAAATGACTCCAGCCTGTAAAAAGTCAGATGCTTTGTCGCAGGCTCGCACTTCGGTACCGCCACGTACTTCTTCTCCGTCCAGGCTTTCATGATGATCGCCGCCGTTTCAATTTCCCGGCCGACAGATAAGGTCACGGCCAAGGTCTTCGCCTGGCGCCACAGACGGCCGGCGAACAGCCGGTCTCTGACCCTGATACATTTTTCATGAAAAAGTCCCTCATCCATCATCTGCAGATCGTGAAGGACCTGACGGCGCAATTCCTTTTTCGCTAATTTCATGCTGTCCCTCCAATAAAATGAAGCCGCAAAGAACCTTCTTTAGGCTTTTGCGGCTTCATTCCCCGGAAAATACTTATTTTGTTTCACGGTGAAGCGTGTATCTTCTCAGCTTCGGGCTATATTTCTTCAGTTCAAGACGTTCCGGATGCTTCTGCTTGTTCTTCGTTGTAATATAGTTACGATCGCCTGTTTCTGTACATTCAAGAATGACTTTGACGCGCAAGTTTTATCCCTCCATTGCTAACTGATTCTGTCGTTTCCGTAAAAACATACACTTTATATTAACAGAAAAACAGGATCACTTCAACTGTCCGTCTTATTTCGTATGTGTCAAGCTTTTCTCGGAACCTCTGATCTGAGAAGAACAATCTTATTCTAAAGTGTACACCTTAGGCATATACTGGCATCACACAACTTCGTTCTTTTGTTAGTTGAAATTAAGCATTTTGTTCAGTTGACCCACGGCGCTGGATGAGGAAGAGTGACACCCTATCCGGCCGTGATACG
>NZ_BMOK01000013.1 GCF_014647035.1 Sporolactobacillus putidus | reverse complement strand
AGGTGTACATTTTTAGAATAAGATCGTTCTTCTCAGATCAGAGGTTCCGAAAAAAGCTTGACACATACGGCGTAAAAGTGCAGCTTTGCTATTTTTCTGAAAAGCGTTAAAATAAGAAATGTAAACGATTCATTTTATTACTATTATGGAAATCTGCAGGCCTGAATTGGACAAGAGGTGAACGTCATGACCTTGCTGCATGATGGAATCACATTTTTAAATTTTGACGGATCTTACGAACAGCAGAAAAAGCTGACCGCATCTGTTCATCATAAATGGATTGATTTCAGCAATTTGCGGGGAACAAGTCTTTACTGCTCTCCCCGCGCGTTCCGGATCATCAGCAGCAAACTCGGTCTTATTCCCAATAAAGGGCTGACGTTTCTCGGCAGCGGAAACTATCACTATGCCGCCCTGGCTCTGATGCATGAGATCACACGTCCGTTCACTCTGGTTTTATTTGATCACCACACCGATCTGAACAGAGGACAGATCGGATCGTTTCTGTCATGTGGTTCATGGGTCTACCATGCGCTCACTAGTGTTCCCCTCCTGAAAAGAGTGATTATGATCGGACCGAATCCCCTCTCCGCCCGTTCCTTTCCTCCACCGATCAGACGAAAAGTGATCATTTTCCCGGAAAATGGCATTCCGTCAGAAGAACAGATCGATGCCGTCATTCCGACCGAAACCATTCAAATCAGTATCGACAAAGATATTCTCTCTCCACATTTTACAAAGACAAACTGGGATCAGGGAAATCTTTCAATGGATGAACTCTGTCAGACGGTTGCGGTACTTCTATCCAAAAAAGAAGTGGAAGAAATCGATGTATGCGGCGAATGGCCGACAAGACCGCATGAACATTTCAATCAGACAGCGCAGCAGCGGCTGCAGCTGAATGAGAGGAGCAACATGAAGATTGCAAAGATGTTCCTCAAGACATTGAACAGAAAAAAAGTCAGAGAATACAAGCTATGATTCATACATACTTTGACCCGAGGTAATAAAAATCACCCTATGCACAACTATTATTCGCCTCTGACTGACCGCATGAGCAGGCAGAGATCCCACTTTTCTGGTTTACTCCCGGTTGATTTTTTTGTGCATTGAAAAAAAGTTCCTTACTATACAATAAAGTTTTTTACTGGACAAAAGCTCTTTACTCAGTAAGAATAGCTGTTCCAGTAAACGAATAATGTGAAGAAACTGTTGACAGTTTAAGATGAAGTTCGGCCCAATTCGGATATCCTTCTGAATTAAACTGTTGCTCCGTACCACGCAATATTATCCACTACTCAGGTCAAACTTAAGCTCAAAATTAATATTTCTCCATTTTCCCCCATGATCTTTCGCCCTGTATCGATAAACCCAACTTTCTCATACAATTTCTGTGCTTTAAAATTCTTATGATTTACTCCTAAAACAACTTCATTACATTCACTGAAGTTCCCTCTCATAAATGGTTTTAGTTGCCACAAGCCCTTTTCAGCAAAACCTTTTCCCTGTTCTGAATAATTAACCGAAAGGTCCATTAAGAGTAAAGCGTTTGGATTATCCGTATGTTTATTAACAAAGTCATCTGCATATAGAACAAAGAAGCCGACAGCTTTTTTGTCTGCTGTAATAACAATAGGCGATCTATCTGGATTAAGTGAAGCTGTTTCTAGAGCCTTAATGGGCAGAGGGGAATATTTTTGTTGATAACTTGGCAAAGTAAAACGTTTGATACTATCTTCATATACTTGTTTATAGAAATCTAATGATACAATAAATTCTGCCAATTAAAGTGTCTCCTCTCAATTCTTGAGTATTGCTCAGTTTACGTCTGTTCATTATAAGCTTCTTATTATTGATATTCTTAAAGTCACTTTAAAACAGGATTAAAAAAGCGAGCCATGAAAAGATTCACTTTCTATCTTTTGACTATTTTTTTCTATACTCGGATGTTGTTGAAATAATTATCAATATGTAGCCTAATAAAACCATAAAAAAGAATGCTCGATCTATAATATTTCCCTGCTGGATAAAAGAAACAATAAACGCTGGTAATAATAGAATAATGCCAATAGGCAAAAGATAGCATACCGTGAATATCTTTCGCTTGCTTTCATAAACGAACTCCTTTACTGTAAACTCAATTTATTTTTGATGGCATCCATAATGCCAACTAATTCAAATGAAATATCAATTTCAGAACCTAACCATTAACAAAAACTGGTGTATCTTAAAGTATTGTGTTTTTTAAAAGTACAGCTGGATCTGTATATAATAATAAATTTAGAGCTCTCAATAATTCGTTAAGTTCTTTAGGCGGCGCTTTCAATTTATTGTCTAAAATACACATCGAAATTTTATTTTTTAAACTAATTAACATAGGCACATAATTAACTTGCGTTTTTAATTGATAATTATAGTCATTTAATAAATCAATTAATGGTTTGTGATGATTAACATCTAATACTTTTAATGTATTTTCTATAGCTTCTATAGCTTTTATCGCTCTTTTACTCTTATTCATTTGTTTTTACCCCTCATATAAAAGCTATTATATTCTTTTGTCAATTCTATTGTAACAATAACCAACACAATTTCAATAATATTCCCGCAACTTAGCGGATAGTTTAAATATCCATCTGTCACATAAAAAGTTTGATCACTGGACATTAATCTGTCTACTGTGCCGTATTGTACTTTCTTTATTATAGAGCGACAAGGAGTTTTCCATTAACGAGCTTCGTCATGAAATCTACGGGTGAATAATGAAATGGCTGCATGAGTTAGCACCTTCATTGTCAATGATCGTTTTTCCGAAAAAAAGCCGCTGTTCATTCGCTGAACAACGGCTTCGTGCTATTATTTATACCGGATCTTTAAGCGAGAGCTTTCAGGCTTTCGCGATTGAAAGCCGGAATATCGTCAGGCGTGCGGCTTGTCACCAGATTGTGACAAACAACAACTTCTTCATCATGATACTTGGCGCCGGCATTTTTCAAATCCACAGCGATCGATTTGTAGCCGGTCACATTGCGATCCTTCAGCGCTTCGGCAGTAATCAGCAATTGCGGTCCGTGGCAAATCGCGAAGACACCCTTGTCGGCATCCATGAATGCTTTGGTGAAAGCAACAAAACGGTCGTCGTCTCTCAGGTTGTCCGGTGAGTAACCGCCGGCAATCAACAATGCATCGAAATCTTCCGGTTTCACATCATCGATTGACGCATCGGCTGTAACCTTCGTTCCGTGTTTTCCCGTAATGGTCGCACCCTTTTCCGTCCCGATAACGACGACAGTATGGCCGGCTTCTTTGTACGCATCAGCCGGGCCTGTGAATTCAACATCTTCGAAATCATTTGCGAGTACTGCAGCAACCTTCTTTGCCATGAAAAAATCCTCCTTAATTATTTCCATAGTCAACCCGCCGGTCTCCCGTGACAGCTTCAAGAACGGGTTTTCCACTCAACGAAGTGAATTTGCGTTCCTAATTTCAATGATTATTTTAGGGAACACCATGAAAAATATCAAACATCTTGCTTTAAGCAGAAAAAAAATTTAATAATAGAAAAGTCTTGAGCTTGACGTAACGTCATGCTATAAAATGAAAAATGTCAGGGGGGGTTGCATGAACTACACCGTGAAACAGCTCGGCGATCTGGCCGGTGTCAGTGCACGGACACTGCGCTTCTATGATCAGATGGATTTACTGAAACCGGAAAAAATCAATGACTCGGGATACCGGATCTACAGCCGGAAACAGGTTGACCTCCTGCAGCAGATCCTCTTCTATCGTGAGCTTGGTTTCAGCTTAAAAGACATCCGCCGTATTCTTTCCGCACCGGGCTTTAATATCGATACCGCCCTGGCGGAACATTATCACAAATTATTGGCAGAGAGGGAGCGTCTGAACCGACTGATCGCGACAGTCGAAAAAACGCTGTCCGCTGAAAAAGGAGAGATCACAATGACTGATCAGGAAAAATTTGAGGGATTTAAGAAAGAGCTCATCGAACAGAATGAAAAACAATATGGGAAAGAAATACGGGAAAAATACGGAACAGAAACGGTTGAAGAATTCTATAAAAAGTTCGGAAGTATGAGCAAGGAAGACTATGATCAGACTGTCAAAATCCAGGATGAGATGTTTTCCGAACTGGAGAAAGCAATGAAAACCGGAGATCCTCACGGCGGAGCGGCTCAACGCGCGGCGGATCTGCATAGGCAATGGCTTGGTTATTTCTGGACATCCTACACAAAAGAAGCTCACGCCGGACTTGTCCGGATGTATGTAGACGATCCTCGCTTTACGGAACACTATGATAGCCGCCTTGGCACGGGCGGAGCGAAAATACTGCGCGACGCGGTTCTGATTTATACGGGACTTAGTTGATAAAGACAACTTGCCGATTGGCAAGTCTTTAGGCGAAGCCAGAGGCTTAGTTGCGGGGGCCAGGCCTAATGCCGAACATGCCGCAGGACGCGGCGATCTGCTCGGTCCCTTACACACTTTAACCCTTAAGTGTAAAAAAGGGCAGGAGCAATTTTCTCGGATGCTCCTGTCCTTTTTCTGTTTTGCCAGCCGAAACCGTTCTGTGTGAAAAATGCCCGTCCGTTTCCGGCTTTTCTTCCTCGCGAAAGTGGTAAACCGGATCAGGACCCGGTTTACGAAAGACAGGGACCGCTGCTCAATTTATGGAGGGCTGATTCATCCGCCCTCTTCTTACATATGCAGTCGATTGAAAATTCTATTTCGATAATTCCGGAACGCCATCGACTTCCGGACGGATCTCTTTTCCATCAGCTGATTAAACTTCAGCCTCTTTATCCGCAGTTCACTGCTGAGAAGCTGCCGTTCCGATTCGTCCCCGCAGCAGCGGATCAGTTCGTTCAAAGTGACGATGTCTTTTTTCAACTGCAGTTCCTCAGGCAAATATCCCGCGTTTTTCAGCATTTTATAGCCCACGTGCAGATCTTCCGGAACTGCCGATAAGTCTTCATGCTTCAGCGGTTTGCCTTTCCCCTCCAGATTATCAAAGGCGCCGGACTTAAGCCCTTCCTGGATCTTCGCTTCCGCAAGGATGTCAATAATGCTCAAGCGAACAACACCTCTTTTAACACGTATCTAATGTTCACCGTCTGCCCCATGTTTTTCCGCAAAAAGCTGTTTCAAGGACTTTCTCGACGGACCGTCAATGAGTTCTCCGTTCGCTTTGAAGCGCGATCCGTGGCACGGGCAGTCCCATGTCCGCTCGCCCTGGTTCCAGTTTACCTCACACCCCATATGCGGGCAAGTCGTATCGACGATCATCAGTCGCCCGTTTTTATCCTTGTAAGCACCGGCACGTTTTCCATTGAAAGAGATGACCGCTCCTTCGTCAGTCGCCAGATCTTCAATCGAAGTCCGGACTTTTTCCAGCTTTCCTTTGATTAAGTGACCGGCCACTTTGCTGTTTTCAATGAAAAAGCGTTTGATCATCGGATCGGCCGCAAAGCGCGACGGGCTGAAAACCTCGCTGTACGGATTGTTGCGTTCCAGAAGTTGATCCGCCAGCAGCCTCGCGGCAAGCGTCCCCGTCGTCATGCCCCATTTTCTGAAACCCGCCGCCACATAGATATGACGCTTTCCGGCGGACAATCTTCCGATATAAGGGACCTTGTCAAGAGTCGTGTAGTCCTGAGCCGACCAATGGAAAACGATCTTGTTCGCGCCGAAAACCTGATCGGCAAATGCAGCCAGATTCTGAAAATGGACTGCTGTATTCTCTCCACGGCCGGTTTTATGATTCTCACCGCCAACGAGCACGAGTGGCTCCCCGCCCAGGGACAGACTTCGGATCGAGCGCCTCGGCTCCCCCGCACTGAGATACATGCCTTCCGGAATCGGTTGTTCCGTCTCGACAGCCATCAAATAAGAACGTTCGGGATACATTCTCGAAAAGTAGAAGGCCTTGTCATAAAAAGGAAAATGCGAACAGATCAATACGTCCCGGCAATGAATCCGCGGCCCCTCCTGAGTATGGACGACACAGGACGGTTCTTCTTCAATATCAACTGCAAGCGTCTCTTCATAGATCAGAACGCCCATTTTAACCAGTTCCGAGATCAGAAAGTGGAGAAACATCAGCGGATGAAATTGGGCCTGATCCGGCATAGTCAAGGCTTTTTTAACCTGTAGCTGCAGATCCGCTGAATCGGAAAGACTTCCCGGAATGCCCAGTTTTTCATAGGCTTCAGCCTCTTTTTCAATCTCTCCGGCTTCCTTTTCGGACGCCGCGTAAACTAAGGCCGGCTGCTTCTGAAAGCCGCAGCGGATATCTTGTTTCTGAACGATTTGGTCGATCCAATGGAGTGCTTCCCGATTGGCCTGATAGTAGAGTTTCGCTTTCTCCTTGCCAAAATGCCCGATCAGTTCATTATAAATCAAGCCATGCTGAGCGGTTATCTTAGCCGTTGTGTAACCGGTCGTTCCGCTGCAAAGCTGTGCCGCCTCGATTAGAGCGACCTTCATCCCTTCTTTAGCCAGCAAATAGGCGGATATAATCCCAGTAATCCCGCCGCCTACAATCAACGTCTCGGTTTGTATATCTTCTTTCAGCGGCTTAAAGGAGGGCAAATGCACCGTGTCCCGCCAAACCGAACAGGTTTCTTCAGAAAAAGGGGCCGTTTTTTGCTTCATAATTTCAGTCCTTCGCTATGATTGATAATCTTTAGTTTCCCCAATCCAGCAAAGGGTATGCGGAACCCGACATTCCTGGCCTCGATCCGGTACATCTCGCCGCCCTCTGCCGGAATTCTGCACCATCTCTTCATGAAGATGAAGATCCGGCCAAAGTTCGATTCTCCCGGTATTTTCCATAACGGATCCTTACCGGTCGTTTGGAAAAATGATCCCGCCCTGTTTGCGTACTTTTTCCATAATCCTGAGCACTTCATGGCTCAAATTTTTCAGATACAGATAATCTGATGTGAGTCCGTTTTCAATGATATCGGCAAAACGGTTGATTTCGTAAAACTTGTCGTTGTCCGACGGGTTCGATGCCACAGTTTCTGTTTCTTTTGTGTGCGCGTCCAGCCACTCAAGCTGGGAGATATCGGATGAGCTGTTGATGCTGAATGTTCCTTTTTCACCGTGAATCTGCGATGGCGCGCAGGAGTGGGCGATCTTCGAACAAAGGATCGTGCAGACAAAACCTTCATACCGCAAAACAAGCGTGCCGCTTCCGTCGATACCGTTTGACAGTTTGACCGGATAATAAGCCGCATCCTCCGGGGCCCCGAATAGCGTGACGGCGACATAGAGCGGATAAATGCCAAGATCCTCAAGCGCGCCGCCGGCAAATTGAGGAGAGAAAATATTCGTGATTTCCCCATCGAGGAACTGATCGTATCTGGAAGAATACTGGATCAGATGCAGGATAGCGGAGCGGATTTTTCCCGCTCTCGGCAACTCCTTCTTCAGCCGGGCAAACACCGGCGTCTGAATATTGCGGATCGCTTCAAACAGAAAAACGTGATTTTTTTCCGCCAGTTCAAATGCTTCGTTAAATTCTTTCACATTCGTGAAAATCGGTTTTTCACAAATTACGTGTTTGCCTCCGCCGAGAAGAACTTTGACCTGTTTAAAATGCAGGCCGTTCGGAGAAGCCACATAAACCACGTCGATATCGCTGCTTTCCGCCAGTTGCTCAATCGATGTAAACCACCTTTTCCCTTGATGTGCTTCGGCAAACGCCCGTGCTTTTTCCTCTGTCCGCGAATAGGCGCCTTCAAAGGTCAGCCTTCCGCTTGTTTCAACAGCTCTGAGAAATGAGTCCGTAATCCGGCTCGTTCCGATCGTCGCCAGTTTCATCATGATCGCCTCCAGCAAATATGCAAACTTGTCTTTATTATAGCTGTTATTCGGCGTGTTGACAGCCCTTTCATTTCATGTGCGGCCTTTGTAAAAAAATGGGGTTTATGATCTTTTTCATGATTTTTATGATATTGTTTATTAATGCGGATTAGATGCCGAACATCTGCAAAAGCGCGTACCTCTTTACAAATAATTAACAGATGTATAAATTTACACACAAATCTCCATTATCCGGGGATTTACTGTATAAGATATAATGAGCGAAACTGAATGTATAATGAGTCTCAATTTCGGGGGAATTAATGAGATGAACGGAATGAAAATCATCAAAAACCAGCCTCTCATGATCGGCTTTATATTACTATATGTTCTTCCGCCGCTTGGAATGGCATGGCTCGCCGCACTCGGAGTCATGGAGTGGACGGATATGATTAAAAAAAGGCGTTCTCTGCCTAGGGATTCAATCAGTATCCTATTTATGCTGATGGCGTTAGCCTCTGTCGGAGCCGCTCTGATTAATTTCCAGATTATTTATCTGTTGTCGACGCTGATGATTCTGGCCTACATGGGGGTTTACCTTTATTATCTGCATCATCATGAATTTCTGCAGATAAGGCAGTACGTCTGGATCACCATTTTCGGCGGAGGTTACCTTTATCTGTCCGACAAACTTTTTCATTTTTTCTCCAGCCATTCGCTGCTCGGGCAGGGAGTCTCACTGATGACCGGGCATCTGCTGCTTGGGTTCACCAAACATAACCGCCTGTATGGGTCTGCTTACAACCCGAATTATGCGTGTTATTTGCTCATCCTTGCTCTTGCGTTCCTTCTCGTGGAACTGCTGCGCGCCATCAGGCGAAAGAATTATAAAATGGGCGCGTTCTGCCTGGCTTTGCTTCCAATAATCGGCCTCGCGATCTATGATACGGGATCGCGTGCGGGGTTCATCATTATGCTGCTGCTTCAGCTGCTCTTTCTGGCCAAGCTGGATAAGCGTCTGTTTTTTGCCGTGGCAGGAGTCATCGCGCTTCTGTCTCCGTTCATTTTCAAGTTCATGCCCCGTTCGGACAACACAAGCTCGTCACTTGGCGACCGCATGTCTATCTGGAAAAACAGTATTCGTATTTTTTTCGAACAGCCTCTTTTTGGCACGACGCCTGTGGGGTTCTCGAGTCAATATTTCAAACTGACCGGTCATACGGTATCGCACGCACATGATCTTTTTCTTTCCATTTTTGACTCTTCGGGTGTGGTAGTCGGTCTGTTCTTTATCGCCATTATGTTGTTCAGCGGATACTCGCTGTTTCAATGTCTGAGAAGCGATAAGAAAAATCGATATTCGGTTAATCTGTTCCTTTTTTCACTTCCGACCATCATCGCTTATGGAATTATGGATTTCACACTTTCATCACCTCAGGTGCTGCTCATTGTGCTTGCACTGGTCGCCTACTGGATCCGTTACACATCACAGATGCGCGTGTTTACAAACTTTCGCGGCTTCCATCGAAAGTTTACCACAATACGTTATTCCGGGGGACAGATCGACCAAAAGGAGCAGAAAAGAGAGGCCGGCCTGATCCGTTCACTTCCCGATCACTCACAGGGGCCATACGCCTCTGAGAAGGAACGGTTTTGATTTTCCCGGTTCCATGGTTTAAAATTCACATGAAAAGTCAGAAATTACGATCATCACCCTTATCAGCTGAACAGTCGTAAGGTATAATAATTACGATTGACTTTATTGGGAGGATCAACCGATGCTTAATAAAATTGCTTTTATTGGCGCAGGTGAACTTGCGGAATCCCTGCTGAAGGGCTTTCTGAACAAGAATTTCATCCGTGCCGATCATGTCTGGATCAATAATCATTCCAGCATGGACCGTCTTAAATATCTTGAACGCACTTATCACGTGAATGTGACTCAGGACAAGCAGACTGCACTGAAGCAGGCCGAAGTGGTCGTTCTTGCGTTCCGTCCTGGCAGCGCGGAAGAAGCTCTGGTCTCTATGAGAGATTATCTTCAAACGGATCAGCTGATCATTTCACTGATGGTTGGCGTTCCTTCAGAATATATTATTTCTGTCGCCGGACAAAGCCTGCCGGTGGTCCGGGTTATGCCGAACACATCCGCCTCGATAGGACTGTCGGCCACAGGAATGGCTGCTGGTGAATTCGTTTCCCGCGAACAAATGGACCTGGCGACGGAATTGTTTGAAACTGTTGGCACGGTAACTGTTGTCAGGGAATCGGATATTGACGTGATTGCAGGGTTGTCAGGGAGCGGACCCGCCTATCTCTATTATCTTGCCGAGGCGATGCAGGAGGCCGGCATCCGCGAGGGAATTTCCGCGGAAGCCTCTGCTCAGCTTGTCCTGCAGACTCTAAGCGGTGCTGTTGCACTTCTGAACCGTTCCGGCAAAGCGGCCGGCGATCTGCTTAAAGCAGTAGCCACACCGGGCGGAACTACGCAGGCAGGCATCGACACTCTGAACGGATATCGAACCAAAGAAGCCATTATTGATTGTGTACATCGGGCAATCGTTCGTGCCGGCGAGATGAGCGTGCCCTTCTCCAAATAACCTGCATTTCTAGTGTCAGAAGATCGGCTGCAGGCAGTTTTTTCATCGTTTTGTTTGATAAAATGAAATTTTTGTGTTAGATTTTATGACATGAATGTTGAATGCTCGCATCAGGATGCCTATGATAAATGAGTAAGCTTTAACACACCTTCTGTTGCAGTTAACCTTAAGTTAAGATGTTCGATCTTAATTTAGGAAACCATCATTTACTCGTTTGCGATGGAATGCCGGCAAGCATTTCCACCGCATATTTTTTTGCTTTTTTTCAGCCACCGCCAAACGTCTTAAGTGAAAACGAAAAGTTTGATTGACGGACCTACTGTTTTCAGGTCGATGTGTTTTCACTATAATGATTATGGAAAAAAACTAAAAAAACGATTGCTTAAAAATCCACAGACCGTCACCGTCCTGGGCGACGTGATTTCAGGACGGTTTATGAACGCAGATGTCATTGTGTCACTTAATGTAATGGAGAGGTGTCTCATTCTATGAGAACAAAGATTTTCACGATAACGGTTGCAAGCCTGCTTTGTTTTGGCTTGACCGCCCCGTCTTTTCCGGCGCCGTTCAGTCGGACAGCTAAAGCGCAGACAGTTTCGTCCACCTTTTTCACATCTTTTGAAAAAGGCGATCCGATGCCTGCCTGGACAAATACAGCGGAGACCGATAAAAATGGAAAGGTCCTTTCCTCAGGCATCGTCGCTTTAGACGGCGATGGGAAAAACGTGAAAACCATGTACACCTCAGTCGGAACCGGACCGGCCGAGCTCTATGCCTCCTCCGATAATGGTGGATGGACGGGCACCCATGCGCTTACTTATTCCGGAAAAGTCACCGGTAAAAAGGGCAGTTTTGCCTTCAACAAACTGTACAAACTTAACATTCCCGTTAAGTCCGATACACAGCTCTCGTACTTTGTCGCGCCGGTCGCTCCGAAAAGCGATCCCGCGTCCGCAGTATCCAGCTATGTTTCCATAGATCTGGCCTTTTCGGATGGTACCTATCTTCACCAAATCAGCCGAGCCATGGACCGGGACGGCATCAGGATGACGCCGTCCGCACAGGGACAGTCCGGGACGCTGATCGCCAACCAATGGAACCAGAAAATTGCGGACATAGGAAAAGTGGCCGCAGGAAAAACGATTACCCGTCTGCTGATCGCCTATTCCGCACCAAAGTCAGGGGTAACTTTTCAAGGGGCGGTTGACGATATCCGGATCGGAAGTGCATCCGAAAATGCGCCTCCTTCATCTCCTGCGGACGAAGTGAATATTCTGAGGGGAACCGCTTCAAGCCCTGATTTTTCAAGGGGAAACACGGTTCCGGCAGTTGCCGTACCGAACAGCTTCGCCTTCTGGTCTCCCGCCATCGACAGCAGTTCTCCCGACCATCTCTATCCGTACAGCGAAAATAACGACCTGCAGAATCTCCCTGAGATCCAGTCCTTTTCTCTGAGCCATTCTCCCAATTTTCAGAGCGGCGACAGGCAGTCTTTTCAAGTCATGCCTTCGGATTTTACCGGAACTCCGGGTGCGAGCAGGCTGAACCGGGGGCTTGCGTTCCAGCGTTCCAATGAGACGGCCAAGCCTTATGACTACAGCGTGACTTTTCTGAACGGCATTAAGGCGGAAATGGCGCCCGCCAGTCACTCCGCCATCCTGCGCTTTACTTTTAAAGGAAGTACGGGAAATTTGATTTTCGATAATCTCGATAACCAGGGCGGACTGACACTCAGCCCAGACCAAAAATCGATACAAGGCTACTCCGATGTCAAGGACAGCACAACCGGAAACACGGACCGTCTCTTCTTTTACGCATCTTTCGATCAGCCGGTGATCGATGCCAGCCGTCTGTACGGGCAGGGACGCGGCCGTGTCACGGCCTTTTATAAATTTGACACGTCGATTAATAAAACAGTCACCATGCGCGCGGCATACTCTCTGATCAGTATCGACCAGGCAAAGACGAACCTGAATCTGGAGATCGGCGGAAACATGTCGTTCGAGCAGGTGGAACAAAACGCGAAAAACGCATGGAATAACGTGTTTGGAAAAGTTTCCGTCCAGGGGGCGGACAGCGGGCAGAGGACGACCCTGTATTCCAGCCTGTACCGTCTTTTTCTCTATCCGAATGCGGGCTTTGAAAATGCAGGAACAGACCAGAATCCCGACTATCGTTATGCCGACCTTTCCGCACACCCGGCAGGGAAAAATACGGCAGAAAAAACAGGGGCCCCGGTGAAAGAAGGACAAATCTACGTTAACAGTAATTTCGCATACAGTGCCCAGACCGTCTGGCCGGCCTACGTCCTGCTTGAGCCGCAATTAGCCGGGCAGCTGATCAACGGATTTCTTCAGTATGAAAACAACGGCGGCACATTTCCTCAATCGTCCTCCGGCTCTTTTGCCGACATGGCTTTCAGTGATGCGTATATTAAGGGCGTGCCGGGAGTGAATCCGGATCTGCTCTATCAAACGCTGCTGAAGGATGCCTCCTCAGACGGGTCAGGTGTCCAGAACCGGCCGCAGCAAAATATTGCGCCCTTTGTCGGGTACACGAATACGGACCAGAAACAAAGCATTAACTGGACATTATCCGACAGCATGAATGATTTCGCGTTTGGCAGCCTGGCCTCCTTCTTGTCAAAGGAGTATCCGGGCCAATCTTACCCGGATGACAGCGCCTATTATTTAAGCCGCGCACAAAACTACCTGAACATCTTTGACCGCGGCACCGGCTTCTTTAATGGCAGAACCGCGGGCGGACAATGGCAAAAAAACAAAAGCGCCACTGATCCGGGATCCTGGGCCAGCGATCAGGCTGACCCAAATATCTGGAATCTTGCTTTTGACGTACCCCAGGACGGCCAGGGGCTGGCCAACCTGTACGGCGGCCGGAACGGACTTTCGAATAAGCTTGACCAATTTTTTTCAACGATTCCGGCTGCCGCTGAAAAATATCCCGCGGCGCGGGAAGCCGCTGCCGGGCATTCCGGCATGTTTACACTTGACAGCCCCTCGTCACCTTCCATTCCTTATATGTACACCTTTGCAGGGGTTCCCTGGAAGACTCAGGATAAGGTTCGGAATATCATGAACCATTTCTATTCGGGCGGCAGCATCGGCCAGGGTTATCTGGGAGACGACACCAGGGCTATGCTTTCCGGCTTCTATTTCTTCAGCGCGGCGGGTTTCTACCCGCTTCAGAAGGGGACTTCGGATTATGCGCTTGGCGCGCCCTATTTCAAACAGATGACAATTCACCTCGACAATGGTCATGATCTTGTCATTAATGCGCCTAATGTCAGCAACACGAATAAATACGTTCAAAGTGTTACATTCAATGGCCGGCCTTTATCCTCCGCCTCAATCCCGCATCAGCTGCTTGCCGGCGGAGGAACACTGTCCTTTCAGATGGGACCCAGACCATCGAACTGGGGGACTTCCGGGAACGACCTGCCGAAGTCACTGACGCCGCTGTCGACCGACGGATCATCCATCTATCCGATGGCTCTGACTGATCTGACCGGTGGATCGGCGTCCAACAAGCAGGCAGATACGTCCTCAAGCGACAATAGTTCTGTTGATCCCATGCTTGATAACCAGTCTGATACGGCGGCCATCTTCCTGAGCGCTCAGCCGTCGATCGTGACCCGCTTCAAAACAGAAAATCCCAGGGTGAAGATGTACACACTGACTTCTTCCGTCGACAATCAGGCGACAAGCGATCCGAAGAGCTGGAGCCTGTTTGGTTCCAACGATGGAAGCAACTGGGATTTGCTTGACAGCCGCTCCAATGAGACATTCGGCTGGCGGTCAATGACCCGTTCATTTTTGATACAAAACACGAACGCTTATCAATTTTATAAGCTGCAGATTACAGACAAAAGCGGAACTTCACCGCTTGCAATCGGCGAATATCAGCTGCTCGGTTATTCAGGCATCGGCAGCAGCTTTGACACCATGCGCCAACATTTGATTTCTGAATTTGAATCGAAAAATCTGTCGGAGCCGGATACCGCGGCGCTGTCCTATGCATTGAATCAGGCACAGACCGCTTATGGACAAGGAAAAATATTGACGGCTGTCTACTATCTTCAAAATTATGTTCAGCAGGTCAACTCGCTCGTTCTCGGAACAGGAATGCAGCAGAATGTACAGAAAATCCTTGCGGCGGATGCACACGCCGTCGTCAATCTGTTATCTGATTAACACACTTTTTTCATGGATAGCACAGAGCTTGTGATCCTGGTATTAGCGGAGACGCGGCGTTCTCGGTTTATGATTTTACTTAATGACAGGAGAACTGCCGCATCGAATCCGTTCATCATATTGAGAAAGTACAGGTGGTTCCAATGCTGGAGAATATAACAATACGTGATGCTGCTGAAGAAGATTTGCCGGCCATCGTGGCGATTTATAACTCAACCATCCCGGGAAGAATGGTTACTGCCGATACGTCCGAGATCAGTGTCGATGAGAGAAAGCCGTGGCTTGAGGAACATCTGGCAAACGAACACCGGCCGCTTTGGGTTGCAGAATTTAACGGGAAAATCTGCGGATGGCTGAGCCTAGAGACCTTCTATGGCCGCCCTGCTTATCAGGCAACAGCGGAAATCAGTGTTTATATTGATCCGGACTGCCGTGGCAAGGGGATTGGCTCATTCCTGATGCGTCAGATCATCGGCCAATGCAAAAATTTTAGGATCAAAACACTGTTGGCCTTTATTTTTGGACACAATACGCCAAGCCTTCATCTATTTCAGCGTTTCGGATTTGAAAAATGGGGCCATCTCCCAAAAGTTGCGGAGCTGGACGGCATCGAAAGAGATTTGGTGATTATGGGCAAAAGAGTAGAAAAATAAGTTTTCCAAGCGGCAAATCCAGTGAAAAAGTATTGATGAGCGGCTTGCCGTCAATGACAAAAGCGCTTCTCCACAAGATTGGGGAGAAACGCTTTTTTACTGCATTTACAGTTTTCTGCTTTCACCAATAATTTTTACTTCAGTCTCCAGATCGACATTGAATTTCGCCTTCACCGTTTTCTGAACGTGGTGAATCAAGTTGATATAGTCTGTGGCCGTCCCATGATCGATGTTGACCATGAACCCCGCGTGCTTTTTCGAAACCTCCACGCCGCCGATGCGTGTTCCCTGAAGACCGGAATCCTGTATCAGCTTCCCGGCAAAATGTCCCGGCGGGCGCTTGAATACGCTCCCGCAGGAGGGATATTCAAGCGGCTGCTTCATCTCGCGGAGATAAGTCAGACGATCCATTTCCGCTTTAATTTCCGGCTCGTGTCCCGGGGTCAGGGCAAATGTCCCTTCCAGAGCAATATAGCCGTTCCTTGAAATTGCGCTGTTTCGGTAGCCAAGCTGGAGATCACGATGATTCAGCTGAAGAAGCTTACCCGAACAGTCAACCACCAGCGCATGATCCAGAACATCGGCTGTCTCGCCGCCGTATGCACCGGCGTTCATATAAAGAGCGCCTCCGATCGACCCCGGGATTCCGCAGGCGAATTCCATCCCGGACAAACTGTGCTTCAGTGCAAAACGGGAAACATCTATGATCGCCGCGCCACTCTGAGCGACAATATGATCCCCTTCGAGACGGATCGCGCTCAGACGGGTCAGATTGATCACCACACCCCGTATACCCCCGTCACGAATAATGACATTTGATCCGTTTCCAAGAACGGTAACGGGAATTCCTTCACGAGCTGTGTATCTGACTATCTCCTGAACTTCTGTATAGCTCTCCGGAAGTACAAGGACATCGGCTTCTCCGCCCGTTTTCGTAAACGTATACGCACTGAGCATCTCATCATATTTTACACGGTCCGCATCCTGAACGATTCGCATAAGATCCTGATATACATTCATCTTATTCATTTCAAATCCACTGTCATCAATCCGACACTTCTTTCAATCACGTACTTGATCGGTTCACTCAAAATTATATCCGCATTTATTATTAATGCCATGATGGCGGCTTTCTGTCAACTTGGCAAAGCAGTAAACCGGAGACTCCGTAAAAAAAGATCAGTGAAAATAAAAATCAGCCTGATCTTTTATAGACAATTAAATTTAAGGCGAGCTAAGCTGAAGGTTTAATTTACCCTAGGCGGACACAGCCTTCCGGAGCATCCTTTTTCAGTCTTAACCATCTTTTTTCATTTCCGTTCTGGACTCGTGTTTCTGTATGTACATGAACGTATCGGCTTTTGCAACCAGTTCTTCGATCGTTATGCCATCATTCGGATAAAAGCTTGCTCCGATACTCAGAGACAGGCTGATCGTGTATCCATCCTGAACAATTTTCCGATTTCTAAGGGCATCAATCTGTCCTGCAATTTGCCTGTAATTTTCCAAGCTCTGAATATCAGGGAGAAGAATCAGAAACTCGTCGCCTCCGTACCGGCAGACGATATCGTTCTTTCTCGTGGATTCTGTCAAGAAGGCCGCAACACGCATCATGATTTTATCGCCCATATGGTGACCATATGTATCATTTATCAACTTAAATTCATTGACATCTACGAACATCAGGCCGAGCATGCTTCCCGTTTGTTTTGCCAGGTTCAAATATTTGTCCGCAAACTTCTCGAAAAGCGCACGGTTCGCCACTCCGGTCAGTTTGTCATAATAAGCCAGTTTTTCAATAACCTTCTCTTTTTGTTTCAGTTCACTGTTTAATCGGGAAAGCTGCTTTACATAATCCCTCAACTGGTTAATTCGGTGAAATTGATTGGTCACATCTACGAATTCAAGCAAAATAGCAACTTGCTCCCTGTCGATCACCCGATTCATTTTCAAGTTCACCTGATGATTTTCGCTGATCATTCGGCGGTGCATCGCGGCTGAGAAGAACGCAGGACTGCCTCCTTCCAGAATTCCTTTCACAGCATGATGAAAAAAAGGTTTATCCAGATTGGGCAGCGCGTTTTCCACACTCATTCCGAGAACGTCATCCTGTCTCCTACCTGTCAGTTCCTCCATGAACGGGTTCCAATAAGCAATCTTCAGGTCCGCGGTCACGATCACGATTCCCTCGTTTATACAGCTTAATATACTTGGCAAAAAAGAATCCATATCAATCATCTTCCATTAAACATTCTATCAATGGTTTGCACGATATCTTCCAGGGATTTAAGCGTCATGTTGATAACAATAGCACCCTCTATCTCCGTGCCCTCAATATCGAAAGTGATGTACAGCATCAATACAAAATTGCTTTCGCATCCGCAGACAAAAAGTTCCGCACTCGCATCATTCAGGACAGTCACTTCAGGCAGCGAGTACTCCACAGGTATATTGATCGTATTGCTCAGCTCACCAATGATAGCATTCAAAACAATATTCCCGATTTCTTTAACTGTATCAAAATCGACATCGGTAAATTCCATATTCCCGATTTGTTCATGTTCTTCATGAAGGCACAGGTTTATAAAGCGATGCATTTTGTCAGCAGGAAATATCAGGCTGACTTTTCCCTCCAACTGTCTGTCGAAAGTAATGGAAGAGACCATGACCGCTCCTTCAGCCACGTTGTTCAGAAACCTGTCCAGTTCGTTTTTTCCCTGTTCAATATCCAGAACTTTGAGATCAGGAACATTCAAAACAATTTTCTTGTCGATTATATCGGACAGCGTAGCCGCCGCGTGTCCGACGCCGACATTGAACAATTCTTTCAGAACGTCTTCTTTGCTCACTCGATCACTCACCGGGCATCATTCCTTATGATGTTACATATCTTTTTCGCCTTCTCTTCATCAAGAGGCTTGTTGATAAAAGACAGGACACCCATTTTTTCAATAACATCCCGCACACGTTTCTGTACGTCTGCCGAGATCACAAAAATTCTGGCGTCAATGTCCCACTGTCTGATTTTTTCAATTAAATCTCCCCCGCGAAGTTTAGGCATCAGCAAATCAACAACGATATAATCCGGATGGTCCGCCTTGAATTTTTCAAGACCTTCTTCGCCGTCACCGGCAAATTCAAACTCCGCATCATCTAAGTATTGCTTGATCAAAGAAGATGTTATCTTTTGGGAAAATTTGGAATCATCAACAATCAGTATTTTTTTCACCTTTCATTCTCTCCCTTTCCTTAACTGCCAATGAATTCCATAAACTTAATTCCCATTGCGACAATCCATCAGGCCTTATGTACGTCCGCCATCGTTCTCTAAGCGGATTTCTTATGACAAAGTTTATCGTTTTCTATTATTCTACAAAGCGAAAGAAACAAAAGAATCGACGTCGTTCTCATGTTTTACCAAAACAGTTAAATAGGACTTTCTACTCATCAAAAACGCATGAGGAAACAAAAATTACTATTCTATTATACGAAAAATATTGAAAAAAAGACAAGCCTATTTCTTTTTTTCCTATTTACTATTGGAAAAACTACCTAATAATTCCTTTTGAATCCGTATCATCTAATAGTCATGAAAGATTGGAGAAGGTTTCTTTTGTCCTGGCAATATCTAACTGATTTTCTTTTTTCAATTCTGTTCCATATCGTTCGTTATAAAAGGATATCATATTCCATTCGTTTTGCGGTCTGTGCCGCTATCTCCTGGCCATAAAGCTTTGAAATCAGATGAAAAGACAGATCCATTCCTGCCGAGATCCCTCCGGACGTCATCAGAGAACCTTCGTCAACAAATTTTATCCCTCTTTGAACGGATACCTTCGGGAACTCACGTTCGAGTCTGTCAAGGTCCATCCAGTGTGTGGTCGCCCGCTGCCCGTCAAGAATACCGGCCCGGGCAAGAAGAAATGCTCCTGTACAAACAGACATCAGAAATTCCGCCTCTGAATATTGTTTTTGAATCCAGCTGATGACATTTTGGTTCTTGATCTCGATCTGCTCGGCACCGTAACCTCCTGGAACAATCACAACATCCAGATGGGGGTGTGCTGCGAAGCCGAAATCAGGTTGAATCTTCAAACCATTTCGCGCTATAATTGTTTCCCCTTTTTCCGAAACGGTGATCACATTGAAAGGCTTTTCATTTGTCTCAGGGAGAGTGGTTACGGAAAAAACTTCGAACGGTCCGGCGAAATCCAGTACTTCCACTTCATTAAATAATAGAATCCCTACCGTATGTTCGGTCATTTTCTCAGCCCCTTATATTTAATTAAATGTTTTACAACATGTAAATAAAATGTCTCTTTCCAGCTATTCTTTAGCTATGACACAAATATCCATTTTTCTCAGAGATGGTACCTCATCCCTTTATTCCATGGATTTATTCACTCCGCGCTATTTCTTTCTGGACCTTCTTGCTCATTGAACCAAGCACAATTCGGTAAGCCTGATCCAGCATGCCTCTCAAAACTTTATCCGGTACGTCGCCCCGCAGATACAGCGAATTCCAATGGACTTTATTCATGTGATAACCCGGGACAATATCTTTATATTCCTCTCTCAGCTGAGCTCCCGACAAAGGTTCTAATTTAACGGTGATGATCGGCTCTCCCTTCCCGTCACCGCCTTGCATCGCAAATATTTTCCCTCGGATCATATACCGGGTTGCCTGCCATTCCTCTTTGTAATCCTTCTCCACGCCTTTTTTCGAAAGGCAATAAGCGTCCATCCAATCGTATTTCAAGAAATATGCCTCCAAACTGCTCCTATGCTTCTGGCAATAAATGAAAAACAATCATTTTAAGAAAATATAAACAAATATAAGGACATTCGGAAGTGTGCCCCATTTCGCGTCCGGCCACCAGAGGATGATCAGCACTTGTGAAACAATAACGGCTAAAAGAGTGACGAGCTTCCACCAGCGCTGACGGGCAACAAGCCCGATCGCGGATAAAAGAAAGAGGACGACAGCAACAAACCAGGCCACCCCGAATATAGAATGCGACCAGCCCGGCAGCGAAAAGAGTGTGCCGCCGGAGAGTTCTTTAATGTGAACAAGACCGAGTTCATTCAGCCCTCCCATTAAATGAATCAATCCGTGCAGCAGCATGACCACAGCCATTACCCAGGACATCAATGATTTCCTCCTTAAAAAACTATGATTAACTTATCCGGACAGAAGAAGTACACAACCGGCAGATTATAGTCCACATCAGTAATCTCCAGCTTGTACCAATCAAAATCCTCTGTTTCTTTCTTCCAGACAATCTCTGACCTGCACGGTATTCTTACACCGTTAAATTCCTTAAATGCTGTATTGACGCCTCCCCAGTCGCTCAGGACATATTTTCCGCCGGTTTCCCGATATCTTTTCGCGGCGAACCGGACCGGATCGCCCTGTTCATTGAAGAAAAAGATTTCTGACGCCTCAATCCCTTTGTAACTCATGGCCGCACGGGCTGAAGAAGCATCAATTGCCTCCCAGGAAATATATGGATTTAAAGCGGCTGTCGGAAACCAAGGCATTTCGGCAAGGTACCTCAGCAGCGTGCTCACATCGATTTCGTACCCTGCCGAGTTGACGACTGGGAATAAGGAAAGCAGACTTATCTTCATCTTCCCTCTGCCGTCCAGATAACGATCCAGGCCGGAAAGATGCAGAAACGAGTTCATCTTGACTGTCGCCAGCCATATAAAACCCGGCTCGTCCGCTCTGAAATATTGTTCCGCAAGGGCAGGCATCCACGCTCCGCCCGGTTTGATTCTCATCCGCCCCTTTTGCTTAAGCCGGACAGTGATAATTCTTTCTTTGCCGACAATATGGGCGTTCTCCAGCCAGGTACGGACCGGCCGCGGCAGTGCGGACAGGTCTTCTTCTCTGATCTTTCCGACACCATTGGTGCTCGCTCCGTTAAGTAGTCCGGCAGCCAGTTCCTTGGCCTCTTTTCTGAATCGGATTTTTGCGGCCGCAGACACAGCTGCAATACATACAGCAATAATGACAATGACAATCAGTATAATAAACAGCGCTTTGATCAATCGATTTAACCCCGCTTTTATATATTGACACTAGCTGTAGTGTCTCTTTATTCGTACAGGATTTTCGATGACAAGTCAATGACTGCAGTACGGCTCTCTGCCTTTTTTAGAGTATCTTTACAAACGGATTCAGTTTAAATGAAAGGAATCCTCAGCCGTTGCTTTAAAGACTCTTCAGTGATTTTAAGCTGGGCAGATATGCCGCCACGCCAAACCGCAATACGTCTGCTTTTTGTTATACCAATCATCCTTGAATCTCCGATCATTCAATGTCGTTTCCGCACTGTAAGAAAAATTTGGCGAAGCCAGGTCTTTGACGACGGCCTGAGTCTTAGTTTTTCTTATACTAGACACCTCTAATCTTTTATTTTTTATACCTTCTCATTTGTATAAAAAAGGCGGCAGCTCTGAACGCTGCCGCCTTTTTTATTTTATTTTTCGATTTCCGGATTATATTTCGCCTCTGAAATGATTGGTTGGAGATGTCCAGTTGCTATTTCCGCCTATAATGATGACTCCTTGTTTTTTGGCTGCTTCCTTGATCAGCGCCAGTTCCTGGCACATTGCATAGGATAAGAGCCCCTTCTCAATATTTGTTTTTATAAAAAAATACAAAGCCGTCAGATACTTGACTGAAAAGCTGTCATAGGACGACGCCGTCATAAGCCTCCACCTCTATTCAAGAATGTCTATTGCTTTTCTCAGGATAACGTTGATTTCCGGGACGAATCGCATTTGTTTCCTATCACATTAAAGAAGCGTTCTCAGGATCCTGTAATAATGTTAAATTATTCCCCTATTTGTTAAATATACTAGAATAGCGTTCACAATAAATCCGTATTTACCGCAAAAAAGATAAAAAAAATATTTATTTTTTTTGCAGAAAAAAAAGGAAATACAAAAAAAGATGTTGAACTTTGGAATGTACTAAATTTTCCAATAGGAGGGATTTTTGCATGAATCAGAAGCTTTGGGATGTGATTCAACTATTTTCCGGGAAGGAAGTCATCGGGGCGGGAGAAATGGCCCTTGCAAGACAGAGTCTGGATGCCGATGTGTTTAATGTATTTAAGGAACAAGTTGAGAAAGGAATCATTATGAAGACTTTTAATTGGGTATGAGTATGTAAAAATGGACGCCAAAAAAGAAATAAGACGGTTTCTTCTCGATTATTTAAAAAACAGTGAATGGGATAGTGAAACACGCCATCTGATTTCTTCCCTTTTGCACGGTGAGGGGAAGATTTTTCATGAATCGGCGCCTTTTACATGGGGCGAATTCTCTTATTATATTGCCTCAGTTTTTCGCGAGGACACCGAGTTTCACGACGAGCAGACCGCCTGTGCCGGAATTGTTGAGCTTCTGATCCTTGCCACGGATATCATTGATGAACTGGCGGACGGCGATGCAAAAAGTCCTGTGCTGTCCGGGCTGACACCGCAGCGAACGCTGACTTTGTCGAGCATGCTCTTGATGGAATCTTTCTACTTGATTTTAAAATGCTCTGCAGCAGATCGGCTCGGGAAATTAAGCTGTGTGATCCGGAATCTAAGAACGGCTTCTATCGGTCAGTGGAGGGATTTGTCTTTCAGAATTACTGGAAACGCGCCTTCGGAAAGCGATTATTTTGCTCTGACCGAACAAAAATCGGTCTCCTTAATGCGGCTTGTTTTCGAAATGAATGCAATTGAGAACGAACCGGTCTGGGAGGATATTGCGAAATACATCGGATTCTCCGGCCAGTTAAGAAACGATGCCGCCGATATTCTTCGCGATACGAAAAGCGACCTGATCAACAAGAAAGCGACGCTGCCGCTGATCAAGGCCGTCGAATTCAGTAAGCAAAAGGACGGCGGCCGATTGCTCGATCAGCTGAATCTTCTCGGCACCTCCTGGGACGACAGCCTGCTGAGGCAGAATATCAGAGACTATATAAAAAAAACGGGCGCCATTGATTATTGTCTGATCCTTTCAAAAGTCTATTTGAACAGGGCGGTCAAATTGATTAAAAAATACGGCGAAGCGCAGCGTGACAAGAGCGATGTTAAACAATTAATAGATTACCTGGAAAGGTGACAGCCGATGAAAAAGAAAATGATACCGATTCTTTTTGTATTTATCTTTGTCATCGTCAACCTTTACTGCCTGGGCCGCGTATTAACCGACCGCTCACTGCTTCGTTTCTTATCAAAGGTTTCCTCAATAGACTATTACTATTCTTTGCTGTTTATCGGGCTTATGTTTGTCGGTACCGGCCTTGTTTGCTTCTTGAAAAGACCTGATTCCATCGTTATCCGCAGCTTTTTTTATCTCATGTATACCTCAGGGTTTGCCATCGCTCTATCAAACGCTTCGGGTCTTGATGTATTACCCGGCAAAGAAATTGAAGTCATCACGGCAAGCCTCGCCCCTTATTTCCTGATACGGTTCTTCGAATTTTTTCCATCTTCTTCGAAACCGTTGTTCTTTCAATATATCCGGAGAGTCACCTTGTTGCTGGCGGCCATCATTAACATCGTATTCTTCTGCACTTATCCCTATCATTTAAGCAGAAGCCCTGAGCTGCTCCAGTTCATTAGAATAGCCCTTATAGCCAATGTGTGCATCTCTCTAATCGCCTGCATCTGCCTGACTTATCTGCACTTAAAAATGAACTCTTCAAAGGTGAAAAATCAGCTGTATATTTTGATCGCCAGCCTAGTCCTTTCGTTTTTGCCCGTTCTCTTTCTGAGCCTGATTCCAGCAATTCTTCACCTTGCAAACATCCCTTTCTTCTTCAGTCTGCTGAGTATCATCCTGTTTCCGGCAACCCTTGCCTATCTGTTGACCATGCAGGAAATCATCGATATAAAAATGAGCATGAGACCGCTTCTGTTCGAGATTCTGGCCCTGCTGCTTTCTTTAGTTTCTGTTAATGTTTTGTTCTTTCTCTTTTATCCTCTGACTCCTGAACTTTTTTATCGATTAAACGGGTTTATGCTGGTCATTCTTGCCATTTACCACCTCATTCAAAAAATAGTCGAGCCTCTGGTTAAAAGGGAGTGGACGAGCAAAGAACACGATATCCAAAGAGAAAAAAAGATCATCCTGCAGCAAATCCTGAACGGGCAGCATCTCGCCTCCTGCGGCAGGCTGATTGTCAACCTGATTCATCAGACGGTCGACATCAACGGTGCCTGTCTGATCTGGAAGAAAAATCAAGCACCGAAAATCATCTACCAGACCGGGATTTTTGCTGATGGACGTCTTGCCGATGCGTGCATGCAGCATCTGAATCACAAAAAAAATGAACATCGCTCCGAAGCTCTGAATTGCCACATTTTCCCGCTCGATAACGAACAGGGCAATAAAGGATGGATTATCATCGGACAAAAGATCAATGAAACACATCTGGATCGAAACGAACGCCTGCTGCTTGAGAAAATACAGTCCGATGCGGCAGAGTTGCTGACGAGCACAGAAACCCTTTCCGGATTAGGCAGGGAATTAAGAGAAACGCAAAACCGGTCTCTGTCTCAGGAACAGTTTAATCACGCCTTGCTGATCGACAGAGAAGAAGAAAAACGGAAATTATCGATTTATCTCCACGATGAAGTGCTCCAGAATGTTATACTGATGGCAAACAAAGTCGAAGCGCTGCATGATGAACAGATAATCGGAGATAAAGCGTACCTTGAAATGAAAGAAATTTTTATGAACGGTATTTACGACATCAGGGAGATGTCCCGTGAGCTTCATCCGTTCATGGTTGAGGATCTGGGGCTGGAGCAAAGCCTTCAGGCATTGAAGCGCAAACTGCAGAATAATTATAATGTCGTTATTCAGACGGCATACGATCTGAGCTTAAAAGTTATATCTAAAAAACTGGCGATTCAGGTTTATCGGATGATCAAGGAGCTCTTATATAACGCGATCAAGCATTCATCCTCCCCTTTTGTTTCCGTGTCGCTGAAAAGTCTGGATCATTCTTTAATCATCAACGTAAAAGATAAGGGAAAAGGATTTAAAATACCGGCGAGCCTGTCCAACCTGACCGAAGAGAACCACCTTGGTTTAATCACCGTACAAAAACGGGTGGATCAGTTGGGCGGCCGATTTGACATTACATCAGAGGAGGGCAAAGGCACATCGATTACCATTACGCTTCCGCTGGAACGGAGTGATGAACTTGAGTATCAACGTACTGCTGGTCGATGACCACGTGTTAATGCTGATGGGTTTAAAAGAATTGCTAGAGAAGGAAGCCGACCTGCATGTCGTTGCTACGCTGTCCGATCCGTCGGCTCTCGAAGAAACGATCGGGCGACGGAATCCCGACGTGATCGTTCTTGACGTCCGGATGAAAACAAAAAACGGGATTGAACTGGCCAAAATTGTCAGGCAAGAGTTTCCCGATTTAAAAATCGTGATTCTGTCCGGTTACAATTATGATGAGTATATTGATGCCGCCAGACAGGCAGGGACGGATGCCTATGTCACTAAGGAGAAATCAAATACGGAATTGATTACCGCGATCAGGCAGGTCTGTCAGGGACGCCGGATTTTCCCTTATCAGCACCGGGAGCAGGCGGGGGAGGCACTGACCGCAAAGGAACGGGAAATCCTGAGGCAGATTGCCGCGGATAAGACCAATGCTGAAATCAGCGAAGAATTGTCGATCAGCAAACGAACGGTGGAATACCATATCGCCTCTATTATGCGCAAACTGGACGCCGACTCCCGTGTGGGTGCCGTCGTAAACGGGATTAAAAAGGGACTGCTCAACGTTTGACCCATAGAAGGTCTGGAGCCAATTCAACAGATAATCCGCCTTTTTCCTGGGGCTCCAAATACTTATTTTCTTTTCTTCGTTTGTTAATCCTGAAACCATTCATCAAGCGGCTGCACTGAAACAGGCCTTTCACCTCATCCATTTGTCCCTTCCCTCACGCCGTGGTTCACATAGAATGCAGTATCAAGTTCGGGGAGGTGTTGATACATGGGTTATGGTTGCGGCTGCTACACAGGCGGTTATACTGGCGGCTATGGAACTAGCTTTACTTTAATTGTTGTTCTGTTTATTCTGCTGATCATTGTCGGTGCTACTTTCGTTTATTAACCCACTTCCTGAGCCCTTTCAGGACCAGCATCTATTCATTTCATTCCTCATGGGCACCCCGTCGCACAGGTGCCCTTTTGATTTTACCCTTGCAGCAGGCTGCATCTATTTTCCAGGTAAATGAATCACTTTTAAAACGTCCCGTTCCAATCCAAAAAAATCATCAGCGGACTCTCCGCTCCCCGTCATAGGACGTGATGGCGCCGTAGAGATCCGGACGGCGGTCCCTGAACAGGCCCCAGTCGAGGCGCTGGGCCTGCAGCTGATCCAGATCAAACTCGGCGGTCAGTGCCTTCTCAGTTACCCGGTCGGCCTCGGCAATCTTGTTTCCCCGGGGACCGGCGATGAACGAAGAACCGTAAAATGTAATTTCCGAGTCATCGTCTCTCTCGGTTCCGATCCGGTTGGAAGCAATCACAGGAATCAGATTTGACGCCGCATGACCCAGCATGCAGGCCTGCCAGTGTTCCTTTGAATCGATGGATGAATCATAAGGCTCGGATCCGATAGCCGTTGGGTAGAAAAGCAGCTCGGCGCCCATCAGTGTCATACAGCGGGCCGCCTCCGGAAACCATTGGTCCCAGCAGACACCGACGCCGATCGTTCCGAAGTGGGTCTTCCACACTTTGAATCCCGTGTCTCCCGGATTGAAATAAAATTTTTCTTCATAGCCCGGCCCGTCCGGGATGTGGCTTTTCCGATAAGTTCCGAGTACCGATCCGTCCGCGTCAATCACGGCCAGAGAATTATAAAGCGCATTGTTTTTCTTTTCATAGAAACTGATCGGCAGCACCACCTGCAGTTCCCCGGCTATTTTTCTGAAATGGTTCACCGCCTGGCTCTGTTCCAGTTCCTTTGCCAGTGCGTAATAATCTGCTTTTTCCTTCTGACAGAAGTACGGTGTTTCAAACAGTTCCTGAAGCAGGATGATCTGCGCCCCTTTTTCCGCCGCGCTTCTGACCAGTGCCTCTGCTTTCGCCAGATTTTCTTCGATTGCCCATGAGCAGCTCATCTGCGTTGCCGCCACTTTGACCTTTCTCAAAAGACTCACCTCTTGTTTTGTACTGGTGCCGGCATCTGCTGGGTCGAGCAATGCACATTGCCGCCTTCTTTGATGATTGCCATGCCATCTACTTTCCGTATTGTGCGGTCGGGGAACTGATCTTCCAAAACCTGTTCAGCCATCCGGTCTGTTTCTTCAGCATCGCCGCCGAAAACCGGCAGTATGACCCCGCGATTTACGAAGTAAAAATTTAAATAGCTTAACGTTAACCGGGTTCCATTATGTTCCCTTTTCGGAGGCTGCTGAATAGCAATGACTTCAAATTTTCTCCCCTTTGCGTCAGTGGCCCGGCTCAATAGTTTAAGGTTTTCCCGGGCAATTTCGTAATTTTCGTCCTCCGGATCGTCACAAACCTGTATCAGTATCTTGCCTGGCGCGACGAAACAAGCGACATTGTCGATGTGTCCGTCAGTCTCATCGCCGCTCAGTCCCCGTTTCAGCCAGATCACTTTTTCGATGTTCAGGAATTGCCTGAGTTCATCCTCGATTTCGCTGCGGGTCCGTTCCGGATTCCGATTAGGATGGAGCAGGCACTGTTCGGTGGTCAGCAGTGTCCCCTCCCCGTCCACATGAATCGAGCCGCCCTCAAGCACCAGAGGCGCGTCAAATCGCCGGACATGAAAATGGTCCAGCATGGACGGAGCAACCCGGTCGTCCAGATCCCACGGCGCATATTTTCCCCCCCACGCATTGAACCGCCAGTTGACGCCCGCCCGATCCCCATTTTCATCAATGAGAAAAGTCGGACCGTTGTCGCGAATCCACGAGTCGTTATGACGAATCGCAAGCACTTCAACGTTAAGTCCGGTAAAAATAGCTTTTACCGCTTCCGATTCTCCGGGATTGACGATCACCGTCACCGGTTCGAACTCGGAAATGGCTTGAACAAATTCTGCATAGCCCCGGCAAACGGACGCGTAATTCTGTGGAAAACACATAGAATCCCGGACCGGCCATGAGATGAATGTACGCTCATGGGCATCCCATTCCGCCGGCATCCTGAAGCATAAATCGATCGGATTCATAGAGTACCTCACCATGACAATTTTTTAACCATTCTCTTATGTTATCATAAAATCCGTAATGCAGACATTCCCGAATATATCCCCCTTCACATGCAGCGATCTGCAGATTCAGCACCCCGGATCCGTCTGAGAAACAGCCACAAAAAGCCAAGACAAATTAATGTTAACGCGCTGAATCCGATGATCATCGGCAGATTATTCGAAGGCATTAATGTCATCGAAACGATCATCAAGGAGAGAATGTTCAGGCCTGTCATGATTGAAAAGACGATCATCACCGGCGCAAGAAGAAAGCCAAGCGTTTTCTTTTTCAAAATCATGACCGCGGCAATACCCATAAGAGGCAAATAAAAGGATAAATCAAGCGCATGTACGGGATTGGTAAGCAGGCCGTCTTTGACGATACTTTCAGGAACAGTATTGGAAAGCGCCGCGGGAAGCGATTGAGAGAGCCATAATAAAACGAACAGCACAGCGATAACGAGCAGGAAAATGCCGACTGCCCTTGTCGGTGCTTTTTCAGTAAACCACTTGCTGAAGTTTTCCTTTACATGATTCATAAAAAAGCAGATGACTGAATAAAGCGACAGTCCCAGAATCAGACAATAGACGTGGAACAGGAAGTTAAAATGAACAGCAAAGGTGTAGATCACGTAAGCATAAATGTTGGTAGTCATTGTGCCCGCCCAAATCAGTTTGGCTGTTCTGCTGCCTTTGGAAGAAAAAATAGCGGAAATAATGAGGACGGGTACCACAATGAACAAGTTCGAGATGTCCTGTCCAATACTTTGGGCCACCCAGTCAATCGTCTCCCTCGCGTAGAAATCAGGGTACCAGATCCCGATGCTGCTGGTTATAGCCATAAGAATGACAGTTGGGACCGTGAAATAGAGCAGTGTTTTATTCGCTGAAGATCGTTCTTTCATTTTCATCGTCCGTTCTCTCCATTTATTTTATCCATTTCTGATATATTGGACAGCATTTTCCTTATAACGTTTCGGGCTGCCCTCAGTTCATCTCCATCAATATCTTTAAATAATGTCCGGGTAAAAGCATCGGCTTCCTCTCTCAGCTTTTTCCAGAAGTCAAGGCTTGAGTCGGTCAGTTTCAACCGGATCGCCCGTGAGTCCTGTTTGTCTTTTTCCAGTGTTAAAAAACCTTTTTGCTGCAGCTTCAATGCGATCTGTTTGACATTTTGGTGGGAGCTCCCCATTTCCCGGGCAGCTTCTTTTATGGTCGGCGGCCGATCGAACAAGTTATCGATCACAATGGACAAAAACCATTGTTTCGTCGTCACGTCAAATTTTTTTAATTCCTTTTCCAGCATGGTATTGATTCTGTTCGCCGCCACAAAAACAGCCCCGAACACATATTGTCCGTCCGGCATCAAGTCTAATTTACTCATGTTTTTCACCTGCCATAAAAAGATCATCTGCGACTTTTACATCAGCCTTTCATGTTGTCAATCGTCCGGAAAGCTTGCTTAAGTTCAAAAAGGTAATGCATTACCCATTTAGATAATATATTACCTTTTTGGCATTTGTCAATACACCACGGCGAGCACCCGGTTCATAATTTTGTCGGATCAACCGAATCTTTACGCTTCCACAGTTTCTTCATTCGTTTGGTATTGACCGCGAAAAGCACCGTTTTGTGCGAGCAATAAATGTTCTGCGATTGAGTGTGTCCGTCAGATCATCGCTTTCAGCGAGCCGGATCAGTTCATGATCCTCGCTTTCCTTCATCAGCAGAATAAACCCGGTATTTCCAAGAACCATCACTAAATATGTAGCCAAGAACGAGTATGTCTGGATAACGCCGGCTGTAAAGAGGCCTATTGTAAAATGGAATGACAGAGCCGCAGCGCCTCTTCCCAGCAAAGACAGTTTACACATGATAGGATCTATTCTCAGAAAAGGACAGGGATCACGCCATAACCCCTTTGCGCAATCCCTGTATCCAACCCTCATCACATTTAAAAACCGCACTCTTCATCACTTTGATTACTCTTTGGAGCCTGCAATCTCCTTTTTAACCGTGTCCAGACTTTTCTCTTCAATCGCATACCCCGCTTGCACCGCGGTGTCCCTGATTGTTTTGACCCAGGCTTCCGATTCATCCGCCAGATTGCCTTCCGAGTACAACTGCCAGACACGATTGCAGGCGGGCGGATAACTTAATTCTGCAGACAGCAGCAGCAGATGCAAGCCCTCTTCCGCGTCCTGCTTTACGGATTCTCCTCCGAATTCACCCTTGGTCCGTATTTCCGAAAGAGTATACATTGCTTCCGCATTATGCAGAGAGACGGCCTCCTCAATCAGCGCGATCCCTCGCTGTGTATTTTTTTTCACTTCTCTGCCCTCGCCGAAAGCCATGCCCACGTGATAGAGCGCCGGACTGAACTTTTGAGCGGCACTGCGGAACAGGTATTCAATTGCATTCTGCGGTGTGATGTCTATATCGGAATTTTTCTTATCTCCGGCAAGCACCCATATCTCATACTGGGCCTGAGGCAAGGTCCGTGCGGCTTTCAGGAGCCACTTGTAAGCCCGTTCCCGATTGACCTGTCCGCTTTTGAGCGTCTTGTATCCGGAGAAGTAATACTGGTACAGGGCAAACTGAGCGTCCGGATAACCGGCTGCGGCAGCATTCTCCAGCAGTTTTTTGGCACGCTCCAAATCCTTCGGGAAGTAGAGGCCATCCAGCAGAACATTGGCCATCTTGTACATGGCCGGGACAAACCCGTCGTCCGCTGCCGCTTTCAGATAGCCGGCCGCTTCCCTGTGCTCAATTAACATTTCGTTGCCGTTCTCATACTTGTCCATGATAAGCATCCGTGCGTTCGGATTGCCCGCGTCCGCGAATTTTCTGAGTAGTGCAAAAGCCCTTTCGGTATCCTTCTGAAACAGAATATCTTTATAGCGTCCTTCATAATAACTCTGAAACTGCTTCATCTGCGCGTCCCAGTTATTCTTCTCTGCCGCTTCTCCAAGATAATAAAGACCTTTTTCATTGTCTTTTTTCAGGCATTTCCCGTCTATATAAAGATCGCCCAGGCGCGCTTCCGCCGCCGCGTAACCCTGTTCCGCCGCCGCATTCAGCCATTTAAGCGCGCCCTCCTGCTCCATCAGAAACTCATTTCCGTTTTCGTAGAATTTCCACAGGCTGTAGGCTGCCTCAATGCTGCCGCCTTCTGCCGCCGCATTTAGCATAGTATACGCCTTCTTCTTGTCTCCGTGTACGGGCTGGCCCAAGCAAACACCATCGTAGTAGATCTGGAAAAGAAGATATTCGGCTAGAGGCAACTTTTTCTCAGCCGCCGATTCAAGAACAGCCAGATAATCCTCGGCATTTTCTTTGGAAATAAATACATAGTTTTTCTCAAAAGCGTCCGCCAGCGCGCCTACCGCCTGTTCGTAACCGCCGGCGGCTGCTGTTTTCAAATATGAAAATGCCTGTTCCTTGCTGAAGGCCGCCCCCTGCGGCGAGCGGCTGAATGTAAAGATCATCCACATCGCCTCAAGGCTGCCTTCCTCAGCCAGCTGTTCACTGGTTCTGAGAGCAGCCTCGTCCGTGATTTTCTCAGGAAGATCTTTTGAATCCACAGATTTTCCTTCTCCGGCTGCCGAAGGGGCGGCCTGATCCCTCTGCTCCATCCGCGCCAGCCATTTCCGGGCTTCGCTTTCATCGTAGACGGGAAGATGCTCATCACTGTACAGCTCATACAGCTTCTTTTCCGCTTCCGGCAAACCTCCGACGGCAATCTCTTTCAGCAGATCGATCCCGGCACTCAGCACCTTGCTGTCTCCGGCATACCGCCCGAGCCAGTAAGACGTTTTTTCCCATCGCTCGTCCAGAGGAATTCCGCTTCTGAGATACTCTTCCAGCGCGCTGGGTGTCAGCGGCTTCAGCAGTTCTTCTTTTGTCACGAACAAGGATAGCGTTTCATGACTGAGAACCTCTCCTGTTGCGGAATTTTCCAGGCTGATCCGCGCCGTAACCAAATCTCCGTAATGAAAGAGGGGTAAAACAGCGTATGGAATGGAGACTTGCATCCGATCCTGGCGCAATGGAAAAGAATAGTCAAATTCCCCGTCCTCATTCTTATACGTACCGCTCTCCGGTCCGGACTGAACGGCCAAAGGAGTGCTGCCCGGTTCCTGGTACAGTTGAATACTGATTTTTCGACGGCGCCTCAACTTACGGATTAAATGCTCGGGGGCCACCTGCAGATTGAACGTTACTCCCGATTCAATGTCTGTGTTGCCCAAAGTTACTTCCAGCATACTATTTGTCGAATTTTCCATAACGGCTCCTCTTCGTTTTCATGTTAGACGGAGATGACAGGCGATCATCTCTACTCTCTCGCCACCGTTTCCCACTTTATTATCAGAGACTGAATGTACGGTCGAAGGCTCTTGTGGAACGTTTCCGGACAACTCACACGTTTCCATTTCACAATTGATTATTCGTCTGAGACATCAACAACACGACAGTCATATTCTCTTTTTGTCCCTTAAAAATTACTGAAGACTCCTTCTCATTTTTATATTAAATGAACGCTAAAAGTGAATCAAGCCGTATAAATTTTCAGTAAATTTGAAATTGATGACGCTTTGAGTGTTTTTAATTCCGTAATTGCGGAGGAACACTCAGTCAGTTAATGGTTTTTCCGATCTAATTGATCGGTCAGTAACGTTTTAATCCAGGTAGTCCCCGATCACTTTCCAGATTTCAACCTTCTCTTCAAACGATTTCGTATAACGGCCGGGTACGGGACTGGACGACGGAAGCCGCGTATAATCGATACCCTGAATCGAAGAAAAACCAATATACTTTTTAAATACTGAATAGGATTTTCCTCCATTGAAGGCGATAAGTTTAATGTCGGGATGTGCTTTCAATAAACTCTTTATATCGTTCGGCTCCTCACCCCTGATCGCCGAATCCAGACTTCCTTTTCTGATGCACTGGTGAATGGAATCCCAGAGAGCGATTTTGTGCCTTCTCAGGAACGCCAGTTTATCCACGTAATCGTTTTTTTTCTTCTCTCCGAAGAGTGTGGAGAGTATTGTCCAGAAATGATTTCTCGGGTTGGCATAATATTGCTGCTTCATTAGCGAAATTTGGCCCGGGATCGATCCGAGAATCAACACCATGGAATCCGGTTCGATGATCGGGGCCAATGAAAAGATGGTTTGTTCGGTGCTCACTTATTGCGCACTCCATTTCTCATGTGTTCCTCAATTAATGACTGACTTTAAACCGCTGGCCCAAATGCCGGATTAAACATTGAGATCCCTTTTCCGGTAAAAGAAATAGGTCAGTGCAGATAAGACGGCAACAAGCAAAATCGCCGGAATAATGATACCAGCGCTGAGACCGCCACCCTCAACCAGATCTTTATAACTGAAATATTTAAAGGGAGACAGCAGATTGAGCATGTTCAGCCTGTCGGTCAGATCCGTTATTTTCGATACCACAAACGAAGCCAGCAGAACTCCGGCAGAAAGTGAACCTGACGCCTTCGGGTTCTTGATGAATGCCGCCAGCGCCGCGCCGAGCGACAGGAAAATGAGCTGAACGATAAACATGCTCACCATGAACCGAACAATTTCGCCGGAAATGTCCGCCCCTTTATTATAAGCGTCAACCATAAAAATGGATGAAACGAGTGTAACGATGTTCAATACAAAGACCTCCACTAGGGCGGCAAACAGTTTGGCGGTGATAACGGCGGTTCGTGACAGCGGTTTGACGATCAGAAACTCGGTTGTCTTGTCACGCTCCTCTTTGGCGACGATGCCCGCGCCGAGAAGCACCGCATGGATAGCGACCGTAAGCTCAATATAAAGAAACAGCATCGCAAAATACCCGCTCATCGTCGTCACATCAAACGAACCAAATCCCAGCAGCGCTTTAAGCGAATGCGGCATACTGTTGAAGAGCGCGTTATTCTGTCCACTTGAAGAATAAGCCGTGTACTTACTCATACCGCTTAAAACGAGTAAAAACATGCAGACGCTCCATATGATCAGGGCTTTTCTGTTCGCCTTCAGTTCTCTCAGAAAAATATTCATCATCATGCCTCCTCGTATGGCCCGTGAACCGTTCAGTTCACTGCATGTATATCTTTTTTCACATAAATGATATAGCTTATCGCTATCGCTGCGATGACGATACCCGCACCGGCAATAAGATAAGACGGCTCATAGCCGGTATGCTTAATAATGTAGGTCATATCAAAATATTTAAAAGGAGAAATAAAGCGCGCGGCCGCGTTATCCTTGCCGGCGGCAATAATCGCGCCGATCATGTAAAGGCCGAAAACGACGCCGAGCGAGACCGGAATCACGGATTTCAGTTTTGCGAAGAAGACGGAAACAGCGACTCCGATCGCGAGAAAAATCAGCTGAATGAAAAACAAGGTCAGATTAATCAGAAAAAAGATCCGACCGCTGTAATCCGACGTTTTCACCATCGATGCCATAAGAGACACTGCAAGATAATAGATGACGTCGGTGGCCATGATCATCGTAAACGCAGCCAGAAGTTTGGCGCTGACAACGGCCGAACGCGAGACAGGCTTGACGAGAAGAAAGTCCGCCGTCCGCTCCCGCACTTCTTTTGAGAGGACTGAAGTGCCAAGGTTCATCGCCTGGATGGCCGCACACAGTGTGATAAACGAAAAGATCATGGAATAAAAACCGAGAAGCGAGGTGATGCTGTCAACCGAGATGCCGAGCGCCGCCCGCACCGGCTCGGGGTAGCCGCCCAGCAGCCTTTTAAAGCCTGCCGCATCGCTTACAATACCGCGGTATACTGAAAAATAGATTGCAGCCAGCGCGATCATAGCGCATATCCAGATCAGCGTCGATCTTCTCATCGATTTCAGCTCGTGCAGATACATGTTCATACCGTTTCACCCTCCTTTTCATAGTAATGAAGGAAGATCTCCTCTAGATCGGGTTCTTCGATCAACAGGTTGGCGATGTTGGTCTGTGAAATCTTCCTGATGACTGTGTTGATATCGCCTCTGAATAAAAAATTCACCATATGATCCTTAAGCTCCAGTTTGCTTACTCCGGGCATTTCAAAAAACGATCGGTCGATGGCCGCAGGTGTTTCAATTCTGATCCTTTTATAGTTGTTTTCCCTCAGATCGCTCATTTTTTCAAGCTTGATAATCCTGCCCTCTTTGATGAGCGCAACACGGTTGCACATGCGCTGCACCTCTCCGAGAATATGCGAGGAAAAGAATATTGTCGCCCCTTTTTTATTCTCATCTCTGATGAGTTCAAAGAATTTCTGCTGCATCAGCGGATCGAGCCCGCTTGTCGGTTCATCAAGTATAATCAGTTTAGGGTCGTGAAGCAGCCCCTGTACGATACCGACCTTCTTCCTGTTGCCAAACGAAAGGTCGTCAATCTTCTTTTTCAGATCGAGATCCATGATTTCAGCTAGTTCGCGGATTCTTTTTTTACAGTCTTTCTTATAGAAACTTGCGGAATAGTTGAGCAGATCGATAACCCTCATATGATCGTAGTAAAACACTTCGGACGGCAGGTAACCGACGTCTTTTTTTACTTGCGGATGCTCGATGCAGCTCTTCCCGAAGATCGTTGCGCTGCCGCTTGTCGGGTGAATCAGCCCGAGCAGCGTCCGGATCGCTGTCGATTTTCCCGCTCCGTTCGGTCCGATAAATCCGAAAATGTCCCCTTCCTCAACCTTAAAATTAACATCAATAATTCCTCTGGACTTGCCGTAGCTCTTGGTCAGTTTTTTGAACTCGATGGCACTCATGTTCATTCCTCCCGGACAGTCATTTATAGAAAGCATTTTCCAAAATAGCGATATACTCATCAAACTCCGTCATGAATTCCTGAATATCAAAGTGTGCTTTATAATCGGGATCTTGCCGCATCCGTTCGAGTACGCGGTTGCCAAAGCCCTGGCTGACCCACATAATGATTTTCGTCACATGGCGTAAATCCAGCCCTTCTTTCAATTTTGAAGCGTCAATATTTGCAAACAGCTTGTTGAAACCGTCCTGAACGGCAGCCTTATACTTATTTTCAAGTTCCGGCTTGATCTCGATAGCGTCATCTACCATCGAAACAACGAGAAAGTTATATAAATCGGGATGCTTCTGACTAAGCTTGATTTTCAGCAGCGTCACTTGTCTCAGCCTTTTGATAAGATCGGTCTCTCCATAATCGACTTTACTGTAAAAATCATTTAAAAAAATATCTAGGGAATAATCGTAAAGAAACAGAAACAGCTTTTTTTTGTTGCCAAAATAATGGAAGAGCAGCCCTTTGGAGATGTTCGCCCTCTTCACGATCTCGTTTGTCGAAGCGTTTTTATACCCCCTTTCCGAGAACTCCGTCAGCGCGGCATTGATAATACGCGTTTGTTTCTCGGGTTCAAGACTCAGAAATTTTGAAATCAACCGATCACCTTCTTATTGCCATCACTATTGACCATTTCGGTCAATTAAAGTATACAGCCGTTGACCGGCTTAGTCAACGGCGGCAACCGCCTGCTATTCTCCCGCTGCTTTCGTTATATCGATCGTCAGCCAGATTCGGCGCTCTATCGGCCAGATTCGGCGCTCTATCGGCCAGATTCGGCGCTCTATCGGCCAGATCGGTTTGCCCCCCGATTTTGGACACCAAAATCGAGGGGCAAACCGATCCAAGGTTAAAGGAAGAAATCCTGCCCATACTAATGCTTGGAGGTGTACCAATTGATGATGAATCTATGGATGGCCGTGTTCTTCCTCATGTTCTCTGCACAAACCGCTCAGCCTCAGGACAGTTTGACCGTCACTCTTCAGGGGCAGACAATTGCCGTTGTTCACCGTACAGATTTCACAGCCCCCGTTCCGGTTGCGCCAATGATTGACGATCAAAAGTACAGTCAATTCATCAATAAAATTGATCAGCAAATCTACCGCGCTCCCGTAAACGCGATGATCAATGAACAGGGCAGCATTATCCATGGGCAGGCCGGACGCAGATTATACAGGCAGACATTCAAAGATCAGTTTTATGCCTATTTCTTCGGATTTGGGCCTTCAAAAATAGAGCTTCCCCTGCTGAATATTTATCCGAAAGTGGACGGCGAGCTGCTTGCCAACATCCGGGTAAAAAAAATTGGCCGGTATGCGACTTATTTTAATGCGGGGAATACAAACCGGACGCACAATATTTTGCTCGCCGCAAAAGCCATTGACAATTATGTTGTTTTTCCAAATGAGACATTTTCATTCAACGAAGTGGTCGGGAAGAGAACCCCGGACAAGGGATACACGAGTGCTCCGATCATTGTTAAAGGGGAATTTTCCGAAGATATCGGAGGAGGGATCTGCCAGGTCTCATCAACTTTGTTTAATGCCGTCGACAACGCGGGGCTCTACATCGTGGAACGCTACTCTCACAGCAGGAGTGTCCCTTATGTCCCGCCCGGACGCGATGCGACAGTCAGCTGGTATGGGCCGGACTTGCGTTTTCAAAATAAATATAACCAGCCGATCCTGATTCGAGCGAAACAATATGGGGGGAGTATAGAAGTCACCCTTTATTCTTCCGACGTGATCAATATCGAACCGCGAAAAATTCCCGACCCCTCATCCCAGTTGCCGGAGGAAATCAAAAAACAGCCGGAAACGCAATCTTCCAGACCGCCCGGAGATGAAAAATCACGATATCCATAAGTGAATTCGGTTCCGCCTTAATTCAAAAAGCTGCCCGCCCCACGTGAACAATAATGTCCTAGTGCAGGGCCGGCAGCCTGATGGTTAGTCAAAATATTTCTGGAAATCCTTATTCCATGATTGGGTCTGTCTGTCATCCATCTGTTCCATTTGATCGATAAGCTTCTGAATAAAATCAATTTGCAATTTGCAGTGATCAAACATGTTTTCAAATTGCAGTCTAGCAATAGTATCCAGGGTGACGTATTGTTCTTTTTCCTTCTGACCTGCTCTTAATTTATCCAATTCCTTTTCAATCATTAATTTTTGTTCTTTAAATGCCCGCAGTTTCTCGTCTTTCGGCAGATCATGAAGGAAGGCTAAGCCCGTATAGAGTGTGCCTGGCAAAATCACTGAATTCTCAACCAGGCTTTCTTTCAGTAATCGGATATACTCAACCTGCCCTTTTTCCGTGATCTTATAAATCGCTTTGATGCGATGGCCCGTTTGTTCCACACTATCCACTTCAACAAGCCCTTCTTTTTCCATCTTCTTCAATGCATGATAGATGGATCCCGGCAGGATTCCGGCCCAGATATCCGACTGGTTCGTCTGCAGTATTTGCTGAATTTCATACCCGGACAGAGACTTTATTTTTAACATTCCAAGCACCATGAGACGAACCATTTTACAACACCTCAAACTTACTTAATCAACTTTGACTATTTGTGTAGAATTAATCATATCATAAAGATCAGGCTGTGGCTATGCAACATGGTCGGGATTTCTCATGACTTTTTTCAATCGGATCTGACCTTTTCCCTCCTGATTAAAAGTGACCGCCGACAGGAGCAGCAGGACGAACGTAAAAATAACCAAGATCATTACTGAACCAGTAAAAGACATATTCGATGTCCCCAGCGCCGATCGCAAGCCGTGAACATAATAACCAAGCGGGAACAGCTCACCCATCTTTACAACCCAGCCTGGAGCGGAATGCAGGGAATAGAAGGTATCCGTTCCAAAAATCATCGGCATGAAGAGGAGGTTTGATATAATACTGATTTGACCTTCGTTATGGGCAAAATTGGAGATCAGAAAGCCTAAGCACGTAAAACACAAGATGCCGATAAACATCATCCCCAACAGCGCAAGCACTTGACCAAGGTTAATAGCCACATTGAAAAAAAGTGTTCCTGTGAAAAGAACGACTAAATTAATCACTATTCCTAAAATCGTTCGGGCGGCCGTCATCAGAAAAATAAAACCGATAACCGGAAAGGGTGTTAATTTCAATAATTGATAAACTCCTCGGCTGCGCTGCCCATGAACCTGGAAGGCGATTCCGGAAACACCCCAGAACAATGAGCTTAAAGCGATCACGCCGGTTAAAAGTTTCGGCGTGTAAGCATCGTTATTAAAATAATAACCCAGGCCAATCAACAGTCCGATTGGAAAAATAATCGAGTAAAACAGAGTGATTTTATCCCTCAGTGACGTCACAATCATCGTTTTTAATATCGTCATCATGTCAGTTCTCTCCCATAGTTAATTGTAAATACAGTTCTTCAAGATTCTGAACGCCATGTTTCTGACACAATGCCTTTACAGTCCCCTCGGCAATCACCATTCCCTGATCAATCATGATCACACGATAGGAAAGTTTTGTGACTTCATCCATGTCATGTGACGTAAAGACCACCGTGGTTCCTTTCCGATTCAAATCCAGGATCAATTGGTGAATCTCCCTCCGAGACTTGGGATCCAGCGCGGAAGTCGGTTCATCCAGAAAAACGACTTTCGGATCATGTACCAGTGCCACCGCAATAGCCAGACGTTTTTGCTGCCCACCGGACAGTTTCGACGCCTCTGTTTTCACCACTTCGCTTAAACCACACAGAGTCAGCAGCTCCACCGCTTTCTGTTTCGGAAGTTTTCTCTTATAAAACGCGGCAAAAAGATTTAAATTTTCAATGGCCGTTAATCCCGGAAAAAAAGGAGTGGCCTGAAGCTGCGCGCCTATCGACTTACGGTAATCGTGCACCCAGTAACCAACTTCTCCCTCGTCCTGTTTTCTTATTCCAAGCATCATCTCAATTGTAGTGGATTTTCCCGCTCCGTTTGGGCCGATAATCGCCAGAATTTCTTTCTCGTGCACTGTGATTGAAACACCATTAACAACATTTCTTGAATCGTATTGCTTTTTAAGACCCTTTGCTTGAATCAAAATGTCAGGCATCCATAATCCTCCTTTGGTTATCTTTGAATAGTCAACGTTGAATTATAAAATAAATAAAAAGTTGAGTTCTTATACTCAACATTGATTATTCATATTTATATAACCAATATAACAAAAAACAATTAAAAAGTTAAGCGTAATTTATAAACTTGGGCGATTCTCTAATCAAATCAAGTTCTACAGAATTGACGGTCCAGTTATTAAAACAATCATACTCTCTCTTTAAGAGCAAAGCTTTTGACTATTTTAATAAGGAGCAGCAGTTAACGTATTTTACGTTAGCCAGCTGCTCAATAGTTTTTTTCTTAGGAGCAAAGGCGTTTCCCTTAGCAAAAATTTCTTCACTTTTTTGAAGCGGCGCTGGAACTTGCTTTTTTTATTGAAAGAACGTCTGCCAAAAGCTGGCTAAAGTCAATCCGATCAGTAAGATGACCATGGTCCAGCTCCATATTTGGCCGAACATCCTGGTTCTGTATGGTCCCATCAGCTCTCGGTTGCTCGTCATTAAGACCATGAAAATAAGCAGGGGAAGCATCAAAATACCACCGATGACCTGAGCGATGACAGAGAAATAATTTAGCGGCAAGTTGGGTATCAGAATGGCAAACGCCGCTAGGATCAGGCTCCCAAAATAGACTGCATAAAATTTAGGTGCTTCCCATATCTTGTCATTGAGACTTTTTGACCAGCCAAACAGCTCCGCTATACTCCAGGAAGAAGAAAGCGAAACCGTTATCGAGGCCAGAAAACCGGCATTGAACAGTCCGAGCCCAAACAGAATAGCCGGCCACCGCCCGACAACGTTATTAAGCGCCAGGATCATATCGGATGGTCCCGCACTGCTGATATTTTGAATGTGACCAAAAAGAGCCGCGCCTGCGATGATCGCTCCTGCGGCGATAATGACCTGAAAGAGAATGCCTACGGCCGTGTCGATTCGGCCAAGACGAAGCTCTTGCGCCGTTACCCCTTTATCAACGGTCCCGCTCCCTTGAAAAAAGACCATCCACGGGGCGACCGCGTTACCGATGGTCGCGATCACGTACCAAATCACACCGCCCTGAAGCGCGGCCGGAACGTTCCACGCCGCAAAAGCATGCCCTATAGCTGCCAGACTCGGATGTGTCATTGCTGCAACCACCAAAAAGATCACATTCAGTGCGGCTATAAAAAGCGCTACCCGCTCTTTTGTCCAGTACCCGGTAAAGAGAACGAAAACGACAACAAGCAGTAAACAGAACAAGGAACTCAGCCATAAAGGCAAGCCCAGCAGAACGAGTCCGGCCGTCATTCCGATGAATTCAGTAACCAGTATCAGCAAATTTTCAAAAGCAAGAGTTGAGATATGATAGTATCCCCAGAATCGTCCGTAGCGCCGCAGGGCCAGTTTGGAGAAGCCCTCCTGTGTTACGGCGCCAAGACGCATGCTCATTTCCTGGATCGTAAAGGTCAAAGGGGCCAGGCACAGGATCAAGGGAACAAAAAGGCCGATACCGAATACTGCCCCTGTCACCGTGTAAGAAATCACCCCGCCGGCATCATTATTTGCCATCGCAGCAATCAAGCCGGGTCCCATAAGCGCCCAAATGAGCAAAACGAAACGCCGCCATCCTCTCCTGCGGTTGGTAACCATTTCACGGAACTTGGATTGACTGTCGGCTGTTGAGGTCAATGTTGATTGAACTTTACTCATTTTGATTCACATCCCATACAGATTTTGATATTTTTAAGCAATCTATTCCCGGATGCAGAGGCATGTGCCTGACCTCACCCGCACGTGTTGAAAAAAAAGAAACACCGTGCAGCACATTCCTCAAACAAATGAATCGTGATAAACGGAATTTGAGATCTGCCAGAAGAATGTATTATACAGAACGATCCATTTGTGCCAGACGTTCCATCACCAGTTTTACCGCGATCGCATCGTCCAAATAACCGATGGGAAACGCGTAATCAGGTATAATGTCTGCTGATAAAATAAAATATAAGAGCGCGCTTCCCAGTATGGCACGTTCATCAGAAGAAGTGTTCCCATCGCAATATTTGCTAAACATCTGTTTCAGTTGTTCAATAAAAGGACCTGCGCCATTGACTTGTTCCACCTTTGAATGAAAATCGTCGTGGATGATCTGATCTCCCTCACCCGTTTGCGCGTACTTTTCATATTTTGCTAACTCCTGGCGAACGCGGTCAGCAGTAAATTGTTGATCAAATAGCTCGGATGATTCAAGGACATTTTGAATGGAATCAATCGAGTGATACATGTCATCAGAATGCCTAGTCGGTTCCGGAACATCGCCAACACTGGCGTTCACCAGTTCCTCCAATGGAACATGCAAATGCAGGGAGAATTGTTTTAAGTGGCTCAGTTTTGCCTGTTGTTTGCCATTGATAATTCGGGAAATCGTTGCCGGATCGATTCCAGACAGCCCGCTTAGCTTGCGCATCGAAAGCGCATGTTTCTCAAGCAAGGACTTTAGAAGCACGCCGATAGTTAAATGCTTTGACACGGAACTTCCACCCTCCCTTATGAATGCTAACAGATAAACATATGCAATGAATCCGCTCGTTGTTTCTTCTTTTTTGTTTCTCATTCACTGGCAGATGTTGCCGGTTTATCAATGTATTCTGTCTGCTTGTTTATGTTTTATCAACCAAGTCTAACCGAAGCAATTTGAGCTCGCTAAGGGCACCCTAATTTTACGGTTTTCTCCATATACGTACGCAGCACTAAAAAATAGATTTTACCATTATACATAAAACCCCCGGCGATGTTTAATGACAACGCCGAGGGCTGCAATCCTGATTCAAGGCCGTTCTTTCATTAACCTGTTCTCTGAAAAAGATTAACCTACTAATCTATTAATAAGTATGGGAGATAAAACCCTTAGACACTTTTCTGATCTTCCTGTGCTTAGGCCGGGCTAGTCCTACGATGCACTCCGGGGTTGTGATCCTCTCCATTATCCTCCCTAGTGAGCGGTTCCTGGAAACCATCAGTTAAAGTATTTCTTCGTGAGACTCTGCAACTGGCTGGGGTTAAGGACAACCTCGTCATTGTTCGCCTGCAGCATATCATCGTACATGACTTCATCCGTTCCCTGGATTTGATGGTAATGGATTTGCTGCTGCGGATGCAGATCGCTCACGGCACTCAGTCCGGCACTCACCATGTCGTCCTGAGTCATATTGGTCGTAATCAGGTATTTCGAGAGCGAACCGAACAAGGCCGGCAGCTTCGTCACATTGGCAGGCTGACCGACTTTTTGGGCAATGCCGACCAGTGCGGCTTCTTGGAGCTGCTGGCGGCCGTAATCAGTCCCGGGAAGAGAATATCGCTCATGAACGATCTCGTTAACTATTTTTCCGTCAAGTGCATGTGTTCCGGCCGTAAATGTCTTGTTCTGGTCTTCAGCATACCATGGATGGGTCAGGGTTACATTAAACGGCAGGGTCATATTAATCCCGCCGATCGCGTTAACCATGTCCTGAAAACCCCAGTTATTGGTTTCCGCAAAGTAGTTGATCGGCACACCTGTAAGCTGTGAGATGGCCCCTACCGCGTTAGTCGTTCCCTGTTTGAGCCCGTGGTTCAGCTGCTCCATGTAGTTGACGCTCGTCAGTTTTGTGTAGCCGACTCCCGGCATATAGACGCGGGTATCGCGCGGAATACTCAAAATGTCGTAATTATGGGTATTCAAATTCACATGAACGAGAAGCATGGAGTCGCTGTGACCGGCAGGATCTCCCGGCCGCGCATCCGAACCGATAAGCAGCAGATTGAATGTTCCGGTTCGCTGTTTAAATTTGTCCGAAGACTGACCAATCGCTTTTAAATGATTGAAGTGATTCTGCGGTTGGAGTTTATAATAAGCATAGGCTCCATATCCGACTCCTCCGATGATAAGAATAGCGAGTGTCAGCAAAACATAGCGTAAAACCCTGTGACTTTTTTTAGCCTTTTTATGTGAAAGCCTGGATTCTTCATTAAGCTGAACCATTTTCTGCTCCTTCTGATCTCAAAAATGTATTTTTCTAGTAAAATTATCTGTTCTCTTAAATTTTGTCTCACTTTTTTTTAGCAAGTATAAGGCAATTTGCACAGCGATCGCGTCATCCAGATACCCAATCGGAAAAATGTAATCCGGAATCACATCCACTGGCAAAATAAAATAGATCAGCGCGCCTCCCATGATCGCGAGTTGATAGGGTGTACCCTTTCCCGAACGGAATCTCTCAAACATATCTTTCAAATGGCTGATAAAAGGGCCAATACTGCCCACCTTTTGGAGCTTTTTCTCAAAACCCGTCAGAATGGTTTTTCTTCCCTCTTCAGTTTTTGAAAACTGCTCATAATCAGCCAGCTGATGTTTCACGTCTTCAATTGTGAACTTTTTATTTAATAGATTAGAGGATTCGAGGATATTTTGAATGGTGTCAATCGACGAATAAATGTCACGATCTGAATCCGGATTTCCCTGTTCCCGCTCGGTGAGGTATCCTGCAGCCACAAATAAATCCGCAACAGGCACTTCAAGGCATTCAGCAAATTTTCGCAAGTGCTCCGGAGTTGCCCTTCGCTTACCGTGAATGATCCTTGAGATGGTGGCGTTATCGATCCCGGTGAGCTCGCTAAGTTTTTTCATCGATAATGACCGCTGTCTTGACAATTGCTTCAACAGCAAACCCATATCACTGTTTCTTCCCGTTTCAGACATCCTTTGCTTCCTTTCTATGATTTACTGTTCACCACTATCCCCGTTTATGAATCTAAGTTTTTTATTTGCTGCCTGTCACCTACAAAAATTATATTATCTTAATTTGACATTTTGTCAAACAGTATTTTCTTTTTGTCAACGCAAGCGGAGTTGTAAATGATGGAGAAAAAATGAAAATCCGATTTAACCTGTCACAGTAGAAATCGGATTTTGTTACTGTCTAATCGCTTACTCGTCTAAGGCGTATAATCGTACATGTTCCAGATTTATTTGAGGTGATGAAATGAAGAAGACATTACGTTTATCTGACTTTGTTCAGTTCATCGATAAAAGCTGGCCTGCGAGCGTATTGCTGCTTCAATTTTTGGATTAAGGCATCTGCTGCCCGTTTTCCGCACGCCTTCTTGAACGTTTTGATTTTATAGCAGACCTGCCGGTACTGGCTACGGTTGCTGCTGCCCGCAGCTCCATTTTCGATGGTTGCTGTAAAAATTCGTTTGACTTCATCCGGATAGATTTTCGAAAGATGCGGATGCAAATTTTCAATCTCATATGGATGGTTCTTGCAATAACTCAGCAGCTTTTCGTACCTTTTCTCATGAATCAGAATCTTGACATAGGCCGCAGGCAGATACGAGCCCTGTTCGAAGTGAGCGATAATTTCTTCTGAGACCCTGTTCCATTCATCCGGTGCGTACATACCGGCGAGCGGTTCGTAGTAGCTGTAGTCGCCTGTGTACAAAAAGCGGAGCATCAGCTGTTTTTCACCGTCCGTATTTCCAAGATGCGTGTATGCCTGCAGCCGGTATTTCATCCATCTCTCGACATATCCCGGACTGCCTTTCCTGTCCGACTCTTCGCCGTCCTCACAGAGCCTCAGCACTTCCTTCCAGTCGTCACGGCCAGCTGCCAGCTTAATCGCCCGCTCCCTGAAAGAGGCCAACCGGATATGTTCATATAAAAATTGATGTGCGGCTTCTTTCTCTTCAAGAGATTCCAGCAATTCCAGCCTGAGATAGAGCAGCCTCTCCCTCTCATAATGCAGACTCCATGAATCCTCTTGGGGCACCGCAATCAGACGGTCAACCGCTTCTTCCCATTTCTCTCTCAGACTGTCGATACGGCACAATGGGATCAGGGCGTCAAGCATTTGATTCCGCCAGTCGGACCAGCCGTCATACCGCTCATTCTGCAGCTCTTTCATTATTTTATTAAACATAGCCCTTTTCGCGGACTGGCTGCTGTTTTTGGCAGAGGAAACGGCTTCAGCCAGCATATTCAGGCTTTGATCAATGACCTCTCCCGGCCCGCCATCCGAGTCATCGCAGTACTGCAGCATGTCCACCACTTCCGGGAGTACGACCAGGCACAATGAAGCGGCAAGTTCGCTTCTTCCATTATCCAGCTCGTTCCGGGCCTGCTCAAGAACCATATTGGCGCCCTCAAGCGCCTGATCTGCCCTGTTCCATTCAATAAAACCGTCCCTTCCTTCAGCCCGCCGGATGGAGCCGGCAACGAGTTTGCGACTTTTCTTGAGAAGTGATTCCTCAGGGGCATGTTGAAAGAGCAGTTTATCCTTGATTTCTTTATTTTCATCAGCCAGGCCGATAATAATCGAAAGCAGCTCATCTTTTGACAGATGGCTTAATTCCTCATACAGATCAGGCTCGGTCTTCTTTTTACGTTTGCGCGGCTCAGGTTTTCTCTGATTATCCGACCTGTCTCTGAGTGCGTAAAAAGCCGCTGCCTGATGCTTGCAGTACGGACCCCAGTCGTACGGACAGTCGCAGGACGTTCCAACGATTTCGGTGTCTTGATCCAGTTCAACCTCCACCGAATAATCCGAACTCCCGGAAACCGAGATTTCGTAATGATCCGGCTCCCTTTCCTCTATCCGCTCCACATCTCCCGAATTGTAATAATCCAAACCGCGCGCAAGAATAATCGGGTCCATTTCATTCTCAAAGTTTTTTAAATTCAAATCGAGCACTCCCTATGTCGATGCGTATGATGCAAAATCAAATTCAACTTAAAGACTTACCCATGATTTCCGGATTTCTTTTATTATACTGCTGTCAGCCGGATTCCCTGAAGTGCATGAACATTCAAAACTCCTATGGCTGAAAAGAGAAAACCTTGGACTCATTAAAATGGACACCAGCCGATATCGCAACCACGGAACGGCTTTCAGACAAAATCAGTAAGGATTCGACCCATTTTTATTTTCCCAGAAAATGTGTATAATGAAGTCAGAAAATACGTAAAATCAAAACCGTCCGATCTGACTGCAATCAGATCAGACGGTTCGATCAGGCAATATCCGCATTGAGCGGAATCAGTGCAGAAATTGAATCATTGAAGAATGACCCGTCTCAGCACTTGGGTGAGGATATGAGACGGATCATTTTTTATTTCTAGACAAGCGAAGGGAGCGATGAAACGTCATGCGCCGACAATCATTACTTAAGCTGAACTTATTCAGTTGTCTGTACGGTTTTCTTCTGTTTGTACTGACGTTTATGATCTTCCAGCCCTATCGAGCAGCTTCTCTGCTGCACATACCGATCGGATCGGTTTCCAAAGGATTTTTCTGGATAGCTATTTTATCTGCGGTGATTTATATGGGCTTTATGTCCCGTTTGGCCACCCAAAGACCGCATGACTGGAAATCGGCATTGGCCGTTTCCCTGTATGCGGTGCTCTGGTTTCCCTATTGGTTGCTGTTTGTACTCATCACTTTTCTTACGCTTCGCTGATGCCAGATCGGATCGGCGGTTAAAGAACAATCTCCGGCAAAAATTTACCGGTATTGATGACAGATTTGTATAATAAAACTAACTCCTGCGAAGACCGATATATTCTCAGAACGGCCGATGTATTCCCAGGACGGCTGATATTTTTCCGCGAATACCGACTTATTCCCAGGACGGCCAATATTTATCCGCGAAGGCTGTTATTTTAAGCCGATTTCTGAACCCGTACACCCGGCTAATCATTCGATTTTATCTTAGATGATTTATTCCTTACTGACTTGAACAAACTCCACGAGCGGAGGAAATGACGTGAAAACGAATGAACCATCAGAAAATATTACAATCCCATCCAGTGAATTAGAGGAACTCAGGAAAAGCTTTGAGAAGAATTAGCCTGAATCCCTGTTGAATCATATTCATATGTCTCCAGGCAGCAGACAATTAGTGGAAAATGACAGTTTTGCCCTGCTGATTGCAATCGTTGCCGATCAGTCGGTAAAAATGGAGGTTGCTTGGAATCTGCCTTATGAACTTGGCAAGAGAATCGGGATGGAGCATCTTAATCCGGAATGGATTTCAAGGAATATTGATAAAGTCAAAAATGCGATTGCTTAAAAACCGGCGCTTCACCGTTTCCCTCAAAAGATTGCCGATTATATTTTTTCACTGTCGGCGATTATAGAAAACAAGTATGCTTCTGCAACTGACATGTTGAGAAGTTCTATGGATTATCATGCCTTTGTCTCGACTGTCAAAGAAGTTTCAGGAATCAGCGACAAAAAAGTAAACTTTCTATTTCTGATATTATCAATGGATTTTCATTATTCATTTAAAAATACGGAGGAAAGCTCGGTGCTTTTCGATACACATATGGAGAAATGGCTGTCTCAGTATTTCAATAGACCCGTATCAAAAAAAGAAACGAGCGAAATCTGCAGCATTGTTTCTCCCGAAAATCCGGCATTATTCTGTCCGTACATCTGGAATTCAGAGCGTCAAATGAAAAAGTAAGGGGGCATGTCCTTCACTTAACGGATTGTACCGCATGCGCGTGTCAAATCTCAATTGGATGGGACAAACCGTTGGAAAAGGGGCGGAGTTTTCTTCATTCGGCGACAATAGAACCCGTTTAACTGTCATTTCAATAGTCGGAAGCCGATTTTTCACTAAATGATGAAGAAGCGGGCGGATCTGGCTGGTTCCCAATCTGCACGCAGGAGCAAAAAGCCTGAAATCGTCAGTAAAGTGCAGGGAATCGTTAGTAAACGTTTGAGAATCAACAGTAAACGGCCTGAAATCAATAAGTGTGAATAATCAGAATTGAGTCAAGGCTTTTCACCGATACCGACTGCTCAATGTGGGCGGCAGCGGGACGATGATCTTGTGTTGTTGACTTGTTAACGAAATCTCAGGACGCAGTTCGCCGGCTTGACTGAATCACTACTTTTGACCCTTCTGCAGCAAAAGTTCTGCTTAGCAGACCTCCGAGATTTTAGCACTACCGCTGAGTACACTGTTTTTCCTCTGTGATGAAGCAAAAAGATTATTTGAGTATCCCTTTAACTCATTCAGAGCGGAATATATCGCCCCTCACGAAGATATATCGACGCTCAGCGAATTATATCGCCCTTCGCGAAGATATATCGACGCTCAACAGATTATATCGCCCTTCACAAAAATATATCGACGCTCAGCGGATTATATCGCTCTTCACAAAAATATATCGACGCTCAGCAGATTATATCGCTCTTCACAAAAATATATCGACGCTCAACAGATTATATCGCTCTTCACAAAAATATATCGACGCTCAACAGATTATATCGCCGTTCACAAAAATATATCGACGCTCAGCAGATTATATCGCTCTTCACAAAAATATATCGACGCGCGGCAGATTATATCGCTCTTCACAAAAATATATCGACGCTCAGCAGATTATATCGCTCTTCACAAAAATATATCGACGCTCAACAGATTATATCGCTCTTCACAAAAATATATCGACGCTCAACAGATTATATCGCCGTTCACAAAAATATATCGACGCTCAGCAGATTATATCGCTCTTCACAAAAATATATCGACGCGCGGCAGATTATATCGCCCTTCACAAAAATATATCGACGCTCAGCAGATTATATCGCTCTTCACAAAAATATATCGACGCTCAGCAGATTATATCGCTCTTCGCAAAGATATATCGACGCGCGGCAGATTATATCGCCCTTTACGAAAATAGACAATGATGGATTATGAACTAGCGGAATTATCAGTAAATATTAATTCAGATGGGAACTGTTTCAGGTGACTCACCGATATGGAGGGTGAAGACGTTGCAGAAAAAATCATCGGTAAAAAAGAAGTCAGTATGCTGGAATTATTTTATGATCTCATATTTGCTTATGCGATCAGCCGTATAACCGAAGTGCTGCATCTGGTCAGCAACCATACCATTCCTCTGATCAATCTGGCCGAGTATTTGATGATGGTGCTTGTTTTTTGGTCGATATGGACCTATCAGACGGTTTATGCCAATCGTTTTCTGGAAGAGAACCTGAGCAACTCCGTTTTTTTAATCTTTGATATGTTTTGGGTTGTTGTTCTGTCAATCAATGAAAACTTTTAATCTACTCATTTCGCCTTTGCCGGATCAACATCTGTCCTGCTTTTAAGTATTGTAGGTATTCATTTAATAACCGCACTGCTGGAACTGTTTATCCTGAAGGAACTGGATACAACTTTCTTTGTCATCGTCTTTGATATAGGATCAGCCTTATTCATCTACTCAATGTTGGGCATATTGATCGCTTATCCAAAGAAAAATGCTCATATTACAGGTGCTGAAATCACCGTTAGTGTACTTAACATGGATTATTTTCAGCGTGCTCTTTAAAAACAGTACTTGCCATTTTTGTGCGGATTCATGCTCACCTTGGTCACATTAGCGGTATACTGGTGGCATATCATTCTGCAATCCGAACATAAAGTAAAACGTGAAGTTACAAGGGAATGAGTTATATTCTTCTTAGATGTCATTTTCCCGCATCTACCCTATCATTCCTCTCAACCGAAGTATCCCTGCAATTTACACAAAATTAATATCTTTTGTATTAGTAAATCTTGCTTACTAAGGTATAATTTACTTAGAAATATAGGGAAAGCCTGGGAATAATGAACTATGGAGCAGAAAATTGTCAGAGAATTGGATAAAATCATCAGTGGAAAACATATCAAAACGGTTTTCCAGCCGATTGTTTCTTTGCGTAACGGGGAGATCCACGGCTACGAGGCACTGAGCCGCGTGATTTGCCAAACGGATTTGGCGAATCCCGAAGATTTGTTTCACGCGGCGTTAACATATAATCGTTTGCGGGAACTGGATCAGTTATGCCGAACAACAACCCTGGAGACTATCAGCGGAAAACTGACTTTTGATAAAAAACTATTTCTTAACGTCAATTCGCTCATTATCAATCATGATCAGTTCCAACTTGGATTTACAAGTCGTTTTTTAAAACAATACAGCCTTAAGCCCGAGCAGATCGTTCTTGAAATTACGGAGCGCAACTCCATTGCGGATATTGATAAATTCAGAAAAACAATCGCCCATTTTAAAGCGGAGAATTTCCACATCGCGATCGATGATGCGGGGGCGATGTATTCGGGATTAAATTTGATAAACACCATTCACCCGCATTACATTAAAATGGACAGGCGCCTGATCCATAACATTGATCTGGGCAGGCTGAATTTTGCTTTGATCAAAGGCATGACTGAATTCTGCCGCATGTCGAATATTCGTCTGATCGCCGAGGGAATTGAAACACAGTCAGAACTGATGATTCTGATTGATCTGGGTGTACCTTATGCTCAGGGGTACTTTCTTCAGAAACCGGATGAACAGATCAAGGATATTGATGCCGCTATTAAAAGGATGATCACTGATTGCCATAAAAGAAAAAACAACGTTTTTGGAACGCCAAGCGCGAACAGCCACATTTCAAATATCTGCACACCGACTGAAGTTGTCTCGAAAGATACGAAAGTCGAGGATATTTTTAATAAATTAAAGGCAAATCCGGATGCCTTTGGATTTTGTGTCGTAGAAAACGAGCGTATCATCGGCATGATCACTAAATCACATCTGACTTTGCAGCTAAGCGGACGATTCGGGTTCAGCCTGTATCAGAACCAGCCGGTATCGCTGCTCATGGACACCGATTTTATTGCGGTCGATTACCAGATGCCGATTAATGAAGTATCCAGGATGGCCATGTCACGGCCTCAGGAAAAGCTTTACGATTTCATCGTCGTAACTAAAAATGATAATTATCTCGGAACGGTGACCATCAAGGACCTGCTGCAGAAGACAACGGAGATAGAAGTCGTCAAGGCAAAATATGAAAATCCGCTGACCGGTCTTCCTGGAAATCTCGTGATTGAACAAAAAATAAGAATGTGTCTTTCTGAAAAAAAGACTTTTGGCATTCTTTACCTCGATATTAATCACTTTAAGGAATACAATGATATCTACGGTTTTGAAAACGGGGATTGTGTAATTAAGCTTCTTGCCGATATCCTTGTACTCCATCTCCCTCCCGGCCAGTTTGTCGGGCATGTGGGAGGTGACGATTTCGTGGTCATTCTCGATGACAAGGATCTGAAAAGCTATTGCAGCCATGTCAGCTCAGAATTTAGTCGAAAAGTCCTGCACTATTACAACCCAACCGACAGAGCGAACGGGTATATTGTCGCCGAAAACCGCTGGGGTGTTATTGAAAAATTTTCACTGGTTACTGCTTCTGTAGCCGGAATCCGCGCGAAAAGCCAGGATTTTACCAGTGTGTTGGATCTAACAGAAAAGCTGGCCAAACTGAAAAAGAAAAGCAAAAAGCTGAAGGATGACAACTATTTGCTGATTCAGTCTTAACGCGCTAAAATGACTGGTCAAGTCCGGATCCGACGTGATTTGTATTTTAACAAGGAAACAGAAGTTTTTCCGGATAACGGGAGCGCTATTTCTTTCTCCTTCAATTTCATTTCCTGTGAAGCCCAGTTTTTTTAGCTGGGCACTCTTCATTAAAATCCCTTTTGAAACAGTAGTTCCTGCACGGCCGCCGTTTGTCGGAAGCCGTTTATAAAACATTCATTGAAAATTTTTATGCAACTGTTGCATAAAATCCTGCCGGTGAATGATATAATAAGAGCTATGATTTCGAGGAGGAGCATTGATGGTAACCATTCGAGATGTGGCAAAATGTGCCGGTGTGTCCGCGTCGACGGCATCGCGTGCCATGCGGAACAGTTCGCTGATCAGCCTTGCCACCCGGGAAAAAGTGCAGCTCATTGCAGCAAAAATGAACTATGTCCCAAACTTCACTGCTCATAATTTAGCAACTAACGCCAATAATACGGTTGGTATTGTTTTCCCGGTGGATAAGGGCGATCTGTATCAAAACCCATTTTATACCGAATTAATTGAGGGAATTAATCAAGAATTAAACCCGAGGCATATCTTTATCACGGTTGTGATGGGCAGTACGGTTAAAGAGCTGAAGAACAACATCCAAGTAATGATTGAAAACAGCAAGATTCAGCAGTTCATTTTGCTGTATTCTGTAGAAAATGATCCGATTTTGAAATACTTGCAGCAACGAAAAGTGAAGTATGCCATGATTGGCAAGCCCTATGCGAGTCCCAATAGCATCCCCTATGTGGACAACGATAATATCAATGCCGGACTGGATGCAACGGAATATTTGATAAGCAAGGGGCATCGTCATTTAGGGTATGCATTTACCAGCAGATGCCAGCTGGTACAAACAGACCGGCTGCGCGGATTTCATGAAGCCATCCGCCGCAGTGCGCTTGACGGGTACGATTTGGAGTTAAGCAGTAAAAGTTTTGACGCAAAGATCAAGGAATTTCTGCAGTGCCGCCCGGATGTATCCGCCATCCTAGCGAGTGATGATATTTTAGCCTTTCAAGTGCAAAAAGCGGTGCAGCGGATCGCCCCCGAAAGGCAAATTGAGCTGATGGGGTTTAACGATTCTTTATTTGCTAAATTTGCCGAACCGAAAATCAGCACCGTGCAAATTTATCCGAAACGACTTGGTAACGCAGCCGCACAGTTGATTATTCGGCAACTCGAGCAGGATTCAAATGAACCTTTCGAAAAAATGATTGTACCCTATAAAATCATCGAACGAAACTAATAAAATTTAACCAGCGGATTTGTCCCGCTAATCGTGCAGTTATTTCGCCTAAACCACGAATCGGCTGCTTTTTTGTTTGCTTTTTGATACAATCGACTGTCTCCTTGTAAATAAATCTTCAATTTTTTTGCTTGCAACCGGTTGCATTATTTTGTAAGCCGTTACATAATAGATTATGCAAGTAAAGAACATTATCCTTTTCAAGGTATTTTTGTTCTATTTTGTCACATTATGATGAGGAGGAGAAAAAACTATGTATCAAGAACAATCCGCTAAGGCCGATGTAAAAAACACCGGACAACTATTACCAAGTCTCCCGGTCAGTACGATTTGGATGATTAGTTTTGGTTTTTTAGGTGTGCAAATGGCATTCTCATTGCAAAGTTCAAACATGGGACGTATCTTCCAGACAATTGGCGCAGATCCTACTAAACTCGGTTTCTTCTTTATCTTGCCTCCGCTGGCAGGCTTAGTTGTTCAACCCTTAGTTGGTTATTTTTCCGACCGCACGTGGGTACCAAAACTTGGCCGCCGTATCCCTTATCTGCTCATCGGAGCCGTTGTTGCCGTCATGGTCATGTGCCTGTTGCCTAATTCCGGCAGTTTTGGTTTTGGTTTTGGATCAATGACAGCGTTGACATTTGGAGCCGTCACGATTCTTTTTATGGATCTATCGTCGAACGTTGCTATGCAACCGTTTAAAATGATGGTTGGCGATATGGTTAACGAGGAACAAAAAGGCTTTGCCTACTCAATTCAAAGCTTTCTCTCTAACAGCGGTGCTGTTCTGGCCTGCATTTTCCCCTTCGTTTTAACCGTGCTGGGCACGTCAAATACTGCACCAAAAGGGATTGTACCGCAATCAGTTGTTGTTTCATTTTATGCTGGGGCAGTTATTTTAATTGTCTGCAGTTTAATTACGGTATTAAAGGTTAAGGAATATTCACCTTCTGAGTATGCATTTTATCATGGGATTACTGATGAAAACGTTCACAGAGAGAGCAACATTTTCAAGCTGCTTGTCCATGCACCAAAAGTTTTCTGGACAGTCACCGTCGTGCAGCTCTTTTGCTGGATGGGCTTCCAGTATTTATGGGCTTACGGCGCAGGTGCCGTTGCTAAGAATGTTTGGCAGACAGTCGATCCAACCAGCGCAGCTTATCAAGACGCCGGGAACTGGTTTGGTATTTTATCAGCTGTGTATTCATTTGCAGCCGTTTTGTGGTCACTTGCCTTGTCGCGCATGCCAAACGATAAGCGGAAGCCAGCTTATGCCTTCAGCCTATTGCTAGGCGGTATCGGCTTTGGCTCAGTATTCTTCATTCATAATCAATGGGCATTGATCGTTTCATTTATCTTGATCGGTATAGCCTGGGCAGCTATGATGACATTCCCATTCACGATCCTGACCAATGCTTTGTCGAGCGAGAATATGGGAACGTATCTCGGACTGTTCAATGGAAGCATTTGTTTACCGCAAATTATTGCATCCTGCGCAAGCTTTGCCTTATTTCCAGCGTTCGGATCATCGATGCCGACAATGATTTTACTTTCAGGTGTCTTGCTCATTATCGGCGCATTCTCTGTTTCAATCGTCAAAGAAACCTATGCAGAATAAGTTAATCAGCAATATTAAATGAGAACTGGTCTGTTATATTTACGGCAATGTCAGTTGAAACCGTTTTAAATTCCGTTTGACGGTGCAACCGGTTGCATTTAATATAAGGGCATATAAGAACATTCAAAACGGACATATGAGGAGGAATCGCACTATGCAACGGATCTTTGATATTGATTCCTGGGAAGTCGTTACCCATAAACTGGATAAAGAAAACAAACGCCTTCAGGAAAGCATGACCAGCATTGGCAACGGCTACATGGGCATGCGGGGGTTTTTTGAAGAAAATTATAGCGGCGACACACTGCAAGGTATTTACATCGGCGGCGTCTGGTTTCCTGACAAGACACGTGTCGGGTGGTGGAAGAACGGCTATCCAAAGTACTTCGGTAAAGTGATCAACGCTGTTAACTTTATTAAGACAAACGTATTTATAAACGATAAGCCCATTGATCTGGCCACTGATTCGATCGGCGATTTTACATTAAGGCTGGACATGAAACGTTCCATCCTATCTCGTGAATTTATGCTCGAAAAAGACGACGCCAAATTAAAAGTATCCATTGATCGCTTTGTCAGCGCCGCACAAAAGGAATTATTTGTAGATGCTTATCAATTTGAAAATGCGGGATCAACAAGCTTTAAATTGACCGTTAACACCCAAATTGATGCCGATGTTAAAAATGAAGATGCAAATTACGGTGAACGTTTCTGGGAAATACTGGATAAATCACAAAGTGAAAACAGAGGCGAAATTGTTGCGATAACCAAAGCAAATAATTTCGGCACTCCTCGATTTATCGTTGGTGATGAAATGGTCAACAAAACCGATTTGATGCCTGAAAAGACGAATCAATTAGAATCGGCCGTTCAAAACCAGTTCAGTAAGGAACTTGCACCGGCTGGCACAGCTTACTTCGAAAAGCGTGTTGTTGTCGTTACTTCACGCGATTACGAGGATCAGCCCAGCTTAATTCAAGCCATGCACGAATTAGCGGCTAAAATTGCCGAAGAAAAGTTATCTGATCTGCAATCTGCTCACTCACAAGTCTGGGCGCAACGCTGGGAAAAATCCGATGTTGAGATTGACGGCGACGATGCTGCGCAACAAGGAATCCGCTTCAACCTGTACCAATTATTCTCCACTTACTATGGTGAAGATGATCGTTTGAATATCGGTCCTAAAGGCTTTACCGGTGAAAAGTACGGCGGTGCCACCTATTGGGATACCGAGGCATTCGCCATTCCGATGTACTTAGGGGTTACCGATTCTTCAGTTACCCGTAATTTGTTAATGTACCGTTACAAACAGCTTGATGGTGCTTATGTCAATGCTAAGGAACAAGGCTTAAAGGGTGCTTTGTATCCGATGGTGACTTTCAATGGAATTGAATGTCACAACGAATGGGAAATCACCTTTGAAGAAATTCACCGGAACGGCGATATTGCATTTGCGATTTACAACTACACCCGTTATACCGGTGATAAATCCTATGTATTGAACGAAGGCAGCAAGGTCCTAACCGAAATTTCCCGCTTCTGGGCAGATCGGATACACTATTCGCAACGCAAAGGTCAGTACATGATTCACGGTGTTACCGGACCTGACGAATATGAAAACAATGTCAATAACAACTGGTACACAAACTATCTCGCAAAATGGACATTAAAATACACGCTTGAAATTTTGGATGATGTTTCACCTGAACAGGCGGCTGAACTAAACGTTTCTAATGAAGAAAAGCAGCATTGGCAAGATATCATCAACAAAATGTATCTGCCGGAGGACGATGAACTTGGCATCTTTGTTCAGGACGATGACTTCCTGGATAAAGAATTGAAGCCGGTCAGCGAGCTTCCCGCTGATCAATTACCCATTAACCAGCATTGGTCTTGGGATAAGATTTTGCGATCGGCATTTATCAAGCAAGGGGATATCCTTCAAGGCATCTGGGACTTTATCGATGACTTCACACCTGAGCAAAAGAAAGCTAACTTTGATTTCTATGAACCCTTAACTGTTCATGAATCAAGTTTGTCGGCTTCCATTCATTCGATTTTAGCCGCCGACTTGCATTACGAAGATAAGGCCGTTGAAATGTATGAACGGACATCCCGGCTGGATCTGGATAACTACAATAACGATACTGCCGACGGACTGCACATTACATCAATGACAGGCAGCTGGTTAGCGATCGTGCAAGGCTTCGCAGGTATGCGCGTCCGCCATGATCAATTACACTTTTCCCCATTTTTACCTAAGAAATGGAGCGGATACCGATTCCGGCTCAACTTCCGCGGACGGGTTGTTCAGGTCTCTGTTGGCAGTGATGGAACACACTTGACATTAGTTTCCGGCAAACCGCTCACTATTGATGTTAAAGGACAAAATGTTCAACTGGGGCCGGAAACAGTGACGGCTTAATCCATCAGAATACTGGATGACGACAGGTATTCTGATGGATTCATTCCGAAATTATACCTGAAGGATAGAGAATGGTTAAGGAGGCGGCATCGTGAAAATTTCCAAAGCTGTGATTGGTTCAATTGCCGATGAGCCAATTATGCAATATACATTGGAAAACGATCACCAAGTGCAGGTCGTCTGTATGTCCTATGCAGCAACCTGGCAGGGATTTATGGTCCCGGATCAAGATGATAAATTGCACAATATGATTTTACAATTCGATGACGTCAACTCTTATCTGACGAATCCATTTCATGTCGGTCACACCATTGGCCGCGTGGGCGGCCGGATTAAGAACGGGTGCTTCACCATTAACAACGTTAAGTACCATGTTTCAGCAAACGAAGGGCCGAATTTGATTCACGGCGGTGACCATGGCTTTTCCAGCTGGAACTGGCAAGCCGCGACGGAAAGCTCCCATGATGCTGTGAAGGTTACATTCAGTCGAAAGATTACAACTCAAGACGATGGTTTTCCGGGAGATATTGAGGCAAAAATCTCTTACATTCTGGACAATCAGGACAAAGTCACGATTCAATTTTACGGTCAAAGCAATGCGGACACACTTTTCAATCCAATGACGCATGTATACTTCAATTTAAGCAATGACCAAGAAACCATCATGAACCATGAACTGCAAATTAATAGCCGTCAACACGTCGAAACCGACGGTCAAAAACTGCCGACCGGTCGTTTACTTGAGAACCATGAAACAGCATTTGATTTTTCCAAGCCTGTAACATTGCAGTCTGCCCTGGCGCAATTGCAGCGAGAATCAGGTAAAACACAATTTGACGATGCTTTTAAATTGGCCGACCGGGAGCAGCCGGCTGTTGTGATACGGGATCGCTCAGATCACCGGCAAATCAGCGTTTATTCCGACCGAAATGGTGTCGTGATGTTCACGGCAAATCCTGATGTGATTGGAAAATCAAAGGAATGGGAAGCAAGCCATCCGTATAATGGCGTGGCGATTGAAGCACAGACACTTCCGGATGCCATCCATCATCCAGGCTTTGGGGACATCGTTTTAAGTGCGAATCAAGCTGAAGTTTATACCGTACAGTATCACTATGAAGAAATTAGATGAGGAGGGAAAATAGATTGGCAAACTTTAAAGATATTAAAGGATTTATTTTCGATTTGGACGGCGTGATTACGTTAACCTCCAAGTATCACGGTCAGGCCTGGCACCAACTTGCCGATGAGCTCGGTGTGACATGGACAAAAGCACTCGCGGATGGTCTTAAAGGGATCAGCCGTATGGACTCACTGGAAATGATTTTGAAGGCGGGCAATAAAGAAAACGATTATACCGAAGAAGAAAAGATCCGGTTCGCCGCTAAAAAAAATGACAACTATTTAACACTGATCGGAAAAATGACCGATGAAGATATATTACCTGGAATCCCGGCGTTCTTAAAAGACTTGGCTGCCCACAATTATAAAATTTGTTTGGCATCCGCTTCAAAGAATTCGCCGATCATCCTTGAGAAGCTGGATCTGGTAAAATATTTTCCAATAGTTGTCGACCCGTCGAAGCTGAAGAAGGGCAAGCCGGATCCGGAAATATATGTTCGTGGGGCTGAACTGCTGCACTTGAAGCCCGAAGAATGCATTGGGATTGAAGATGCCGCTGCCGGGATTCAAGCCATTAATGGCGCCGGCGAAACATCCATCGGAATTGGTGATGCCACTGAATTAAGCGCCGCTGATATTCGCTTTGCCCGTACGACAGACATGACGCTGGTTAACATTGAAGCCGCAATGAAGATTAACGCATAAATAGCCGATTTAAAAATGTTTCCGATCGACGGAGGGGATTGGAAACATTTAGGTTGGGGCAAAAACGAACACAGCCGCGATTATTATCGGCGTTGTTTTCGCTACCGGATATGTACTCAAAAATTGCTTAGTGCATAACGAAAACTGTTTGCGAGGTAAACACGGATTTTGCGGGTAAATTTGAAGAGAGTGAGTTAAAGTAACCATTGAATGTAAGATGGAGAAACTTTCTTTGCAACTTTGACAAAGTTTCACTTCATGACATAGAACGAATTTTGATCATTTTTGGCTGAACTTTTTCTGGATTAAGTTGAACTTTTTCTCATTTCGGCTGATCTTCTGAATTTCGGTTCTGTTTTTTTGCTTTTGGGCAGACAGTCAAGATTCAGTTCCTTCTTGGCTCAATCTTCCTCAACCATGCCGCAACTGGATAAAATCAATCTTAGTTTCTAAACGTCAATCGAGACTGTGCTTTAATAGATTTAATCATGTACAGGAGGCCTGATCCTTGAAATCATTCACTATCATTCTTGGAGATATTACAACTGTCAAAGCGGATGCCATTGTCAATGCCGCAAACACATCTCTGCTCGGCGGAGGCGGTGTAGACGGCGCAATTCACAGAGCCGCCGGGCCGCAACTCCTTGAAGAGTGCAGGGCATTGCACGGGTGCGCAACCGGCGAAGCGAAAATCACTAAGGGCTATCGTCTGCCCGCTAAATTCGTGATCCATACCCCCGGCCCGGTCTGGCAGGGCGGCAGCCGCCATGAAGCCGATTTGCTGAGGAACAGTTATCTGAACAGCCTGAAACTGGCCGACGCCCACGGATGCCGAAAGGTCGCGTTTCCCTCCATTAGCACGGGCGTTTATCACTTTCCATTGAACCAGGCGGCTGCCATTGCCGTTCAGACCATCCGGGATTTTCTTGCCCGCTCAGAACATGTTGCACACGTGCAGATGGTTTGCTTTGATGAAGAAACCAGGAAAGCCTATGAAAAGGCCGATAAAGGCTGACTCAAGTTTCTCTGTGACGGAACGGCTCTTTTTGATTATTATAAAAGCGATATTCACTAGCGCACAGTCCCATACTCCGCCATTCTGTTATTCGCACAAACACGGTTGCATTCCTCACAAGCTGTGACAACACTAACTTTTCTATCAATAGATCCGCTTCAGCCATAGAACGGATTATTTTTTATGGAAAATTATCTTACAAATAGACTGACGTTTCGAAATATAGTGATATTATAAACATATATAAAATCTACCAAGGAAAGAAGGGGTAAAATGTTCAAAGACGTTATGAACTTGTCGGTTGTCACGTTTAACGCTGTTTGGGGAGATAAGGAAAAGAATCTGAATCGCATTAAGGGGTACATTGAAAGCGCCGCGAAACGGGGCAGCGATTTTATTGTTTTTCCTGAAATGGCTCTGACAGGTTATGATGACGAGACTGAAAAACCTCTCGAAGAAAAAATGCAGTTTAAGCTTTCCGAGACGATACCAGGTGAATCGACTTATGAAATCGCCGATCTGACAAAAAAGTACGGCATCTATGCAGTTTTCGGCATGCCTGAAAAAGATACTGCGGATCCATCAAAACTTTATAATGCGCTGGCCGTTTTTTCACCGGACGGATTGGTCGGTTCTTACCGGAAAATGCATCTCCCGGCACCGGAACCCAATTGGGCGACCCGGGGGGATAAACCGTTTATATTGGATACGCCATGGGGTCCCGTCGGATGCGCCATCTGTTATGATTCCTATTGTTTTCCTGAGCTGATGCGTTATTATGCCGCTAAAGGCTGCCGGCTCTATATCAATAGCACGGCGCTCGCCAAATGCCACGGCAAGGGCCTGGGCACGACAACACTTGAAGCCGGAGTTATCCGTGAAGGCATTTATATCGCGTCTGCCAATCTGGGCGGCATGGATCTCTATAATGATTTCTGGGGAGGCAGCAGCATCATCGGGCCGAGCCGAAAAACATGGGAACCGTATTACTTTGCGGGGCATAAATTTACGGATGATGTCGCCAGCGAGTCGGAGATGTTCACTGCGACCATTGACTTGTCCCTTGCTTCCCGGTTCCTGTTTAAATACAACGCATCAGTTGAGGGTACCGACTGGAGACCGGAAAAATACATTGAAATGTTCGAAGACACGTTAAAGGATTCGGCGCTTATAAAAAAGTGAAATCGAGATAGCTGCCCTTTCAGACTCTGACGGCAGGCAAACAAAACCAGCAGCAAAAGGACAGCTGCGTGTGAGTATGAAAATGATTGACTAAGAGATTCGCTTCAGCCATACAGCAATGGCATACGGAGCGGATTTTTTCTTTATATGGGCGGATTGCTTGGATCGATAGGCAGACCCATCTGCAAGGAATCGTAAAACACACCGTCAATAAGAAAATCTCTTCTGATCGTGCCCTCTTCTTCAAAACCGAATGATTTATAAAGACGGATTGCCCGCGCGTTGTCTGTACGGACGCGCAGATTTATTTTTCTGATGACGTCATTTTTATGTGCCCAATTGATAAGTTCCGCCACCAGCGCTTTGCCGATCCCTTCACCCCAATAGTCTTTCAGCACACTGATGCCGAATTCACCGGTATGGGCCGTTCTGGATTTGGAACCGCCGGAAAAGTCCAGATTGCCAACGATTTGCCCCCCGGATTCAGCGATCAGAAACAATGCATTTTCTCTGCTCAGGACGCTCTCAATCAATGACTCTTCCTTTGCAATGGTCAGATGGAGCTATCTGCCGAACCGAATGTCAAAAAATCAGATTCTGCGGCAATCTTGTTTAGATACGTGATTAATGGCTCCGCATCCGATTTTTCCGCTTCTCTGATCATAATTTTTCCTTCTTCCATCGTTGATCAGACCTTTCTGCTATTTGATGTGCCTAAAAATCAAATCATCACGATTCGCTCGTTTAAATTGGAAGCCGTTCCTCCGACTTCTATGCGGGTAACCCTACCCTGTTTGTGTGTTAATTTGGAAAGGATTAATGAAGGGCGGTTCATACTGTACCCTTGTTCAAAAATCAACGGACGCACAGGCTCTTCTGAAATTCTTCCATATTTGTATAAATAGCATGTTAATGCCCCTGTGGAAGTGCCCGTAGCACTTTCTTCAGGAATATCATACAAAGGCGCAAAGTTTCTGCAGCAGGCGGTCACACCGGTTTTTGGATCAGGCGTGAACAAGTGATAGCCAACGACGTGATATTTTCTGCTCACTTCAGTAATCTGAGAAAAATCAGGTTTAATCTTGTTCAGAATGTCCACGCTTTTTATTGGAACAAGTATATCTTTAAGTCCTGTTGACACAATCTCTATGGGCAGGCTGTTGTCCAATTCCAAAACAGATACATTTAAAGAATCCGCGATCTCTTCTCTGTCCGGCTGTTCATAAAATGTGGGAAGCGATTGAGAAAGATAAACCCGGTGATCCCCGTCAACAGTTACCTCCAGCAAACCTGCGCGGGTTTCCAAACTGTACGTGCCGACACGCACTCTTTTTTTCAATAACATTAAAGAGAAAGTAGCAATGGTCGCGTGACCGCATAAATCAACTTCATGGTTAGGAGTAAAATAGCTCAATTTGAAGTTGGCTATGTCCGACTGCTGAACGAAGGCTGTTTCTGAGAATCCAATCTGGCGGGCAATCTTCTGCTTATCCTCGAGGTTAAGAACATCAGCATCTAAAACGACTCCGGCAGGGTTGCCCCCATTCACGTTTTTAGAAAAAGCGTTTAGAGTATACACGTGAACATCCAAATGAATGACCTCTATTCTTTTTTATCATCAGATCCATGCACAATTTTAATGTGGATTACGTGCTAAGCAACAGTTTAAATCCGTTCGTTATTTTCCTTTGCATGAATGGCTTGTAACATTCCAAAAGTAACACCAAGAGATATACACCATCAGAAATGATACGTCCTAATCCTATAAGCTGTTCGTGATCGTCAACGCTCAGAGTATACCCGCTGCGAATTGCATGACAAAGTTGTTCTTACTGTATGTTTGATCATCATTCCAGCCCGTTGTTTAATATGAAAAAAGTCCATTGACGATGGCACTTTATCAAGGAATCTTTTCAAATTAATCTCCCTATTTTGTTACGCAGCTTCTGAATGTTTCGCATCACCATCAAGATTGAAATTTATTTTTTAGATAATCATCTTTTAAAATACCATAATAAACTCTATCGTCATACTCATTTTCATCTTTGTAAAAAAAAGATTGTCTCAAGGTTCCTTCATAGTTCATCATTGATTTTTGCAACACTTTACCCGAGGACATATTTCTTCCTCTATGAAAAGCCTGCAATCGATTGAGTCCCGTTTTTTCAAATGTAAATTTTATTAAAGCGGATAAAGCTTCGGATGCATATCCCTTTCTTTGATAAGACCTGCCGATACAATATTCGACATCTGCATAGTTATGATTCAAGTCAATGTCGCAAAAAGCAATCTGACCAATATTTTCATTATTTTCTCTCAAGATTATGGCCCATCTATAATACTCATCATTACAATACGCTGCAATCCAATGATTAAGTAATTCAGTAACTGAATCAATGTTTTCATATACCGGTTCGCCATAATTTAATTGAACTTCTTCATCATTAATCCAGTTTTTCAGCATATCATTGGCGTCATTCAAAGTAAATCTTCTGAGTAAAAGCCTATCCGTTTCTATTGTTTGTGTCCCAATATTTATCAAAGCTGCCACCTCGCAAAAAATCACATTTTCGTCTTGTCATTTGCTATAAAAATAAGCGATAAACCCTTTCATCAATTTATCGATTAGATGGGTTTCTATTTTGCCCGGTTTTTGTTGCCAGAGAAGATAATTTCTCATGAGATCCTATTATCACAGTGTACATCGCGTTTTTGAATTTATTAATTCATATGATGTTACGTCAAATCACCGCCTTTGGCACTGTTCCGTTTGCTCTTCTGATGTAAATAAAAAGCACCTCAGAAGGTGCATAAATCAGCAGCATTCACTTTTTTCTATTCGATATTTCCCGGGTATTAATCCTTTAGTTTTGCGCTTCATCTATTTTCCATTGCTGAGCAGGCTGCGTTCACTTGGCAGGAACAGTGTGAGAATGGCCGCAATCAGCGGAAGTATTGCGAACAGATTGAAGATGGCGTACACACCGTATATATCGGACAGCCAGCCGATGGCCGTCGCACCGATGCCGCCGGCGCCGATGCCGAAGCCGACCATCAGGCCGGAAACGAGGCCGATGTTTTTCGGAAACATCATTTGTCCGTAGACAACCGTGACGGCAAATGAAGACAGCACAAACAGCCCGAAAACAAACAGGACAATGATTGAGAAAATGCCACGAACGTGCGGCAGCAGCCAGGCGAATGGAATGGTGACGGCCATCGAGACAAACAGCAGCCATTTTCGGCTGACGATGTCGGAGAGGCGGCCGCCTAGAAAGGTCCCCACTGCTCCCGCGGCGAGAAACAGGAACGTCAGCAGATCTCCGTATTTCAGCGCAATGCCCTGGTGCAGATAGAGAAAGGGCAGGAATCCGGCAACACCGATCTGCGTCCACGAACGCAGGATAACCACGGCGGTCAGCAGGCAAAGGCCGGCCGGATGATTCCGTCCTCTGATGTTAGCCTGGCGTGCTTTGTTTCGCACCAGGCTTTGCCGGTACCAGGGCAGTATCGAAAGCACGATCACAAATCCTAAGACTGTTGCCAGGGTAAACCAGCCAAGGCCCCTCAGGCCGGTCGCAATCAGAAAAAGCGGCAAAAGCAGCGGCCCGACCGCCTGGCCGAAGTTTCCCCCGACCTGGAAGATCGCCTGCGCCGTTCCCCTCGCGCTGCCGGCCGCCATGTAGGTGCCGCGCATTGCTTCTGGGTGGAAAATACCGGAGCCGATTCCGGACAAACCGACCAATAGAAGCAAGATCCAGTAAGCGGACGCGAACCCCGAAGCCGTCAGTCCGAAACCGGTCAGACAAATACCGATCGGCAAGAACCACGATTTTGGTTTTTTATCGGTTAGAATTCCGAACAGTGGTTGTGAAACCGAGGATGTGATCATGGAGACAAACAAAATCACCCCGGCCTGCAAATAGTTCAGATGAAAAGCCTGCTTATAAAGCGGCAGGAGCGCCGGAACGATGCCGGTTGTCATTAAATCATTCAGAAAATGGGTCAGGCTGAGGCCGACCAATTCTTTTTTCGCCGCCAGACGCCTTTTCGTCTTACCCTTGACCGTTGGTAACGCCATACTCATAATTTCAAAGCCCCCCGGTTTGAAGCCGCATTCTTTTACAGATGGGTTGAATACTTCTATACTATCAGAAGAATCCGGAAAACTCATGGACGATTCTGCTTTTCTTTCGCACGATTTTGATCGGGAGGATTTCAGATGATAAAAAATGAGGCCAACCACTACAGCAAGTCCAAGCCTGAAGCGCACCCCTACGTCGATATTCAGAGACGCGCGCATCTTGGGTACGGCCCGACTTTCAAGGAAAACTGGCATGAAGAAATCCAGCTCTACTATCTGACTTCCGGGACGGGATTGCTCCGATGCGAATCTGAGAAAATTGATATGCAGTCCGGCGACATCGCTCTCATTAACAGCAATGAACTGCACGTTCTGGAAAGCAGATGCATGAAATTAAGCTGCTATGTGATTCGCATTGATCTCGCTTCGTTTTTCAGTCTGATGCCCGGTCCGCGCCACACCAAGTACGCCGAGCTGTTATCGCAGCAGTTGATCTGTTTCTGTCACCTAATCAGAAAAGACCCGCGGATCCTGCACTGCGTCCGCACCCTGATCAGGGAAGATGAAATGCAGAATGACGGCTTCGAACTCGCCATCCAGTCATCCCTGCTCGAATTGCTTGTTCTGCTCTTGCGCGGCTATGTCACCAAAATCTATACAAAAAAGCGATTTAATACGCGGATGATCAGCCTGAATCAGCTGAAGTCCGTGATCAGCTTCATGAATGAGAACTTTCAGAAATCGATGACCGTCGCCGAACTCGCCGATCAGGCGCTGATGAGCGAAGCACACTTTTGCCGCACGTTTAAAAAAATATACGGGGAGACAGTTGTCAATTATATCAACTTGCTCAGGGTCGATAAAGCCGTTGACCTTTTACAGAGCGGTTCATTAAGTATAACGGAAATCGCCATGGCTGTCGGATTTAATGATGCGAACTATTTCAGCCGTGTATTCAAACGAAAAAAAGGCATCACTCCGCAGGCGATGCGTCAGGCTTTCAACCATTCAAAACGGGCTCTGGAAAATCAGCGGCCTCAAGGCAGTTCCATCGTAACGTGAGGAATGTTATCGATTAAATAAACTTCCGTAGTTTTTTTAAAACCGAATGATGCATAAAGGGACTGTATGTATTCCTGGGCTTCGATGACAACCGTTTTCCCGGGAGCCCCATCTTCGATAACATGTAGAATTTTGGAGACCAGCAATTTGCCTAAGCCTTGCCCTCTGTATTTTCGATTGATTAGTACCCGGCCGAAAGTAACCGAATTTCCTTCCTCAAAGATCCGGGCGTAAGCAATGATTTCCTGTTGATCGTCCAAAGCATACACATGAAGGCTTTTCAAATCATTTTCATCCACTTCGTGATAAGGGCATTCTTGTTCAACAACAAATACATCTTCTCGAGCTTTGTATATTTCATATAACTCTCGAGCTGTGAGCTGTGAGAACTCTTTGATTTTCCAGTCTAATTTCATTGTTCCGCTCCGTTTCAGTATTGGTAGTTTCAAGATTTTTATCGATCGTTACCGGATTTTTCATCGTTTCAGCTGTTCACTGGTAAAGTTATCGGTCGTTACAAGCGTATTATCGGTCGTTACGCACAATTTATCGGTCGTCACAAGCGTTTTATCGGTCGTCACGAACAGTTTATCGGTCGTCGTGAGCAGTTTATCGGTCGTTACCGGATTTTTCATCGTTCAAGCTGTTCACTGGTAAAGTTTATCTGCCATAGAAGCAGCATACGCATACCGCCACCACACTGGACCGGGATCATCCCTTTCCAGACGATTCAGGGAGAAAACACTTACTTTTTTTAGAGTTCACGCCTGCGGAAATAAAGGCAGGCGCAAGTCAGCAGGAGGAAGATAAGGAGGCACGCCGTCAGTACCGGCATTCGCATTGCTGAAGACGACAGATGGCGGCTAATCAGATCCATGTTGGCACTGCCGATTACAGATGGTGCTCCATCTTTTATTTTCGGAAGAAGTGAGCTCAGGTTAATGAGTCCCCAGATGACGAAACCCCCGACGGCGGCGAGTGCATAGTTTTTAAAAAGCGTTCCGGACAGAATGACGGCAGCGATCGTCAGACATCCGTACAGCCACATACAAAAGAGTGCAAGAAAAAGATGACCCGGCCTGTCTCCCGGGAAAAGATAGACGGTGTAAATGACACAAAGCGCTGCAGAAACGGTATAGGACAATGTCCAGACAAGCACATCAGCAAAAAATTTTGAAAGGATAAACTGACTTCGCGAGAGCTGCTTCGTCAGCATGATCTGCGCAGTCCCCTTCAACGTTTCTGTCACGATACCGCTGGAAAAAACAAGAATGAGAACAATGATGCCCAACTGGCCGATATTTTTAAAAAATTGCGCGTAGGCATCCAAATAAGTCGGTGTCGGCACCTGGATAATCGTGCCCGTTCCTGCCATACGGAGTAAATCCGGCATCAGCTTGGCAAACAGCGGACTGGTCATCCCGAAAATAATCAGTACAAGAAAGACGATAACGCCCTTGAATGTCTTAAACTGTTCTTTTAATTCTTTAGCAGTGAAAGTCAATAAGCTATGCACCGTGAATCACCTCGATAAACACATCTTCCAGACTTGATTCCATTTGTTCAAAATGAGAGAGTGGTATATTCAATTCCGCTAAGAGCGGACAGATCACTTCGCATAGTTTTCCGGAATCGGTGGAGATGAGAAGCAGCTGCGACGTTCCTTCCTGTCTGACTTCCCTAACAAATGGAAATAAGGAAAGCCGGTCTTTCAGCTCGTTCATTTTGTCAGCCGTGGGCACCTTCAGGCGAAAACTCTGACCGGCAAATTTTTTCTCAATGTCCGGCAAATCACCTTCCAGCTCTAAATGACCGTGATGCAGGATGCCAATAGTATCACAGACTCGCTGTACGTCGGCGAGAATATGTGTCGAAAAAACAACGGTCACCCGTCCTTTCAGCGAGGCGATAATGTCCAGGATATCTTTCCTTCCGACCGGATCCAGCGCCGACGTCGGCTCGTCCAAGATGAGCAGCTCCGGTTCATGGATCAGGGATTGAGCAATTCCGAGCCGCTGTTTCATACCGCGTGAAAAGCCCCCGATTTTCCGTTTCACACTGGCAAGTCCGACCAGTTCCAGCAGTTCGTCGATCCTTTTTTTATTTTTTTTCATATCCATGCCGCTAAGATTGCCGCAAAGTAAAAGATACTCTCGAGGTGTCATAAATCCATAAAATTCAGGAACATCGGGCAAATAACCGATATGTTTGTTTGCCGCTGCCGAGCCGAAACGTACACGCTCGCCGCAGACCGTGATTTCTCCTCCGTTTGGTCTGGTGAGGCCCATGATCATGCGAATCGTTGTCGTCTTGCCTGCTCCATTAAGTCCAAGAAATCCGAAGATGCTTCCTTTCTCAACTGATAAGTTCAGACCATTGACGACATTGGTTGAGCCATAACGCTTTGTCAGATTTCTGATCCCCAGTACCGGCATATCAGTCCTCCTCCCGTCCGATGATAAAGTAAAGAACCGGACCAATCAGGCTAAACAGAATAATAATAACCGCCCATATGCCCGTATTAAGCGTACGGGTCCTTCCCCGGCGAATCATGTGAATCAGAGCAATCAACATTAATCCAAGTTCCAGAGCCGCTACAGGAATAAGAAACGGCCAGTATTGCAGAGCGTGCATAGGTACCCATCCCTTCAGTCTATAAAAGTGGCAGTGCTTTTTATACTATTTTTCCGCTTCCAGCGAAGCAAGCCTTGCAAGAATACGGCCGTAACGCGGTTCGGAAGCCAGATCTGCAAATACAGGATTATTCTTCACGACCGCGATTAAATCTTTGCGGACGAGCCGGTCGCTGCGCGGAGCTCCTGCGCCAAGGGGCAAATCGGCAAATAGTTCCCCCAGCGCGTCAAAAACGCCATCGGTTTTCAATGTTAACGGAAACAAGTCTTTTCGCAAAGCAGCATCCGTGTACGCCTCAAGCATATCAAGCGTCCGTTCTTTTTTTCCATGACTGATGAACAACTGCGCGGCAATCAGGTAAACGGGAAAGTAGAGTGAAGGATTCAAATCAGCGAGATTAAACACGCGTCCGAACTCCAGGGTCTTATCAAGCCACGTTTCCAGTTTCTCTGGCGTGTCCGCATAAAGCGTGAGCAGATCGGGACCGGCGCCGACAATACCGCATATGTTCAGGTAAACAGAGCGCTGAAGCAAACCGATCGCTTTTTGGCTCTCGCCTCTCATCGCGTGTGCCTTGGCAAGCAAAATATCGGTGGAAATCGGCAGTTCCTCGATTTCCGCAAGAAGGCTGATCGTCTCTGCTGGCTGCCGCAATGCCAGATAACAGAATGCCCGCATTGAAAGCGCCTGCCTCGCAAGAATGGACTGACCACTTTCCGCCTCAACCCGCTGAAACAGTCCGGCTGCTTCCTGATAAATTTCGTCTGAACGCTCCGGACCGGCAAGCGGTGCATGATTGACCAGCAGCGTCCCCATAGCAAAAAGCAGTCTCCAGCAAGAAAAATACTTTTTTATATAAGAGCGGCACTCCTCATGAACACGAGCAAAGGGCTGCTCTGCAAAAGCCTGGCTCAGTTTGTGGTACAGCTTCTTGATCTCCTCCTGCGCCATCTGCTCCTCATATCCGAGCAGTTCATCCACGCTGATGCTGAAATAGGCGGCAATGACCGGCAGAAGCGCAACATCCGGATAATTCTGGCCAGACTCCCACTTGGACACGGCAGCTTTGGACACACCCAGATAGGCGGCCATTTCTTCCTGAGTTACCCCTTTTTTTCTCCGTTTTTCGGCGATGACTTGATTCATACGAATCATTTTCATCTCTTCACCTTCTCACCTGTCAGATTCTAAGTCTTAGAAAAAATCGAATGGGATCACTGAATGCCCCTATGTTCATTATATTCAGTCGCTATCATCTTCTAAAGCGAGCATCTATTAACAACAGCTCCATATTGTTAACTAATGGTTAACTCTCTTACATGTGTCATCCCTTACTTGCCCCAGGGAGAACGATTCGTTGAAAGTCATCGCCCTCAATCTGGAGACAATCGCCCCAAAACGTAAAACTTTCGCCCCGTTTTTGGCGGTAATCGCCCTAAAGCGTTGAATGCTCGCCCCCTTATCAAGGACAATCGCCCTGAAGCTTAAAACGATCAATTGTCTCTTTATCTTGACCCAACAATACTTTTTTCTCCGTCTCCGGTTCTTGTCCATTAATTTTAATCATGCTTTAAGAATTGCGATTTACACTTGCGTGAGTAGGTTCAAAATCAATGAGGAAGGAGACGCTTATCATGGAACGGATGAAACAATTTAATTTTTGGATAAGCCATCCTTGTGTCCGTCGTATTATTGATTGAATCGGGATACGGTCTCTATACGTACTATCAGAGAAGCCAGAGGCCTTTCCAGCCAGGAACTTTTTCATTAAATATGCCGAATGCCTTTCCAAATAATTCCGGGGGCTATGCCCCGGGGGCCGATTCTTCACAGTTTGGCGGCGGCAACTTCCAAGGCGGAAGACGAGCGCTCGGTGGAATGATGGGTGCAAGAAATTTTCAAAACAGCCCTTTTGGACTGGCTGTTGATGTGGCGGGTCTGATCCTGGCTGTTATTGCTTTGATAAATTAGACTTCAACAAAGAAACAACCGCTGAAAACGGAGCCGAACATCATGAGTCGCAGACCAATCAGGAATCTTTCTGCGAGTCAAATCAGCGATGGCGTTAAGACAAACAGAATATGAATGGTGTGATCGGATTTGTTTAAAAATTTGTGTTTGACACGCGGAGGAATGCGTACGACATCGCCTTCGTCCAGAACATGTTCATGGCCGTCCAAAACGACACAAGTTTCTCCGCTCATGACAACCGCGAGTTCTTCTTTCTCCTGATGGACAAAGTATCCTTTTGTTGTTTGCGCGTGGGGCCGTAGATCCATCATCAGCATCTCTATATTGGCCTTCATAAAGTCGGGGGTGAGCACATCATAGACGATGTGCTCACGATTCTCGCGACAAACTTTTTTTCGGTCCTTTTTTCGTGAAATAAGCGTATTGGGATCAATGTCATTGATGAATAGTGTGAACAGCAGGACATTCAGCGCTTTTGCAATCAGTTCCAGAACGCTGAGTGAAGGGTTCGCATTCCCCCGTTCCAGTTGGCTGATCAAGGACGTACTTATCCCGGAGTGCTCCGCAAACTGCCGAATAGTCATCCCCGTTTTCTTTCTGTAATTCAGCAAGGTTTCCCCAAGCTTGTTCCGTAACATTTTATTCACCCGGAATCCTATAAATTGTGTTTTTTGCTGCGATAACCACAACATCGTAAACTCGGTGGTCAAAGCCTTGTCCTCGGCAATGTAAAGACGTAAGATGATCATTGTTTATTATAATGCATGACTATATTTTATTGTGTACTTTTTCTTTTTCGTCCGAGGAGTGATTCTTTGAAAACCATCAGTCCGCCATTATCTTATATACTGTTGTTCTTCGGTGTTTTCGCGCTATCCACATCGGCCATTTTTGTCAAACTATCCGACGCCCCGTCGACAATCATTGCAGGTTACAGAATGCTCTTTTCCGCGCTCGCGCTCCTGCCTTTTCTGCTGTTCAGGAAAGCCGAGCTGCGGGAATTAGCCCACTTGTCAAAAAAGCAATGGTTGTTAGGTGTCTTATCCGGCATTTTTCTTGCCGCCCATTACACATTATGGTTCGAGTCGCTGCGCTTCACTTCGGTCGCCAGTTCAACCGTGCTCGTGACGCTTCAGCCGCTGTTTGCCTTCGCATTCGGCTACCTGCTCTTTGGAGAAAAGTTGACACGGCGCGCGCTGTTTGGAGGTTTTCTGGCTATTGCCGGAAGCGCGATTATCGGCTGGCAGGACTTCCGGGTCAGCGGAACTGCTCTTCTGGGTGACGCACTGGCTTTATTTGCAGCCGGCGTCATCACCGCTTATTTCTTCATCGGGCAGCATCTCAGGCAAAAACTGTCGCTCTTCCCCTATGCCATTCTCGGATACGGGAGCAGTGCTATCTTTCTATTAAGCTACTCTCTGTTTCAAGGATTTTCCCTGACACGCTACTCGGCTTTGAATTGGCTGTGGTTTGCCGGTCTCGCTCTGATCTCCACGATTCTGGGTCAGACCGTTTTCAACTGGCTGCTGAAATGGATGAAGGCTTCAACCATATCGATGAGTATTTTAGGCGAGCCGATCGGTACCTGCATCCTTGCCTATTTTATTTTGGGGCAGGGCATGACGCTGCAGCAGGGTATCGGTATTGTTGTGATCCTCGCCGGTATTTTCATTTTTCTATACAGAAAATAAGAGATAGTCTGGCAAAACGAGCATTAGTGACTATAAATAATCAGAAAAATAAAATTTAGATGAATTACGATTGAAATGGCCGAGAAAAAAAGATAGTATATGGGACAAACAATGTTAGAAATGTTTACGTCAAATTGATGAAAGGATGAATGATCATGAGTCTGGAGGCTTTGAACGAACGTGTGAAAAAAGATCTTTCTTGTCTCGCATTCGGCGGTCCCGACTGGGTGCTTCCGATCCATCATCCCGAGGGTCATGTCTACGACGCCGTGATCGTCGGCGGCGGTCAATGCGGCTTAGGTATCGCCTTCGGTCTCCTGTGTGAACGGGTGTCCAACATCCTCGTCATCGACGAAAATTCTGAAGGTCTGGAAGGGCCATGGGTTACCTACGCCCGTATGATGACGCTGCGAACGCCCAAACAGCTGACCCCGATCGATCTCGGGATTCCCTCTTTGACCTGCCGTGCATGGTGGGAAGCTCAGTTCGGACCGGAAAGCTGGGAAGCGCTCGACAAGATTCCGAAGGGTGACTGGATGCGCTATCTGCGCTGGTATCGGGAAGTGCTTCGTCTGCCTGTCATGAACCGTGTGAAGCTGAAGCTGATCGAGCCTGCGGAAGACGGCGTTCACCGGCTGCATATCGAAGGAGCCGGAGCGACATCCGACAGGCTGCTGGCGCGAAAAGTCATTCTGGCGACCGGAATCCAGGGCGGCGGACAATGGTATGTGCCATCAATGATTTCGGAAAAATTGCCGCGCCGGCTCTATGCCCATACGTCCGAGGCCATTAATTTTGAAGCGCTTAAGGGTAAGAAAATTGCTGTTCTGGGCGGCGGAGCATCAGCCTTCGATAATGCCAATTTCGCACTCTCTGAAGGTGCAGGTGAAGTTCATGTCTTTGTCCGCCGGGAGCAGTTGCCGCGCATCAATCCGATCCGCCAGATGGAATCTTCCGGCATTATCGCCCATTTTCACACACTTTCGGATGCCGACAAGTACGCGGTTATGGCCCATTTCTTCAAGTTCAATCAGCCGCCGACCAATGACACGTTCGGCCGTGCGGCCTCATGGCCCGGTTTTCATCTGCACCTTGGAGCGCCGTGGCTTGATGTGGCAGCCGCAGATGACGGAGCAATAGTGACAACGCCTCAAGGCAAATTGACTTTTGATTTTCTGATCATCAGCACCGGCCTTCGCACCGATCCGGCTCTGCGCCCGGAACTGAGCCTGGTCGAAAGCCACATCGCCCGCTGGCGTGACCGTTATCAAGCGCCGGAGGAAATCGCCAACCCTATGCTTGACGCGCACCCTTATCTCAGTTCCGGCTTCGCCTTCCGGAGCCGCGACGAAGAAGGGCAGAATCTGCTTCACGGTCTCTTCGCGTTTAACTATTCCGGAATGATCAGCTGCGGCCTCTCCGCCTCGGCGCTGTCTGGCATGAAATACAGCATACCAGAAGTCGTCGCGGCGGTAACGGACCAGCTCTTTCGCGATGATCGCAAGGAGCATCTGAAAAACTTCTTTGACTATGATGAGCCCGAGTTTGTCGGCGAATGGCCGAAAAAGAGCCGGGTGTGAATTAACTGGAAATAAGCATCGTTTATAGGAAGAACGTCAGAGCGCACCGTCTAATTATTCAAGATGCGTTCTTTTCGTATGTCGACCTAAATACAAGAGGAATGAATCTTACGTTTCTATCAAACCAGGACCAAAATGGACTTATTGTCGTATTGAAATAAAGTTCTTTACTTACAAATAAAGTTGTTTACTGGACAAAAAAGTCCTTTACTGAAAACGGTCTTGTTGCGCGGCAATGTCGAACTGTTCATAAAATCGATAGGAGTGAAAGATCTGACAATATATAATGGCTGAACTTTTTTGTCATGTTGACTCAGCTTGGTCCAATTTGAATTTCGGTTCGACTTCTTATTTTCGGTTCGACATTTGCCAGATTCGGTTCTACTTTTCAATAGTTCGGTTCGACTTTTTCGCATTTCGGTTCAACTTCTCACTTTCGGCTCTACTTTTGCCAGATTCGGTTCGACTTTTCAATAGTTCGGTTCGACTTCTTCCCGTTTCGGTTCAACTTCTTATTTTCGGTTCAACTTTTGCCGGATTCGGTTCTACTTTTCAATAGTTCGGTTCGACTTTTTCGCATTTCGGTCCAACTTCTCATTTTCGGTTCTACTTTTCAATAGTTCGGTTCGACTTCTTCCCGTTTCGGTTCAACTTCTCATTTCTGGTTCGACTTTTGCCGGATTCGGTTCTACTTTTCAATAGTTCGGTTCGACTTTTTCGCGTTTTGGCTCGACTTTCTCCTGATTGGGTTCAGCTTTCTAAATTCGATCGAACTGTTGCGCATTGTCCGTCTACTACGCAACAGACCATTTATCTAATTATAGAGCAGTAAAGAACTTTTTTTCGTGAAATCTATGGTTGAATGCTGGTATGCCAGCATGAGTAAACAACTGTTTTCTTGAATGGCTATGCAATCTCCTTTTGTATTTTTCCATTTATATTTCCTCCACACCTGAAAAATCCAAGATTTCTTCGATAGTCAATCCGAAATATTTCGCAATCTTATAAGCAAGAACCAAAGCCGTGTATATTTTTCACGTTCCAATGAGGTAATGGTCTGCCTCGTTACGCTGACTGCAAAAGCAACCTCTTCCTGTGATATTTTATTTTTTTGCGCAACTCCTGAATTCTTGATTTCAAATATCCTCCTCCCTATATTGCAAAGCAAGCTTTGCAAAAATGTCAAACACGCTTTCCAAAACAATGAAACAACTGTCCTGCTCATTATAAAAATGCTCCGCGAAAGCGCGAAGCACCTGAAGGATGCACATTTGAAATGTTTGATAATCATATTGTCCACAGTGGCGCAGTATAACAAGCCGGATGAACACTATCTCACTCTCCTAATCAAAAACCGTGAGTACCTGATTTAATTCAATTAATGCACGCGGGTCGATTTTTAACGTAGACGTTGATTGTCCCGTCCCGCCGTAAATAAAATCATAATCGAACAGACGCCTGTCTGCCACGCAAGGTAAACCAAAACCAATCAGGGCAACGCTCCCTACATCAAATCCTGTTGCTTTCCGAACTTCCCCGGGAGAGGCCAACTTTACTTTACTGCAGCCAAGAAGATCAGCCAGTTTATTAAAATCGATCTTTTCGCGACTTCCCGATATAATAGCCCCCAGAAATCCTTGATCTGTTTTAAGGATCAGCGTCGGAGCTGTCTGGCCGACTTCAATACCAAAATAATCCGAGCCGTCTTCTCTAGTCAGGATTGGCTTCTCATGCTGGATGATTTCATATCTATATTGAGTGCCTTTTAAAATCTCCGATAAGTTCATCTCCGCTGCATCTCCAATTTAAATCATCTTTTGTTTATCGCTCATCCTTCACGTTCATCTGAAGGCGGCCTCACCCTACTTCACTTGCTTTATGGAAATGTTAACCTTGTAGCGTCCATAGTTCAATAACTCCTTGCAAAAATTATCCAGTTCGCCGGGCAAAAAATGCGCGGTCAGCAGATAGCATCCGTCTCCAGAAATCTTATACACCGATTCAACATTCGGATTGACGGCCATCGTGTTTTCAAAGACACCATAATCCTGAGACCCATATACATCGTGATAAAGACCTATCCAAACAGCTTTTTACAAACGGTTCTTAAGGAAAAATTACAGGAGCAGGGAGTCAATCAGCTGGTCATTTGTGGTATGATGACTCATATGTGTGTGGATTCAACAACCCGGCAGGCTAAAGAATTGGGCTATCAAGTAAAACTGATTTCCGACGCTTGCGCTACGCGGGATCTTTCATACGGTCAATCCATCGTATCCGCTACAGACGTACAGAACGCCTTTCTTTCAGCATTGTCCAGTTTTTCCGAAGTTGAATCGACAGCAGCCTGCTGTCGTAAATAAGCTGTATTACCCAATAAAACGATGGAGGTCCCGTCATATGAAACAAGCCCTGATTGTCGTTGATATGCAGGAAGTCTTTTTTAATAACCCGGAAAACGATCTGTACGAAAAAGAACGTGTACTGAAAAATATCAATCGCTTAATCGATCAGGCCCACAATCAGGACATCCCGGTGATCTTTATACAGCATACAAGCCAGGATCCCGATGATGAACTCTTTGAAGGCACATTCAACTGGCAGCTCCACAAAAATTTAAACCGGTCGGAATCGGACCAAGTGATCAGGAAGACGACCTGGGATGCATTTTACCGGACAGAGCTCCATAACTATTTAAAGGAAAATAAAATCGACCAGCTAACGTTCGCGGGAGCGCAAACCGAGTTCTGCCTGGATACAACAATCCGGGCGGCATACAGCCTGGGCTATCAGCAGAACAGGTTATTTCGGTACACCCACAGTACCCTGGACAGTTCCGTTCTGAAAGCACAGGACATCATTGACCATCATGAATCCATCTGGAACAATCGGTTTCTGACCCTGATCGATGGCGGTATTCATTTGTAAGAAAAAGGAGTTGCACCCATTGTTTGCGAACCATGATGATCCAAATTCAAAACCCAATATAAACCACAGCAGTCTGCACCCCGACTGCGGTAACTGTTTCGGTTTGTGCTGTGTTGCACTGTCTTTCGCAGCTTCAGCAGATTTTGCGATCGAAAAAGATGCCGGCAGACCCTGCCCGAATCTGCAATCGGACTTTCGCTGCAGCATTCATAAAGATCTCAGGCAGAAGGGGTTTAAAGGGTGTACCGCTTTTGACTGTTTCGGTGCAGGGCAACAGGTTTCTCAAGTCACTTTCGGAGGGGTCGATTGGCATGACGAGCAGGAAACGGCAAGGAAAATATTCGATGTGTTCCCAATTATGCTGCAGCTTCATGAGATGCTCTGGTATCTGACTGAAGCTCTTACCTTGAAAGCGTCTCTGCCGATTCACCGAGAGCTTTGCTCCGCACTTGATGAAACGCAGCGATTGTCCCAACTTAGTCCCGATTCACTCCTGGCACTCGACGTTCCCGCTCACCGATCAAAGGTTAACGCGCTGCTCTTAAAAACAAGCGAACGCGTGTGGGCGGAGTCACGCAGGCTGCTTAAGGGTTATAAAAAAAATAAGCGAATCGACCGGCGTGGAGCCGATCTTATAGGGGCATATCTGAGCGGAGCCGATCTGAGCGGAGCCGACCTAAGAGGTGCATATCTCATTGCTGCGGATCTCCGAGGCGCCGATTTGCGAGCAGCCGACTTCATCGGTGCTGATTTACGGGATGCCGACCTTAGCGGAGCTGATCTCACCGGGAGTATCTTTCTCACTCAGGCTCAGATCAGCTCGGCGAAAGGCGATACACGCACTAAACTACCGCACCTGCTTTCTCGCCCGGCACATTGGTCTGTTTCAAGCAAATAAAAAAGGGGACAGGAATTTTTTATTCAAAGCGCAGCATCGATTTGAACAGTGAAAACAAAAATGTTCACGTTTTTTTATAATAGACAGCACTAAAGAGCATGTTTCGATCCGTTTTTTTCAAAACATACTCTTTGACATACTCTCTCTATCCGGACTTTTCTCAGGCGGTTATTGACCGAAACAAATTATGGCTTCACTAAATTAACCCGAAATCCTTTAAAAGATTGTCCGATCGAAGCCGCACTCAATTTAATTGGAACGAAGTGGTCATTTTTAATCATCATGGAGCTGATGATCGACGGCACTTTGAGATATAGCGAAATTCTGAGGAATTTAGAGGGGATCAGCCCAAGGACGTTATCCGCCAAATTAAAGCTGCTTGAGGAATCTAAGATTATTTCCAAGAAAATATATGCTGAAGTTCCTCCTCATGTTGACTATTCATTAACGGAATTTGGAGAAAAACTGGAGCCTATATTTTTGGAACTGAAAAAGTTCGGGATCACCCTGCAAAATTAGACGGGAAATCATGCCGGTTTGGACTGCGTTCCCGGTTGATCGTGACTCATTGTGAAACTTTACAATGAACAGCCTATTCATTAACCCTTTCTGCTTTCAAGCGGCCTGTTCGCCATGGACTGTTTTTGCAACCGGCCTTTTGTCTCTGCGTGCCGTCTATAGTAAACCGTAGTAATGACGAAGAGACCGCCTAACCGTCCTTGTTCACCACCTGCACATAGGCAAAAAGAGCCGAAAATTGTGGCTGTGCTCCATGAGCATCGGCTCGTGTCGGCGATGTCCGCCAACCACGCTTTTTCAAATTTCATATTTTTCACACCGTATTCATTTCTTTAATGTCGCAATCATGCCTTTAATAAAGATATCAAAGGCAATGGAAATCGATTCATTGAGAGGAACGTCGATATTGAACCCTCCTTGTCTCTCAAGTGTACTAAAACCATATGAAAGGGCACGCAATCCTCTGACGAAATGGATCGCTTTCTCTTCACTCAGATGATAAGGTTCCAGCACCCGTAAAATAATGGCGATAGTATCTGAACTCATTTGATTGATTTCCGTATCCTGTGGATCAAGCGCGCTTAAGGTCGCGCTATACAATCCGGGATTATCCTTCATTAAATGAATATAAGCGAACCCGATGGCTTTCAGTGCTTCCTCGCCCGACTTCCCGACGGCTGCAGTCATAATCTCATGATAAAGCTGTTTCAGCGCGTGAAGCGCCAGCGCTTTTCGTAAATCATTCAAGCTTGAAATATGATTGTACAGTGACGGTGTCTTAATTTCCAATGCTTTTGCAACTCTTGCAAGGGTCAGAGCCTCATACCCCTCCTGATTGACAATTTTCTCGCTGATTTGGAGAATCGCTTGCCTAGTAACCTTTTCTCTCATTTTGTTCCACCTTTCAAAGCTCTTTCGGCCTGTCGAATGGCGCGCGACATGATTTCTTCAGGACTATTCAATAACTTCCCATGCCCGACACCTAATAAGCTTGGTGACAATTTTTTAAGTTTAATCGCGCTTTGAACGGCAACTTCTTTATTCCAGGTAGCCCAAGCCGGAAAAGGAAATAAGGGCTTTAACTGGCCTGAAACTGCTACCCCTCCCCTTATCTGAAAAGCGTCGCCTGCAATCAGCGCTCGCGTTTTTTCGTTAAATAAGGCGATGTGTCCGGGAGTATGGCCCGGAGATGCGATCACTTGAAAAGGTCCGATGATATCGCCTTCGGAAACTAAAGTATCAGGTGTTGTCTGAATTTGCCCCGGTTTTGGAACGCCCCCCTTGACAGGTGTTTGCGGTTCATCCGTCTCAAGCGTCACGTCCCCCTTCAAAAGTTTCGCATCCCGTGCAGAAATCACCACTTCGCAATCAGGCAGCAGCTTTTTCAGTCCGTCCAGAGATCCGATATGATCACTGTGGGCGTGTGTTAACAGGATACGCGAAATCGGTTTACCGATATCTTCAGCGGCCTTCAAAATTCCTTTATAGCTGAACGGCAGGGCGGTATCAATTAACGTCAATGCATTTCCTTCATCAACTAAATAACAATTGACGGGAAACCAGGACGGAAAGAAAGTGAGCTGATAAATGGAACCTTCTCTTGTAATTTTCATTTTGAATGACTCCTTTTTACTATTTATATTAGCATTATAACTAATATCATTAGTTTTGTAAAGATCCCATTTTACTTCATGATTTAACAACAAATAATTGGTCTCAAAATAAAGGATCCCAGAGCCTATGATTTCAACTTACAAATTCAAATGATTCTATTTAGAGATCACTTAAAATGAAAAAGATTCTCTCCAGTCATATAATGCAATTAATCCCACCATAGTTTAGAGGCCGCTAAGCGTCCGTCTTGCTGACTTATGTTGTTCAAAATTTGTCCGCTCTGCTGAATGCAGCCAGGCAGATGTGGTGATAAATCAGCGAAGGTCAATACAATTGGGCTGATGACCGATAAATCAAGCCTAACGACTGATTAACTGCTGTTAACGACCGATAAATCAAGCCTAACGACCGATTAACTGCTGTTAACGACCGATATTTAAGCCTAACGACTGATATGCGGATAATTATTCTATTTGATGGTTGAAACAAAACCTCCTTCCTATTTCATACGGCGACAACAAAAAATCCGGGAATCGATCATCCCGGATTCAAGCAGATAAGCCGCGCGGGCTGAAGAGCCCGACTTTATTTATAAAAAGATTTTACATTCAGCACTTGGCAAGTTCTTTTATATCTTCAAGAAAAGCGGATATTGCTTCCTCTTTTGTTGCCCATGAAGTCACGAGACGAATGGCTGAATGATCCGAATCAACTTTTTCCCAGACATGAAAGGAATAGTTATTCTGAAGGCTGGAAATTAATATGTCGGGCAGGATTGGAAAGATTTGATTGGACGGAGAGTCTGCCAGAAACCCGAAATTCGCTTCAGACAATCCTTCTCTGAGCCTGTCCGCCATCTTATTGGCGTGCGCGGCCAGATCAAAGAACAGATTGTCCCCGAACAGCTCAAGAAACTGAATGCCCAGAATCCTCCCCTTCGCAAGCAGCGCTCCTTTTTGCTTTATGTAATACCGGAAGTCTTCCTTCAGCGCGTCACGGCAAATCACTAAGGCTTCACCAAGCAGCGCGCCGTTCTTGGTCCCGCCGATATAGAAAGCGTCAACGAGCTCAGGCAGATCGCTTAATTCCAGGTCATTGCCTTCGGAGCACAAGGCCGATCCAAGCCGGGCGCCGTCCATATACAGAATCAGATTGTGTGCATGGCAGAATTCGCTTAACTGTTCCAGTTCGCCTTTGGTATAAATGGACCCTATTTCAGTCGTATCGGAAATGTAGACCAGCTTTGGTTTCACCATGTGCTCATCAGGATGCGCATCGAGCACCGCCTGAACCGCTTCAGGGGTCAGTTTCCCGCCTTCATCCGACTCGGCGACAACCACCTTGTGTCCTGTTGCTTCGATTGCGCCGGTTTCATGTGTGTTGATGTGGCCGGTCTTCGCCGCGATTGCGGCTTCATGCGGACGCAGGAAAGCAGATATCGCGATCAGATTCGTCTGCGTCCCGCCCGGAATCAGATGGATCGCAACATCTGTCCGTCCGAGTTTCTGCTTCAGCAGATCGATCGCTTTTAATGAATAGCTGTCTTCCCCGTAACCCTCTTCCTGCTCCAGGTTTGACTCTATTAAAGCGTTCAAGATTCTGGGATGTGCCCCTTCACTGTAGTCATTCTTGAAACTATACATTCATGTCCCCCGTCTCGTTATAACGTTACATCTTTTAGCCCGGACATCTGAAAAAGCATCAGCCGCCGTAATAAAAACCGGTCTCTTTCATCGTCAGCGGATCGCCCTCACGGTGCACACCGGCGCCGATCACTTCGCCAACATATATATAGTGATCGCCTTTCTCCACCTTATCCACAACCTTGCACTCGAAATAACTGAGCGCATCCTTGAAGATCGGACATCCGGTCTCCCCGGTGTAAAATTCATACCCGGCCAGCTTATTGCCTTCCGGTTCAAGGGCACGAAAAAACGCGGTGACCATCTCTTTCTGCCCGGTTTCCAGTACATTGACGCTGAATACGCCGCCGGCGGCTATTTGTTCCTGGGAGCGTGTGCCCGCCTTTGCGGCAAGAGTGACCATGGGCGGTTCAAAAGAAGTCTGTGTCAGCCAGTTTCCCGCAAAAGCGTTGACGCCGCCTTCATCCTTCGTTCCCACAAGATACAAACCATATGTAATACCGCGCAGAGCCGTCTTCTTTGCCTTTGCATCCATCTTTGTTTCCTCTTTTCTTATCATTTATTTCACAAATTCTCCTTAAAATTATTATAGGGCAAACTTTCTTAATACGTCCAATGCAACGCAGCTGCTGACCGTGCAAAAGAGACCTTTCTTAAGAAGGAAGGGAACGAGCGCGCAAAAATAGCGGGACCTCAGAAATCTTCAAGGCCTCGCTTATAAAGCGTTACAATCCGCCGTTCGCTTACGTCAAAGATGCGGATACACATTTCTTTGAACCAAGTTCATGTATCTGGCATACTCTATTAAAAACATTAGAAAACTTGGCGTAGGCTGAGCCTTAGTTGCGGGGGCCAGGACGGCCTAATGCCGAACATGCCGCAGGACGCGGCGATCTGTTCGGTCGCTTATACTATAATCCTTAAAAACTTATACTCTCCTATAGTATGAGAAAAACCAGGGCGTCTTCCCCGCCATGAAAAATGTGAGAGTCCAATTTCGCATCCATCCTTCTTAAGCGCAAGGTGGATTATTTTTTGTCCTCATGTGCGGCTTGATTTCTTATAAATGGATTCATCTGAAGAAGGATCAATCACGGTAATTGTATCATTTTGATATGCTCCAGATTCCGGAACACGGTTTCCCTTTCAGCGGTTATGATCGTCATTTTATTATTCTGCACCTTCTGAACCAGGCCTATTTTTTCAGCATCATTTCCACCATCGATGATCACCAGCTGGTTTTCTAATTTTTTCAGCTGTTCTTCAAATGTTCTGGCCAGTGAAATGTTAACCGGTATAAGCGGCAGTTTTTGATTGTTCAGGGAATAAGGTGTTGCATTTGCCGGATAAGGTATGAGCCATTTGACATGGTTCATGGAGATAAACATCGTTTTATACACAGGGGAGTGAAAGACAAAGTAGTCGTTCATGATGCTGGTTAAATAGCCATGAATGGAAATATTACTAGTCACAAACACCTGAACAAACATTCCTTTGGCATTGGTCAGCATGTTGCGGAAAGAGATTTGATCCGTTTCAAACGGTTTTTCTACAGGAGGATCGTACGAGGCATCTTCCTCTATCGTGGTTTCTTTCAATTTTTGAATATGAACCATCGGAATGTAATAAAAGGAACGGTTTTTGCCCACATACAGAACAATAATGTCCAGCCCGGAATCGATGAGGGTTCCTTTGTAAAAACTGCCTCCGGAGATCTCTACTTCTATATATTTTCCAATTAAATCTTTAAAATCATTCATTTTAAGGTTCCTTTCTTCTTATATGAGCCTATACTTGACCAACTCCGCCGAAAATCCAGGTTACCCAGTAATATAAAATGACTAGTGTAAACAAAACGGTCGGCGGAATGACGAACACGGTGACTTTTACATACTCCCGCCAGGTGATTCGTACTTTTCCTTTTTTCAGGATATGCATCCACATCAAGGTGGCAAGCGTTCCCATCGGGAGAAGCAGGGAACCCATGTCACTGCCGATGACATTAGCCAGATATGAGACTTTCAAGGTCAGCAGATTCAGATGCATGTTCGTTAATGTGAGGGTCCCAACCATAAGTGCCGGATGATTGTTAAAAAGATTGGAGAGAACGGACAGCAGCAAACCCATCATGACACTCGCATGGAGCAAGTTCCCGGATACCACAGGATGCAAATAGTTGACGAGTAAAGTGGTCAAACCGATGTTATTCAAGCCATAGATAATGACATACATGCTGAAGGCGAAAATGAGAATATACCAGGGCGTTTTCTTTAGCATATCGTAAGGAGGTATTTTTAAATAAGCCCATCTCCATCCGAGAAGGATCAACGAACCGGCAACAGCGACAATGTAGACCGGGATCGACAGAAATGAAGCGACAAACAGGCTGACCCGGACGGAAAATACGAACAGCAGGACATTGCGCATCAGCCGGGAACGGTTCTTTTCCGATACATGATGAAGTTCTGATTTGAGCGGATGATACGATTTGAATGAACGTCCGGTCACCGTAACAGGAACGGTTTTCGGCAATATTTTGTAAAATCTGAGGAACAGAAGCCCGGTCAGCAAAAGCAGGCCGAGCGATGCCGGAACAAACATCATAGCCGTATGCATATACAATGTCATATGCACGATCTTCAGAGCAATCAGGTTAACGATATTGCTAACGCCGATCGGAGCACTCGACGCGGTGGCGATCAGGCCCCCGGACAGCAAATACGGGATTTTCTCATGATTTTTCAGGCCCATATTGTTGAGCAGCATGACCAAAATCGGCGTGGTGATTAAAATACTTCCATCATTATTGAAAAAAAGAGTCATTAGAAAACAGAGAAGATTGATGTACCAGAATAAGCGAATTCCCGACCCCTTTGCCTGGGCGGCGAGTTTTTCCGCCATCCAATTAAAGAAACCGAAGCTTTCCAGGACAATCGCCATAACAATCGTTGCTATAATCGTAATAGCCGCACCGCTTATTGTATCTGCTATTTTCCCAAGATCCGATAGTGAAACACTTCCGCTCAGTAGCACAATAAACGCGCCAACTGCAGCAGGTATGGCTTCATTAATCCCTCCCGGTCTCCAAAGAATAAATACAACAGTCGCAAAAAAGGTTAAAACGGTTATCCAAACCATAGGTTGAAAAATCATAGTTGTCTCCTTTCAATCTGGCCGGCAAATTCATGATGTTTTTAAGAGACGACCCTGCCTCTTATGCGCTCCGCTCATGTCACTCCCTTCCATCTATCTCTGCTGTCGTATTGTCCTATATTTATATGCATCATGAGGTAGACGAGCTTTGGGTTAGTTACCTGTTTTCCATAACTTCCACTGGAATCTATGTACTTGTGTCTCTGCGACGGGACGTGTGCCGTGAAAAGACAGATTAGAAGAGAGCAAAAATTGTGTCCTTGCCTGAATGAAAGGGTTTAATCAAGCCGGTATGGTTTTGAATTTGGATAAACGCCATATTGGAGGATGTATTCTTCGACCAGGTCGGGATAAAAAGCGCGGTTTAATATTGGGGTTACAAGGTTATTCGCTTACTCGGGGTTTTGTCCTGACGGTTTAGCGGCCCGCTTTTACTCATGCAGGCGATAAGGGCTCAGCAGGCGGAATTTTCTGCAGTTCGTCATCAACTTTAGCCTGGTGAAAACTTGCTTTTAGCACACACGCTCCCCGTGAGGCTTTCTTGTCATTATAGTTTTTTCTTATAGCCTCTATTATTTCGTTGAAATCCATAAGATTCATAGAAACTGCAAGCATCAAGCCGATCTTCTTCTGTCACCAGAATCATTTGCGTGCAGTTCCTTTCCGCAGCCCTTTTTTCTAGTTCAAGCAGTAAGGCCCTGCCAACTCCCGCCCTCCTCGTGGTTTGATCAACGATCATGTTTTCAATCACCAAGAAGGGTTTGCAGTCCCCGTAAAGCTCTTCACAGACAATACCCATCACCGAACCGGCCAATTTATTTTCTATTATTGCGCTTAATAGGATGTGCGTGTTTTCCTCTCGAATTTTTACAAATTGTTTTTTCATCTTCACAACATCCGATTCTTCATTCCAAAACTGCCGGTAAAGAACTGATAGTTGAGGAATATCCTCAAGCTGCATTTCTCTGACGATCATACATTCACCTCAGATCAATAATCCGTATCAACTTTCCGTTTTATGTTTTTCATACTTCTCAATTCGCTTCCGTATACGCTTAAGGCTTTATTTGCGAAATGGAGAACTTAGCCGCGCCATTGACTTACTTGACAGTGTTTAAATTACATTCTGTCATCTTTTATACAATTTTAACGCACAAATCGGTCTCTCAAAACTATTTTTTGTGTTTGACTATTAAATATTAAAATGAACAGCAACAGTATTGATATATAAATACATATGTGATATATTTCTAATAAATCAAACATTTGGGATTACAATATGCCGATACCGAAAAACTATTCTTCTCCCGTCCGTTTATCTGCCAAGGATAAGGCATTTAATCAATTGCAACGATGTATTATTGATGGAACGCTTGAACCCGGAGAAAAACTATACGATTCGGAACTGGCAGAAACTCTCAGCATCAGCCGAACACCCATACGCGAAGCCCTGCAGCTGCTTGAAGTTCAGGGATTTATTGAGACGTTTCCCGGCAGAGAAACACGTATTACCCTGATTAAAAAGAAAGATGTTCTGAAAGTGTATCCCCCGCTTGCTTCGTTGCAAGCTTTGGCAGCTGAGGAAGCAGCTGAACTCATCACTCCGGAACAAGTTGAAGAGCTGAAGGCCATTAACCAAAAATATGAAGAAGCCATAAAAAATGGACAGCCATTTGACGCGATGACTTGTGATGAAGACTATCACAATCTCATTTTAAAGATTGCTGATAATCCGTACATCGATCGTTTTTCGGCAACCTTGCAGCTGCACATTCGACGCTTTAAATATGTTTTTCTAAAAAATGATCTTACCCTTAAAACAGATTCCGTAAAGGAACATGCCGCCGTTATTCAAGCTTTTAATGAACACAACCCTGAGTCAGCCTCAGCTGTTATGAGCCGGAACTGGCTGAGGCCCATGAACGAAGTTTATCGTCTTCTAAAATAGCAAAATTCATGAAAGGGGCATTCTCTATGAAGCTAAGCACAAAAATAACGGTTGTTATAAGAGAAGGACTGCAAATGTGGCAAGAGCTGAATATCACCGCATTTACAGTCAGCGGCATTGCCGGAACAGTAAAAGATATTATCGGTGAAAATTATGAAGACGGCTCCGGGCACATGTACCTGCCCATGTTCAAGCAGCCCGTATTAGTTTTCTCCGCGGACAAAGACCAAATTAAAAAGGTGCATCAGCGTGCGTTAAGCAGAGATATCCATCTCTCAATCTATACGGAGGAACTTTTCAAGACGGACAATGACCAGGATAACCGGGCGGCCGTTAAATCATGCAGGGATGAAGACCTTCAAATTGTCGGCATGGCGATGTATGGTCCGAAAAATACCGTTGACAAGATCGTGAAGGGGCTTTCTCTGCATAAATGATTTGATAGTAAATTAAAGTCAGGCAAGGGAGACCGCTAAATGAGAGCACAAGAGAAACAAAACAACGGCATCTATTATATTTTACTCTTACTTGTCCCGATATTTTGGGGCGGCGCTTTTGGAGCAACGAAACACGTGATCACCGAGATACCCCCCGTAACAGCTGCAACAATTCGTTTTGGATTAGCCAGTATTATTTTATTGACGATTACAGCGGTCAGATCTGAATGGAAAACAAATTTATCTAAAAAAAGCGGAATCGGTATCCTGTTCATGTCGCTCACCGGAATTTTTGGATACAATCTCTTTTTCTTTGAATCAATGAAATACACTTCGCCTATCAATGGATCTTTAATTATGGCGACGACACCCGTTTTTGTTGTCCTTGGTGCCGTTGTTTTCCTGAAAGAATCATGGAATCTCCGGATTGGTTTCGGTCTCCTGTTGTCTCTCTTTGGTGTATTTCTCGTGATCGTCAGGGGGTCGCTTCAGACGATCACGGCGCTAAAGTTCAACATCGGAGACCTCTTGCTTCTTACAGCGTTAGGCTGCTGGGTCGCCCACGGACTCATCGGGAAGGTTGTGATGAAGACCTGCTCCCCCTTTTGACGACAACAGTTACGATGTTGATCGGCTCATTTTTTCTGGCCATTGGTTCTTTTTTTGAGAATGGCTGGGGGAATGTGACTCATGTGTCTGTGCAAGCGTGGGCGGAAATGGCTTTTATGGTCCTATGCTCGACGGTCGTCGCTTTCTTTCTTTGGAATATGGGCATTCAAAAAATTGGAGCGAGCAGAACGAGCATGTATATGAATTTAGTCCCTATTAATGCCACGTGGATTTCGATGCTCTTCTATGGTTCGTCCATTACATGGCAGCAAATCATGGGTATGGCTTTAGTCATCATTGCGGTGTTCTTTTCAACAGGCAGCCCGGGACTCCATTTCAGCAAGTTCAGGCAGCATAAAAATGATCCATTGAAGAAAACTCAATGGATGATTAAAAAATAAACGGATTCAAAAATTCTGTTTATTCTTGAATCGCAAACACAGTTCATAAACTGCAGCGAATCGCGTACGTTGGATAAGTAATGGTCGAAACGGACGGGCTGATGTCTCATTTACAAATCGAGGGGAGATGAAATTATGGGCAAAAATAGGATTGAAGCATTTAGTGACGGTGTTTTTGCTATTGCCATAACCCTGCTGGTATTAAATATTAATAACCAGGATCTCATTAAAGCAGACATCACCTCAACCCTGATTCACCTTTACCCTAACATCCTGGCTTATATTCTCAGCTTTCTGATCATCGGTGTGTACTGGGTGGCCCATCACACGATGATCCATTTTGTCAGGACCATTGATCGGAATGCTTTATGGATTAATAACCTGACTTTACTCTTTATAGCCTTTATGCCCTTTCCAACTTTACTGATCAGCTGGCACTATAATGATCCGATCGCCATTACGATTTATTGTCTCACGCTTTCGATGACCAATCTGACAGGTTCCTGGTTTTGGCGGTATGTTTCAAAAAATAACCGTCACATTGAGAGAAACTTGTCGGAGAAATTTATCAAAAGAATTTTAATCATACATTTATGCCCGATAGGAATCTATGGTTTTGCCATCTGGTTTTCTTTTTATTCGATTTATCTCAGTTATATTTTAATCGCATTGGTACCCGCTTTTTTCATACTGCCGAACCCTTGGATACATAAAATGCTTTCAGTCGGCAAGAGAGAGAAACCTTAGAAATAAGAGATAAAATCATGTGTTTAATGGGATCAAAATATTTTAAATGGATTTCTTCTTTTTCAATTTGTCTTCTGCGCGTTTTATATTCTCAGCAACTCTGAATTTAACGATCTTGCTGATTAATTCGTAAGGCAGAGGATTTCCAATTGGAAACTGCACCGACCCTTTTGATCCCTTATATTTCGATAACTCTTGTTTAAAGGCGGTGATTCCGCTGGAAGTCGGATAAAATCCAATATGCTTTTTGTAGGCGGCAAAGTACACCAAATTTCCGTGCAACGCAAAAGCGGGCATTTGATAGCTGATCTTTTCTTCAGCTCCCGGTGCCGACTCTTTTATAACTTTCCTTAACGTTCTCAGTATGTCCTGAACCTCGGGAGGAAATTGTAAAATATATTCATCGATTGATTGAAATGTAATTTTGCTTCCCTCCATGATGTCTCCTTTCGTAAGCCTTGTTTAGTCGTTTTAATACCCTTTTCTTATAAGTCTCCCCGCCTCTGGATCTACACTTATGTATTTATATCTAGTATTTGCGGAAATGTATCGGTATTGTGTTTCCCCGGATGATCAAACGTTCATCTTTTAAAATAAGCATAAATGAACAAACTTTGCATCTCAATATGTTACATTTAAGGGAGAAAAATTTTCTGCTGGGGCAATCCTCCTTAAGAGATGAAACAAAAAAGTGGTGTATGGATATGAAATACAGAGAGTCGGGCATGCCGGATGAACAATTATGGAAAACTTTTTTCGATCCGGATCAGATTCTTGAGCAGATGGGCATTGGGCGAAACATTAATACACTGATTGATGTTGGCTGCGGATACGGAACTTTTTTAATACCGGCCGCTAAACGGATCAGCGGACAGGCCATAGGCATAGACATTGACCCGGAGATGATTGAGGCTTGCAGGACAAAGGCACTGAAGCAAAACCTGGAAAATGTCGCTCTCGTTTGCGGTGATATGTCCGCTGCAAACAGAGCCGAATCTCTTGAAAGGCATACAGAAACTGTTGATTACATCACGCTTTTCAATATCCTTCATTGTGAAAAGCCTCTGGCTTTACTGAGGAGCGCATATAACTTGCTGAACAGCAAAGGAAGGGCGGGCGTTATCCACTGGAAGTACGGGGACACGCCAAGAGGGCCCTCACTCGAAATCAGGCCGACACCCGAAAAAATCAGTGAATGGGCGGAAGAGGCAGGGTTTTCTTTACTCGATTCTTTTGATCTGCCGCCTTATCACTTTGGGCTGGTATTTGAAAAAAAATAAACAAAGAGCGGCACCACTTTATTGCATCTTTGCTTGCCTTGATGGTATGCAAAATCGAGGACAGAACTCTATTCCTTATCTGTCCTCGATTTTGCTAATGTATGAAGTCTGTTCATCGTTTTCCAATTGCGGATCGTCGCCGGCACGTCCAGCTTTTGAAGATGATTCGCAAGTTTGGAATGTCGAATACTATGCCGCAATAAAAGATAAATATCCCTGTTCACTATTCGACAATCATCTTCCCCACTCTTAAACCTGTTCAAGTCATCCATTTTTTGCTTTAAAGGGGGGTGGGTCAACAGGGCGACGTATAGGCTTTCTCCTTCTGAATTTGCCCATTCCGCTTCTTTAATTTCTTCCTCAGAAAATGGACAAACCCGGATCACCCGTTCTAACTCGGCGGCTGTTCTCAAAACGACAACGACTGGAAATCCAAAAATCGTTTCGATCTCGTTTTCTATTTTCTTACGAAGCGTATCTTCTTCATCATCGGATTCAAATAAAACATTGCCGCTCTGAATATACGTTTCTACCCGGTTAAGGCCGATGGATTCAAGTACATGTCTTAAATCGGCCATTTTTATCTTGTTTTTACCGCCCACGTTAATGCCCCTCAACAGAGCCAAATAAACAGTCACTTCGATAATCCTCCTGAATATTTTTCGAGTCGGCTTTTTTTCATGGGCCCTTTTTTTAAGCTCGCCGTCTTAAAGTAAAAAAATAGAATTATTTTCGTCCGGGTTTCCCTGATTTGGTTTTCTTCTCCTTTTTCACTTTAGGAGGAAGACTTTTTACATAGGAATATGAAATATCCAGCCATTTATGGGCAAATTCATCATCGGTCAGCTTGCTTTCCGGAACCTCAACATACTCCTTCATCATACGGCCGGGGGCAGGCTCAAAAGGCCTGATTTCATCGTTTTCAGCCTGAATTGCCGAGCGGTCGTTTTCAGATAATCTGAGGAAAACGATTTTGCCCTTCACGCCCGTCCACATATTGTCATTCACAAAATAGACCGAAGCCCCGAACATCATCTTCTTTTTGCACGCATAGCCCGCAACGAGTGTCGCCAGGTATTCTCCCAGATTCTGATCCGCTTTTTCCCAGTCCATGTTCATAGCCTCCTCGTAAATTTTGGGCTCTGTCATCTTATCCGTTGCTTTTCGCTCCACGCGCTCGCTTTCCGCGGGCGATCCGCGCACCTTCCGGTCAATCAACAAAGCACAAAATCAACATTGGGCTTTAAGCCCGATGTTGATACTAAAAAAGGACCTTTAATCTAAGGACAGATCAAAGGTTCTGTGTTTAGTTTCAATGATGTTCTATGCTTGACTCAATTCTTTTTCTCTTTTTTAATGATTGCCTTTTCAATCTTCTCTTCATAGAAACAAAGAGTTAACCCAAGCCGACTCTTGCCAGGGTCAGACCGAGCGTCCGCGCTGTTGACGTATAAATTTCTCGGAAAAGATCCGCGTTTTCCACGAGTGACACGCCATAAGAAGGAATCATTTCTTTTATTTTCGGTTGCCATACTTTCATCTGCTCTGGGAAGCATTTTTCTAATACATCAAGCATCACGTAAACGGCAGTTGAAGCACCCGGAGAAGCGCCGAGCAATGCGGCGATCGAGCCATCAGCAGCTGTAACAACTTCTGTACCAAATTGAAGAGTTCCCCTGCCGCCGGCTTCCGTATCTTTGATCACTTGCACACGTTGGCCCGCTACCACTAGATCCCAGTCCTCGCTTTTGGCGTTTGGAATAAACTCTCGTAATTCTTCCATACGCTTTTCATTCGATAACATCACTTGCTGGATCAGGTATTTTGTCAATGCCATCTGTTTGACACCTGCCGAGAGCATCGTGAAGACATTATTCAGTTTTACGGAACCTATCAAATCAAGGTTTGAGCCTGTTTTTAAGAACTTTGGCGAGAAACCGGCAAACGGTCCGAACAGCAATGTTTTCTTGCCCGCGATATATCTTGTATCAAGATGCGGAACAGACATTGGCGGAGCACCAATCTTAGCTTTCCCGTATACTTTGGCATGATGCTGCCGGGCAACTTCTGGATTGTTGCAGACCATAAAGAGTCCGCTGACCGGGAATCCTCCGATATGTTTGGACTCAGGAATGCCGGTTTTTTGAAGTAAAGGCAGACTTCCGCCCCCACCGCCGATAAAGACGAACTTTGCCGTATGGTATTCGATTTTACCGCTATCGATATCCTGCACTTTCACTTCCCATGAGCCGTCCGCACGTTTAATATCCTTAACGCGATGCTTGTAGTTTATCTCGACGTTTTTACTCTTTAAATGGTCAAACAACATGCGTGTTAAAGCCCCAAAGTTGACATCCGTTCCAGAGTCGATTTTTGTTGCCGCTATCGGTTCATTCGATGTACGACCTTCCATGATCAGCGGAATCCATTCCTTCAGCTTTTCAGGGTCATCGGAAAATTCCATTCCCTTAAACAAGGGATTATTTGACAGCGTTTTAAAACGTTTTTTCAAAAACGTTACATTTTTTTCCCCTTGTACGAAACTCATATGAGGGATCGGCATGATAAAGTCCTGCGGACGACGAATCAGATTGCTGTTTACAAGATAGGACCAAAACTGTCTTGAAAGCTGAAACTGTTCATTAATTTTTATCGCTTTGCTAATATCTATAGATCCGTCAGATTTTTCGGATGTATAGTTCAGCTCGCACAGCGCAGAATGGCCCGTACCCGCATTATTCCATTCGTTAGAGCTTTCCTCTCCCGCGTTTCCGAGTTTCTCAAACACTTTGATTTCCCATTCAGGTGCTAGCGTTTTCAATAACGATCCTAAAGTAGCGCTCATGACTCCTGCACCAATTAAGATCACATCTGTTTTTTTCTGTATATTGCTCATTGTAACCTTCCTTATCCCCTGTATTTGCATGAGCAGGCGCTCCTTTAGAAGTCACAAAAAGCAAGGCGGCACCCAGAACACACCATTTCTGCTTCAATTATAACGCTATCATAGTCTATTATAATTATTTATAGGTTAAAATATCTAGCACAAGACCCCAGAAACACAAAAACCATCACTTCTTGCAATGATTAGGGTCTTGGTTTACGTAACCAGTAAACTAGTAGACTCTTATTCGGATCGTATGTTTTATACGAACAAATATTCCCAAGTTAAGAAAAAAAGATATCCGGCATTGGTATTATGCATTATTTCAATTTAAGTAAGACTTGTGACGTGGTCTGTCTGCAATGCCTTGTTAATAAACGACAATCCAGAAATGGGAATGTCCCTTAAGGTAACTAAAAGCCATTTGCACCAAAATAACGGTAAAGTGATACGCTATATCCGGGCCGCCAACCGGTCAAAGATAGTGTGTTGAAACTACATTGCAAAACCTGGATGTGTGTCAAAAAACAGCTATTTTTTAAATAGTGAATCATGGACTTGATCCAACTGTTCTTAAATTTTGATACGCTTCTTTAATTCAGTTATTCAAGGCAAAAAAAGCGTTTTTATGAAAGCGTTTTATTTTTATGTTTTTTTTAATACATTAATTGGCATCAACATTGCAGGTATGAAAAAAGAATAGGGGGGAGGGGGGATAAACATTTGGTTTGATGAACCGGGAAAGCTTATCCGGTTATTAAATGAGCTGGATAGCAAAATCAAAATAGTTGTCTCGAAGTTCGGCGAGTAAACCAAGCATTTAGATCATAATCGAGAGAAGGTGTACCTTATGTTTAAGTACATTAGGCGTTTTGCAGGAAGAAAGAACAGGAGACGGGCGGTTACCGTCTTTGCAACGATTGCTCTGGTTCTGTCATTTACGCTGATCGGGGCCGTCAATGCGAAAAGCATCGCTTATACGGAGCCCTATCGTCCTCAGTTTCATTATTCACCAGCCCAAAATTGGATGAATGATCCTAATGGACTGATCTATTACAAGGGCGAATATCATCTGTTCTACCAGTATAACAAGTTTGGGACGACAGGAGGGAACGGTTCGTGGGGACATGCCGTGAGCAAGGATCTTGTCCATTGGAGAGAGCTTCCGGTAGCGATCCCTGTAGATGCCAATGAGGAGGTTTGGTCTGGGAGTGTCGTTTTCGATAGGACCAATTCGAGTGGTTTGGGAACATCTTCAAACCCACCGCTAGTTGCCATTTATACCAGTTTCCAGAAGTCTAGTGGAATTCAACGGCAAGCTTTGGCTTACAGCACCGACAATGGCACAATGTGGACGAAGTATGCTGGAAATCCGGTGCTTGACATTGGATCTCACAACTTTCGAGATCCCAAGGTCTTCTGGTATGAACCGACAAAAAGTTGGCGGATGGTTGTAGCTCTGTCAGATCAACATAAGGTTAGTATTTATTCCTCCCCCGATCTGAAAAGCTGGTCGTTACTGAGCGAATTTGGCCCTGACGGAGTCACTAACGCTGTTTGGGAGTGTCCGGATCTATTTCCAATGCCTTTGGATGGCAACAACAATAAGATAAAATGGGTACTGACTGTTAATGTTTTCGGTAAAACACAGTATTTTGTTGGGGACTTTAATGGTACCACATTCACCGATGGTGAACCGGCATACATTCCCCCAACTGGTTCGGTTCTCAACGATTTTGAAGGTCCGGACTATGGATTGTGGCAGACAACCGGAACGGCCTTCGGCACTGGTCCGGTCAAGGATGAGCCCGGTCCGACAGGATACATGGGACACGGGTTCGTGGATAGTTTCCACGGCAGCGATAGTGAAGTCGGTACCCTAACATCCCCGGTATTTACAATCAACCAAAACTACTTGAATTTTCTTATCGCCGGAGGTAATCATCCTTATGTAGCTAGTGCTTCGACCGCCCCGCCTCCGGGACAGATCTTTGAAGACTTTGAAGGAACCAGCTTGCCCGGATGGATAGGGACCGGTGATTTCGTCGGAATCGTTCCGGTCAAAGAAAATTTGAGCGGTATGTTAGGAAGTCAAGTTTTAGACACGTATCAAACCGGTGATAGCGCCGAAGGAACTCTGACGTCTCCGACGTTCACGATTAACTCTGATTATATCGATTTTCTTATCGCCGGAGGGGATCATCCTATCTCGTCGGGTCACCCTACAGTTCTTAATCTCATCATTGATGGGAATGTTGTAGCGAGTGCTACCGGTAATAATAGCCCGAATCTCGACTGGAAATTCTTTGACGTCAGGAATTATCGTGGCAAGCAGGCTACCTTACAAATCGTTGATCAAAATGATGGAAGCGGCGGCTGGGGACATCTCATGGTTGATAACATTGTCTTCTCCGATGTAAAGGCAATGCCCTGGGATTCTGAAACGGCTGTCAATCTTTTGGTCAACGGGCAGGTTGTTCGTACTGCAACCGGTAATGACAGCGCGGCATTGGACTGGGCATCTTGGGATTTGCATGATCTGCAGGGACAAAAGGCTCAGATTCAGATTGTTGACCGAAACACAGGGGGCTGGGGGCACATACTGGCTGATCAGTTTACCTTGGCCGATTCTCCCGCCACCAATGTTCTCCAGCGAGCTCATTGGATTGACCACGGACAGGATTTCTATGCAGCGGTCACCTACAACGATGCTCCTGCAGACCAGCGGATCATGATCGGCTGGATGAACAACTGGAACTATGCTAATGACATTCCAACTTCGCCTTGGCGGGGCGTGCAGTCCCTTCCTCGGGAGCTGAAGCTGCAAACCATAAACGGTAAGCCACAGATCACTCAGTTACCCGTTCGAGAGGCTAAGGATTTGGCACAAAGGGTCCAATATCAGCTGAAAAACACGCCCCTTGCCGATAGAGAAACCACACTGGGAGAAAATGCCTCAGGGAAAGCATACCGTTTGGACGTTACCTTTACGCCACAAACAGCAGAAAACTTCGGAGTGAATATCCGTACCGGAAACGGTGAGCAAACCACGATCGGCTATGATGCAGTGAACGGGCAACTCTACCTTGATCGCACAAAATCAGGGGATGTAAGCTTTAATGCATCCTTTCCAAGCATCGAGCGGGCAAACTTACCACTCCGGGATGGAAAAGTATCCCTACAGATCTATGTGGATTGGTCTTCCGTGGAAGTTTTCGCCAATGGCGGCTGGGTTGCTATAACTGATCAGATTTTCCCTAGTCCCGACAGTGATGGTATTCAGTTATTTTCAATGAGGGGAAGAACCCTAATTGATAATCTCAAAGTTTCTGTAATGCCGTCCATCTGGACCCACAATGAGATGCCAGTCAAGCCGCAGTAATGAGTTTATTCTGAATTTCCAAAATAAAAGCGCTTAACCCATATTTAGGCTAAGCGCTTTTTCTTCACTGAAAACAGCCATTTTGGGGATTTTATCAGAGCCTTCACCCTTCTGTATGATCCTTGTTTCAATTGTAAACGATTCTTCAACGGTACGAAAATACAAAGAGGCTGAGTCTTTTCATTTGCTCTTCATCGTCCTCTGTGTTAATTTGTATATGCAAATGAAATGGGGTCTGAGAAAAATGTGTGAAGAGAATCGGCTTTTAACCCGTTGTCTCTATTTTACTGCCAGCCGGTTTGCCCGCAACATCACGAAATTAGCTGAAAAAACGTTCGATGCCGATGATCTTGCGCCAACTTACCTGTACTTGATCATGACTGTCAGATTTCATCCGAACATTACGCAAAAAGAACTGTGCCGCAAATTGTCCATTGCTCCCTCAACGAGTACACGTTTTATCGATAAGCTTGAAAAACGAAAACTCGTGACACGAACGGCAAGCGGAAAGGAAACCAATATCGCTCTGACTGATGAGGGAGAAAAAATCTACAAGCATTTTCGAGAATCTCTCGAAGTACTGTTTGACCGTTATTCTGCGATCTTAGGTCCTGAATTCAGTGCGGATTTAAGCAAGATGCTTCATGAAGCAAGCAATAAGCTGGAACAGAACCAATAATTTTTTGTCTTTCATTTGCATATACAAATAAAAAACAAGGAGGTTTCCATTTTCTCAGATCCTGTGATTTCAATAATCGGTACCGGTCCTGGCATCCGTTTTGCCTCCGATCGGATTTTGATGTAATGCAATCGATCTGAATGTGAAATTATCATTAAGGAGAAAGGATAATCGACTAATGAAAATACTGGATATCGTCGCTCATCCTCACTTGGCACAGTCAAACGTCAACAGAATATGGATGAAGCGTTTAAACCAAGAAGAGAACATCACCGTTCATGACCTGTACAGCACTTATCCAAATGGAATCATCGATGTGAATAAAGAGCAGCAGCTTCTATCGGAACATGACCGAATCATTTTTCAGTTCCCTATGTATTGGTACAGCAGTCCTTCACTGCTTAAAGAATGGCAGGACGTTGTGCTTACATACGGCTGGGCCTATGGGTCTAATGGAACGAAATTAAGAGGAAAAGACTTCATATTGGCCATATCAATCGGCGGGTCGGAAGCCAATTATCAGGCAGGCGGTTCAAACCAATTCAGCGTCAGCGAACTCGTCAAGCCCTTCCAGGCGACCGCTAACCTGACCGGCATGCGCTTCCTCCCCGTTTTTAAAAAACTGGGTGTCCGTCTGTTCTCAAGTGAAGAGATTCAACAAAGTGCAGAAGAATTAGTCAAGTATCTCAAAGCAGAACATTGATTGAACCTGCTCCATGGATGCAATGACCTTGGTGGTGGATTGACTGCGTCCCATTGAATCCGTGACCTATCTATTCGCCTTACCATTTTAAATTAATATTTTTCCCTTTAAAAAGTGACACAAAAGCAGATTTTTGTGTCGTTTTTTTCTTATTAAATAACGCGTTGAAATAAAGATCTATACTGAGAACGTTGTTGCGCAATAAACACGAACTGTTCATAAAATCGATAGGAGTGAAGTAAAGATCTGACAATATATAATGGCTGAACTTTTTTGTCATGTTGACTCAGCTTGGTCCAATTTGAATTTCGGTTCGACTTTTGCTAGATTCGGTTCTACTTTTCAATAGTTCGGTTCGACTTCTTCCCGTTTCGGTTCAACTTCTCATTTTCGGTTCGATTTTTGCCGGATTCGGTACTACTTTTCAATATTTCGGTTCTACTTTTTCGCGTTTTGGCTCGACTTTCTCCTGATTGGGTTCAGCTTTCTAAATTCGATCGAACTGTTGGGCATTGTCCGTTAACTGCGCAGTAAAAAGTAGATATTATATTTGTTGTGATTTATGTCTAACGTAATAGAAAATGGAGTAAGCAAAAATGAGAGAGAAGCATATCACGAAAATAAATAAAGCCACTGATAAAACTGATTTAATCAGATGCAGATCATATTTTTGATTAAAAATCATTGAAAATTTTATAACGCCATTAGGTGAATTTGGAGCAATGTTTAATAAGAAAGATGTAATAATACTTATTGATATAGTCCAGAACAAAATTTTTATGATGTTTTTTAACGTATTTAAATTATTCAAGTTAATTTCATTTCCCTGATATTCTTCATTTTAATTTAATCTGTTAATATCCTTAGGAAGAATTACCTTTGTCAGTTTTTCATGACCGAAGATTCCTTTATTTTCATATACAACTTTTCCTTCAGATAAATCCTCAAACGACAACAATTGCAATTTTTTAACGTTAGTTAAATCAAGAGTAATGTTTATTAATGAATGGTCTGGTTTCTCACAGACAATGTTCAATTGAGACGAAAAAAAGTTGATCCCACCAATCACTAGGCGAATGGGGTAAACTTTGGGTTCAGCCATGTTAAGCACCTCATTCTGATCGTTAATCCTTACTCTTGCTCAATACCCATCAGCTACGCATCGTGTATTTCCTTAATTATAAGTCAGTAAAGATCACTTTGTCATGAAATCTATGTGTGAACCGTGGGATTCACATCATGTGTAAACACCTATTTTCTTGAATTGTTGTTTGTTTAATTTTAAAAGTACTGACTGGTACCCTTCCGATTAAACGACCTTATTTGATTTATCAACAAAAATAAGAAAGCCTACAAAATTCACCGGCAGATCGTATACGGCGCGTCTGTCTACGCCAAAGGTTTGCCCATCGGCAAGTTTTCTTCAGGATCAGCCTATCGATTCATTTTTTACCGTCAGGCTGATGCGGAAACAGCTTTTACAATTATCATGAAACATCTTTTACGTTTACTTCGTACACTTCAATTGTAATTCCCTTTTTTAATAATGTGAACTCTATATTCTAACTTCTGTTTTGCGTGTCCTTGCTTTTTTTATCGATGAGTGATATAAGAAAAACTTGACGAAGCCAAGGCTTTGACGACGGCCTGAGCCTTAGTTTTTCTTATACTAGACACCTCTAATCTTTTATTCATTGTACTTTCTTATTTGTATAAACAAAAACTGAATGTTTTTATTGGGGAGTGAAGGTTTTGACGTTGCAGATACCGGATCAGGTTAATTTATTTGATGAAATGGTGAAACAGGCGAAGCTGCATCCGAAAAAAGTGATTATTGAGGATGTCAATAGCTCGCTAACCTATAATCGATTTTTAATTGCTGTCAACATTATGAGTAAGAAAATTCATGAAGCCGTCAAAAACGAGGAACGAGTGGGTCTTTTTTTACCGAATGTAGCGGCGCATGTCATCGTATTGTTCTCGCTGTTTAAGAATGAACAGCAGCCGTGCATTTTAAATTTTACGATGGGAACACAGAACATTATCGACTGCATCGAGACGGCTTCTTTGAAAACGGTGATTACGTCCAGAGTATTTGTGAAGGCGGCCGATCTCGGTTATACCGTCGAAGAAATGGAGAAGCAGGTTAAAATCGTTTACCTGGAGGATTTACGGGATGGCATTTCTACTTTCCATAAATTGTCCGGACTGATTGAATCGCGGGTCTCGCGTTTCAAGAAAAGAGATTCCTCGCAAGTCGTCTTGTTTACCTCCGGAACCGAATCCAAACCAAAGGGCGTTATTCTGACCCATCGAAACATTTACGCGGATATCCAGCAAGTCTTTGCGCATATAGAAATCTGGGATACCGATCGAATTTTCAATCCGCTGCCGCTCTTTCATTCGTTTGGCATGACCGTGGGCGCTATCCTTCCGCTTGTCACAAATGTCAAAGTGTTCCTTTACCCCTCCCCGCTTCATTACAAGGAGGTTCCAAAGGCGATTGAAAAAGATAAAAGCACCCTATTTGTAGCGACAAATACTTTTTTTGAGAATTATGCTAAATTCGCCACGAAAGAACAGTTCCAAACGTTAAGAATTGTTGTAGCCGGCGGAGAAAAGCTGCAGAAGGACGTCATGGAACTCTATCAGAATAAATTCGGAATTACCCTTCTCCAGGGTTACGGGACAACGGAAACATCGCCGATTATTGCTTTGAATACGCCGGAGCAACATAAAGAGGGAACGGTAGGCAAACTGATCCCATTAATGGAAGCGAAGATTGCTAAAGTAGAGGGCGTTCAAGAAGGCGGCAACTTGCTGCTCAAAGGCCCGAATGTCATGAAGGGATATTTGATTCACGGAAAAGGGTTTGTGCCCTGCGGGGAATGGTACAATACCGGCGATATCGCGGAAATCGATGAAGAAGGATTTATTCGGATCATCGGCCGGCTCAAGCGATTTGCGAAAATAGCCGGTGAAATGATCTCGCTGAATAAAGTTGAGGAATTAGCACTCGAGTGCTTTGGCGAGTCTGTTTTCTACGCCGTGAGTATCCCGGATACCCGCAAAGGCGAACAAATTGTCATGTTCACGACAAAGCCCAAGATTTCATCAAGAGAATTTAAAAAGTTTATCAAGAGCAAAAAAATGTCGTTATTGTATATGCCTTCCGACATCAAATACGTAGAGGAAGTCCCGCTTTTAGGCAGCGGAAAACCAAACTATTGGGCATTGGAAAATTTAGCGAAAAATCAATAAAGCCATAGATATACGGGACTTTGTCAAATAGTGTTGATGGTCCATAGAACTCTATCTTTATGGTAGGGTTCTTTTTTTACTG
>NZ_BMOK01000012.1 GCF_014647035.1 Sporolactobacillus putidus | reverse complement strand
AATGATGTCCTTTTTTGTACAAAAATAGTGCTGATGAACGCTCATCAACACTAAAAAGTTTAGACCCAGATATACATCAGAGCTCATTCATAAGAAGCGTAGGCTTTTTATGAATGAGTTTTTTTCGGCTATGTTTAAGTTCCCAGTTGACTTTATTGTCATAATCACATAGATCACCTGTAATTCCAAAACCACGTATTGTAATCATCTAAGAAACGATAATTTGGATCGTCTGAACTGACTTCAAGTTCTCCCATTGCAATATGCCATGTCTTTCTTCCAATTTTAGCAGAACAAATGAGCCCGTAAAAATCGTCAATATACTCATCAAGTCCTGTAACCTTGACATCGTACGTCCTTGAAGAAAACGGCCCCGATTCTCTTTCATAACTGGCCGCGAAAGGAAAAACAAGATTCTCTTTCAAAAAGTTAGAATATGTTTCAAGGGTTTCGCCTGTAACCATGGGAAGATCATCGTCTTCATCTTCTTTCCCCATTGGACCCAAATCCCCCAATATATTCTTTAGTCGCATCTCCCATGCGTCTTCCATCTGATAACCTTCTTTCCTCGAATTCCATTAAGAAAATTAAAAAAGTAGTTAAAACGGTTGAATCTTTCTGAATCAAAGGGCAGATGACTACCCCCAGCTCCCTACTGATCTTTTCCCAGCAACGCACAACTTTCGATGTACCTGGAGTGTTTATCTTCGGGGGCTCCAACCAACCCAGGCTGCTCCTTCCTACAGATATTGATGATACCTTAAACAAATATGAATATCTATTGAAAAACTATATGGATCAGAAACCTTTCCCTGTGTTCCAGGAAACTTTCCATTTTATCCTCTAACTATATTATTTCCGGACATTCCATGAAATGGAGACAATGGAGTGATCGAATTCTAAACGAGCCTCTGCCAATCACGTGAACCATTGCCGCGGCTTTCTTCACACTATTGTCTATTTTGAAACAAGGTTATTATTACAGCAGTCTTCTCTGCGTGTCAACTGGCATTTGTGCTCGTTCCTTGTGATCCATGTTGATTGTCATTGACTTATAGCCTATAATTTAAGAAAAAATACATTTATTTACTGTCTCGATCGGACAGCATATTCTCGCAGATATCCTGCACGGATTAATTATTATCGCTGTTCGAGCAGCCGCAAAGTCTACATAAGATTATCGAAGCTATGTTCAATAATTCTCCCCTCAAAATGATTCCCGGGCCATTTTCCACCTGGGGTTTTAACAAGAATCTTGATGAACGCCTTCACTGCGCGTTGTTTCTTGGAAAGATCGCAATTGTCCATGGACATACTTTGTCCTGATTATGGGGAGAGCATCTGTTTTTTCCCTTTTCCCGGTTACATTTCCCGATTTTAATTTCTGATATAGAAAAGAGAAATGAGTATTTTGAATTTCCTATCATTTATCTATAATTCATTTGTTTTTTTGATCGTCTCGATTATCAATACAATTATTTCGATAAAACTGCCCGTCTCGATCTTCCATTATGATAGTTGGCTCTTCAGAGAAAGAAGCTGGGAAAAAAAAGGGGCTGTCTATCAGTACTATTTACGCGTGAAAAAGTGGAAGAACCTGCTGCCGGAGCTCAGCGATTTTTTGGCTTTCCTTTTTTCGAAAAAACAAATAAAGCGTTACAACCCGGATTATTTGTACCGATTTGCTTTAGAGACCTGCCGTGCTGAGCTCGCCCATTGGTGCATCATTATCAGCTCGTTTCTTTTTGCGAAATGGGGCGATGATATAGGCAGTTCGATCCTAATCAGCTTCATAGCCGTCGTATTCAATCTTCCGTATATCATCATACAGCGTTATAACCGGCCGAGAATTTTAAGCGTTCTTGCCAATAAAAAGACAAGCTTAAAAGAAATATAAAAGAGCGATAAAAGAGGAATTTTGCTGTGAATAGAATCCTGTTTATCTCATCTGAAAATACAGGCGGCGGACATAAGAGTATCACCGAGGCGCTGAGCAGACAACTCTTCCTTCTATCTCCGGACGTGCAGTTCTCAGTCATCGACGGATTTGAACTTGGAAACGTGTTTCTCCGGCTTTCCAGCCGCAGTTATGACTCCTTTGCGATTAAATTTCCCACGTTATGGGGCTTCGTCTATCGGTTAAGCAACCCGTTCAAACCGCTCGTCAATCATTTTATTGCACGACTCATCAGAAAGTCACTATTAAAACAAATCAATACCTTTCATCCGGATTTAATCGTCTCCGTCCATAATCTGTTCGTCGGGTCTGTTATAAATGTTTTAAACCATGCCGGTCTGAATATTCCTGTCATCTCACTCATTGCCGATCTGGACAATGTAACCAATCTTTGGGCAGACAAACAGGCAAAATATATCATTTGCCCGTCGGACGAAACAAGACAAAGTATGTTGCGGGCGGGTATGACACGCGACCAGTTGTATTTGACCGGATTTCCCGTTCGCAAAGAATTCTGTGATACAGATCTTCCCGAACCTCATCACTTGCCGAATAAAAGCAAAAAATATATTTCTGTCCTTATTATCAGCGGGAGTCAGGGCTCGACCAAAGTGCGGAAAATAGCTGAAGCGCTGTTAAACGATAAAAATATCCATATAACGATAATTGCCGGACATGACACAGCTTTAAAACACGACATGGAAGAAGAATTATCAGAATATGTTGGCAACCGGGTCACGATCTATGGATTTATCAGAGAAATTAAAGAGCGGATGGCGGAAGCAGATCTGTTAATCATCCGGGCAAGTCCCAATGTCTTAATGGAGGCAGTGAACCTGTGTAAACCTGTGATCATTATCGGATCATTGAAAGGCCAGGAGGAAAAGAATCCTCAATTCGTCCGCAAACACCATTTAGGGGTTTGTTGCCCAAACATTAGTGCGCTGCCGGACATGATCGCAACATTATGGGCTAATGATGGTGAAGAGCTGGTCCAAATCTCGCAGAATCAGTACCGATTCAGAAAACCGGAAGCTGCCCGCGCGATCACTGAACTGCTCATTCAAACAGCTAAAGAAACCAATAGGTCTCAGAATCTCCCCATCGCCTGAAATTTGTGCTCATCTTCTTACCCCGGCATAAAACCAGAAAACCATGGTGATCCTGTGTACATGCCGGATCATCATGATTACGGCCCTTCCCCATCTTCCCTCGTTTATGTATCGCTCTGGTTTATGTATCATAAGTATAGGGATGAAAAGTGTCATTCCAGCTTGGTCCCGCCGCAGAGGGTGAAGAAAAAGTTGGCGATTGACAAATCTTTGACGCAGCCGGAGGCTTAGTTTTTCTGACACTTTATTCCGCTAAAATTTTATACTTTTTTGAAGTACAAAAAAGTTTCAGCAGGGAGCCGATCAATAGTCAAATGTCAGTAAAAACAAATTTCAAGCTCATATTAGGTATTCTTGTTACTGTTTTGATCCTACATTATTCATTCAAGACACTTGGCGGCCTGAATCTGCGCAGCCTGTTCAACAGGAACATCAATTGGGTTCTTGTCTTTGTCTCGATTCTCATCAATATCTATTCAAATTATATCCGGGGGCTGTGTTACACACTTGGCATCGACCCGAATATTAAACGCATGGCGGCTTTACAAATCGTTGTCATCGGACACGCCGCGAACATGGTCTTGCCGCTTAATATCGGCGACGGATTACGCTACGCTTTTTTTCCCAGCAATTACAGTGTGCTGCGTCGTACCAAATTGGTGATCATCCCGGCTCTCGCTGATTTTGTTGCCATGATCATGATATCGATTCTCGCAGTCCCTTTTTCCGGATTTGAAGATTCCAAATTAGTCAGCGTGTTATGGACGCTTTCAATTATATGCATCGCTTGCATTGTATTGTATCTGGCCATTATTTATTTTGTACCGCAATTCCGCAAGTATGTTAATGAATATTTAAATGTCGGCATGCTGAAAATGATGCTTTGGGTTACCTTTTCCTATGTTCTTCTTCTGATTGCGACCTGGCTGGGACTCGCTGCCTGCGGTTTCGGCCTGATTCCTTCCTTGCGTATGTCGTTCGCCGTTTTCGCCGCGACGAATATTGTCGGGATTATACCTGCCTCGCCAGGCGCTGTCGGTCTCTTTGAATACGGAGTCGTCGTTGGTCTTGCAGGACTGGGTATCCAGAAGAGTGCGGCGCTGCCGGCAGGCCTGCTGCTTCACTTGATTCAATATGCCGCGCTCGTTCCACTGGGCATCATCCTGTTTATTGCCGCGCTTCACGGGAAATACAGCGGGGCGCTCAAAAATTTGTTGCGCCAGAAACTTTAATGCCCATCTTTCAGGCAGCCCAAGATCAGGATTTTTTATCATTAAAAATCCACCATAAAAACAATACGAAATGTTTCAAAAAATATGTTCGGGATACAATTTCAAATGCAGAGTATCTTATAAATCCCTCAACCGTGCTGGCAGATTTCGGGGCAAATCATCGATTCCCTTAAATTCTCTAACAACGATTGAGGTGATTTTTTCCTTGATTTTGGGAGCAACTTTTGTTATACACATTTGCCATGCTCCGCCTATGCTTTTGCAGTCATCTTTAATTAGTACAGAGGGCTGTATTTTTTCAATCACATCTTTATATGTTTCTCCCTTACTCCGATAATAAAGCTTATCGCCGGCAAACCCGTATCGTTTCAACAGAGATGCAATATTTTGCGCTTGATTGCCTTTTCTTGATGTGCAGTATACAATATTAGCTCCCTGCTCCTGCCATCCTTTTATGATTTTCACACAATTTCCAATGGGTATATAGCTGCTGTGATGATATAGGCTAAACTATGATTTTGGTTTTAAAACAGTACCTTCAGCAAAAATCATAATGGTCAAATCTGTCTGCAATGCTTTTTCTAATTCTATATACGCCATGGCTTTCCTTTCATCCGTTCTCTTGTTAAAAGAGTGGCTTTTTATCCCTTCAAATTCTTTGTCAACAGATAATATCTCTCCACATGCGTAGTGCAATGCATCATCCACATCATCACTCAGCCTCACTTTAATACTAATAGAACAGTTCTAATCATATGCTTTTAACAGAAAACAATAAAAAGGAAGGTAAAGTTAGTTGATAAAAGTTAAAGTCAGTTTGCGGCCCATTGTTAGCAGGCTAAACTTGCCCACTGTTTTGAAAACAACGATACTTCCCGGTGACTCGACCGAAACATTATTTATTGCAACCCAGTTAGGGGAGATCTATTACCTCAGAAACGGGTTTATAGGGAATTTTTTAGATATTCGGCCGCGAATCCTGAAACTAGGTGCTTCTGGCGGCAGGTATGATGAACGTGGATTGATAGGGATGGCGTTTCATCCCAAATTTCATAATAACGGTCTGTTTTATCTTCATTATTCAGCAGCCGGAACACAAGGTCCAGGTGCTCTTACTCAATCAGAAGCTGCAAGAGAAGAACCGGCTGCTCTTCCTGAATTTTTTAAGCCTAACCCGTGTGACCCCGAAACCTTAAACTTAAAGTGGATAAATAGAGAAACTCACTATGACCATATTGATACCGTTGAAGAATGGCTTTTACAACCGAATGGCCAACCTCAAAAGAGGCGGACATTACTTAATTTAAGAAGGCCATTTTTTAATCATAATGGTGTCAATAGCTTAAATTTTTCACCTGAAACGGGAAAACTTGTTTTAACAACCGGAGATGGCGGAATGGGCTATGATCCATTTAATTTAAGCCAGGATGATATGGAAATTGCCGGTAAAATCATTGAAATTGATGTCGTTAAGAATACCTTTATCAATGATTCATCCGTAGTCACACGTTTTAATGAACTTCCCGCACCAATTCAGGAAACACTTACGCTCATTGCCAAAGGAGTCCGCAATATACCCGGCATTTCATTTCAAAGGTTTTATAATCAGTACATCAAATATGTGGGTATTGTCGGACAGGATCTGGCAGAGTCGATTTATTCGTTCGTACATTATAAACCCATACCGGTTACTCAGCTTATTCAAGCTTCTTTAATGCACTCTGAACCTGACCAAGAAGGATTGATTAACTTCGGCTGGCGGGGGTGGGAAGGTGCTTTTCCCACTTCGATTATAAGCGGCTGCTCTGCAAATCCGGCTATGGATGAGAAAGTCATTGCCTACTACAATGATGCAGTAAAAACTTCAGTGCTGCGCATTCAGCCTCTGACCAGTTATTTTCACCAAGATCCCAGGCCCGATAAGTTTGGAGGAACTGCACTCACAGGCGTTCAGGCCTATATGGGCCATGGAATCCCCGATTTAACGGGAAGCGTTGTGTTTACCGATATTGCCCGGAAGGAAGGATCTCAACCTATGGTTAGAGGAGTCTTAGCCTGTACCAGGGTAAGAACAGATGGTAAACTAAGCGATTTTCGTGTTATTGAAACCGATTATAATTTTGGGTCTCAATCAGCTTTTTATGTCAGTTTGGGAACGAATCTGGATCAAACAAGACTCTATTTAGGCGTTTATGGCTCTATGAATGTGAATGATTCTAACCAGGGTACTGTTTTTGAAATTGTTTCATGATTCATAACGATAAAATTCGACGAAATACCAGATAAATCCATTTCCAGGATTGATTGGAATCGAAATAGAAAACAAACTAGAAAGAGCAATCGTGTTCAACCCATTTTTTCTATTTTCAGGGAGTTTAAAACTTGGCCATCTCTTCCGGTGTCGTCTGATTGTAAAACACGATTTAACCTATGCGATCCATGAAAACACGACTTAGTAATTTCAGTGTGTGCCAACATTTTTAAAAGCGAGATCCCCGATTTTTTCATATATAATAAGCGTAATTATACTGTTAATTCCTGCCTTTAGTAGATTAAAAGGAATGATTACGGGGAGGATCATTTGAAAAACTGTATTCCGAGGTACACCCATGAATATCGGAGTTAATAGGATGTTCAAGATGCACATCATGATCGTCATAACGATCACACCCACCATAAGCGCTAGCGCTGCACTCTTTCGGTTCTTTTTGTGACTGTATATAATGCCGGATATTAATGCAAATGAACCCGTAGCAAAAATATGCATGATAATGCCAATGATTCCACTATTGGCGCTTACAGTAACCCCTTGAACAATGCTTACGACTATCGTAAGCATAACACCACTTAATGGTCCGTAAATCAACGAACAAATAAAAATTGGAATATCTGCAGGCTCATATTCTAAAAATGGGGCAGCAGGAAGTAATGGAAATCGAATAAAGTAGACAAGAATAACCGATAGCGCTACCATCATTCCCATTACTGTCAGTTTTCGTGTGGATTGTAATACTTTCATCATAAACAACCTCCTATTTTTGAGGTTTGTCTAGGACGTAGAAAATGCCCTTAACGCACAAAAGTGTTAAGGGCATTTCGGCTACTTATCCCATCATTCTGTAGTTGGAATGGGTAATCGTTTTTCTTTATCCGGACTATACCGTCGGTTTAGGAATCACACCTAATCTGCCTAAAAGGCTCTCGGACTTGTAGCATAAAGCTCATTACCGCCGGTGAGGAATTGCGCCTCGCCCTAAAACAAAACCATTGATTTGATGATAATTCTCGTCAATACAAATGTCAATCGTGAAACATCGAAAGTATGTGTCAAGCTTTTCTCGGAACCCCAGAACAGGGAAGAACGCTCTTTAAGAAAGCGACCCTGATTGGGCGGCCTTCCCAGCTTTCATCTTTTATTTAATTCCACAGAAGGAAGATAACATCTTGCCCGCTTATAGGATTTCAACATAGCCTTCCGTTCCATTGACCCGGATTCTCTGCCCATCTTTTATCAGCTTGGTGGCATTTTCTACTCCGACAACTGCCGGTAAGCCATATTCACGCGCGATCACCGCTCCATGGGTCATCAGTCCGCCAACTTCGGTGACTAAACCTTTTATAAATACAAACGATGGTGTCCAGCTAGGGTCAGTAAAGGAAGTGACTAATATATCTCCATCTTCTAAATCAGCATCTTCCATGTTTAAGATGACACGTGCCCGTCCCTCTATAACTCCGGAAGAAACAGGAAGACCTGCAATAGCTTCGGCCGGGATATTTTCTCGTTTGTACTCCCCTGCAATGATTTCACCATCAGACGTGATCACACGTGGCGGAGTTAGTTTTTCATATAATTTGTACTCGACTTTTCGTTTGCTGATGATCTGGTTATCCAGTTTCTGTGTGCGTACGACTTCGCGAAGTTCTTCAAAAGTGAGGTAGTAAATATCTTCTTTTTCATCAATAACATTGGCTTGCAAGAGTTGTTCGGCTTCTTTCAGTAAAGCCTGCTTATAAACGAAGTAGCGACTGACGATGCCGTATTTGGGATATTCACGATACCCGATGAAATTCCGGATGAGACTGATCATTCGTTTTGTTTCTTTGGCTTTTTGTTCACCATCCGGTAGTTGCCTCAATCGGTCTAATAACTCTTGTTCTTTTTTCAAAGCAACGCGCCGCCCTTGCTCAAATTTCCGATGGCTGGCATGAGGCTCAAAGTTTTTGATGTTACTGAGAATCATCGGGACAAGTGTCGTTGGTTTTTCACTCCAACGCGGTTTAGTAATATCGATTTCTCCGACACATCGCATTCCGTATTTGTTGAGATAAGCATTGATAGCTTCTCGGGCTTCCTGTCCACCATCAAACTTAACTATTTTCTTCAAAAAGTTATCCTCTTTTACATGTTGTAAATAATCAATGACTTCCGGATAAGGACGAATCACATCTGCGACATCCAATAGCGCCAGTCCCATTCCCGAAGTAATATTGTTTGGTACAGATTGAGAAAGCGTGTCTGCTGCGTTTTTTTCGCCCAACCACTTGTTCATTTTTTCATTGATCCATGATGAAGCATCGATAGCAGCCATAAATACACCCGAACTTTGTGGATCAAATAAAATCTTCTTTAATTGCCGGATATCTTCCAGAATAAAATTAAATAAATCCGGCCCTGATTTCGTTTGGATGTTTTGTTTTAACTCTTCTATCGATGTTTGACTACGCTTAATCAAATCGGAAACGATTGTCGGATCGTTTTCGATTGGCGCTTGAAAACCCGCAGACGATATACCTTTATTGCTTTTACTAGGACTCTGTTCTTGCTTATCATCTGGTAACGATTGTATAAAATCTCCCCGCTCTATGATGGTCATGAGTGCGTCTTTTATGAGCGGATCGTGTTGTCCCATGCCATTTAATAAAGCTTGTTTGCTGACAGGTGAAGCCAGCATAGTTGTAACATCAACAAACAACCTTCCACCAGCTGTAAACATGGGGCGTGCAGCCGTTAGCTGCCAGAAAGAGATTCCCAATGGTTTCATGGCGTCAGTCATCATTTGTTGATGACCGACAGAGAGATACGCGTGATTTTCCTGGTCATTGGCATCGGGAATGGGGTATAAAGTAGTGATGGGTCGGCTCTGGACAATAGAAAATGTATCATCAACCAAACACCATTCGATGTCCTGCGGGCAACCGAAATGTTCTTCGATCTTTCTGCCCATGCGCTCAAGCTGCAAAATCTGCTCATCCGTCAGCGCTTGCCTGTTCTGCCGCTCAGGCTCAATCTCCTGTTTTTTCATGCCGCCATCTTTTGCGGCATAAATAGCCAGCTTCTTGGCGGCTATCTTCTTATCGATAACCTTGCCGTTACGCACTTTATAGATATCAGCATTTACCAGACCGGAGACCAGGGCCTCACCAAGTCCGAAGCCGGCATCGATGGACAGCACTTTCCGATTGGACGTGACGGGATCGGCTGTAAACAAAATTCCTGATGCCTGCGGGCAGACCATCTTCTGAACAACCACGGACAGGTAGACTTTTCTGTGATCGAAGCCGTTTTGCAGGCGGTAGGTTACTGCCCGTTCAGTAAACAGCGATGCCCAGCACTTGCTGATGTGCTTGAGGATTGCCTTCTTTCCAATAATGTTCAAATACGTATCCTGCTGGCCGGCAAAAGAGGCCGCCGGTAAATCTTCTGCAGTTGCGCTGGATCGTACAGCATAGGCATTTTTTTCTCCAAGCCTGGAGAGAAAGCGGGTGATCTCTTCAGTAATGTCTTCAGGGATGGCTATTCTATCAATGACCCTGCGAATCTCACCGCTAAGTTCACCTATTTTATCCCGGTCTTCCACCTTTAGAAGCGATAACTGATCAAGTAATTTGTTAATCGACGACGTTTCCACAATGATTTTTTTAAAGGCTTCAGTAGAAATACAAAAGCCATCTGGTACACGTATACCTTCAATTTTGGAAAGTTCCCCCAGATTCGCACCTTTACCCCCAACAGCCATGAGTTTTGTTTTGTCAATGTCCTTAAAACCAAGCACATAGGAACTCACGCTTTTCCCTCCATTGGCGATTTTTTTGAATTTCATGAGAGTACCCCTAAACAAATCGCATTAACGAGCTATTGCATTATAGCACCGGCAAATGAGAACAAACAGTCTGCATTTACGTTTTTTTATATGCTACAATTAGAATGGAGGGGTTTAATCTTCAAAAAGGCAAACGTTAAAGACGCATTTATAATCAAATAAAATAGTTATTTAACGAGCTGAAATAGTTCAAACGATGTAGAGGCTGCCCCATGCCCATCAACTTAAGATTTTTAAGTATCCCTAAAACGAAAATTCCACATGAATATCTATAATTTCATCTCTTTTTTCATCTAATTTGAAAATAAGCTTTCTATTTTTAAAAACCACCGACACCAACTCAAATTATATGAATGAAATCTGTACATTTGAATATTCTCACACTTTTGTAGTAAAGAAAGATTATACAAAAGTAGGATGATTTAAGATATATTTACTTGTATTATAATAACAAAAAGATATCGGCATAAAAATTTACATATTTTAAATTACAATAAAGAAAGGAATAAACATAATGATACAGAGCATATACGAAACTCATTTACATGTAAGAAATTTAGAAAAGTCGATAGATTTCTATCAAAATAAGTTAGGGTTAGCATTAGCAAGAAAACTATCCAAAAGAAAAGTGGCTTTCTTTTGGGTAGGAGAAAATAAAAAACAAATACTTGGACTGTGGGAAGTACATAATATTGAAGACTTTGAGGCGAAGCACTTTGCTTTTGGTGTAGATTTAGAGTTTTTAAAGACTTCTAAATTATGGTTAGAGAAACGTGGAATAGAAGTGGTAGGAAGTCAGGGGAAAGGAAATCAAGAGCCAATTGTCCAAAGATGGATGCCGGCTGCAAGTGTATACTTTCTGGATTGTGATGGAAATAAATTAGAGTTTATTTCTATGTTACATGATGATCCAGATGAATTAGAATATGCATCCTATTTAAGTGAATGGGATGCGGAGCATCAAGAAAAATAAATGAAATTGTATCTATAAACTGAAAAAGACGTTATTCTTTTTGTAAAAATATACAGAAAGGATGACGTTTTTTTATGCATCTTTCGATTCAAAGTGAACTACAATTATTTGCTGAAGAATTATATGAACATCTTACTCCTTCATTTTTAGAAAATCTTGCTAGAGAACTAGGTTTTGTACAACGGAAACGTAAGCTTTCAGGTCATGCGACAATTAATTTTACAAAAGAAGAAACAGGAATTAAGTGAATATAAAGCAATTGGAATGATTCAAGATCATTTACACATTTTATATCAAACCATACAGCAAAACACCCAAGAAACAACAAAGATTCTAATCCGCCTGTTCCACTTACTTCAGAAAAATGGCCGGAAGTCTCATCGATACGAGAAAAAAACAGTCTTTGATATTTTGGGTGTTGTTTATGAGTATAATGGATTGAGAAAACAAAAGAAAGCTGCATAATTTTTGAAATTTAGCCAGTCTTGCATCGTAGCCACCATATTTATTTTAATTTTCTACCGTAAATTTAGGGTACAGCGAGTATAACTTGGTACGGGCATCGGCTGTGGTAAATTGCCATTTGATTGCCATCGACTGACGATTACGATCTTCGCACCAAGCCTTTAGCTCCCGATCCAGTTCTTCGATGGTCGGTATTCTGCGGTTTAAGCATTGTTTTGAAAAGAGATTCAAGCCAATTTCGGCCATATTCAACCAACTGCCGTGTTTCGGGGTATAGTGAATGTCTAGCTTATCCAGAATCCGTTTGGCCTCGGCTGGCGGATACTTCTTATACAACGAACCGATGCGATGCGTGTTCAGGTTGTCCATGACTAAGGCTATTTTCTCGGCTTGCGGATACAAGTCATCCACTAAGTGATGCACCACTTCGGCGAAGTCCATCGCCATTCGGGTGGGTCTGACGTCGACATATTGCTTACCGGTCAAAGGTTCAATGAGCCCGAAGATCGAACAGGAACCTTTCCGTTCCTATTCATAGTCGATTTTTCGGGGACTTTTACTCTGGATCGGTAAAGGCTGAACTTTATCGGCATGCATCATGTAGGGCTTTTCGTCCAGACAGATTAACGGTTTTTGTGGATCGTACGGGCGCGAATAGACGTCCAGCACCTCTTCCATATGCGCTACGAATTCGTTCCTATACCACAATAAGCGTTAATCACCATTTATTCACCGATGAGTGCCGTATACTCAAGAGCTTTTCCATACAATACTTCGGTCTGTATCGGGTTGACCTGGAAGAAAGAACGTGCAGAGATTGCGCAGGTGATGCTGCCAGTTTGATCATAGATCATATCGCGGGCCCCAGATTGTCTTTGTCTTGTTGCCGAACAAAGTGATCAAGCAATGCACGCACTTCATTCGTTGACTCTGTGTTCATCAGTTGATTTCTTAATTCACTTGCCCCTCGAAAACCACGGACATAGATCTTAAAAAAGCGATGAAGAGCTTTAAACGGACGTAGCTCTAATTCTTCCGAATAGTGATCATGGAGATCCAGATGCAACCTTAAGAGATCGAGCAGTTCCTTACTACTATGATCTTTCGGTTCCTTTTCAAAGGCAAATGGATTTGTAAAAATACCACGCCCAATCATAATTCCATCCACACCATATTGATCAGCGAGCTTCAAGCCGGTTTGACGGTCAGGGACATCGCCATTGATTGTCAAAAGTGTATCTGGTGCCACCTGGTCACGAAGTTTCTTAATCTCCGGGATAAGTTCCCAATGGGCATCTACTTTGCTCATTTCCTTTCTTGTACGCAGATGAATAGTAAGATTAGCAATGTCTTGTTTCAATAGGTGTGTGAGCCAGTCGTGCCATTCGTCTACATCACTGTAACCAAGCCTTGTCTTCACACTTACGGGCAATCCCCCTGCTTTTGTTGCTTGTATTATATCTGCAGCGACTTCGGGACGCAGGATAAGGCCGCTTCCCTTCCCATTCGCTGTCACATTAGGCACTGGGCAGCCCATATTGATATCCACACCACGGAACCCTTGTTTCGCCATACCAATACTCATCTGCCAAAAGTATTCAGGCCTATCCCCCCATATTTGGGCGACAATAGGTTGTTCATCCTCTGTAAAAGTCAAACGTCCACGCACACTATTAATTCCCTCTGGGTGACAATAACTCTCCGTGTTTGTAAACTCTGTAAAAAACACGTCAGGTTTAGCTGCTTCACTCACTACATGGCGAAAAACAACATCCGTCACCTCTTCCATTGGTGCCAGTGCAAAAAAAGGGCGCGGCAAATCACGCCAAAAATTATCGATCATATTTAAATTCAAAATCCTCTCATTATGGGATACCAAATTAAAAACTTTATCTCCAAAATTGCTTTCTTTACACTTATAGCACGCTTAAGCACTTTAAATCAAATTACATAAATTTTGGACGAACTAAATAGGTGGACAGAATTGTACTTTGAAAACTGAATATACGGCGTTTGTAAAGTAGATGTTTATTATATTTTGCCTTTAATAAGGCATTCGGAAAACTATGGTATAATTTTTACATGAATTAAATGGAAATGCCTATACTCTCGTTAGAAAAAAGCGTGGGCTTGCTGCAAGGGCAGATGCCATTTTTGAACGGTATTTTCCAAAGTGTCCTACGCCAGCAACACCATACTGTTTTTATCGCTGGTTACCAATTCCAAACATTCCCACCATGTGGAAAAAGAATTAGAACAAGCCGGTATCAGAGTCTATCACTCAGACCGATTTATTGTCAGAAATCCGACAGATAAGCAATTCCTTCGAGTCTTACTTTCTGATGGTAACATGAGCAAACTTGAAAAAGGATTGGCCATTTTAAAAGAATATCTGGAAACATAAAAAGAAGTCTTCTCGGACAAAATGATAAAACATTCTTGAAGCCTCACTTTTTGCAGCCCATTTCCATAACGAACCGAAACAGCACAATAACTCAGCAAAGCTACGGGTTTACATTCAGATTTGACACAAAAGCCGGGCCCACCCTCGTCAGCACCTGGCTTTTGCTATGCATTTCAGGAACGAAGTTGAAATTTACTAACTACGGCGTGAAATCATTCTTTTCAGCGGGGAAAAATGCCACCGATGAGATGAGAGATAGATATTGCGGAGTTATCCAAAGGGGCAACCCTCTTTATTTATACCATTATATTATTTATCCAACCTCACCAATAACAGCGAATCGTTCAATAATATGCTGCGCTTTTTCTCTATAAATTTTGCATGTTCTTATTTGTACTCAAATCAAGATACTCATGCTTTAATTTATCGATAATTTCTGCTACTGTTTCCTCTTTTTTAATTGCTCCTACTCCATGTCCTGCTGACCATATATTCTTCCAGACCTTTGGACCATTATCATTTGCTCTAGACCAATTAAAAGATTCTTTCGTTGGCAATTGCTTTGGATCGATTCCAGCTCTTTGAAGACTCGGGATTAAATAATTCGCATTAACTCCACTAAATACATCGGTATAAATAATATCTTCAATAGTCGATTCAAAAAGGATTTTTTGATATTCACTGTTGGCTAGGCTTTCTTTAGACGCAAGGAATCTAGTCCCCATATAAACTAGATCCGCACCAAGAATTCTTGCAGCCAAAATATCTCTGCCTGTTGAAATTCCACCAGCTAGAATGGTGATTCCATCCCAAAACTCTTTTACCGCATGGATAAATGCGAATGGATTATAAGTTCCGGCATGTCCTCCTGCACCGTTGCAAACAAGAATTAAACCATCAGTCCCTCTTTCGGCAGCTTTTCTCGCATGAACAAGATTTACAACATCCGAGAACACAAGACCACCGTAATCATGAACAATGCCGACAACCCGGCTTGGATCTCCAAGAGAAGTAATGACAACGGGAGGCTTATACTTTCTAATATACTCTAATTCTACTTCATATCTTGCATTAGTATGGTGAACAGCCAAATTAACGGCCCAAGGGGCTATCTTGCTCGTTGGTTCATTACTCCTTGCTGTAGAAAGACCTTCTGTGATACGAATCATCCAGTTATCTAAATCCTCTAAAGTACGAGCGTTAGCCAAAGGAAACGAACCAATGACTCCTGCTTTACAACCTTCAATGACCATTTTAACACTTGAGACTAAAAACATTGGTGAGATTATTATCGGAAGTTCAATCTGAGATATAACAGTGAAAGGTTTTACATTTGTCATGAAAACTCTTCCTTCCCGGAATACGGTTCTAAATTCCACTTTTAAACAAGTTTAAACACTTTTTATTCTTTAAGATTAATTCTAGAATCGACATAAATATATTCGATGTTATTTCAAAAATTCCTATCGAGTCTTTTTATGTGTAAATTCATCTCAGGGAGGAAACAGGGGGTCGAGCACCGGCATCAACACTTGGCAGATGGCCTGTTGGATCATTCGGTCCAGTTCCCGGGGGATGCCCAGTTTGCCGGATCCCGTCCGGCGGCTTAGGAAGATGCACCCGTTTGACCGGTTGGGGCCTGTAGGCGTCCGCTTTAAGTTTCCGAATCAGCGGCCGGTAGTATTTCCGAACCTGACTTTCCAGTTCGTCCACGGTGATGCCGTCAATGCCCGGCGCGCCATGATTCGCCTTTACTTTCTGGATTGCTTTCCATAAGTTTCGAGGGTCCACAACTTTTTCTATCATTGATGCACGAATCCGTATCTGTCGCTGAGTGTTTCCGTTGCTGAGCACTCCTGCATTGCCTCCAGCGGGCAGCTATCTGTCGCCCATGCCCAGTGCACAAGATGATAAGCCGACGGATTATGCCGCCGGCTTACTGGTCATGACTTCGTCTGAGGGAGCGGCCGATGCAGCCACTCAGTATAAAAGGCATCAATATCGGGTTCAAAATCTTGCAATATCGGATACCAAGGCGTGACAGCTTCCACTTCGAGCTGCGTTGCACATGATGGGCAGTAATATTCGCGAATAACCTGCCACTTCGGATCAGGGGCCAGCATGTTTGGATACAGTTCCGCCAGTTTTTCCGGGGTATCCCGAACATAGATCAGCGCATGGAGCTTCCAGTTATCCCCCGCCTCACAAAATTCATGTCCGCAATCACATTTGACCACTCTGCTGCCCTCTGGTTTCTGTACATAATATAAATGCAGACCGGCTGGCAGCAGAATCAGATCCTCCCATTTGACTCTTTCCTGCAGGATACTGATATACTTTTCAAATCGATCGGCATCCTTAAAGTTGGAAAGCATCTCTTTTAGCTTATAAAAATCAATCGTCCCATCGATTAGTTCCTCAATGGTTTTGCGGTCATATTGCGTCATGTTCTCACCCCATTTACTATTTATTTGTTGTTCTTTTTTATTTTCGCCCCAAATACTGGAATTCCCAACTCATCTTCTGTCAGATTCCACTCTTCCGGCAAATTCCAAAACGCTTTAAATTCTTTTGCGAAGTTTTCGTTGAGCGCAAAACTGCCCGCATACATATGCTGGACTTGAACGGATGCTTCTTTCTTTAAAATGTTTTCTTTCTCTGCCTCCATCCACTCGCCTGTGGGAACTCCGCGCCTGAGTCGATCTTTTCTTATTTGTTTGCGGCGTTTTTCCGTCATCTTCTCATCGACAATATACTTTCCTTTCTCATTTTTGCTGACATTCGCGCCATATACATTTTCTGCATAACGCGGCAGAATGAGGCCTTCATTTAAATCGTTTTCAATATTTTTCGGCAGACGTTCAAGCGGATCGCCAAATCCCGGACCTCCGCGGAGGTAGTTCAAATAAAGATCATAATTATCAAAAATGGTTTCAGTCGTAATCGATTGCTTATCGCGAATGATTTCTTTTGCTTCCATTAATTTCTCATATTCAGGATAGTCCGGATCACTGTCTCCTCCGGTCGGAATCGGCAACCCTTTTTCAATCCGCTCCTTCAAATCTGTCCCATGCGCTTCAAAACGGTAACCTGAAGCGGCGGGATAGCCACCCATCAAACCGCAGTCACTGGACATATAGCCGTTGCCCATAAAAAACATTGTCCAATCCTTCGCCCCGTACACCATTCGCAGTGTCTCATAACCGTAGCCGCCACGGTATTTTCCATAACCTGCCGTATTCGGCTTAACGCTGCGTCCTAGATAAAGAAGCGGTTCAGCCAGTTCCCAAATTTCCATGTCACCCATATCACCTTCAGGATTCCAAATCGCCGCCGCATGGCTGATGCCGTCCTTGACTGCACCTGCACCGACCCCTTCCGCCGCCGATTCAAAACTATTCACCGCGTGATTTTCGTTAAACTGATTATATCCGCCGCCTTGCAGCCAATTAGACGTATTTGCATTCCCGGCGTTCACTTCTTCTAAATAACCGCGGGCAAAGTAGTTGCGGCTGAGCGCGCGCCATAATGGACTCCATGCAGAAACAAGAAAATGCCAGGCGTAGCTGTGCGCGGTGCGGATATCATCCGGATTGAGCCATGAACCATACGGGAGATCAAAGCTGCTCGCATACAGCGCCCCGTCATTGACACGATCATTGGGAATGAGCGTTTGGGACATCATGACCCATATCCCGCTCGTAATAGAAACCGGTGTTGCATTATAACTGTGCCATCCCCAACGATTTACCCCTTCAAAGTTGATCTGAAATTTTCCATCTTTGTGAACCGTGAGTTCGGTAGGCGCATGCATAATTGTATTGATGCGGGCGTACGGAGGAACGTCAAGGCTTTCATAAGGAACGTCAACGAATGAAACTTGGCGGTATTTCCCCGGAATCAGCAAAGTCTTCACTTGATTGACAAAGCCTCTCCGGCCATCTTCAATCACTTCGCGAATAAAATGTTTATAGGTGTCCACGCCCTCTTCTTTGATGATGTCGAGAACAAGATCCCGGATCATATGGCACCCAGCAATACGCGTCCGCTCATCAAGCAGCCAGTATTTTGTTGTCCGTACCGAGCGCTGGCTTTCGATGACCCAGTCTTTCAGCAAGGTATCGTCCTTGCCGATTTTCCGGCAGGCTACTTGATAACCGTCGTCATAACGGGTCACCGGCCCGACGGTCATGCTTCCCGGCGCCGTTGCGCCGACATCAATAACGTGCGTGACACCGCCGACCCAGCCTATCAGCTCATCTTGATAAAAAATCGGAACAATCGTATGGACATCGCAAGGGTGAACATTCCCGATTTGGCAGTCATTATTGCAGAAAATATCGCCATCCTCAATACCCGGGTTCACTTCATAATCATTTTTAATCATATATTTAATAGCAGCACCCATTGTACCGACATGAATAATAATACCGGTTGATGTCACAATTGAATCGGCGTCCGGTGTGTAAAGCGTAAAACATAATTCCCCTTCTTGTTCAACAATCGGTGAAGCGGCAACTTTTTTGGCTGTTTCCCTGGCGTGCACAATGCCTCCGCGCAGTTTTGAGAAGATTTTTTCATAGCGGATCGGATCGCTTTCTTTTAACGGCAGTGTCCTTAATCCGGCATAATATCCGGTTTCACGGCTGAGATCATCAATCTCCCTGCGCATTTGCTGAAGCGTTTTCCCGTCCCAGCCAATGTTTTTACGGCTGTTCAATCGTTTATCGATTTTCGCCATGCGGCAAACCTCCTTTTACAGTTAAAGTTCTTTCAAGTGAAAAATGCGATGAGCATCCAGATACGTTTCAAATCCGGTCGGTATAACAAAGGTAGTGGCCGGCGATTCAAGAATGGCGAAGGATTGAATACGATTCCCCGGTTTCAATTTTTCCATTTCCCAAATATCCGCTTTTAGCCATTCTCCTTTCCAGTACACACTGCGTTTGCCAAGAAAAGCGTCTGCCGGCGGCGTTTCACCTTCGGACGGCTCCTCCGAAATTCTCGGCTTGGCGACTTCCACAACACCGCGGATGATTGCGCCTGTGATACTATAACCAAGTTCAGGCGATGTGGCCGCCTTTGCGTAAACTCTCGTATAGGTCGCTTCGAAAGCCTCCACTAGCGCATCCCAGTCATCAACACGGCGAAATGTCTTTATCGGCGCTTCGATTTCCAGATCATTTAATTGTCCCTGATACTGCATCCGGAAATAAAGGCGGAAATCAACATCTTCTTTGTCAAACTGGTTTTTTTCAAATTCCCCGGCTACTTTTTCCATTAATTCATCCCAGACGTGCTGTAATTCTCTGCCGCCGATCAGCTTTTGGTCATCCTCAGCATCGGCGTCAACATTGATATCGAGTGTTTTATCATAGCGGTATTCGAAATCCGCTGCTCCGCAGCCAAATGCGGAAAATCCGGCGGCCCATGCAGGAACAAGCACATCTTCGAATCCGAGGTTCTTTGTATAGCCTGCCGTATGAAGCGGTCCGCCGCCGCCGTATGAAAAGCAGACATACTGTGAAGGTGAATAGCCTTTGCCTAAAATCATTGATTCCAGATAATTGCGCAACTGCGACTCAAGCAAGTCAATCACACCGTAGGCCGCATCCTCCACCGTTAATCCCAGTGGATCGGCAATCTGTTCTTTCACCGCTGCATAGGCGCGATCGGGATCAAGCTGAACCTCGCCGCCAAGAAAGTTATTTGGGTTGATTAACCCGAGAATAACATGGCAGTCGGTGACCGTCACCGTATTCAAACCGCCTTCCGGATAACAGACGCCCACTTTCGAGCCAGCGCTGTCCGGCCCCAGTGTTAAAGATTTGAAATTCGGATCGATTCTGACAAAACTGCCGGCCCCCGCTCCAACTGTATCCATCGCAACAAGCGGCAGTGATAGAACCAATCTTGCCATATCCGGACTTGTATTGATGCTTAAATCTCCTTGAGTGATAAGCGCCATATCAAAGCTCGTGCCTCCGATATCCGAACAGGCGATATTACGGATACCAAGATGTTCGCCAAGATATTTCGCACCAATGACGCCGCCGATTGGGCCGGAAACCAGTGTTCTTGCCAGTTCATTTGCCTGTGTGCTAATCGTTCCGCCGTGGCTCGCCATGACACGGAGATCAAAATCTGCCCCATGCGCTTTCAACATGCGATCGATTTTTGCCAATGTCTCACGAGATGGATCGGCTGCATAAGCTTCTATGATCGTAGTATTGGTCCGATGGGTTTCTTTTCTCACAGGATAGTAGTCAACCGAAGCAAAAACAGGGATGTCTTTTGCCGCTTTCTTTATTGTTTCCCTAGCAATATCTCTGATCCTGCGTTCATGGGCCGGATACTTATAAGAGTGAAGCAAGCTTATCACAATCGCTTCCACATCTTGCTTGAGCAATTCCAAAACAGCCGGTTCGACTTCTTGTTCATAAAGCGGAATGATAACGCTTCCAAAAAGATCCACTCTTTCGGTAATCCCTTTCGTCCATTCCCTGGGTACAAGCGGCGGATCAAAACGGTGAGTATTTAAATGCAGCCGGTCGGAATAGGAATAGCCTAAATAAGACTGAATCCCCCGGCCCATACGGTGGAAATCCTCCATCCCTTTGTTGACGATCAAACCGACACGGCGCCCGTTTCTCGACACGAGACGGTTGAGCATCGCTGTACCGGAGTACACACCGGCCAGGAGCTTCGGAAATTCATCCTCGACACTTGACCCCCAGTATGTGAGTGCATCTCTTGCGGAGTTCAGCAAGCCGATCGATTCATCTTCCGGCGTTGACTGCGCCTTTCCAACGACAAAATCACCGTGATCATCAATGATGAACGTATCGGTCATCGTACCGCCGGCATCGATTGCCAGAATCTGTGCCTTTTTCGTTTTATCTGTCCTCATTTTTTCTCCCCTTTCAAGCTTATTTCGTGCTCAGCAATATTCAATGCAAGGATCGTGCCAATTTCCAAAAGATAAAAACATTCGTCTTTTTAGCTTAATAAACCGGATGAATTGTTGCGGATCGCTACAGCTGTATCGCTACAATTGTTTTATGCATGTGCACAACTGCTCCGTCTTTTTGCTCCTTGTTGTTGCCTAAGCTGTTCACAATTTGAAAGCATTTTCATTTCTTTTTTCAGTATGAAATGTTAAAATGACCTTGAACTCTTCAGGCAGGGAGGACAGAGATGCGGAATCCTTATCTATCCATTTTCTCAACACATGACTTGCCCAGTAAAACAAAGGAATTAGAAAATTTGTGGGATATGTATGTTGTAAAATGTCGAGAAGAGGCTATATTGGATAAGATCAGAGAAAGTGTTTTGCATTCCTGGAGACGTTGTCATCATGCAGGCGTCGATCCTGCGCAGTTGCGAACAAAGCAGATATTAACTGATCAAGAGTTGAACCATTTGCTAAAAACATCGGAGATCTATCGGGTTGCAAAGCCGATTATCGATGAATTATTTCATAAAATGTCCGAAACAGGCCATCTGATCACGTTGTCTGATCAAAATGGCCGAATTATTTACTTAAAAGGCGATCCGCCGACCATTCGCAGCGCCGAAAAAATGAATTTTGCTGCCGGTATGGACTGGAGCGAAAGTACTGCGGGCACGAATGCGATTGGCACTAGCATTGTCACGAAGGTCCCGATTCAGATTTTTTCCGCCGAGCATTTTTGCCACGGCTGCCATCCCTGGTCATGCTCCTCCGCACCTATCTTTCATCCTGTTACACAGGAAATCATCGGAACCATTGATTTCACAGGAATTTGGACCCACGCCCAGCCCCACACATTAGGGCTGGCAGTGTCGATTGCTCAATTGATAGAAACAAAGCTGGCGGAAAGCTACTTGGAAAAAACCTGTCATCTAGTAGAAACTTTTTTCCGCTCAACTGATAAATGGAAAACCGATCATGTTTTGGTGCTTAACCGCGACTTTTTTGTTGTTAAAAGCAGTGAAAAGCTGGCTCACTTTTTCAAACTATCTCCCGCCTCAAAGTTATCTAACCATCCTGATTTTCAATCCTTAATCAAGGACTATATACATGCACCGCAAGATTCCAGCTCAAATCCTGTTGCAAATGCATGCTTGATTCAAAATTTTCTGGTCATCGATATTGAACCCATTTATTTTCATAAGGCTCTTGCCGGTTATTTGATTGTATTAAAAGACGCTGACGCCGGGAGAACATCCGAATCTCCATCAGAAATCGCTGCGCAGGCCGGACCTTGGGCTGAGGTGATTGGACATTCAAAATCTTTTGCGGCGGCAATAAATAAATGCCGCAAGACCGCTTCATCGAATGTGCCGATTATTGTATTAGGCGAAAGCGGCACCGGGAAGGAAAAAATCGCGCGGACCATTCACCGATCAAGCAACAAACACCGTAAACCGTTTTTGGCTATTAACTGCGGTGCGATCCCAAAAGAGTTAGTAAGCAGTGAATTGTTCGGGTATGAACGGGGAACATTCACCGGTGGCATGGCAGGCGGGAAAAAGGGGATCTTTGAAGAGGCAAACGGAGGCACTCTCTTTTTGGATGAGATCGGCGAAATGCCGCTTGACTCACAAATTCACCTGCTCAGAGTTCTGCAAGAGAGAGAAGTCACCAGACTAGGATCTTCTCAACCTATCCCAGTAGATGTCAGGATCATTGCCGCAACGAACAAAAACTTGCTCGCCCTTTGTAAAAATGGAGGATTCCGTAAAGATTTATTTTATCGTCTTAATGTCGTGTCAGTAACCATTCCGCCCCTCCGTGAACGAAAAGATGATATTTTACCGATTACAAATTATTTTTTAAAACAATTCGTTGAAAAATATGAAAAAAGCAGCCTGTCAATTTCGGATCATGCGTTGTCATTTTTTTTAGAATACTCATGGCCGGGCAACATTAGAGAGCTGCAAAATGTTCTGGAACACGCCGTTATTTTCAGCGAATCTTCATTCATCAAAATGGAGCATTTGCCTAGTTATTTAATAGAAAATGGGAATCATTTATCTACGGACGACGCAGTGGCGAATATGTCTCCGTTAGATGCGGAAGAAAAAAAAATATTGCTTCAACTTTTAGAAGAGAGCGGCTGGAACATATCGGCGGTCGCTAAAAAATTGAACATCGCTCGCTCCACTCTATATCGAAAGCTAAAGAAATACAGGCTCAGACTCAGATAACGTTGATGTTAAAAAAATGCCTCTTCGCTAAAAAATATGGGTTTATAGACTAGTTTTATAGTCCATACTGGGTAACAAACTTTGAAAATACCCAGAGGTGAAGAAACAATGAAAGATTTTGATAAAGCCTACTCCGCTTTTGAAATGGCATTGAATATCAAAGCACCATGGTACGTCACGGACTATGAACTGGATCAGAAAAATGGAGGCCTGCACATTTATCTTGATTTTCACAGGGGGTCCTCGTTTACTTGCCCCCATTGCGGACAGCCGCACGCCAAGGCGTATGATCTCGTTGACGAAGACCGAATCTGGCGACATTTGGACTTCTGGCAATACCCAACTTACCTGCATGCCCGGTTTCCCCGGGTGGAATGTGACCGCTGTGGAAAGATCCGGACCGTGTCGATTGATTGGGCACGGAAAGGGGCAGGTTTTACCTGGTTCTTTGAAGCCAAAGTAATGAGCTTAATGAAAGAGATGCCGGTCAATGCCGTTGCCAGGGAAGTTGGAGAACATGATACACGCCTCTGGCGCGTCTTCCATTATTATGTTCAGAAGGGCATGGAAGCATGTGACCTCACCTCTGTGAAAAGAATCGCTATTGATGAGACCTCATCCAAACGCGGCCATCAGTATGTGACGCTTTTTGTTGATCTAGATACAAAACGTGTCCTCCTCGCCGTTGAGGGCAAGGGAGCAGACGGCCTGCGGTCTTTTAAGGATTTTCTCAAAGAAAAAGGCGTGGCACCCAGTCAGATACAGGAAGTGTGTTGCGATATGTCTCAGGCCTTTATCAGCGGTGTTGCGGAATATTTTCCGCAGGCTCAGATCACGTTCGATAAATTCCATATCTTAAAGATGGTCAACGAAGCCGTTGACCGGGTGCGCCGGTCGGAAGCCGCTCATCAGCCTGATTTGAAAAAGACACGCTATATCTGGCTGAAGAATCCGGAGAACCTGACAGGACACCAGCAGGCCAAGCTCACCCAGTTAAAGGATGCCGACTTGAAAACGGGGCGCGCCTATCGCATCAAATTGTCCCTGCAAAGACTATGGCTGCAGAATAAATTTCTAGCCCCGTTTTATTTAGAGGCCTGGTGTGATTGGGCTGTTCGATCACAACTTCAGCCGATTAAGGATGTCGCCAAGACGATCAGAGGTCATGCCCAGGGCATCCTTCGCTGGTTCATCTCAAAAATGACAAACGGATTCCTTGAGGGGATTAACAGCTTAATTCAGGCATCCAAACGCAAGGCCCGAGGGTACAGGTCGATAAAAAACTACGTCTCGATGATTTACGCCACAGTGAATAAGCTGGACATCAAGGTTGAGCCTCCTAAGGCTAAATAATTCCCTTCTTGGACTAATGACACCCCCTCAGTCTTGGGAAAGGCTGTCAAGTGCTGTCCTTGACTGGCTTTCCCAAGACTGAGACACTATGAAACGTCCAAGAAAATTATGATTCAGAGAAACTATGATTTTATCAAGCACTCCACACAAAATGGCGAAGAGCCAAAAAAATCGGCGGAAAAGCCATGCTGAAAGACTTATACAGACAGCTTTTGGAAGATGCCGATGAGAGAACAGCAAAATCACTTGACCATGCCTTTAACGAAATTAAAATCATAAAATGCTCGTCTTGCCTGCCTATCCTTTAACGGCAGGCATTTTTATGTCAGCGTAGTCCATTCATTTTCAAGTCTCTTGTTCCTGCCCATTCTCTTTAAAAACTAACCTGAGTTTTTCACAAAGATCAAACAGTTTCATATCATTATATTCAAATGTATCAGTATCAATATCATATTTAAAAGGTATTTCTACACTATATTGAAATTTATTCAAATCTCCTTCTTTATTATAAAAAAAGTAAGTTCCTCCTCCGGCTTCTGAAATCTGAGCGGGCTCTTTCGTCGTCAGTTAAAGCAATCATGTATTTTATGGGACGCATCATTTCACCTTTTTAAATAGATTCTATAAAAAAAGGAAAAGTGTTACAATTAATTTCAAAATATTGGCTACGATGCACTAATTTTATAATATATTAAATATTGTATTCAATTAACTTCCAGTAACTTTTTAGAAAGACGGGATGTCTAGGCATTATATTTATTAATTCTTCTTTACCATCCCAAAAGATATAGATTTTATTTTGGTAAGCCCTTAGTATTTCTAAAACATTTGAAATTCGTGCATTAATTTCTCTTCTAGTTATAGCATTTACCTTACTAAAGTCCCTACCCCAAGCAATAATTATGATATCAGAATTATCAAAAGCATCTTTTAAAAACTTATCATTTTCCATTTCAAAATTTTGCCTTCTATTTACTAAAAGTTTTGGATCAGTACTACGATAAGCAAACAGATTAACAATTGAATATGAACCATAAGATTCATTCTCATAATCTATGATAAAATTATGAACATTCATTATCGTTGTATCAAATTTCAGATGAGTTGCCTTACTGGGATTTAACATAATTACTGTTGCCTTCTTTTTATTACTATCCCATTCCCTTGTTAGTAAATACCTATACTCATGATTCTGGTCTTCTGAAAAAACTGCAGTTGATTTGATATTCTCGGAAACTATTTTCATTCTTGAACACCGCCGATTCAATTTACTACCTATTATCTTATAAGACCAACAAAGTAGTATCTATCTTTGACTCCTACCCAGTCCATCTATAATTTTATATATTTCCCCTTCGTTATTTTCCAGTTATTACTCCTTTTAACAGCCCACCAAATAGATTTTTGCATTGCTGTTTTATGATATGATTGAACAATATTGTTATTGATGCCTGATTTTGACCGAAAGTTGACGGTATTGCCTGTCCAATAAGTGCCAGCTATAATGTCCGTAGGACTTTATAGCTGGCACTTATTTTGCGAAAGGAAAAAGGTATCCCTTTATCGTGTAATGCGACTTACACGAGGGATACCCCCTAAACCAACAATATGATTATTATATCAGACTATAGCCTCGTTGATAACCAGGCAACTGGTGTTTTCTGTTAAGGGTGCGGGAAAGGTTCCTTGTCCTTGTTGCGGAGGAGAACTTAAAATTATTGGAAGCCGGTTGAGAAAATACATAGAAGACTCGGGAAAGTGTGTGTCGTTGCGGATTCGTCGTTTGTGCTGTGTCACTTGTTCCAAGATTCATCATGAACTTCCTGATCTGCTTATTCCTTATAAACGTTATGAGTCCCGTTGCTTTGAAAAAGCCATTTCCCAGCCCCACAAAAATGATGTCGCTGCAGACAATTCAACTCTATATCGGTGGAACCGCTGGTTCCTTGAGTTTATCGATTATTGGCTGGCCTGCCTTCATTCCATCGTTCTCCGCTTTCAACAAATGGATTCAGCCCCGGTGGTTCCTTCGTCCATGGAGTCACTGACCGTACTCGAAAGAATTGGGCGACTATTCGGCGATGCGCCGGGCTGGTTGGCGAGAATGGCCAGACCGATCGTTAACGTTCATCTTTGGGTACAGACCCGTTCTGCATTCTTGTCCGGCTGACTCCTGTTTAAACTTCATGATGAAGGTTAAAACGAGGAGAGATGTATGATGAGAGATTCTAGAAAGCTGGACGAGATTGCCTCTCAACGTTTCCAGCTGATCGCCCCACTGTTATCCGGTGATCTGGATACCGCCAGGGCGACTGAAGTAAAGAAACAGATCTGTAAGCAAAGTGGACTCTCAGAAAGAACGATCCGACGCTATCTGGGCAGCTATCGAGAGCGTGGACTCGAAGGGCTTAAGCCCAGCCGTAAGCAGGCCGGCTTGATGTTTGCAGCCTAATTGAATGTCGCTATATCGATAATCACGGTCACAATTATTGGCGGATAAATCATAATAAAATAGCCGACAATCAACTGACCTATGTATAATGGTCAATAGAGTTGTCGGTTTTTGTTGTATTTGTTATATTTTGAGAAAAGGAAAGAGTTGTTCGTCTCCCTTACGCTTCCAGGCCGAGAGATGACAAACAACTCTATCACTTATGATCATGATCATTGTACTTGAATGTCCGCTTACGATCAAGAAATATATTAAATTTGTTGCTGCTTATCGTCAGAATGTTCCCTGCCCGTGTTGTGGACAAAACACGCGACGACACGGTAAGTATGAACGGACGGTGCATACTCACCGGCGATCTTTTCAGGTGCCTATTATGCGCCGTAGATGCGTAGGTTGTAGAAAGACCCTCTCTTTAATCCCCTGTTTTCTTGCCCCTTGGGCGAGATTCATAAACCCCATCTATGAATGCTTTGGTCGCGCCCTGATCAGTGGTATTCCCATCTTTAAACTACCTGAACGCTTAACGACTGAAGGGGTTTCTGTTGTCTCGCTAAGAACGCTTTATCGGTGGAAAAACAAGCTTCGGAAATGGCTAAGTCTATGGTGGATCAATCAACGCCGTATCTGGGCGATGGAGAACCAGGAAGGCGATCGCCTGCTTTCTCTTTATCGGGAAGGAATCAACTCATATGAAGAGATTCAAGGCCTGCTGGCCTTTGCTTTCAGAGGAGACATCCCTCGAAGAGGAAGGCTCTTATCCCTGCTCCATCTCCGCCGACCGATAGGATCTGGATGAAGTCGCCCAGGGTGTCGGTTCATTTGGAATAGATTGAATGATTTTCCTTTTTATTACTCCACAAAGTTTGTCTCTTTCTCTATGGGTCAATTTAACGAAAAATAGAGATTGTGTCCCATTCTGATGATGTGAGAGGAGAAAGAGATGAACGAAACGATTCGAGAGGAGATCGCTGCGTTTCGGTTCGGGCTGAGGCCCCAGTCGTTCAGCGGCAACTTCAGCCAGGGGAGCAGTATGCCCTTTTACGAGAAATTGCGAGACAGACCTACACCATCCCGGGCAGCGAGCGCACCACAGTGAGTCTCCGCTCACTGGAAAGATACTTGAGGACTTATGAGGAGCAGGGATTTGATGGACTTAAACCACAGCTGCGGGCGCACAAAGGCAGCCTGCATCAATTGGACCTGACGGTCCTTCAGCGGGCTATTGATTTGCGTAAAGAACTCACGAGCCGAAGTGTGGAACAGATTATTCGTCTCCTGGAACTGGAGGGAAAAGTTCAGCTCGGTGTGTTGAAACCACGAACATTATCCCGTTATTTTCAGGAGCAGGGCTGGAGTCGGCGAGATCTTTCCCATACCGTGAGAAAGGAATTCCATGCTTTTGAACATGGGGCGCCAAACGACTGCTGGCAAGCGGACACACAGCACACGCTCTACCTGCCGGATCCCAGACATCCGGAACGGCGAAAAAAGGCTTACCTCATTGCGATTATCGATGATCACAGCCGCCGAATCATGCATGCTGAATTTTTTATGGAGGAGCGCTATCCAAGACTGGAACGGTGTATTCAAAAAGCGGTGCTAAAGTTTGGTGTTCCCCATCTTTTCTTTTGCGATAATGGGTCAATCTACAATGCCAAACAGCTTCCCATTATGTGTGCCCGCATGGGCACCAGACTGGCCCACGCAACAGCGTTCTCGCCGGAATCAAAAGGGAAAATTGAAAAGTTTTTCCAATATGTAGATAGCAGTTTCACGGGTGAAGCGAATCTATTGATCAACCAGGGGAAATTGACGACTTTGAGACAGTTAAATGATTATCTGTATTCCTGGTTGGAGGCCTACGATAACCGTGTTCATCGAGGAACCAAACAGACACCAAAAAAGCGCTTTGAATCCCAATCATCGAGCCTTAGGCATCTTCCGGCAGAAGCCCTGAAAGAAATCTTTTTATGGGAAGAGGAACGCACGGTAAGAAAAACATCAGTGATTGAACTGGAGGGCAACACGTTCGATGTGGATCCTTCTCTTAGGGGCCAGCGAATCCAGATTCGGTACAATCCCTTTGATCTTTCCACCGTTCAAATTTGGAAAGATGGAGAACGTTTTCCCAATGCGAGTCCGGCAGAGCTCAAAAATCAGTCACACCATAAATGGTTAAATGATGAGGATGACAGCACTCCTGCCGGAGTGTCCAATTTCCTGGAGCAGCTAAAAAAAGAGCAGGATGAAATCAAGCGCAAACAACTGGGCACGACAAGTTTTGCGCAATTAAGAAACAAAAAAGAAAAGAGATGAATCGAGAATGCTTGATTTCTTTGAGATGAAAGGCCTACCGTTTACGCGTGAGATTGAACCCCAACATTTGTTTTCATCAGCCTCGCAAAAAGAAGCGAACGCCCGATTAGAGTATGCGGTGCAGCACCGTCAATTCTGTCTGCTGACCGGAGAAGCCGGGATGGGAAAGTCAACGTCGATCCGATCTCTCGTTCATCAGTTGGATCCCACCCGTCATCCCTATTTGTATCTCTGTGACTCTTCCCTGACGCCGAAGCTTTTTTACCGGGAAGTGCTCCAACACTTTGGGATTAAACCGGCTTTTCGCTCTACAGATGCTCGTCGCCAATTTCAATCTTTGATGCTGGATCTCTATGAAAACGAGAAGAAGGTGTCCGTCCTTATTTTGGATGAAGCACACTATTTTTCTGAAACAATGCTTCAGGAGTTGCGGTATATCCTCAATTTTAAAGAAGACTCGTTGTCTCCGCTCGCCCTGATTCTCGTGGGTCAGCCCAGCCTACGCCATCTGCTTCGAATTAAACTCCTGGAAGCGGTCGATCAGCGCATACAAATGCGTTATCAGATGAACGGGCTCACTGAAAAAGAAACACAGGCCTATATCCATCATCAGCTCAAGGTGGTTGAAACACCCCATGAAATCTTCTCCGAAGAGGCTGTTCAAGCTATTTATCAGTTCAGTCAGGGCATTCCACGAAAAATCAATACCTTGTGCAGTCAAAGCCTGATGGATGCCCTGATTCAAGGACATAAAATAGTAGGTGAATCGCATATACAGAGGGCGATCAATGAGTTCTGAAAAGGAACGTGTGCAGAAGAGAGACTTCGAGATAGAGGAAACCATCGGTATCCTCGAGACAGAAATGGAAGGGTTAATCGACGAGATTAACGAGTTAAGGAAGCAACGGGATACGCTCATCAAAGTGAATGCTTTTCTGAGAGATGAGCTGAAAGAGGTGCTGGATCAGCTCTCTTTCTGAATCACAAAAGATGGATTCATCCCATCACGTTTGTCTGGCAGAGGTGTGAGCATCGACTTCTCTTCGGATGGTTTGCCGTCCCGAAGGGAAGCTTTTTATTTTCTCCAGTTAATCTAAGTGTCCTTTTAGGGATTTTTCCAAAAATCCGTGTAAACAAAAAAATCCTGTATGGATGAGCCGACAGCCCAACTGGCTGAAACAAATGCCATTCGCAATGTAGGTGACCGTGGTTAAGGAGCCACGTCACTGCCACTGGCTATTCAACCGCCATCGAACGAGGCTGCGGACAGCTTGATCGAAAGCGCGTTGAGAAATGAATTAGTGGAGGAAGCCATTCTGCTCAGGAGAGAAGCACCCCAACGGAGTGTCCGGCAGATTATCCAAATTATGGAGTGGGAGGGACGCGCCAAACCTGGTGAAATCAAGCGGTTAACACTGCAGGAACGACTTACAGAACGAGGTTACAGTTCCAGGCAAATGCGGCTCTACCAGTCCACAGCAGGAGCCGCTCGACGGTTCCAACAATCTCATCGGAATAAGCTCTGGCAGTCGGATATTAAATTCGGGCCTTCCCTCCCCATCGGTCAAGGTGGCATCAATAAACAAGTCTATCTTGTTTTATTTATTGATGACGCCACCCGTTTCGTCCTTCATGGTGCTTTTTATCCCACTTTGGATCAGCGGATCGTTGAAGATGCTTTCCGCCAATCCGTTCAGAAATATGGACGGCCGGAAGCTGTATTTTTTGATAACGGGAAGCAGTATCGCACCAAATGGATGGCTCGCACCTGTTCTAAACTAGGGACCAAGCTCCTCTATGCCCGTCCGTACTCACCTAGCTCAAAAGGCAAAGTAGAACGGCTGAACCGTGTTGTGGATGCTTTTTTGGGAGAGGTCGCCTTAGAGAAGCCCAAGTCACTGGATCAACTGAATGATCTCTTCCAAGTCTGGCTCAGTGAATGTTATCTGAACAAGCCTCATTCGGCTCTGGGCGAGCATGTCACACCGGAGATGGCTTACCGCAGCGATAAAAAGGTCCTACACTTTCTAGATGCGGAAACCCTCCGTTTGGCTTTTCTTCATGCGGAAAAAAGAAAAGTGGATAAATCCGGATGTATCAGTTTTCAGAACCAACTGTATGAAGTGGGGATTCCATTTATCGGCACCACCGTGGATGTTGTCTATGATCCATCAGATCTTTCACAAATCACCGTTGAAAAAGAAGGTTACACGCCCTGGCCGGCTAAGAAACTTGAAATAGGGACACACATAGGAAAACGTCCGGAATTACCTGAAAGCCTTCAACCCAAACCAACAGATACCTCCCGACTCTTGCGTGCAGCCACTCAAAAGCATGGGGAACGACAAGACGTGCAGAAACCGGCGGTTTCTTACAGCAAGGTGATGAGAGAGGGTGAGCACCTTGTTTGAGCCATTTTATCAGATGAAGCAGCCCCCCTTCTCCCGGTCGATCCCTTCAAGTCATCTCTATACCTCCCAATCTGTGGATGAGATTCTGGGACGCCTGATTCACGCGGCGGAACGGCAACTCTTCGCGGTCTTAACCGGTGACTGTGGCACAGGTAAAACGACAATGGTCCGACGTTTTACGCGAGAACTGGATCCAGGGCATTATAGCGTTCTCTACTTGTCCGATTCAAAGTTAACGCCTCGTCATTTCTACAAGGGACTCCTGGAGCAGCTGGGCTGTGAGGCTAAATTTTATCGGGGCGATGCGAAAAGGCAACTGCATCATGAAATCGAACTCATGCGTGAGATTCATGGCATCCAGCCTGTCTGTGTTGTCGATGAAGCGCATCTGCTTAGCCGTGAAATGTTGGAAGAAGTTCGGTTCCTTTTGAACTTTAAAATGGATTCACAAAGTCCAATGGCCCTCATCATGGTCGGTCAAAGTGAGCTCTGGGACCGCTTGAAACTTCAAAGTTTCGCCGCGATCCGTCAGCGTATCGATCTTCAGTGCAAGATCGGCCATTACGACCGCTCAGAAACCAGCGCCTATATTGAGTGTCAACTCAAGTTTGCCGGCTGCGACCGTCCTATTTTTACAGAGGATGCCATTGAAGAAATCTACCGATTTTCCAGTGGTACGGCCCGGCTGATCAATAAGGCGTGCACGCATTGTCTCATATACGGTGCTCAAAATGGTCATCCGATCATTGACGATCGGATGGTCAAGCGAGTGATCGAGGGGGAACTCTCATGAACACACCTGATGAAATGTTTTACAATCCGGAACGGGATCGGTGGACTGTAGACTATCAGGGGCATCCCTGTGAGCTGCACTGTGGGATAGGATTTGATCTGATCGTGGGCTACTATTACCTGAACTGCACTCTGGAGTTCGGCAATTGTTGGTATGTCATCACCGAAGGTGTTCGTTTCAACCTCAATGAAAAACAAAGATATCAGGTTATTCTATAATATTTGGTTGATTGACTGTCTTTTTTAAGACGGTCTTATTTTTTATGATCATCGGACAGTATCCTCGTCAAACTGCGGACAATAGCCACCGTCATCTTCTGGACATTAATGAATAGCAGTAACACAATATCTTTGTAATAAGAGGACAATTCCAATAGTTTTACTAATTCTTTATTCGTATTAACTTTACCCTTCTCTACTTTCTTTTCAAAATCAAGTATAAAATTAAGGGTTTCTTCATTAAGATTATACTTTTCAACTTTCATCAATGAAATCTCCCCTTTTAATAATGTATATTGCCAAGAAGAGGTATGAAACATCCATGTTCATAACCTTCCATATAGCTGGCCTCTTGATCTACATCATCCTCTGAAAAGATTTTGCTATACTTTTCAAATTCTTTTGACGTTGTTACCGAATTAAATAAAATTCTTTTCCGATGTCCATCTTTTCTAACAATGACACAAACCCCGTGCCCTTCTTGTTCATTAATCTCCCATACATAACCCCTAATTGGATCAATTTTATAGAACTTCGAATAAGTATATCCGCATTTATCACAAATAATATACTTTTCATCTGACTTATAATAAAAATCTTCAATTGCAGAACAAGCACAATGAGGGCATTTAATGACAGTATAAATAGTGGATACTTAATAATTCTGTAATTCCTTATAATAAACAATTAATCACGTATTTAGTGTATAATAAATGCATGGAATAACGCGTCCTGACGCGATTTTCTGTGCATTTTTCAATGGATGGGGTGCTGGGGATGGTTTATCGTACAAAAACGGTTCAACTTTCGATAGAGTCTTTCGGACAGGGACTGGGTGTCTCCTTAAGCCCGGACAACAAATGGGTTCAGCTTGCGGATCAGCTGCCGTGGACTCAGTTGGAGGACGCCTATCGTGAGGTTTTTCCGTCTCCACTTGGCCGAGCGGGCAAACCTTTCCGACTCCTTTATGGGGCGCAGCTCATTAAGCAAGCCACTGACCTTTCTGATGCTGATTTGGTCAAAGCCATTCGAGATACTCCGGCGTATCAATACTTCATGGGGTGTCCCACGTATACGGTCAGATTGCCGTTCAATCCGTCCGCCCTATCCCATTTCCGAAAACGGATCGCCCCCATCAGCCCCCAGTAACCCTATATCCATTTTTTCACTAGATAGATAGTGTGTGAACATAATATCTGCGGGTAATTGTCTTATTTGAATGCTCTGTAACCCTATGACATCTAATATTTCCATACTGACATACCCCTTGACAATAATGCTTTGTTGTTCGGTTGGCATCAAAAAGCAATTCTTTACATCTTGGATGCCATGGTCATTAACAAACTTTTTATACGCTAACTGATAGAGATACTGTTTTGTAATATCTCCAATTCCAGGTTGCCCTCGAAGTTCTTTCCCTTTCTCAAGTTGAACGTTATAATATTTAGCATCAAAAATGATGAACTGATGTGAGTTATTCAACTTATGGATTGACACAATATCTGGAACAAGGGTTTCCTTGGCGATTTTTTGAAATTCTGTACTGTCTTGCATATAACCATTCCACTTTGGCTTTTCTATTAGTGAAATGAGCAAATCTTGAGGATCGTATCCATCTGCTAAAGATATAGGGAGTGAGCCGAGTGGAGTCTGCAATTGATTGTCCAAAACTTCAGCACACACCTTTTCCCATACCAGATTAAAACTATTTGAACCAAACATAGTGAAACAATCAATATCTGCAAGAGTGCTGCTATGAGCGATATAGGCATATAACGTCTTTAATAACAGCTGCTTTCTTGTATTAAACTGTAAATTCAATTCATTCTGTATGCGGTAGAGTATATAGTCTGTTTCTCCAAAATCATCTAGTTCTTCATCAGACACTTCAACCGGAAGTATGTCAAACAAATCCAACAAATCTGCATCTTTCAGCTCCCTTGAACAAATACTGATAATTGATTCATGGAGCCTTTTAAAGTAATCAAAATCATCATTAATACGTTTTTTCGTAAATAGTTCAATGTAATATGGGCGATTATTGCTGAGGTAAGTAAAGGTCTCATTAATTGTCTTATCCCATAGTATTTCTCCTGAGCCGTTTGATTCAATGATATCTTGTGTATTTGTATATGCACCATTTTCATAGTAGTCTTGTAGCAAAAAAATCATCACAGCAAGCAGATTAAAAGAGTTACTCTCACTGTTATCGTTATACATACGGATGATCTGCTCTTTGGCGTTATACTTTTCAAGTACTTTTATTATTGTTTTTAATTCTGCCAAAGGTTCATTGTTGCTAAAGATATATTTGGGATAGCATTTCAAAACACAACCCGAAACGGTTATTACACCAACAAAAGTAAATGCATATAGGTACTCATTATCGCCTACTTCAACATCAGCAACTTCGATATCTTCATCCACTAAGTCCGACATATCTTTCTGAGCATCCGTGGCTTTAACAGCCTTTAGCACCCCATATTCTTTCAAACGCTTAATAATACCGACCGTCTTTTCTTCCGAGCATTGAAAGATGCTTTTTAACATAGATTGAGTATATCTTTTCTGTTCTCGAACAAACTTCGATATCATTATTTATACTCCTCTGCAGATTCAGCTACTACTGATATAGTCCTCGGAAATTTATCTCTAATCTCCTTACAGAAAATTTCTACACCACGCTTATCAAATTCCTCACAAATAGAAGAATACTTCGTTGTTTCCTTACAACCATCAAAAAGAGATGATCTTTTCTGCTTAGCTGCATCATCAAATAAATACATTAGAACTTTACTCTTGAAGGCAGAAATAAAGATATCTGCATTAATTTCATTACCCACGCTTGGAACAACAATTTTTCTTGAAAGGAAATATGGTCCTAATAACTTATCCTCATTGATTTTGTAAGAGGAAAGGGTATCATTGATTGCCTTACGTAGTTCATTCCATTCAATCACACGACGATAGATTCCACTGCCCAATTTAACAAAATTCCCCTTAATGTCATTCTCATTGTGATTTATACCAAGATAGGTGAAGTCCCATCTACGTTTGAACGCAGTATCCATAGGGAATACGCCTTGGTCAGCACTATTCATAGTTGCCCATATAAACATATTATCTGGAATTCTTATCTCTGCATAATCTTCAGGGGTACCACCAAGCTTATCAACCAAGTGTTTTTTAATATCTTCAGATGCTTGTACTGAATATTCACTAACTTCTGAATCATCTCGGTCTAACAGCTGGAATATATCTCCAAAAATAGCTGCTACATTGGCTCTGTTGATTTCTTCTACTATTAGCAAGAATGGCTTCGGTTCGGCAGTTTTACTATTTTCCAACGCTTTAACATATGTACGCATGAATGGACCTGGTACATATTCGTATGTGATAGCATCTTTCCCATCACTATCCTTGCATGGCACTGGCTTATATGTACCTACAAAGTTAGCATATGAGTAATCTGGATGAAACGTTACACGTTCATACTCTCCGCCATTAGCTAATAATTCATCCTTTTCCTTGTTCAAGGTGAAACTTTTACCAGTACCTGGCGCCCCAAAGATAATACGATTTCGGGAGAAATCACTAAAGTAACTAGTCACAAAGTTAAATGTTACACTAGAATCTTCTTCAGGTATTGTATGATCTGCAAGTTCAGTAACATGACCAGTATGTAACCAATCAGAATTATTCAAATAAAAATATATAAACTCTTTTCTAAAAGCACAGGCATATTCTCCACGCCCTTTATCTTGTTGAACAAAACCTTCAGTTAAGGCTTTGGCGATTGTTTGGATTTTTATCTGTTTTGATATAGATGTCTCTGGAGAAGCTGCGTTTGAGCGAGATAATTTCCATGCACAGAATACAACAGCATTATCTTTTTTGTATACTCCTATTGATATAGCTTTCTCACCGTTTTCTTTCTTATCAACAGCATAATTGAGATATTTAGCTTTCTGTTGGATTCTCTGTTCATCCATAAGATTATTTCTGCCACCCGGAGTTGTACCTTTTGCAGATACATAAACTTCAGTAGAACCATCTATCACAGGAATAACAATTTTATAAACCTCACTCATTTCTTCACTTACTGGTGTTATTTCAACACTGTTTCCTAATGAATCGAATGCGTTTTTTAATTCACTCTTCACTTGTTCCGCATTCAATGACATCGAGCGATCATAATCAGCTGTAACAATCTCGCCATTATTTATTGCCCATTGGTATTCAGGCATCTCAATCCCTCCCTTATGTTTCTAATACTTTTATATGTTTCGCAGCCAACGATTCTCTATTAAAAATACTCACTATTTTTGTAGGTTCATGAACAATATCGTCTATGTCTGACCCCTCAATAATGATAATACATAAATTCATGGAACGCATAATCTTATTGGCATACTCCCTTGCATTCTCAGACACAGTTCCTGTGGTCATTATGACGATTGCATTAGTTTTTAGTACGTGTGATAATCCAACCTCTTTCGCTACTTGATCTAAGGAAACCTTGCTTGTATTCTTGCATTGCACCTGCCAACGTGAATAGAGCAAACTGCTTGAATCAAAAAGAACATCCACTTCCGCTCCGCCAGTTTCGCTACCTTTTAACCTTGTCTGAACAAAATCAAGACCTATGATACTCATAATCTTAATAGCTAAAGCCTCTAAAGCCACCCCTTTTACATATGTATCAGTTGAATTAACATCATTGCGAATTTCTTGTAATGTTTTCTGATAGTATCGTGACACATCTTCTCCTATAATACCTGACATTTGTTCTAAAAAGGGGATGACGATATCTCTTTTAGTAAGTTCAGTCAATTTGACTTGGGGTGTTTTTGCTCCACGTCCTTCGGTAGTTCTTTGTTTTTCAATTAATCCTTTTTCTTCAAGCGGATTTAGTACAGCGGTACCAAACGCTTTTTCCTGAAAAGTAATGCCATATGTGGCTGTTGCTAAATCTCTCACATCTGCCGCTTTTTGAAATTCATCAGAACCAGTATTACACAATGCTTTTAAGAAATAATATTGTTCTGGTCGTAATTCCTTTAATAACTCCATTTCACCTTCCGATAGATCAACCAATTCATTTATCTTATTCTCGTTTATACGCCATTTTGCAAGAACCCCAGCTTTTTCTAGCCAAAGTTTCATACTCTGAGGATTATTTGCAGTTTTTTTATAATTAAATCCTCTTTTGTTTAAGGCATCAATTACTGACTCATTTGTGATGCGAATTCCTTCACGATTTAATTTTCTAATTGTGTCAATAAGAACTAGACCATTGAGATTCTTCAAAATATGCCGGGCAAACGCATCATACAACTCTATATCATCAGTAATACCATACAAGTAATCACCGAATTCTGATATATGAATACCGCCGCTAGTCCTTAAAATTCCATATGCCACTAAAGAGTTTTTACAATTACCGGCCATAGTTTTTTGTGAGTTCGCTGCATTTGAAGAAAAAAAGGCTGCGACCAGCCTATCAATGAAAGCGCTGGTCTCTGCACCCTCGTTATCTTTAATCAGTTGTAGGATAACACGCAAGTCAACAACATTCGGGGTAAACTGTGTACCATAAGGTAGTTCATTACTTTCCATCTTATTCCTCCTTAAAATATTGCTTTTTAATAGCCGTTGCTATTACCTCAGCCATCTTAACAGGTACAGCATTACCTACTTGTCTCCACTGTTCTCTGAAGTCTCCGCACAATTCATAATCATCATCAAAAGTTTGTATTCTCTTAATTTCAGAGATCCTTAAAAATCTATTCTTCCAATGGAACGGCCCCATATTATTAGAAAAACTAGCTTGAATGGTCCATGACGGCTTTTCAGGTGATAATTTCAGTAAAAACGACCAGTATCTTGACCTCCATTTAAAAATAGGGTTAGGATATCCGCGTTCAGCTGTAAAATACAAATAATTATCGCCAGGTGGAACTAGCTTAAGTAAATCTTTATGTTTAGATCCAGCCTGCATTTCTGCATCCTCCGGCAAGTCATAATCTAAGTCGCCTATAGCCTGCCCACAAGTCACCCAAGGAATCTTGTCACCTATTTGATCTTCGGGAGTGTTTTCTGGGTCATAGTGTGTTTCTTCAGGAAAGATAAATTTTTCGCCTTCACCTCGTTTAATTCCAACACAGATAAACCTCTCTCGCTTTTGAGGTACACCATAATTCGCTGTATTAACTACCTTGTAACTTATATCATATCCGTATTCGTCTGCTTTTTCTTTTAGCAAATCAAAAGCAGCTTGGTGCGGTTTATATACGAAACCAAACACGTTTTCAAAAAAGAAAACTTTAGGTCGTATTTCATCTAAAGCACGGAAATATTCATAAAGAGTAAACGAGTTCTCATCTTCCAATGCTCTTTTCTTTTCTGTACGATAGAATCTCGATTTTGAATATGCAGGGCAGGGAGGTCCTCCAACTAGCACATCTATATCAGATAACTTCATCCCTAATGTTTCTAATGATCCTACGTAATCAATATTTCTTATATCATCGCAAACAACCATTTTTCCGACTTTATTACGTTCCAAAGTATCGCAGGCAGGTTTCCAAAAATCTGTTGAAAAACAAATATCAAAACCTGCTTTCTTAAATCCACAATCAATTCCGCCTCCACCTGAAAATATACTTAAGACATTTGGCATTATTCTAAACTCTCCTTCACAAACTCAATCATAGCTTTTCCCATTAGACATGGTACAGCATTTCCAATCTGCTTTTGAATGGATCTTCTGCTACCAACAAACTTATATCCTTTAGGAAAGGTCTGTATAGCTGCAATCTCTGGAACTCTTAATCTTCTATTGCCCCAATGAAATGGGCCGACCCAAGGACCTGGTTGAGCAGTAATTGTCCAAGATGGGAGGTCTGGTGATAATTTTAGTAGGAAACTCCAAAATCGCTTGTCTGCAACAAACTTAGGATTTGGATATCCCGCCCAAGCTGTTAATGCCTTATAATTTTTGCCGGGTGGAACTTCACATAAATCTTCATAATATGTACCACCCTTTGTAACTTCATATTCCTCAAAATATTTATCGCCTTCAAAACCTTGAATAACCTCTCCAACATTGACATATGGTTTGAGTCCTGTTTCCTCACATAAGCTTGGATCGCAATGTGTCTTTTTTGGTTCATCAGACTTGAAGTTACTTTTAGTCCCTAAAATGAACAGTCTCTTTCTTTTTTGAGAAACTCCGTAATCTAATGCATTTGCTCTGACGATTTTGCATGTGTAACCCGCATCATTTACAATCTCAAGAAACTTTTCGACAATGATTTTATTTGTTGGATGTAAGAGGCTTTCCACATTTTCAAACACAAATCCATCCGGAAGAATGTCCGTTACAACACGCAAATACTCATCCACGAGAGTTGCACGTGGGTCGTTTATTCCTCTCCTTGTCTGGTTTCCAACCCAATATCCCGCTTTGGAAAAAGGCTGACAAGGAGCGCCTCCAATTATAATAAACTTATTAGCCTTCCGTTTTTCAACGCAAGCCTTAAAGACTGAACTTTCGATATCGTGTAAATCCCCCTCAAAAATATCAGAATCCTTAAACATTTCATTTGCTTTTAATGTTTGAATGCAATCTGAATCTATATCTGTACTTGAAACTACAGGAACTCCGGCCATAATGCTGGCAATATCCAATCCACCTGCACCGGAAAATAAACTCACTGCAACAATATCTTCATTCATGTTAATCCACCTATTGTAGTTGTATATTTTAACAACATTACTTCATTCAATGGCACTTTTACCGCTCTTAATCCATTCATCTAATTCGGAACGCTTAAATTTCCATAGCTTTCCGATTTTTTGAGCAGGTATGTCATTCTTTTTTCTAATCCAATTTCTAATAGTCACAGGCTTCACGCCTAAATACTCAGCTGCTTCTTCAATGCTAATCCAGTTATCACTGGGTATTTCATTCATTTTCTTTCACCTCAATGTGTTACTATTTGACGATAAAAACCCGACAATATTCTACCACACAAACTCAATATTTTCAATATATTTGATTATATTAAATGATATTTAGTTATATTTACTGATAAGAGGAATCTTCTAGTATGCCTGATAAAACTCATAATCTGCCATCTATCCTATCTCCACAACCCTACGAATTTATCTAATCTGTCAACTCAACCCTACGCACATTTTTACAGTCGACCTGTTTCCTCAATAAACAAAAATAAGGATTTTCAAGGTTAAAAGGTGCTGCCAGACATCAGGCAGAAAACCCTCTAACCTCGAAAACCCTTTATTTATCAGTATTTTTATTAGACCTATTTCCCCACCCTTGACATCAAGACAACACACTCAATGTGCATCGTCTGCGGGAACATGTCGACGGGCTGAACCTTTTTGATTTCGAACCCGCCCGCCGTAAGCAGCTTCAGATCGCGGGCGAGTGTGGCGGGATTGCAGGAAACATAGACGATCCGCTTCGGCTGCATGGCAATCATCGTGTCGATCAGCGCGGCGTCGCAACCTTTGCGCGGCGGATCGACGACGATCACATCCGGCTTGATACCCTGTTCTTGCCATTTGGGTATGACTTCTTCCGCTTTTCCTACCTCAAAATGGGCGTTGGTGATTTTGTTCAGTTCCGCATTTTGCCGGGCATCATCAATGGCTTCCGGAACGATTTCGACGCCATAGACTTTTTTAGCTTTTTTCGCCAGGAAAAGGGAGATTGTCCCGATACCGCAGTATGCGTCGATAACCGTTTCTTCTCCTGTCAGCCCGGCATATTCCAGCGCTTTTCCGTAGAGAACTTCCGTCTGAATCGGGTTGACTTGAAAAAAGGATCGCGCCGAGATGGCAAACGTCACGTCCCCGATCTGATCGTAAATCACATCACGGCCCCATAACGTTTTCGTCTTTTCGCCCATTATGGCATTAGTCCGCTTTGGATTCACATTTTGCACGATCGATTTGATCTGCGGATACGCATCAGTCAATGCTTTGATCAGTACTTTTCGGAAGGGCAATTCCTCTGTTCTCGTAATGAACACGACCATGACTTCGCCTGTCTTTTTCCCGGACCGGGCCATGACATGGCGTAAAACACCGCGGTTTTTCGCTTCATCATAGGGCGTGATTCCTTTTTCTTCAGCAATCCTTCTGGCGGTTTGCACCACTTCATCAATGATCGGTTCCGTGATGATACAGTGATCCATATTGACAATGTCGTGGCTCCGTTTTTTGTAAAAGCCAAAAGCGAAATGCCCGTCCTGCTGGGCCACAGGAACCTGAATTTTGTTTCGATAGTGCCAAGGATCATTCATACCGAGTGTTTCATCCACCTGAACGCCGGATAATCCGCCGATCCTCTCGAGTGCGTTTCTGACAATTTCCCTTTTATAATCAAGCTGTCCTTTGGCACCGATATGCTGAATGGCGCAACCACCGCACTGATCATAAATCGGACACGGCGGGGTCGTCCTTTCTTCACCGGCCTGCGTCAATTCTATGATACGTCCGTAACCATACCCTTTTTTCGTCTTCAAGACCTGGACCATCGCTTTCTCGCCGGGCAACCCGCCGGGTACAAACAGGGTGTAGCCGTCCACTTTGGCTACACCGGATCCGTCCTGTGTCAGATCGGAAAAAGTAACTTCGATTTGATCATTCTTTTCAACAGGTATGGATTCAGGCATGATTTTTCTCCTTCTAGTGATTCGTGTGATGAAATCTGATGTCATGTGTTCATGATTTGGTTTAGAGTCTTTTCAGCACTCTTCCGGCCAGTTTTTGAACTCTACCAGCCAAACTCGCGGCTTCACCGGCCAATTCGATATTTTTGCTGGATTGGAACTTCCGCTTATTTTTTTATGAAAAAAGTGCCCGTTCCTGATCGGTTTCCGGGCGCACTTTTAGTGAAAAACCCTTACGGGAAATATTCGTTCTGCCTAATGGATCAGACCGGGTCCTGAACTTCCTGCTTGTTTTCCGTCTGCTGCATTTTGGCCAGTTCTTTCGGAACCATGAGGTGGAGGTGCCGGTAGAGATTGACGATTTCGCCGGGAAGATCGCCGCCGTATTCTCCGTCAAGATTCAGCTGCATTTTTTCTTCGGTTTTTACTTTGATACGGCTGGCCTGGGCATAGATCACTTTGGGATCTTTCATGTGCTCGCCGCGAAGGGCCATGGAGGCCAGACGAATGAATTCGCCGAGATTGGTTTCCTTCAATATAATCAGATCAAAAACACCGTCGTTGAGCTGGGCTTCCGGCGCCAGTCTCTCGAAACCGCCGACTGAATTGGTGTTGGAGACGAGAAAGAGCATGATGTCTCCTGAGAATGTCCGGTCGTCGTAATCAATTCTGACTTTGGTCGGTCTGAGGGAGGGGAGCATTTCAATGCCCTTCATATAATAGGCCATCTGTCCAAGCATCGTCTTCAGCTTGCTTGGGACGTCGTAAGTCAGCTCAGTCAGTTTGCCGCCGCCCGCCATGTTCACGAAGTAGTGATCGTTGACTTTTCCGATGTCGATCGGTATTTCATACCCTTCGCAAAGGACATCACACGCGCCGACTATATCGCGAGGAATGCCGACGGCACGGGCAAAATCGTTCGTCGTGCCGAGCGGAAGCACACCAAGTCTCGGACGGAATTCCTTTTCGGCCAGTCCGTTAATCACTTCGTTGATCGTGCCGTCTCCACCCGCCGCAACGACGAGATCAAACTTCCTTCTGACTGCTTTCCGTGCGCCTTTCGTCGCATCCCCTTTTCCTTTCGTCGCATAGGCTGATGCTTCATATCCCGCGCTTTCCAGGCGGTCCAGAATATAAGCGATGTTCTTTTTTGCCAGCTCGCGTCCGGATGTTGGGTTGTAAATAATTCGCGCCTTTTTCATGTTTATCACCCGACTCAAACATCTATCTAACAGCCGCTTCCCCTGAAAAACATCGATACGACGCAGTTTAAGCGGTGATTATTTGATTCAACCATCACATTCAATTATATTGTAAACAATTTTTAAAAGCAAAAAGCTGAAGCGGCAGCCGCACGGGTCCAAGCAAGGGACTTTGCTCGGATCAAACCGCCGTTGATGGTCCTCCGCCGCAGAAAAAATGAAAATCAATAGAATTTTGCACCATCAACTTAAGACCGGCCCGTTTTCTAACGCCAAAAGGGTAAGTGGGACTTTATGGCAAAGAGAGGCCGTCCTTAAATGGTTATTAAAGAAAAAACTTAACGCTCAAATTGTTGATCTGTCACTATTTATAAAATTAAAAAGATCGCCTCATAACTGTCGAAAATCGACTGATGAGACGACCTCTTTTTTCATAAACTTTGTGTTCTTAAAGCTTTTCAATTTCTTCGAGAATAATTTTGTTGACCATGTTCGGGTTGGCTTTCCCATGGGACTGTTTCATCACCTGACCGACGAGGAAGCCGAGTGCGCGATCTTTGCCGTTTTTATAGTCGATCATCGATTGTTTATTGGCGGCGAGAATCGGGTCCATCAATTCGTGAAGCGCGCCTTCATCGGAAATCTGGACGAGTCCTTTGGCCTGGACGATTTCTTCCGGATCGCCGCCTTCTTCAATCAAAGTCTTGAAGATTTTCTTGGCGATTTTGCTTGAAATCGTTCCTTTTTCGATCAGTTGAACCAGTTTCGCCAGGCCTTGCGGCGTCATCGGCACCTGATCGATCGTTTTGTAATTGCTGTTCAGATAGGCCGAGACGTCACCCATCAGCCAGTTGGAAACAAGCTTCGGATCGGCTCCTTCACTGATCGAGTTTTCAAAGAAGTCGGACATCGTCTTTACCTGCGTCAGTACCATGGCGTCGTATTCCGGCAGGCCGAGTTCTTCGATGTAGCGCTTCTGACGGGAGTCCGGCAGTTCCGGTATTTCGGCCTCAATACGGTCGATCCAGTCCTGATCGATTTTCAGTTTGATGATATCCGGTTCCGGGAAATAGCGGTAGTCATCGGAACCTTCCTTGCCGCGCATCAGCGTCGTCGTCTTCGTCGCGTCGTTGTAACGGCGCGTTTCCTGTTCGACCACACCGCCGGAGAGCAGGATTTTTTCCTGGCGTCTTTCCTCATAAGCAAGCCCTTTTTCAACAAAAGCGAACGAATTCAGGTTCTTCAATTCGGTCTTTGTACCGAATTCCGTCTGGCCATAAGGCCGGATGGAGATGTTCGCGTCGCAGCGTAGGGAACCTTCCTCCATCTTGACATCGGAAACGCCGATGTATTGCATAATGGCTTTCAGTTTATCCAGATAGGCATAGGCTTCCTGCGGCGTGCGCATATCCGCTTCCGACACGATTTCGATCAGCGGCGTACCCACGCGGTTGAAATCAACGAGCGAGCCTGAGCCGTCCGCCAGGTGGTTCAGCTTGCCGGCGTCTTCCTCCAGATGCAGACGGTGCACGCCGATTTTCTTCTTTTTGCCGTCGACTTCGATTTCGATGAAGCCGTTTCTGCCGATCGGCTGATCAAACTGCGAGATCTGATAGGCCTTCGGGTTGTCCGGATAAAAATAATTCTTGCGGTCGAATTTCGTTTCGCGGGAAATCTCGCAGTTCAGGGCGAGCGCCGCTTTAATGGCGAAGTCCACAGCCTCGCGGTTCAGAATCGGCAGAACGCCGGGATGACCAAGGCAGATCGGGCAGGTGTGCGTGTTCGGCGGCGCGCCGAATTCATTGGCGCAGCCGCAGAAAGCTTTCGTCTTCGTTTTCAGCTCGACGTGGACTTCGAGGCCGATCACTGTTTCAAAATTGCTCATTATTCATTCGCCCCTTTGAATGCCGGCGTCAGCTGAAAACCGGCGGTCTGTTCATAGGCGTGCGCCGCCTTGTAGAGCGTTCCTTCCGCAAACGGTCTGCCGATCATCTGCAGACCGACAGGCAGGCCGTCCGCCAGCCCGCACGGCAGGCTGATTGCCGGAACGCCGGCAAGATTGACCGGAATGGTGAGCAGGTCATTGGCATACATCGTCAGCGGATCATCCACTTTTTCACCGATTTTGAACGCTGTTGTCGGCGTTGCCGGTCCAACGATAATGTCATGGTTTTCCAGAACTTTTTCAAAATCCTGTTTAATCAGTGTGCGCACCTGCTGCGCCTTTTTATAATAAGCGTCATAATAACCTGAACTTAAAGCAAACGTTCCGAGCATGATCCGGCGTTTGACTTCGTCGCCAAAGCCTTCGCTTCTCGATTTTTTATACATGTCGATCAGATCGTTCGATTCCGCGCGCACGCCGTACCGTACACCGTCGAAGCGGGCCAGGTTCGCCGAAGCTTCCGACGACGCGATGACGTAGTAAGCAGGAACCGCGTATTTCGAATGCGGCAGCGAAACTTCCTCGCAGACGGCGCCGAGCGCTTCCAGCTGCCGGATCGCCGCCTTGATTTTATCCTTCACCGCCTCGTCGATTCCTTCGCCAAGATATTCTTTGGGTACGGCGACCCGCAGCCCCTTAATGTCTCCGGTCAGTGTCTCGGAATAGTGAGGCACCGGGACATCGGCACTCGTCGAGTCGTGGCGGTCAAGCCCGGCGATCGTCTCCAGCAGATAAGCGTTGTCTTCAACCGTTCGTGTAATCGGCCCGACCTGGTCAAGAGATGAAGCAAAGGCGACGAGGCCGAACCGCGAAACGCGCCCGTAAGTCGGCTTCATACCGACAACGCCGCAGAACGCGGACGGCTGCCTGATCGAACCCCCGGTATCCGATCCCAGCGCAAACAGTACCTCTCCGGCAGCAACGGATGCCGCCGAACCGCCGCTTGAGCCGCCCGGCACCCGTTCCAAATCCCACGGATTCCGTGTCAGCGCAAATCCCGAGTTTTCCGTTGAAGAGCCCATGGCGAATTCGTCCATATTCAGTTTGCCGATCATGATCCCTTTCTGCGTCCTGACTTTCTCGATTACCGTTGCGTCATAGAGCGGATCATAATTCTCAAGGATGTGGCTCGCGCAGGTTGTGCGCAGGCCCTTGGTCACGAGATTGTCCTTGATACCGATCGGCATGCCGAAAAGCAGGGTGTCTTCATCCGTACCGTTTTCATCGATCGTCCGTGCTTCTTCTCTGGCCGCCTCTTCATTCAGCGTCAGAAAAGCCTTTACCTTGCCGTCCACTTCATTAATGCGGGCATAAGCCTCATCAATGAGGTCGGATGCCTTGATTTCCTTGCTATGTATCTTCTTCTTCAGATGCACAAGGCCTTCTTCAAAAAGTGGCATCTTTGTTGTCCTCCTTCTTTTTGGATCAGTCCGCTTCCATAATCAGCGGTACTTTGACCTGCCCGTCCTCTTGGACAGGCGCGTTCTTCAGCGCTTCTTCGCGCGGAAGGGACGGTTCAACGACGTCGTCGCGCATGACATTATGCATATCCAGAACGTGCGTCGTCGGTTCGATGCCTTCCGTATCCAGCTCGTTCAACTGCTCGGCAAAACCGATAATATCGTCCAGCTGCGTCGTGAACTTTTTGATCGCGTCATCGTCAAACGACAATCTGGCAAGGTTGGCAACATATCGGACCTGTTCTTCATTTATCCGGCTCATAACAGTCATCTCCATCTCGTTCGTCCGGGATTTTTACCGTCTTCGGCAAATCCCAACAATGTCTTAATCATATCAAATTCCATTGACTATAATCAATGGAAGACCGCTGAAAAACCAAACCCTGCAAAAAACCTCCGCTCTCTCATGTTGCGCTCACGCAGATCCGGAAGCCTGCTTGTTTCCGGAACTTTTACAAGAGACAGCTGCCCAGTGAAACCAGTCCAAAACCGAGGATGGTTAAACCCGATAAACGATTGATCCACACCAGTGAACGAAGATTCAGCTTATCTCTGAAAAAACCGACGCCCAGGCTCAGCAAAAGCCACCATAACGCCGACCCGGCGAAAACGCCCAGGACAATCTGAATGGAAGAAAAATATCCCCGCTGAGCGCCCGCAAGCCCGAGACCGGCGAAAACACTCACAAAGGAGAGAATCGTCATCGGATTTGTCAATGTCAAAAATAAAGTTGACGTATAGGCAGTCAGCAAGTTCCCTTTGCAGGCGTTCGCCGCATGGTCTGCCGGTTTGGCGCGGAGCGTCTGAACGCCCAGATAGCACAAAAAAAAGCCGCCAATGACCTGAAGCCATATTTTCCCGCCCATCAGAAATCCGGTGATGACGGTGAGACCAAAGCCGGCAACCGATCCATAGAGGGCATCGGCCGTTGCCGCTCCGAGTCCGGAAAGCCACCCGTACAGCCTGTCCTGAATCAGGGACCTGCGGATGCAGAGCACACCTATCGGCCCCACAGGAGCCGCAATGGCAAAACCGATCAACAGCCCTTTCACAAAGTAGGATAAACTCATTGTTTTCACTCCCCCCGAGCCGCTGAAACATCCTTCAGGCTGACTCATGTTGTTCAAGATTTGTCCAAAATGCTGAATGCGGTCAAGCAGATACGGCGATAAAATGGCGACGACCGATAAACTTGAGTTGACGACTGATAAATCTCAGCTGATGACCGATAAATTGAGTCAAACGACTGATAAACTTGTATCGACGACCGATAAATCGAGCACAACGACCGATAAGCCGCACTAAAAGAGAAGAACAAAGGAATTAGATTTAACAAATTTTTATTCAAAAGCATTATAAATATATAATATAGCAAAGCAAACTATATTTAAATATAATTTATGATTATAAATAATATAGCCTTATTTATTTTTGAAATTAATGTTAACAATACGCCTGCACAGCAGGAAGCAACTGAGATGCTCCCGAGCAAACGGGCAGTGTTTCCAAAGGATGAACCCGAAGAAATTGTCATACGGACGCTGCCGCAAAAAAATTCACCCAGTCAGGCCTCGTTTGGTGTACCCTTTTTTTTGGCTGGAAGCCTCTGAAGATTCCGCTATCCGCCAATTATTTTACTAAAGGGCTTGACTAATGGTAGAAAAAAAAAGAGCCCGCAGTTTTTTCTGCGCACCCTTCGGCTTTGTCACGTTTTCCCTCTTACCGGTCATCATCCCCGGTCAGTGCTGGAAGACGTGCACGTAGGCTGTATCCATAGTCGGCGTTCTATCGATCAAAGCTTCCTGAACGTCGCCGGATGTGATATAGACGTGAATCGGAACTTCTCGGCCAAATCCGAATCCATTGTTGACAATTGAGGCAACATAATTGGCAAAGCCGATGACTTCCGTTTCATCCATAAATCGGATATTGATATTCAGTGTCAGATCGGTGAGTGTCTGGTTCTGATAAAAGCCTTTCCCGATGACGCCTACAAAATCTGGATAGTATTGCTGTACATCGTTTTTAAATGTATTGAACTTGGCAAGATCCGCTTTATACTGTCCTGATGCCGCATTGGACGGAAACAGAACGTGCTGGTCATCCACCTGTGTCCATTTATCAATGGTTGTCGAGCCGGCTGGAACCATTGCTTTAGCGAAATAATCACCCGGGATTAGGGAATCGGGAGCGGCAGTCATATATAAAGTAAGGAAAATGGGTACCTGGCTCAGGCCTTTGACGCTGCGCACGCGCTGCAGAATTTTCGGTGCGACGTTCTCGCCCCATGTTTTAACCGTGGCGGGATTCAGCTGTTCCTGGATCGGGTTGATGTTCTGGTTCTGATCCATGATTTGATCTGTGTACACCGAATTAAGCGAAACGGCGATGGATACCCCTCCCAGCACATATTTTCCGTTCCCCGATTTTTTCAGATAATCCTGCTCAAGCACGTAATTTAAATATTTCGGGCTGCTCTGAGCCTGCTGCAGGGCTGTCTGGCCCGGTCCGAGCGGGGGATTGAGGCCCGGCGGCGTGCTGTTCGTCTTGTTTCTTTCCTGGCCCTGGCGGTAAAGCATGCCGTTAATATCGTTTCCCGTCAGATACTGGCCGCTTTGAAAGACGTACTGATCGGGACTGAAAACGCTTTTCGACATATCCATCAGCCCGAGTTCCAGCTGGTCAACGTCCACCCGATTGTTTACGCCGTAATTGATATATCCGCGCATTTGATCGTTGGACAGCGGACGTAGCGACTGATAATCCTTAGTGTTTGAACCCGGTATCAGCTGGGTAGTTTGCGTCCCTCCGTTGTTTTTTACAACACTATTCTGTGAGCTGCTTTGCGAACAGCCTGCAAGGGCAAGCTGTAGGCTCAGAATGATCAGTGCAGCCGCACCGAATCTTCTTCTTTTCAATCATGACACCCCTCAATCCTTAAGTGCTTCCAGAAAACGCGCCTCATCCCAGATGTCAATATTGAGATCCCGGGCTTTTCTGAGTTTTGATCCCGCTGCTTCGCCGGCGACAACAATATCCGTACTCGCACTGACGCTTCCTGTGACTTTGCCGCCCCGCTTCTCAATTTCGCTTTTAGCTTCCGGGCGCGACATCTCCTCAAGTTTTCCGGTCAGTACGACCGTCTTTCCGCTGAACGGAGAATCGGCGGCGCTCACTTCCTGCGGATCAGGGCCCAGATAGCTCATATTCAGCCCGGCTGCCTTCAGTTCATCGATCAGCGCAGCGACTTCTGGTTTTGAAAAATAAGCCATGAGGGAATCCGCCATTTTTTCACCGATCTCATCAACAGCCATCAAATCATCCATCGATGCCGCCGACAGTCGATCCATAGTTTTAAAAGCCCGGGCAAGAACAAGCGCCGCTTTCGACCCGATATAGCGGATACCGAGGCCGAATAAAAGTCTCTCCAGGGAATTCTGCTTCGACCGTGATATGGCGTCAAGCAGATTGGAGACAGATTTTTCTCCCATTCTTTCCATAACAATCAGGTCATCATATTTTAACTGGTAGAGATCAGCGACGTCGTGAATCAGGTGCTTTTCAAACAGCTGAGTCACAACCTTTTCTCCAAGTCCGTCAATATTCATCGCATTGCGCGAAACAAAATGAATCAGTCCCTCGCGGATCAGCGCCGGGCATTTCGGATTGATACAGCGAAGTGCGACTTCATCTTCAAGCCTGACCAGTGCGCTGCCGCATTCCGGACAGTGGGTCGGCATGACATATGGCTTCTCTGTCCCGACCCGTTCTCCCGTCAGCACATTAACGACTTCGGGAATAATGTCGCCCGCCTTGCGTATGACGACGCGGTCGCCGATCCGCAAGTCTTTCTCCCGGATCAAGTCTTCGTTGTGCAGCGTGGCTCTTTTGACCGTCGTTCCCGCAACGGATACCGGCGTCAGAATGGCCGTCGGCGTCACCGCGCCCGTCCGGCCGACACTGACTTCAATATCTTCCAGTGTCGACACGACTTCTTCAGCAGGAAATTTGTAGGCGATCATCCACCGGGGCGATTTGACGGTGTGCCCAAGCTCCCTCTGTTGGTCCATGGAATCCACTTTAACAACAATACCGTCAATGCCGTAAGCCAGTGAATCGCGTTTTTCCGTGTATTCTCTGATATAATCAAACACTTCCTGCATGGTCCGGCAGCGGCGCGATTCCGGATTAACTGGCAGGCCGAGTGTCCTGATGTGCTCAAGCAGGCCATAATGCGTCTGAACTTTCTCCCTGTCGAATTTTCCCGCACTGTAAAGAAAAACGGCAAGCCGCCTTTTCGCTGTAATCTTCGGGTCAAGCTGGCGGAGAGAGCCGGCCGCCGCGTTGCGCGGATTGGCGAACAGCGTCTCACCGCTTTGCTGCCGCTCCTCGTTCAGCTTCTCGAACGATTTTTTCGGCATATAGCATTCGCCGCGCACCTCGATGTCCACTTCTTCCGGAAGAACCAGAGGAAGGCTACGCACCGTGCGCAGATTATTCGTGATATCTTCGCCCGTCGTCCCATCGCCCCGTGTTGCGCCAAGGACAAATCGCCCCTTCTCATAGGTCAGCGAAATGGCCAGTCCGTCAATCTTCAATTCGCAAACATAGGTCACCTCATTTCCGACAGCCTGGCGGACGCGGCGGTCGAAGTCCAGCAGCTCTTCCTCGCTGAATACATCGCCGAGGCTCAGCATCGGAACGTCATGTGTGACCTTTTTAAACGCCTTGAGCGGGGAGCCGCCTACGCGCTGGGTCGGCGATTCCGGTGTGATCAGCTCCGGATGTTCCTCCTCAACCCGGATCAGTTCCTGCATCAGCCGGTCATATTCACTGTCCGGGACGCTCGGATTATCCTCGACATAGTATTCGTAGCTGTATTGGTTCAGTTGCCTGTGCAGCGCGCGGACGCGGCTAGGCAGGTTGTCATCCATGATTCCGCTTCTCCTTTAAGATTGTGTTTTACCAATTATTTGGCTTTCTCAATTGGCGCAAAAGCGCCGAGCAGCCGTTTCAGCCCGATTGGATTAGGAAAGGCGATATCCAGTTCGACATTGTCGCCGCTGCCTTTAATGCTGACCACGGTCCCCTGCCCCCATTTTTTATGGAGCACTTTGTCGCCGGCATGCCACTCCTCGTCTCCGTGCTGCCGCTTTTGCAGCATAGGCGCCGGTCTGTTGCCATACACCGAAGCGAAACGACTGGAAAAGGGAGATCCTTTCGCTGCGGGAGAGGCAAAACGTGTACCGACGGACGGCGCCTCCGGTTTCTCCATATCCAGCAATTCATCCGGTATTTCCTTGATGAAACGGGAAACGGGATTGACCGCAGTATTTCCGAACAAGGTGCGGATCTGAGCGGATGTGAGGAACAGGCGTTTTTTCGCTCTTGTGATGCCGACGTAAGCCAGCCTGCGTTCTTCTTCCATTTCCTCTTCATCATCGAGAGAACGCAGATGCGGGAAAATGCTCTCTTCCATACCGATTAAAAAAACAGCCGGAAATTCCAGACCCTTTGCGGAATGCAGCGTCATCAGGGTCACCGCATCATCCGTTCCCGTCTCCTCCTTTTCGTCGATATCCGCGTCCAGAGCCAGTTCAGTCAGAAAACCAATCAGCGATTTGTCATCGTGCTTGGCTTCAAATTCTTTTGTCACGGATAAAAATTCTTCCAGGTTTTCGATCCGGCTCTGGGCCTCGATCGTTTTCTCCGCTTTTAGCATCTCGCGATATCCGGATTTGTCGAGGACTTCTTCAACCAGATCGGTCACCGATAAAAACTCCTGCATTCTCGACCAGTTCATCACGAGTTCGGAAAAATCCTCCATTTTATGGACCGTCCGCGGAGAAATGCCGGTCTGGTCCGCTTCCCCGATGGCTTTCATTAGGGACAGATCCCCGTTGATGGCATAGTCGGCCAGTTTGTCCATCGACGACGCCCCGATTCCGCGCTTTGGTTCGTTAATCACGCGGGCGAGGCTGATATCGTCGTCCGGATTGGCGATCAGGCGCAGATAGGAAAGCATATCTTTGATTTCCTTGCGGTCATAGAATTTGATACTTCCAACCATGCGGTAAGGAATATTCGATTTGACAAGCGTTTCTTCAATCACACGCGACTGGGCGTTCGTCCGGTAGAGAACCGCGATATCCGAATAATTGAATCCTTCATTGGACAGTTCCCGCATTTTCCCGGCAACGTAATAGCCTTCTTCATGTTCCGTCCCGGCCTGATAGTAAGCGATTTTCTTTCCACCGGCGTTTTCAGTCCACAGTTTTTTCGGCTTCCGGTTGTGATTGTGCTCGATCACGTGGTTCGCGGCGTCAAGAATCTTCTTCGTCGACCGGTAGTTTTGTTCCAGTTTGATCACCGAGGCATCCGGATAGTCTTCCTCAAAAGACAGTATGTTATGAATATCTGCGCCGCGCCAGCCGTAAATCGACTGATCCGAGTCGCCGACAACGCACAGGTTCCTGAAGCGGTCCGCGAGCATGTGAACGAGCAAGTACTGAGCCCGGTTCGTGTCCTGATATTCATCGACATGAATATATTGAAACTTTTTCTGATAAAAGGCCAGCGACTCCGGCACGCGCTGGAAGAGATGCACGGTCGTCATGATTAAGTCGTCAAAGTCCAGCGACTGATTCTTGAGCAGCCGTTTTTCATACTCCGCATAGACGTCCCGGACGACCTCATCGAACGGGCCGACCGCCGTTTTGGCAAAGGCCGCTGCCGTTTTCAGCTCGTTTTTCGCCGCGCTGATTCTTCCGAGGATGCTGCGCGGGGTAAATTTTTTCGGATCGAGATTCTTATCTTTTAAGATATTTTTGACGACGGATTGCTGATCCGTCGAATCGAGTATGGAAAAATTGCGGCTGATGCCGAGCCGGTCGATATCGCGCCGTAAAATACGCACGCACATGGAATGGAAGGTCGACACCCAAACATCATCGACGAGCGGTCCCGCGAGCCCCGCGAGCCGTTCTCTCATTTCTTTCGCCGCTTTATTTGTAAACGTGATCGCCAGGATATTCCAGGGCGCTACATTCCTTTCGATCATCAGATAGGCCATGCGATGCGTGAGCACACGTGTTTTCCCGCTTCCCGCACCGGCCATAATCAGCAGCGGTCCGTCATGGTGCTTGACCGCCTTTAATTGCTCCGGATTGAGTCCCTCAAGCAATTGCTGTGAAATACTGTCCAATCTTACCACATCCTCATAGGGGTTGTTTGATGAAGTGACCAAAGGATAGTGTCAGATCGCCTGACCCCTTCTTAACAACCGGAGTTCTGCCGTTCTTATTTATCTTCGCTCAGTCGGTCGAGCGTCATCTGGTAGCCGTCGTTTCCGAAATTGATGCAGCGTTTCACGCGTGAAATCGTCGCCGTACTGGCGCCTGTTTCTTCCTCAATATGATGGTACGTGTGACCCGCCATCAGCATTCTGGCAACCTCAAGCCGCTGCGAGAGCGACTGGATCTCACCCATCGTGCACAAATCGTCAAAAAAACGATAGCATTCCTCTCTGTTCTTTAATGTCAGGATGGCGTTAAACAACTGATCGAGCGCCTTTCCTCTCAATTTATCGATTTGCACCCTTGTCCATTCCTTTCCCTTTCAACCGTTCTTCAAGCATACTTAAAGCGGCCGATCGATCCGTATTGTTTTCATATTCGGGGATGTTTGATGAGCCCGGGCAAAAAGGCCGGCATCCGGCCTTTTCCCTTCTTTATCGAACGAACCTGCTCATATTAATGGTTCGCTGGCTGCGAGCAGTTTTCTGTGCATCACATCGACGATCCCCTTCGGAGTGATGCGGATGTAGGGAAGATGGGTTGACGCTAAAAAAGACAGACTGAAAAAAGGATCGCCGAAGCAATAGCCGGCAGCCCGAAGCTTGTTTTCAAAACGGCCGGCCTCCTGTATCAGCCGCTTCATCGGCAGATCGGACATGAAACCAAAAAGCGGCAGAGCGAGTTCCCCGGTTATTTCCCCGTTTTCAGCGATCACCAGTCCTCCCTTTATTTTCTTCATGCGGTTAAAAGCAGCAACCATGTCTTCTTTGTTCCTGCCAATCAGCAGAACATCTCCCGTCGCGGAAAAACTGCCGGCAAATCCGGAAAGGCTGCGGGCGAATCCTCTTATATAAGTATTGATAATCCAGCTGCCCTTTTTATCGACAAGTGTCAGGTATAGCACATCGTGCGGCAGCTGCGTCTCCTGTGCGGTAATTGGCTGTTCAAACGGTTTGGTAATCGCGTCGTTCACCATATCCAGGCCGACGGTCGTTTTAGGGACGAGCTGCTCCGGCCTGAGCGAAAATTCGAATGCCGCACCTTTCAGATCAAGAGAGATATTAAATGGAAAAAAGTCATTGTCCACCGTTTTGCCGTCACGGAAAACCAAACGGCCCTTCGCCATGACCGCGACCGGGCGCGGATCGGACGGTGAAGGCAGAAAATTGATATTGGCGGCCCTTCCCGGGGCAATGTGCCCGATACGGTCGGCCAGATTATAGTGAACCGCAATATTGGAGGACGCCATCATATACGCGTCTTCCGGCGGCACACCCTGCTCCAGAGCGATCCGGATCAGGTGATCAACGACGCCGTCTTTCAGGAAGGCCGGCGTCGCTCCGTCCAGCGTCATACAGACATGATCAAAATCGTGCACACCCTTATCCACCATCGTCTTTAAAATATCCGGCAGATCGGGGCGAATGGATGAATAGCGCAGCGATACCGTATAGCCCAGTTTCAGACGCATGATCGCCTCTTCACCGGTCATCGCCTCGTGATCGCAGTCCGCGCCATACAGTTTGAGCTGGGTCAGCGTGCGTTCCGAGGCGCCGGGAAGATGGGTTTCGATAGGCTTCCTGAGAAGCTTCGTCTCGCGCATCCATGACAGGATCTGATCGTCGCCATGAACAACCCGCGGCCAGCCTGTCAGTTCCCCGCCCTGAACAACGCGCGGATGATTCAGCCAGCGCCTGATGCGCTCATCACTAAACGGCGAATCGATAACTGCCGATTGGGGATCGTAGCGGCACCACCAGTAAAAAGTGGCCGGCAACTGTTCCAGCCTATCGATTAATCGGAACGCATCCCCGTCGCTCAGCGTCTTAAATAAAATCGCATTATCGCAAATCAGCGTCGTCGTGCCGAATCGTGCAGCATACGCCGCAAGCGTCTGCGGGTTATAGAGCTGGCCGGGGTGGACGTGCGGTTCGATATAGCCGGGGACAAGCGTGTACCCTTTGCAATCGATCGTTTCCGTTGCGCGGCCGACCTTTGCCGGCACCTCTTCTCCAACATAGATAATCCGATCACCGTCAATCCAGATATTCGCTTTTTCCCAGGTTTTCAGGTAGGTATTCAAATAGAGGGCATCAGTCAGTACTAAGCCCGGCGCTTCCTCTCCGCGAATAATCGCCGCCTGTTTTCGCATTTGGGTGATCGTCCAGTAAAATTCCTGATTCATGATACACTCCTCTTGTATATGGTCGCACGCTAATCCATGAAAGTATTTCTCTTACCATCTTACCGCAATTGTCTTGATGAAGAAAGTTAAACCCCGCGTTACTTTTTTATTAAAAAACTGCTCGAAATACAAAACGATCCCGGGCTCCCCCGCGCGATCATCTCAAACAGGGGTTAATGACATGAGCTGCCGGAATTCGCCCATTAGTGACTCGGTATTGCCCCTTAAACCGGAGAATCACCCCAGAATCAAAAAGATTCGCCCGATCAGGGTGCGGAATCGCCTCATCAGCGCATGGAATCTCCCTCAAAACGACAGCCGCTATTCCGGTTTACTCATGTAAAAACGCTCAACGGCCGCGGCCATTGAGCGTTTTATTTTAACAGGCTATATTTGATTAGTCTACAGGTCGGCTTATCTTCCCGCCGGTTCCTCATGTTCAGCGAGTGTCTGATCGATGTACTTTTTAATCAGATCCGCCGATGCGTTGAACGACTTTTGTTCTTTCTCATTAAGATTCAGATGGATGATTTCTTCGATGCCGTTTCTGCCGAGCACAATCGGAACGCCGATCGACAGACCGTCACGGCCGTATTCACCTTCCTGAACGGCTGAAGCAGCGGTAATCACGCGGGCATCGTTTAAAATCGATTTAGCAAAAAAAGCGAGCTGGTTGCCGATACCGAACTGTGTATTGCCTTTGCGTTTATGAATTTCCCAGCCAAAATGCCTGGCCGCCTCTTCCACATTGTCCCGGTCAATGGTTCCGAAACGGTCGGCATTTTCGGCTTCATATTCATCAAAAGGCTTTCCGCCGACTGTGACATGGGACCATGCCGCAAACTGCGAGTCTCCGTGTTCACCGATCATGTAGGCGCTGATGCTGCGCGGATCAATACTGCCGATCACTTCGGAGATCTGCCTGCGCAGCCTCATGCTGTCCAGCGCGGTTCCGGTGCCGATGACCTGTTTTCTCGGCAGCCCGGAAAGTTTATAAAAAAGGTAAGTGATGATATCGCATGGGTTCGTGGCAATCACATAGATCCCTTGAAAACCGGCCTTCTTCAATTTAGGCACGATATCATAGGCGATCGCCGCCGATCCTTTAAGAAGTTCAAGGCGTGAACTGCTGATCACTTTCTTTCGTTCTGTAACCGAAACAAGGATGACATCACAGGCTGCCAGTTCTTCAACGGGAACGGCACTGACACGTGTTCTGGACGGCGTCAGTTCAATGCTGTCCGCAAAATCCCACGCTTCCCCTAATGCGCGTTCCGAATCAATATCCGACAGGTACAGCTCGTCCGCTATATTTTCGTGGACAATAGCCGACGCCGCAGCTTTGCCCACGTTTCCAATCCCGACAATACCGACTTTTCTGATTGTTTTGCTCACTTCAATCCTCTCCTTTTTCTCTGGTACTGGTTCCGTTATTTTACACCAACAGACTTCCTGCATCAAGGGCAATGGGATTTTTCTCCATTTCGTTTTAATGGCAAAAAAAAAGGGCCCGATCAGGCGGAGCCCTGGTTCAAGTATCTATCCCGTCCGAGTCTTTGACGGCTGAGGCGGGAAACCTGAAAAATTAGTCTGGGAAATACAAAATGAATGAATCACCAGTCAAAGAATCAGTTGGCCTGGAATTGCGCTTCTTCCGTTGAACCTTTCAGCGCGACCGTGGAAGATTTTCCGCCGCTGACAATGGTTGAGACAAGATCAAAGTAGCCGGTGCCGACTTCACGCTGATGGCGCGTCGCCGTGTAGCCCTCTTTCTCACTCGAGAATTCCGCCTGCTGCAGTTCGGAGTACGCCGCCATGCCGCGGTCCTTATAGCCGCTAGCGAGATGGAACATGCTGTAGTTGAGCGCGTGGAATCCGGCCAGCGTGACAAACTGGAATCTGTAGCCCATTTCCGACAGCATTTCCTGAAAGCCGGCAATCGTTTTTTCGTCCAGCTTTTGTCTCCAGTTGAAGGACGGTGAACAGTTGTAAGCAAGCAGTTTGCCCGGATACTGTTCATGAATACTTTCGGCGAATTTGCGCGCTTCTTCGACATTCGGTTCCGCCGTTTCGCACCAGAGCAGATCTGCGTATGGCGCATAGGCGAGCGCGCGAGAGATCGCCTGGTCGATGCCGGCCCTTGTTCGGAAGAAGCCCTCCTCCGTTCTTTCGCCCGTGATGAACGGTGCGTCGTAAGGATCAATGTCGCTCGTGAGCAGATTTGCCGCATTGGCATCCGTTCTGCCGACGATGACTGTCGGCACGCCCATCGCGTCCGCGGCAAGGCGGGCCGAGACTAAATTGCTGACGGCGGTCCGTGTCGGGAGCAGCACTTTACCGCCCATGTGCCCGCATTTCTTTTCAGAAGATAATTGATCTTCAAAATGGACACCCGCTGCACCGGCCTCAATCATACTCTTCATGATTTCAAAAACGTTCAGCTGACCGCCGAATCCGGATTCTGCATCCGCAACAATCGGTGCAAACCAGTCTTTTGAATGGTTGCCCTCAACCGAATCAATCTGATCGGCACGCTGGAACGCATGATTGATGCGACTGACCACCTCCGGCACACTGTTTGCCGGATAGAGCCCTTGATCCGGATACATCTGCCCGGCCAGATTGGCGTCTGCGGCCACCTGCCAGCCGCTTAAGTAAATCGCCTTAAGACCCGCCTTCACTTGCTGAACGGCTTGATTGCCCGTTAAAGCCCCTAATGCATTGACGTACTTTTCGCTGTTTACCAGTTTCCAAAGTTTTTCAGCGCCGCGCCTGGCCAGCGAATATTCAATATCGAGCGAACCCCGCAATTTAATAACATCTTCCGCCGAATACGGGCGTTTGATGCCCGCCCACCTTGGGCTTTTCCACGATTCTTCCAGCTTTCTCACTCTTTCATCCGTCATTTTCTTTCCTCTCCTTTTATTGGTTTTTTCAAATTCTGAAATACCTCGAAGAATAGCCTGGATTTCCCCGGGATCGATTTACAGGCGGGCATATCCCGGCAGCGTTAAGAAGTCGGCAAAGTCATCACTGAGCGTCAGTTCATCAAACAGTCCGGCCGCTTCTTCGAATTTGCCTGACACAAAACCGGTTTCTCCGAATTGCTGCTTTAACTTCTGCATTTCCTCTGCCCTGATTTGTTTATAGAGTTCGACAGTGACTTTCCGGCCATCTTCCAGAACACCTTTCGGATGGCGGATCCACTGCCACATTTGCGCCCGCGAAATTTCTGCCGTCGCGGCGTCTTCCATCAGATGATTGATCGGCGCGGCACCGTTGCCTCTGAGCCAGGACGCTATGTACTGAATCCCGACAGAGATGTTTTCGCGGACGCCCGATTCGGTAATGTGACCGACAGGAACGGCAAGCAATTGTTCAGCCGTGATACGAATGTCTTCCAGTGACTTTTTTTCTATTTGATTGGGCTCCGGCATGTCGCGATCAAAGATTTTCAAGGCTACCGGCACGAGTCCGGGGTGAGCAACCCATGTGCCGTCATGTCCGTCATTTGCCTCGCGCTGTTTGTCGGCCTCAACCTTTGCAAATGCTTCCTCATTAAGTTTGTCGTTCCCTTTGACCGGTATTTGCGCCGCCATGCCCCCGATGGCCGGCGCTTTGCGGCGATGGCAGGTTTTGATGGCCAGAAGAGCGTACGCCCTCATGAACGGCACCGTCATCGTCACCTCTGAGCGATCCGGAAGAATAATATCTTTCTGATTTCTGAACTTCTTAATATAACTGAAAATGTAGTCCCAGCGCCCGCAGTTGAGTCCTGCCGAATGATCGCGGAGCTCATAAAGGATCTCATCCATTTCAAAAGCCGCCGGAATGGTTTCCAGAAGAACGGTCGCTTTGATGGTCCCATTCGGAATGCCGGCGTATTGTTCCGAATAGGCAAACACATCATTCCAAAGACGTGCTTCTAGATGGCTCTCAAGCTTTGGAAGATAATAATAGGGAGCGGTACCGTTCTCAATCAATTGCCGGACATTATGGAAGAAAAAGAGACCGAAATCAAGCAGTGAACCGGAGACCGGCACCTCATTAATCCGGACATTTTTTTCAATCATGTGCCATCCCCGCGGTCTCGCCATCAATCCGGAACAATTGTCCTTCAGCTGATAGCGTTTTCCTTTTTCATTAACAAAAGAAATGGTCTTGCGAATGGCGTCGCGTAAATTAATCTGTGCCTGAATGACGTTGTCCCATGACGGCGACATGGCGTCTTCCAGATCCGCCATAAAAAACTTCGCTCCGGAATTCAGCGCATTGATCACCATTTTCCTGTCCGAGGCAGGTCCCGTGATTTCTACACGTCTGTCCAGGAGATCTTTCGGAAGCGGCGCAATCTGCCAGTTCCCTTCTCTGATTTTCCTTGTCTCTTCTAAGAAGTCCGGCCTCTCTCCCCTGTCAAAATCCTTTTGCCTCGCGTTCCGTTTGTTCAATAGTTCGATCCGGCGCTGTCCGAACGTCCTCTCCAGCCGATCGATAAAACGGAGCGCTTCTTGCGTCAGAATCGTATCGTATTCCGGACGCATCGGACCAGTGACTTTGATTCCCGTTGTCTGAGTAGCCATGAGTTCCCCTCTCTTCTGTTATATTACAGCTTTTAAAACTGTAAATGTATTATATAACAGTAAAATGGGTTTGTGAACCCGTTTTTTAAGATATCCGTCAATTAAAAATCGACATATTTTTCAGATGGGGGCCATGTCCAAGGGGGGCAAGTGCTCTATCTACAATTGCACGAATGAAAAATAAAATCGATGATACCTTTGGCTCATATTAATTTCAGCGTTAAAAAAGAAACCGGGAATAAAACATTTTTGAAGAGTTTTTCTTCATTTGAGGATTGTAACTCATAGTAAAATAAAAAGAACCGAGTGAAAATGATCTCGGTCCTGATTATCTGGCGGCGGATTGCCGTTATGAGGTCGTGCTAAGGAGTACAATTTGCCGCCGACTGCTAGAAATCTTATGCCTTCTTCGCCGCTGCCTCCAGCGCATGATGACCGATATCCTTCCGGAAAAAGACGGCATCCGTCCGGATTTTTTCCAGGTCGCGGTTTACGGCGTCGCGAGCGTCGCGAAGGTTGTCGCCAAGCCTCGTCACGAGCAGCACCCTGCCTCCATTGGTCAGCCAATCGGCGCCGGACTTCTTCGTCCCGGCATGAAAGAGCAGGGCATCTTCAGGAAGAGCGTCAAGATTACCTAGTTTTTCGCCTTTGGCGTATGAACCCGGATAGCCTTTGGCGGCGACCACTGTGCCGACAGCGGTTTTATCTGTCCACGAAAGCTGCGGCCGGACGCCCTTCATAATATCCTGAATGACCTGAACCAGGTCCGATTCCATACGCGGCAGAACAACCTGCGTCTCGGGATCGCCAAACCTGCAGTTGAATTCGATCACTTTCGGACCTTCTTCTGTCAGTATCAGCCCGGCATAAAGCACCCCCGTAAACGGGCAGTCTTCCTGAACAAGTCCCGCCGCGGCCGGCTCCAAAATGGTGCGCAAAGCTTCGGCGACAACCGTTTGCGGGATCTGCGGAACAGGCGAGTAGGCGCCCATTCCGCCGGTGTTCGGCCCCTGGTCTCCCTCGTAGGCCCGCTTATGATCCTGGGCGATGGCAAGCGGAACGACCAGCTTGCCATGCACGAGCGCCATGAGAGAAAACTCCTCGCCTTCCAGATACTCTTCAATCACAACACGGGAACCCGCTTCGGCGAACTTTTTATCTTTCATCAGTATTTTCAGCCCTTGTTCGGCTTCTTCTATCGTCAGCGCGACGATGACCCCTTTTCCTGCGGCCAATCCGTCGGCTTTCAGGACGATCGGGGCACCGACTTTTTGCAGATAGCCGCTGGCGGCCTTGTAATCCGTGAATGTCTGATAACGTGATGTCGGAATCTTATACTTTTCCATCAGCGCTTTGGCAAACGACTTACTTCCTTCAATTTGAGCCGCGGCACCGGACGGGCCGAAGATTTTCAAACCTTTTTTCTCAAAAAAATCAACTATGCCGCCGACAAGCGGCTGCTCCGGACCGACAAGCGTCAGGTCGACCTTATGTTCCTGCGCAAAAGCAGCCAGTTTCTCAAAATCCATGACATCAATCGGCGCGCATTCGGCAACGGCAGATATTCCGTCGCTCCCGGGCACCGCGTAAAGCTTATCCACTTCCGGGCTTTGTGCAACCTTCCACGCGAGTGCATGTTCGCGGCCGCCGCCGCCGACAATCAAGATATTCATGTTTTGACTCCTTTCAAGTCCGGATCAGTGCTTGAAGTGGCGCATGCCTGTGAACACCATAGCCATGTTGTATTTGTTCGCCATATCAATCGATTCCTGATCGCGGATCGATCCGCCCGGCTGAATAATCGCCGTGATGCCGGCTTTGGCCGCTTCTTCCACCGTGTCGCTCATCGGGAAATAAGCATCTGATGAGAGAACGGCTCCCTTTGTTTTTTCTCCCGCTTCCTCAAGCGCGATTTTCGCGGCTCCGACACGGTTCGTCTGTCCGCCGCCCATGCCCACCATCAGGCCGTCTTTAACAAGTGCAATCGCATTGGATTTGACATGTTTCACAATCGTCCAGGCGAATGCCAGACTCTTCAGTTCGTCATCCGTCGGTTTGCGCTCCGTGACCACTTTCAGGTTGTCCTTGATGTCCTCATAGCCCTTGGTATCCAGATCCTGAACGAGCATCCCGCCGCGGACCGACGTGTACTGGACAAAATCTTGATGATCATCCGTGAATTTGACCTGAAGCAGCCGGATATTCTTTTTCTTCTCAAGAACGGCAAGCGCCTCTTCCGAATAAGAAGGAGCGATGACAATTTCCAGAAAAATGCTGTGCAGCTTTTCGGCAAGCGACTTGTCCACTTCGCGGTTGAGCGCGACAATTCCCCCGAAAATCGAGACGGGATCTGCCTCATAAGCTTTGTCGTAGGCTTCGTTGACCGTTTCGCCGATGCCGATGCCGCACGGATTCATATGTTTGACCGCGACAGCGGCAGGCTGCCTGAATTCCTTGACAATGCCGAGCGCCGCGTCCGCGTCGCGAATGTTGTTATAGGACAGTTCTTTTCCATGAAGCTGCTTTGCCGCGGCGATGGTCGATTCGTTTTCAATCGGTTCGCCGTAAAAAGCCGCCATCTGATGCGGGTTTTCGCCGTAGCGCAGCGCCTGTTTCTTTTCATAGGTGATCGTCAGTTTTTCCGGGAAAACTTCACCCGTTTTTTTCGTGAAGTAATCGGCGATCAGAGCATCGTAGGCTGCCGTGTGGCGGAAAACTTTGGCCGCGAGCTTCTGTTTCAGTTCGAAAGGCACCTCGGCGTTGTCGTCGAGATTCTCCGCGACAAGATCATAGTCGGAAGGGTCGCAGACGACGGTCACGCTCTTATGATTTTTCGCAGCCGAGCGAAGCATGCTCGGTCCGCCGATATCGATATTTTCAACCGCTTCATCGTAAGCGACATCGGGTTTCGAGATGGTTTCTTTAAAAGGATAGAGATTGACAATCACAAAATCAATCGGCCGGATGCCGTGTTCGGCGATGGCGTCCATGTGCGCTTTCTTGCCGCGGACAGCGAGCAGACCACCATGAATCGCCGGATGCAACGTCTTCACACGCCCGTCGAGGATTTCAGGGAAACCGGTCACCTCGCTGACCGACATGACCGGAAGGCCCGCATTTTCAATCGCCTTTTTCGTTCCGCCCGTTGAAATGATCTCAACACCCGCATCAACTAACTTTTTCACAAAATCAATAAGTCCGGTTTTATCTGAAACACTTACCAAAGCACGCTTTGCCACTCTGACTCTTCCCTTCTTCAATTTCCAAGTATTTTCGCGATGGTTTTCGGATAAAGGATATGCTCTGCCGCGTGCACCCGTTCCGTTAAGGAATCGATCGAGTCCCCGTCTAGAATCGGGACGGCGGCCTGCGCAATGATCGGCCCGGTATCCATCCCCTCGTCTACATAGTGCACCGTAACGCCCGTGATTTTGACGCCCTTTCGAAACGCCTGGCCAATCGCGTCGAGCCCTGTAAAAGACGGGAGCAGCGCGGGATGCAGATTCACAATCCGGTGCGGATAGGCTTCAAGCAATGTTTTTCCGAGAATACGCATGTACCCCGCGAGAAAAATGTACTCGACACCGCGTTTCCGGCAGGCCTCAGCGATTTCTTCTTCAAAGGCGCTTTTCGTCGGATAATCCTTGCGCACGATCAGCATTGCTTCCACTCCGTTTTCTCTCGCCAGGTCCATGACAGCGGCACCCGGCTGGTCGCAGACCATCAGCTCAACCGTCGCGGGGATTTCGCCGCTCCGAACAGCTTCGGCGATCGCCTGAAAATTCGTTCCGTGACCTGATGCAAAAATCGCTATTTTATGCTTCATCCAGATTCACCAGCGTCAGTCCTTGTTTTTCCGTGACCTTCCCGATCACGTACGGTGTTTCGCCCAGTTCTCTCAGCTTGTCGATCGTGAGGCCCTCGTCTTCCGGCGCAACGGCCATCACCATGCCGATGCCCATGTTGAACGTGTGATACATATCATCCGCCGCCAGTCCCCCCAGTTTCTTCAGCCAGCGGAAAACAGCCGGAACCGGCCAAATCGCGGTGTCGATCTCGGCGCCGAGACCTTCAGGAAACATTCTCGGCACGTTTTCATAAAACCCGCCGCCCGTTATGTTGGCTAGCCCTCCGATATTGACTTCTTTCAAAAGGCTGAGGACAGGCTTGACATAAATCCGCGTCGGCCTGAGCAGTTCATCGGCAATCGTGCGGTCCGGATCCGGCTCATATGCGTCGCTGAATTTCAGCCCTGCATCGGCAATGATTTTTCGGACAAGAGAAAAACCGTTGCTGTGAAGGCCGTTCGATGCGAGACCGATCAGCCGGTCACCAGGCTTGATCTTGTCCCCAGTAATGCGTTTCGATTTTTCAACGACTCCGACTGAAAAACCGGCGATGTCGTAATCTTCTCCCTGATACAGGCCCGGCATCTCCGCCGTTTCACCGCCGATAAGGGCACAGCCGGCCGCTTCACAGCCATCAGCAATCCCTTTGACGATCGCTTCCGCTTTTTCAGGCTCCAGTGATCCGCAGGCCAGATAATCGAGAAAGTAAAGCGGCTCCGCACCCTGTGTCACGATATCGTTGACACACATCGCCACCGCATCAATGCCTACCGTATCATGACGGCCTGCGGCAAAAGCGACCATCAGTTTCGTTCCGACGCCGTCCGTTCCGGATACGAGCACCGGCTCCTTAAGATTCATCTTCGACAGATCTATTGCGCCGCCGAAACCACCCAGCCCGCCGACTACTTCAGGGCGGAACGTGCGCTGTACATGTTTCTTGATCCGGTCTACCGTCTCATAGCCGGCCTCAATATTCACACCGGCACTTTTATACGCATCGGCCATTCTCTATCTTCCTTCCTTTAGACAAGCATCTCTTTTTCATGCGGCAGAACGGTATCCGGATAAATTTCAGTCGGATATTTTCCAGTGAAGCAGGCCAGACACTGACCGCAGTTTTTCAGCGCGGGATCACGGCCGATCGCTTTCATCATGCCGTCGACGCCTAGAAAAACAAGCGAATCGGCACCGATCTCTTCCCGGATCTCCTCTACCGAGTGCGTGGCGGCAATCAGTTCGGATGAAGTCGATGTGTCGATCCCGTAGAAACAAGGATGGGTGATCGGCGGCGAACTGATCCGCACGTGGACTTCCGTCGCGCCGGCGTCCCGCAGCATGCCGACAATCCGTCTGCTGGTCGTGCCTCGGACGATGGAATCGTCCACCATGACGACACGTTTGCCTTCGATAATCGCACGAACCGGAGAAAGTTTCATTTTAACGCCCTGCTCGCGCAATTCCTGCGAGGGCTGAATGAAGGTACGGCCGACATAGCGGTTCTTGATCATGCCGAGCTCATAAGGAATGCCCGTCGCTTCGGCATAGCCGATCGCCGCCGAAATGCTCGAATCCGGAACACCGGTGACCACATCCGCTTCAACCGGGGCTTCCTGTGCCAGCATCCGTCCGAGATTCTTACGCGCGGCATGGACGTTGATTCCCTGAATGTTGCTGTCCGGCCTGGAAAAATAGATATACTCCATGCTGCAGATCGCCGGATTCGAATGATTGGTGTAAAACTCCGAGTGAAGGCCGTCGCTGTCAATGATCAGAATCTCTCCAGGATTGATGTCGCGTACATAAGTCGCCCCGATCAGATCAAACGCGCAGGTTTCCGAGGCAATCACCCAGGCTTCGCCGAGCCTGCCGAGGGACAGCGGGCGCAGCCCGTTCGGATCAAGCGCCGCAATCAGCTGACGTTCGGTAAGCATCGCGAGTGCATAGGCGCCTTTTATAACGGAAAGCGCATGCTTGACACTTTCAATGAAATTATCAGAAAAGTCCCTTTTGATTAAGTGGGCGATCACTTCCGTATCGGACGTCGTCTGGAAAATGCTCCCGCGTTCCTCAAGCTCGCCTTTCAGTTTGTGCGCGTTAACCAGATTGCCGTTGTGAGCAATCGACAGCGTATCCTTCTGCGAGCGGAAAACCAGCGGCTGGACGTTGGCATAGCTGTTGCCGCCCTGAGTCGAGTATCGGACGTGACCGATCGCCGCATGTCCTTTATTTAATTGTTCCAGTTTTTCATGATCGAAAACATCGTTCACAAGTCCGAGCCCTTTATGATCATAGATACGCTTTCCGTCCGTTACGGCGATGCCCGCCCCTTCTTGGCCGCGGTGCTGCATGCTGTGAAGGCCATAATAAGTCAGTCTCGCCGCATTTGCATGTCCCCAGATCCCGAATACCGCACATTCTTCGTTTAGTTCTCTGCCGACATAATGCATGACAGGGCTCCTCTCCATTCTTTTTCAAGTTCAGGGCGGTTCAGAGTGACCGTTTCAGATGCGAAATCAATAGTGATAAGCTCACCGCGGGTGACTCTGCCTGCAAACACGGCATCATCCACTGCGGCTTCGAAAGCCTTCCTGGACGCTTCAGGGACAGACACGATAAACCGGGACTGTGTTTCAGAGAAAAGTTCTGCGGCCGGATCCGTGTTAAAATGCAGATCCGCCCCAAACGCCGTCCCAAACACAGAATCGGCAATCGCCGCCGCCAGCCCGCCTTCGGAAAGATCATGAGCGGAGGATACATATCCCGCCTTGATCGCTTCCAGAACCTGGGCCTGCCGTTTCTTTTCAAGAGCCAGATCCAGCGCGGGCGCCTTGCCGCCCGCTTTGCCTTCGGTCAGGATCTGCAGCGCGCTGGCGCCGAATTCCTGAGCCGCCTTTCCAATGACATAAACCGCGTCGCCTTCGCGTTTAAAAGAGGCGGTCGTCACATAATCCAGATTCTCAACAAGGCCGACCATTCCGACAACCGGCGTCGGATCAATCGCCTCACGGTCTGTTTCGTTATAAAGAGAAACGTTGCCGCTGATAACCGGCGTCTCAAGCGCCTTGCATGCTTCCGCCATCCCTTTTACCGATTCTTCCATTTCCCAGAACACTTCAGGCTTTTCCGGGCTGCCGAAGTTCAGGCAGTCGGTGATGCCGAGGGGAATGCCGCCCGAGCAGACAATATTGCGCGCCGCTTCGGCGACGGCGATCTTTCCCCCTTCTTTCGGGTCCAGCGCCAAGTATTTGGCGTTGCAGTCCGTTGTCATGGCAAGCCCTTTTTTCGTGCCCCGGACACGGATAACGGCCGCGTCTGAACCCGGGGCAACGACAGTGTTGGTCTGCACCATATAGTCGTACTGGCGGGTAACCCATTCTTTCGAAGCAAGCGTTGGCTGCGCAAGCAGCTTTTTAATCGTTCCGGCATAGTCCTTAATCTCAGGTACCCAGTTCGGCGCCGACTGATTTTCCGTATATTCGGCCGGTATCTTGGACGGCATATGGCGCACCGGAGCAGAAGCAAGCGCGTCCGACGGCACTTCAGCAACGATTTTGCCCCTATGCTCGAGACGAAGCACTTCTTCCTCTATGACTTCTCCGACGGCAACGGCGTGAAGGCCCCAGCGCGCGAAAATTGCCTGGATCTCTTCCTCGTTGCCCTTTTTGATGACGATCAGCATCCGTTCCTGAGATTCGGACAGCATCATCTCATACGGTGTCATGTTCGTTTCGCGCTGCGGGATCAGGTCGAGATTCATATGGATGCCGACCCCGGCTTTCGCGGCCATCTCACTGGCGGAGGAAACGAGCCCCGCCGCGCCCATGTCCTGGATGCCGACGAGCGCCTCGTGTTTCGTCAGTTCAAGGCAGGCTTCAACAAGCAACTTTTCCATGAACGGGTCGCCGACCTGAACAGCGGAACGTTTCTCGTCCGATTTCTCGCTGATTTCCTCGGAAGCGAACGTCGCGCCGTTGATTCCGTCGCGGCCCGTACTCGCGCCGACGTACATGACCGTGTTGCCGATGCCCCGCGCCTGGCCGACCTGGATATCTTCATGATTCATGATGCCGACGCACATGGCGTTGACGAGCGGATTGCCATTGTAGCAGTTGTCAAACTGCAGCTCGCCGCCGACCGTCGGAATGCCGATGCAGTTGCCGTAACCGGCGATCCCGCTGACGACTTCTTCAAACAGATAGCGGACGCGCGGATTGTTCAGATCGCCGAAACGGAGCGAATCGAGCAGCGCAACCGGACGGGCGCCCATTGAGAATACGTCGCGGATGATTCCGCCGACTCCGGTGGCCGCCCCCTGATAAGGCTCGATAGCCGAAGGGTGGTTATGGCTTTCAATTTTGAACACGACAGCCTGGCCGTCACCGATATCGATAATTCCCGCGCCTTCGCCCGGTCCCTGAAGCACGCGGCTTCCGCTCGTCGGGAAGAGCCTGAGCAGCGGCTTTGATGTTTTATAGCTGCAGTGCTCCGACCACATCACAGAGAAGAGGCCGGTTTCCGTATAGTTCGGCTTACGCCCAAGCAATCTCCTGACTTCCTGGTATTCGGCTTCCGTCAATCCCATTGTCCGGTAGATTTTCTCCTGTTCAATCTGTTCCGGTGACGGTTCAAGATGTGTAAGCGGCATGAGCAGATTCCCTCCAATGGTTCAAGATTGACTGAAAAAGCCGGAGCCCGTCATCGCTGCCGAGCAAAGCGTCTGCTGCGCGTTCAGGATGGGGCATCATGCCGAGCACATTGCCGGCCTTGTTCATGATACCGGCGATGTCCGCACGCGAACCGTTTGGGTTTTCGCCATTGTAGGTGAAAATGATCCGGTGTTCATTCTTCAGCTCCTGAAGCGTCTCGTCATCGCAGTAGTAGTTTCCCTCACCGTGCGCGATCGGAATTCGGATCATTTCGTCTTGTTTATATAATGAAGTAAAAAGTGTATGGTTATTTTCCACTTTAAGATTCACGGTCTCGCAGATGAACTTAAGATGTTTGTTTTTCAGCATCGCTCCGGGCAGCAGACCGGCTTCAAGCAGAATCTGGAAACCGTTGCATACGCCGAGCACCGGCTTGCCTTCCCCGGCGGCCTTGATGACAGCCGGCATGATACCGGCAAAGCGCGCAATCGCTCCGGAACGAAGGTAGTCTCCGTACGAGAAACCTCCTGGAATCATCACGGCGTCAAAGCCGTCGAGCGAAGTTTCCGCGTGCCAGACGTATTCCACTTCTTCGCCTAGACCGTCCTTGATCGCATAGTACATGTCCTGATCGCAGTTCGATCCGGGGAAAACAATGACCGCGGTTTTCACGAGTGAATCTCCTCCCCGATTTCATAGCGATAGTTTTCAATCACCGTGTTGGCCAGCAGCTTATCGCAGATCGCGTCGACCTGTTCCGCAACGTCTGCCGAATCCTCCACCTCGAGTTCGATATATTTCCCGATCCGGACATCTTTCACATTCTGATAGTCCATATTGTGCAGCGACTGCATCACGGCCTGCCCCTGAGGATCAAGCACGCTCTCTTTTAAAGTAATAAATACCTTCACTTTTTTCATTTTACAGCCTCCAGACGGCTCAGCAGTTTTTCATAGGTTTCCGGCAGATCGGCAATATTGCGCCGAAAAACATCTTTGTCGAGCTTTTCGTGGGTTTCCTTGTCCCAGAGACGGCACGTATCCGGCGAAATCTCGTCGGCGAGAACGATCCCGCCATTTGATTTCAGTTTGCCGAATTCCAGCTTGAAATCGACAAGCAAAATGCCTGCTTCGGCGAAAAGAGCCTGCAGCACCTCGTTGACGCTGAGCGCCTGACGGCGGATTTCCGCAAGCTCTTCTTCCGTCGCGATCTTCGTGGCCAGAGCGTGATCGTCGTTGATCATCGGGTCGCCCAGTTCATCGCTCTTGTAGTAAAATTCGACAATGGTCTGTCCGAGATCCGTGCCTTCATCCAGGCCGAGCCGCTTGGCCAGGCTGCCGGCAACGATATTGCGGACGACCACCTCGATCGGAACAATGTCGACCGCTTTAACCAGCTGCTCAGTTTCAGAAATCTTTTCAATAAAATGGGTCGGAAGATTATTCTCTTTCAGAACATGAAAAATTTTGGTGCAGATCGCGTTGTTTAATTTGCCTTTTCCCGGAAAAACAGCTTTCTTTTTGCCGTTGAACGCCGTCGCATCATTCTTGTATTCAACGCGCAGAACATCCGGATCATCTGTTGTAAACATTTTCTTAGCTTTGCCTTCATACAGTAGCTGGCTCATCATTTTTTCCCCTTTTGTTTTGAGGTTTAACTGGTTTTCTCCATCAACTGCTCACTGAACTTGTTTTTTTAATATCTATGGCTCTGTTAAACCTGTCTGTCTTTTTTTCGCCCCATGCGCTCGCTTTCCGCAGGCGATCCGCGAGCCTCCTCGCTCAATACTTCGCTGCGGGGTCTCGCCTGGCTCGCTGTTCCCGCAGGAGCCCGCGCACTTTCTGCTCAATCGACAATCGAGCAAAATCAACATTAAGCTTTAACATAGCCTTATCTATAAAAGCTCGTTTCAGTCATTCAAGCCGAGACGTTCAAAAATGAGATCGACATTTTTCAGATGATACGTTTCATCGAAGCAGTCATCCAGTTCTGCTGCCGAAAGGTTGTCCGTTACACGATGATCCTGTTCAAGCAGTTCTCTGAATGGTGTTTCCGTCTCCCATGACTTCATGGCGTTCGGCTGAACAATATCATACGCCGTCTCGCGGCTCAGGCCTTTTTCAATCAGCGCGAGCAGCACATGCTGGGAGAACGGAAGTCCGAACGTCCGCTTCATGTTGCGGCGCATATTTTCCGGGAACACCGTCAGGTTTTCGAGAATGCCGGAGAAGCGGTGAAGCATGTAATCCAGAGCGATCGTTGCGTCAGGGAGAATGACCCGCTCCGCAGACGAATGCGAGATATCGCGTTCATGCCAGAGCGGCACATCTTCATAGGCCGTCATCATATAACCGCGGATGACACGCGCCATACCGCACATATTCTCCGAACCGATCGGATTGCGCTTATGCGGCATCGATGACGAACCCTTCTGGCCCTTTGCGAACCCTTCTTCCACCTCGCGGATCTCCGAGCGCTGCAGGCCGCGGATCTCGACGGCGAACTTTTCAATTGACGTCGCGATCAGTGCCAATGTCGCCATATAGTGGGCATGGCGGTCGCGCTGGAGCACCTGGGTTGAAATCGGCGAAGCCTTTAATCCGAGATGTTCGCAGACGTATTTTTCAACGGAGGGATCGATGTTCGCGTACGTGCCGACCGCGCCGGACAGCTTGCCGACACGGATGTCGCCTGAGGCTTCTTTGAAGCGCGCCAGATTGCGCTTCATTTCTTCGTACCACAGCGCCATAACCAGGCCGAATGTCGTCGGTTCCGCATGAACGCCATGGGTTCTGCCCATCATCACGGTATTCTTGTACTTTTTCGCTTTTTCACGGATGACATCGATAAAATGTTCAATGTCTTTGAGTAAGATATCATTGCATTGTCTGAGCAAATAGGATTGCGCCGTGTCGACAACATCCGTTGATGTCAGCCCGTAGTGCACCCACTTTTTTTCTTCACCGAGTGATTCCGAAACCGTGCGGGTAAAGGCAACCACATCGTGGCGCGTGATCTGTTCAATTTCATGGATGCGTTCTACTGTAAAGGTTGCGTTTTTCCTCAGTTTCCTAGCGTCCTCTTTCGGAATTTCACCAAGTTCGGACCAGCCTTCGCACGCGAGAATCTCGACTTCAAGCCAGGCTTTGTATCTATTTTCCTCTGTCCAGATGGCGCCCATTTCCGGCCGCGTGTACCGATCAATCATGAATTCTGACCCACTTCCTGTTCAATTTTCCATATCCCTAATCTTTCTGCTTTATCTATAGCTTCCTGCACGGTGCTGCCAAGGATGGTCAGGTGGCCCATTTTCCGGCCGTCTCTCGCCTCATCCTTGCCGTACAGATGCAAATGCGCATCCGATAAAAGTGAAATTTTGTCCAGCACCTGCTGCACATGCTCTCCAAGTATGTTAACCATAATCACCGGTTTCAGAAGATCCGGGCGACCGAGCGGCAAGCCGCAGATCGCACGGATATGCTGCTCAAACTGAGACGTTTCGCAGGCGTTGATTGAAAAATGGCCGGAATTGTGCGGACGCGGCGCCGTTTCATTGACATAGACCTTGCCGTCTTTGCCGACAAACATTTCGACGGCAAGCGTTCCGACGAGATGGAGGGCCTCCGCAAGCCGCAGTGCATGCCTGGTAGCCTCTTCGCGGAGTGTGTCCGGTATTCTCGCCGGCACAACCGTATGATGCAGAATATTACGCCGATGTATATTTTCAGCGACGGGAAAAACCGATGTTTCTCCCGTGGTGCTGCGTACAACAATCACTGAGATTTCTTTTTCAAAAGGAAGCCATTTTTCAAGCTCGAACGGCACGTGGCCGATGTACGGAAGCGCCTCTTTCAAATCATCTTCTGATTTCAGCACATACTGTCCTTTTCCGTCATAGCCGCCTTCCGTGGTCTTCAGTACGGAAGGAAAGCCGATTTCGGCCATCGCCGTTTTCAGTTCTTCTTCATTTCTGATGGGCAGATACGGAACAACCGGGAGACCGGCCGCTTTGATCGCCGCCTTTTCATTAAGCCTGTCTTTTGTGATCTCAAGCAAATGCCAGCCCTGCGGGAGATAACTGTGTTCCTGCAGGTAATCTGCCGTCTTCACATCGACATTTTCAAACTCATAGGTCACAACATCCGCACATTCCGTCATTTTTCTTGCGGCTTCCGGATCATCGTATTCCGCCACGATCGCGGTATCGGCAACCTGGGCGCACGGACAATCCTCCGCCGGATCGAGCACGGCGATACGGTAGCCCATTTGCTTGGCAGCGATCGCCATCATCCGTCCAAGCTGGCCGCCGCCAAGAATGCCGATGGTCTGCCCCGGCAAAATGGTTTTCTGCTTCACTTTAAATCACTTTCCTTTACTTTCTGTTCCAGCGATTTGCGATAGCTGTCCAGCCGTTCCTTCAGCGGCTCGTCAAACGCCGACAGAAACTGGGCGGCCAGAAGACCGGCGTTTATTGCGCCGCTTGCGCCGATCGCCACCGTAGCAACAGGAATTCCCGCAGGCATCTGCACAATGGACAGCAGAGAGTCCATGCCGTGCAGCGCTCTTGACTGTACCGGTACCCCAATCACCGGAAGCGTCGTCTTTGCCGCAATCATTCCAGGCAGATGTGCCGCACCGCCCGCTCCGGCGATAATTACTTTCAGTCCGCGTTCCCTTGCCGTTTCCGCGTACTGAAACATCAGGTCCGGCGTGCGGTGAGCCGAAACCACTTTTTTCTCATATGAGATCTCCATGCTCTCCAGAATATCGCACGCGTTTTTCATCGTTTCCCAGTCTGAGCTGCTTCCCATGACCACACCGACTGTTGCTTTACTCACAATTCTGCCTCCCCCAAAACAGTTTGTTTAAAGGATCGAAACACTCTTTAAACATACGCAAAATCCGGACATAAAAAAGCCCAGAACAGCCGCTTCTCCCGAAAAAGAGAAAACAAACCGTCTGGTCTTCAAACCGCGAGATCAGCGGCTCAAGTGACAAAACGTTACGATTTCCCTTCATAGTCCGGCAATTTCCGGTCGCCGGGTAGAAACAGATGGGCCTTATTCCCAAAAATATATGAGGGTTCACATTCTTCTTTTTTGACACTCCCATCATATCAGCATCGTTCGGATTGTGTCAACCTAATAATCGAACATTACAAGAAGAACAAGATGATATCGTTCGCCTTTTGTCTCCCGTGTTTCATGGGCAGGAAAAATTTTTCATAGCTGTATGCCGGCTGAACAGAGATGGACCGCCTGAGAATTTACCAGTAAAACGCCAAGGCCACAAATCCAAAAGTGATCAGTATCGATCCGGAAACATTGGTAATGATCTGCACGAGATAGCCCGGAATATACTTAAGTATCTTGCCTTCTATGATCATTGCGATGCTTGCGGAGTTGTCCTTTCCCTTCTCGTGTTCGGCATGGATAAGCAGGTGTCTCCCCGCCGCCTTCATTTTCCGTGTCAGAGTATAACCGGCAAGCATCAGGGCGATGCCGGCGAGCCAGAACAGGATAGCTATGATTAAAGAACCCATCAATACTCACGTCCCTTTGAATTGATTATTCTTATCATGGCTCTCCAGGTTCCGCGCTATGCGGTGCGCCCTTTTTCAGTGCAAAAAAAAAAATTCCCTTCCTAAAATGCAATGCGCCCCGAATGTTGGATTTTCATGTCCAACATGGAATGCACAGCAAAATAGGAATAGAATTTTTTCTATTGATCCGTGTCAGATTTAACCAAAAAGCACCGCAAAGAAAATAATGAAGACGAAAAACAGACCATACACAATCGGATGAATTTCCTTTGCTCGTCCGGAAGCAATCATCGTGATCGGATACGCGATAAAGCCGAGCGCGATGCCATCGGAAATGCTGTAGGTCAGCGGCATGCCAAGCACGGTCAGAAAAGCGGGCACTGCAATTTCGAATTTATCCCACTCAATCTTTTTCAAAGCGCTTGCCATCAGTACACCAACAATGATCAGGGCAGGTGCGGTAACCTGAGAGGTAACAACGGCCAGCAGCGGCGAGAACAGAAGGCCAAATAGGAACAGAATGCCGGTGACTACCGCCGTAAACCCGGAACGGCCGCCTACTGCGATGCCCGTGGATGATTCAATATACGCCGATGTCGGTGAAGTACCAAGAACCGAGCCGACAAGCATAGATGAAGAATCGGCCAGCAGCGCCTGCCCGACACGGGGCATCTTGTTGTCTTTAATGAATCCCGCCTGCTCGGCAAGACCGATCAGCGTCCCCGCGGTATCAAAGAATGTGACAAGCAGGAATGTCAGGACAACGACGGCAAGCTGCACCGTATTGATCGCGCCAATATGCGTAATCGCTACACCGAATGTCGGTGCAAGACTTGGTGCTGCCGAAATAATTTGGGACGGTAGCGGAATTAGACCGGAAATCATGCCGACGATCGAGGTCAGTGCCATGCCGATGAAGATCGATCCCGGAATTTTTCGGCACATCAGGATGACCGTGACAATCAGGCCGAAAATCGTCAGCCACGTCGTTCCCTTCGTCAGCATGGCAAAAGAAACGAGTGTGTCTTTATTGGCAACGATCAGGCCGCCTTCGTTCAGTCCGATAAAAGCGATAAAGAGCCCGATGCCCGCGGCCATGGCAAGCTTCATGCTTTGCGGAATCGCATTGATGATCAGTTCGCGAATTTTAAATACTGTAATAATGAAGAAAATAACGGCGGCAATGAAAACCCCTGCAAGGGCTGTCTGCCAGGGAACCTTCATACCAATGACAACAGAAAAAGCGAAGAAAGCATTGACACCAAGCCCGGGCGCAATCGCGATCGGATATTTGGCGACAATTCCCATAATCAGACAGCCGAGCGCACTGGACAGCGCGGTCGCTGTAAAGACCGCACCCTTGTCCATACCTGACGCGCCAAGCACGCTGGGGTTTACAAACAATATGTACCCCATTGAAATAAACGTTGTCAGACCGGCAAGCATTTCACGGCCAAATGTTGTTTTCAATTCAGAGAACTGAAAATAACGTGATAACCAGTTGCTGTTCACAATAATCCCCCTTTTTGAATCGTCTTCATTCCCATTCATCAGCCAATTTTTCCAGAGACACTGAACGAGTTCCTCCAGCCTTTCATCACGTAATAGGGCATTAAAATTAGAAAATTTGGCTTCGCGAAACCTTAGTTGCGCTTATACTATAATCCTTAAAAATTTTGTACCTATAGTACAAAAAAAGCTTCAAAACGCATTGAAGCATTTAATAAAAAATAAATGAACCAGGCTGGATAAACTCTGGAAAGTTTCAATGAATGTTCACAAAGATAGAACACCATTTTGCAAGTTCATTATAACAACGGTCTTGACCGGAGTCAAACAAATAACGAACGATATTACGGAGGGCATCTAAATTGTTCGTGAATTAGATAAATACAGTAAAACAGAGGGAGGGGCATGCTAAGCATGTACGACCGATTGCGCAACGGCTTTTATACATCAAAGCAAGTCCTCATTGATGCTTTAAATCGGAATCGTTTACATTAAAGATAAAATTATGTACGATTAAATTGTGAACTAATTCACGATAGCAACAAATTTTCACCCGCCATATCTTCCTGCACGGCTTAAGCCGGAAACAGGATCGCACGGAATTCAATAACTCGAGGTGGATAAAATCATGAAATTTCTTATGTTCCATGTGATTAAAGATGAAGAAGATGCGGTTCAGCGCTGGTCGGAACAGCACAACGTTGAAATCGGCATTTCCCGGGACATCCTCTCACTCCGGACAATTGACCAGGTCAAAGGATATGACGGCATTTGCATTCAGCAGATCGTGCCGATAGAAAGTCCCGACATTTACCGGAAATTAAAACAATATGGCATTCGACAGATTGCCACACGCTCCGCCGGATACGATGTGATCGACCTGAAAGAAGCGGATCGGAACGGATTGATCGTAACTAATGTTCCGGCTTATTCTCCGTACGCGGTAGCCGAGCTGGCCGTTGCCCAGGCACTGAATCTCGTTCGCCATATTCCGCAATTCAATGAAAGGATCGCCCGTCACGATTTCCGCTGGAACGGCCTGATCTCGCGAGAAATACGTTCGATGACCATAGGCATTATTGGCACCGGACATATCGGGGCCATTGCTGCCCAGTTGTTTAAAGGTTTTGGCGCACGGGTCATTGCATTTGACCAATACCCGAATGAAAAATTAAAGAACATCCTGGACTACCGTTCTTCTATTGAAGATGTACTTCGGGAAGCGGACATCGTCTCTTTGCATACGCCGCTATTCGATTCCACGGCACACATGATCAACAGAAACACGTTAAAGCTGATGAAAAACACATCATTTTTGATCAACATGGCACGTGGCGGCCTCGTCAATACCGGCGACCTTATTCAGGCGATCGAAAATCATGAGATTGCAGGAGCCGCGTTGGACACGTTTGAAGATGAAGGTTTCATTAATAAAGATCTGAGCCGTGAAACCATCGGTAATCCTCAGTTGTTGAAATTAATTGAATCAAACCAGGTAATTCTAACCCCTCATATCGGCTTCTATACAACAACGGCCGTTCAAAATATGGTTGAAGGCGGCCTGAACAGTGTGCTTGAAGTTTTGATGACGGGAACAAGCAAAAATCAGGTTCCGCTTCCGTTAAAGGAAAAGCCGATAAATTAACAAAAAAAGATTGCGACAGGAAACCGGGCAGAATGTCCGGTTTTTTACTTTAACTTAAGTTTCGGGGTTATCAAATCAATGCAAAAAAAATTGATTCTCAAAGAAGCAAGAAATACACAAGCTATTGCCATTCATTTATAATAATTAGTAAGATCAACGAGGAGGTGCAGACCATATGAATGAGGACCTAAAATTAATTCTTCTAGAAATGAGACAGGGTTTTAAAGAAGTTAACCAAAAATTTGATGCCATTGATCAAAGATTTGATGCCGTGGATCAAAGGTTTGACGGAATTAATAATCGATTGGATCGAATTGAGAAAGAAGTAGATGGTATTCAAAAACAAGTTGTTAAAAATTCAGAATCCATAACCGAACTGGTCGCTAAAGTTGATGAACAGGCAACGCTCCTTACTACCCTGTCCATACGGTCGATTGCCCACGAAGGTGAAATAAGAAATCTAAAACAAATCATGCGATAAAAACGAACGCATGCAAACGATCAAAAAGAAAATATAAAGTCCGCTTGAAGATCAATAAATTGGAGTAAGGCAACACCACGACCAATCCAGAACGATTTGAGTACTTTTTTGCGGTACTTATTATGTTTTATCCTCTCAAAACCTTTTCCTCTTCCCACTTTACGACGTGTGCAACCGGCTGTTTGCCGACTTGAATTAGCTAACGAAGTCGCAGATTGTTGTTTGACCGACTGCACTTATTTCTTAGTTAAGACCATTTCATGAAGTGATCATAACATTGCCGGCTGAATCGTGTTACCCGGGAAATTACGAATGAAACGAATAACCTCCGCAAAGAAAACGTTTTCACATAATGTTCATAAGTATTTTAACATTTGATGGCATCGCAATCTTTTCGGTTGAATAACACGCGAAAAAGAAATAAATTATATATGTGAAAAGTTTCACATATTAAGCTTCTTTTATAGCTTCACTGTAAAAGGCTTACGAGGAGGATGAACAATGGCAATCGAAGAAAAGGCTTTAGGCGGGTCTGAATCTCTGGAGACGATGATTGACAAACTTGTTGCCAATGCACGAGCTGCCGCAGAAGAGTTCGGACCGCTGGATCAGAAACAAATTGATGAAATCGTCCGGCAAATGGCGCTGGCAGGTCTTGATCAGCATATGAAACTGGCAAAAATGGCCGTTGAGGAAACAAAGCGCGGTGTGTATGAAGATAAAATTATTAAAAATATTTTTGCAACCGAATACATTTATAACTCCATCAAAAAGAATAAGACGGTCGGTGTCCTATCCGACGATCCTTATGCAGAAATTGTGCAGATTGCCGAGCCTATCGGTGTCATTGCAGGTGTGACACCAGTAACGAATCCGACATCAACGACGATGTTCAAATCGCTGATTGCCATAAAAACGAAAAATCCGATTATCTTCGCTTTCCATCCGTCGGCGCAGAAATCGAGCAGTGCGGCGGCTAAAGTGCTGCTTGATGCTGCTGTCCGTGCGGGGGCGCCTGAAAACTGTATCCAATGGATTGAACAGCCGTCAATTGAAGCGACGCAGCGGCTGATGCACCACCCTGGCGTCTCGCTGATTCTGGCGACCGGAGGCCCCGGTATGGTCAAGGCCGCATACAGTTCCGGAAAACCGGCAATCGGCGTCGGCGCGGGCAACGTACCGTGCTATATAGAAAAAACGGCAGACATCAAACAGGCGGTCAATGACCTTGTGCTCTCAAAAACGTTCGACAATGGCATGATCTGCGCCTCTGAACAAGCGGTCATTATCGATCAGCAGATCTACGAAGAAGTCAAACAAGAACTGATCGACAATAAATGCTATTTTCTCAACGCCGAGGAAAAAAAGAAAGTGGAGAAACTGGTCATCGATGAACGGCGGTGTGCCGTCAATCCGCAGATTGTCGGAAAGCCTGCCCCATTCATCGCCGGTCTGGCAGGAGTGACCGTTCCTGAAAACACAAAGGTTCTGATTGCGGAGCTTAAAAGTGTCGGGCCTGAATCGCCGCTTTCACGGGAAAAACTCAGCCCGGTTCTGGCCTGCTACAAGGCGAAAACAACAGAAGAAGGATTCCGGCGTGCTGAAGAGATGATTGCTTTCGGCGGAAAAGGACACTCGGCGGTCATTCATTCCAATGATCAGTCGGTGCTGAATGATTTTGCGCGCCGTGTGAAGGTCGGACGTATTATCGTCAACGCGCCCTCATCCCTTGGCGGCATCGGTGACATCTATAATCATTTCATTCCATCGCTGACGCTTGGCTGCGGATCGTATGGCGGCAATTCCGTTTCCACAAACGTCGGGACCGCCAATCTGATCAATATCAAAACGATGGCCAACCGCAGAAACAACATGCAGTGGTTTAAAGTGCCGCCGAAAATCTACTTTGAAAAAAATTCAACCAAGTATCTGTCCCAGATGCCGGACATCTCGCGCGCATTCATTGTCACCGATCCGGGTATGGTTAAATTCGGTTACGTCGATCGGGTCCTCTATTTTCTTCGGCAGCGTCCGAACCCGATTCACTATGAGATTTTCTCTGACGTCGAGCCGGATCCGTCGGTGGCAACCGTTCAGAGAGGCACGGAAATGATGCGGAAATTCGAACCGGACGTGATCATCGCGCTCGGCGGCGGTTCGGCGATGGACGCCGCCAAAGGTATGTGGCTGTTCTACGAGAGCCCGGAAACCGATTTCTTCGGTTTGAAACAGAAATTCCTGGATATCAGAAAACGCGTGTTCAAATTCCCGACTCTTGGCAAGAAAGCGAAGTTCGTCGCTATTCCAACGACATCCGGAACCGGATCGGAAGTCACCTCTTTCTCGGTTATTACCGATAAGGAAAATGACATGAAGTATCCGCTCGCCGACTATGCGCTGACGCCGAACGTCGCGATCATCGACCCCGAGTTTGTTATGACCGTACCGAAACGGGTGCTTGCTGATTCAGGGCTGGATGTACTGACCCATGCGCTTGAGGCCTATGTTTCGAATATGGCCAATGATTTTACCGACGGGCTCTGCATTAAAGCCATTCAGCTCGTCTTCAAATATCTGCCCCGTTCCTACCGGGACAGCAGTGACCGCGTGGCCAAGGAAAAAATGCATAATGCCGCAACGATCGCCGGCATGGCTTTCTCTAATGCTTTTCTCGGCATCAATCACAGCCTCGCCCATAAACTGGGCAATGAATTCCACCTGGCTCACGGCCGCTGCTGCGCCATTCTGATGCCGCATGTCATCCGTTATAACGCCAAGCAGCCGACTAAATTTGCCGCTTTTCCGAAGTACCGCCACTTTATCGCCGACGAACGCTACGCAGAAATTGCCCGGATCATCGGCGTTCCCGGAAAAACGACGGAAGAAGGCGTCGAGAACCTTGTTCAGGCGATCATTAATCTGGAAAAAGAACTGAACATTCCCACAAGCATTGAAGCCAACGGCGTCAGCAAAGAAGCATTTGAAAAAGCAGTTGACAAATTGGCCGATCGGGCTTTCGAAGACCAGTGTACGACGGCCAACCCGAAGATGCCGCTGGTGCCTGAACTAGCCGAAATTTACCGCCAGGCTTTTAAGGGAGTTTAAGCATCAGTACTTTAAATCTCCGATGAAAAAGCGTCTCTTCTCAATGAAGAGGACGCTTTTTTTGTGTGGAAAATCAGTCGGTACGCGGCGATATTTTACAAGCTCAATAAACACACCTATTTCTTCTTCCTGAAATCATACAAAACGGCAGCCGTTACGATTAAAGCAGATAAAGAAATAACAAAGAGCGTAAAGCGATTTACTGAAAAAAGATGCCCCAGACCGTTAAGAATAAAAAATCCGATGAGATATAAATCAAGGGATATGAGGAAAGTCCGCTTGTAAATTCTGGGGATCTTCATCCAGCATTTAAATAGTTTCCACATAATTCCACCTGCTCGACTTTGTATTTCTCTAGTCAATTGGGAGAGTTCTCCAGATCCGGACGATCAGCCTTTTTCAATTGATTGTTTCATACGGATATCTGTTTTGAAATTTGGCATTTTCTCATTGCGTGTTTTACTTTTCAGCTGATATAATTAAAACATGCGAAAGGAGGTGCTGATCGATGTCGAGTGAGCTTCAGATGGTGATGCAAGCAATCAAAGAACTGGGTCATGATATGAAATCGCTAGATCAAAGAATGAGCGGGCTTGATCAAAAAATTGACGGGCTGACCGAACGGATGAGCGGGCTTGACCAAAGAATGGACAAGCTGGAGGTGACCGTTAAGTCCGAAATCGCTGCGCTCAGGCAGGATATGGAGGACAAGCACTTTGATATTCTGGATAAAATCGATATTCTGCGCGAGCAGGCATTCCAAACGGAACAGGAAGTCAAAAGAATGAAGCGGAAAGTGGGACTAAAATAAGAAAAGTTATTCTTCTCTTGGTTCAGCTCCGGCTTCCGCTTCACTTATCACTATTTGGCTAATATCTCAAAACCTGTTTTTCCTTCCAACATCTCTCAATATTTATCCTTACAAAAAGAATTCTAAAACAGCCCTTCCTGCTCGTTCTTCAGCAAACCTCTCAGGCTCATGGAAATCATCGCCAGAAACTGATCGATGAACGGCCTAAGATCATCAATTTTTGCTTCATGATGAAGCTTAAAATAACCCATGGACTGATTTAAATAGTAGTAATAATGTGACTGCAGCACAGCCTGAAGTGTCCCCCGATCGACATTATCCTTCAGATCAAAACCGTCGATCAGCTTTTTGAAGAATTCAGGCACCAAAGATTCCATTTCACTGAACAGACTTGTCATCCTTTCGGTTAATTCCTTTGGCGGCCTCGTAAAAGCGGTAACGACCAACTTATAAATATCCGGGTAATTTTTACAAAACTGAATTTCCTGCTCACAATACTTTTTAAATTTATCGATGACATTGCCTGTAAGATCCCATTTGTTATAATCCAGTTCCTTCATTGAAAAATTGATGGCATAGATGACGCTCTCTTCAAAAAGTTTTTCCTTGGAACCATAATAGTGAAAAACAAGTCCCTTCGACACACCCGCCGACTTCGCAATCTGATTCGTCGACGCCTGTTCAAATCCCTTTTCTGCAAATTCATGTATGGCGGCTGCTAAAATCGCGTCTTCTTTGGATTCTTCCATTTATGCTTTCAAATCCTTCCTCCTGTAAATCCAGAAAGTCAGTAAAACGGATACGGCCAGCACGATCAAGTCGGTCCAGACATAGTTCCACTTGATACCGTTCCTGAAAATCGCGCTGGGCAGGGCGGTGTCCACTGGCGAGAAATAAACCAGTGCCTGAAAGGTGTCCTTCAGTTTGCCGACCACGCCAAGAATAAACGTCAGGAATACCAGACCCAGTGACAGGGACGTCGCCGATTTACTTGAAGAAAGAAGCGATGACAGGAGAAATCCTATGCTGAGGAAGGTCAGACCCATCACCCATCCGGTAAATGTCAGCTGAGAAAAACCTTTGAACAAATCGGACACGGAAGCTCCGGACTCCTTAAAAATCAGGCAAACGAGAAAAGCGACTGCCATCGAAACAACCCAGTAGAGCGAATAAATCAGGGCGTTTGCCAACATTTTTGATGAAACGATCAATGCACGCGAAATGGGCTGAGCGTACAAATAGGTAATGGTGCCCTCCGATTCTTCTCGCGACAGAGCATTGGTGCCAAGCATCGCCGCAAAAATACCGGTCGCAATCATGACATACTGAAATTCATAGCCAAAATAGCCTTTAATGGTTGCAAGCGCCGCCATGTCTGACAGATTAAACGCCTTCAGCATTTCCTTCGGCATCGACTTCAAGTCGATCTGCTGAAGCCCCATGCTCTTCATCGACGGAAACAGCGAAACCAGACCAAGCGTCAGCACACCCACGACAATTATCCAGATCAGCAGCGTTTTTACATGTGTTTTGCATTCAAGCCTGAAAAGGGTCATATCCGTTCCGCCTCCTGATTTTCATACATGGACATAAATTGTTCTTCAAGGTCGCGATTGTCGACCGTTACATCATCCAGTCCCGGAGCAATTTCAGATAGTGTCTTAAAAAGTACGGGCAGTTCTTTTTCATACGTCAGGCGAGCCTCATGTTGCCCTTGTTTTATGATCTCCGCGCCGATCGCTTTCATTTGTTCAAGAGGCAGATGCTCACCTTTTAAAGTTATAATTTTCACGTTTTTGTTGATCACCGTCAGATCTTCCACGCCCATCAGGCGACCGGCCTTGATAAATGCCACTTTGGAGCAGTAATCTTCAACCTCTTTCAGATTGTGGCTGGACAGAAAAACCGTCACACCCTGTTCCTGCTTTTCCTTCATCAGACGGAACAGCCTGGCGTGCATCAGCGGATCGAGTCCGTTGGTCGGTTCATCCAAAATCAGCAGTTCGGGGCGATGAATCATCGCGCAGACGACCGCCACTTTTTTCTTATTTCCCAATGAAAGATCGCCGAACTTTTTCTTTAAATCCACCTCAAAAAGTTCACAATAACGATCCAATTCCTTCTTGTCCTCTTTCTGGTGGTGAAAATCGAGCGTGTAGCGGATTAGATCGTGAACACGAAGCTGCGGATAAAAACGGACATCGCTCGGGACATAGCCAATTCGCTTCTTCACGGCTACATCGGCCGCCGGCATTTCCTGCCCGAGCAGTTGGATACTCCCGCCGCTGCACTTGATAAAATTCAGAATCATATTCATTGTGGTGGATTTCCCCGCCCCGTTCGGTCCGATGAAGCCGAAAAACTCGCCTTCATCAACCTTTAATGACAGATCTTTCACTGCGGCGAATTTGCCAAAATACTTGCTGATGTGGTTTAGCTCAATGACTGGCACCGCCCGTCACCCCTCTTTATGCCGTATTGACCATGTGGTCAACATGAATTTACCACAAATTGACCAGGTGGTCAATAATTAATTCTCTTGATTGGGCTTTGCTCAATAACTCTGCTGTCCAGTGAAATTCATGATTAAAAAGTCCGCTTGCCTTGCGGGTTTAAAAATCATTTGGAGCATATTCCCATTATTGAGTGCAAAGTGATTTTTTCAAAATATCGTCAGATCATCTGACATAAATTAAACGATTTCATTTAAACATGCTATTCTTAAGTTATCAGCAAATAATAATTATTATAAATAATATCGTCTGGGAGGCATCAGGAGCATGGCACTTTCTGCAGTAACACAGCTCATCTTAGAAGCGAAAAAAAAGAAGGAGTTAACTTTCTTACAAATAGCGGAGGCTGCAGGCTGTTCTGAGGTCTATTGTACGGCCGCTATTTACGGTCAGCAGACGCTGAGTGCCGAACAGGCTGAAGCGATCGCCAAACTGCTTGATCTTCCTGAAAAAGCCGAAAACGAACTTAAAACGATCCCCTTTCGCGGCGTGAATTTTTCCATGCCGCCAACCGACCCGACCATCTATCGTCTGTACGAAATTGTACTCGTGTACGGCGATACGATCAAGGCGTTGATTCATGAGAAATTCGGCGACGGCATCATGAGTGCCATCGACTTTAAAATGGACCTGGACAAGGAAGAAAACCCGCACGGCGATCGCGTCGTCATTACATTGAATGGAAAATTCCTGAAGTACAAAACCTTTTGATGATCCAAGCAGTTTAGTGAGCATTCTGTTTGACCGGCTCGCTGTCGCCATCCGGGAATTGTCTTCTGAAGCAACAAGATACATATCTCCTCCCCTCTGTGGCATACTAAGGTCACTTTCAAGGAGGGATAACAATGGCGAAACCTGATGATCGTTCCGATAATACAGAAAAGATTGCGAAAAACATTGGCGATACGCTGCAAAACATGAATGAGGCCCGTGATTACGTCAAAGCACACGGTGATGAAATGAGTGAAGAAGAAAAACATCAGATTCGCGAGAAAAATCAGCGTCGTGAAGCAAGCATTCACGGCCTTCGCGAAGAAATCAAAGACGAAGCTGCCTATAGTAAAACAAACAAATAGTGTTTTTTCCACTTAAGAAAGTATGGCTTGTTTTCAGCACCCCGGTCTGATCGTTAATATAGACCCGGGTGCTTTTTTTATAAATGAACCGGACAATCAAACTCTCAGGCGGTGTCAGCAGCTTTCATTTTTACGTACGCTCAGAACCCCGTTCCCGGGAGACTTCAAGCGGTTCTGTGTTTGCCTGCTGCTGATCAATGAACTTGGTCATTAAGTACTCGTCAACATATCGATCGCCCTCTTTCATGGCCTCCCTGTCCTCCCCATAAATGAAAAATCCCATTTTTTTATAGGCCTTGATCGCTTGCGTGTTTGACGTCATCACGAACAGATAAAATTTTCTCACAACGCCTTCTTCTTTAACGATTTCCATCAACTTTTCAATCATCCGTCCGGATATTCTCCGACCTCTGCATTCAGGCTTCACATAAACAGCTTCAAGAGTTGCCCGATGACGCATTTTGGGCAATGTCTCTTTGACCAATGTCACAATACCGACGAGTCTGTCCTGATCAAAAGCGCCGATCGTAATCGCGTGATCCCTTGACAGGCGTTCCTCAAAATCGGAAAGCGAATCATGGATTTCGACATCATACTCTGAGGCGAACGCTTCCGGATTTTCATGCAAAGCTTCCAAACGCAACGCTCTGTAGATGGCTGCATCTTTTTCCGTTAATTCTTCAAATCGTATCATGGAAAAGGCCTCCTGATGGATAATCTTGTCTTTGCTATTATGTACTTGAAAAAATTATCCTATAAGCGAGGCGGCTGCATTGAAAATTTTCGAGTGAAGAAGCCGGGCGCACACTATTTCATCCGAAAAGGAGCTTATGTGGTGATTTTCAAGGCACGCAACCTCTGATTGGGCGGACCAAAGCGAATGGTTTTAGGTTTATCAGTCTTTATCTGCATTTTATCGGTCGTCTCGAATGTTTTATCGGTCGTTTTCAGTATTTTATCGGTCTTCACGAATGTTTTATCAGTCGTTATGCCAAATTTATCAGTCGTCAGTCTGTCGTCACGCGTAATTTTTCATTCCCAGGAGCTTCTCTTTCATCATCGCTTGCTTCGGTCAGCAATTGAAAGGATAAATGATAGATCCTGGCCCTGTTTTCACCTTCATAGTGTGAGGCTACTGCCTGAAGAATCTTTTTAGCGATTGTGGCAGAGTCCAGCATCAAAAAATCTCTGCATTGCCTGTTTGTCATCGCGGGTCCAAAAATCAAAAAGTAATCGAGTAGTGCGACAAGGTGGGCTTTTTTCGACTCATGTCCACATGAAGCACAATGCCAGATTCGATTTTCTCTTTTCATCGGCGTTTCTCCACATTCGGGACATTGCACACCTCTGATAATGTCGTTAGGTTCGGCGGGCGTGGTTGAGAATATATCGATTATTCGCGGCTGATGTTGTACGAGCAACATTCTTGCTATTTTTTCCACAAGCCCGGTGTCTAAACATTCATTGGAATACTGCTGATTCAACTTAACCAATGCTCTCTTGAGATTAGACCTCCTTATAATTTTTTTGATCCGATGATTTTTTAAATCAGTGACCTGCAATTGGGCGGGGGAAGCAATGACCACGCGGTCGGCAGTCGGTAACGCCGGACTGCCGTAACGTGCTTCCAGCCACTCAAACAATTGCGTATTCAAGTTCTCTGCCTGTGAAATCGGATCGTCAAAAACATCTGTTGTCTGATCCAGTTCGCGAATCAGCTGCGATAATTCAGTATCAAAAGTCAGCTTTCCGGCAATGTTTTTTACTTCTAAAATTAAAATAAACCGCGGACACAAAATAAGGAAATCGATTTGAAAATAATGCGCGCCGTCAAACAACCGCAGATTGTGGAGGATGAAGAATTCCTCATTGGGGAGATAACTGAGAGGGTAATCCAGGGACTGTTCCCCGCGATAACCGGCCATCCCTCTTTTCAAGCGGGATTGGGCATCAGCTCGGAGAACTGCAGGTGCCAGTCTTCTGGAAAAAGCTTCATACTGCTGAACATGATATGGAATTTTTATTTTTTTAAGATACATTCAACCGCCTCACTCTCTTTTAAAAAGTTTCGGCCTGATCATTACCACATCCTGCTAAAAAAGTTATGAAATTAGAAATATTTTGTGACATTTTGATCTGCATCTTGGCGTACAATCCTTTTTATCGGTCATCATGAATGATTTATCGGTCGTTTCCAGTATTTTATCGGTCGTTGTTAGCAGTTTATCAGTCGTTACGGTTCATTTATCGGTCGTCGCGAGTGATTTATCAGTCGGCACAGAAAAATGGTATTAAACTCACCCGCAAAAAAAATTAATAAGGTATTTTTCTTAAAAATAATCCGAAAAATAGGATGTCTGCTGTTCGATTGCATCCTCCAGCATATCCACGGTTTCAGGGAGACACGAAATACGGCCGATTTTATAAAGATAGTCTGGTCGTTTGTACCCCAGCAGCATTGTCGTCAAGGTTTGAATATCAATTTGATCATGATTTCGTTCTGACGTGCGAACGACTTCACCTTTCCCTTCAGCGGTGATACGCAATGTGAAGACGCCTTGATTCCATGAAAGAAGCGGATCATCCAGCGTGAATGTCCATTCCCTGTCTGTCGTATCCGGCTTAAAAGGGTATTGAGCAATAAACTGCTTCAAATCTACTATGCGCGCCATGAAATAAGGAGAGATCGTTTCCTTAATGTCCGCATCCTCCAATAAAAATGACAAAGGTTCATCCGTATACGTATTGCCAATGACCTTTGAAATCATGGAGAAGTGTGCGCTGATAAAATTCCAAAGTCCGCTGCGGGCTTCCTCATTAACAAATATCATATCCTTAATATGGAAGACTTCATCAGCGATCCAATAAAGAACATAGCCGTCCGGCAGTCCTTTATCGTTGTAATATATGGCTGCCATCAGATCATCTGAGTCCCACAGCCAATACTCATTCCAGGCTAACTCATTGCGCAGCATAGCACCGTGGGTCTGTATGGCAAACCGCTCATAAGCTTTTTTTACCTGCTCGCTTTCCACATCAACACGTTCGACTTCACCGGGTACTTGCTTATTCCTGGGCAATTGATAATCATTAATTTCGTAGGAAATTTTATCGGAAATGATTTCCCATCCTTTTCTGCGATAGTAAGGGATAGAATAGGGATACAGGTAAGATATTGACTGATTTCGTTTTCTCATGTGTTCCAATGCTTGATACAACAGCTTATGCATTAAACCCTGGTTGGAATACTCGGGATAGGTGCCAACGCCGGTAAGACCTCCCATATCGTAGGTTTGATTGAAGATACGCACCTGTAAGGGATAAACTGCTACCTGGGAGATCAGCTTATCACCGTCAAACCATCCAAAGACATCCGCTTGTTCCAAAACTGGAGATTTTGCCCGAATGATCTCTTTTTCTTCCCATCCAATCTGATGTAATTCCTGGTCAGTGACTTGAAAAACATACCTCAGCAGTTGATTATACTGCTCTAGATGCTCCGGCCCGACTTTCTGCATTTTCAGTTGCCTTTTTCTACGCATACAAATCTCCCCTCTCAGACGCATCAACGATCGTGGGTGTTTCTTAAATAGTTAATAGCCTTTGATAAAAACAGACGGCAAAAACACAAACAATAAGGGTAAATGATCTGATCATTAGGTTCGCTTCGGCAGTATTTATTCTTAATAAGTTTTTCCTCTGATCGTATGTTTTTCATACGATTTCCCGATGTATCTGATGAGACTTTTAAGCCGCTTCACTTCCCGTTAAAGTAGACTCCAGTACAATACCAGAGTCAATTGAGAACTATGAACAACTGCAGCATTCGTCTACTGTGCAGCAGTAGACTTTCCTCTATTATAGAGCAACAGGGGGTTATGACGAATCTCTTTATTCTGAAACTTAGTGACATGTAGGCCAATGGATTGATTTTAGTTATCTGGAACCTAGAATAACCATTGTTGAAACGGGGTTATCAAACCGACCAGAATTGTCTGAAGGAATGGACAGCCATCTTTGAAAGTGGAGGCAGGCCTGTTCTGCACTTTCAGACTTGACGGTACCGAGGATTGATTTGATGGTTGTGCTTTTCCCCGCACCATTCGGACCGATCAGCCCGACCGGCTCACCTTTGTCTGCCGAAAAATGTGGATATCTTTTAACACGGGGCTGACAAAAAAGGCAATCATTTTTAAAGCAATCAAGCGTTTAGGTATTATCAAAAATCTGACAACCGGGTCATTAAAAATCCCCTTAGGCACTCGCTAAGGGGATTTTTTCACTCTATATTATCGAAAAAGATACTGTGCCGTAACTGATCGGACGGCACTTGAAATCCCTTCTACAGGTCCTTCATAAATAATCTCACCGCCACGAGAACCGTGTTCCTTTAATATTCCCCTTTAATTACAAAAAACGAACCCCGAATTGTTCCAGCTAGTTTAGACTTCTGCCTGGCAAATTTGAACTTTTCTTCTAATTCCTTGGGAACTTCCATCCCCTCAGAAAGCTTAAAACCAACGGCCCGCTTCTTAGATTCATCCATCGTATACATGACGTTAACCTCAAGGCCATCCTCATAAAAGACGTAGGCAAATTTGATATTTTCCACTTGGAAACGCGACGTTTCTAAAGGTTTGGCCACAAACTCAATATCTCGTTCTTCTTTCAAAATTCGAGTCACGTAATCAAGGGTCTCCTGACTTTCGCTGGCTGGTACAACTGTAAATTCATGCTTATATTTGTTCATAAAGTAACGGGCCTCATTAGCACGTAAACCGGCAAGCGCCTCTGCTACAGGTGAGGACGCGAGTCCAATCGTGGACACATTTTTAAAATCAACGATATAAGCCATCTTCATCTCTCCATTTATCACTTTATCTTCTAACAACAGGAATCCACATATCGCCAAAGTCGGGCTGTTTCGCTGCCCGTCTCAACCGTTGCCTTTAATTAATCAAATGCTTATTTTCTTCGCTTGACAGATATAGGATACCCCTAAATTATATCAAAAGCGATACTGTTTCGATGTTGCGATGAAAAAAGTGAACGCCAAATACTATGGTTTATCGAGCCATTGACAGATTCGAAACATTAGAATGTAATAATTTGGAGCATGAGAAATTTTCTTGCCAGATTGGCCGTCTGAGTAATTCGTTGATCCATTGACTGATCCGGATTGGACCACAACATTTCCGAAGCCTTTTGCTGGAGTACAGTGATCGCAGAATCCGGCGTTATTAAAAATTTTTCAAAAAAGCTGGCGTAGTAATCAACATAGTTAATATAGGTTAACTCAAGGTCGATAAACTCTCAGATATCACCTTTACCGAAGCGATCCGACAACTCATCGACTTGTTTCAAGTGGCCTTCGAGAATGAACCCGTTCTGTCTGAGAAAGTCATGGATCAAATGATTGAACATGATTGAACGGTTTCTGGAAAAACTGCCGTTCAGCTATCAGGAACAGCTGACAAAAGTGCCAGCTTGAGCTAATTTATCCAGGAAAAACATAGAACCAGCAAGGGATTGGGACACTTTTCTATCTTTCAAGTTTTAGTCACTAACTTCTTCTTGGACAGCCGTTCATTTACGTTATGATAGCGTCGGCGTGGCTCTAAATGCATTGGCCGTCTTGTCCATAACCACTTGGGCATCACTGCCAGAATCAAGAATCGTATTACGGTGTGATTGACTTTCAACCAGTACCGTAATGACATTAAGCGGCTTTGATTCTTCGGTTGTCAGCAAAGCGTCTACTTGCGAAGCGAAGCAAGAATCACTCCCCTCCGCGTGGATTTCCGTGGCAACGATATTATTATTAGAAATATAATTTTCATTGCCAGCAACCACCCGAATAATCACTGGCGTTACCCCCGCTGGCGTGAGATATTGCTTATCCATTATTTCTGAAAAATGATTTCCAATTACGGAATTATGATTACCATTGATCCACAAGAGGCCATACGAATCATCTAAGCCGTTATTGTGTTCCTGCATTGGTGTCCAAGGTTCACGGTCATGTAAAAAGTGATTTGAAGAGATCAAGTTTTCTGAACAACCTTTACTGAAAACCACCATCCCGGGATAAAATGCATGAAGGATATTATTCGAGATAAGTGAACGGGTCACACCATCACAATAGATACTGCTTGCACCGCGTGGAAAAATATTATTTGCGGTAATCAAAAGTTGGCCAAAATTTTGCGCGAAAATCGAATAGCCTTTAAAACCCGCTCCAATCAAATTATCAGTTACTTTCGAGGCCTGTCCCCAGCCGCGCAGTTCGATACAATTTCCACATTCAGCAATAAAATTATTATGGATAGTGAGGGCATCCGCATGATAAATCGTCATACCATGCTCTAAATAAACAAACCCCATATCAGTAATTTTAAAGGAGTCTTGCGCACTTGCAACATAAATACCGGTTTTACCATTAGTATAAGTATTTTCTGGATTCAATTCTCCGGAACCATCGTCCACAAAATGGAGGCCATCGATACAGAAGTTTGCAAATTCAACAGAACTTATTCGTGGATCACCACTGCGTTCAACATAAAAGGCTGCTCCGGCCGATTCGGCAGCATTTGCTGTTGGGGAAATATCTACTAGGATACGGCTGCCACCTGGCCACAATTCATGTAATTTCGACCATTCGTTTTCAGGAACATTATAGCGAATACTTGAAGACGTAAATCCATGTCCCGATCCTACAATTTTAAGATAACTAATGTCAATAACTACTTGCGTGGTCAGGTGATAATCGGCCGGCGGAAGATAGATAACCGCTCCGGGCTTGCCACCCTCGTTCACGTTAGTGTCGGTTTGCCGACTTTTAATATCGGCTACAATGCTATTGATGACCTCGCCAATATCCTTGTAGGGGTTACCAACCGGCCATTTCGTCACGTCATAATAATTTTTATTATTCATAATTTCTCCTCTTTAACCTTATTTTTTTAATTTTCGTTCAAGCCACAAACAATACTCAGTTTCATTCGTTGATTGCTACCATCAATCTCAAAAAAAGTGTCTCAACTAATGGCTATCAGTCAAACATATCGATACTATTCAAGCAATAACCTGTAAGCTAACGCAAAGTTGCCGATATTTGCAGAATTATTATTGGCTGCTTGGGGGGGCGCAATATATTGATCCAAAGGTGGAACTTCAACATAGCCATTTAAAATTCTTTGAAACTCGTTACGAATTTTTTCTAACAACGTCTCATTTGTAACGCCGCCCCCAAAAACAATTTTATTAGGGCGTAAGATTAAAGTTGTTTGAATAGCCGCTTGTGCGATATAGTAAGCCATGATATCCCAAGTTTTATCTGTCAACGGCACATCTTCTCCTTTTTTCCCGGTCCGAGTTTCAAAGGTTGGACCAGCAACTAATCCCTCCAAACAATCCCCATGATATGGACAAATGCCCTTAAAATTTAAATCATCTGGATGTCTTTTTAACAGTACATGTCCCATTTCAGGATGACCAATACCACCAATTAAATGACCATCAATCACCGTTCCAGCGCCAACCCCAGTACCTATCGTGTAATAAACTAACGAGTTAATTTTTTCGTTAAATAATGTTGACATCGTGTATTCACCAAACGCTGATCCGTTCACGTCAGTTGTCCAAGAAATAGGTATCTTAAGTTCTTTTTTAATCAAGCCTAAAAAATCGGTGTCACGCCAACCTGGTTTAGGCGTCGTCGTGATGAACCCATATTTTGGCGATGTTTTCCTAATTTCAATTGGTCCAAAAGAAGCGATACCTAAAGCAGCAAGCTCAAATTGTTTAAAATAGTTAACAACTTGGGTTAACGTTTCAATGGGTGTGGTGGTTGGAATTTGGATTTGATCTTTTATTTGATAATCTTCGTTGCCAACGGCACAAACAAATTTAGTCCCACCTGCTTCAATGCTACCTAATAACATTACATTGCGCCTCCAAGTTGGTTGACTTTAACATCATAATTATTTGAGTTACTAATCGTTTCAATATAAATATTCTTTTCGTCATAAATTCTTTCGGTGAAACACGCTTCACCATTATTGACAAATATTTCCACCGAACTATTATCCATCAATAAATGAACATCTAAGGTTGCAGCAGGATGCACACTAGCTACTCTTAAAGATTCATCGTTATACTTCTGTAACGTTACTTTACCGACGGCTGAAGAGTAGTTAAATTCTAAGAGCAATTGATGATCAATATCCCGTATCTTTATTGTTACGTTATCTTTGGCATTAAAATTGGCCAAATACTCAATACTCTTAGTAGGTGCCTCAAAAATATTTTCCCGACTATTAGGATTAGAATCATCTAATAAAACTTGTTCACGTAGCCGTGCTAGTTCCCTTACAGGCGTCATTAGCAATTTGCCATCTCGCAGATTTAACTCTCGCGGAAATGTCAGTGCGCCGGCCCAACCATCTTGTTGTTCTGGCATGTCACTTTCCCACATATCCATCCATCCAAATACCAATCGTCTACCATCGGGGGCCAACATTGTTTGGGTGGCATAAAAGTCATGGCCGTGGTCTAGCTCTTGAAATTCACCATGAATAAACTGGTTATGCTGCTCATCAAATTTTCCAATCATATAGCCAGTTTGATATAGGTTGCGGTATTTTAATTCTAAAGGTTTGATTCCTTGCGGTGACATGAGCAAGACATTTTGGCCAGCAAGTTCGAAAAAGTCGGGACATTCCCACATGTACCCTTCAGTATCAACTGATTTGGCAGTCGCAATTGGGCCAAGATAATCCCAATGTTTTAAGTCCCCTGAACGATATAAAATTACCCTACCTAAACCTTGGCTATTCTTACTACCTAAAATAACAAGCCATTGATGATCACGGTACCAAATTTTTGGGTCCCTAAAATCAGCAGCATTATCCAGTGGTGGTTTAGTAATAATCGGATTGGCCGCACATTTTTTAAAATGAATTCCATCATCGCTAACTGCTAAGTTCTGGTTTTGCCAGTAATCTTCCGGATTGTTTTTAGCTACCAGATGATGACCAGTATAAATTAAATATAGGCGATCATCTTTAACAATTGCACTGCCAGAAAAACAACCGTCAGTGTCTTCTGGATCGCCTGGATATAAGGCAATTGGTAGAGGTTCCCAGTGAACTAAATCCTTACTTCTTGAGTGTCCCCAATGCATTGGCCCCCATTCTGCCGATTCTGGATGATATTGATAAAAAATATGATAATAGCCTTTAAAAAAGCAAAAGCCATTTGGATCATTTATCCATCCCGATGGAGCCATAATATGATAATTTAAACGATACCTACTATTTGTGACTTTTGGATAATTAGTTTCTTTGTTTATCAAGTTGCTCCTCCTCGCTGTGACATCCGGTTAACATATTGTGCGAAAAATATAGAGTTCCGGCTTATGCCGTTTCCCCTTTGTGAACTGTTACCGGTAGCACGACTTTCAGCGGTGTTTCTTTACCAGCTATTTTATCCATCAGCGTTTCAACTGCCGCCTCTGCGATTTGTTCGATGGGCTGAACAATTGTTGTTAGCTCTGGTTTGAATAATCTTACTATGTCGGTACCATCATAGCCCACTACCAGTAAATCTTCGGGTACGCGCTTTTGATATTCCTTAGCCAGCTTAATAATTAGACTGGCATCAACATCGTTTGATGCAAAAACCGCATCAACCTGCTTATTATTTTGAAATATTTTTCTAAACACCTTGATTTTTTCTGCTTCGGACAGGTTAAAATCCACCGTGTAAGTGACTGCTGGCAAGTTACGGGCCCGCATCATTTCTTCATATGCGCGTCTTCTTTCTTGTGCTGGTGAAGCTAAATCAGACGGGCCATTAACGTGCACAATATGCCGAGCCCCACGTGCCAATAATATTTCCATTGCCTTTTTGCCACCATCATAATTATCAGAAGAAATAACTGGAATGTCCTTATTCATAATTCGATCGATCGCGACAATCGGCAAGTTGGCGTTATTATATTCTTCAATATCCTTGTTGTGAGCGCCTACGATTAAACCATCAACTTGATTGGCAATTAGTTTTTGTAAGTAGGTCTCTTCTTTTTTAGGATCATTCTTAGAATTTCCAATTAGCACTTTATACCCCTTATTAAAGAGCCTAGTTTCTAATTGATACGCCATTTGGCCAAAGAATGGATTGGCAATGGTCGGAAAAATCAAGCCTATTAATTTAGTTTCTTTATTGAAAAGCTGTCTGGCAACATCATTTGGTTGATAATGCAGCGCTTTCATTGCCGCATACACTTTTTTTATTGTTTTTTCACTTAGATACCCTCGATTATTTAACACTCTCGAGACAGTTGTTTTAGAAATACCTGCTAATTTTGCGACATCATCAAGTTTGGGACTTTGCATTTTTCGCTCCTAAGTTGACTAGTTTTAAATGAAATCTTAACATATAAAGCATTTACAACTTATATTTTAACATAAAGAGCAAAAATGATTTTCCCGTCAACTAATCATTATTTTTGAATAGCTAAAGCGGTTCTTACTGTTGATTCATTTTTCTCATACTTCGCGTAAAAGAACATTGGAATTGCGGCAATAATAAATAGAATCGCTGGTAACCAAACAAAACTAATGTTTATTCCAAGTAACGATTGCTGGCTCTGAACGTGATTGGGGATATAACCAAAATACTGCATGACCTTTGCTGGGATAAAACCACCAATCCCACTGCCAGCTTTGACACAAAAAGCACTGCCAATTGAAGTTAAAAAGCCACTAGCTCGAATGCCATTTTTCCATTCCCCAAAGTCAACCGCATCGGCTAACATCAAAAAAGGCATCGCAGCCGCCACCCCAGTGCCAATTGAGCCTAAACAAAATAAGGTGATTACTGCTATTTGATTACTGCCAACAACTTGAAAGAGCATATTAGAAATTGCTGCCACTAACAACGAGGCAATGAAAACGGTTCTTTTATTTGTTTTCTTGACAAAAAAGGGAATTGATATCATCCCAATAACTGCGACGGCGGACAAACCACCGGCAACCGGAATTAGGGATTTAGCGTGCACATTATATTGAAAATAGTAAATCATGCCAGAACTTCTAACAGTGGTCCCAACCCAATAAAATAAGTTGGTGACAACGATTAAAATCCAGGGCCAATTACTCTTAGTTGCTTTAGCACTCTGCTTTAATGAAATTGATTTGACAGCAACCGAATTAACTTCACGTAAATTCCAAAAAGCGGTTAAAAAGGATACGATTGAGACAACGCCTAAAATTAATAGAGTATATGAAAATCCCTTACGATCATTCCCTTGTCCTAGTAACTGAACTAAAGGCAAAACGACACTATTAGCAACCAGCAAACCAATATTACCACCGACCATTCGATACGAATTTAGAACGGTTCTTTGGTCTGGATCATTTGTTAGGTTAGGTAAGATTGAGGTCATCGGTGTACTAATACCGGTATATAAAATACCTGATATCACATAAGTTAAGCTGGCATAAATAATCTTACTAGTACCTGACAAACTAGGTGTTGTGAACGTTAACCACGTAAAGAACGCAAATGGTACACACAACCACAAAAAATACGGGCGACTTTGTCCCCAGCGGGTATGGGTATGATCGATTAGAACCCCCCAAATGGGTGCGTCAATCATATCTAAGCATCTAGTAACCAGTAAAATGGTACCGGCAACACCAATTTCTAGTCCAAAAGTATCCGTATAAAAATACAACAAATAAGTACTGATACTTACAAATAAAACATTACCGCCGAAATCGGTAAGAGAATAACTCAACTTTCGAAAAAGTGGTATTTCTTCTTTAGTTTGGCGAGATTCTTCATAAACTATAGATTTCATTCTATCTGCTCCATCCTATTGGTTTTAGAAAGAACTCTCTCACAATTGAAAGAGGTCACATCGTCAAATTGATAAAAACCATCAATACCAAAATTGCTGTTCATTTGCCAAAAGTCATTCATATAAAATTCCTCCAAAAATTTATTCACAAATAGGAAAGCGCTTTCTTTATTTGTTGTACTTAGTATAAAACAACCGGTTAACACATGTCAACCGGTTTACATGTGTTTATTAATATTATTAAGATACTAGCGTAGCACAAACATCTTAGTTCTATTTATCAAAATATTCAGTCCTAATCCAAGTAACATGACCTTCTTACGATTTATCCCGGAAAACAATAACGGCAGGGTAGGTCCCGACGCAGCAATAGTAAGAGCAAAAAGACTCACCAGTAATCCAGCTTTTGATATGCTGACATTAAAGTGATTAGCAATGGAAGGCAATAACCCAATAACCCCCATTTCAGTATTTATGATGCCGAAAACTCCTATGGTCAATATGAAAATCAACAAATGGGTTCGTTTAGTCAAAAGAACAACTCCTATCTTCAATAAAATGCCCCCAAAAAAGGAACGAGGGAATTTATTAAAATTAAAAGTGGAAATGTCAAAAAAACAAGAGTCACAAATTGATTTTTGGACAAAAGAAGTATTTGAAAAAGTCATCTCGTTCATTTATAAAGACGACTTTTATCAACACTTCTTGTTCATTTCTCTCTGGTTTTTTTTATGATGGGTATGCGCATTGGGGAAGCGACTGCCATTCAATGGGATGATCTTGATTTTGAAACGGGCGTGCTGTCGATTGACAAAACGCTCTATTACAAAAATCAGTATGACTACCGCTTTGTTGAACCGAAAACGAAAGCGAGTGTCCGCCATATTGTCATCGATGACTATACGCTGAACCTGCTGCAAGAATGGCAGGCAGTGCAGCAAAAGGTTATCAAAACCGACTTTGCGATGAGCTACAACGGCATCCCGACGCAAAAGCACACCATCGCTTATGCGATTGAACGCTATGCAAAAATGGCTGGCGTTCACCGAATCCGAATTCATGTTTTGCGTCATTCTCACGCTTCGTTGCTCATCAGTATGGGCGAAAACCCGCTCATTATTAAAGAACGTCTGGGTCATAAAGACATTGAGACAACATTAGGAACCTACGGACATTTGTATCCCAACAGCAACTTTGACGTCGCACACAAACTAAATGGAGTCATCGCCTTTAAACCTGCAATCCGAAATTACGATGATTCCCCAAAGAACCAATTCACGGTCAACTATCTCAGAAGACGGCATATGAAAAAGTGCAATGATAGTGCAATAGGAAAATAAAAAAGAGCCGAAAAGCCCATGAATACTAGGGTTTTCAGCTCTCCAATTCCTATTCCCACTCTAAGTTTGCAGGTGTCGTCAGAATGCCTTTATATCAGCATTTTTAACACCTTTCCTATATCTTGGCGGGGATTCTGGCGGAACTTATTTTTTTTATTGCCTGATTGCCATTAAATTGAATCGCTGACTTAGGAGCGGTTTGAATCTTGACATTTCCGGCCATCTCTTCAGCAATTAATTCATCAATCCCAGACCATAAATGAGAGTAATGCTTCAACGTAATTTCAGGACTTGAATGACCCATCCGTTTCGATAAGATCAAAACAGAAACATTAAACTCATTGATGAGATACGATGCATGTGAATGACGCAATCCTTTCGCTTGAATACGATGCACATTTGCCAATTTAGCATAACGTCCAATAATTCGAGAAAGAGTCGATTTAATCATTGGCATTCCGTCATAGCTAAAGACAAAATCTTGAATATTCAATTCGGATTGTCGTTCTTTCCAATCTTTGAGTACCCGAATAGTATCATTATCCAGCGAAATGATTCGCTTTCCATCAGCGGTTTTCGTGTAATTTTTGCGTTCCCAGTCCATCTTATTTCTCATAAATAAGATATGATGAACACGAAGCCGCTTATTTTCAAAATCAATATCCTCCCACCATAAGGCTGTTCCTTCACTCACTCGGATCCCTGTCATAAAGTAAACCCACAACATCACAAAACACAAATGTTCATATAAATCATCTAAACAAATCGTTGAAATGACTTTTTCAAACTCTGTTTTTGTCCAATAAGGAACAATTGCTTTTCCCTTTGGGATGGGTTTGACTTTTTTAGAAATATTGTACTCAAGATACTCCATTTCAACAGCCATATCCAAGCTCTTGCGAAACATACCAAAAACCAAACTCGCATACGCTTGAGAATATCCAGCCCCATCTTCAGAAAGTAACCACGTCCGATATCTTTGGACATCTTCTATAGAAAGCTTTCGAAGTTGGATGGCTGAGAAGCGATCTCTCATACGCTCTAAAGTACGTTTACGAACATAGAATGTACTTTCTTCTACATCTGTCTTGTAAGCAGGAATATATACGTTATCCATAAACTGACCATAAGTCATATGATAATTCGCATAACCCTGAGTGGACAAATACTCATTCTTAACGCGTACCAATTCCTTGTAGGCTTGCAAAGCAGAAGTGAACTTTTTCCCTTGGCGATTGGTTCTTGATTTTTTTCTTAATCGTTTTCCAGTCAGTCGATCTTTTCCTAATTCCGTTTCATAATAGTATTGTCCAGTATCATCAACATAAACACCAGAATACTTTGTTTTAGCCACGAGTGTTTTTCTCCAATTCTAGTCCACATCCTAGAATCGATTCAACAGTCTCTTTTGGCACACGCCCTAAGCGCTTATTATTGTAAAATGGATATCCTTGTTGTACCATAATTTGTTTTGCCTGTCTAATGATAGTAACAGCCGTATATTTAGAATATCCCTTTTTAATTAAATCATCTTTGGTGATTAATTCATTCATAAGGCAAGTAATTCCTCCTTTAATCTCACAACTTCAATAGATACTTCAATAAGTTTGAGTCTCAGAATAATTACCGTCTTTTGGTTATTAGTTAATTAGCAACTCGAACAGCTCTGGCAAAGCTCACGGGAATCTCACCCCTGCATGGTTCTCATGCAGCCGCACCCATTGCCTGCGACGCCTTTGACGCTCGAACTATGGCTATACGGGAGTATCATTATCCTGATAAAGAAGTCATGGCAGCAATCCTGCCTTGGATTGCTTGTGGATCACTGACGGGAATCGCTCGCTATTTTACTAGGTCTTGGCGTGTCAGCCCACGGGCTCTTTCATTATCGGAACGTATTCGATTGCTATATACGACGCCATAATGGGCGTTTTCTTTTTCAAAGAACGTAGGCTTTGTCAGCCTATCAAAGCATACGAAGTAATCAATATGCTTTAATAGAATGACAAATTCTAAATTATCGCTTATAATTAATCTTGTTATTCGTGTTTATAGGATACTAGATTTCAAAGTCTAAGATCATTTGCAGCAGAGCAGTGGTCAGCTGTTCCTGCATCTCTTTGTCTACGAAGAAATAACCGTTGCTGTATTCGTCTGTGAGCGTTTTTGTAGCAAGTGTGACAATATAGCCTTCGTAATGTTTTAATATATATTGAATGGCTATGGCATCACCACTGTTTGCTGCTTCAATGATAGAAAAGGGAATTAATTTTTTCTTCTCTCTCATGGCTCGTCCTCCAATAGCGTTTTGATCATTTCTAATGCACTATGGCGGTTGCGATAGACCGTGCTTCGGTTTACACTTAATTCTTTAGCAATTTCTGCGTCTGACATTTCTAGAAAGTAGAACATCAGAATAATATCACGCTTGCGCTTTGACAAAGTATCCAGCGCTTCAGCAATTTGACAATCAGTAACTTGCACATCCATTGATAAGACTTTATAAAATCGACGGTCCAGACGGTAAGTATCAGAAGTGTGTAATTTATTTATATCTAAGTCTGAAACTTCTGAAAATAGACTTTCGTGCCTTCTTCGTCTACCAATCGAGCGACGGTAGTTACTTTTAGTACGTATCATCACCTTTCTTGCCATATAATCAAATTGAAATTGTATGGTTGTCTGAAAATCATCTTGAATCTGATAATTAACCTTTTCAGGATGTATTTTGTTGAAAGAAGATGGCCTCACAAGTATCACCCCCCTTCCAAGTCAGCAAGAAAAAGGAAAAGTTTGATTCTTTTTCTCTTTCATACTGACTCTCACCAAAGGGAAGCTATTTGTTGCAGGAAACCCCCTATCTAAAGTATTGAAAAAAGCCCGAACGGATGTAATCATCCATACAGACTTTCGAATGCATATACATAATCTTTATTATTCGGACAAGTTTTTACAAGTTAAACGGTAACAGTGGGTATGCTAGTAATTTCATCAAATATAGTTTACCTGGTTCATTATTGTAATCTAAACCCCTGGATAATTTGTTAATGGGACAGCACCATCATAAAAAAAAATTTGAGAATCAACCATCTGAACTTTTTCTGTTTTTCTTGTATCAGCTACTGATAGGATATAATCATTATCTATCTCATACTGCTTAAATTTCCAAATACAGTTTAAATCCTCTCCCTCTGATGTAGAGGATATTTTAGGAGACCGATTCTGATTAAGTTCAATAGAGAAAGAAGATAAGTCTCTGCTTAAACCTTCCCCAACAGCTTTTAGAAAACATTCCTTCATCGTCCAGATCTTAAAAAATCGTTTTTTCCGCTCCAAACTATTCTTTGAGAGCTTAAGAAATTCGCATTCTTTCTGCGTAAAAAATTGCTGAGCCACATCCAATTCAATATCTTGAATCTTTTCAATATCTATTCCAACAGGCTCATTATCTACCACGCAAACTACCCAGCTACCAGAGTGTGAAAGATTAAAATGAACATTTTTTGGGGTCATTAGTCGCGGTTTTCCATTTATTCCAGTACAAAATTTAATTTCTTGCTTAGAACAACCGCTAAATTGATTGACCGCATATCGTACTAAAAGTTCAGCAAAAACACTCCTAATTTTGTCTTCTTGTTTTCTGTATTCCTTTATCCTAACGATTCGTTCTTTGCTAATCCTTAGCAATAACTCTTTGTATCGCAAACCCTCAATATTGAAATCAAGCTTTATCGCCCAAATCATTTTACAAGAGTTGAGCGGAGACCGACTGAGGAAAGAATGCCGAGTAGAGAAAGAACGCTTGATCCAATCATTGCAGCGCTAAAGCCATTCGTAAATGCAGTTGTCGTCACGATATCTCCAAAAGCGTAGAAAAGGATGACAGAAACAGTGATTCCTACTGCACCACCAAGGAGCCGAAACATATTATAGATCCCTGACGCTTTAGCAATCTCAGCTCTGCCGACAGATCCAAGTGCTGCTTTCTGCAATGCGGGCCCTGCCATTGAAATTCCAGCACCCGCAAGGATAAGCGGAATAATCATTAGCCAATATGGGCTCCCTGGTACTGAAGTCAGCACAATCCACAAATAACCTATTCCTTGAAGAAGCAGACCAGTAATCGCTACCAAGCGTTCACCAAATTTATCGACAGCTTTTCCAGCTATTGGCGCGACAATGACCAATGTCCCTGTCCAAGGTAAAAGTTGAAGCCCGGCAATCAATGCGTTTGATTTATCTGCAACCTGTAAATATTGGGGCAAGAAGAACACCACGCCATACATAGATGCGTAAAGCAGAAAAGTAGAGATGACTCCACCACTGAAAGTCCATGATTTGAAAAAAGAAAGTGGAATCATTGGCCTTTTTTCATACCTCTGTCTCAAAACAAAAACGACTCCCAAAACAATGCTGAGCACACCAACAATTAGTGTTGAAGTCTGGATCATTTTAGAAGTACTTTCTGATAACGCCCAGATAATCCCTGCCGAAGAAAGTACAATGAGTATAGAATCAATGATGTTTAAATGATTGCCCTCTAATTGAGTTTCTGGTAATTTACGTTGCGACAGATAAATACCAACAAGACCTATGGGAACATTGATCCAGAAAATCCATTGCCAGGCAAGCTTAGCAACAATCAGGCCACCCAGTGCAGGCCCTACAATGAGAGCAAGTCCGCCTATCCCACTCCAAATACCCAGAGCCTTTCCGCGTTCGGAAGGAGGAATGGATGCCGTTAATATGGCCATCGACATAGGGGTCATTACAGAGGCACCGATTCCCTCTATGACCCGGGAAGCTATTAAAAAATCGATATTGCTTGATAATGCACAAAAGACTGAACCCAGAACAAAGATAAAGAGACCGATATTATACAGCCTTCTGTGTCCGATGCGATCTCCAATCGCAACACCAATCAATAAAACAGCTGCAATTGTAATGTTATAGGCATTGAGCGCCCATTGTAGCTCGCCAACCGAAATTCCAAAGTCATTTCGAATCGCTGTTGACGCGGTTGTTACAATCATCGAATCCATCATCGCCATGAAGAAGCCAAGCGATGTGAGCACGAGTACCCAAGTTGGATTTGTTTGTTTATTTGCCATTGGATACCGCCCTCCTGTCAACTCCACTGAGATGCTCAAGAATTTTCAGCAGAAATATCTCTGGAGACGTTACTGGGACAACATGCATTGCGCCTGGAATGATCTGTATTATTGAATTGGGAATTATTTTTGCAGCTTCCTTTGCGACAAGCCTATACGCAGGACGAGCATACTCACCATAACTTATAGTAACAGGACACAAGATTCTTTTTAAGTCCTCCGAAGAAGCTGGTAAATTTGGGGCACTCCGTTCAGTAAACATCAACGGAACTGTGCTTGCATTATCAAAGAATCTCTGTTTTAGTTCCTCATCGAAATCTTCAAATACTCCTTCTCGATTGCAGGCTCCATTAACAATATATTTAACAGCTTCTTTTGTATTCCCAGCTTTTACTGCTCCTATAGCGGGGCTTGCCATTTCTACACGATCGCGCTGGATTTGCTGCAATATTTTTTTATCTAAAACAAAAGATGAAATGCCAGGTTCATAAGCAAACACAGATTTAACCAGATCCGGTCTTCTTGCAGCAACCAGCAAGACAAGTGACGCTCCATATGACCATCCAACGAGGTGAACAGGCGGAGTACAAACTTTTTCTAAGAAATCAACAATATCTTCTATATGATTATCAACACTAAAATTACTTTCTCTGAACTCCAGCGAGTCTTCCCAAAAACCCTCGAGCGTAGGAAAAAAAAGATGACCCGAATCGTACCAATGCTCTCTTACCTGTGACCAAATCCGTCGATCGGAAATATAGCCATGAACAAACACGATCTCTTCGCCCTGCCCGACCTCGTCATAGCATAGGGCACGATTGTTACTCATCATTTCTCAGCTCCTTGTTTGCTAACCATTTTCGATAACTCGGATCGAAATATCTCCTGAAATTTATCAACAAATTCAGGATTGAGGATTGTATGGTGCTCTCCTGGAACTTCTATGTACCGCACAGGGGAGCGAGAATATTTATCCCACTTCTTTAACATTGTTTCAAAGTAATCCGCTTTACTTCCCCATATCGGTTGAGCATAAAAGACGGTAATGTCATTTACGCTTCCCTTAGGTTTGTAAGAACCTCCAATTTGAGAAAGACCATAAGCCAGATCGTTCCAGTGTTTAAATGTCGTCAAATCTTGTCCAAGCTCTCGAATTCTCGAGGTCGGTGCCAATGAAAAAAGATAGTCTACTGGATTTATATCCTCAGATTCTCTTAGATAATTACCAAGAGTATCAAGTTGACTTTTATCAATAAAGCCGAGAAAGAAAGACAACATAAGAGCACTTTCTACCCTATCAACCTTACCTCGTGGATGTTCAATTACTGGCGGAGCATCAATTACTAAAACATGTACCTTCTCTCCCATCGCTTCCAAAGTTTGTGCAACTGGTAGTGAAACTGGACCACCATAGGAATATCCTGCAATGTAGTACGGTCCATGTGGTTGATATTGCTTAATAGCAGCAGCATAGGTCGATACAAGTTCATCAAAAGATTCAAAAAATTTCTCGTTTGGATTGAATCCACGTGCTCTTAAAGCATAAATAGGTCTTTCATCCATGAAAAAATTAACCAGATTTACAAAAACCAGAACCTCTCCGACTCCTGGGTGAATCATAAAAATGGGTGCTCCAACTCCTTTTTTCTGAAGCGGCACGATTGGATTGTATTCTTTATTATTAGCTGTTTTAGAAGAAGCAAGATGAGCTATGCCTCTAGGTGTAGGGTCTCGAAGCAAGTCTACTAAAGAAAAATTCCGTTTGGTGTCAAATTGTCCTTTAAGACTAGTAAGTAAACGTAATATCTCTAGCGATGTACCACCTAGTGAAAAGAAATTACTAGTCGCACCTATTTCTCCTGTTGAAATCCCTGTTATCTTAGAAAATAAATTGATTATTTTCTCTTCGTATCCATTCTCAGCAGGCACAATTGGTGGAGTATATTCTTTTTCTAAACTAGCAAAATCTGCTATTAAGCTATCAAACTCTCCTGATTCGTATTTCTTTCGCAGCTTAGAACGCTGAATTTTACCAAGACTTGTCTTAATAAGTATATCTTTGGATACAGGAAGCACTAAAAGAGGACGGAATCCCCAGCGTAATATTGTGATATTTCTAATCGCAATGTTAATATTCCTAAGTTGTTGAGGTGTATTATAATCACTCAGTGGAGTATAGAAAACAACAAGTGACTCGGTATCCGATCCAACTGGCCGCGTTGAGAATGCAGCAATAAAAGAAGGCGCTATACCTTCAAGACTTCCAATTACTGTTTCCAGTTCGTAAAGAAAGTAATTGTTACCATTAACAATAATGCTATCTTTACTTCTCCCTACTAAGCGTAAAGATCCTGAGTCAGGCTCAATAATGCCAAGATCTCCTGTTTTAAACCATCCATCTTCAGTAAATGCTTCCTTTGTAGCTTTTTCATTGGAATAATATTTATTGAAGATCATAGCACCGTGCAGCTGAAGTTCCCCTTCTTGGCCTGGGTTCATGACCTCCCCGTTTTCCCCAAGAATTCGAATTTTCAAACCAGGAATAGGTTTCCCGAGAGTTGCGAACTCACTCTTGCCGATTTCATTCTCAAAATTAGTTGAATAGATTGATCCAGCACAGGTTTCAGTCATACCAAATGCTGGCCAAATGACTGAACGTTTCATACCTAGATCTGCAAATGCATTTAAGAAGCGGTCTCCCGTTTCACATACGTTAGCCTCACCTCCAGAAATAATACGTTTGAGGCAAGAAAAATCCATTTGCTGAATTTTTTCTGGCAAACCATTTGTACCATCTATCAGTGAAGTGATTTGTCCCAGTAGGAAGTTAGGTGTAAATGTATGTGAAACTCGATATTTGCTAATTATTTTCAAAAAAAAAGAGTGGATCTGAAACAATATCAACCGCTGGAACTTGAATCTGCGTTGAGCCCGTGAACAATGGCAAGAAGTGGCACTCTGTTAATGCCGCAACATGATCAAAAGCAATCCAATTCATGGTAATATCGGTATCCTCTATTCCTGTAGCAAGTCGCTTTCCTTCTAATGAATTAAGGATATTTTCATGAGTCAGAGTAATTGCTTTCGGAGCACCTGTTGAACCAGAGCTCAGCATTAAAAAGGCAATATCCGGAACATTATCGCTATCGACTTTTGCAGGTGCAGATACAGGGTTATGTAAATCTTCTACCTTTAGGATTTTGTTATCTACATCAAATAATTTAAGGTTACGCGATGAAATGATAAAAGTGGGATTATTAAGCAATTTTGATATATGGTTTAGATTGCCTCTCCATACTTCCATATCTGCAACTCGTGGAATTATTGGGCAAGGTATTATTCCTCCCAAAACACAGGCCCAAATTAAAGGAATGAAATCAGAGTGTTCCTCTAGAGCTAAGACGACAATATCTCCAGTTTTAATTCCGCTTTGATGCAAATTGTTAAGTATCAACCTAGATTCGTTATAGGTATCAAGATAAGTGGTGATTTTTTCCCCTCTAGAATCTACATAAATAATTGATTTGTCTGGAAAATTCTCAACAGAGTAAGAAATCATTTCGGAAAGATTTGCTGGATACCGATGAAAGCCCTCTTGTATTCCACGTTTAGCGGTAATATTATCGCTTATCATAATTATCCCCATCTCCTTTATCAGTTCAAAAGTACAAATTGTTTTAAACTATAATATATTATACCGCTAATGCATTAATGGTTCAATAGTACAAATACATTTGAACTTTAATGTAGTATACCACCTATATATTTACTTTTCAAGAACGTTATCTAGTTTAATATTTCTCAAATCAACTTTCACAGTTCAAAAATAAGGACGTGACCCTGGAATGGTCAGACGGAACCACGTTTCTCCCCGTTAACTTTTCCCTGCTCAGTTTAGAAAAAACAGTGATAAATAGGATTCATGCTGGTATCGACAAGAAGTGTTCCGGATACAAACGTCGGATCAAAGCCTTGCAGATAGCTCCAGATCAAATTCCTGCCATGGTGGAACGGATGTCAAGGGGGTTCATGCCCCCTATGTCCTGATGGACAGTTGGTTCACACAGCAGCTGCTGGTCAAAGCGCTGACCTGTCAGGGACTAGATGTCATTAGCATAGTGAAAGCGACAAATCAGCGTTATCAGGTTGACCGAAACAGTTTGGATTAAAACCTCTGTTCCGGCTCGCTGAACCAGTCACCAGTCAAAAAGGCATTCTGTGTTCAATCCGCACCACCCTGCCAATTGGATTCCGTCCAAAGTGGTTTTCGCACAAAACCGTTACCAGCAGGACCGCTGGATTGTCATTTTTAGTACCGACTGCACGATGACGGAATATAAATTATCCGAATCTAAAGAAGAGACGGGACATTGAGTTCTTCTTTAAAACGACCAATTTTTTCTAAAACTACAAAAATAATTTTAGGGACGGTCGTATGACCCCATGATCAGCCATACAGCAATCGTATTTACTCGGTTCATTCTTTTCTGGACTGGCGAAACCGCTGCAGTTCGGACGAACTGACACTAGGCGGCATGTTCTAAGAACCTTGCGACGAAATAAGGACCCTGGATTGGGGCGTTGCCCTGACCCATCTACTTGACCTTTTCCATTTAGATTTAGCCGAAACCAAAAATACAATCAAGAAGTGTATCGTCTGTCAACTCCAGCAATAGATTGACAGACTACCCAACTATATCAGGGTTTACCTACCAGGATTAAGCTGCGAAAGTTGCGTTCTCAATAAACAAAAAATTTCTAAATTCAAAGAGAATCTAGAAATTTTGTCACATATTTATCAAAGATATCATAATTAAGAGAAACATATTTCTCTCTGGACTGCTTTCGTGTAAGAATTAATCCTGCTTCTCGAAGAATTTTAAAATGATAAGAACCTGCAGATTTACTCATTTTAACTATCTCTCCGATTTCACCACAAGTTACCCCTCGATTTACCTTTTTTAAATATCGAATAATCTCCAATCTGATTGGATCCGATAGAGCCTTAAAAACTTTTACTCTTAATTCATCTTCTTGTTTTTCTGTTAGTTTAATAATCATAATACTATTGTATCAACTTCAGAGAATTTTATCAACCGAAATTACTATTGAGATTGAGTCAAGTCTTTGTAGGCAAATTTTTATCTGCCAGCGTGTACCCAATAGTGTAAACGAATTCA
>NZ_BMOK01000011.1 GCF_014647035.1 Sporolactobacillus putidus | reverse complement strand
GAAACCGTGCCGCAGCTGTTCGGCGGGGCGGCGGACCTGGCGTCGTCAACGAAGACGACGATCAAGGCCGGCGGCGATTTTCTGCCGGAAACCTACAGCGGGCGGAACATCTGGTTCGGCGTCCGGGAATTCGCAATGACGGCGGCGGTGAACGGGCTGGCGCTGCACGGCGGGGTGATTCCGTTCGGTTCGACGTTCTTCACCTTCTCGGATTACGCGAAACCGGCAATTCGTCTGGCGGCGCTGATGGGCATTCCGTCGATCTTCGTCTTCACCCATGACTCGATCGCGGTCGGCGAAGACGGGCCGACCCATGAACCGGTGGAACAGCTGGCCGGTTTAAGGGCGATCCCGAACCTGACGGTGATTCGTCCCGCAGATGGCAACGAGGTGCGCGAAGCCTGGAAGGTGGCGGTGGAAAGCCGGAACCGCCCGACGGTGCTCGTCCTGACCCGCCAGGGGGTCGAAACACTGAAAGGCGAAGCGGAAGGCGCGGCCGAAGGCGTCCGGCGGGGCGGCTATGTCGTCTCGGAAGCGGCGGGCGGGCGTCCGGAAGGGCTCCTGATCGCGACGGGTTCGGAAGTGGCGCTGGCCGCGGAGGCCCAGGCGCTGCTGGCACAGGAAAACATCGCGGTCCGTGTCGTCAGCCTGCCGTCGTGGGAGCTGTTCCGGAAGCAGCCGCCGGCTTATCAGGACCGCGTGCTGCCGCCGGAGGTCACAGCGCGTGTCGGCGTCGAAATGGCGGCGCCGCTCGGGTGGCATGAGTTTGTCGGGCCGGCCGGGGCGCTGGTCGCGATCGACCGCTTCGGGGCGTCGGCGCCGGGCGGCCGCGTGACGGCGGAATACGGCTTCACGCCGGAACACGTCGCCGAGACGATGAAAAAACTGCTGATCAATCGTCAGCTTGCCTGACGGAAATAAACAGGACGACAATTGTCCTATCTCTGAGATCGTAACGCTCAACTTCCGGAAAGGGCGGCAGGCCTAAAAAATTTTAATGGAAATGTTCGATTTAACGCTGTTTCGCAAAAAGATGTCCCCATATCATTTGTCCTCCGGAATCACGCTCTGAGTTATTTTTTGAATGGGACGTGAGAAGGGGAAGACATCTTTTTGCTTAATATAGATGTAAGCGTTAACAAAATTTTTTCGTATACAGATGGGTGACAGGTGGAAAGGCCGTTTGCCTGCATTCTCCTTGAAAAATAAAACATAATCGCTTCCGTACCGGAAAGCAAGTCGCAAGGATAAATTGGGCAAGGTTCTTTCAGGTATCCGATCATATGGTACAGTGTCTTGAAAAGCCCAGCATGCGTCTGGTCATTAAAAAATATAAGGGAAAGAGGCAGATTGAAATGAAAACGAATTCATTACCGTCCGTCCGATGGATCCGATTGATTCCCGTTGTTTTTATCACTTACAGCCTTGCCTATCTGGATCGGGCAAATTATAGTTTCGGAGCCGCATCAGGCATGGCGAAAGACTTGAACATTACAGCAAGCATGTCTTCCCTCCTTGGTGCATTGTTCTTTCTCGGCTATTTCTTTTTTCAGGTACCAAGCGCAGGGTACGCGGAAAAGCGCAGTGCAAAGAAACTGGTTTTCTGGTCGCTGATCGTCTGGGGCATTCTTGCCAGCCTGATCGGTGTCGTGACGAACATTTACATGCTCTTCGCTATACGTTTTCTTCTCGGTATTGTTGAAGCAGCCATTATGCCTGCCATGCTGATCTTCTTAAGCCACTGGTTCACGAATGAAGAGCGTTCGCGTGCCAATACATTTCTGATTTTGGGCAATCCGATTACCGTGCTTTGGATGTCTGTTGTGTCCGGGTATCTTCTAAACAGCCTGGGCTGGCGCTGGATGTTCATTATTGAAGGCCTTCCCTCCGTCGTATGGGCATTCATCTGGTGGAGATTAGTAGACGACAAGCCGAATCAGGCAAGTTGGCTGAAAGACAGTGAAAAACGAGCCCTGAACGAAGAATTGATTGAAGAACAGAAAGGTTTTAAAGCCGTACCGAACTACAGAGAGGCTTTCAAGCAGAAAGCAGTGGTTTATCTTTGCCTGCAGTACTTTTTCTGGAGCATTGGCGTGTATGGGTTTGTTATGTGGCTGCCGTCGATTATTAAAGCAGCACCGCACATCAGCATTGTTGAAACGGGCTGGCTATCTTCATTGCCTTACCTCCTGGCAGCTGTTCTAATGGTTGTCGCCTCCTATTTCTCAGATAAACTGCTGAAAAGAAAAGTGTTTGTCTGGCCGTTCCTGTTTATCGGTGCTGTTGCTTTCTATGCATCCTATCTGGTCGGGGCGTCCAATTTCTGGCTGTCATTCGCGCTGATGGTAATCGCCGGCGGGGCTATGTATGCGCCATACGGGCCGTTCTTTGCGATCGTCCCGGAACTGCTGCCGAGAAACGTGGCCGGCGGTGCAATGGCGCTGATCAACAGCATGGGGGCTCTGGGATCGTTTGTCGGGGCCTATTTCGTAGGATTCCTTAACGGAGTGACCGGAGGATTTTCCGCATCCTACATGTTTATGGCTGTCTCACTCATCCTTGCCGTGATCTTCACGATCATTGTCAAAAGCACTAAGACCAATGAAGACTTCTCGAACGATAACAACAGATTATCAATCGATAAACACGTTGTCACGGGAAAATGAATCTGATCTCCTTTCCGAATGATGAAAAATAGAGGAAAACATTTCATAAAAGGAAGTGTAAACGGTGCCAGTGGAAGCTGTCGATCGCGTGAAGGCCGAGAAAATTGTCCCTTTGTTCCGGAAACAGCCGGCGGAAGTTGTTTTAGCCGTTGCGAATCATTTAAAAGAAGCGGGTTTTCACACCGTCGAAATAACGATGGAATCAAATGAAGCAGTGGAATCCATCCGCCAAATAAAAAGAATATACCCCGAGTTCAGTGTTGGAGCGGGAACCGTGAAAACGATCGATGACGCGGAGCGGGCTCTTGCGGCCGGTGCGGATTTTGTTGTCACCCCTGCGCTTAATTCAGAGCTCGTCAAGTATGTTCTGAACCAGGGCATTCCGGTCATTCCCGGCGCATTCACACCGTCGGAAATACTCAAAGCCTATCAGCTGGGCGTACCGATGGTCAAAGTCTTTCCCGCAGTCACGCTTGGTTCGGGTTTCATCAAAAATATCAAGGGACCGATGAGCGAAATTCCTCTGATGGCCACCGGAGGCATTAACCTTGCCAACGCGGGAGAATTCCTCTCGGCAGGGGTAGATGCTGTAGGAGTCGGTTCATCTCTGATACCGGACGATGCCGTGAAAACGGAAAACTGGCAAGTCGTGCACAAGCGTCTGGAACAGTGGAAACAGGTGGCCGGAAACCCGGTCGGACAATTGTCATAATAGACAGTGATTAAAAACAGCAATCGCTAATTTCTGAATAGAAAAGTTTTATCCAGTATCGGAGCGGTATAATCTTTCATACCGCTCCGATTTCTACTTTGAGTTCTAAACTTTAATTCTGAAAAAACTTGACCGTCGCATGTATCCTGAAGTTTCGATAACGAATCAGCAGCTAAAGATCTTCGTCTCGCCTAAATTGAGCGGTCCGTGCCGAGTAAAAGGTTCAAGAAAAATTTCGATTATTCACACTTATTGATTTCAGATCGTTTACTATTGATTCTTGGGGCATAACTGTTGGTTCTCTGCCACTTGCTGTTGATTCTCAAACATTTACTGACGATTCTTTGCACTTTACTGACGATTGTCCGTCATTGTGCTCCTGGGAACCCAACGGAAACCAGCTTTTTCAGCCCTCTCTTTCGCAATTTGGTGAAAAAGCGATTTTCGACTGTTGAGATGATTGTTAAACGGGTTATTGGCGGGACATAAGGTGACATGATGCGTTCACGCGGTTACACCATCTCAGGCACGTATTCGGCGAGAAACCGGTCAAGCACTTTTTCATAGGCATCCCGATTTTCCGCATAGGAACACGCATGGCCGCCATTTTCAGCAATGAACAACTGCTTTTTGTCCGGTTTTGCGCGATAAAGTTCCTCTGTCATCCTGGCCGGAATAAAAGGATCATTTTTGCTGTGAATAAAAAGAACGGGATGATTGATATTGGCGACTCCGAGAAGCGGCGAAACCTGGCTGATCCTGTACCCGTCTCTCAGTCTGAGAAACAGCCCGGTGACGGGCAGAATCGGCCATTGAGGAAGATGGTAATCGGTCTTGAGGAGATGGCGGAGTTCCGCATTTAAGTCGGAGAAGGGACAGTCGGCCACATAAAAATCGGCGGCATCCTCTACAAGTCCTGCGTACTGGAGCAAAGTCGCGGCGCCCATGGATTCGCCGTGAATACCAAGAAGACTCTTTTTGCCGAAACGTTCACGAACCCAGTGAACAACCGCGGCAAGATCGTCTTTTTCATAATAGCCGTAGCTGGTTGTCCGGCCTCCTGTCTGCCCATGCCGCCGTTCGTCATAAAGGATAACATTGAATCCCCGGTTGAGGAACAGCCTGGCATACTTGACGGAAGTAAGCAGATTGACCGTCACACCGTGGCAGAAAATCATGAATTTCTTTGAACTTGGCGGATCGGCAGGAATATAAAAGCCGTTAATAGGGTAACCGAACGGCGATTGAAGAGTAAAGGATTCCTTCTTTCGACTTTCGAATTCCTGCATCGTGAAAAGTTGGCGAACCTTTGTTTCTTTTTCTATAATCTGTTCATCCGTACTTTTTTTGCTGTACATAATTTTGCTTGAAAAACGCAGGCCGACGGCACTCAGCATACCGGCCGCGGCAGCTGAAGAAGTTAATAAAATTTTTGATGAGAGCTTCATTTTTTTCACTTCCTTGATCTGCATTGTACGATTTGATTGTAGCATAGATAATGAATACAGTTCGAATTAATGAAAAATCACAACAATTCATTTTTCTGCTTTGTCGTCAATCGTGTCGTATTTGCCAGCTTACGCTCGGGAGGGCAGCCATGCTAAAAAAACAAACCAGCTTTTATTACGGCGGGGATTACAATCCCGAACAGTGGGATGAGTCGGTATGGCAAGAGGATATGCGCCTGATGAAAAAAGCTGGCGTCAATTACGTCAGCGTGAACATTTTCAGCTGGGCAATTTTGCAGCCGGATGAGGACACCTATGATTTCAGCACATTGGATAAAATCATGGCCATGCTTGCAGACAACTGTATAGCCGCAGATTTGGCGACCGCCACAGCGGCGCCGCCCGCGTGGCTGGCGCGGAAATATCCGCAGTCGCTTCCGGTTGATAGCAACGGGACGCATTTACTGCCCGGGTCACGGCAGCATTATTGCCCGAACAGCAAGGACTACAGGAGGCTGGCTCAGGCGCTGGTCGGGCAAATCGCACGGCGCTACCGGAATCATCCCGCACTCGCGATGTGGCATGTCAATAATGAATTCGGTTGCCATGTTTCCGAGTGCTATTGCGACACGTGTAAAGCAGCTTTTCAAGCCTGGCTTCGGGAAAAGTATCAGTCGATTAGCGCCTTGAACAGGAGCTGGTCGACCGATTTTTGGAGCCAGCGCTATTATGGGTGGGAAGACATCAATCTTCCCGGAAAAATGCCGACGCATCACAACCCTAATCATCAGCTGGATTACAAACGTTTCATGAACGATTCTATTTTGAATCTCTATACGAAGGAACGGGAGATCATTAAAAAATATACACCGGATATTCCTGTTATGACGAACCTGATGGGGCTGCACCAACCGATCAACGGATTTACGTGGTCGAAGGAAATGGATCTTGTGGCGTGGGATGCCTATCCCGATCCGTATGAACCGATTCCTTACGGGTATTTTATGGCTCATGATCTGACCAGAAGCCTGAAAAAACGGCCTTTTCTGCTGATGGAACAGGCACCGGGCGCGGTCAACTGGCGCGGGCAGAATGCGGTCAAGACACCGGGACGGATGCGCCTCTGGAGCTATGAGGCAGTCGCTCACGGAGCGGACGGGATCCTGTTTTTTCAATGGCGGGCTTCACAGGGAGGCGCAGAAAAGTTTCACAGCGGGATGGTTCCGCATTCCAATGATGAAAACAGTCGTGTTTTCCGGGAGGTTGCCGAGCTGGGCAGGGAATTAAAAAAATGCGCGGAAATTTTGGAAACAAAATTCTATGCTGAAGCAGCCATCGTGTTCGACTGGGAAAACTGGTGGGCGCTGGAACTCGATTCCAAACCTTCTAATCTGGTAGAGTATCCCGCCCAACTAGTGAGCTATTATCGCGTGCTGCACCGGCTGAATATCGGTGTTGACTTTATTTCTCCGGATGAAGATCTGAAAAAATATAAGGTTGTTTTTGCGCCTGCAAGCTATCAGGTTTCTCAGATCTTTAGCGATCGTGTAAAAGACTTTGTACGGAACGGCGGGATTTTCGTGACGAATTTCTTCAGCGGAATCGCTAATCAGGAAGACCGGATCTATCTTGGCGGCTACCCCGGTGCCTATAAAGATGTGCTGGGTATCTATGTGGAGGAGTTTGCCCCGATGAAGAAAGGGCAGGTCCATCAGATCGCGACACCTTGGGGCGATGCGTCGATTCGGATCTGGGAAGAGGTCATTCATTTGAAAGGGGCGAAAGCATTCGCTTATTTTAAGGAAGGTTATCTGGCCGGAATGCCGGCTGTGACAAGACACGATTATGGCAGAGGCGTGGCTTATTATGTCGGTACCGATCCGGAAGAGGCTTTTCTGAAAAATATGATCCGCGAAATTCTTTCACGGATCCGGATTACGGCGCCGATGCATGTTCCGGACGGCGTAGAAGTTGCGACCAGAGAAAACAACACAGCCAGATACCACTTTGTCCTAAATCATACGGATCATGAAAAACGATTTGTCATTGACGGAGAGTACGAAGAATTGCTTACCGGGACTCCTGAAAAAAAGATTATAACACTGGCAGCAAGAGGTGTGAAAATTTTAAAAGAAACATAGGCCTCGTCTGTTCAGGTAGCTCCCGGGTTAAACCAGTATTTTTCCAGTAATCGCCCGCGGGTTATATTGATCATTTTCCGGATTTCGTGTCATAATGAATCTATCAATGTATTGCCTGTACGGTATTATGGCATGGGTATAAAGAGGGAGAGGTCGCTATGCGTTTAGTACTTTTATCAGGCGGATCGGGAAAACGGCTGTGGCCGCTCTCCAACGATGCGCGTTCCAAACAATTTTTAAAGGTGCTTGAGAATCGTCAGAAACGCTTGTCGTCCATGGTACAGCGGGTTTACGGGCAGCTTTGCGAAGTCAGTCTGGCCGGTTCAACAGTAATCGCAACGGGCAAAAGTCAGGTGGAGATGCTTCAGGATCAGCTTGACCAGGATGTGCCGCTGATCGTTGAGCCCGAGAGAAGGGACACGTTCCCGGCTATCGCGCTGGCCGCCTCGTATCTCTATACACGCACAGGAGCGGGCCTTGACGACGTGGTTGCGGTGCTTCCGGTCGACCCTTATGTAGAAACGGCTTTCTTCAAACGCGTTCAGGACTTGGAAAAGCTGCTTGACCGTACGAATGCCGATCTGGCACTGATGGGTGTCAAACCGACCTATCCATCGGAAAAATACGGCTACATCGTGCCTGTGAAAGGCGAAAACAAAGACTATATTCAGGTCGATCATTTCACGGAGAAGCCGAAGGAAGAACTGGCCAGAGAGCTGATCGCCGAATCTGCGCTGTGGAACTGCGGCGTGTTCGCGTTCAGGCTTGATTACATTATTTCAAAACTTGAGGCGCTGAATCTGCCGCTGCACTATGAAGAGCTCGTAAAAAAATTCACTAGCCTGCCGAAGATCAGTTTTGACTACGCTGTCGTGGAAAAAGCGAAGAATATTGTTGCCCTTCCGTACGACGGATTTTGGAAAGATCTGGGTACCTGGAATACGCTGACCGAAGAAATGGCCACGCATCAAATCGGCAAGGGGATTATCAGCAAGGATTCGGAAAATACACATCTGATCAATGAACTTGATCTTCCGGTCACAGTGCTGGGCATCTCCAATGCGGTCGTCGCCGTCAGCCCCGATGGTATTCTCGTCTCCGATAAAGAGCAGAGCCCGAGAGTCAAAGAGGTCATGAAAGGGTTCGATCAGCGACCGATGTATGAGGAACGCCACTGGGGCTCCTATCGGGTGCTGGATTATACGAGCTACGGGAACGACGGTGAAGAAGTGCTGACGAAAAAAATCAAAATCAAGCCGGGCGAAAACATCAGCTATCACTGCCATCACATGCGCCAGGAAGTCTGGACGATTGTGAAAGGCCGCGGTCAATATGCGGAAAACGGCGTCATTCGTTCGCTCAAACCGGGAGACGTCGTCATTGTTCCTGCAGAAACGATGCACGCGATCAAGGCGGACGAGCCTATTGAACTGATCGAGGTCCAGATGGGCAGCCAGCTGATTGAAGAGGATATCAGGAGAAAATACATGAAGTGGGAAGAGATAGAGGAAAACTGTTCATCCGTGAGATGATGACCGCGAGATCGGTTCGGTCACGATAGAAGAAGGGAAGTGCCGCATGAATCAGGATGCGGCACTTTTTGACTTTATCGGGCTTCTTAACAAATGGAGGCCCCCGTTTTAATCGGGAACTTATCCGAATCCTCACTCACCGGGATTTATCGGTTGTTCCCCGGAGTTTATCGGTCGTCGGTCACGACTTATCGGTCGTTCATCGGTGTTTATCGGTCGTCGGGCACAATTAATCGGTCGTTCATCGGAGTTTATCGGTCGCCGGTCACGACTTATCGGTCATTCCCCGGAGTTTATCGGTCGTCGGGCACAATTAATCGGTTGTTCCCCGGAGTTTATCGGTCGTCGGTCACGACTTATCGGTCGTTCATCGGAGTTTATCGGTCGTCGGGCACAATTAATCGGTCGTTCATCGGAGTTTATCGGTCGTTGCAGATCCCCGCCGCAAGTTTATCGGTTATTACCGGGAGTATCAGGGGTTCCGCAGATTTTTTCGTCCGTTACAGAATTTATCGAACGCCACCCGAATTCATCCGCCTTCATCAAGATATTGATCTTCACTCTGCATATCCTTTCCCGGCAATCGCCAGGATCTCTGGTTCTCCGCTTTTATCCAATAAAATTTTTGTGCTAGAATGTTTCTATGTTGAGAGCAGTTCGTAAATTTTTGCTAAAGGATGCGTTGATGATGAGCAGTACGATCAAATCTACCGTCAATAAAAAAGATTTTCTCGATGATCTTGGATCGCTTCTGGCGATTAAAAGTACAAAAGATGCTGCGGCCGCAAAAGAGGGTGCTCCGTTCGGGCCGGGGCCGCTTGAAGCTCTGGAGAAGATGCTGGAGCTTGGCAGACGCGACGGTTTCAGGACAAAGAATCTGCAGGGTTATGCCGGATACATTGAATACGGCCCTGAAGATGCAGAAGACTATATTGCTGTCCTCGGGCATGTCGATGTGGTTCCGGCAACCGGCAAATGGGTGCACGATCCTTTTTCAGCCCATGTGGAAAACGGAACGCTCTATGCCCGCGGCGCAATCGATGACAAGGGCCCGACAATGGCGGCTTATTATGCGCTGAAGTCTTTGAAAGATTCGGGACTTCCGGTAAAAAACAGGATCCGCCTGGTGATCGGAACCGATGAGGAAAGCGGATGCGCGTGTTTGGTGAAATACAATGAGCTCGAACCGATGTCGTTGTTCGGCTTTGCGCCGGATGCCGAGTTTCCGCTGATTTTTGCGGAAAAAGGACGGATTCACGCGCGCATTGATCTGCCGGCGAAGGAAGAGACGGCACCGGTTCATCTCTCCGCTTTTTATTCCGGAGAACGGATTAACATGGTTCCGGATCACGCTTATGCCGTACTGACCGGGACTGAATCCGAAAAGTGGCTGGATGCCGCTCGAAATTCTTTGAAAGAAAAACAAATCGCTTTTTCAGTTGAAAAGCAGGCGGACGGCCTGAAGCTGACGGTCAAGGGAAAATCGGCGCATGGATCGGAACCGGCAGGCGGTGTAAACGCGGCTTTTCTGCTTGCAGAAGTGCTTGATGATGTTCCATTTTCTCAATCCGAAAAGGTATTTATTGCTTTTCTTGCTGAAACGTTGAACAAGGATTTTGCCGGCAAGCGGCTGAACATTGCTTTTCACGATGATATTTCCGGCGAGCTGACGGTCAACGCCGGATTGGTGCGTTATGACGCGGCAAAAGGCGGATCCGTCTCGCTGGACATCCGTTGCCCGATCAAAGCCCCGCTTGCCGAAATCAGCGAAAAACTGACTTCATCAGTAGAAAAGCTGGGTCTCTCCATCGGCGAACTCGGAACAGAAAAGCCGTTATATGTGGATCCGCAGCACCGCGGCGTGCAGATCTTGAAAAAGGTATATGAAGAACATACCGGAGAAAAGGATGTCAAACTGTTAACCTCGGGAGGCGGAACTTACGCCCAGTATTTGGATGCGGGAGTGGCTTTCGGCGCCTGCATGCCCGATTATCCGTACACCGGCCATCAGGTAGACGAGCATGTGAGAGTGGACGACCTGCTGCTCGCTTCGGCAATCTATGCGGACGCGATGTATGCGCTCGGTAATCTTGACAAATGATTTCGACCGGGCTTAATAAAACCTAGTATTCTGATGGGATAAAATTATTCCGTGATTGACGACGCGCGAAAAGTCCACTATATTGTTGCTAAAAGCTTTTTGCGGAACTGGGAGAGATGAACTATGGGTGACCGGCCGATTATCGGCGTTACCGGTGGATATTTAAAGAAAAATGATTTTGTTCAGGGTCCCTACACCCATCAGGATTATGTGCAATCCTTGTTTTCAGCTGGAGCGGTTCCCATCATTCTGCCGATTGCTCCGAACGATGCGGCTGAAAGTTATGAGGCTTTATGTGACGGATTCGTTTTCAGCGGCGGCAGCGATGTAGATCCGAGATTCTATGGGGAACCGCCGTCTCTGCAGATTGATGTTTTCAATACGGAGCGGGATGCATCCGAACTGCTGCTGATGAAAAAGGCGATCGCGGCGGGTAAACCGGTTTTCGGGATCTGCCGCGGCCTTCAGGTCATGAATGTGGCGTTCGGAGGGACGCTGATTCAGGATCTTCCTTCTGAAATGGAGCAGACCCTGCAGCACGTTCAGAAAGTGCCACGTGTGAAATCAAGCCACAGCGTGCGCGTACTGGAGGACAGCCGTCTCTGTGCCCTGCTGAACGGCAGAAAGACACTGTATGTCAACAGTCTTCACCATCAGGCGATCAAGACGCTGGCCGGTGAGCTTCGCGCGGTCGCTTTTGCCCCCGACGGCATCATCGAGGCGGCCGAACATGCAACTAATGACCGGATTTTTGGCGTTCAATGGCATCCAGAATCGATGGCGGCGGGCGGAGACGGGTTGATGAGTCACTTATTCCGCTACTTTGTCGAACAATGCGCTCAGATAAAAAAAGAGACGGTCTGAAATCGGAGATCCAGAAAACAGCCCGGAGTTGAAGCCTCTCTCTGGAGCTTTTTCTTTTCCTTGGCCCGTTGACAGTGCACTTTTTATCATTTTTTTCAGGTTGCGAGAAAAACCCGGAACTTTCTGCAGAAAAAAGCATGTACTGATGGTAATCCTTGAAGCGTACGGCCAAGTGCAAGTCGCCACAAAAAGTTATAAAAAAGTGGTTACTTTTTTCGTGGTAAGCTGATAGAATGATTGTTGCATATAAAGCGGATGATTCTCCCGCAGGTTTGTTAAGTCCGTTTTCCGAAAGCCGTGTCTCTCAAAAAAGCGGATTAAGGCAGAAGTGATGCAATCCCGGTGAAGGTGATGTATAACGATTGCAGGAGAACCATTGCGCGCCTGACTGATCGCGGGGTTCTTGAAGTGTCGGTGATTTGTCTCTCTGTCGTCCATTCAACGGAAAAATAAGTTAAATGAATTTTGGGGGCTTATGGATCTGATGGCAAAAGGAATTGTTTTGCTGTGCCTGTCGGTGCTGCTGAACGCTTTTGGGAATGCGCTGACCGTCAAAGCCGCTCTGGGTTCTGCACCCTGGACGGCCGCGGGGCTGAATCTGTCCGACATGCTGGGAATAACGGTTGGCAATGCACTGATTATTATTGGCTTCATCACCTTGATTGCGGACGATTTGCTTCGCCGGCGCTGGAATCGGATGAAGGATGTGTACAATTTTATCTATGTTCTTTCGTTCGGCTATGTGATTGACGGTTGGCTGTTCGTCATGCAGCGTGTCACTGTGAACGGCCTTTTTCTCCGTATCGTCGTGTGCGTGATTGGCGTTATGTGTATCGGCGCAGCGCTGTCGATTTATTTTCGTGTCAATCTTGTCCTGCATCCGTTTGATGATCTGCTGAAGATTCTGCGGGATAATTATTTACATGGAGACGTCGTGCTTGCGCAGCGGATAGCGCTTGCCATCCCGCTTTCAGTCGGATTGACCATGGGGATTGTCCGTCACCATCTGATCGGCATCAATCTCGGAACAGCCATCAGTTTTCTTTTCATGGGTTACTTCATTCTTCTTTTTGATAAGACGATCCATCTCCATCTGGATCGGAAATGGACGTTCGGCTTCCACCGGATGGACCGTGTGCACAGCGTGAAGCATCCGTGATTTTCGTTAAGCAAGGATCTAAGGCCCTTGGATTTTTCAAATCCAGATCTTGATTTTTTATAAAAATAGGATTATAACTAAACTAAGTTTTATGTACGAACAAAGGCGATGAAGAGAAGAAGTAGAAAGTGCGTCTTTTCCACAAGAGAGCTCCGTCCGGTGAAAAGGGGCAAAGACGGCTTTCGAACATGGCCTCCGAGCTGCGCTGCTGAACGGCGTTTTTCCCAAACGAAGTAAGCCGCGACAAGTTAAGGTTCTTGTTATCAAAACCGGAGTATACGAATGCTGTTTCAGACTGCTTCCGTACTTGCTGAGACCGGCGATGTGAATAGCCGGTGAATAAAGGTGGTACCACGTGAATTAAACCTCGTCCTTTCATATATGTTAAGGACGGGGTTTTTTGGTGCAGGCGGGAAAAAGCAGGATGAAACGGAAAACTACGGAATATTCAGGCCTTCGTTCGACTTTAATTTGCAGAGGAAGGGTGAACGGGATGAGCAAAGCACTGGTTTTTCAGACGGATTTCGGATTGGTTGACGGGGCGGTCTGTGCGATGTACGGGGTGGCAAGCACGGTGGACCCGACACTGCGGATTTTTGATTTGACACATGACATTCCTCAGTACAACATATGGGAGGCGTCGTACCGATTGCGGCAGTCGATCGATTACTGGCCCGAAGGCACAGTATTTGTCTCGGTCGTCGATCCGGGCGTCGGTTCAACGCGGCGAAGCATAATCGCCAGAACACGGCGCAATCAGTACATCATCACACCGGACAATGGGACCCTGACTCACATTAAGAAAATTGCCGGGATTGAAAGTGTCCGCGTATTTGATGAGAAGGCCAACAAATTGCCGAGCGCCGGGGAATCCTACACATTTTTCGGGCGCGACATTTATGCCTATACAGGCGCCAGGCTGGCATCCGGGATAATCGATTTCGACCATTTCGGAGAGCCCGTTCCGGTTGAATCTGTCGTCGAATTGCCGATCATTCCGTCTTACCGTAAAGAAGACAAGGTCGTCGGAATGATCGATGTGCTGGATGTGCGTTTCGGCAATCTCTGGACCAATATCGATCACGGCTTATTTCATCAACTCGGCGTCTGTCACGGCAACCGGTTTGAAGTAAGCATCAGGAATGACACGCGGTATATCTATGAAAACACGATGGCGTTCGCCCGCTCATTTGCCGCCGTCGCGATCGGCGAGCCACTGATCTACGTTAACTCGCTGCAAAACATAGGTGTCGCCATTAATCAGGGCTCCTTCGCCAAGGCTTACAGCATAGGAACAGGAACAAACTGGCACATTTCGTTCAGAAAAGTTCAAGGACATTCTTGAAACTTTAAATTCAGTTGTAAATTATAGACAAAACAGGCCTTGATGAGCATCTGTGTTTCAATAAAAATTGATAAAGAACGTCTCCGAAGTTTGGCATGAGACGTTTTTTTTCGCTGTTCTGAAACAATGAAGGGACGGGGAATCAAGCCGGGATTTTATCAAAAACTTTTCGCAGATCTGATCCGCAAGAAGCAGGCCGCATCACAAATAAAGGGCCAGAATACCTATGTATTCTTTTACGGCCGTTGACGTCACCGAGCCTTCTGAAGGTACAAACTGCATCGGATAGACGGACAGTTTTCGGCTGACCAGGTAGTCCGTCGGATAAGGCTGAACCTGAATACCTATTTTATGGAAGTTCATCACGGCCCGCCGCATATGAAAGGCCGAAGTGACAAGAATCGGACGGCCGAACTGATGGGTATGCATGATCGCTTTCGTGTTCCGGGCATTTTGCGCGGTCGTGATACTTTTGTTTTCCGTCATGATTTTATTTTGCGGAACGCCTAAACTGATCAGCTGCCGTTTGGCGATGTTCGCTTCAACACCGCTGTCCGGGAAGACCTGTCCTCCAGATAAAATAATCGGCAGGCCTGTCTTTTTGTATAATCGGAAAGTCGTCAAAAGGCGGTTTGCCGCGTCGCCGGATAATTGTCCTTTCCCGTTGATATCGGGGGTGTCGGGCGTTGCTCCGCCGCCAAGCATGACGATGACGTCCCCGTTCAGGCGGGCAGACGGCTGATAAGCGTTTTCGAGCGGGTGAACGAGCAGATCGCCTGTAATCGGTATGTAGGACAGATAAAGCAGAATGCTTAAGCACCATGTAAGGACGGCTGCAGACCGATGCCGACGATGAAGCCATACGCTCAAAATAACGAGCAGAGTCACAAATAACCCGGGCGGCAGAATGAACCCGTAGACGAACTTAATGACATATTCCATGAGGGATCTCCTTTTAATGGTTTGGTCGATCGAAATGACCGGTTAATCCCGCAGTGATCGATTCCACTTCTATTATCGCATTTAAATGACGTCCGGTCTAAGTCAGGATCATCTTCGAGATTCATAATTTTCCCTGTTCATTCGAAATTATATAAAAGCGGCTAAAGCAATGTCTTTTCAATGGAGAAAAATTGCCTGCTGGTTTTGCCTTTGCCGGTTTCAAAATAATTTTCGAACATGCATAATGAGAGTATGACTTACATCCAAACATGAAAATTTATTTTTTTTCGCACATACTAAGGAGGAGCTTGTCGGTCATGGTCGTTTCCGTACTGAAAAAGACTTTCCAATCAGATTACGCCAAAGTGTTTTTGCTCTGCCTGCTGACTTCCGGATTGATGTTTCTTCCTTCCATTATCATTAATAAAGGCCTGTTCACGCTTGTGGGGGATTTCAATTATCAGCAGATTCCGTTCAACATGCTCAGCAACAGTTCGATCAAGCATGGAGATATATTCTGGAGCTGGGCGACGGATCTTGGAAGCAATTTTATCGGCTCCTACAGCTTTTATACTCTTGGCAGTCCTTTTTTCTGGCTCAGTCTGCTTTTTCCCGCATCTTTCTTCCCTTATATTATCGGTCCGATGCTGATGTTGAAGTACTGCGTCGCAGGGATAACCGCCTTCGGATTTATGAAACGGTATGTATCGGACAAACATTATGCGGCAATGGGCGCGCTTCTCTATGCGTTCTCCGGTTTTTCCGTTGTGAATCTGATGTTCAACCACTTTCAGGATGTTATTGCGCTTTTTCCCTTGCTGCTTGCAGGTTTGGATAAATTAGTAGAGGATCGAAAGCTCGGATGGTTCGCCGCGGCCGTTGCTCTGAACGCCACACTGAATTTTTTCTTTTTCATGGGCGAGGCTGTATTTCTGATTCTCTATTATTGTGTTCGATTTTTAGCTGAAGATTTCAGGAAATACATACGGGCGCTCCCTAAATGTCTGCTGGAGGGTGCCCTCGGTTTGGGCATGGCCTGCTTCCTGTTTCTTCCCGCCGTTCTTTTTACTGCGCAGAATCCGCGCCTGAATGCCTTTCTTTATGGACCGAGCGCCCTGACATTTGACGGGGCCCGCTATCTGGAGATTATCAAGGCCTTCCTTATGCCGGCAGATCTGATGCCGTACCAGTCCGCAATTTATGACTCGGATTTTACTTCCAGCGGTGCATATCTGCCGCTGTTCGGCCCGGTTCTTGTGATTGCGATGATGATCGGTGAACGGAAGAGCTGGATGACACGGATTACGGTCCTGTCACTGGCCATGGCCTTTGTTCCGCTTCTCAACAGCCTGTTTTACATGCTGAACGCTTCCTATTATGCGCGCTGGTTCTATATGCCGGTGCTGATCATGGCACTAATGTCGGCCGTCGTCCTTGAAAAAAGAAACGAGATCACGATCAAAAAGGGATTGCTGATCACGAGTTTGACGACTGCCCTGCTTGCGGTTTTTCTGCTCTACTATCCATGGAGCCCGAGCGAAAAAAGTGCGGTTTTCCATCCGGATCTGTTCCTTGTCTATCTGGGTGTCGCCCTGGCCGGGCTCGCAGCAACCTATTATCTGGTCTGGCGCTTTAAAGACTCAAGGCACTGGACCGCTATGACCCTGGCCGCTCTTGTTCTGTTTTCGGCCGGGCTTGGATTATTCAATATTGAAGTCACCAACAGCGTCTACAGCTATCAGTCCGGCAGCAATATTTATAACACCCTGATAAAAACGGGCCGGATTTTGAACACGATTTTGCCGAAAAGCGAGGATTATCGTGTCGGAATCAGCGATGACGGATCGAATCTCCCGATGGTATCCAATAAGCCGACCGTGAATTCATTCACGAGCATGGTGAACGGATCAATTTTCAAATTTTATAGTTCTCTCGATGACCCGCGGGAAGTCAAAACGATCATTCCCGACAGTTATTTCGGGCTCCAACCGCTGCTTTCTGAACGGTTCTACATTGATACGGCTCAAAATAGAAATGACTATCTCTACGCACAATTTAACAATGGAACAAACACCGTCTATATCTATGAAAATAAAAATGTGCTGCCGATCGGTTTCACCTATGATTACTATATGACAACCAAGCAGTTCAACATGATTCCGGCGGAAGACCGGCATCTGGTGCTGCTTAAAGCAGTGGTTTTGTCTCCTAAAGAAATCAGTCAGGTTAAAAACTTTTTGCTGCCGATCCCTGTTTCTCAGCTGACCTCGATCAGCAGCGGGAACTATCTTCAGGATGTAAGGGCGCGGGCGAGCGAGGCTTCGACCTATTTTCATCGCGATCCGCGCGGCTTTACATCAAAAATCCGAGCCGATTCCGAAAAATACGCCTTCTTCAGCGTCCCTTATGATCAGGGATGGAGTGCCACCGTTAACGGGCTGCCCGTGAAAATCCTTAACGCGGATGGGTTTATGATTGTCCCTGTGAACGAGGGAAACAATACCATACGGTTCAATTATCAGACGCCTGGCCTGACAGCGGGACTCTTCATATCTCTGCTCTCACTTGCCGTATGTTCCGGATGGGTTTATAGCGGGAAAAAATTCAGAAAACGGCTGTCAAATCCGCTTCATGAAACACCTGGCCTGGAAAGGACATCGGGTTAAAGTAATCTTGGCTATAATATTTGAATTTTTTTTGAACGACAAGCTTTTTAATGAGATTTGCGAATAAAAAACATTGAAAATAATGACATTTTTTGTATAATTAAGAAATAGATGAAACATGTTTCTCTTTATTCCACAGTAGATTCTCTATTTTTTATCTTCACAATAACCGCTGAATTAAAGTTTTCCCTTCCTGCGGCGGTTCATTTTCCCAAAAGTTTTTCTGATGCTCACCCAAAATCGACAGGCACGGATCTCACGGGTGAATTTCGGTTGCTGAAAAACAGACAGGAGCATAAGCACCAACTGCAACCATAGCCGCCCCAAGCGTTCACCATTCAGATCCGGTCGACAGAGCTGATTTGATCAATCATAATTGAATGAAAAGGGATGGATAAAATGGATCAATATGTTATCTGTCAGAAAACGATGGCTTTACTGCCGTACGATAGCCCGGACGGCAGTTTGCAGACATGGGTTATCGAAGAGGAGCGAATACTTTCGGTTCCGCAGCCGCCTTTTCAGGTGCTCTATCATTCGTGTGGTTATTTTGGCTCGACCTTTAGCGGAAGAAAGAAGGGGGCGGTTTCCATGGGGTACAAAAGCATGCCGCCGATCTGCGTCAGCAGTGAATTGGGCCTTTATTTCTTTCCGTTAATGTCGGAAACCAGAAGGGAATGTGTCTGGCTCTCGCACACGCACATCAGAGACTGGAAGAAGTTCGATGAGAAGCATGTCCTGGTCTATCTGATGAACGGCCGGATGATTCCAGTTCCGGTTCAGTTGAATGTTTTCAAAAGCAAACTGATGAGAGCGGCGCAATACCGATATCAGTTATGCGAGCGGGTGGCATCCTACAGGCTTTCCAACGAGTACGCGGATGTGTTGGAAATAAGCCCGGACAAGAAACTGACGGTGAATGAACGTGGGACTTATTCAATCCGTGAAGAGGCCCCGATCCACGAATAGGAACGTAAAAGATGCTTTAAGTGAATAGATTGGAACCGATGAATGAAAAGCAGCCTGAGTGGCACGGGATTCCGGATCGCTCAGGCTGCTTTCATCCGAGTCTGTCATTTTTTCATTTAAACGAATGATGACCGAAATCGCGGCGTTATAAATTCGAGAATTAGTCATCTTTATTTAACAAACTGGTATTTACAAGATGTCCCGGACAGACGATGATTAAGTTAATAAAGAATAACTTGTTAAAATTTTCATATAAAATCATTTCTTGCCTGCGGAATTATGTATAATAAATTATGTTTCAAAGACAAGGCGTTTTCTCCTGAAGGGAGAGATAAGCTTGGAAAGCCATCAAAAAACAGTTTTTTCGTTTTCGCGTTTTATCGACCGGCTGATGCTGCCGGCAGATAATCTTAAATCGGCGATCACGATTATCGCCACTGCCCTCATTTATATCATCATATCCTTAATCCTCCCTATCTTTTTTAAACAGTTTATTATCGTGGGTATATTAACACAGATCCAGATGGTTCTTTCAGTCTTTCTGACGCTGCGTTACATACATGCCGGATATCTGACGGCTCTTGCGCTTAATGGTTTATCGATCGTCCAGTCGCTGCAGCGACTGGACGATAATCCCAATGTGGAAAACGATTTAGGCGTTATTTTTTACATAGATATAATCTTGCTTCTGACGATCGTCGCCTTTTTTGCGACGCGCAGTCACCGGAACTTTCAGCAGCTGCTGAAGCAAAAAAAAGAAGTGTCGCAGGCTTATTATCAGGCGACGGTGTCCGAGGAAGCACTTTGGAAGAAAAATAAAGAACTGGAAACCTCTAATAAAATTATCAATCGCGATAAAGAAGACATGTATCGTCTGGCCTATATTGATCCGTTAACGAATCTGCCGAACCGGAGGATGTTCCGGAAACAGATGGGTGATCTCGTTGACGGGACAAAAGATCAGATTGTCTCTTTTTCACTTGTTTTTATGGATCTGGATGATTTTAAGAAAATAAACGATACGCTCGGACATCAGGCGGGTGATGAGCTGATCCGGTATTTCGGCTTCAGCCTCGGCAGACTTACTGGTTCAGAAGACATGATTTTCCATACCGGAGGAGATGAATTTGCTCTGGTGATTCGTCGCAGCCTGTCCCGAGACGAGGTTAAAACTTATTTAAACCGCCTGGCAGCGGAATTAAGGAATCCGGTGCACCTTGGGGACGCACAAATGGGTATCAGTACGAGTTTCGGGGTGGCCATGTACCCCCAGGATACGGTCAAGTCCGCTGAAATCATAAGGTATGCCGACACGGCGATGTATGAATCGAAAAGAGCAGGGAAAGACAGGATCAACTTTTTTAAACCATCCATGCTGGAGCATATCATACGGGAAACCAAACTGGAACAGGGACTGAAGACGGCCATCGTCAATCAGGAGATCAGCCTTGTCTTTCAGCCGCAGTATTTTGTCGGAAGCGGCGGGCTGAGAGGGTTTGAGACATTGATTCGCTGGCAATCGCCCCAACACGGGTATGTATCCCCTATAACTTTCATACCGATTGCCGAAAAGTCAGGTATGATTGTGACGATCGGCGAATGGGTGCTGCGCACGGCTTGCACGGCTTTTAAAAAACTCCAGAAGAGCTGCGAGTTCTCCGGAAAACTTGCGGTCAATGTTTCGGCGGTTCAGATGATGGAACGATCATTTATTCCAAGATTCAGAAAAGTGCTGGAGGAAACAGAATTTTCCCCCCGTAATCTGGAAATTGAAATTACTGAAACATCACTCGTGCACTCGATCGAGCAGGTCAGGTTCATTGTGAATGAGCTACAGAAAATCGGAATCACCGTTGCACTTGACGATTTTGGAACAGGGTTCTCGTCGCTGAGCTATCTTCAAAAACTTCCCTTTGATCTTGTGAAAATAGACAAAAGTTTCATTGATAATATAAACCGGGATCTTAAAAGCAATCAATTCGTCACGACGATCATTACCATGGTGCACCAAATGAATATTCCGGTTCTGGCCGAAGGAGTCGAGACTGAAAGTCAGAAGAAATTTCTTCTGGAAAAAAACTGTGATATGATTCAGGGCTACCTTTATGGCAAGCCGATGCCGATTGATGAGATTAAAGCTCTGCTCGATTTGAAAGAAGAGCATACCGATTAAACGTTTCAGGAACAGCGGGACGAAAAACAGCCTGAAAGCTTACGGGTTTTCCGTAGACCGGGTAAAAAAAGCTTTTTGTACTCATACTAAATACGGCTCCGCACGACCCGTCAAAAAGCGGATTAACATTGTTTCAAAACTTCGACATATTGGTTGCGCTTGCATCATTCATCGGTAGCAAAAGATTCTGTTATACTGAATCTGTAATATAACAGAAACGATAAAAGGAGAATTATTGTATGACAAAGTCTTTCCTTTTTCTTTCGGATTTTGACGGTACCCTCTCGGACAAAGATTTTTTTCATGTGATCATCGATCAATATTTCCAGAAGGACAGCGAGAAACTTTATGCGGACTGGGACAATAAAGTGACGACGGATCTTGACTATCTGACCCGTTTGTTCAAGGCGATTGATCGCGACGAGGCAGGGATCGACGAAGACATCCTGAAAATTCCTTTCGACCCGGACGCAAAGAAAGTCATTGAACGCGTTCAACGGGCGGGCGGCGACTTTGTTGTGATCAGCGCGGGAACGGATTATTATATAAAGCGGATTTTCAGCCATTATGGCATTGACGGTGTCAGGATTTATTCGAATCCGGGGGTCTACGCGAATCGGGGGATTCAGCTCAATGCCGATCCGTCCGGCCGCTACTACTCGGAGATGTACGGTATTGATAAAGCGAAACTGGCCCGTGATTTGATGAAGGACTACGATACCGTATATTTTGCGGGTGACAGCAAGCCGGACCTGAAGGCGGCGATGCTGGCCGATACCGTTTTTGCCAAAGGGAAGCTGCAGGGACTGCTTGATGCCGAGCGTCATCCGTATGTGCCGATCCGAAGCTTTGGAGATGTTGAAAATTATTTGCTGAATCATAAGGAGGTTCTGGAAAATGGAAGCCGCTAATCATCAGATTGTGGTGCCGACACTGTTGGATGTGAAAAAAGGGAACATGGCCAATATCGGCAGGTTGCTGAAGCGGCACCAGTTTAAAAAAGTGGTGATTTTCTTTGGACAGGGCCTGACCGATCTCCTCGGAGATAAAGTGTTTGCGTCCCTTCAGGAAAGCAATATCGACGTGTTAAAGACGGCGGAGATAACGGATATCGATATTGACGGCGTCGTCGATCAAGCTTTTCAACTCCCGTTCCAGACGGAAGCGGTGATCGGCATCGGCGGTGGAAAGGCGCTTGACGCTGCAAAATATACTGCGCTGCTGCGCAAGTGGCCGTTTATCAGTGTTCCGACTTCGACGTCGAACGACGGTTTTTCGAGTTCGAATACATCGCTGACCATTCATGGAAGACGCATTTCCGTGCATGCGAAGATGCCCTATGGCATTATAATCGATATTGACGTGATCAAAAATGCGCCGGAGTGTTTTATCTATTCAGGTGTCGGCGACTTGGTTTCAAAAATTACGGCGGCCGAAGACTGGATCTTTGAGGAGAAGAACGGAAAGACGAGAGTGGACGATTGCGCGCTGATGCTGTCGAAGAAGGCGGTCAACAGTTTTGTCCGGACGGATTTCGGCACGATCAGGGACGATCTGTTTCTGAAGGAACTGGTCGATTCACTGACGATGGCCGGCATTTCGATGGAGATCGCCGGAAACAGCGCACCGACGAGTGGAAGCGAGCACCTGATATCGCATGCGCTCGACACTTATTCCGGACGCCCGCAGCTTCACGGCGTTCAGGTCGGTGTCGCTTCCTATCTCATGAGCAAAGTCCAAAATCACCGTTATGAACGGATCACGAAAGTACTGAAAAATACCGGATTTTTCGACTACGCAAAGACGGTCGGGATGACCCTGTCCGATTTCGATATGGCAATCGATAAGGCGCCTGATATGAAACCGATGCGCTACACGTATTTGCACGTTCCGGAGTACCGAGAACTGGCGCACAAAATTCTGCATGAGGATCCGATTCTGCAGGAAGTCCTCCGGTAAAAACGCGTGAGAGCGCAAGGAAAAAGATCGTCCGCCCGCAGCATGGAGAAGCCATTCCCGCGAACAGTTCATTGCCAAATGCTGAAAAACAGGATATAATGTGCTCTAGAAAAACGATTACAATTTACCCGAGGAAAACGAGGTTTTACTAATGGTTATGTCTGCTCATGATGGAGTTTTTTACGGATAACGGAATAAGCGCGTGATTGCGGCACTTATTTTGTTTTCGTCAGCCAATCATCATGGGGCAGCTATGACCATACGATTACGGACCCTTAATAAAGTCTGTAATGAGCATGTGTGGCTGTGCTCATTGCAGACTTTTTTTGTGCGTCCGGAAATGTCCCCAATGGTGATTCATGTAAAAAGGGCGGGGGGAATTTTTATGAAATGGAAAGACTGGGACATTAATTTGAAAGTCCGCTTGATTGGGGAAGGCATTTTCAACATCTTATTCTGGATGTATTTTCCTTTTATGGCAATCTATTTTTCAGCAACTTTCGGGCAGGGAACGGCGGGTCTGCTGCTCGTTCTTTCACAGGTTTTCGGTACGGTCATCGGTCTGTTCGGCGGTTACTGCGCCGATCATTTCGGACGAAAAAGAATGATGGTTTTCTCAGCAGTCGGTCAGGCAGTCTGTTTCGCTTTTTTTGCAGCCGCGAACTCACCTTGGATCGTCTCGCCGCTGATGACGTTTATCAGCTTTTCTCTGCTCGGTCTCTTCGGCCAGCTCTACTGGCCGGCAAGCCACGCGATGATTGCGGACGTTGTACCCGAAGAACACCGCGCCAATGTGTTTGCGATCTTTTACACATCGATCAATGTGGCGGTTGTCATCGGCCCGATACTTGGCGGCATTTTCTTTTTTAACGACCGATTCGCGTTTCTTTCAGTTTGTGCTGTTGTCAGTGCTGTTCTCGTTTTTGTGCTTAAACGGTGGATCCACGAAACGGCACCTGCTGCCATAGAAACTATAGATCAGCCGGAAACTCCCGGCCGCTGGACAGACTATCTTAAAAATCAGCTTGGTGATTATCGGGTGATTTTCAGGGATCGCGTGTTTATGCTTTATATATTAGCCGGCATTCTTGTTGCCCAAACCTTTATGCAGCTTGATCTGGTTATCGCTGTTTACACAACCGGCAATGTGCCGAAGCAGACACTGATCGCGCTCGGCGACTGGGCGCTCAGTGTCGACGGGAAAGGCCTTTTCAGCCTGATGGTGTCGACAAATGGGCTTTGCGTCGCGCTTCTTACCGTCATCGTCACCAAATGGATGACGAAGTTCAAGGAAAGCAGCGTGTTCATGGGTTCCGCTTTCTGCTACGGAGCGGCGATTATCATGGTCGGCTCGACGCTAAACGTCTGGCTGCTGCTGCTGGCCATTGTCGTCTTTTCGTGGGCTGAACTGATGACGGTCGGCGTACAGGACAGCTTTGTTGCCAAGCTCGCGCCTGAAGAACTGCGCGGCCAGTATTTTGCGGCTTCAGCCCTGCGTTTCTCGCTGGGGCGTACCATTGCCCCGATGGCGATTCCGATGACTGTCTGGCTTGGCTATTCATTGACTTTTCTCATTCTCGCCTTGCTCGCTTTTTTAGGAATGGGCATTTATGGAATTGTCTTTTCTTTGTTTAACCAAAGACATCAAGGCCAGATTGTGATCGGAAAATAGGTGAATTCTCCAGTAAATATCAGACAATCGATAGTAAATCCCTCTGAATCGTCAGTAAGCCGCATAGAATCAACAGTAAATCCCGAAAAATCAATAAGTGTGAATAGACAGAATATTATTCGGCCATTCACACTTATTGCTTAAAATAATTAAGAAAAGTATGACAATAAACATTCCAGTTCCTGATTTTTTGACGCTAAATAACATAAATTATCAAAATTGTTGTTACCCCCATTTCCAAAGTTTTGTTATAATAATAAATAAGACAGCGTTTACAAAAAAGAAAGATTATATTGATTGGATGCGATGATCATGTATTTTGGAGGAATTGAGGCCGGCGGTACAAAGTTTGTTTGTGCGATCGGCGATGAAAATGGAAAGATATATGCAAGGGAAAGAGTCGCGACTGAGGAGCCGGATGTTACGATACCGAAAGTCATTCAATTTTTTAGGAATTTTAAAGTCGAATCTCTGGGAATCGGGTCTTTCGGGCCGGTTGACCTAAATAAAGAGAGCAAGACCTATGGCCGCATTACGTCGACACCGAAACTGGCATGGGCCAATTATCCCCTCGTTCAAACCATGGAGGAGGCCCTGCACGTTCCTGTCGGGTTCAGCACCGACGTAAACGGAGCGGCACTCGGTGAATTGTATCGGGGGGCGGCAACAGGATTGGACGGCTGTCTCTATATCACAGTGGGCACAGGCATCGGTGCAGGGCTGGTCTCCAAGCATCAATTGCTTCAGGGTCTGTCCCACCCGGAAATGGGCCACGTGCTGCTGCGCAGGCACCCGGAAGATAAATTTGAAGGCATTTGTCCTTATCACCAAGATTGCCTGGAAGGGCTTGCCTCCGGCCCGGCGCTTGAAGCGCGCTGGGGCAAACCCGCGTCTGAATTGAAAAACGATCAGAAAGTCTGGAAAATTGAGGCTGAATATCTTGCTCAGGCGCTGATGCAGTATATCCTGATTGTTTCGCCGAAGCGGATCATTATGGGAGGCGGAGTCATGAAACAAGAGCAACTGTTCCCGATGATCCGTGCCAGGCTTAAGGAACTCCTCGCAGGTTATCTTGATTTTCCTGAACTGAAGGAACGCATGGACGACTATGTCGTACCCCCGGCTCTGGGTGACAACGCAGGCATTACAGGCGCGCTTATTCTGGCAAGGCAGGCGCTCGAAAGAGAACACGTCTCACGGCCGTGATTTAAAACTCATCCCAGCAGTATCTTGGTGAAAAAACTTGGCTTAACATCATTATTCTTTTGATGAAGCCAGGTTTTTTACTAGTTTAAGGGAAAAACATCTTTTGAGAAGATGTATTGAAATACATAATTTATAATTAAATTATCAATTGATATAATTCATAAAGCGTAAAATAAAATTAAAAACAGGAGTTTTGTAGAAAATGAAGCCAAATATAAAAGACATAGCCCGTTTAGCAGAAGTTTCTCCAACAACTGTTTCACGTGTCTTGAACAACCGTGGATACATCAGTAAGCAAACGAGAGACAAAGTGAATCAGGCTATGAGGGAGTTAAATTATTATCCAAACGAGCTGGCGCGGTCGCTCTATCATCAACATACGTACTTTATCGGACTGATTTTCCCTACAACGGGCAACCCTTTTTTCGGAGAACTCATCTTTCACATTGAAAATATCTGTGCGTCTCTGGGCTATAAAATTTTTCTGTGCAACAGCCTGGACCGTGCCGATAAGGAACAAAGCTATTTAGAAATGCTGCAGAGAAATCAGGTGGACGGCATCATTGTCGGCGCGCATAACCGTCTTCCGGAATACAAGAAAATAAATCTTCCGATTGTGGCGATTGACCGCTATCTTTCGGACGACATCCCTGTCGTTGCCTCGGACAATCTCAATGGCGGTAAATTGGCCACCAAATGGCTGCTTGATCACGGTTGTCGGGAGATTATCCACATCAACGGTCCGCGGGAACTGGAGACACCGGCAAACAAACGTCGTGATGGCTACGAACAAATGATGAAAAAGGCGGGAAGAACTCCGGTCACTTATGAGTTGCCGGAAAGCCTGATTTATAGCACTTGTGTGGAGACTGTCCGACAAGTTTTCAATAATCATCCGAAAGTAGACGGTATCTTTGCAAGCGATGACTTGATCGCCGCGACCATTTTTTCCGAGGCAAGAAAAAGAGGAATCATGATTCCGGATGAACTGAAAGTGGTCGGCTATGACGGAACAGAAACGGTCAGAATTTGTCTGCCGTATTTAACAACGATCAGGCAGCCGATTAAAGAAATGGCAGAAAAAGCCGTTCAGGTTCTTCTTCGTAAAATTAAAGGTCAATTTGAAGAAGAAAATAGAGAAATCATTCTTCCAATTCGACTGGTGGAAGGTGAAACTGGAAGATCAATTCATTCTTAATCACTGAGACAGATCAATGTATCTATCGATTTCGTATTGATTTCTTCTTTAAATGATTGAACCTCGTTTTAGCTGATGATATTGATTTTTCATAGTTTATGTCAATGGGTTGACATGTGAAAACGGTTGACATACAATTATTGATGGAAGCGCTACCAAACCGGTAACACAAGTTTGATTCATGGTTTTTGATCCATTAATTTGTAATCGCTTGATATTAAATGCCGATTGTTTACTCTCCTTATGTGGAAAAAGCAAACATTATTTTAGTCAATTACAAAACGATGCATTTACAGCACTTTAGAAATTATGATCTGTTACAGCGAAGGAGCGATAGTTATGAAAATGTTCAAAAATAGAAACTATTGGTTTTCTTCTGGTTACTTGTTCTTCTTTTTTATTTCATGGTCAGTATGGTGGGCCTTTTATGCAATTTGGCTAAATAGAACGCTTCATTTATCGGGTTTGCAGACAGGTACGATATACTCGATTAATTCAACCATCGCTCTGATCTACATGTTCATTTATGGCATCATTGAAGACAAACTCGGAACAAAGAAAACACTAATCTGGTTTCAAAGCATTCTTCTGATGGGTACCGGACCCTTTCTGATCTATGTCTATGAACCCTTCTTACGTTCAAATTTTATGATCGGGGTTATATTAGGGGCGGTTTATCTTGCTGCGGCATTCCTTGCAGGAGTCGGTGTTATCGAGGCCTACTCGGAGAAGTTAAGTAGAAAATTTCATTTCGAGTTTGGCACATCAAGAATGTGGGGGTCTCTTGGATACGCAATAGGTGCATTTATTGCAGGAATTTCAATTAGCATTAGTCCGCACCTGAACTTTTGGCTGGCTTCGGCTGCCGGTCTGGTTTTCTTTCTTGTAAATTTTTTCTATAAAATTGAAATCAGTGAAGAAGAAAAAAAGAAAACATCAGATCTGAATTGGGAAAGCGTTGTTCATACATTTAAACTGAAAAAGTTCTGGCTTTTGATTGTTTTCTTATTCGGAACTTCCTGTATTTACACCATTTACGATCAGCAGTTATTTCCAATTTTTTATGTGAAGCATTTTTCTAATCCGGATGTAGGAAACCAGTTTTATGGATACCTCAATTCTTTCCAGGTTTTCCTTGAATCAGCAATGATGTTTGCTGCTCCGTTCATTGTCAATAAGCTCGGAGCAAAACGGTCACTCACCTTGGCGGGCATCATCATGGGATCACGTATTATCGGGTCGGCACTTGTCCCCGGTGCTATAGGTATATCGCTCATCAAGCTGTTGCATGGGTTTGAAACACCGATATTGCTGGTTGCAATTTTTAAATATATCGCACTGAACTTTGATTCAAGATTGTCGGCAACGATTTATTTAATTGGATTCCAGGTTTCAGGCCAAGTGGGCGTTATTGCTTTTTCATCCTTGATCGGTACGCTTTATGATCGGACAAACTTTGACTTCACGTTCTTTGTTATTGGCTGTGTTGTCTTTGCTTTTACAATATATTCAATCTTCTTCCTTAGTAAAAATAAGAAGAATGATGAAAAAGTTCAGCTTGGTACAGGTAAAAACGTGCCTGCACAATAAACAGATATTCGGGAATGAAAAACGATCAATTTTATAATATTCTTCGGAATGATCCGGAAAATTCGTCCAGGAGTTGAAATGGATATGGGGCTTGAACAATTGAAAGAAGCAAACGAAGCGGTACAGGTGGCGGAAAAGAAGATCAATCCCCGCTACCGGCTTGGTTATCACATCATGGCGCCGGCAAACTGGATCAATGATCCGAACGGACTCGTCCAGTTTAAAGGGGAGTACCACGCTTTTTATCAACATCATCCATACAGTGTGAACTGGGGGCCGATGCACTGGGGGCACGTGAAAAGCAAGGATCTGGTACATTGGGAACAGCTGCCGGTTGCGCTTATGCCCGGGGATCCGTGCGACATTGAGGGCTGTTTTTCGGGGAGCGCAGTAGATAATAATGGTGAATTGAACTTGATTTATACCGGTCACCGATTTTCGGATAAGGAAAAAACGATCCCTGACCAAGTGCAGTGCCGGGCCTTCAGCAAAGATGGAATTCATTTTGAAAAAGACGCGCTGAATCCGGTAATTCCCAACCACCCTGACGCCGGATCAGGCGATTTTCGCGATCCGAAAGTCTGGAAGCATGGCGGCTATTGGTATCTGGTTGCCGGAACACGGCAGGATAAGATCGGGAAAGTCGTGCTTTACAAGTCTCCCGATCTCAGGCACTGGGCGTATCAGGGCGTGCTTGCGGAAAGCGATGGCGCGCAGGGATACATGTGGGAATGCCCGGATTTCTATCAACTGGACGGCAAATATGTATTGATGTTCTCTCCACAGGGCATTGAACCATCCGGCGACCTGTGCCGGAATCTGTATCAGACCGGGTACCTTGTAGGTGATTACGACTATAAGACAAATGTATTTAAGCACGGTGGATTCACTGAACTGGATCATGGTCACGACTTTTACGCTGTTCAGTCATTTGAAGATATAAAAGGACGACGGATTGTGATCGGCTGGATGGACATGTGGGAGTCACCGATGCCTGAAAAAGAAGACGGATGGGCCGGAGCTCTGACATTGCCGCGTGAATTGCACCTGTCTTCGGACAGAAAGATTCGAATGACACCGGTCGAAGAATTAAAACAGCTGCGTGAAAAAGAGCTCCTGCATCTTAAAAATGAGCGTATTGATGGAAACCGGATGTTCGCGAATCTGACGAATGACCTGCTTGAATTGAAAATTGAGTTTGATGGAGTCACATCTTCGGCAGCCGATTTCGAAATTAAATTACGCGTTGGAAAGAACGAAGAGACTGTGATTCGTTACGACCTTAAAGAAGAAAAGCTGATTATTGACCGCTCGAAAAGTGGGCTGGCCGTTGCGGGATTCCGGCGGGCAGCCTGGTCAAAAAGCGCCCAGATGAAGCTGCATATCTATCTTGATCGTTCATCCATCGAATTATTTGCTGGCGACGGGGAAGTCGTGATGACAAGCAGAATATATCCAACCGAAAAAAATGAAGGCGTTCAGCTTTTTGCAACGGACGGTTTTGTAAAAGTGACAGATATTAAAGCCTGGAAATTGGACGATATTTGGCGGGATTGATTGGAATGGATTCAATGGAATGCCCGGCAAGATTTAAAATGAAAGAAATCTAGAGTATTATAAAACGTTTTGGGATGTGAATGCCCGCCTTTATTATGAAGGCGGGCATTCTTTTTCTTTGACAAACGGGCTGTGATCTTTGTTCGATCATGATTAACTGATAAATTATGCCCAATCTGATTCATTTCATTCAGAAGGCACATTTTCTAATTCATCACCGACTAATTGATCCGCCGATCAATCCCCGGCCCCTTTTCCCAAGGCACGCAGTACGGCTGCTGTGAGAATAGAGCTCCCGGAGTACATCGCGTCACGGTTGAATGTCATCTGGGGATGGTGCAGGCCGGGTTTCAACCCGCAGCCAAGGCCAAGCATGGTTGTTTTCAGGTTCGGAAGGTTGAGCGCGTATTGATGGAAATCATCTCCGCCGCTGGAACGGTGCGGCGCCTCGAGCCGTGTTTTGCCCAGAACCTCAGTGATCGCGTCGGCCATGATGTCAATGGCTTCCTGATGATAGAGCGCGCTCGTACATCCCGGCGAGATCTTGATTTCAATCTGGACTGAAAAGACATCGGCCACGGACTGGATGACGCGCTGAACATGTTCGATCAGCTCGGTCATCGCTTCGTTTGTCTGCGCCCGGACGTCAAGTGTGAATTCCGCATAGCCGGGGATAATGTTCGATGCCGTTCCGGAGTGGAGCGTTGTCATTTTGACTGTGCTCGGAATCATCGGATTAATGTGAATGTGTCCAAGCTCTTCGACGATCGCTGTTGCGGCTTCGATCGCGTTTTTGCCGAGATGCGGGCGCGCCGCATGCGCAGCCTCGCCGCGAATCACGCCGCTGATTGTTTTGCAGGCGCCGTGAAGAATCGCCGGCTCGGCTCGTCCATCAGGAATCTCTTCGTTCGGACGAAGGTGAACGCCGAATAGATAATCGGCGTCGTTCATAACGCCGCGGGCAACCATGGCTCGGGCGCCCTCGCCGGTTTCCTCGCCCGGCTGGAAAACGAAACGGATCGTTCCTTCCGGCATCGAGCGGCATTTTTTCAGCAGCATCAGCACGCCCAGAACCATGCTCATGTGTGCGTCATGGCCGCAGGAATGGTTCGCTCGGAAGGTTCCGCCGACTTCCTGCCAGAGGGCGTCCATATCCGCCCGGATCGCAACAACAGGTTTTCCGGAACCGATTTCGCCGATCACGCCCGGACAGTCTGTAAAAGTCCGCGTCCGGCAACCGAGCGCATCGAGCCGGTTTCTAATCCATTCCGTCGTTGCCGTTTCTTTCATACTGATTTCAGCATGCGTATGCAAATAGTCGAAAATTTCTCTGATTTTTTCTTGAATGGTCTCATCACAATGGGGTATATCGGAAAGCGTCATGCTCGTCATCCTTTCAAAACTCAGCTTTTTACGGTTCGTTTCAGGGCATTGATACAGGCATTATTTATATTAGTGTATTTTAACAGACCATTTTTTGACAAACAAATCAATCGAACTTTTAAAAATCAGGTCGGTTCAAAAAAAATTTAAAGGAGTATCCCATTAGCTCATGAGGTGACCGATAAAGGTTGACGAAACGAGCGACGACCGATAAATCATGATCAACGACTGATGAAAGCTCCATAACGACCGATAAATGACTCACGATGACTGATAAATTCTCGATAACGACCGATAAACTGCGAGCGACGACTGATAAACTTAAAATTGAGACACTGGCTCCCTAAAATGAGCCAGTGGTATAATCAGTAAAATTTATTGCTTAAACCCTGGTGATCCATTTGGACACCTTTTCAGGTTTTTCTTACTTTGTTTGTACAATTTTCTTATTATATTGTACAATTTAGCTAAAGTTCACCGCTTGTTTTGTTTAAAATCAATCATGACTATGTTTGCGTACTTGATTTACCCTATTCATAGTGATGTACTTCATTAAAAAAATAAATATCTAAATATTGTGATAAAATGAGCGGGAGGAAAGATAATGGCGGAGAAAAATAGGTTCGGCGCATTTAACCGGGACGGTATGGATATTGCGCCGCTCGGTCAAGGCGTGCTTGATCGGCTGAGTTTCGCTGTGAAAGATGTTTTTGCGGTAGAGGGACATGTGAACAGTGCGGGAAATCCGACATGGGAGCGGACACACGATCCCGCCGGGCGGCATGCGGACGCCGTCCGGCGACTGCTTGAGAACGGAGCACGTCTTCGGGGAATGACCGTCACGGATGAGCTGATGTACAGCCTGAAGGGGGATAATATCCATTATCCGCCGACCATCAATCCGCGCTTCCCCGAGGCCTATTCCGGAGGTTCCTCAAGCGGTTCGGCGGTTGCCGTAGCATCTCGGGAGGTCGATTTTGCTATCGGAACGGATACCGGCGGCTCCATCCGTATCCCGTCTTCGTACTGCGGGCTTTTCGGGATCAGGCCGTCACACGGCATGATTTCGCTTGACGGTGTGATTCCGCTTGCCCCGAGTTTCGACACGGTCGGCTGGATGTCGCGCAGTCCCGGAATCCTTGCAGATGTGGGCGACTGCCTGCTTCCGCCTGGGGAGACAGTAGATTATAAGAACTTTTATCTTCTTGAGGAAGCATGGGATCTGGTTGGAGAGCCATCAGTAAAGGAGGCCCTCACGGAGTTCAGAAACGCTCTGTTTCCGCAAAAAGCAATCAGAACCTGCCATCTGCCAGTGGCGACATTGCCGGAACTCGCGGAGACTTTCCGTATTCTGCAGGGCTGGGAAGCATGGCAGTCGCACGGCGATTGGATTATCAGGAACCACCCGAAATTCGGAAAAGACATTGCCGGACGGTTTACCGCCGCATCAGAAATGAAAAAGGATGATACCTACCGCCGCGCCGTACAGCTAAAGGCCGATTTCAGCGAACAGCTGCGGGATTTTCTGGGCGAGGGCAGCCTCCTCATCATACCGACGACCTATGGACCAGCCCCGAAGCGCAACGCGACGTATGAAGAAAGTGAAAAAGTGCGCGCGCAAACCATGAAACTGACATGCATCGCCGGGGTCTCGGGCCTGCCGCAAGTAACGATTCCCCTTGCTGACAAAGGACGGCCTGTCGGGTTATCGTTCGTATCCGGTTATGGAACGGATCGGCAGCTGCTGGAATTTATAAAGAATCTGTCAATCGATTGATTTTTTAGTACAACTAACTGTTTCATTAAAAATGACGTTCAGATGAATACTCGATAAGCCGTTCAAAGAATAATCAAATACAGATGTTTTTGATCCAACTCGTCTGTAATCTTTGAATCCGGCTTTTTTTTATGCTAATCAAGCAGCACATTGAGAGCACGTGTAATATTACATGACATGTTATGTATGTATATATTACATAAAAGGAATACCTTAATTTGTTTGAAGTGAACGATGACAATATTTAATATTGTGAATTATTATTAGGTTGCGAGTTGTGAAGCAAATAACGAGAATCAGTAACGTTGAATTTGTTTGCTGAATGTTTTTTCACTATCTAATAAAGAGGCGAAAATATGGCATTTGTTGAGGTTAATAGCTTATTCAAATCCTATGACGATTCGGGTTTTCAAGGAAAATATGTTTTGAATGATATTAATTTTAAGGTTGAAGAAAATGAGTTTTTCTGTGTAATTGGTCATAGTGGATGCGGGAAATCGACCCTGTTAAATCTTCTGGCGGGATTCATTAAACCCGATAAAGGTGAGATTTACGTAAACGGAAAATTGGTAAAAAAACCATCTTCTCAACAAGGCGTTGTCTTTCAGGATCATGCTTTATTTCCGTGGTACAACGTGATTGAAAATGTTGCGTTCGGACCTAAAATTGCCGGGAAAAAAGATGCCTACGATATTGCCCTGCGATTAATTAAGATGGTCGGTCTTGAAGGCTATGAAAAAAAGTTTCCAAATAGTTTATCAGGAGGGATGGCACAGCGTGTGGGAATTGCCAGAGCATTGGCTTCTAATCCGGAATTGCTGCTAATGGATGAACCACTTGGCGCTTTGGACGCCATGACACGAGAAAAAATGAGAATGGAAATCTTAAAAATATGGAAACAGACAAAAAAAACGGTTGTTTTTATTACTCATAGCATTGCGGAGGCTGTTTATCTGGCTGACAGAGTCATTGTATTAAAAGACGGAAAAATATTTCTCAATCAAAAAATTGAGATGGAAAGGCCTCGACAGATTCACAGTGATCAATTTCTCAAATATACAAAAATGCTTGAAAAAGTCTTATTTGATTCTGAAAAATTGATTGTCGAGTAATGTACGAATGATCGTTTAATTTCTAATATTAAATTATAAGAATTGGAGGAGAAAAGAAATGGTCTTTAATCGGACGGCCATAGAAGAAACTAATAAAAAATTCCAGCAGAAACCTGAAAAATCAGTCACTATATCTCAGCATAAAAAAAAGAATCATTCGAGGAGTGCTCAAAGTGTATCGCTAATAGGCTTTTTCGTGATCTGGCAGGTCTTCAGTTCACTGAATGCATATTTTGATTGGTTTAACCCGCAGTTTTTCCCGTCTCCATTGATCGTTTGTCGAACAACCTGGGGATATATTCAAGATGGGACATTAATATCTTCCATTTCAGCAAGTGTGATCAGGGTATTATCCGGGTTCGTTTTAGGTACGATCGTTGGCGTTTTTCTCGGTATAATTATGGCTCGTTCAAAGATGCTCAATGATTTGATTAATCCAGTTTTAAATATGCTAGGTCCAATTCCCGTTTACGCATTTTTGCCGATTTTTATGATTTGGTTTGGAATCAGTGAAGTTTCAAAAATTACGTTGATAGCTTATGCTACTTTTCTTCCCGTTCTTACATATACCATGGATGGCATAAAAAACGTCAATCCGACTTGGATCCGGAGTGCGATGAGCTTGGGGGCCAATGAATGGCAGATTTTTAATAAGGTGATTCTTCGGGCAGCGTTACCTAATGTGTTTATTGGGATGAGAATCAGTTTGGCACTTGCTTTTGGGGCCCTGATTGTTGCCGAGATGATGGGATCAAGTGAAGGGCTAGGATTTATCATCGTCAATGCAAGAAATTGGTTTAAATTGGATGACATGTTTATGTCTTGTATACTCATTGGTCTGCTTTACACATTATTTAACTACATTCTTATATTATTTGAAAAAATCCTTTTTAGGTGGAAGAAAGATGGGCTGCAATCCGCAATAGAGCGTTAAACTGTATCGGTTGATTGATAATTGTCATTGACAATTCAATATAAAACAAAAAAAGGAGAATGATGATGTCTAAAATATCCGAAAATAAAAAAATAATATCGCTGTCAACAATACTGCTTGTGTTATGTTTGCTCATAGCCGGCTGTTCAACAGGGGCGCATAGCAGTGCTTCTAGCTCTTCCTCCTCAAAAAAGGGCTCTTCCAATGTTATTCAAGCGTATGGCGAACTGGATCCGCAAGTGTCAGGTCAGCAAATCATTGCTGATAAGGAAGGCTTTTTCAAACAGGAGGGCTTAAATGTAAAGAACCATTTAATGCCGGGTCCTGATCAAAATGCCGCTCTGATTTCAAGCGGAACAGCTCAGGTTATATTCGGATCAATTTATAATAACATATCGGTTGCGGCCAGTAATGTTGATGCAAAGTTAATTGCTCCATTAGCTAATGCAGGGAATACACAAAGTATTGTCGCCCGAAAAGGCCTTAATATAAAGTCGGCAAAAGACTTAGAAGGATTAAAAATCGGCGCGACCACTGGTTCCGGCGTCATTGTAGCTATTCAGAGTATGTGTAAAGAAATGGGAGTCGATTTTAATAAAATCAAGTTTGTCAATCTTCAGGCTGTTGATCAACTTACTGCACTTGAAAAAGGTGACGTAGATGCAATAGCCGTTTGGGAACCATGGGTTGGGAAGGCGGTTGCCGCAGGCGGAAAAGTTCTGTTTACCGGGAAAAAATCATACTTGCCGGATAAAAAGGGCAACGTTAACTGGCTGAATTTCTACATGACCGTTGCTGTATCCGGAGATTTTTACAGAAACCATAAAGATGAAGCCGTTAAATTTCTGAAGGCACTTGATAAGGCAACAGCTTTCATTAATCAGCATCCGGATGAAGCGGCGGCAATCGTCGCAAAAGAAATAAAAATTCCTACAAGTGATGCTAAGAGAATTATGGCAAAAAATGATTATTCAATGGCGTGGAATCAAAATTTTGTCGACAGTGCGAGTGTTATGGGAAATTATATGAAAGCAATGAAGAACATCAGCAAAGTACCAGCCTTAAGCAGCTATTCGACTCCTGATCTACTGAAACAAGTGGATAGTAAATTAATTCAAGTGAATAATTAATCTTAGGAGTGACCGGCATGCTTGATTTGCTTGTCAAAAATACATTAGTTGTAACTTCGGACGACGTATTTCTAGGAAGCGTCGCAGTAAATAATGGAAAAATAGCAGGAATTTTGCCTACGAACACAAATGAACAGGCAGATACTATTATCGATGGTAAAGGATGCTATCTTTTTCCAGGGATAATTGATTCTCATGTCCATTTTAATGATCCTGGGTTTGAATGGCGTGAGGATTTCTCTCACGCAACAGAGGCGGCAGCCGTGGGTGGTGTGACAACAGTTGTTGATATGCCTCTACAGAATGAACCTGCACTGACAGATCGACAGATTTTTGAAAAAAAATATAAAACGGTCAAAGAAAAAGCATTGATCGATTTTGCTTTTTGGGGCGGAATGGTCAACTTCAATCTTTCTAAGATATCCGAATTGAATGACTGCGGTGTGGTGGCTTTTAAAACATTTTTGGCACCCGTATCAAGCGACTATACGTCATTGGATTACGGCAGAGTGAGAGAAGGATTATCGATTATCAAGACATTTGATGGTTTGGCCGGATTTCACTGTGAAGATTATGGTATCGTTTCGTACAATGAAGAAACAGCGAAGAAAAAAGGGCACGTCACCAGAAAGGATTATTTGAAGGCGAGACCGGTTGTAGCCGAACTCGTCGCTGTTAAAACGATTATAGAGCTATCGCGAGAAAGCGGCACCCGCGTACATATATGCCATGTTTCACATCCTCAGGTAGCTGAAGCAATTAAGCTTGCAAAGTATCAAGGGGTAAGAATTACTGCTGAAACTTGCCCTCACTATCTCATTTTTAATGAGAAAGATTTTCTGGATAATGGAATGTTTTTTAAGTGTGCTCCGCCGCTTCGCTCTGAAGAGGCAAGCCTTAGACTTTGGGATTATGTAAAAGACGGAACGCTCGATCTTGTGGTTAGTGATCATTCTCCATGTGCAGATCGTGAAAAATCTGAATCTGAAGGTGTCTTTAATGCATGGGGCGGAATCAGCGGTGTTCAGGCCGGGCTTCAGATCATGTTCAATGAGATTGTCAGCAAAAGAAATTGGTCACCGACACTTATTTCGAGAATAATGGCCGAGAATCCTTCAAAAATTTTTGGAATGAGTGGAAAGAAAGGAGCGCTGACCCTGGGCTTTGACGCTGATTTAGTGCTTGTTGATCCAAATGCTGAGTGGGAGATCACAGACAAGAGCTTAAAATATTTAAACAAGAGTTCTGCTTTTATTGGCTGTAAAGGTACGGGCTTACCCGTGTGTACTATTTTGAGGGGGAAAGTGATCGTGCAAGATGGTGTGATTAAAGGCAAACATGGCATTGGGCAACTTGTCAGGAGAAATATCTGCTGAGGTTAAAATGTAAAAAAGTTATACTTTGATTCGTGAATAGAAAAACTGACTCTCTTGGGAAGATGTTATATACCATAAAATCCCAGGGGAGTTTCTTTTTTCAAGATAAACGAGCAAATGAGCAAGAAAAAATCGACAAAAGATTCGAAAAATGATTCAATAGATTGAAGGAATTACTAGAGAATAATATTTCATAGAGGTGCTGATATTAATATGAAAGTGTCTGATCTGTTTCAGGTTGAAAACTTTAAAGACTTTAGGATCGTTGCCGGCGCAAAGGGCATCGACCGTGAGATACGGAATATTAACATGATGGATGCTCCGGACATTATCGATTATCTGAAACCCAATGACTGGCTTGTCACTTCCGGCTATCATCTGCAGCACGATCCGAAATTTGTTATAGAACTCGTCAGACAGATGTCGGCACGCGGCTGTGCGGCTCTCGGCATCAAAACACGGCGTTTCATGAATGATCTGCCGGAAGAGGTGATCCGGCTTGCCGATGAGCTCTCATTTCCGCTGATCGATATTCCCAATCGAATCCCCCTCGTGGATATCGTGAACCAGACCCTGACTCTGATTCTGGACGCCCGGACAAAGGAACTGCAGTTTGCATTTGATACCCATCAACGGTTTACGGATCACATTATGAGAGGCGAAGGGATTGACCGGCTGCTGAGAAACCTGGCCGGTTTGATCGGTTTTCCGGCAGTTCTGCTGGATACTTACTTTAAGACGATCGCAACATCAACGGAAACACCTGAGCTGGCGGAACATCTGCCGCCCATCGAGCAGAGTCTGTTCCAGCAAAAAACGAATTACTCGTCCTTCTCCTTAATTGAGACACACCGGACATTCACACTGTTTGCGCTTTATACATACAAAAGGAAACGTTATTTTCTGTTAATTGCCGGTGAGATTCCGCTGTCGGACCGTCTGCTTGTTCTGACCGTTGAACAGGCGGCGAATGTTCTCGCTTTCGAATTGATGAAGGATGAAGCCCTGAAACAGAGTGACCGGAAAATCCGCGATGCCTTTTTTTCGAACTTAGTCTCAGGATCTTTCACCACTGAAGAAGAGATCGCCAGCCGGGCCAGAGAATTTCATCTTTCCAGAAAACAGACATCTGTCTGCGTCGTCGGTAAGCTGGATATGGACAACCGGGCGGTCACTTTTACCCGCTTCCAGATGGAGACGGGCGAAGTCTATGAATATCTCGAAGGGGAAATGAAGGCTCTGCCGTTTGCCGGACACTTTTTTGTAAAAGATTATGTCTGCGTCATGCTTTTTGAGATCGGTGCGTCCCTGGAAAACGGACTTCGGTTCCTTGTCCCGCATCTGAAGAGAATGCAGGAGCGCGTCGAACAATTTTTCCCACACACGCTTTCGTTCGGTCTGAGCAATATTTTCACCGACTTATTCGATATTCCTTCTGCCTACCAGGAAGCTGTGGATGCGCTTCAGTCCGGGCTGCAGATGAGCAGGCACTCGTTCATTCAAATCTATCAGTCGAAAGGGATCACCGATGTTCTGCGTATGATTCCGACAGACGATCTGCAAAAATTGTATCAGGAGACTTTTCAGAATCTGGCTTTCCCGAAAAAAGATGAGGATCAGGCGCTCTTTCATACACTCTATGTCTATCTTGAATCCAACTGCCAGATTTCTGAGACGGCAAAGAAGCTGTTTGTCCACCGGAATACCGTGATCTACAGAATCGAAAAATGCGAAAATCTGCTTGGAAAGGATTTAAAGGATCCTGATACAACGTTCCAGCTTCGTCTCGCGTTCCGCCTGAGATCGCTGCTTGATCAGCAGGGCACTGACGGGGAATGAACGGGAGGCGCGTTTAGAGCCGGCTGATCAACTCATCTGCCTCAGAACCTAAATAGTAGGAAAAAGGAGCAGCAGCCGTTTTTCTCCCGCAGATCCCCTTGAATCGAATGAGAAAAAGGGATTGGCTATTATAACTAACACTAATAAGAAAAATTAGAATATTTGCTGATGGTCTTCAAACAGCGATTTGCTAAAATGAAACTGTTCATACCAATAAGTGTTAGATTATCTAACAGTGGAAGAGGGCCCGGCAGATGGTTTTTCGAACATCAACGACAATAAAAGAAGACATACAGGATCTAATCGTGTGGCTCGCTTCATTTGGACAAACGGATAATGGGGGAGTCACCCGGCTGCTCTATAGCGAGGCCTGGGAGAAAGCCCAGCGTGCCCTCGAAAAGAAAATGGCGGAGATGGGTTTTGCCGCCCGCTTCGATGATGTCGGCAATCTTTTCGGACGTCTCGAAGGAACGGAGCAACGCGATCAAGTCATCCTTTCAGGCTCGCATATTGATACTGTTATTGACGGCGGAAAATACGACGGCGCATTCGGCGTCGTTTCGGCCATGATTGCTGCAAGCCGTCTGTTCCGTCAGTACGGCCCGCCGAAACGGACGCTTGAGGTGGTTTCCCTCTGTGAAGAAGAGGGCAGCCGCTTTCCTTTGTCTTTCTGGGGATCGGGAAGTATCGCTGGAAAATATAGGCTGAGTGATGCGGAAGGGCCGGCCGATGCTTCGGGAATCTCCCTGGCGGAGGCGATGCATCAGGCCGGATTCGGGAAAGGAATCTATCCGCCGCCTCCGCGCAATGACGTTTTCTGCTTTCTTGAAACGCACATTGAGCAAGGGCAGACTCTGGAAAGGGAAGGCTTGTCGTGGGCGGCTGTCAGCTATATCGTTGGACAGCGCCGGTTCACGATCCGCTTGTCCGGCGAGAGCAACCATGCCGGCACGACACCGATGGACCGGCGCAGGGACGCCGTTTACGCCGCGTCGCAAATGATCGCTCAGGTGATCGGGAGCGCGAAGCAGCAGCGTAACGGACTGGTCGCAACCGTCGGCCATATCGAGGCCGATCCGAATGTGGCAAACGTAATTTCCGGCCAATGCCGGTTTTCGCTGGACGTCCGTCATCATGAGGAAGACTTGCTCGATCAGTTTTGCCAGAAAATTTTTTCTGAGTTCGGGGACATTGCGGAGAAAGAACAGGTAGCGCTTTCGATTGATCAGTGGATGGATGTTTCACCGGTTCAAATGAATCCCCGATTGACGGAACTGAATATGCAGCTGGCCGAAAAATTCGGCATTTCCTATAAAAAAATGGTGAGTGGAGCGGGACATGATTCACAGATATTCGGCGCATTTTGCCCGACTGCTCTGATGTTTGTTCCGAGCCATCAAGGGATCAGCCACTCGCCGAGTGAATACACAAAGCCTGAGGATCTTGAAACCGGTGTTCAGATGCTCATGAAGATACTCTATCGTCTGGCATATGAAGAGGAACAGTTTTGAGACCGCGAACACAAAAAAGAGAAGAGTGAAAACAATGACGCAAAGTACAGTAAGTTCAAGAGCATTGAAAGTGCCGCCGCGCACCATCATGACACCCGGACCGGTTGAAGTGGACCCCCGCGTACTGAGGGCAATGTCCATGCCGATTCTTGGCCAGTTCGACCCCGCGTTTACGCAGATCATGAACGAAGTGATGGAGATGCTGCGGGAAGCTTTCCAGACAAAGAATCATTGGTCGTACCCGATCGACGGCACTTCGCGTGCCGGCATTGAGGCGCTGATTGCCGGCCTGATTGAACCGGGAGATAAAATGCTCGTGCCGATCTATGGCCGTTTCGGCGACCTTTTTGTGGAAATCGGCGAGCGCTACGGGGCTGATATTCACACGATGGAATGCCCGTGGGGAACGGTTTTTGATCCTGAAGAGGTCATTGCCGAGATTAAAAAAGTCCGCCCGAAAGTCGTCGCTCTTGTTCACGGAGAAACGTCGACCGGACGGATGCAGCCGCTCGCCGAAATAGGGCGCGCCTGCCGCGAGCTTGGAGTCCTGCTTGTCGTCGACTCCGTGGCGACATTCTGTGGAACAGCGGTTAAGGCGGACGAATGGTGCCTGGACGCCGTAATCGGCGGCGCGCAGAAATGCCTGTCCGTTCCGCCCGGCATTGTGCCGATCACCTACAACGAACGGGTGGAAAAAGAAATTCTGAAACGGAAGAAAGTCGAACGAGGTATTGCCACCGATGCAGACCGTAAATCAGCTGAAGGTCGGATGCCGATCCGCAGCAACTACTTTGACCTCGGCCAGCTTCAGGATTACTGGAGCGAACGCCGCCTCAACCACCATACCGAAGCAACATCAATGGAATACGCGCTTCATGAAGGCTTGCGGCTTGTTCTGGATGAGGGGCTCGAGAATCGTTTTGCCCGCCACCGACTGAATGAGGCCGCGTTAATGGCCGGTATTGAAGCCATGGGGTTGGACCTGTTCGGCGATCCGACATGCAAAATGCCGACGGTCACCTGTGTGAAAGTGCCTATAGGGGTCAATGGTGACGAAGTGCGCAGCGTGCTGCTCAGTCATTTCGGTATCGAGATCGCCGGCTCGTTCGGCTCGCTCCAGGGAAAGATCTGGCGGATCGGCACGATGGGCTACGGCTGCCGCCAGGACAACGTTCTTGCCGTGCTGGCCGGCCTTGAAGCCTCGCTGATCCGCTGCGGCGCACAGGTTAACCGCGGCGAAGGGCTGCAGGCGGCTATTGATGTATACGAAAAAGCAGGCGAGTAAAACAGCAAAAGTTTTCGGCTGCGGCGGTGAGTATTAGCGATGGGGTAGAAAGTGGAAAAAATTTACTGCGAACAAGAGTCGTGACCTTGGAACTACCGGGAAATTGCCGGTTACAGTCCGGAAATGACACGAGCAGTGCAGAAATTGCCGGTAATGGTTTGGAAATAACGTGAGCAGTGCCGAAATCAACAGTAAGTGTTCTTGAATCATCAGTAAAGTTAAGAGAATCAGCAGTAAATCATTAGAAATCAACAGTAACCGCTCCAATATCAACAGTAAAGGCCAAGAAATCAATAAGTGTGAAAAGCAGGATTTATCCGAAAAAAGTTTAGCTGTATTCAGTGAAAAAGTTCTCGTATCTATTTTTTTACGGAATGAGCGATTGTTATTCCGGGTATGGAGTCGGGAGTCATCAGAGGACGCGCGGATGTCGCTGCAAGGGTAAAGATGACTCGATGGATCATTATACAATTAAAAAGGAAGCGAAGGCCATGTCTTTTGATTTGCTGATTAAGAAAGGCCGGGTCGTTTTGCCGACAGGCGTCAGGTTGATGGATATTGGTGTCGCTGATGGAAAAATTGCGGCGCTGGCCGAAACGTTGCCGGAAGACGCCGGTCAAATCATTGATGCTGAGGGTAAAACCATTTTTCCGGGCATGATCGACATCCACGTGCATTTTGATGAGCCGGGGCGTGAAAATTGGGAAGGCTTTGAAACAGGATCGTCGATGCTGGCGGCGGGCGGCTGTACGACATTTTTCGATATGCCGCTGAACGGCATTCCTTCGACGGTAAATAAACGAGCTTTTGAAGAAAAAGTGCAAGTCGGCGAAGCGAAATCGCATATCGATTTTGGCCTTTGGGGCGGTCTCGTACCGGACAATGTGCCGGAGCTTGAGGGCATGGCGGCGTCTGGAGCCATCGGTTTCAAGGCTTTCTTATCGCCGTCCGGTAATCCGTATTTCGAGTCGGTCGACGACCGCGCTCTGCTCGCGGGCATGCGGAGGATCGCTTCTATCGGCGGCATTCTGGCGCTTCACTCGGAAAGCGCCCCGATTGTCACATTCCTGCAGGCGGAAAAAGAGGCACGCGGCCTGACCGGTTTCGATGACTACGCGGAATCGCGGCCGGTTATCGCCGAAACGGAGGCTGTCTCACGGGCGCTGATGTTTGCCGAACTGACCGGCTGTCAGCTTCACTTTGTCCATATCAGCACGGTCGAGGCGGTGGAGCTCATCCAAAATGCAAAGAAGAAGGGGCAGGATGTGACCCTGGAAACGTGTCCCCACTATCTTCTCTACAGCCACGATGATTTTCGCCGTCTCGGGGTTGTCGGGAAATGCGCACCGCCCCTGCGATCGGAAGAGGAACGCCAGGGTCTCGTGGATAACCTGATCGGCGGTGAAATCGATATGGTCTCCTCTGATCATTCGCCGTGCGAATGGAAGGATAAAGAAAAAGAGAATCTGTTTAAAGCGTGGGGCGGCATCAGCGGCGGTCAGTTTTCGCTGCTTTCCGTCATCGAACTGGCCCTTGCCCGCGACATACCTCTGACAAAGATTGCGGACTGGACGGCCGGGAACCCGGCCAAACGTTTCGGGCTTGCCCCGGATAAAGGCGAAATAAAAGTAGGCGCGGACGCCGATCTGGCTCTTGTTGATCTTCAGACTCCGGAAAAAGTGACAGCCAACCGCCTTTTCCAGAAAAACAAATTCAGCCTTTACGTCGGGCACGCTTTTCCATCGAGTATCTGGATGACGATCAACCGTGGGACAGTCGTCTATTCGGCGGAAGATAAAATCAACACTGCGGCCAGAGGGCACTGGCTCCGCCCCGCAATATCAAAATAGAATATTTGGCAAACATCTACATGAAAATCGGTTTGCGGCACATTTTTGCAGAAAGTATTTCAAAAAATGAACAAAACCCATCCCTATCACACATTTGGGATGGGTTTTGTTATATTTCCTTACAATTAGGCCGTGCGGTTAATCACAATTTGTCGAAAAAATTAGTTAAAATATTGAAAAGCAATTCGTGTTTTTGTTTGTTTTGAATAATGACAAAGACTGTTCATCCCATTAATATTGTAATTGTAATCATTAATAACATACGTTGTTATATATTTGGCGTAATTTTGGACGATTTCAGAAAGAAGGAGGATCGGCGACATCTTGTTCAAAAGTGGCACAGTATCTGGATTCCGTCATTTTTTTTGAAACCGGCAAAAATATGCAGCCATTGGAAAAAATTTCATTTTAATATCAAAAAATTTTGAATAATGAAAGGGGCCATTCCATGAATACCTTGAAAAATGATATTTTTACAGGAACTATTACAGAAAAAAGCGATCGTCTCTATAATGAGGATCTGGCGCCGGCTAAGGAACGTCACTGGAATGCCTATAGTCTGTTGTCGATGTGGATGTCCGACGTGCACAGTATCGGCACGTACACGTTTGCCGCGGGCCTGTTTTTTCTTGGACTGACCGGATGGCAGGTTCTGATCGCAGAGGTGATCGGCGCATTTGCCGTTCTTTATTTGGCAAACCTCACCGGAGCGGCCGGAACGAAACTTGGTGTTCCATACCCTGTTCTGTCCCGTATCTCCTTCGGCGTTTTCGGAGGCAATGTGCCGGCGCTGATCCGCGGCTTCATTGCCGTATTCTGGTACGGTATCCAGACCTATCTCTCATCGGTCGCCGTGGTCGCCATTCTGCTCCTGATCTTCCCGGGAATGAAAGGCATGATGGGTCAGACTTTTCTCGGACTGTCGCTGCCGGGCTGGATCGGATTTCTGTTCCTGTGGCTCCTGCAGTTCTTTGTCTTCCGTTACGGCATGGAATTCATTCGCAAGTTTGATAACTTCTGCGGCCCGGCTGTTTACGCCATGATGCTGATTATGATCGTCTGGATCGCCGTTAAAGCGGGCGGAAAAATCAATATCGGCATCAGTCCGGTGCATGTTTCCACGGGCCAGGCCGTTGTACAATTTTTCAGCGCCATTTCTCTTGTCGTCGCCTATTTCTCGACCATCATTCTGAATGTCAGCGACTTTACACGATTCTCCCCTTCGACGAAGACAACAAAACGCGGAAATTTCTGGGGGCTTCCGGTCAACTTTACAGCTTTCTCTCTGGCCAGCGTGGTCATCACTGCCGGAACAATCACTGTCTTCGGCAAAGCGATCACCGACCCGGTAATGCTTATTCAAAAGGTGAACAATCCGTTCTTCCTCATTGTCGGAGCCATCGTCTTCATCATCGCGACAATGGGTGTCAATATCGTGGCCAACCTCGTTTCTCCGGCCTACGATTTTGCCAACGCCGCGCCGAAGCACATTGATTTCCGGCGCGGAGCAATGATTACGTCGATTCTCGCCGTCCTGGTGATGCCGTGGAAAATCTATAGCAGCCCGGTCGCCGTCAATTATTTTCTCGGAGGGCTTGGCGCGTTCCTCGGACCGATTTTCGCCATTATCGCCGTTGATTTCTATCTGATTAAGCACGGAAAAATTGATGTTCAGGCTCTGTACAGGGAAGGGAAGGAGCACGCCTATTGGTATCAGAAAGGCTATCACGTTAAAGCGTTCGCGGCCTTTATCGTCGGTATCATCGTCACCGTTCCTCTGGCCCTTGTTCCTGCATTCTCCGCGGTTTCGGCTTTCTCATGGCCGATCGGAGTTGTTGTGACCGGCATTGTATACGGCGTGCTGATGCGCATCGAACAGGCTTCATTAAACTCTGAGCCGGAAGCTTCATCGATTCAATAAAAAGGATTTAGGAAACAGTCCGGCTGAGACTTTGCCGGACTGTTTCCCTTAGATCAATACTTTTCTGAAGCCGGCCGTCTGAAACTAAGTTATAATCAGTCTGTTAAGGGTTTTAATCTGCTTGATTCGCAGTTTTACTGGCGGAATTCAGCCTTCTATCGGCGGGACTCGGAATTTTACCAGCGGAAAAAGGCTTTCTATCGGCCGGATTTGGAGTTCCACCGGCGGAAAAGGGCTTTCTATCGGCCGGATTTGGAGTTCTACCGGCGGAAAAAGGCCTCCTACCGGCCGGAATCGGAGTTTTACCGGCGGAGTTAGGTCTTCTAGCGGCGGGACTCGGAATTTTACCGGCGGAAAAAGGCCCCCTACCGGCCGGAATCGGAGTTTTACCGGCGGAGTTAGGTCTTCTAGCGGCCGGATACGGGGTTCAACCGGCGTGAACAGCCCTCCTATCGGCAATTTTAGTGTTCGATCGGCTCAAGTCGAATAAAACCGGGAGATGAAACGTATGCAAAATCTTGACTATTTAAATCATACGGATACGGAAACGTTTGCTGGGCGGCTGGGCGGTATTTTTGAACATTCTCCATGGATCGCGCAGGAAGCAGCGAAAAAGAGACCTTTTTCATCGGTGGATGACCTCTTTGAAGCGCTGGTGGACATTGTCAAAAAAGCGTCGCACGAGAAGCGGGAGGCACTGATCCAGGCACATCCGCGCCTCGGAGCGAAAGAAAAACTGACCACGTTCTCGAATAGCGAACAGAAGCAGGCGGGTCTGCGCAAGCTGGATGATAAAGAAGCGGTATCATTAGCAAATTTAAATGCTGAATATGAGCATACCTTTAATTTTCCTTTTATCATGGCTGTTCGCGGCCGATCGAAGCAGGAAATCTACGCCGCGTTGAAAGAACGGCTCGGGAATACCAGGGCACAGGAATTTGAAAAAGCGCTGGAAGAAATTTATAAAATTGCCCGCTTCAGACTGGACGATCTGCTGAATGATGAGGAAATGAAACCGAACTCTTGACAGAAAATAGGGAAAGGCGGATGCGCTTATGGGTCAGCTAACGACGCACGTTCTTGATTTGGCACAGGGCCGGCCGGCGGCGGATGTCGAGATTGATATTTATGAACAGTCCGGTGATTCGGTAAAATTTTTGCGAAACGGATCAACGAATAAAGATGGCCGTCTGGATGAGCCGCTGCTCGAGACGCTGAATACGGGCACATATGAGCTGCATTTTCATATTGGCGAGTATTTCCGGCGCCAGAACGTTCCGCGGGTTTCTTTTCTTGATATCGTCGTCGTCCGTTTTGTCATCAACGATGTCCGGGAAAACTATCATGTACCGCTGCTTGTTTCTCCGGGAGGTTATCAAGTCTATCGCGGAAGCTGAACGGTAATACTTCAAAGACGTGGGTCAGAATCGCAGTAAGGACTACCTCTGGTGCTTCCTTCACAAAAAATTCCATGTTTGTCATAGCGGTTACTCTCCTTTATAAAGAAGTTGTAAAAAGCTGGTTATCAGTTCATCACGATGTTGAGCGATGACTGACTGATCTGGTGAAAAAAGCTGTCGATTCATTAAATAATAATGGACAAGACCTATCCACATATTAAAAATCATATGAATCGGTACGTCTTTAACTTTATGACTTTGTTTTAATTCTTCAACAACGCGTTCCATGTGATGGGAGATGATCGACTGAGTATTGATGACCGTTTGACTAGCTTCATGCGGCAGCCCGTGTATGTCCATAATTAAATGAGAGTAAAGAGATTCATGGGGCACTTTGTTTTAAAGAAACTGCCGCGCCTGATCGAACGCAGCATCTCTGAAACGAAGGCTGAACCGCCGGAAATCAAACGGATCAATCCGAAGAGGCTGCAGCGTATGATCGCCAAGGAAGAAAAACAGGCGGGAATCGGAACAAAAGCTCAGGAAGTATTAAGAAAAGCTTTTGAAGCCCGCAAACAGGCGAAAAGGAAACGGAAAAAAGAAAGAATATCAGCGTATAAAGACAGGCAGTATCAGATAAGAAAAGAAAAATCAAAACAGAAACATCGCGGACGGTGATCCATCGGGAGCGACAGATTGGATGCGGAATTGAAAAACAACAGGGACAGCCTCGATACATAGGGCTGTCTCTATTGTTATAAATGCTATTCTTTTTTCGAACTGCCCTGAACTCAATCGGAAGCGACAGAGAAGCCTGGGCGTCTCTATTCGATAAAATCAGGATTCTGCCGCACTTGTCTCGGCGACAACCTGCTTGGCAAGGTCTGTACTTTTTTCTTCACTGGAATGCTGACCGACATTGAAAATGACATTAAGAATAAGAGCGGTAAGACTGCCGGAAACGATACCGTTGTTGGTCAGAATCTGAATTAGGCTCGGGAATTTGGCGAACAGATCGGGCTGTACGGTGACTCCGAGCCCGACGCCGACAGAACAGGCAACAATCAGCAGATTTTCCTGACGTGAAAAGTCGACTTTACCGAGCATTCGGACTCCGGAAGCGATCACCATGCCGAACATAGCCAATGTCGCTCCGCCGATGACGGCATTTGGGATGAGCGTAGTCAGAACGCCGATTTTTGGAATGAGTCCGAGGACAACAAGCGCGATGCCGCAGACAATGGCCACTTTGCGGGTCTTGACTCTTGTCATCTGAACGAGACCGACATTCTGGGAGAAGGTCGTGTAAGGAAACGCGTTAAAAAGACCGCCGACGAGAATGGCCAGTCCCTCAGCCCTGTATCCGTGCCCCATTCTTTTCTCGTCGATCGGTTCTCCGCAGATTTCACTGAGCGCGAGGTAGACGCCCGTCGTTTCAATCATGCTGACGATGCCGACAATCGACAGGGCAATAATCGCGTCAATGTGAAAGGTCGGCAGTCCGAAACTGAACGGTTTAACAAGGCTGAACCATCCGGCAGCTCCGACCGGCGAAAAATCGACCATGCCCATAAGAGCAGCGGCGATCGTTCCGATGATGATGCTGAGAAGAATCGAGATCGTACGCATAAAGCCCTTGAACCAGCGATTCATGACAATAATCAGGGCGAGAACACCGAAGCCGAGCGCCAGATTTTGCGCACTCCCGAACCCTTTCGCTCCGACACCGCCGCCCAGATTGTTGATGGCGACGGGAATCAGCGTGATGCCGATAATCATCACGACGGTACCGACAACGACCGGAGGGAAAAGCTGAACGATTTTACCAAAGAAAGTAGAGAGAATAAGAACAACGATCCCGGCGACGAGAACGGCACCGCAAATTCCCGGCATCCCGTACGATTTGCCGATGATGATCATCGGCGAGACCGCGGTGAACGTACAGCCCATCACGATCGGCAAGCCGATACCGAAAAAGCGGTTCTTCCACGCTTGAAGCAGCGTAGCGATGCCGCACGCCGCAAGGTCAATTGAGACGAGAAGACCAAGCTGGGCTCCCTTTAAACCGACCGCCCCGCCGACAATCAGCGGAACGATGACGGCTCCGCCATACATCGCGAGCATGTGCTGGATACCCAGAGACAAAATTTTTCCTGGCTTTTGCGTGGTTTCCATATTATACACTCCCATGCAATTTATTTAGAGACCGCAAAGAGAGCGGTCAATCTAACGGATTATGATTTGAGACTAGTCTTCGCTGCGGAAAGCGGCGAGCGCCTGCAGACGATAACTCACGATGACTGATAAACCAGAGCCGACGACCGATAAATCAAAAAGAACGACCGATAAACAGCATTGAAAACCGCTCCGTCGAGTCAACGACCGATAAATTCGAACTGACGACCGATAAATCAAGAAGAACGACCGATAAACAGCATTGAAAACCGCTCCGTCGTGCTGACGACCGATAAACTCCGATTGATGACCGATAAATCGAGCATAACGACTGATAAACTCAAGCCGACGACCGATAAATCAAGAAGAACGACCGATAAACAGCATTGAAAACCGCTCCATCGTGCTGACGACTGATAAAACAGAGCCGACGACCGATAAATCAAGAAGAACGACCGATAAACAGCATTGAAAACCGCTCCATCGTGCTGACGACCGATAAACTCCGATTGATGACCGATAAATCGAGCGTTACGACCGATAAACTCAAGCCGACGACCGATAAATCGAGCATAACGACCGATAAATTCGAGCTGACGACCGATAAATCGAGCGTTACGACTGATAAACTCAAGCCGACGACCGATAAATCAAGCCGAACGACTGATAAACCAGAGCCGACGACCGATAAACTCCGATTGACAGCTAATAAATTCAATCCGGATCCATCGCGGCACCTGGTCTTGCCTGCGCTGAATCGATAAAGCCGATTTCATAATTGTGATTTAACTGGCTTCTGACTCATCCTTAAGCGGATTGCCGTTGAACGGCGTGCCGCTCATTTTAATCGATTCGGTCGGACAGCCTTCAAAAGCGTCGATCACATCGTCCAGGCTGTCTTCCGGTATCTCCGCCGTCCCCTGATTTCCGTCAAGCATGACATGAGAAGTCCCGTCCTCATCATAGCCGAAAATGTCCGGGGCGGCGCAACCGCAGGCGCCGCATGCGATGCATGTGTCTTTGTCAACGATCACATATTTCATCAGGCTCACCCCCTCGCTAAGAATCTTTAATGAAATCAGTCTAACATAGTATCATGAATTCCGGACAGCCTGCTTCTGATGGATGGCGCGATCAGAACGAATCTGACTTAAAAAGGAGTCAATGACTTTTTTCATCCGCAAGCTGACAAATTTTAACACATTTTTTCGAAGATTAAGCAGTGTACTGTCTGCCGAGCCCCATCTCCTTCAGCAGTTTACGGTAAGCAATCGATGTTTTGTCCGCCATGATGTGCGCCTCGGCCTGCAGATCCAACGGCAGCTCTTCGGGTTTCTGATTCTCGACCATTTCCCGGTCTTCATTGAAAATTCTAAGGTTGAACGCGCAGGCACCTTCTATGGAAAGATTTTTATCAAAGTTCTGGGCGATCGGGCAGAACAGCCGCGTTTTTCTGGCGGATATCGGGCTCGCGGCGTTTAGTATCCAAAGCAGCTTGCCTTCCGGAAAATGAACGATGAGCCGTGCGGAAAGCGGAGGATAGACATCATATTCGCGCAGCCACTTAAAATCGGCGGGCGACGGGTCGTGCATACCTTTCGGATAATTGCTGACGGTGCTCAGGTAATCCGTGTGAATCCCGTCGTCGGTGCGGGAGACTTTGTAGCTCGGCACGAAAGCGTTATTCCGGTCGGCGAATGTCTCCGTATGCACCCAAGCGAAGTGCGCCACGTCCAGAAAGCCTTCAACCTGCCGTCCGGCCGAACCGTTGATGTCGATAGTCGGCGCGAGGAAAGAGATATAGTCATCGTTCCCCCAGACGTCCAGCGGCGGAATTTTTTCTTCCTCACCTGCCAGTGTTGTCCAGACAAGGCCGTACCGTTCGACCGACGGATAGACGGTCAGGCAGAGGCGCGGTGAGATTTTCGCTTCCGGATGGGCCGGAATGGAAACGCATTGTCCGTCTGCGGCATAACTGAATCCGTGATACGGGCAGACTATTTTATCGTCTTCAACCCAGCCCATGCTCAGCGGTGTCCCCCTGTGAATACAAAGATCGCGCGCGACGACAGCTTTTCCGCCTGCACGGTAAACGACGAGTTCCACGTCCAATAATTTGACGGCAAGCGGTTTGTCGGCCACTTCTTCGCTTCTGGCCACAGGGTACCAATGCTGTGCCAGTATTGGCCAATCATTTTTTGTAAATGTACAATCGGTCGGATAGGGCGTATTCCTCCTTGTGTGTGTCAGAGCCATAACGTGATCCCCTCCTGAATGGTTTGATTGTTATAAAGCTTATAACAAATCAGAATAAAACTAAAATGGTATGTCAGATATTCTGACTAATATGGGACGTTTTTGTAGATAAAGCTAGTGGACAAAAAATTCATTGTAAGATTTGACAAAAAAATGAACATTTTTGAAAACGATAACACGATCCTTTTTATTGAAACAAGTGCGATCATATGTTTTCGTAGAAACATGTTATAATGGAGAAGGAAATTTTTGAGAGACAACGGGAGAAGGGAACGTTATGGATAAAAAACCGCTTTTTTTGCAGCCGGCGCTCCATGAAAAAATCTGGGGCGGCACCCGACTGCGGGATTTGTTCGGATATGAAATTCCAAGCGAGACAACCGGGGAGTGCTGGGGCATATCGGCACATCCGAACGGCCCTGCAGTGATCAAAAATGGTGCCTTGGCAGGAAAAACGCTGGCCGAGGCATGGACTTCGCATCGAGAACTTTTCGGCAACTATGAAGGAGACGATTTTCCGCTGTTGACGAAGATTCTTGACGCGAGGGACGACCTGTCCGTACAGGTTCATCCGGACGACGCCTATGCCCAGGCAAAGGAGCATGTCCCGTTCGGCAAGACGGAGTGCTGGTATATCATCGACTGTGATGAAGGGTCGGAAATTGTATACGGTCACACGGCCCCATCGCGCGAGGCGTTCAGAAAAGCCGTAACTGAAAAAAAATGGAACAGCCTGCTGCGCCGTGTGAAGGTTAAACCGGGCGATTTTTTCTATGTCCCAAGTGGAACGATTCACGCGATCTGCGGCGGCTGCCTGATTCTTGAGACTCAGCAAAGTTCGGACACCACGTACCGTGTCTATGACTACGACCGGCCGGGTAAGGACGGAAAACCCCGTGATCTGCATATTGAGCAGTCGATTGAAGTCGCCAACTGTCCGCATGTCGATCCGGAGCTGACTTACCGCGTGCGCCAGGAAGCCACGGCCAAATTTACGGAACTGCTGCGGGAAAAATATTTTACCGTGTCCCACTGGGAAATTCGCGGTCACGCCGACCCGATCAAGAAAAACTGGCCGTTTCTCCTGATGAGCGTGCTGGACGGGAAAGGTTCGCTCCTGATCGACGGAGAACCCTATCCGCTGAAAAAAGGTGATCACCTCCTTGTTCCTTCGTCCGTTGAAGAAGTATCACTCGATGGAACACTCGATCTCATCGTCTCGAATCCTGTTTAAGCGATGAGAGGAAAAACGCGAAAAAAGAAAGCGACAATCACGGTTATCGGCAGCCTAAAGAGGCCTCCGGATTTCGTTATGCCTGACGTGTGGGCCGGAGCCCTGGCGGGGACTGCCGGCAATGTTCTTCTTTCCGAACCGGATTCCGTCCCCGCCAATGTCCTGGCGGTCAGCCTGCTGACGGAACAGGGCATCCGGATTGTACATGTACACGGTACAAACGGGAAGGTGGAGATAGAAGACATTGACGCCGCGGAAAAGCTGATCGCCCGCTGCGACATGATGTTACTGCTGCTGAATGTGGAAGTTGGCGTCATCGTCCACGCGGCAGAACTGGCGAAAAAATATCACATCAAAGTCGTACTCGATCCCGTGCCGATGATGGCCCTGCCGGAAAAAATCAGGAGGACGGCCGGACTGATCGGCCGTCCTCTGCCGAGAGCCAAAAAAAGGCGCCCGGGCGTCAGGAAAAGGACTGGCATCAATTAAATAGAATGCGCGCAAACAGCCGATTCCCATGTGATAAAGGAGTCGGCTGTTTTTCTGTATAACGCGTTAGATGACAAAAAGCATGACACAGAAAAAGAAAAGGGCATTAACACTCTCGATCATTCCGACCGTCAATATTTTGAGCGACTTTCCGTTAAAAAGCTGCTTTCTTTTCTTTCCCATCTACTTTCAGTAAGTTGAAAGATAAAGAAGAAACCACGCGGCAAACATCAGAGGATGGATCAGGGAAAAACCGGCAGCGGCAGCGCCGAGCCGGTAAGGTACAAAAAGCATAGTCCAGGCGCCATGCTGCTATGGCATACAAAGTTTTCATTGACGATCATTCTCTCTTTTTTTATAAAGCGAATATTTTAAATGAAGAAACGATCTTGCAGCTCTTCCAGATCAGTCACAGAAAACCCCCGATCTCTGCGGCGATTCGCGGCGTTCCAGGGGCTCTTTTTTCCTTAAGTCATTTCTTCAGAAACTTATAGAGGGAAGCGAAATCGTACTCGCCCATGCCCTTTTGTTTAAGAAGGCCATAAAGCGACTTGACCGTACTTGAAATCGGCAGCGCGAAGTCATGGGCATAGGCCTCTTCAGCGGCGAGCTCCATATCTTTATAAATGCTGGTTACTTTGAAATCCGCCTTTTCGAAGTCTTCATCAAGAATTTTGTGCTGCTTGAAATGGAGAATCGGAGCAGCGGTCGGTCCTCCAAGAAGGGATTGAATGAGCGCCTCTTTATCAAGTCCGAGGCTTTCACCGAACGCGACGGCTTCCGAGAAGGCGGCGACCGTCTGGCCGAGCATCAGGTTGTTGACGAGTTTCATTGCCGCGCCCTGGCCGTTCGGACCTTTATGCTGAACATCTTTGCCCATGATATCGAACAGCGGTCGAGCTTTTTCGACATCCTGTTCCGAACCGCCGACAAAGAAGATTAATTCACCTTTTTCGGCGGGAGCGGCCGATCCGGCAACCGGCGCATCGAGAAAACGCACGCCTTTTTCAGCAGCGTCTTTTGCGAGTTTGATGGAATGAGCCGGGTTGATCGTGCTGCTGTCGATCCACAGGCTGCCCGACTTCAGACCGTTCAGCAGCCCCTCTTCGCCATAAGCGACGGCGTCGACGGCCCTGGGACTCGCGAGCATGGTAAAAACGATGTCTGCCTGTTCACCGACGGAACGGGGCGAGGCAGCCCACTTTGCCCCCTTTTCAATCAGCGGATCCGCCTTTTCTTTCGTTCGGTTATTGACGACAAGCGTCTTTCCGGCGGCTAGAAGGCGGCCCGCCATCCGGCTGCCCATGATTCCGATACCAATAAATCCAATCATCTGATTCTCCTCTTTTCAAAAATATCTATTCAGTCGGGGAATTTTATTTCCTCGCCAAGCATAGCACAAAGTACCGATCAATCTAAAAAAATTGCTTCTGACTTGTTTCCAGTGGGAAAGTCTTCAATTTGCGATGCGGCATGCTATAATTATAGGATGAAATGAGGAACATACGGAGGTTATTACGTGATCAATATCATTGCAACGGCCGAGTCGCCGGAACAGGCCGGAGCCCTTTTGGATGCCGGTGTCGACACACTGTACGTCGGCGGGCACCCCTTTGGGCTCCGCCTGCCGCGGCCGCTTAGTCCGGATGAAATCGAGCGCATCGCTGGGATGGCCCACGCGCGCGGGAAGAAAATTACCGTGGCCTGCAACAGCCTGATGCACAACGAACAGGTTGATCAGTTGCCGCAGTATCTGTCCCGGCTGGCGGAAATACCGGTGGACGCGATCACGGCCGGCGATCCGGGCGCCATTTTTATTCTTGAAGAGCTCGGCTTGCCGCTCCTGTATATTTATGACGCGGGCACTCTGGTCACTTCAGCTGAGCAGATCGCCTTCTGGCTGGACCGCGGCGCAATCGGTGCAGTTGCCGCGCGCGAACTGACTCTGACCGAGCTCAAGAAAATGCAAAGCAAACTGGAGAAACCTGTTGAAGTCCTGGTCTATGGGCCGACCTGCATCCACCAGTCCGGGCGCCCGCTCCTGACAAACTACTACAGATATTCAGGGCTCACTGAACGGGCGGACAAGGATCGCGGCCTTTACTTGCGCGATCCGAAGAATCCGAACAGCCAGTATCCGATTTATGAGGACGAGGACGGCACACACATTTTTTCAACAGAGGATCTCTCGCTGATGCCATGCCTTCAGGATCTGTACGACAGCGGCCTGCACACGTGGAAACTTGACGGTGTCCTCCTTCATGGCGAAGCTTTCGTAAAAATTGCGGCACTGTTTGTCGAGGCGAAAAAGGCGCTTGAGTCGGGCCATTTTGTTGCGGCCGGATTCGTCAATCGGCTTAAGGCGCTTCAGCCGGAGACGCGGCCGCTCGGCACCGGATTTTATCTGAAGAACCCTGATGATGTTAAATAAAATATTGGCAAACGGCCGCTCTTCAGGCAGCATTTCGGATTCTACAACTGACGGGACAAGATGTCCGCTCCATTCTGTATCGGGAGAGATAGAATTGATATTCAAATCGGAAAAGGGCTTGTCAGTCGCTATCATGATATGGACGTTAGGCATTCTTCTTATTTTTATTTCCGTATTTCTTTTTATTTGAGTCGGCTCAGTTGAACCTGTTTTGCAGCAGGGACTGGTTCTCACGATTTCTGTTTTGTTTTTTGCTTTTGGCCTTGCCGCTATTCTCTCCTGGTTCACGACATTTTACGTTGTATCGGAACATCAGCTTATAATTTCTGTGCTTTTTTGTAAAAAGAAGATCCCTTTTGATCAGATTAAATCCATCACGAAGACGAACACACTTTTGGCGGGTCCCGCTCTGTCTGTCAGACATCGATTGATTATTGTGCACAAGACGGGAACGTTTACCGTCATCTCTCCTGTTCGTCAGGATGAATTTATTGCCGCTATCAGGAAGAGGCATCCCGACATGGATCTTTACACTTAATCTGCCGCTTTTCAGTATTCATACATGTACGATGCTTTCAGAAAGGACAGAACGATGAGAAAAATTTTGAATAAACCGGAAGTACTTGCTCCGGCAGGCAATTTGGAAAAATTGAAAATGGCGATCCGTTACGGCGCCGATGCCGTTTATATCGGCGGACAGGCATTCGGCCTGCGCTCACGGGCGGGCAATTTTTCTTATGATGAAATGCGCGAGGGGTTAGCCTTTGCCCACAGTCGCGGCGCAAAAGTGTATGTCGCCGCCAACATGGTTACCCATGAGGGAGACGCCGAGGGAGCAGGCGGCTTTTTCAAGACCTTAAAAGAGATGGGTGTCGACGCAGTGATTGTCTCCGATCCGGCACTGATCACTATTTGTTTCACTTCAGCACCGGGCCTGCCGGTTCATCTGTCGACTCAGGCGTCGGCTACCAACTATAAGACACTGGAATTCTGGAAAAAAGTCGGTCTGGAGCGTGTCGTGCTTGCGCGTGAAGTCGGCATCGAGGAGATTCGAGAGATGCGGCGCCATACGGATATCGAAATTGAGGCGTTTATTCATGGCGCTATGTGCATTGCCTATTCCGGCCGCTGCACGCTCTCGAACCACATGGTCAATCGCGACGCCAATCGCGGCGGCTGCGCCCAGTCATGCCGCTGGAAATACGATCTGTTCGACATGGGCGGCAGCGCGGCAAAGAGCCTGATTCCGGACGACGCCGAACCGTTCTCGATGAGTGCCGTCGACCTGTCGATGCTGCATCATATTCCCGACATGATCGAAGCCGGTGTCAATAGTCTGAAGATTGAGGGGCGGATGAAATCGATTCATTATGTCTCAACCGTCGCCAATGTTTACCGGAAAGTGGTCGACGCGTACTGTGCCGATCCGGATCACTTCACCTTCGATCCGGCATGGGAGGATGAGATCTGGAAAGTTGCCCAGCGCGACCTGTCCACCGGCTTTTACTATCATGTCCCGACTGAGAAAGAGCAGCTGTTCGGCAAACCGCGCAAGATCCCGCAATACACCTTCGCGGCTCAGGTGCTCAGCTATGATCCGGAAACGAAAATCGCCACCCTCCAGCAGCGCAATAACTTTGGTGTCGGTGAAGAAGTAGAATTTTACGGGCCCGGATTCATTCATTTCAAGCAGATTGTCAATGATCTCCGGAATGAGGACGGCGAAGCGATCGACCGCGCGCCAAACCCGATGATGACCGTTACGATGACCGTCGATCAACCGGTTGAACCGTATTATCTGATGCGGAAAAAGTAATTGAAAAAATGATAAAGTCCTGTTCCACGATTAGCGGCGCAGGACTTTTTTTCGTATGAAATCTGGTGCCAGACAATCCGTGTCAAGGCGTGAACTTGAATTTTTTGAAAAACAAGTCTATTATATTATTAGCAGTCGATCAGACTGAGGGCTAACAATTGATTCCTGAATAACCTTAGTGAGGTTAAGTATTTAGAAGGAGTGCGATTCATGATGAGTTATCAGGTTGCCTACGTTAGTACATATCCACCAAAAAAATGCGGCATTGCCACCTACACCTACCACTTGAGACAGAACGTTCAGAAGGCGAAATGGGGTTCACTGGCTGACCCGGTCGTTATCATTAAAGAAAAAAATGATGAGAATCCGAGAGACAGCTTTTTAAAATGGACGATTAATAAGAATCGGCGGGAAGATTATAAAAAGATGGCGGAAAAACTGAACAAGAGCTCAGTGTCCGTTGTTTCTCTTCAGCACGAGTTCGGGATTTTCGGAGGGGACGCGGGTCAATACATTCTCGAGTTTGTCCGCCGCCTGAAAAAACCGCTGGTGACAACATTCCACACGGTGTTCCGGACACCGGCCGAGCCGTATGCTTCGGTTCAGCGTGATATCGCGGAGCGCAGCGACCGGTTGATTGTGATGAACCACAAGGCGATTGATGATCTGACCCGGAGTTTTCATATACCGAAAAATAAAATTACCTTTATTCCGCACGGAACGCCGGTACCCGATTTAAAAGGTAGGGAGGCCTTTAGGGCATCCCTCGGCTGGACGGACCGGAAAGTTGTCATGACTTTCGGCTTTCTGAGCCGGAACAAGGGCATCGAGACCATTCTTCAGACTCTGCCGCGTGTCGTTGAAAAAGTTCCGGGAGTGCTGTACGTGATTGTCGGCCAGACGCATCCCAATGTCAAAAGGCAGGAAGGAGAATCCTACCGGGAGTACCTGAAGGCGATCATCAGCAAAAACGGGCTGCAGGATCACGTGTTGATGATTGACAGGTTCATGAGCGAACATGACTTAGTGAAATACATCACAGCCTGTGATCTATATGTGACGCCCTACCCCGGTTTGGAGCAGATCACGAGCGGCACGCTGGCCTATGCGATTGGTCTTGGCAGACCGGTTCTGACCACACCGTACCGGTACGCACAGGATCTGCTGAAGGGCAGCGAGGAATTGTTTGTTCCGTCAGGAGATCTTGCCGCGTGGGCACTGAAGATGAGTGCGCTGCTCGCGGATTCGTCATTATTGAACAGTTATCAGAAAAAAATGGAACGGATCGGCATGCTCATGAGCTGGCCGCAAGCCGGCAAAAATTATAACCGTGTTTTTTCTCAGTTGGCCCAGAATACGGCAACGGATCCCGCGCAGTCATCGGAGGCGGATTACATTGCTGCCGATCCGAGTTAACTTCAGCCACCTGGAACGGATGACCGATGACACCGGACTGCTGGAACACGCGATCGGCAACATCCCGCGCCGCGCCGAGGGCTACACGACGGACGACAACGCGCGGGCGCTGTGGACGGTGTCGGAGTGGTTCCATCTCCTAAGCAGAGAATCAGAGTCGAATCATAAGGAAGACGCGGAAAAATTGTTGCGACTCAGCCACGTTTACCTTGCCTTTCTCACCTGGACGCAGCAGCCGGACGGACATTTTTATAATAATTACGCCTACAATCGGAAAAAAGAGCGGGAGATGCCGTCCGACGATTGTCTGGGCCGGACGCTGTGGGGCATGGCCGTTGCCTCGATTCGCCTTCCGCATCCTGACAGCCGTTTCGCGGCGAAGACGGCTTTTCGGAAAGGGATGAAAGCCATAGAGCAGCTCACCCATCCCCGCGGTCAGGCCTACACACTGTCGGCATTAAGCACACTGCTCCTCTCTGCGCAGCAAGAGAATCAGCCGGATCCCTTTGACACCTTCATCAAATCCGAGGCGCCGGGCGAGATCTGGCTTCTCGAGAAAAAATTGATCGGACTGTACCAACAGAATACAGGAGCAAGCTGGCACTGGTTCGAACCCATGATGACCTACGGAAACGGTGTGCTGCCATGGGCTCTGCTTCAGTCGCACCGCATCACCGGCAATCAGGATGCACTGCGAATCGCGCACGAGTCACTTGATTTCCTGATTCAGAAAATGGTATCGGCAGATGGCGTTGTGCATCCGATCGGCAACAAAGGGTGGTGCACACCCGAAGCGCAAAGCAAGTGGGATCAGCAGCCGCTTGAAGTCATGGCGCTTGCGCTTGCGGCGGAGGCCGCGGCAAAAAGCGTGAATCCGGAAAAATATCTGGACGTCATCAAAGCATGCCGGTCGTGGTTTTACGGAGAAAACGACCTGCATATGCCTGCCGCCAACCTCGAAGAAGGCGGGGGCTACGATGGCCTGCGCCCGGACGGCATTAACCGGAATCAAGGCGCGGAATCGACACTCTCCTACCTGCTGACGGAACTGATCTACACGCGGACCCTTCTCACGAGTAACAGGGGAGACAAGATTGAAATCCAGACGGTGTGAAGACGGCGGCATTCTCGGAGAGTTCTGATCGTGCCGGTAGAAAGAAAGTATTTTTTCTCAACAGATCCCACTCCTGAAAATTAAAGCATAAACAAGAAAACTTTTTTTACAGACAATCTCTGTTTAAAGTAGAAAGAAATTGCGAAGAAAGTTCTTTACTAAATTCAGTTCCCTTAGTAAGGAACTTTTTTTAATTCCGGAAAGGGTAAAGGTTCCTTCATCTATTGTTCGTCATCATTAATAGGGGGGAGCAGGCCTCGGTATCCGCAATTAGGGCATGTCACTTCGCGTTTTCCCAGCACGTGAAAGGCAACCATAAAGGCAGAAATGGATACCTTAAACGTACACCCGCAGACCGGGCACTCAAAGTGCGTCGTTTTTGCGCGCAAGGCGACAAAGATTAAAGCCATCATCACAACGAAAAGCGCCACGATGGGCACGATTTGCGCAGCCATAGCTGTTCTCCTTTCCTGTTGCAGCTATTATACTGAATTCTGCGAAGGTCCGCTATGACCGAAGACTCTTTTTCACGGATCCCTCGCAAGAGTTCAAGCGTTAAATTCAATTGATTTTAATTGTCGCGGTAAGAAGCTCAAAAAGCCGCTCTTGTTCAGCTAAAGTTTATTTTGTAACCGGACAGCAGCATGAGCGATATAAGATTCTCTCCGAAGAACACTACGGTTATTTAGATTCATGAATAATGTACGGTTATGTTTCACTTGTTTCAATGGATTTTGGTGAATCAGTAAAGATTAACGGTCTGTTCATTTTTTTTGTAAGCGTATGACTGACTTTTTGTCCCACAGTCCTTTTATAATAGAAGTAGTTTTTCATGAACGCGATCATCACGTTTGTAGAAATTAAAGGAGGCAGAAAGATGGACTATGTTGATGTTGCGGAAGGGTTGAAATTTTCAAAAGTCATTGCGGGAACGATGCGGGCCAGCAAAGAGGGCCTGAGCGGGAAGAAGATGGTCGACTTTGTCGACCAATGCCTGAGCGCCGGCGTGACGACGTTCGATCACGCCGACATATACGGCTATTTTGAAAGCAGCCGGCTGTTCGGCGAGGCCGTACTTAAAGACAACAGTTCTCTGAGAGACAAGATCCAGATCGTCACCAAATTCAATATTGTGCTGCCCAGGGAGGAAAACGGCTACGCCCATTACTATGATTCCTCGGTGAAACACTTGAATGAGTCGCTGAACAAATCACTTGAAGTGCTGCACACCGATTATGTCGATGTCCTGCTGATCCACCGCCTTGATCCGCTGCTCAATCCCAAAGAAGTAGCCGAGGCCCTGGACAGCCTGATCAAACAAGGCAAAGTCAGACATATCGGTATCTCGAACGCCAGCTATACTTATTTTGAAATGGTCAGCAAATACACAACAACACCGCTCGTCACCAACCAGGTCGAAGTCAGCCCCCTTTACACCGACACCTTCTTCAACGGCGTGATGGACAGCGCCCTGATTCACGACATCCCGGTCATGGCCTGGTCGCCGCTCGCCGGAGGCCGCCTGTTCCATCCACAGACAGGCCGCGAATTCCGTGTCCGCGAAATTCTGGAACAGATGGCGCAGAAATACGACGCCGATTCCATCGATAAAATTGCCTATGCCTTCATCAACAAACTGCCGGCGACCGTCTGCCCGATTGTCGGCTCCACCAAATTTGAGCGGATACAGTCTGCGATCGACGCGCAAAGCATCGAGCTGACGAACAAAGACTGGTTTAAAATTCTTGAGGTGTCACGGGGGAGGGAGGTGTTGTAAAATTATGTTATAACAACATATAATACAAGTTTGTTTCCATCAAATCCGTTCAGGCGTTGTATGCATCGAACGGATTTCTTTCACTTTAGAATTTTTTATTTTTAAGAAGAAAAGAGAGAATATAAAAAATCTAAGTGGTTAATCTAATAAAAAGTTATCATAAGAAAATTCAAAATTATGTTGACTTTTTACGGGAATGGGACTATAAATAATGTAAAGAATAACTCTAGCGTGTAACGTATTGAAAGGGAGTTAAAACTCTTTTATTTTTTTTCAGGAGTAAAAACACTTAACTAAAACATACAATGTACATTTATAATTAACACCAATTACTAAGGAGATGATTCGAATCAAAGTTTACTCTGCCGAGTTTAAAAACGTCATAGTAAGGGTCTATTTTTCGGGGAAGAAGAAGGAAGATATAATTACGAAGCCTCATCTGTCACGCTCAACGCTTGATCGATGGGTTAAGCAATTCAAAAGTAAAGTCTTTTTCAAGGATTGACAGTGAATGTGAAGAATCCGAAATAATGGAAAAAAATTAAATTCTTCTACAAAAAACGACAAAATTTCACATAATATTAGCATATAATATAAGTTAATCGTACTAGGAAAAAAAGAGGGGGTGATGACAATAGGTTACGAATTAAAGGTTATTGTGCTTTTAAAAAGAGACGTACATTATCAACAGGCCCAGGAAGAAGTTGGTCGTCTACTCAGTTTTTCAATGCTAAGAGATAAAGAGTTAAAGGCTTTCCACAAAGAAAAAGGATACAAGTTTTATGTGTTCAATAATCTATTTCCGACAGAGGAAAATGGGATTTATCAAAAAGGTAAGCTATATTTTTTTAGACTCAGGGCAGTTCATCACAGGTTAATCGAAAAGATAAAAGAATGTTTGTCCAATCTTGCAAATGACGTATTTCAAGTCATTGCTTCTGAAATACATAGCTTTCACCCACGTTTTATTAATATGTTATACACGGTAACCCCTACTATAGTGACAATCGATAACGGTCCTTTTTTCCCTGATGATGATTTATTGCTGTTAAAACAACGACTGGAGGAAAATGCCCAAAAAAAATATATGGAGTTATTTGCGGAAGATCCGAATCGAGCAGATTTCATTGAGCGAATTGAATTGATTAATAGGACCCCTACGATCACGCGCTACAAAAATATGTCCTTTTTAGGAAATAAATTAAGAGTTTTTGTTCGTCCTGATGAGATTTCGCAGAAACTAGCAGATGTTGTGGTTTTCTCTGGATTGGGTGAGAAATCATCCTCCATTGGTGCAGGTTTTTGCTTTGTGTATTAAGTCTGTGAAAGGAGTGAAAGACGTTGATTAAAGATTTGCAGGTTGCATTCCAACAGGCCGTCGATCATACAAATGGAAAAATAATTATTGATCATTACAGCCTTAAAGAAGGCTTGTATCTTAGAATAGACCCAAATCTCTCACTGGAAGAAAATCGCGCGCAGCAAGAAAACAGACTCCTTACAATCAAGAAAAAAACAGATGTCAATGTTGCTCAACTAGGTTTAAAGGATTGGTTTTTACAAAGGGATTTTTACAGTAGTGCAATTTCGGCAAATAAGTTTGTCGACACAATAACAAAAAAGCTCCATAACACAAATTTCTTGACACTCTTTATGAAACTAGACACGTTTATTTCAGACAATCCGAAGCAAGCCAAACAGACACTGAATGAAAAGTATTTACTGGAAAATGAATGGAATGAGTACATCAATACTTTTTTTATACAAAAAATTTCAGCTTCTGATCAAAAAATGAGGGGAATAATCGGTTACTCTGAGTTGAAGGTATGGATTGAGAGCGACGAAAGAAATGAACTTCGGAAGAAAATTCTTCAGTTTATTAATAAAAACTCTGTAGATCTCATCCAATGGATTCATCATTTGAAACATGAATATAAACTGAAAAATTACGCGCGTATCTTCTTTGAGGCTGAAGCGAATATATACAAGCGTGAATATCTGATCTATGTCTATCCCAATATCTTCTTGAAGAATGATTTTAATATTGAAACAGAGAATGGGGTTTATGGTGTACCCAGCTATAATATGGGATTAAATAGCAAAAAACCCTATTTAATGCATCGAACCAAAAAATCCAATGTACCCTTGCTTGTCTCTCCTGATGAGGCTGTGCTCAGAAAGAATCTGTTTTCGTGGTTTCAAGCCCAAAAACCTTTCACTGTGCATCAATTCTATGAAAGAACACTTTTTAATGAAAATAACCGGAATAAAGCGAACGAAACCGTTCATATTGGTGGAGATGGAAATGGAGTGGTTAATTATTTTGAAAAACTTCCATTTTCACAAGGAGAACGATTGGACAGACCTTTTCTCCTGAAGAATATTATTCAAGCTAAAGAATGGATGAATGAAAAAGGCTATGAAATTGCAGAAAATCGTGATCCGATTCTAGATCCAATGATTTTATTAAAGATAACTAGCCGTCTGTTTTTTAAAAACTATTTGCATGCTGATATGTTATTTAGTGAACCAAAAATCAAGGCCGGTGTGTTTCCTGGGGAAATGCTTAATCTCTTTTTATCAAGTCGCCAAGCGTTGTATGACTTTTTCTTCAAAGGAACAGAGCTTACATTAAAACCTATGATTGATCATCTAACACAAGCAGCAGTTGAAATTCAATTAACAAAATCAGTAAAGGGTATCAACTTTGGTAACTTAGGCCAAGCCTATAATCTTAGATTGGCGTGGCTTCGATATTTCAATAACGATGGGAGTGAAGAAAAGGTGCGTACACTGAAGGAGCTTGTAGCTACACTGAAGGATAAATTTACACAAAAAACAACTGTGGAAATAAATGATGATCAAGAATTTTACTTCATCTCAGGTCAACTGGCTTATTATTTGCTCTCTCAAAGTGAAGCAAAGGATAAGAATTTCGGAATGTTCGAGGGAGTTTTAAGAGTAAAAAAGCCTGCATTTTTAAAGAGACAGTTGGAAGAGTTATTTAAGACTTATAGTCACGCGATATCAATGAGCCATACGATGTTTAAAAATGCTCTTGGAGCAGTGCAGGTTTATCAACCAGAGAATAAAGTAATAGAAAATGAAGCACGCGATTATTTAATGGCAGGAATATTGGCAAATAATATCTTCTACCAAAAGAAAAATTCAGAAAATTAACGTGACCGAGGAAAGCGGGGAATCAAAATGACAAGATTCAATCAACGTGTTTATGGGGTAATTGGTGTATCGAGTATATTAGCAAATTGGAATGCGGACTTTACCGGACGACCCAAGTCACTGGCAGATGGTACGGTATTTGGCAGTGATAAAGCACTAAAATATGCTATAAAGCATTATTGGGTCAATGAAGGCGAGAAGGTACTATACATCAGAAGTTATCAGATGAGTAAAGGGAAACTTCAAACAAGAGAGTTAAAAGAACAATATGAACAAATATTCAATACGGAGTTAAAAAAGAAAGAGTCCTCTGATGAAGTGCTTGCAAACTTATTTTCAGCCATTGATGTTGAAAACTTTGGGGCTACTTTTGCTGAAGAAGGTCAAAATATTAGCTTGACAGGGGTTGTACAAATTGGTCAGGGGACTAATCGTTATGAGGGTTCCGTAACGGAAATTCAGGACATTCTTTCTCCGTTTCGAAATAGCAATAAGGAAGATAATACACAGGCAAGTCTGGGGAAGAAAATAGTCAGCAATGAAGCGCATTATATTTATCCTTTCTCAGTGAACCCACAAAACTACGATGAATTTATACCAATGGTTGACGGTTTTGAAGGGTACTCTGTTGAAGCATACACCAAATTTAAAAAAGCAGCATTGGTTGGGGCAACCGCGTTGAATACCAACAGCAAATCAGGAGCAAGTAATTCATTTGCAGTATTTGTTGCATTTAAAGAAGGGGAAAATGTTTATCTCCCGCAACTTGATGGCTACATTGATTTCGAAAAAAATGGTGAAAAAGCTATTGTAGATGTTTCAAAATTAACAGAATTAATTGCTCCCTTTCAAGATCAACTGGAAAGCGTTGAGTACTACGCAGACCCATTTAAAGCCGAATTTACAGGCAATCAAAATGATGTAAGAAACATATACACTTCCGAATTTCTGTAATAACAAAACTGAGAGGAGGAAGATTCATGGAAGGAATCGCTTTTGAACTTTCCGGTAAGACAGCCTTTTTCAAAAAGCCAGATGTCAATGAGTATGCTTATTTTACTTATAGTCATATTCACAAAATTGCTCTGTTAGGACTTTTGGGTGCCATTCTTGGTCTTGGCGGCTATTGGCAGCAATACCAGTCTTTGCATGATGAAGGGGAAAATGAGACGAACTGCTACCCGGAATTTTATAAGATATTACATTCATTAGATTTAGCAATCGTCCCTCATGGAGACCGAGGCTATTTTGCCAAGAAAATACAGGCATTTAACAACAGCGTAGGATACGCAAGTCAGGAAGATGGCGGCAATCTTATTGTGAGAGAGCAATGGTTGGAGAATCCGCATTGGACTATCTATATCACGAAGGGTGACCTTACATCACAGATTTTTAGCAAACTTTGCTCGGCACTTCTGAATCGGGTATCAATCTATATACCTTATTTAGGAAAAAATGATCATCCGGCATTGATCAGTGACGCACGTATGATTCAACTTGATCCGGCAGATCAAGTTGAAGGTATCGATTCTTTATTCCCTGTTGATGGGACTGATTTTGAACGAAGAGGAACCGTAGGAAAACTATCAAGTCCATATTATTTCAGTGAATGGATGCCGATCAGTTTAAATGCGACAACCAATCATTATGAACTTAAAGAATTGGCTCATACAAATAAAAGGTTACAACAGGTCAAGGATTTAAGCAAAATTTATCAAGCCGAAATGAGAACTCTTTACTTTATCTAAAACAAAGAGGTGTCTGGAGGAGAGAGTATTGACGATAAAGCAATATCTGGACACACATTCTACCTTGTATGCTCATAGTGAAAATTCTAGAAAAGAAACGTTAATGGCGCACTCCGAGTTGGTTTTGCACTATTATTATAAGCTCTCCGGTCAAAATCACATTAATTTGAACTGTATGATTGATAAACTGACTTTCGATGAAGAGGTATTGGATCAAGATGATAAAACGATACTCGCACATGCGTTCGAAGAGGCGATTTATTTACATGACCTTGGCAAAATAAACAGCGAATTTCAGAGAGTTAAGATGGGACAGCAGATTCCTAAGAGCGATTACAACAATACAAACCATTCACTCCTGTCATCCCTTTTATATCTAGACATTTGGGAAGATCGTTTTAAGCATTTAGCAAAAGATGAATGGAAAAAAGCTTTTTTAAGGTATATTATTGTTATTTTCTCTTATATAATCTCCCGTCATCACACATATTTGGAAGACTTCAATCTCCATGATTATTCACAAAAGTTAAATGCGCTGTACGAAGAAGTAGTAAAGCATAAGGAAGTACTTACATTTTATCTCTTTAAGGACAGACTTATAAAAACAAGTATAGCGCAGAAAAGTGCGGAGGATTGCGACTTCCGATTGGAAACAGAAAAATATTGTATTTCTGATCAGGAAGAGGACACCTCATTGTATTTGTTAGCAAAATTATTATATTCCTGTTTAGTGACCTGCGACTTTTTGGCCACATATGAGTTCTTTAACCAGAAAAAGCCGTGTTTCTATTACTTGAATACAGAGGATAAAAATGCGCTCATAAAACAGTTTGAATGTTCGGATATTTATAAATCAATTCAAGAATATAAGGCGTATCATGAGAATCCAGAAATAAAGCCAATTAATAAATTGCGCTCGTCGCTGTTTATCGAGACAGAAGAGCAGCTTAAGAGAAATATTGGCCAATCAATCTATTATTTGGATGCGCCGACCGGAAGCGGTAAGACGATAATATCAATGAATCTTGCATTAAATTTATTAAAGAATAGAGATAACTTAAATAAAATAGTTTATGTTTTTCCATTTAACACCCTAATTGATCAGACAAAAAACAAGCTTGATGAGTGGTTTTCAGATCTTGGGAAAAGTTACCGAATTCAAGTCGTCAATTCTGTAACACCTATTGTCCAAGAAAACGAGAAAAGAGAACAGGTTGAGGCATCATTAGTGGAACAAATAGATTATGATGAAGAACTGCTCCGACGACAATTACTACAATATCCTGTTACATTAACCTCACATGTGAATTTGTTCAATCATCTCTTTGGCATTGGTAGAGAATCAAATCTTGGACTTGCTACGCTTGCAAACAGTGTTGTTATTCTTGATGAAATTCAAAGCTATCGCAATGAAATTTGGCCTGAAATGATTCAAATGCTCAATGATATCAGTGAAATGTATCATATTGTTTTTATTATAATGTCGGCAACGTTGCCAAAACTAGATCAGTTATTAGAGAGAAAGCAAACGTTTACTCCGCTTGTTGTAAACAAACGTAAATACTTCTCACACCCCATTTTTAAAAATCGAGTGCTATTGAATTACGATTTACTAAATGAAGGGAAACTATCTGTTGATCGACTCGTTCAGATTATTATTCAAACAAAACAAAAACATGGCGAAGTTCGTATGCTTGTCGAACTGATCAAAAAAGCATCTGCTCGAAAAGTATATGATCAACTAAAACACGATATACCTGATCAAATGATTATCGAGCTTACAGGGGATGACAGCCGGTTTACTAGAAAGAAAATGATTAATCTCATTCAAGGAACTGAGGATCAACCACCTCTTAAGGATGTTGTTGTCATTGCTACCCAAGTCATTGAGGCGGGAGTCGATATCGACATGGATGTAGGAATGAAAGACATTTCGCTATTGGACAGTGAGGAACAGTTTCTTGGCAGAATTAATCGATCTGCCTCTAAAAAGAATTGCTGGGCATACTTCTTTGATCTTGACAGTGCCAGTATGATCTATAAAAAAGACTTGCGTCTGGAAAAAGATTTAAGAAATCTGGATTATCAGATGGATTTGATTGATAAAAAATTTGATCATTTTTATCAGCTTGTGTTCAATCGTTTTGTACAAATTCGTGACAAAAGAGATGAACATTTTCGGTATTTCGAGAGTATGGTCAATGGGCTTCAATTTCAATGTATTGCGAACCATCTCGTGTTAATTGATCAAAAGACTTATTCACTTGTTCTAAATTTTCCCGTGACTATTGATCAACGAATACTAACGGGTGAATCGACATGGAAAGCATTTAAACAAATGCTCAAGAATGATCGATTATCTTATGCCGAGCAAAGAGTAAAATTGTCGATGCTTAGTGCACAATTGGATTATTTTACTTTCAACACTCTAAAAAAACCTCATTTTTTCGATGAACGGGTCGGGAATCTTTACTACATTCAAAATCCAAGCGACTTTATAGAAAAAGACCAGTTTATTGATGTATGGAAGTTTAGGCCTGATAAATATGTTGAGGATGATGATCTTTTATGAAAATCACCGGGACGATGATCAACTATTTCTTCCACTGCCGTCGCCAGTGCTGGCTGTTTTCGAACAAGCTCAACATGGAAGATAACAGTGAACGCGTGCGTATTGGAAAAATTCTTCATGAAATCGAAGAAAAGAAAGCAAGGAAAAGTGAAATAGCGATTGAGAGTATCAAAGTGGACAAAATTACTGAACAATTTTTAATTGAATTTAAAAAATCTGATGCCGATATAGATGCTGCAAAATGGCAACTTTTATATTACCTGAAAATATTGAAAAATAAAGGAATTAAAAGAGCAGGTAAGCTGACATTTGCAGAAAAAAACAAACAGGCTAGCAAGGTACTTGAATTTGACCTAACACCTGATTTAGAGAAAGAACTAGATCATGTGTTAATACAAATTGAAGAGTGTGTGACGAGAGACACTCCTGAACAGCCACTTTATGATAAAAAATGTAAAAAGTGCGCTTACTACGACTATTGTTATATTTAGACATAGGAGGCAGACCATGGGATCAACAAAATATCTACTTACTATGGGAGAATTACATAGAAAAGATAACACATTGATCTTCAAAAATGTTAAAGGATCCACTCATATTCCGATTGAAGGAGTTCGTGAATTTTATTGCCTAAATGAAATTAGCATCAACACAAAATTGCTTGATATTTTAGGAAGAACTGGAGTTATTGTTCATTTTTTTAATTATTATCAGCAATATTGTGGAAGTTTTTATCCAAAAAAACAACTTTTGAGCGGGAGACTCATCGTTGACCAGGCAATTGCATTTAAAATGCATCGATGTGACATTGCAAAGCAAATTATTAACGGGATAGCAAGAAATATTCATTTTGTACTTTACCATTACTACAGACAGGGTAAAAAGGAATTAAAGCCATTTTTAGACTGGTTGAGAAAAGATGTACCTGTAATTGTTTCTAAAGAAATGAAAATTCATCAATTATTGTTTCTTGAAGGAGCTATATGGAAAAGGTTCTATAACACTTTTTCAATCTTCTTGCCAGAAACATTTGTTCTTAGTAAAAGAGTCAGAAGACCTCCTGATAATCCAATGAATGCACTGATTTCATTTGGTAACTCATTGCTGTACGCGAAAACAATTTCACAAATCTATAGAACGCATCTTGATCAATCAATCAGCTTTTTACATGAACCCAGTGAAGCGAGATTTTCCTTATCATTAGATTTGTGTGAAGTATTTAAGCCAATTATCGTTTTTAAAACTATTTTTGAATGTATCAATAACCGAAAGATACAAGTAGGCAAACATTTTGATAAAGAATTAAACTACTGTCTGTTGAATGAATCAGGCAAGAAAATTTTTATAAAATCATTTGAAGAGAGAGCTGAGTCAGTTTTTATGCATGCAACGCTTAAAAGAAAAGTTTCACTTCAAGGTGCGATAAAAATCGATGGATACAAGCTGATTAAACATATCACAGAAGGTGCCCCTTTTGTTCCTTTCAACATGGAAGTGAAAAAATGAAGCATATTCATGCAAATTATACTTTTGTGTTCTATGACGTCAATGAAAAAAGAGTTCAAAAGGTGTTCAAAGTGTGCAAAAAATATCTCGCACATTATCAAAAGTCAGTTTTTAGGGGTAAGATCACTCCTGCAAATTTGATTAAAATGGAGCATGAAATACGCAGTAAGATTGATAAATCGGAGGATTTTGTTACCATCATTAAATTGACAAATGACAAGCAATTTGAAGAGGTTGAAATCGGCAAGCCGGAAGACTTCGATTCTCTTTTCTTGTAGGATATTTTACAAGAGAGAGTTAACAACATTTTCTAACAGCATATTTACACGATCACTGATATTTGTCGATACCACAAGGAAAATTAATATTTGACACGAGATTGAGCAAAATTAAATAGAGGTTAGAAAAAAACTTGAGAATAGTTGATATTCAGCTAATATAGGCAATAACAGTAAGGATAGAACCCTTGTTTGATCGGCGTTTAACTAGAACATGGATGTATTGAAATCGCGTTTCGTGACGGCCATTGTCCCGAAGTACGACCGTTTAACTAGAACATGGATGTATTGAAATGAGTTGGGATCCAAACACAGGTGATCCACTCCCAACGGTTTAACTAGAACATGGATGTATTGAAATTTTTATTGACATTCAGTCCCTCATTACTGCAAAAGCGTTTAACTAGAACATGGATGTATTGAAATAAAACAGACGCAAACGAAAACGAGCGGCACGAAGACGGTTTAACTAGAACATGGATGTATTGAAATTAGACTTACTATGCCTTGGCGGCATCTCAATCATGAGTTTAACTAGAACATGGATGTATTGAAATAAATCAACGAGCATCTGTATCAAGCCGACCGGCAAGCGTTTAACTAGAACATGGATGTATTGAAATAAGGCAGGGCGGGGAGTTGAGAATCACCTGGCCAGAACGTTTAACTAGAACATGGATGTATTGAAATATGGGAAGGTGACTATTTTGTCAGCACCGTACCTTAGTTTAACTAGAACATGGATGTATTGAAATCTGGTTCCCTCGCGGCGCCCTGAAATGCGGATTGACGTTTAACTAGAACATGGATGTATTGAAATCGGATTTGAAATTGAACTTGGCCGAGACGCAAAACCCGTTTAACTAGAACATGGATGTATTGAAATATGGCAGCACCGGTTAATCCGGCAACAATCACCAAAGTTTAACTAGAACATGGATGTATTGAAATACTCGTCGAGGATGTCCCTGTCTGAAGGGCCTGTGGTTTAACTAGAACATGGATGTATTGAAATGTGCGATACGAACAAGAAGCTGAAACGACTCTATTTGTTTAACTAGAACATGGATGTATTGAAATCAGGATGCCGGGATCTATCAGAAACGTGGCACGCCGGTTTAACTAGAACATGGATGTATTGAAATTCGATGGATACTCCAGACAAATCAACGCGATTATTCAGTTTAACTAGAACATGGATGTATTGAAATGCGATTGCTTTGACGACTTCAGAGACTCTGACAAGGTTTAACTAGAACATGGATGTATTGAAATTTGCGACTGGTCAACAATAAAGGCGCGTATAAACGCGTTTAACTAGAACATGGATGTATTGAAATTGGGTTTGTCGGCCAATACCTGGGTATGAGGATGAAGTTTAACTAGAACATGGATGTATTGAAATACATAATCCCGGTAGGAGCGCCGACATAATTCTTTGTTTAACTAGAACATGGATGTATTGAAATTGTGATTGAATTGCCTGGGGCATTTGATGTCTACGAAAGTTTAACTAGAACATGGATGTATTGAAATTGCCTGCCAGCATCTTCGTGATCTTGCCTACTGGGGTTTAACTAGAACATGGATGTATTGAAATTCAAACGGCATCTCTTGATAGGAGATTGCCTGTACAGTTTAACTAGAACATGGATGTATTGAAATTTGACCAAGGAATCGGGATCAGAGAAGTAGGAAAGGTTTAACTAGAACATGGATGTATTGAAATCACAAAAAAGGAGTGGAAAAAATGGCAGTTACATCAGTTTAACTAGAACATGGATGTATTGAAATGTTCTCTCATGGTGTCGAACGACATACCGCTTTCTAGTTTAACTAGAACATGGATGTATTGAAATTCTTCAGGACCTCTATGATACTTACCTTGACGCTCCGGTTTAACTAGAACATGGATGTATTGAAATGCGACTGGTTACGTACATCCGGATGGACCCATGCTCGTTTAACTAGAACATGGATGTATTGAAATAGATAAAAATAAATAATGTTCCGAGGATCAAAACATGTTTAACTAGAACATGGATGTATTGAAATATAGATTATAAGATCGATAGCCAAAGCCCCGGAAAAGTTTAACTAGAACATGGATGTATTGAAATTATAAAGACGGCAAGATTGAAACACCAAATAGCAAAGTTTAACTAGAACATGGATGTATTGAAATAAGTAAGCGACTGGATCAAAGCAGAGTATCACAATGAGTTTAACTAGAACATGGATGTATTGAAATGCGCCAATCTGTGCGTAAATCTGATGGGTCTGAGCTGTTTAACTAGAACATGGATGTATTGAAATTCAATCGTGTTCTGAGCCTGCTGCTGTGCTCTCTGGTTTAACTAGAACATGGATGTATTGAAATAGTTAACTTTTCGATTATCCATTGTGTTATGGTTTAGTTTAACTAGAACATGGATGTATTGAAATAAGGTTGTGTCCTTCGCTGGGATAGGCTTGGCGCCGGTTTAACTAGAACATGGATGTATTGAAATAAGGTTGTGTCCTTCGCTGGGATAGGCTTGGCGCCGGTTTAACTAGAACATGGATGTATTGAAATGAGGGGGACACGAAACTTGTAAGCCTTGATTCAAAGTTTAACTAGAACATGGATGTATTGAAATTTGTTCTCTAGCTCTGCTATATCGCTGACTAGGTGTCGTTTAACTAGAACATGGATGTATTGAAATCGCCACTGTGCTCAATCTCCTGCTTGTCCTTCCAGAGTTTAACTAGAACATGGATGTATTGAAATGACAGTCCATCTCTGGCCCATCCTTGAATCTTCACGTTTAACTAGAACATGGATGTATTGAAATACGACTTCAAGGGCGCCCAGCTTTCCTCCACGTGTTCGGGTTTAACTAGAACATGGATGTATTGAAATCAGAACGAATAGCAACCTCCTTCGCAATAGTCCAATCGTTTAACTAGAACATGGATGTATTGAAATTGGAAGCTGTGCTCGCAACGACAGACTGGACGGTCGGGTTTAACTAGAACATGGATGTATTGAAATTAAGGATAATCAGCGATGTTGAATTTTACTGCAAAGGGTTTAACTAGAACATGGATGTATTGAAATTACTGTTTCCACAGCTCAAACGCTTCGCCCCTTCTTGTTTAACTAGAACATGGATGTATTGAAATTACACCGGATTTTAAGAGCCGTTTCCACAGCCCGTGTTTAACTAGAACATGGATGTATTGAAATGCGATATCTTTTGCAGCCTTTTGGTCTTTTGCATCCTTGTTTAACTAGAACATGGATGTATTGAAATAAGGCAGGGCGGGGAGTTGAGAATCACCTGGCCAGGTTTAACTAGAACATGGATGTATTGAAATACCTTATTCCGGCAAAAACGGCTGATGACTTTCGGTTTAACTAGAACATGGATGTATTGAAATCCGGCAATCAGTGCCCGCGTGACGACCGTATAATCGTTTAACTAGAACATGGATGTATTGAAATAGATACGCAAGGCTTTTTTCAGACGAGTTTTGTTAAGTTTAACTAGAACATGGATGTATTGAAATCAGAAGGCGACACGGCTGCCGCCAGATTCTTTTCCGTTTAACTAGAACATGGATGTATTGAAATCCCCAAAATAATCCGCAATTGCTGATACTCTTTTTGGTTTAACTAGAACATGGATGTATTGAAATTTTCAACGTTGGCGAGAAGTCGGACAAACTGGTCGAGTTTAACTAGAACATGGATGTATTGAAATGATTGTACCGGGATCGCCGGAATGGGAGCAACACGAGTTTAACTAGAACATGGATGTATTGAAATCTGATTAACAAGGCGCTACAAAAAGCGACGTTTGAAGTTTAACTAGAACATGGATGTATTGAAATGCGACTGGTTACGTACATCCGGATGGACCCATGCTCGTTTAACTAGAACATGGATGTATTGAAATCGTCTGAAATCAACGTCAACCAGCGGAAGATCATCCGTTTAACTAGAACATGGATGTATTGAAATACAAAATCATTGACCCACGGTGCAATGGATGGATCCGTTTAACTAGAACATGGATGTATTGAAATTCAGTATCCTCCGCTATGGCCGGCAGCCTAAGCCGTGTTTAACTAGAACATGGATGTATTGAAATCACCTCCTTATCCATGTTTGATTCCGTGTTTGTAAAGTTTAACTAGAACATGGATGTATTGAAATGATGTCTGAGAGACGCCAGCCTTCGTCACATAGGCAAGTTTAACTAGAACATGGATGTATTGAAATAATTAACGCGCCAAACTATGACGTTTTGGTGACGCGTTTAACTAGAACATGGATGTATTGAAATACAGTATAAGCGCCGGAACCGAAACAGTCGGTACCCAGTTTAACTAGAACATGGATGTATTGAAATTCATTTCCATGGTCTCAGCTGTGATGCTGTTGATTGTTTAACTAGAACATGGATGTATTGAAATTGCGTGTTTTCCAAATCATCGACCTGAGCGCTAACAGTTTAACTAGAACATGGATGTATTGAAATACTATTAGTCTATAGCTTATATGCTCTTTTCCCTTATGTTTAACTAGAACATGGATGTATTGAAATATAAATCCTTTCATCCCCTCATCACCCTCTCATGCCGTTTAACTAGAACATGGATGTATTGAAATGGGTCGAGTCCGAGAATGTTCTTCCGGATCTCGTCCGTTTAACTAGAACATGGATGTATTGAAATATCACGAAGGGGGGGATACGTTTGAGACGATTCTCCGTTTAACTAGAACATGGATGTATTGAAATAATTATTATCCGATCGCACTGGGTGACAGTGTACAGGTTTAACTAGAACATGGATGTATTGAAATTACTTTGTGTTGGCCATATACTGCTTTCTTTTTTCGTTTAACTAGAACATGGATGTATTGAAATCTAATTTGGACGATCTGGAACAGCGCACCGGCCATGAGTTTAACTAGAACATGGATGTATTGAAATAAGTGCAATCGGATCTGTGGCGAGTGCTGCGCGGAGGTTTAACTAGAACATGGATGTATTGAAATCGTTCAGCCGGTCTTCTTCTTCGACTTTCTCACGCTGGTTTAACTAGAACATGGATGTATTGAAATGGGAATTGTCAAACGATAATTGGATATACAGGAATCTGTTTAACTAGAACATGGATGTATTGAAATATATTCGGCGGTTGCGGAGTAGGTGTCGGTGTAAATGTTTAACTAGAACATGGATGTATTGAAATGCAACAACGATTCCGTCTTTCAGCTTGTCAAAGCCGTTTAACTAGAACATGGATGTATTGAAATTTCGAATATCATGCTGGGTTTCATAGTCGTATTGCCCCGTTTAACTAGAACATGGATGTATTGAAATTAAAGAGCTGAGAGACAAAAAAGGGGTTTCCGTTGAGTTTAACTAGAACATGGATGTATTGAAATCCGTATTTTTACCACCTGTTGCAGCCTCGACCGCCTGGTTTAACTAGAACATGGATGTATTGAAATAGAACCAATAGGTCTACCCGTTGTATGTAATCCATGTTTAACTAGAACATGGATGTATTGAAATCTGTACACGCCAGTTTAAAGGGCGTTTTCTCGAATGTTTAACTAGAACATGGATGTATTGAAATAGAGACTGGAACAGAGCACCGGACGCCTGAGAGCCGGTTTAACTAGAACATGGATGTATTGAAATTAATGGTTTGTAATTTGTGCATCCCATGTTTTTGGAGTTTAACTAGAACATGGATGTATTGAAATTGAATTCCCGTGCGACGACATCTTCCATTTCGTTACGTTTAACTAGAACATGGATGTATTGAAATATAAACGGCATCGCATCTACTGGGTTCTTCTTTCCTGTTTAACTAGAACATGGATGTATTGAAATGTGTCCACCGGGTGATAGAAGACGATGGTCCGTTCGTGTTTAACTAGAACATGGATGTATTGAAATTTTGTTGACAGCGTTGGAGATATGGAAAATGGGCTAGTTTAACTAGAACATGGATGTATTGAAATTACTGATCAGGCGGCAGGCACAGGCACAGATTTCCGTTTAACTAGAACATGGATGTATTGAAATTCGGCTGAACTTTCTGTAATGATTGCTCAGAGTTGTGTTTAACTAGAACATGGATGTATTGAAATATCACTTTCTTGCAATCAGCTACCGTGTATCCTTCTTGTTTAACTAGAACATGGATGTATTGAAATATGACTGCGTAGCCTGCATGCAGTGCACGAGTATCTGTTTAACTAGAACATGGATGTATTGAAATTTCCTTTCTAGCGCCTCGCCGCGCCGCAGGACACACGTTTAACTAGAACATGGATGTATTGAAATCGAGATAGTAGTCATTGACCTGTGCAGCGCCTCTCAGTTTAACTAGAACATGGATGTATTGAAATGCGAAATCAGCTGCCACAGCTCAGCAGAACGCTACAGTTTAACTAGAACATGGATGTATTGAAATTCAGATACCCACCGGTCGTCTCGTAATCCGGATGGGCGTTTAACTAGAACATGGATGTATTGAAATACCTCTACCACATCGCCTTTATTTGTGACGGCGTCCTCGTTTAACTAGAACATGGATGTATTGAAATTTCGCCGGATAGGCTACGCCGAGTGTGTAGTGCTGTGTTTAACTAGAACATGGATGTATTGAAATCACATGTACTGAACCAGGTCAATATGCTCGAAAGCCTGTTTAACTAGAACATGGATGTATTGAAATTTTAAACTGATAATCGAAATCTTTCCAGGCCTGAGAGTTTAACTAGAACATGGATGTATTGAAATTCGTTGCTTACACCGAATATGATTTCCTCACGTAGGTTTAACTAGAACATGGATGTATTGAAATCATGAATCTTGCAGCTCATCTCTTCCGGATAGACGGTTTAACTAGAACATGGATGTATTGAAATCCGGTTATAGATCCGCCGATGCCCGTTGCCAGCATGCCGTTTAACTAGAACATGGATGTATTGAAATTGCTCTCCGACTACTCGGTGAGCCGTCTGCTTAGCACGTTTAACTAGAACATGGATGTATTGAAATTAGCTTGTTCAAACGATTCATGTTTTCTCTTAGAACGTTTAACTAGAACATGGATGTATTGAAATAATATGGCGTTCTCGTATTCGTGTTCAATGGCTATTGTTTAACTAGAACATGGATGTATTGAAATAGGTCTAGCGGTCGAAATTCTATTCTATCTCCGTAAGTTTAACTAGAACATGGATGTATTGAAATAAAATGGGAAGCGGGAGCTGTCCATCGGCTTCCTTGGTTTAACTAGAACATGGATGTATTGAAATACAGGTTGAGCCTGTTGAGTGATCGTATTTGCTCCGAGTTTAACTAGAACATGGATGTATTGAAATATGAAAATTTAAGGATTATCAGAAAGTCTAAAGGGTTTAACTAGAACATGGATGTATTGAAATTGAATGATTGGAGCGATACACGATGGCAGAAGAAAAGTTTAACTAGAACATGGATGTATTGAAATTGCATATGCAAAAGGGACAATGCCGGGCGGGCACCCGTTTAACTAGAACATGGATGTATTGAAATTATATTCTGAGTAATCAAGAATTGGCATAGCTTAAGTTTAACTAGAACATGGATGTATTGAAATATGGCGGGCTGAAAGAAGTGTGCGAGACGACGTACAACGTTTAACTAGAACATGGATGTATTGAAATTTTCAACGGTATCGAGTTCCTTCTGTACGGCCATCAGGTTTAACTAGAACATGGATGTATTGAAATAAATGAAGATCAGCTGGATGATCGATTCTAATCCGTTTAACTAGAACATGGATGTATTGAAATTGTGGCTTGTCCGGCTGCTGCTTGTTCGCCCATTCAGTTTAACTAGAACATGGATGTATTGAAATTACCCCAATAAGGGAGATGATCCATTTTCAGACCTGTTTAACTAGAACATGGATGTATTGAAATCGACTAGGTGGACACAGAAGGCCCGGTCAAACGGCGTTTAACTAGAACATGGATGTATTGAAATTGAGCCCGGTGATGACCAGTGCTTTTCTGAAACGCGGTTTAACTAGAACATGGATGTATTGAAATAATTATATTGACATATGAAGGTTTTCGTTTTCTTCGTTTAACTAGAACATGGATGTATTGAAATCAGAGGACAGATCATGAATGACCGAGAATTAAGCCGGGTTTAACTAGAACATGGATGTATTGAAATATGATTTCAGTTAGCCGATCCGCCAGTGCCGGTGCAGTTTAACTAGAACATGGATGTATTGAAATGCGGAGCACACCTTAACATTTGTCGGACCAGGGCCGTTTAACTAGAACATGGATGTATTGAAATAGGTACAATTAAGTTACTAAATGACATGAATCTTTTTGTTTAACTAGAACATGGATGTATTGAAATGAAGCAGGTACCCCAATTGACGAAATCGTTGAATTCGTTTAACTAGAACATGGATGTATTGAAATAGTTCCTCGCGAACTAAACGAGCGATCTTCATCTCGTTTAACTAGAACATGGATGTATTGAAATCCATTTAGCTGGACACCACAGTTGGGACACCGCATTGGTTTAACTAGAACATGGATGTATTGAAATTGGGCTAGACCAGGACACACCAATATCCTGAGTGGGTTTAACTAGAACATGGATGTATTGAAATCCCTTAACAAATCCTGAATCTTTGATGGGTGCCGTACGTTTAACTAGAACATGGATGTATTGAAATGATAAAAAAGAGATAAGGTTTTTAATTTTTTTAACCGGTTTAACTAGAACATGGATGTATTGAAATACGAGTGGGGGATAGTAGGGTTTTTTCATCTCTCTGTTTAACTAGAACATGGATGTATTGAAATGACGCTGCCCCGGGAAGATGATCCAGCTATTAAGACGTTTAACTAGAACATGGATGTATTGAAATTCGATGGGTGTGGCTACCATGGCTGTTGGTGGAGGTGTTTAACTAGAACATGGATGTATTGAAATTTACCTGACCGGCCGTCAACTTGCCAGCTGGCGCGTTTAACTAGAACATGGATGTATTGAAATCCGTTTTTGCACAAAACGGTCTGAAAGGGCAGGACGCCGTTTAACTAGAACATGGATGTATTGAAATAAAATAAAAAAAGGGTGCAATGTTTCTGTTGTCGCGTTTAACTAGAACATGGATGTATTGAAATTCATTTCACTGCGCTGTTCAGAAAGTGCAAGTGCTGAGTTTAACTAGAACATGGATGTATTGAAATGCATAAAATACATCCCGTTTGCCGTGGTGAACTGAGGTTTAACTAGAACATGGATGTATTGAAATAGCTATAGCAAGTTTTGTAGCCGAAGCAACATTGTGTTTAACTAGAACATGGATGTATTGAAATGCGCCCATCCGTGCCGCTTCTCGTTTGAATCGATCGGTTTAACTAGAACATGGATGTATTGAAATGCGCAAGCATGGCGGAACACACACCGGCTGATGAATGTTTAACTAGAACATGGATGTATTGAAATTGGAATCGAAAAAGAAAAAGAGAAAGCGAAATAAAAGGTTTAACTAGAACATGGATGTATTGAAATCTTATTGAACGGATTACCAAACTCCCCCGGCGCCAGGTTTAACTAGAACATGGATGTATTGAAATCAGTTTCCTACTGCTGGATATTCAGCCAATGATGCAGTTTAACTAGAACATGGATGTATTGAAATAATGAAAAGACGGCCGTTGGCCGCCAGTTATTTTTGTTTAACTAGAACATGGATGTATTGAAATTCAATTTCGTTGTTGAGGTCATAAGTCTTGCGTGGGTTTAACTAGAACATGGATGTATTGAAATTCAGGATACTTACGATCGAATCGTCAATCGGGATGAGTTTAACTAGAACATGGATGTATTGAAATTGCATATTCCAGATAATTTTTTCAGGCATTTATCCCGGTTTAACTAGAACATGGATGTATTGAAATTCAAGACGGCATTCCTCCTTTCTCATAGCTTTTTCATCGTTTAACTAGAACATGGATGTATTGAAATAAGATGACCAGTTAAAAGATTGGATCGCGGCCATTGTTTAACTAGAACATGGATGTATTGAAATATGTAGTATCCCGTTCCAGTTATAAAGGTCTACGGCGTGTTTAACTAGAACATGGATGTATTGAAATACCGGTTCTTCCGGACTTGGCTCTTCACCAGCACTTGTTTAACTAGAACATGGATGTATTGAAATAGTTCTATGCCGCGACGGGCCGGGTAAAAAACAAGACGTTTAACTAGAACATGGATGTATTGAAATCCAATCAGCAGAAATACAGTCGGGTTTGATGTGCCGTTTAACTAGAACATGGATGTATTGAAATTTGGAGCACTCAGCGGAATTATAAGTACTGATCTCGGTTTAACTAGAACATGGATGTATTGAAATGCGGTAGAGAAGGCATTTAAAAATGCTGAGAAAATTGTTTAACTAGAACATGGATGTATTGAAATTTGATGTCAGCGACCCCGAAGCACAAGCAGAAGTCGGTTTAACTAGAACATGGATGTATTGAAATTAAGGTTGATATCCTGAATACTGCCGTTGGCTGTTAGTTTAACTAGAACATGGATGTATTGAAATAGCTTCAGACGTCGCTCGTCTTGTTCATCTGCTATGTTTAACTAGAACATGGATGTATTGAAATCGGGCAGCATTGAACATCAGGACAATAGCTTTTTTGTTTAACTAGAACATGGATGTATTGAAATATGTTCCGGGCATCGTCTTGCATATTCTTCCCGGCCGTTTAACTAGAACATGGATGTATTGAAATTGAGGTCCCAAGCACCTTTTAACAATGATCCCAGAGCGTTTAACTAGAACATGGATGTATTGAAATAATGCTCAGGCAGCGGCCAATGCCGCTGCAAATACGTTTAACTAGAACATGGATGTATTGAAATTCGTATCCCTCATTAAGATAAAACGCCTCGGAAGTATGTTTAACTAGAACATGGATGTATTGAAATTCTGCAGGCGGCCTTATTCTTGGGATCATATTGTGTTTAACTAGAACATGGATGTATTGAAATTCAACATTCGTGACTGTGATCTGTCCACTGCCCACTGTTTAACTAGAACATGGATGTATTGAAATACGGTCAGGCCGTCAGAACAGCGACTGAGGTCATCAGTTTAACTAGAACATGGATGTATTGAAATATAGTTTAAGTTCAACCGGGCCCTCGATCGGCGTGTGTTTAACTAGAACATGGATGTATTGAAATTGTTCATACCCTGCAATACGCTGAAGTAGCAGGACCGTTTAACTAGAACATGGATGTATTGAAATTGGTTCCGGCATTGCTAACCGTTTGTACGGTGCCGTGTTTAACTAGAACATGGATGTATTGAAATTTGTATATTTCTGAACCTTTCTTCTTTTTTTTCTTAGTTTAACTAGAACATGGATGTATTGAAATAAAAGTGAAAAGTACACTGATCTTGAAAATTGTTAATGTTTAACTAGAACATGGATGTATTGAAATTTATAAATTTTCTCGATCTTCTGTTCGTTTTTTTGCGTTTAACTAGAACATGGATGTATTGAAATACAGTCAGAAATTCATTGTCTTTATATATCCATCTCGTTTAACTAGAACATGGATGTATTGAAATGTGATCATGTTGAAATCGCCTAGCTGCAGGCGTCCGCGTTTAACTAGAACATGGATGTATTGAAATTCGGCCACTTTGGACATATTATCTGCGTGCTTATTAGTTTAACTAGAACATGGATGTATTGAAATCATCACACACGGCGTGTCCTGTGTAGTACCGAGTTCCGTTTAACTAGAACATGGATGTATTGAAATCAGCTTCGATCCGGACAACAAAGTGGCTGAGGTTGTGGGTTTAACTAGAACATGGATGTATTGAAATGAAATAAGGTATTCAATGTATTTTTTATTTCCCTTGGTTTAACTAGAACATGGATGTATTGAAATAAGTTTATCAGTCTAAGATCGGGGAGCTGCCGGACCGTTTAACTAGAACATGGATGTATTGAAATATGTCTCGAAGCAAATTTTTGTGAAGCTTGCCAGTCGTTTAACTAGAACATGGATGTATTGAAATTGAGGAGCTGCTTGATGGCGTGCAGTGGCTGGAAAAGAGTTTAACTAGAACATGGATGTATTGAAATTCGGTCAGTCACCTCACATCGGTTGCCCGGTGATCGGTTTAACTAGAACATGGATGTATTGAAATTTGACCGGGTCGCTTACTGTTCCGGTCGTTGTGCCTGGTTTAACTAGAACATGGATGTATTGAAATTTGATGAGGCGCATGTAATTGCCGATCCAAAAGTACCCGTTTAACTAGAACATGGATGTATTGAAATTGTTTTTTTCACACATGAATCAATTAACTGTGCAAGTTTAACTAGAACATGGATGTATTGAAATTATTATAAGTGGCAGATGGGCACGAAGTGGGCGCGTGTTTAACTAGAACATGGATGTATTGAAATACGGCTCCGGTTCTGGCAATAAATCCAAGCATGGAGTTTAACTAGAACATGGATGTATTGAAATTTAATTTTTGCCACCTGCAACGGCCTTGGCTTCCCACCGTTTAACTAGAACATGGATGTATTGAAATGGAGGAAAAAGGGAATGGGGAGGTCTGTTTTGACGAGTTTAACTAGAACATGGATGTATTGAAATTATTCAATTGCTGCTGAAGCAAATCATTCTGCTTCGGTTTAACTAGAACATGGATGTATTGAAATAGATGCTCGGATGGTCGATCGACAAATTAGGAGTCTTGTTTAACTAGAACATGGATGTATTGAAATTCGTAAATTCGGTTATGACGTTATCTTTATTACTCAGTTTAACTAGAACATGGATGTATTGAAATGAGCGTCTAGCGAGTGGTCGTATTGCTTGATAACTTGTTTAACTAGAACATGGATGTATTGAAATTCGTCATCCTCGATACACGGTCCGGTATGGGTGACTTGTTTAACTAGAACATGGATGTATTGAAATACATTCCCTTCTGTGGCAGATGTGCTGGGGTGTAAGAGTTTAACTAGAACATGGATGTATTGAAATCACCATCTATATGCAGTGCTTCTGGAAGGACGGCCCTGTTTAACTAGAACATGGATGTATTGAAATGTGATTGTTTCGATCACATCACCGGGGACCTGGTCGTTTAACTAGAACATGGATGTATTGAAATTAAAGGCCGGCATCCACATCTTTAAGCAGCTGAATCGTTTAACTAGAACATGGATGTATTGAAATTAATAAAAACGGATATTCCCAAAAAAGAGTCCTTTTTGTTTAACTAGAACATGGATGTATTGAAATATTTTTAATATCGCTCTTCATCCGGATAATCCTTAAGTTTAACTAGAACATGGATGTATTGAAATCTATTAATTTCATTATTTGACACATAATGTTTTTTGGTTTAACTAGAACATGGATGTATTGAAATACATCCGTTTCAGTGGCGTGATGACGTTTCTCCGAGTTTAACTAGAACATGGATGTATTGAAATCCAATCAGCAGAAATACAGTCGGGTTGGACGTTCCAGTTTAACTAGAACATGGATGTATTGAAATTTTTAACCCCACTTGCGTTTTATCAGTCAATTGGTCGTTTAACTAGAACATGGATGTATTGAAATGGGTTAGCCTTATCAGTTTCGTATCGAGAAAGTTGGTTTAACTAGAACATGGATGTATTGAAATTTAAACAGCTCACACTTCACATCCAATCCATTCACCGTTTAACTAGAACATGGATGTATTGAAATTTTAGTTTCTGGCGTTCCCTGAATCGTTTAACTCTGGTTTAACTAGAACATGGATGTATTGAAATTTAGCAAAGACGGCAAGGCGTATCATTCCGTCTCGAGTTTAACTAGAACATGGATGTATTGAAATAGTGATGTGGCGAGTGCGAACTTTAAGACCAGTGTTCGTTTAACTAGAACATGGATGTATTGAAATGGGAAAAGTCCTCTATGTCAACTTGGAACTAGATCGTGTTTAACTAGAACATGGATGTATTGAAATTCAGCGTAGGTTCAGAAGAGAACAAAACCATTGCCGGTTTAACTAGAACATGGATGTATTGAAATTTAAGTGAAGACCCTTTTGACTTGGCCTCAGCTTGTTTAACTAGAACATGGATGTATTGAAATTCGACCATGCACACCGGAGTCATGCGCTTCTCACGGCGTTTAACTAGAACATGGATGTATTGAAATTGATAGTGCTTGTCAATATAATCCAGTATGACTTCCGTTTAACTAGAACATGGATGTATTGAAATATCATCGGTATGAGTCTGATGGACCCGACAACGTTGTTTAACTAGAACATGGATGTATTGAAATAAACACGTCGCGGCTTTAAGACGCTGACGCTTCGCCTGTTTAACTAGAACATGGATGTATTGAAATGACGAAAAAATGCCAAGCGACAGGGCCTTGATCAGTTGTTTAACTAGAACATGGATGTATTGAAATTATAAGATCATGATCAGCTTTACCCGACTCAACTCGGTTTAACTAGAACATGGATGTATTGAAATTTGGTTCCCAGCTCAACCACGATGAAGTCGGGCGATGTTTAACTAGAACATGGATGTATTGAAATTCGTCATTTACATGCTCAGCAGCCCAGTTTATTTGAGTTTAACTAGAACATGGATGTATTGAAATTTGGGATCGCGACCGCGCTTCGGGGGCTTTACGGCAGTTTAACTAGAACATGGATGTATTGAAATTGTGTATCAAGCAAAAACAGTGTCACACGAAATCTAGTTTAACTAGAACATGGATGTATTGAAATCAAACAGGGAGAGTACTGCCGTAAGAACTTGCAATTGTTTAACTAGAACATGGATGTATTGAAATTTTTGACCAGGTGCCAATGTAATCAGCCCATGATTGTTTAACTAGAACATGGATGTATTGAAATTTGAATATGCCAATGCAATCACCCCTTTTTAGGCAAGTTTAACTAGAACATGGATGTATTGAAATACAACCGTAACGTAGGTTAAACTTGACAGATATCCGTTTAACTAGAACATGGATGTATTGAAATAAGATGAGAACTCTCGGCGAAGGACGCCTAAACGGGTTTAACTAGAACATGGATGTATTGAAATTCATCGAGGTTGCATTCTTCCTTCCGCATATCTTGTGTTTAACTAGAACATGGATGTATTGAAATTTTTTAAAGATCCTACCTATAATGCCGTGACACTTGGTTTAACTAGAACATGGATGTATTGAAATACAGTCAGTAAGCGGCATATTTATATGAAAGCCTGTCGTTTAACTAGAACATGGATGTATTGAAATTGAATGCTGATTCCCGTAGCACTTTTGATTTTTTTTGTTTAACTAGAACATGGATGTATTGAAATACAACCGTAACGTAGGTTAAACTTGACAGATATCCGTTTAACTAGAACATGGATGTATTGAAATAAGATGAGAACTCTCGGCGAAGGACGCCTAAACGGGTTTAACTAGAACATGGATGTATTGAAATAATATGATCGCTGCAAAGCCGAGCAGGCCGATTAAGTTTAACTAGAACATGGATGTATTGAAATTCCAAAGACATTTGTTGATGATTCTCGTTTGGCATCGTTTAACTAGAACATGGATGTATTGAAATAATATATGATACGATGAAATCACAGATAACGAAAGGTTTAACTAGAACATGGATGTATTGAAATCAAAAAGGGAAAGTCCTAATCATCGATACGGATAACGTTTAACTAGAACATGGATGTATTGAAATAGAAAAAATGGGCGGATTTGAAATTAAACGGAATAGGTTTAACTAGAACATGGATGTATTGAAATTCCTTGTTTGTTCTCACGCCCCATCGAACCTTTCCGGTTTAACTAGAACATGGATGTATTGAAATATCATCACCCACGCACCACCTTGAGCCAACGTGCGAGTTTAACTAGAACATGGATGTATTGAAATTCGGTCTGTACTTTGCGTTTAAGAATAATCAGTCCCGTTTAACTAGAACATGGATGTATTGAAATCAAGATATCGAGCCGCGACAGTTCCCGGACAAACAGTTTAACTAGAACATGGATGTATTGAAATTGTTTAGCGTATAATTGCCCGCCGTGAACGTTTTGGTTTAACTAGAACATGGATGTATTGAAATTCGACAAACATCAATAACAATTATGGGACGCAGACGCGTTTAACTAGAACATGGATGTATTGAAATAAATAACTGTTCTGTGTCGGATGAAACCAGGCGGCTTGTTTAACTAGAACATGGATGTATTGAAATTTTATACCCAAAATTATACATTAATTACTACTTATAGTTTAACTAGAACATGGATGTATTGAAATTCTGTTCTCAGCTCCTTTCAAATTTTCCATTGCGTTTAACTAGAACATGGATGTATTGAAATTGAGGCAATCGGCCGCGCAGCTGATTAATCAGATCCATGTTTAACTAGAACATGGATGTATTGAAATGTGGTCCATTGAAGGATACGTGCCACTGGTGACACGGTTTAACTAGAACATGGATGTATTGAAATTAGATGACACCGCCAAATTTGACCTGCTCCTTACTTGTTTAACTAGAACATGGATGTATTGAAATCGGGCCGGCTGGGCGTTTTCCTGGCCGCGATCTTTCGTTTAACTAGAACATGGATGTATTGAAATGGGTTCACTCGTTAAACTTGAACTTGGGGCAGGAAAGTTTAACTAGAACATGGATGTATTGAAATTCTGATAATTCTACGGTTTCGGATTCTCTTATCCGTTTAACTAGAACATGGATGTATTGAAATTTTTCAAAAACACCACAAATAAATACAACACCAATCGTTTAACTAGAACATGGATGTATTGAAATACGCAATAGCCTCTCTTAACTAAATCATCAAACATCGTTTAACTAGAACATGGATGTATTGAAATAAGATGTGTATATCATCTTCGCCCAGGAACTCATTGGTTTAACTAGAACATGGATGTATTGAAATAATGCAAACAGTATCACAAGAAAAAGGTGTCAGAACGTTTAACTAGAACATGGATGTATTGAAATCTGGCAAAGACGCTTAATTGTCCCCCAGCCGATATCGTTTAACTAGAACATGGATGTATTGAAATATGATCTGTTTGGTGAGAAGCAGCAGTCAGAAATGAGTTTAACTAGAACATGGATGTATTGAAATAGTCAGTAATCATTCAGGAGGGGTATATGTATGGTAGTTTAACTAGAACATGGATGTATTGAAATATGTCATCCGGATCGATCGCTTCCCATCCGTATTTTGTTTAACTAGAACATGGATGTATTGAAATTTTAAGGTCCACTGAGTTTCTTTAATGAATCCCTTGTTTAACTAGAACATGGATGTATTGAAATCCGTTTTTTCGTAGTACAGTTTCGGCTGCAGGTAAGTTTAACTAGAACATGGATGTATTGAAATATCAAGAGTGGTGTCGGTTGGCGTCCGAAGCACAGGTTTAACTAGAACATGGATGTATTGAAATCGCATAATCGCCAAATTATGCGAGGGCTGGCGACCGTTTAACTAGAACATGGATGTATTGAAATATGGATGATGTTGCTATTTTTGTCGCTGTAGTCGAGTTTAACTAGAACATGGATGTATTGAAATCGGTTCCCGTGACCGGAATGCTGGCATTTTGTATCGGTTTAACTAGAACATGGATGTATTGAAATACCCTTTCCGTAAGGCGAGTGCTGCCGCCGACTGAGTTTAACTAGAACATGGATGTATTGAAATTCAAGCGATGGAAACCATCGTCCACTTAAAAAATCAGTTTAACTAGAACATGGATGTATTGAAATGCAACAAGCGCATTGATCCGGCGTTTGGCATCTTCGTTTAACTAGAACATGGATATATTGAAATGTGACAAACGGTACTCCGACATTAAGCAGATAGGCAACGTTTAACTAGAACATGGATGTATTGAAATGTATTAACTTGTGCACCATCTAAATATGCCACAAAGTTTAACTAGAACATGGATGTATTGAAATAAGGAAAGTCGGGTACTGGAATTGTTGGCATGACGTGTTTAACTAGAACATGGATGTATTGAAATACCGATAATAGCCGTCTGCAAAAGATACTTACTCACCGTTTAACTAGAACATGGATGTATTGAAATTCAAGAAAATAAGGAGAGAGATTGCCTCATAGTCGAGAAATCAACTTATGATCTGTACCGTTTTTTCTTCGCATGAATCGATGATTCTTGTGGACATAAAAACTCCCCTTTAGATGAGCAGATTTTATGATTTTATCTGTCAATCCAAGGGGAGCCTATCACAGTTGAGCAATCAGCTTATGAGACAGCCTCATTTTTTACATATTCCCGGTGTGCTTAGGATAAAAGTATCGGGGGCGCCGTCTCTATGGCTGGATCACAAATTTTTATCCATATTAAACGTCAGCTTTGACATCGACATGGCGTCTGTCGTTAATTTCTGCAGCAATTTGCGTGTTTGGCTGAGGGCAAGTTCCGCGTTCTGGTTGCCGGCTTCGGTCAGAATGCCGGAAATTTGTTCTTTATCCGCTTTTTGGGCGTCCGCGTCCGCTTTGGCGAGATTGCCCAGGAACTGGCTGTGCAGATGGTCTTTGTAATCCTGTACCTGTTTCAGGAAGGCGTTGTAATGCGGTTCCACGATGACAGGTATTGTTTTGTACAGCCAATAAGCCGATGTCAGGCAGAGTTTCTGAGGTGCCGCTGCATAGGCTTCAGGAACGGATGTAATGTTTGTATAGAAGGGGACATATGGGCTGAACGTGCCTGCAAGCTGAACCCACTGGATTCCTGCGATATCATCCGGGACATCCGGCCTGATCTGCAGGATGTGCGAGTCCTGTGTCCGGTTGAGCGAGATGGCGCGGAATGCTGTTTTATCCGCTTCACTGCCGGTTCCGAGCGGATCAAAGGGCGTTTCCTGATAATGGGAGCTCAGAATATAGGCGATATCTTCCACACCGATTTTCCGATTGGCTTTGCGAAGAAACGGCAGGTTGTCGGACATCGGGTCCTGTTCGACCTCGGGGTTTAAATATTTTTGCCCATACCAGACTCGCGGAGTGTTATAGTGATGGTCGAAGACGGTCTGCGTGCCGAAAGTGTTTCTGAAATTGATCCTATCAGAGCCGGTATTCAGATGATGCTTTTCAATAAAATCAGTCAGGCCTGAGGATGTCATGAAGTTACCCTTATCATCCGGATCTATTTCCTGAATCGCCATCTGGTTGGCGACCACGGCGTAGGAATCGTCTGGGATACGCTGAGCCGCCCACTGGTGGCCGGTCGCGATTTCCATATACCAGACTTCGTCTTTATCCGCGAATAAGATACCGTTTGATTCGGCGGCGCCATAGGTTTCGACGATCTTTCCGAGCCTTGCGACGCCGTCCCTGGCTGAATTGATATAAGGCAGAACAACACTGACCATGCAGTCTTCAGCAATTCCATTTTTGATAAGCGGGTCGTAGCCCAGCACGCGCGGATTGCCATAGACGCTCTCTGTTGCACTCATCGCCACATTTTTTTCATTGATGCCGGCATCCGGATACGTCTCGAAACGGTCCTCACCGTCCGGAATCGTCGTGTAGCGGAATCGCTCCTTCGGCAGTGTGATTTGAAAATGATTGCCGGGTGAGTCGTAGCGCTCCTCCTGATCCAAAATCTCATGCGGGTGAACGGTGAGTCGCTTCGGTACAATCACTTCATAACTGTCTCCGTTGCGGGCGATCATGGTTGAACCGTCCAGTGTTGCCTTTTTACCGACCAATACGGTCGTGCACGCTCCGTGTGTTTTCTCTTGCATAACGAACCCCTCTTATTCATTAGAATTTTGCGGAATCAAAGTTGAAATCATGAGCCTGCTTCACAAATGAAGTATGATTGTTGGTTAACGCTCATCAATTATGATTGGATCATTTTAATTAAAAGCAAATGAACTCGATCGCTTATCATTTTAGCATAGAATCGTACAGCTGAACGGCAAAAGCAATCCATACGCGGCTACAGTAAAATTCGATCCGAAGACGGGGCAGGACATCCTGCTCAGCGCCAGCTTCCAGACAGCGGCTTCCTGTAAAAAAACCAATTTGTAAGCTGTGAACGATATGCTGAGTCATCACGACATGTTTCTCTCGCGGAGAGTAGCATTAACAATTTATAAGGGTGTAATACTTTATTATTGGATTGAAGCTCGATCGTATTCTCGGGAGAGACCTTGTTCCATATGCGCTCGGCACCAAACGATCCCCATCACGTAAAAATTGTTTCGCAAGAATTTATTCGAATGGAGAAAAATGGGTCTGGAATCGACAGCAAATTTTCCGGGATTTTGTCCCCTGCTGAAGGGCACATCATTCAACGGTAACAAGAGACAACCGCATAGACCCGATCCGAATGGGCCATCCTGTTTAAGGTGTGGCTCTTTTATTATTTAGGAATCTAAAAGGAATGATTTTATGTTTATGAAGCAAACAGGAAGCATTTTGGAAGAGAGATCAGTGTGGAGGAAGCGGTTGACGATGCCGCGGCGATTTTTAAACATCTATTCGATTAACAGGGAACGTGAACCGGTAGGCCGGTCGTTGCGCAACGCTTTTCACTGCTGCAAAATGATTTGGACGGATCTTAAGCAGGATGAAAGCAGAAGTTGAGGACCGCACCGATGCTCTGTACTTTTCGGATACCATGTGAAGCCTTGGGCTGAGCCGTCTGACGGCAAATAGCGATGATTCGTTTAGAAAAAGTATGAAAAATGATCCACGATCGTTGTTTTCCTTCATCCGTTATGACAGAATTTAATCGTACTCAATAAAAGAAAGGAGGTTAATCTTTATGTCCAATGTTTCACTGGATAACGTCTTGCTCGGTCTTTTGGCTCAAAAGCAAGCGCCATCCGCTTCTTTGCCCAGTTCGTCATCCACTAATTCAGTAAACACCTCTTCTTCTGCGAATTTGCTCGCTTCGGCATTAATGAACGACTCGTCTTCATCCATGTTGAACGGCCTTTCGGGCACTGACACTTCAGGTACGGATTCCGGCAACTTGACGGGCGGATTGACTTCAAATTCGCTTTCTTCCAATAATCTGCTCTGGGATCTGCTGGCGTCAACATTGACTCAGCCGACGAATGGAACCAATAGCGCATCCAATTCCGTGCCTGCCGGTACAGGAAGTATACCGAACCTTTCCAATCCGATATTGTAAACGTATGTGCAAAAGTCCTTGAAGCGGCATTTTAACTGCCCTTTTAGGGGCTTTTGTATTCTTCCATTTCCGTATTCCATTTGTTTGCCACAATGGCGTGAAACCCTCTGGTTTTTGATACTGCCATACTTATTGGTCAGACTCTTATTGGATGCACATGCTAGACTATCGATCACAGGTCAGTATGAGTAATAAAATCCTGACCAGTTTTTTACCTAAACCCCCCTACCTCTTTATGGGGATTCGGTTACACTTAAGTTCAAGATATAAAAAAATCCCATCAATGAAATGGGATTTTCTAATCATGAAGCTTGAATTGACGCTCGCGCTCTGAGTTGCCGGATAAAACAAGCGGTATAATGTCAAAATCTGGATATTTTTTTCCTTAAGGCTTCAGCGATTCTAATTAGGTCCCGGTTTTAGTTCAGTTCTTGTCTGTCGGTTATTTTTTGTCCGACGATTTTAAGCTGACCGGGAGCGGTTTCCTTGAGCTGATAGATGCTTTTAAGTGTGAAATCTTTGTTTGTATAGTTGTTATTCTGGTCCGTATAGGATTCATTCCAGGCTTCTGATACATCTACACTGAAGATATCATTTCCGATGTACTTGATATTAGTAATGTCAAAGGATTGGTTCGACTCTGAAACGCCCTGGCTGTTGAATTTTTTGGCATTTGCAATCTGCATATTGGAAAAATCGGTATCTGTTTCAAAATAAGTAGCAAACTCGCTTGTATCGCCGCTGGATACTGCGGTGCCTAGTGCACTGAAGAAGCTGCTGAAGTAGGACTGCAAAGTGTTCTGATTTGTACTGCTTCCATTTTTGTCCAGAACATAAAAGTTGCTGGAGCTGCTTTCGTCGAATGTCAGATCGATGCCATCATTTTCCGCCTGATTAAGCGTCATGCTATTGTTTGTGTAGCTGTTGTTTGAGATATTTACGGGATTTGTCTGTATCGATTGGCCGTTAACCGTATACTTTGCATAGAAAGTAGGGTTATCATTTTCTTTGAAGGGGCCCCACTCCGTAATCTGCGCCAGTGTCTTTCCCGTATCCTTGCCGTTGACGTAAAGTTCCGCATCGCTGATATTGCTCCGGACGGGAATATAGATACCGGAAAAATCCACTTTTACTTCCGATGAATTAACAACTTCCTGTACGGATGTGTTCATGCTTGGTGATTTTCCGAAAATTGTGTAATAGCCCGGGATCACTCCGGCCAGCGTCAGTGTTTCCGGCGAATTGGCCGAGGCCTGTGTAGCGCTTTGAGGCTTGCCGACGCCCTCAATACCGACCTGCATCCCTTTTAAATTCGTGATTACTGATGGGTGAATCAGATTCGCCATAATTTGATAGTTGTCGAAAATGAAATATTTCTTCCCACTTTTCTCAAGATAATAAGGGGAAGACCCGCTGATCTGGCTGTTAGCAGATTTTATGGACTGTTGGAATGAATTAAGCACATTTGTATACACACTTGGCTGCTTCTGGAATAAAGCGAGCATCGCCTTGATTTGATACATATCTGCCGGCGTATTTCCATTTGTATGAACGAGTTTCGCAAGGGTATGTACATCCTGGTTCTGAACCGCGTTTTTAAAAGCATCGACTGTCCGCTGCGGGTCGGTCATTGTTTTTCCAACGAAAAACAGGGCACCGATAATAATGAATATTGCAATGATTGGAATGTAGACTCTTTTTTTTAGGGTAATGGATTTGGCCGTATAGCGGGTCTGCAGAGCTGCCTCGGCTGCAGCCGCCTGTTCGATGATTTGCGGCGGGTTGCCGGTCTGTTGAACTTGATCGACAGGTTGGGCGGGATTAACGGGAAAACCGCAGCTTGGACAAAATTTAGCATCCTCTTTAAGCGGGGAACCGCAATGTGCGCAATATTTTGCCATATATATGCTTCCTTTCCGTGTGGCTTTGGAAATTCCGGTTTAAAACGGATTGATCGAACTAAAAATATGCTGAACGGTAGTGATGAGATATTGTTTCAGCACGACAAAGAGAATGATATTGAAAACGACCTGGCATGCGGTAATCAGGTAAAAAGCATCAAAGCCTGTTGGTTTGCAAAACGAATACAGGGTGATGAAAAATGCGATTTGCAGACCAATGAGGAGCAGGGCAAAGAGATAGAGGTAGCTGGACTCAAGAATGAAAGGAAGAATAATCATGACTGCAGAGACCAACATCAGCGGGATGCATAAATGGCCTAAACGGGCGATGATTGATTTAAAAGTCGCCGGAAACTTGGCGATCTTTAAGAATAAAAAGATTAATAGTGCATAAAGAGCAAGATAAGCTGCTGTGATAAACAAACCCTTGATGAATACACTAAATCCGATTGACGGTGCAGAAGACATAAAGCCAAAACTCAATGCCTGAAAAAGCCGGTTTCCGATAATGACAAGAGATAAGGGTACAAACGCAGACAGCAACACGAGTGTAATCAATCCGTTTCCGAAGTCATCCGAATGTTGGCTTGGCGCTTTTAACCCGCTTTTGACATATAACCAGTAATTTGAAAAAAGTTCCGTATTGATGGCGATATCACCTTTCGAAGCTGTTGCACTGGTTTGTTCATGAGCCGTGATCTCCTGATTGTCGAGCAGTCTGCCGCAATTCGTACAGAATTTTGCCGATTCTTCATTTTCAGTTCCACAAGACTTGCAAATCAAATGAATCAATCCTCCCGTCGTATACTGTGAATGAACTAAAACTATTATACCATCACTAATCAGGGTTCTCTGATAAGTTAACAAAACTTAAACTTTTTTCTGCTCTTGAAAAAATGATGAAATTCATTGACGATGGAAAACGTTTCCTTAGCTTTAGTGCTCTAAAACTAACTGATGTGTCGCATTGGACATCGTTTTGACTATAGTTGCAGGCCATTGAATTCGTACTCGGTAACTGAGCTGCGAAGGAAGGCCCATCTTACGGCACATGATATGGGGTCAACGGCGACAAGAGTTCGTCCAGGGTCATTTTAATAATATTGGGGTGGCGATTCGTGCCGGGGTTTTGATCGGTGAGATTGAAGTGAAGTTTTTGTGAAATCAGTGGATTAAAGGTCATTTTGTCTATATTTTATGCAGATGATTTTTTCTGATTGTTCGCACTTATTGATTCCCCGGGATTTACTGTCGATTTCCCGACTTTTACTGATGATTCACTGCAGTTTACTATCGATTCGACTGGATTTACTGTCGATTCTCCATCGTTTACTGTTGATTTTCACAAAATGACTACCGAATCCGGTTCTGGAAACCGCAGAATCCGCAATAAAAGGGCTCAATAAAAAATTCGGGGTGAACTTTTCCCGAAAATACCCGGAAAAGTTCACCCCTGACTCCAAATCTGTTGATTCCTGGTCTCAAACCAATTTTAACGGTTGGACTTTCGCCTCAGTTTTTATTGAACCGGCGAAATGACTTCCAGGTCCTGTTTGCTTGTGCGCGGGCCGAAGACACCGATGACGAATGCGACGATCAGCATCGAGACAGAAATGAAGGCGAAAACGCCGATCACGCCGAAGTGGACGAGCAGCTGGGCGATGATGATGCCTGAGAAGGCAGAGCTCAACCTACCCCAGCTGTAACTGAAGCCGACGCCGGTCGCTCTGAGCCGTGTCGGGAACAGTTCGGCTTGATAGGAATGGTAGATTGCACTGAACCAGTTGTTGAACAGGGTGATGATCAGACCGATGACAATGATCCAGAACGGGATGCGCATGAGTGAGAAAATAGTTCCAGAGACTGCGATGCCGAGGGAAAGCAGCACAATCAGCCATTTGCGTTCGAACCGGTCGGAAGTCGCCATGCCGAGCAGCGGACCGAACGGGTTGGCGAGCGCGATGATGAATGTGTAGAGCAGGGAATGGACGAGCGTGACGCCTTCACTGACGAGCAGTGTCGGCACCCAGGACGCGAATCCGTAAAAGCCGACGGTCTGAAAGATATTGAAAATAATCAGCATAATGGTGCGTGAACGGTAGGGCGGTTTGAAGATTTCAGAGAATGCGCCTTTTTCCGTCTCCTGGACTTTATCGATCGTGACGGGAGGAAGGGATCCTTTTTCCTTAAATATGAGTTGTTCGATTTTTGTAATTTCCTTGTCGGCTTCTTCCGTCCTCCCGCGTTTTTCCAGCCAGCGCGGCGATTCCGGAAGCCCGAGTCGGATCCACCAGATGAAAACGGATCCGAGCCCGCCAATCATGACCACCCAGCGCCAGCCGTCGATCAGGAAATGAGTCGGTACGAGAAAATAGGAGAGCAGAGTGACGATCGGAACGGCAAGGAAGGTGATGAAATGGGCGAAAGCGACGTAAAAGCCCCGGTGCTTTGAAGGGGTCAGCTCGCTAATATAGGTGTCGATGATGACGAGCTGAGCGCCGACACCCAGTCCGGCGCCGAATCGCAGAAGATCGATCCAGAGCTGGTTCGGGGCAAAGGCCAAGAGCACGGTGAACAGCGAATAGATGAGCAGGGAATAGACATAGCCGTTTTTCCTGCCAATTTTGTCACTGGCGCGCCCGAAAATCGTGGTTCCAAAAAACATGCCGAAAAAGCCGGAGCCGATAAAATAGGCGAGGCCGGTTGTCGAGATCAGCCCCTGCTTGACCAGGGTCACGCCGATGGCGCCGGCGAGAAACAGTTCGTAAAATTCGAACAGACCTCCTGCAGCGATGCATGAAATCATTTTCAGAAAAACATGAGAGGCGGGTAAACGATTCATCCGATCCGCAACAGTAGGCTGATTGTTAATGACTGCCACAGTAAAATTCCTCCTCGTATTTATTTTACATGTTTGTAAGCGCTTTTTAATTGCTGGTGTTCAAACTTGTTTTCCTTTGATCTGCCGCGTGGGGCGTTCGTGTTTTTTCGGGATACCGGCCTGCAGCAGGAAACTGCCGCCGTCATGTCCGACAACTTTTTTCATCTCTGCGGATGCTTGCAGCAGTTTTTCTAAATCGATTCCTGTTTCAATACCGGTCTCAGAGAACAGATACGCCAGATCTTCAGTGGCAACATTGCCGCTCGCGCCGGGGGCGTACGGGCAGCCGCCGAGTCCGGCCGCGGAACTGTCGAACTCGGTGATGCCCTGCTGAAGCGCGGCGAGGACATTGGCCTGCGCCAGACCGCGTGTATTGTGAAAGTGGGCCGAGAAAACGGCATCGGGAAAAAGCGTCTTCAGCTCGTCGAAATAGGCAAAAACCTGCTTTGGATTCGCCATGCCCGTTGTATCGGCCAGTGTGATTTCCCGGATGCCCAATTCCATATAGGCGCGAATCAGCCGCTTAACCTGCACCAATGGAACGTTGCCTTCATAGGGACATCCAAAGGCTACAGAAAGCGATCCGCTGGCTTTGATCCCGTTTTTTGCGGCGAATTCGGCGATCGAGCGGACCTTTACAAGCGCCTCATCGACCGTGCAGTTGGTGTTGGCGAGACTGTGCGCATCCGACGCAGACAGGATGCATTTCACCTCCTTTATGCCAACGCGGGCGGCGCGCGCTGCTCCTCTGACATTTGGGACAAGCGCGCGCAGCGCGATCCCCGGCAGGTCCCGGACGCGTTCGACGACTTCTTCCGCGTCTTTCAGTTGCGGAATAGCGAGCGGGTGGACAAAGGAAGTGACCTCCATCGACGAAATGCCTGACGCCTGCAGCAGATGAATCAGACGGACTTTATCATCTGTCGCAATCCATTTTTCCTCAGCCTGAAATCCGTCGCGCGTGGATACCTCGCAGAGCCGAACCTGCTTCGGCAGTACCATCCGGTTCATTAGATCACCCCTTTTTGGTGCAGCGCTTTCAGAGTTTCCCGTGGCAGGCCGAGTTCTCCGGTGAAAATCTCTTCGTTGTGCTCACCGAGTTCCGGCGCCCTGTGCCGTACGGCGCCCGGTGTTTTTGAAAATTTGGGGACGACGCCGGGGACTTTGATTTTGCCGAGCCGCGGATGCTCCACTTCAACGATGTTTTCCCTGGCCAGATACTGGGGGTCGCGGAAAATGTCTTCAATACTATAAATCGGGCTGACCGGCACGCCGTGGCTGTCAAGCAGATCGACGAGCGCTTTCTGGTCAAACTTCCGAATCCAGTCTGCTACGATTTTTTCCATATCCGGGTCGTGGGCGAGCCTGACCGAGTTGGTGCAATAACGCGGATCGGTCAGCATGTCTTCACGGCCCATGACCTCGGCCAGCCGGGCGAACGTCGAATCAGTGCTAGTGACGAGTACGACGTATTTGCCGTCCTTCGTTTCGAACGTCCCGGCCGGACTCGAATGGCCTTCGAGGCCCGGGCTTCTTCCCCGGATATAGCCAATCTGGTCGTACTCGGCGATGAGAAATTCCATCATCCGGATCATCGGTTCATAGAGGCCAAGCTCGGCGACCTGGCCTTCCGGATCGTGATTTTTTTCCTGATAAAAAAGGGCGCTCACCGCTGCGAAAGCCGCAAAGATACCGGCCAGATAGTCAAGCAGGGAAAATGAAGGCGTGACCGGCGGCCGGTCTTTATAGCCTTGCAGATAGGTGTAACCGCTGAAGGCTGTCGCCGGCGTTCCGAATCCCGCCTTGTTCCGGTAGGGCCCGGTCTGTCCATAGCCGGAAACGCGGACCATGATCAGTTTCGGATTGGCTTTTTTCAGTTCATCGTAGCCGAGCGACCACTTTTCAAGCGTGCCAGGACGAAAATTCTCGATCAGCACATCCGCTGTTTCCGTCAGTCGTTTGAACAGCTGTTTTCCCTCTTCAGATCGGATGTCGAGGGTGACCGATTTTTTATTGCGCGACATGCCCGGCCAGCGGAGTGTCTCATTGCCGTTCCACGGGCCGACATTCCTCAGCGTGTCGCCTTTACCCGGCAGCTCGATCTTGATGATTTCGGCACCGAGATCTCCGAGAAGCGATGCGCCGAACGGGGCAGCGATCATCGTTGAGACGTCCAGCACCCTTGTGCCGGTCAGCGGGCCGTTATTTTGTTTCATTTTTTTCCACCCCTCCTTCAGGAATCAGAATAAATCGGCGAAGGGCGCTCAGATGACTTCCGACGGCCTTGACAGCCAGATCCGTGTCGCGGTCAAGCAGCGCGTTCAGAATGGCTTCATGTTCCTGTAAATCTTCTGCCCGTCTCTTTCTTGAGAAAAGCGTCCATTTCCCGATTCGGCAAATCAGGTTCGCGTTCGCCTGCATCATCGAGACGAGGATGAAGTTGTGCGACGCCTGGGCAAGAGAAAGGTGGAAGTTCAGGGGCGTTTCGATTTTCTTCCCGGCTGTTTCAAAATCAGCCGTCGGATTTTCCAGATCCCGTTTTATTGCGGCAAGCTCCTGTTCAGTTGCCCTCTTGCAGACCAGTTCGACGATTTTCGGCTCCAGCGCCTCCCTCGCTTCGATGAAATGCAGCATCGCGTTTTTTTCAATGACGTCGGACGAGTTCAGATGGTAGGACATGACCATATCCTGATCGGAGTTCTGGATGAAACGTCCTCCGCCCTGTCTCGAAACCACGAGACCGTCCGCTTCCAGCACACGGAAAGCCTCGCGCACAGATGTCCGGCTGCATCCCAGATACCCGGCCATTGTTCTCTCACTCGGCAGTCGGTCGCCGGGCCTCAATTTTTTCTCATGGATCAGCTCCTTAATCTGGAAGATGATGTTTTCGTAAATCCGCTGACATCTGACTTCAGAGAAAAATGGCATGGCGACGCTCCTTCCTTCGCCATTGGGCCGCTGGGCAGCCCAATTCAACGTCAATCTATGACGCAGAACACCGCCTTATGAATGATTTGTGACAAAACGTTAGATGTAAGATGGGGGAGAAAAAAGGTAGGATTTTCAGATGAATCTCCGGGATGAAGAGTTTAAATGCCAGACTAGAGAAAATCAAAAAAGTTTTCGAAGCAGACTGGCCCTAATTCAGAGCAACCTTTCCGTAATTCGGAGCAGCATCAGACATTCAAAGTCATTTTCTTAGTAGACTCAGCGCATTATTCAATACCGATGTTATACTAAGATGAAAGTAATGATCCATCAGCTTGGATAGCGTGTCTTTAGTAGGAATCCAAGTTGTAAAAATAGTGGAGTGATTAATACAAATTCCAAGGCGGTTGGGTCCTGATCTGGTGCGATAATCATCAGAATCCGGGCGATAAACTCCGGAACTGGGATGATCGTTTTTCGTCATGGGAGCAATTGATCTGTGCTCCATAACGGTAGTTCGCTTAAAAAGCTCAACTATTTTTGAATATTCAAATAAAAGGAGCGATTCTATGGGCCGGATCGTTGGCGGCAAGACGATTGAGGAATGGAAAAGCGAGTTTCCTGTCATTCGGAAGATTATGGCGATGGACGAGGTGCTGTGGCCGAATCCGGAATACGGGGGGACGCCGGTTTCAGCGGAAGTTACAGCGGCGGATGTGGCCGACGCCGAACAGAGGCTGCTCCGTTTTGCTCCGTATATTGAAAGGGCATTTCCCGAGACGGTGAGTGCGCACGGCCTGATTGAATCGCCGCTTTATTCAGTTCCTGATATGAAGGATTTTCTGCAAACTTCGCGGCCCGTACCGATTCCCGGACGGCTGATGATGAAGGCAGACAGCGAGCTGCCGATTTCCGGGTCGATTAAGGCGCGGGGCGGGATCTACGAGGTGCTGAAAACGGCCGAGCGGCTGGCGATCGGCCGTGGCCTGCTGAAAGAGTCGGATAATTACTCGGTTCTTGCGAACGATTCCTTCAGAGCATTTTTTTCAAACTATGCAATCGCTGTCGGTTCAACCGGCAATCTTGGTCTGAGTATCGGCATTATGGCGGCGAAGCTCGGGTTTCACACCACGGTGCATATGTCGCGCGATGCCCGGCAATGGAAGAAGGATCTGCTGCGGGAAAAGGGGGCGGAGGTCAGAGAGTATGAGGCGGACTACAGTGTGGCTGTCGAAGAAGGGCGTAGGCAGGCTGCAAAGGATAGTCGCTGTCATTTTATTGATGATGAAAATTCGAAAGATCTATTTGTCGGCTACGCGACGGCCGGCAGCCGGCTGAAAAAACAGTTTCAGAAGGCCGGAATCGCAGTGGATGCCGGGCACCCGTTATTGGTTTACCTTCCGTGCGGAGTCGGCGGCGGCCCCGGCGGAGTGACGTTCGGCCTAAAGCACGTGTTTGGAGAAAATGTCCATGCCTTTTTTGTCGAGCCGACGCACTCGCCAAGCTTTTTGCTCGGACTGCTGACCGGGCTGCACGACCGGGTTTCAGTGAAGGATTTCGGACTGGATAACCGGACCGATGCGGACGGGCTCGCCGTGCCGAGAGCGTCTGCGTTTGTCGGAAAGGCGGCGGGGCACCTGATTTCAGGCTGCCTGACCGTAAGCGACCGTCGGCTTTTTCAGTTGCAGAAGGGGCTCGCCGATACGGAAAAACTGTGGGTCGAACCGTCTGCCGCGGCCGGAATAGCCGGGCCGCAAATACTCCTCGGCACAAAATCCGGACAAAATTATCTGAATGCGCATCGATTGACTGAGAAAACGGCCGGTGCCACGCATCTTTTCTGGGCGACAGGCGGGGGCATGGTGCCGCAAAAGATCCGGGATGCCGATTATGAAAAAGCTTCCCGGATCTGATGGTTGCCCGGACTGATAACTCCTTAATTCGGAGTGTCAGTCTTCTTCTTTTTTACTGACGTATTCATTGGGCATGCCGCTGCCGTCCGAATGATGGTTTTTTTCCTGGGCAAGACGGCCGTTGCGGTGTTCGCCGCTGTTTTCCCGAGACTTGAACTGGCGCTTGAATTCCTGCTCTTTGTTGACCATGGGATCCTCCTTTTCATAGCTGCCGGACACATTATTCTGGCACTGGAAAAGCGATTTTATGCATGAATCATCGTTTTTTTGATGGCAGCAGCGCTACAGACAGCTGTGTGTTTGTCGGAATCTGAATATGGCATATATAATTAGGGGATAAAGGAGATGATCGAAAATGAGCAGTGAGCTGCGGATGATGATACAGGCGATTGAAGAACGGGATGGACATGTCAAAGAAATGCGCGGCGACATCGATTCCGTACAGTGAAATATGCGCGGCGAAATGGATTCCCTGCACACAGAGCTTGAACAGGTAAAGCTTGAGCAGAAGAGTACGAACCAGAAAATTGACAATCTGCGCGACAGCCTGACCGATCAGATCGACCTGCTTCGCGAGGACACCTGGACGACGCGTTCAGAGGTGCAGAAGATTAAGCGAAAAGCAAAGGTGTAAATCCTGCAAGCTCCAACTTTAAGTTTTCCCCGAACACTTTATTTGTCCTGTGGATGTTTTTGTGTTCTATAAGAAGTATAAAATTTTTGCAGGATTATAGTATAAGCAACCGAACAGATCACCGTGTACTGCGGCATGTTCGGCATTAGGCCGTCCTGGCCCCCGCAACAAAGGCAACGCCCGCGCCAAAGGCTTGACGAAGCCAGTTTTCTAATCTGAATTTTGCTCAGTCTGCTTCCTTATCTTGAGTCCCGCTATTTATAAAGAAGAAAAATGATAAACGATTCCCCTTATGGCAATAAGTTCCCGCTGTTTCAAAAAATAATCTCATAAAAAAGCAGAACATATACGCTACAATAAAGGTAAACAGCTGAACAGTGATTATTCTGATTTTTCGATAATGATCGAGCGCAAGGTTTAAAATTCGGGCAGTCTGCTCGGCCTGCCGGAATATGAACTGTCTGCCAGACAGCGGATAAAATGGTCGCAATTCGAATCGGCCTTTGCGGTTTCCAGATTCAGAGAGCGGCTGCTGATCGAAGTCATGGCACATGTGCTGAGGGAGCCTTTCACGACTCGTTCTGAAGACGAAGGGCGGCAGGCAGATGATGAGCATCATTTTAAGATGCTGATCAGAGAAAAATTCCCAAGTCTTCAATTTCTAATCGATCAGGACGCCTGGAAGCTGCTTTACGATTGGTATTCGGAAGATGAGCAGGAGGCTTTGACTGGAATGAAGGCGATTGTGGCGGCGCTGACCTGCCTGCCGGAAAAGCCGGTACGTCTGCCTTTTTTTGCCCATCAGGTCACCGGAAATCCGCATACATTTGATACGGGCACTCGAACCGGAAAAATTTTTATCGATGTCCTGCAAAAGAAACGGGAGTCGGAGCGGCCGGATGAAAACTTGTCAAGAACGGAATTTTATAATGATCTTCTCCTCTCATTTAATCTCGTCCGTGACGATATTATGAATTTTGTTGCCGTGAACGGATTGCTCGGATGGACAAAGGGCCAGGTGCACCCGGTCTGGCAGGCTGCCGTCGATACCCGGATCAGCTGGAATGTTCCAGTCCGTCATTTGCTGGAAATCGAGGAGATAAGTCCTGCCCGGGGCAATGACGTGTATCTAGTTGAGAATTCAGGCGTCTACAGCACTTTTCTCGATGCCCGGCCGACTCTTCCACTCGTCTGCACGAACGGGCAGTTCCGGCTTGCGGCCTGGATGCTCCTCGACAAATTAGCTGCAAACGGATCCGTGCTGCATTATGCCGGTGATTTTGATCCCGAGGGGTTGCAGATGGCCGATCAGATCCTGAACCGATTTCCGGATCAGGTTCGTCTGTGGGGCATGGACCTTGCCCATTATTTATCCTCGATGCCCGCGGTTCCGATCAGCGGAAAGCGGCTGGTGAAGCTAAAGAACATCCGGTCGGATGAGCTAAGAGAGCTCGCCACTCAGATGCAAAGTATTAAGCGTGCCGGCTACCAGGAAGCAATATCACAGAAACTGTTGGACGAGATAGGATTACGGGGTAAGTAATACTCTCAATGAGAAAATCACGACAATAACAAGGCATCTGTCTCCATATCAGATTTAGGGCAGATGCCTTTTTGTAGATTAGAACAATTGTACGATTTGGGATTGGATGAATCACTAAACGAAAGCAAAGATAGATTAAGAAATTGGTAAGCGGTGAAAAAAGTGGGATTCCGATTACTTTTTCTTAGAGAAAAATTGGGATTTAATAAAATTTCTGCACATAAAATCAAAAACGAATCTATAAAAACTGGAGTAAATTTCATGAAATCATCAGTAAACTCATGAGAATCTACAGTAACGGCGGAAGAATCAACAGTAACTTTCGTAGAATCAACAGTAACCGTCGAAAAATCAACAGTAACTTCAGTAATATCAACAGTAACTGCCGCAGAATCAATAAGTGCGAAAGCAAAGAATTTTCATGCAATTTTTGGCCAGTAGAAAATCAGCTTTATAAATATTTATTCTTCAAAATCGAGGTAGTAAACCCTAGCTCTGTTTTCCCCGGAGAATTTTAATTTCATGGATTTTAGAATGTAATTTGCAGAAGAACCGGAGTCGAGCCTGAGGAATTTTCGACACCCTTTGTTTGTAATTTCTGAACCGAAAATGAGGTAATAATCATGTAGAGCGGCAATATGGGCGGTCATGGATTTTTTCCCGCAATTCGTGCAGAACCAGGTTTTTTTCTGACGTTGCATAGGAATCCGGCCGCAATAAGGACACATGACTCCGTGAATGATGTCGTCGGGTGTCATTAGTCCTGAACGGAACAGATCTGCTTTTCGCGGATGATGATTCTTTATCAGTTTTTTGGAGAGTGATCGGAGTTCTTTATTTGTTATTCCAGCGGGAAAACGCGATCGTGACTGTACGATTCTCTTTATTAGATTTGCCGGGCGTACAATTTTTTGAACACTTGGGTCATCCGGATTTGTTATCTGGAGAAATGCATTTGATGAGGTAAAGACGACGAATTCGATTACGGGTATTGAGAGGCCGCACCGTCTTGAAAGCCATACGATCAATTGATTCTTTAAATTCTCTGCCTGAGAGATCGGATCGTCGAATACATCCTGATTCTGATCAATCTCCCTGGCAAGCTGATTAAGTAGGTTGTCGATCGTAATCGTGCCAGCAATATTTTTTACTTCAAGCAAGGTAATAAAAGCTGGATGAAGAATGAGGCAGTCAACCTGAAAATAATGCTGGCCGTCGAACAGCCGGAGATCATGGAGAATGTGGTATTCATGATTAGGAAGGAAGCTGATAGGATAATCGATGGAGCGCTCGCCGTTGCAGCCCGCCATATATTTTTTGAGTTTTTCCTGAATTTCCTCGTATATTGGACCAGGACGCAATCTTACCGAAACAGCCTGGAGCTGTTGGACGTGAAGGGGGATTTTAAACGGTTTATGGATCATGACATCACCTCTGTTTATTAACATATTCGACAGGAATCCCTCGATTCCTCCTCCTCAGACAATCATTTCTGCAAACCAGCGATCTTGTTTAAAGCCTAACCCTGATAGACTATGCGAAAATTGAAATTGAACTTTGCGATGAGTACCAAGATACAAAACACACAGTAAAAATCAATGAAAAATACACCATGAAAAACTAAAAATGTACGACATAAAGCACTTTTTTAATAACAGCATCGTGAAAAAGTTCGCTTCGAATTGTTTTACGACCCCATAATCAACAGTAAATTCATAGAAATCTACAGTAACTAGGGAAGAATCAACAGTAACCGTCGAAAAATCAACAGTAACTACAGTAATATCAACAGTAACTGCCGCAGAATCAATAAGTGCGAATATACAGAGAACAAACGGGCATTTATCAGATGAAGAACTCATTCGGCGCTCAGTTTAAAACAAAAAAGGAGCCCGATTGCGCCCCTTTTTCACTCAATTCACGGGATACGGCTCAATCTGAAAATTGAACTTTTCAGATTGAGCCGCTCGGAGAATCTGTTTGCTCCACATCCAGTGTCTGAACAATATCGAGTGTTTCTTCGACCTCGATCACCCCTTTGACCGACTGGGCGATGGTACAGTTCGTGTAGACATGAGTAAACAGCCTCCGAAGCAGTTTTTCATCGAAGTTGTTTCCCTTAATGGTGACATGAACACCGACTTTGGTGATTGGATTCGGCTTTTCCTTAGCAGTCTCGCGTTCGGTTTCGATGGTCAGTTCGCTGTAATTGATGCCGCGGTTTGCCAGCAGTCTTCTAAATACAAGCCCGCTGCACGCGCCGATCGATGTTTCCAGGAGATCACCCGGTGTGAAATCACCTTCTTTATTAATATCCATGATCCCGTGGGGACTCATCAGTTGGAATCCCTTGTTATTGGCTTTCAGTGTCATAAGCTACTCCCCCTTTAATTTGAAATTATCAAGCTGTAATGATTTTGTCAAAAAGTGTGCTTTCTAACAGTGTCAGGAGAAAAAAATGAAGAATATACAAAAAATTCCTACAAAGCGAAGACCTATTTGCGTTATAATTGAAAAAATAATTATTAGAAAACGTGGCTTCGCCAAACCTTTGGCGAGAGACGGAGCCTTGGTTGTGGGGGCCAGAAAGGCTAATGCCGAACAGGCCACAGGAAATGGCGCTTATGTTCGGCCGATCATACTATAATCCTTAAAATTTTTCTGCTTTCTTATGGTACAAAACCGCTGATCCGGGGCTGGATTCTAAACGAAGGAGTTGAAGAAAAATATGCTGAGTCATCGCAAAGCTTTCTGGTTTTGGCTGGTGCTGATTGTTCTTGTCGCCGGAATGATTTACATGGGGTCGTCAATGTCTTACGCCCAGCAGGATATTCAACCTTTTTTGAAAGCCCATTTCCAGTGGAACTCGGAAACCTTTCCGAATATCACCTTCAATTATGGCGGTAAGCTGATCACTTCAAATGATCCTTACGCATTTTTCGAATTTCTTGTACGAAAGGCCGGTCATGTGTCGGAATACACTTTGCTCACATTTATGCTGATCAATTTGTTTTTTACGACGGTTATGCCGAGAATCTTGTCCTATCTGTGCGGCCCGGTAATCGCACTGATTTACGCAATGTCCGATGAATGGCATCAGACGTTTATCTCGGGACGGACGGGCCATCTTATTGATGTTCTAACGTTCGATCTAGCGGGAATTATGACGGCGCTAATGCTCGTTCTATTTCTGGATCTCTACTACCGCCTTCTGTACACCGGCAGTCGTGCTGCATCTCACGTTCATGTCGAATCTCATGTTTAATCAGGGCGCACCGTTAACTTTTCCATTCAGAACGCCGATAATTATAAGGGTAATACCGGAATCAGCAAGGTACGGATGGGTGAATCGGCGGTTTCGGCTGAGCTTGGAAAGGATGGATGTGTCATGGCTTTGAAACGTGATAAAAAGGCGGGGTCCCGCTTGAAAAGGGAGAATACGGGACTGCAGGCGAGGATTGTTCTGCCGTTTTCTGTGCTGATTATTTTGGCGGTTATTTTCACTTATATTTTGGGGTATTTCAAGCTGCTTCTTCCAGAGGCTGCGCTGCTGCTGATTGTACTTGGGCTGGCGTTCCTTGCTTCACGCCTGATTGCCGCTTCCTATGCCAAAAGGATCAACTGTATGAAACAGGCTGTGGAAAAAACGGAAAACGGCGACCTGGGTGTGCGGATTGACGGGCAGGGCGGTGACGAGCTGAGCGATCTTGCTGCCGGCATCAATCATATGATCGACTTGAACCGGGTGATGATTGAGCGCATTACTCGTGTTTCAGAAAAGGTGAGTGATGCGTCGCAGACTTTGGTGGCCAGTGTTGAAGAAAATACGGCTTCTTCCAATGAAGTGGGTTCAACTATGTCGGAAATTGCGGCCGGAGCCTCGAATCAGGCTGAACTGATGACCAAAAATAAGGAGGCCGCCGGTGTCATCGACCTGAAAATGGAAGACATCGCAAGACAAATCGATCTGATGAAAAAAGGCGCGGAAGACTTGATCCAGGTATCGGAGAGCAACACGCAATCCGTTGCCAAACTGAGGAATCATTCGGAAAGGACCATCTCCGCAACTGCGGACATCATCGATGCGATCGCTTTACTCGACAGCCGTTCGAAAAATGTCGGACGGATACTCGAGACCATTTCCGAGATAGCCTCCCAGACCAATCTGCTGGCGCTTAATGCGGCTATTGAAGCGGCCCGCGCGGGAGAACAGGGCAAGGGATTCGCCGTTGTCGCCGATGAGGTTCGGAAACTGTCCAATCAGACCGATAAAGCGCTGCAGGAGATTTCCGATCTGCTCGCAGGCATTCAGAAAGATACAGAGAATACGGTAACCTTTGCCGGGAATACGAGCAAGGTGCTGGAAGAGCAGTTTGTTGTCGTCAGCAATTTTGAAAAAGCGGCAAAGAGGATTGCGCAAGCCGTGAGCGGCAACAATGAGCGAATTGCCAGTATTGTCGCATCGGTTGGCGACATGCTGAAGGAAAATAAGGCGGTTAAGGAAAATATCGACGGAATGACCGAGATCAGTGAACAGACGGCTGCCGGCACCGAGGAAGTGACCGCTTCGATTGAGGAACAAACGGCGGGCCTGGAACAACTGTCCCGGCTTGCGGCGAATCTTGAAAATGATGCTGCCGGTCTTCGCAAGGACTTGGAGAAATATCAACTCTCATAAAAAAATCAGTCTCATTCTGACTATACGGCTGGGACTGGTTGTTTTTTTCTATTTTATAGCCATTCAGGAGAATACATATAAGAGTGAGGACAAAGAGCATGGAGAAAGATAAGGAGCATTCTAAGAAAAAACAGACAGAAAGTTCGGTGGACAGGAAAACTCGAACCGGGACTATTTTGAAAAAGATAGGCGGGGGAGCTGCAAGATTTTTTTCCAAAATGGAAGAGAGGCTTGAGCGTTCATTTCTTGGAAAATATATGCCCGACAGATTGTTTATGGCTTTCAGCCTGAGAAAGCAGCTGCTTATTCCTTTTGTCACAACCATCGTGTTTTTCGGCCTTGTCGGAGGTGCGTTCAGCTATTTTTACGGAACGATGATGACGACGGATGATCTGGCACAATCGACGATGACCCAGCTGAAAACCGTCAATGCGAACTTTGAAACGTTGTTTGACGACGCACAGGCAGTGACCGGCCAGGTTGCGTTGAGCGACAGGCTGGCAAACCCCGAGGCCAATATTTATGCGATTAATCAGGATTTCCAGAATGTGATCTCTTCCAACAAGATGTATCAGGCGCTCACGTTCGCTTCAGCCGACAAGACGGTGGTCCGCGCCCCAATTTATTATTACGACAAAACTTATGATCCGACCAAAGACTCTTGGTACAGGCTTGGGGCACAGGGAAAAGGCAATTTCGTATGGATGAACCCCTATACTGACGACGTCACGCAGCAGAGCGTGGTCAGTGTCGCCCAAGCTATCATGGATCAAGGAAAAGTAAAGGGTGTCGTCAAGCTTGATTTCTTTCTTTCGACGATCGTGAACCAAGTCCGCGGAACGAAATTCGGGGACTCGGGTTACGCGGCTTTGCTGAATAAGTCGGGAACATATATAGCGGCTCCGAAGAATTCTGAGATTGGTACTAATGCCGCGAAACAGCCTTTTTATCAAGAAATGAAAAAGATGGGCCGGAGCGGGATGTTCTATGCGACAGTCGACGGCCAGCAAAAACTAATTTGCTTTGAAAAAAATCAAACGACCGGCTGGACCCTCCTGGGCGTCATCAATAAGAGCGAAATTTCAAACAAGGCAAATCTGATCACTCTGCCATCTGTGGTGACAGTCCTGATTATTCTGATCGTTGCCATTACGCTTACAAACTATTTGCTTAAAAAAATGGCCATCCGTATCAGAAGAATTGAGGAAGCTGCCAAGCAAGTGGAAGAGGGGGATCTTACCGTATTCATTCCTGTAACGGGGAAGGACGAACTGGCTGAACTGACAGGAAGCATTAACCAGATGGCCAGGGCGAACAGGGAAGCTTTCAAAAAAATGAGCGAAGTGGCGCGTCAGATCACGGGGGCTTCCCAGACGCTGGTCGCAAGCGTGGAAGAAAATACGGCATCGGCTAATGAAGTTAGTGCGACCGTCAATGAGATCGCAAGAGGTGCTTCCGATCAGTCGAAGTCCATTGACGAGAGTCTGGCTTCCCTGCAGTCGCTGGTCGACACAGTCAGAAGAATGGATGCGAGAAGCAAGGAAGTTCTTCAGGGAGCGGATCAGATGACCGCGTCATCGCTGGGCGGCAAAGAAAAGCTGAAGCATTTGTCGGTTCAGTCGAGAGCATCGGCGGATACGACCGGGCAGATCATATCGGCCGTGTCACAGCTTGAGAGACATGTCGCTAAAATCGATGAAATCGTTGATGTTCTGGGCGGTATTGCCCGGCGGACTAATCTGCTGTCACTGAACGCCAGTATCGAAGCCGCGCACGCGGGCGAACATGGAAAAGGTTTTTCTGTAGTCGCCGACGAGATTCGCAAACTCGCACAACAAACCAATCAGTCTCTGAAACATGTCACCGAAATGGTTAAAGAAATGAATGAGCAAACCAGAAATACCGTTGAACTCTGTGAGGAGACAAACAGGGTGGTAGAGGCTCAGGGTGAAGCGGTTGAGGAGACGAACCGAGCTTTCGAGGAAATCGACCGGACGATTGAAGCGAACGTCAAAGGCATCCAAGGCATTGCGGACGCCATCCGCAAGACGGAAGCCAATATCGAGCGGATCAGTAAAGGATCGCAGATGATTGCTTCGACCAGCGAGGAAACGGCGGCCAGCACGGAAGAAGTCAGCGCCTCTGTCGAGGAAGAGAACGCCGCCATGGAAGAACTCAATAAACTTGCAGGCGAATTGGATCAGCAGGCCCGACAGATGCGGGAAGCAATCGAACGTTTTAAAATCTGAAGATCCAGTTGAAAGTGAGTAAGGAATACAGTTAAACTTAACTGTAGAATACACATTAATTAAAAAGGCCATGAACGGAGCGTTCCGTTTCATGGCCTTTCGTTATTGGCCGGCCTTTTAGGACAGCTGCTGATAACTAATCTTGCTTTAAATGGCCCAGTTCCCCTTCCTGAAAATGGGAACCCATTGGCCGTCCGATGTTTCGCCATCGATGTCCAGTTTATCGGAGCCGATCATGAAATCGACGTGGGTCAGGCTGGTGTTGGCGCCTGCGGCGGCGAGCGCTTCTTCGCTCATCTGCCGTCCGCCCCGATAGTTGAACGGGAATGATGCGCCGATCGCCAGGTGGCAGGACGCGTTCTCATCGAAAAGCGTATTGAAGAAAATCAGATTGGTTTCCGAAATCGGTGAATGATGCGGCACAAGCGAAACTTCGCCGAGATAATGAGATCCATCGTCGGTCTCGATAATTTTTCTGAGAGCATCAAGTCCTTTTTCAGCAGCGAAATCAACGATCCGTCCGTCCTTGAATTTGAGGGAGAAACGGTCGATTAGATTGCCGCCGTTGTTCAGCGGCTTCGTGCTGGACACCGTACCGTTGACTCCGGTTTTCAATGGCATGGTAAATATTTCTTCAGTCGGTATATTCGGCTGGAAGGGCGTTCCTTTTCCGTTCGTCATGCCGCCGCCCACCCAGAGGTGTTCCGCAGGAAGCTCAATGGTCAGGTCCGTTCCCGGCGCTTTATAATGCAGTCTTCTGAACCGCTTTTCATTAAAAGAGTTTAGCTTGTCTGTCAGTGAATGGATGTGTTCTTTCCAAGCTTGTTCCGGGTCGTCCCTGTCCGAACGAGTGATTGTGAAAATCTGTTTCCAGAGCGCTTCAATCCGTTCCTTTTCGCCGAGACCGGGAAATATTTTTGCCGACCAGGCAGCGGTCGGAACGGACACAATAGTCCAGCTGACCTTCGCGCTGATTTTGGCGTTGGTAAACTTTTTGTTTGCTATGGCGGCCGTCTTCCGGGCCTTAGCCACGCGCTCCGGATCAACGCCCTTCAACAATTCCGGATTTGGTGAAAGGATGTAAAGGAAGGCGGCATTGCTGTCGGCCAGTTCACGATAAGTATGGGCGCGCCAATCAGGAAATTGTTCAAACGCTTCATCCGGTGCCAGGTCGTATGTGATTCGTGTCACGGCTTCGTCCGACCACTCGACGTAGACGTTTTTCGCACCGGCTTCGTAGGCTTTACAAACCGTTTTCCGGACAAAATCGAGGGCTTCGACCGGAGCAAAAATCATCACGTCCTGTCCTTTTTGAACATTCAGCCCGATAGCGACAGTGATATCGGCGTAGTTGTCAAGTAACTTCTCAAAATTTTCCATGCACAGGCCTCCCCGAGAAATCAGTATCTTAAGTGTGTTCAAAAAGCCGTGAAAAAACTCTTTTCATACAGGAACAGCGGTGATTGTCCGAATTTCGAATGAGGACTGCCTGACAAAACTCCGGGTTCCTCGTTTATCCTCAGAAATACCACAGCATTTTTTTGAACACAAATGACTAAGTTTCATTTTATCACAGCTTGTATGGGAGAACGACCCGCAGGCTTTGCACTCGTCAACCGTTCGTCCGCTCTGAAAAGCGCAAGGGGAAAGTGGTGCAAATTTAAAATTAGGGCGGTCCGAATCGCGGCGTTCGCATAGGATGATAGAGAAATGGGCATGGAGGTGATGAAGGGCATGGGTGCTCCGGTTGGATACGGGTATGGCTCAGGTTTTGCACTGATCGTTGTACTTTTCATTCTCTTGATCATTATTGGTGCAACCTGGGTATATTAATCGTTAAGGGACCCGGCATGATACAACATGTATCGTGCCGGTCTGTTTTTTTATGATTGTCCATCTTGCTTATCCAAGTCGGCAAAATACGTCCCTAATTTTCGATAAAGAATGAATCACTAAAGATCATTACCCGTTCTGTCAAAATGGAGCGGTCAGAGCAGGTTAAAAAATCCGGATTAAGTTCAGATTATTCACGTTTATTGATTTCAGGCTGTTTACTGTTGATTATTTGAGCGTTACTGATGATTCTCTGCCACTTACTGATGATTCTTAACCGGTTACCGTTGATTCCCCGCTCTTTACTGACGATTGCCCGACTGTGTGCCGGGCATGACCCGGACAAGTTTTGCATAAAGTGGAAGAAGGGCGCTAAGCAAATGATACAGCACGTACATAGACAGACGATTATACCGGTAATGCGGAGCGCGGGGAGTGTGCTGAATGATCAAAAAATTAATCAGTGTTCTTCAGGTGGCTTCGGCGTTTATCGGGACGATTGTTGGCGCGGGTTTTGCGTCAGGAAAGGAAATTATTCAATTTTTCACCCAATACCAGATCAATGGAACGCTTGGCGCTATTTTCAGCGGGGTACTGATGACGTGGGCAGGCACTAAGATGATGATTTATGCCCGGCGAATCGGCGCCTATTCATTTAACGAATTGGTCATCCATATTTTTGGTGAACGATTGGGAACGGCTATTCAGGCACTGGTATTCTTCGTGATTCTCGGGATTACCGGCGTCATGCTTGCCGGTGCCGGCGCCGTTTTTCAGGAGCAGCTTGACTGGCACAGACAAATCGGTATTGTACTGGCGCTGGTGGTCAGCTTTCTTTTTTTATTAAAAGGAATTCGCGGTCTTCTCTGGATCAATACGCTCGTCGTGCCGATGCTGGCGGCTTTCGTGCTGACTGTTTTTCTCGGACGCGGTGCCGCGCCGGACGCGGTTTGGCTGACTGGAAATATCAAATGGTTGCCAGCCGCCCTGAGCTATGCTTCCTTCAATATGCTGACTGCGCTTGTTGTCCTTGTTCCGCTTGCAAAGGAGACGGAGGATGAGACGGTGCTTTGGCTCGGCGGCCTGCTTGGCGGAGCGGGTCTCGGGCTGATCCTTATCCTGGCCCATTTTCTTCTGCTCGGTGCCCCTGAGTCTGCCGGATTTGAGATGCCGATGGCAGACATCGTCAGGCATTTTGGTCCTCTCATCCACATTGGGTTCGTCGCCGTGATCTTTGGCGAGATTCTCACCACTTTTATCGGGAACATCTTCGGCCTCGCGCGTCAGCTGCGAAGCACATTTCCTTTGATCCCCAATATGCGCGCGGCTATATTTATTCTCTTTATCGGTGCGTTCCTCATCAGCCAGGCAGGGTACGGATCCCTGATCCGGACCCTCTATCCACTTTTTGGCGTCCTCTGTGTTGCCATTGTTCTTTGCATGCTTTGGATCAGGCTTCCAAAGAGGGGGAACGGAGGAGACTGAACTTTCCGGCAGGCGTCATTTTTCAGGATTTGTTGATAAAAAACATCGATTTTCACTGTTTCCATTCCCGTCTCTTCCGAAACAGGACGATTCTTGCCGGTGCACTATCGTCTTATGCGAAAAGGGAACCTCCAAAAAAGGTCCTCTCATCCGGTCCGCATCAACGGTTTCAGGATAAAATCAGTCGGTTCTGGAAAATTGCCGCTCCCTTTTTTTGATCCGTTTCACAACATGAAGCCGTCTTGCCTCTTATTTGTTAAATTAATTGAAAACGTTTTAATGTAAAAATGAAAATAAATTTACCATTTTTCGATTGCAATTTATGCATAAATGGCGTATGTTGATTTTAGCAGATGTGTTGCATGAGGGAAACAAATATTCACAAAGCGAATAGGAGATGATGAAATGCCGGAACGAAGTGATGGGCGAATACGTGCCCCTCTGACGGAGAGCGGCGAAGTTCTTGCCGGTGCGCTGCCGAAGAAGGCGGGCGGTCATGCACAGTCGCTGCAGATGGCATTAGGAAAAGCCAGGGGATGGAAACAGCTGATGCCGTTTATTGGCCCTGCATTCATCGCTGCCGTTGCCTATATCGACCCGGGCAACTACGCGACCAACATTCAGAGCGGTTCACAGTACGGATACCTGCTTCTTTGGGTCGTGGTCCTTTCCAATTTAATGGCCATCCTGATTCAGACGCTGTCGGCAAAAATCGGCATAGCCACCGGATATAATCTGCCTGAAATATTGCGTGACCGCTGGCCGAAGGGTGTTTCGATCTTTTACTGGATCCAGGGCGAAATTATGGTCATGGCGACCGATCTGGCCGAGTTCATTGGTGCAGCCGTCGGATTTAACCTCGTTTTCGGTATCCCGATGCTGCCGGCCGCAATTCTGACCGGTCTGTGCACCATTGTGATTCTTGCCTTTCAGATCAGGGGGGTCCGTTCTCTTGAAATGGCTATCGCCGCGATGGTTTTTGTCATTGTCATCGCCTTCAGCTGTGAAATTGTGTTTTCAGCGCCTGCACTAGCTCCGCTGATGGCCGGGTTTGTGCCGCATTTTCAGGGAACGAACAGTATTTTGCTTGCTGCCGGCATTCTGGGGGCGACCGTTATGCCCCACGCCATTTACATGCACTCAGGGCTGACGTGCAGAAGAGTCATTGGCCGAACGCCGGAAGAAAGGAAAAAGATCTTTCACTTTGAACTGGCTGATATTTTGATTGCCATGGTCATCGCCGGTGCAATTAATGCGATTATGCTCGCCGTCGCCGCTTCAACTTTTTACGGACACATCGTCATTTCCGACCTGAATGTGGCTTTTAAACAATTCGGTGTCTTTATCGCGCCGAGCGCGGCGATTCTGTTCGGCGTCGGTCTTCTTGCCGCCGGGCTGTCGAGTTCTTCGGTCGGCACGCTGGCCGGCGATATCATGATGCAAGGTTTTATCCACAAACGCGTTCCGGTCTTTCTGAGACGGGTTTGTTCCATGATTCCGCCGCTGGCCGTGATTATCTCCGGGGCGAACGCGACGAACGCACTGGTCATGAGCCAGGTTGTCCTGTCCTTCGGGATCGCGCTGGCCATTATTCCACTCGTCATTTTTACGAACAATAAGCAGATCATGGGGAACCTGGTCAACCACAAAATCACGACCGTGCTCGCATGGCTGGTAGCCGGTGTCGTGATCGCGCTAAATGTCTTTTTACTTTATCAGACGTTTGCCGGTCAATGATCGAAAAATCCACTGGGGCAAAGCCTTACCAGGGGCGCTGTTTATTAAAAAACAAAATAAAAATCAGAAAACAGATTCCACACATCGGAGTCTGTTTTTATTTGACTGGGACGGGAACTTTCGCCGAAGAGCGACGGCCGCAGCCCCATTTAAAGGGGGACAATTAAACCTATGTGTAAAATGTTTCTCGGTGGATGAATCAGGCTAGGCGGCGTTGGGGGGAGCGGCGTGCCGCTC
>NZ_BMOK01000010.1 GCF_014647035.1 Sporolactobacillus putidus | reverse complement strand
AATGATGTCCTTTTTTGTACAAAAATAGTGCTGATGAACGCTCATCAACACTAAAAAGTTTAGACCCATTTTTCGGAAGGCGTTCATTCCCTCGAAGAGGCAGAGGTTAATACGGCACCGGCCTGGTTCCGTTCGGACGGTTCTCTAAAGACATTCGACACCCCGCATTACCAAAAAGAAAAATTGCCTATCGATGAACCGATACCGGGGCCTTGCATCATCCTGCAAAAGGATACGACGACGGTTATTCCTCCTGAATGTACGGCTACCATGCTAGCAAACGGGAGTATTTTAGTAGAAATAGGAGTGGAAGCGTAATGGTTGATACGAAAACGACGATAGATCCGATTACTGCTCAGGTTGTAGGCGGGGCACTTAAAAATATTGCGATCGAAATGGGCCATAAGCTTGCACGTATGTCCTATTCCAGTATCATTCGCGAGTCGAACGATTTTGGCTGCGCCCTGCTTGATGAAAATGGGCAGCAGCTGTGCGAGTCAGTAAACAGCACCCCGCTGCAATCCGGCCCTATACCGGGATATCTTCACGGGATCAAAGAAATCATGGCGGAGAGGGGCTATGATTTTAAACCGGGTGATGCTATTCTTCATAATTCTGCCTTTTACGGTGCGACGCATCAGCCGGACTGCGGGTTCTTTGTTCCCGTCTATTACAAGGGAGAGTTGATCGGCTTTTCCTGCTCCACGGCTCATCAGCTGGATTTAGGCGCTTTGTCGCCCGGTTCCATCGGTATTATCGACGCCGTTGACTGCTTCGCAGAAGGCATGCAATTCAAAGCGATCAAGGTTTATGAAGAAGGAAAAAAGGTGGATATGGTGTGGCGCCTGATTCGGGACAATGTGCGGGCCACCGATATGGTTGTCGGCGACATGGAAGCGCAGATTGCAACCTGTCGAATCGGTGCGGAACGCTACCTGGAGATAGTTGAGAAATTTGGATTGGAGACTGTCCGGGCAGCCCGTGATTATTTGATGGATTACTCGGAACGCATCCTGCGCAATGAAATTTCAAAGATTTCAAACGGCACGTATCATTCGGTCGGATATATAGACGGTTATTTGGACAGCCCGGATCCGAAGCGAAAAGATTTGAAATTTGTCGTTAATTTAACCGTAAAAGATGATGAGATGATTGTGGACTTAACGGGTACATCCGATCAGGTTGACGACCGGCCCATTAACATGCCTCTTGCGGGAACAACGGACATGGCCGTTTATTTAACGATCCGGACCATATTGCTGGACTCTAAAAAATTCGGCTATATACCCCAAAATGCAGGAATGATCCGTCCCATAAAAATTATTGCTCCGGAAGGGACTTTGGCTAATCCGGTCTATCCGGCACCGACGATTTCCAGATTCTGTCCGGGCAATGCCCTGGCCGATACGATCATGCGCGCATTGGGGCAGGCCGTTCCGAACCAGATCTGTGCGGGAATCGGGAATCTGTATATGGTTGCTTACAGTGGGATGATTGATAAAAAATACTGGGTATATATGGACATTATGGCGGGAAGTTCCGGAGGACGTTACGGGAAAGACGGGATGGATGCCATTGATGTGCTGTACGCCAATACACGAAACAATCCGATTGAAGATATCGAATCCCATCACCCCCTAAGTGTGACCCGATACGAGTTTCCGGATAACGCCGCGGCGGCAGGAAAGTACAGGGGCGGTGTCGGCCCGATCCGGGATATTGAGTTTACAGATGAGGGAGGTTTCTCCGTCGAAGGTGAAGGCCAGAAATACGCGCCGTGGGGCTTTGACGGCGGCAAAGACGGCACACCGAGCCAGCTGATATTCACGGATCAAGAGGGCCGGGGAACCTCACTGCCGTCGAAGGTTCCCTATAAAAAGACGCATAAAGGCGAAACCCTGCGGATTGTCGGACCGTGCGGGGGTGGATATGGGGATCCGTACGAGCGCGATCCGAAGAAGGTTCTTACGGATGTTCAGGACGGCTACGTATCTCTGGCAAGGGCGAAGTCGGAATATGGCGTCGTGATCATGGACAACGAGATTAACTGGGAAGCGACAAAAAATTTGCGTATCGCTCACTAAATGAAGAGATGAGCGAGCTGATCCATGGCGTGCGTTCAAGGCATTTCATATCGTGATATTTAACGATGGGTTCAAAACGTTTATTATTGAGGAGTCCTTTGGTATTCAGACTGCGCACCGGTCATGCCATGCAGGACTCCTTTTCCTTTTTTTTCAAATATGAGCAGATGGATGGATCCTTGTTTCGTTTGCAGTCATTTTCTGTTATTGTTCGATAAAGCAGCTATTGTATAGAAAAGAAGATTAGGCACAGATTCAAAATTGCGATTCGCCGCACTGAGTTGGAGATGATGACGTGATTTTTTCCAGACGGTTTTTTGCCTATTTATCAGCCGTACTTTTTTCAACGATTATCGGATTTTCTTTCATGTTTGTCAAATTAGCGCTCCGGTACACCAGTCCTCTGGATGTTCTCGCCGATCGTTTTACACTAGCCTTTTTATTTTCGATGATTATTCTTTTGGCTGCAGGGATCAGATTATCCATACACTTGCGGGATGTCCTGCGCTTTCTGCCGATTTCCCTGCTGAATCCGTGTTTCTATTTTTTAACACAAGCGCTGGGGCTTACATCGCTTCCTGCAACTGAAGCAGGCATCATTCAGGCGTTGCTGCCTATTTTTACGTTGCTACTGGCCGCCTTCTTGTTGAAAGAAAAAACGAACGGAATCCAGAAATTTTCAATCGTTCTATCTGTATCCGGGGTGCTGTTTATTTTTTTAATGATGGGTGGACATTTAGGCGAAGCCCGGTGGTTGGGTATCCTATTATTTATTTTAAGTACACTTTCCTACGCCGGTTATAATGTTCTGGCAAGAGCGATGACACAAAAATATAGAATGATCGATATGACCTACATCATGATTTTCATCGGATTTATCAGTTTTAACTTTATGGCTCTGATCAATCACCTGATTCAAGGCACGCTTTCACAATATGTGCAGCCCTTTTTCCATCCTTTATTTTTCATATCTGTTTTATATTTAGGGGTGTTTGCGTCATTTATCACTTTTTTTCTGTCAAACTTTGCGCTCTCTGAAATCCAGGCTTCGAAATTCGGTGCGTTTACCAATCTGACGACCATCATCTCTATATTCTCCGGAGCGGTCTTCCTGAATGAAAACCTCTACTATTATCACTATGTTGGCGCAGTGCTGGTGATACTCGGTGTCATTGGCGTCAATATTTTTTCAGTAATTCGGGAAAGCGAAACGGCTAACCCAAAAAACCAGCTTTAGATTAGGGAATAACCCTATCTTTCAAAGCTGTTAAGGGGATGATTCTTGTACAATGATTAAATAATCAGTCGGATGGGATCCACGAATTTTGTGTTTGTTTCTTACTCTTATTTAAGTTCTGCAGGTTTCGTAAACAACCCATGAGTCAGGGTTTCAAAAGCATGGGCGGCGCGCAGCAGGGTTTCTTCTTCTCCATATCTGCCGATCAGCATCATGCCGATCGGCAGTCCGTCTGTTGAACCGCAGGGCACGTTTATCGCTGGATGCCCGGTGACATCGAAGACGCCGGTATTGGTATCGACCCCAAAAGAGAGATCGATTATTTTCTTGAGTTCAGTTTCATTGTCCGGAAGTTTTGTAGCCTTGTAAGGAACGGTAGGCATGATCAGAACATCAAAACTGCGGAATGCGTTGTCATACGCTTTTCTCAGCAGGCGCGCCAGATTCTGCGCCTTGGCATAATATCGTCCGCGATATGCGTTTTGCATATACTGTCCGGTCATGATTGTGATTTTGGCTGCAGCGGAAAGATCATTTGCACGTGCGGCCATCCCGTCGGCAAAGGCATCGAGCAGCTGGGTCTGGTGGTAGCCCTTCCAGCTTGTTCCCAGGCCGTTGCCTCTGAACATTTGTACTGTTGTTCCTTCAGTATTAATGATATTGGCAATATGGATCCCGTCACGATGCATCGGTATCGACACCGTTTCAACCGATGCTCCGCACTTGGTAAATGATTCGGCGGCCTTTCTTACCGTCCGATCGACATCCTGTTCGGAAAGGTTTTTCCAGCCGAATCCCTCCTCCACAATGCCCATCCGCAGTCCAGCTGCGTCGCCGGTTAAGTATTTTGAATAGGATTTTGGCTGCAGGCCGTATTGACGCGGGTCCAGCCCGTCCGGTCCGGCGATGACTTCCAAAAGCAGAGCCACATTATCTACGGTTCTTGCCATCGGACCGACATGATCCAGTGTTATATCGACCGGAAATATTCCCGTATAAGGGACAAGACCCCATGACGGTTTCAGACCAACGATGCCGCACCATGCACTTGGCATTCGGATCGAGCCGGTCTGGTCGCAGCCGATGGCCATATCTGCTTCACCTGAGGCGACGAGAGCGGCGCTTCCACTGGAAGATCCTCCGGCAGAATAAAGTGTATTATGGGGATTGAGTACCGGTCCGGTGTCGGAGGTAAAGCTGCTGCAGCTGCAGCACAGACTCTCGCAGACTGCTTTCCCCAGTATTTCTCCGCCTTCGTCCAGAATACGGGTGACAATTGTTGCGTCAATCTGAGGGACAAATCCTTCAAGAACTTTTGTCCCGTTCATCATCGGAACCCCTGCCAGACTGACATTATCCTTCAGGACAATCTTTTTTCCCGATAGTTTTCCTAATTCGGCATGCTCCACTTCAGTTTTCCAATACCAGGCATTTAAAGGATTTTCCTCTTTAGGAGGCCGGTATCCGGGCGTCCGTTTATAGTTCACAGGCAATTCTGGCTCAACCATTCGGTCGACATGCTCATATGAATCGAAAAGACTTTCATTCATAATTTTTTGGTAGGCATTGATTTCAGCATCATCCATGGTCATATGATACATAGAAATAATTTTCCGAAGTGATTCAAGATCCGGTTTCTTCATGAACATGACCTCCTGCTGTTCTTTTAAATTAATTTTTATCTGTTAACCCTGTCAAGAAATCAGGATCAATGGAAAATTTGGCAGAGTCCCTGAGTCCGCTTAATAATATAAAAACCGGGCAGAAGAGCCCGGTTTGATAGGCCAGAGATTTAGGGCAGATCGACGGAAATCTTTGTGTCTTTGCCGAAAATTTTCAGGAAAATCAGATAGACAATGCCAATCGCAAGCCATGAGAAACCCAGTGTCTTTGCGAGAGGATCCAGATTCCACCATACAAAACCAATGATCAGCAGGCCGATCAGCGGCATAATAAAATACTGGAGATAGTTTTTGCTTTTCTGTTTGCGCAGATAGTAGTTCATAACGGCAAGGTGCAGAAGAATAAAGGATGAGAGCGCACCAAAATTAACCACTGATGCCAGTTTGCCGATTTGAGAAGCAAAAATGGTTGTAACAATTAAAGAGACAAGGGCAACCAGCAGGGTACTGATGTAAGGCGTTTTATATTTTGGATGGATCTTAGACAAAAAGTGCGGTAATTTCCTGTCGCGAGCCATACTGTAAAGGATACGCGAGATCGCCGTCTGTGCCACAAGTGCGTTCGCGATGCCCCACGATACTGCGGTTGCCACGATCGTCACAATTCGGAGCCAGTCACCGCCTGCGATGCCTGCAACTTGATAAAACGCGGTATCCGGACTTTTAAAGGCATTATAGTTAGGGAAGACCAGGGCGGCAACCCAAGTCTGAATGATGAACAGGACACCGACAATAATCAATGAAAATATGGTTGCCTTGCCAACCGCTTTTTTCCCGCCGTTCGATTCTTCAGACAAGGTTGAAATGGCATCAAAACCCAGAAAGCTCAGGACGGCGATTGATACGGCGCCCATGACGGTGGACAACGAGAACTGGGCAGGATCAAACAGCGGTTTAAAGGTGAATACCGCTCCGTTCACGTGCCGGGCAATGGCCGCGATGCCGACAAAAATAAAGACGGCCAGGACAACGAATTCAAGAAACAGGATCACTTTATTTGTCTTTGCCGTAAAGACAATGCCGCGGATATTAATGATGGTATTGAATCCGATAAAGATAATGAGCCAGACCAGAACGGGAATCTGGGGAACGATGTCGGCCAGGGCAATGGCGCTGACCAGATAAAGCAGTGCCGGAATAAAAATATAGTCAAGAAGAATCAGCCATCCGGCGATAAATCCAACGTTATCATTAATGCCTCTTTGGGCATAGGAATAAACGGATCCGGCGATCGGAATTGCTGAAGACATTTTCGAATAGCTGAAAGCAGTAAACAGCATGCCGACCATGCCGATGGCGTACGCCAGAGCAACCATCCCGTGGGACCCGATTGCAATCTGGCCGTAAATGCCGAATGGTGCGATTGGCACCATGAAGATCAGGCCGTAAATCAGCAGGTCGCCAAATGAAAGGGCACGGTTCAGTTCCTGTTTGTAGCCAAAGGAATGGCCTGTTGACGATTTGGATTCAGTCATTTAATTTTCCACCTCAAGATATTATAAAGTATACATGCCGTATGTGTTGAGAAACCATCTTGGTACGAAAAAGCGGGCAGTCAGCTTTGGATCGACAATCTGAGAAATTTGCGCGTTGCCGATAGCGCTCATCAGCATGGTCAGGTCGCCTAAACTTAAGTCGGTATAGGGCATGAGAAAATCGATCATCTCTTCAACACTGGTTTTTGCGGCCTCATCCAATGTGCTCTTCGATACAATCATTGCGATACCTTGTTTATTAGACAGCATGGGATAACGGATGTTCAGGTCGTCCCTCACTTCGAAGCGGACGGTCGCCGATCCGCCGACTTCTACTCCGGACACACCGATCTCGCCGTCACCCATCGCGGCGTGCATGTCACCGAGGCCGAACAGCGCCCCCTCATGAAAAATCGGGAAGTAGAGCGTGGTCCCCTCGGTAATTAAAGTCGTATCCATGTTTCCGCCATGTTCGCCTGGGGTCCCGCAGTTAATGGCTCCTTCTTTCGGAGCGACTCCGATGACACCGATCATTTTGTTAAAAGGGATCTTGATCCTGTCGTTGAAAAGAATACTGCCCCTTTCAATTGGAGCGATTTTGAATTGCAGACCGCCAAGCCTGTGCCCCATTGTTCCCAGATCTTTTCCTGTGGACAGCACACCGCTGTTTTTGATACTGATTTTTTCAATGTGTACAGCCAGTGTTTTCCCGGGTTCGGCCCCTTTAACATAAATAGGTCCCGTTGCCGGATTAATTCTGTTCCAGTCGATCGATTCATAACTTGTCTCTTCGGAAACGATCTGATCCTCAAAGCAGTCGTACGTTTCAATGACGATCTCGTCACCGGGACTGACGAAGGCGACAGGCGCGTTATCTTTGCTGAACGCATAGATCGGTTTTCCTCGCTGAATCGTGGTTGCCATTAAATAACCTCCTCCTCTCTTAATACTTCTAGTATAAAATTATAAGAAATCAGAAAGTTATAATTAAATATCTGTTTTTTATAAAAATCTATTCTCTTTGTAAGGAAACCTGACATATCCAGATGAAAAATTGCAGACTCGCGCTGATCATCAGGCTCCAGCACAGATCAATAAGAATTGGCCAGGGCGTTGAAAATAAGTATAAACCTGTAAGGAAGCCTGAGAGGACGGGGAGCAGCCCGAATCCGCTTATTTTTTTCCTGGAGAGCATCACTTGGGAAAAAGATGGGATCGAAGCGATACAGAGTAGCGAGAAGAGTTTAATGCTTGTAAAGAGAAGACCCATAGAAGGCCGGACCACAGCAAAGAGCACAATAAGAAGCAGGAGAGAGCCGGCGTAAACTTTTTTAAAAAAACGGTGATTCTCGTTTTGCCTATCTTGATGGATCAAGAGAAAAGCGTCCATGATCGATTTCAGGCTGACAATCGCACTGATCAGGCCAATGGAAAGCAGCGAGGCGATCAGGAAATAAGCGAAAAACGGGGCGAAGTGAGATAGAGCATTCAAGACGCTGATCAGAGTTGAAAGATGTCCATGGTCTGTCGTCCGGGCAAACACGGCAATCATCATCAGCGTTACGATCAGGCTGGCAAAGCAAAACACGGCGCACCTGTAAATGGTCCGGATTCTGTTTTCTTTCATTGAAAAACTGATATGCCATAAGGATAAATTGGTCAGGAGGTATCCAAAGTAAACACTAATCATGACAAATAACCATAAACTCTGAGTTCCGAAACCGGAGAAAAGATCCGGATCAAACCGGGCCTGCTGCATCGTCCAGCGGTGGTAGATCGAAAAAATACCGTTTGTGAGGTAGGCGTAAAGAAGCAGGCAGACAACGATGAAAAAAGTGAAAACATTGAGCAGCCGGCTCACTTTTCTGATTGCTGAAAAACCGCCGGCAACCGCATAAACATAGACGAGGAATAAAAGAGAGAGGAATACCCATCTTTCGGAGACTTGGAACAGGTTTGCTGTAAGCAGAGTCATCCATGTGATTTCAGAAAGGAACGCAAACAAAGAAATGAGCGCCATAATCAGTAAGATAAAATGGAAAGAATAACACCCGGCTGAGCGTTCCCTGAAAAAAGTAAGCGGCGTATGATTGGGATTATTCAGATGCCTCCTGATGGCCGTGCGGATCCACTTTTCATAAAGAATCGTGAACGGGAAAATAAAAAGGGTGAAGAGTATCCCCCATATCAAACTGCTGTTCGAGATGAACTGAAAAAGAAAAAAGATCATGGATCCCTTTAGCAGATGCGAGAGCAGCAGCGGCGTACCTTCATGAAGTCCGAGTTTTTTATTGCCCTGTATGTATGCGGAAATCGACACTTCGCGGCTCAAAAAGGGGAGGGCGGAAATTAACAGCAGCAGATAAGGGATAATCAGACCATTCTCATTCATCCTGCGGCTCAGTCTTTCCATGCCTGAACTGTGTCGGTGTCTTTTTTTCATGTTTTTTAAAAGAATTAGTGAAATAATTCTGGCTCGAGAAACCGACGGCATTTGAAATAAATTGAATCGTATACTCCGGATGCTGTGTCATCAGCAGTTTCGCCTGATTGATTCTGACCTGAACAAGATAATCTTTGTAAGAAAGTCTCACTTCATCGTTGAACTTTTTGCTCAGATAATTCGGTGAAACGTGGACAAAATCGGCAACATCCTGAAGATGGATATTGTCTTCATAGTGTTCACGTATAAACCGCAGCGCCTTTTGCATCATAGGTGTCAGAGGAGATGCGCCGTCCCGGATTTCAAATTTATCGAGCACATCATAAAGTTCCTTCCGAATGACCGGCTTGACGATATAGTCAATCGCGTTTAATTTGATTGCTCTTCTTGCATAGTCAAAATTCTGATAGGCAGTAATAATCACAATACCCGGCTTTTTGGATTGAGCCTGTAATTTTTCGGCCAGGTCGAGACCGGATTCGCCGGAGAGGTGAATATCGATCATAGCAAGCTGAATATCACGATCTTTGGCAATCTCGAGCGCCTCAAGGCTGTCTTCGGCAGTGAACAGATTCCAATGAGGATAGCGATTGTAGATCAGCTGAAGCAGCTGTTCAAGTTCCAGATATTCATCATCGACCATTAATACATTCATGGTTCATCCTCCACAATGGTGTACGGCCAGACGACTTTTACCACCGTTTCCCGGGCCGCATTCTTTATTATACTTACTTCCGTATACAAATCGAAAAGCAGCCGCAGCCTTCTTCGTATATTTTCCAGACCGATGCCATGATCGGGTTGCAGGTTAAGGGGTTCTGATCCGTTGTCTGCCACACGCAGCTCCACCCAATTGCCCGTCCGCTCCAGAGAGATTGACAGTCTCTTATCGCCTGTGTTCTTGCCGAAAGCGTGCTTAAAAGCATTTTCCACCAAAATTTGCAGCGTGTACGGGGGAATTCCTGCTGTCAGCTCCGTATCATTTACCTGAATGTCTACGCTCAGCTTTCTTCCAAAGCGAAGTTTTTGAATATAAATGTAATTCTTAATCTGATCCAGTTCGACAGAAAACGGGATCAGATCCGTTTTATCCGTGTATTTATAACGAAGGTACATCGAAAAACGTTCAATGCCTTCAATCAAATTCTCCTGCCGTTTCAGCCGGGCAAGCGACAATATGACGTTTAACGTATTAAACATAAAATGCGGCTGAATCTGCCTGCTGAGCTGAAGCAATTCACTTTCCTGAAGCCGGTTCTGCAAGCGGACCTTCGTGTTTTCCAGCTCCAAAAAGTTAATTTCCTTTTCGACAATCGGCAGCGAAATGAGCAGAAAGAAGGAGAGGATGCTGAACACCACGCTGCAGAAAACAAGACTCTCAAATAAATAGAACAGCATAACTGCAGTCTCCCCCCTGCCCTTTACGGTTTTAAATATTATTATATAATAAGCGGGTACTTTGGGAAAATAGAATTTATCGCAGTTGGACTTGTACCTGAGATGACGGATGATCCGGGTAAGTAGAACAATTTCGCACGGGGAGCAGGCAAGCGAGAGGCAAGTAATGACTCAAAAGACCTGTTTATTAGAAAAAATCGATTTTTGTAAAATAAATGTAATATTTAAAATATTGACAATCATTAAGGCGGATAATATACTTTCTTTGTTCCCTATTAGATGCGTTCACGGTTCAAGTATCTGCAATTCCCCATTGTCAGTCCCTTGAATCACCTGAACCAACTAAAGGGAGAAAAACAGAAGTTAATGAAAAGTAAAACGGTTACTGAATCATGTCGCGTTATTAAGAGAACAATGCTTTGCCTGTTCAAATGCATATAGAGCAGAAGCCGCTTTGTCTACATGAACCTAGACAAAATCCAGCCCAGTTATCATCGGGCTGGATTTTGTTTGTTATGCGGCGTTTTTCGACCTTTTTTGCATCTGGATAGTTCAAAAATATTAAAAAGTTCACAGGTAACACGCAAAGCCACTACAATGGGATTTTGCTTTAAAAATATAAAGTGGGAGGGATTCTATTGAAAATGAAAGGCCATCATTCCAAGTTTTTGGGCAAGTATGCGATGACTTCTTTTCTGCTGATCGTCTGTTTGTTTGCCGGCGTCAGTGTGCCTGCACGGGCAGATGCCGATACGGCGGACAGGGCAGCTGCGGGCAGCAATAGCATGGAGGCGGCATTTAAATCCGCCGCTCAGGAATTTCATGTTCCACTCAGCATCCTGATGTCCGTTTCATACAATGAAACAAGATGGGAGCAGCATAATGGACAGCCGAGCACTTCAGGAGGCTATGGCGTCATGCACCTGACACAAGTGAATTCGTTGCCTGACCTGAACGCGAAAGGAGACGGCAGTCTCACGGTTTCCTCAGCTTCAACATCCGTTGACCCGGCCCTGCATACCCTGGATCAGGCTTCCGCGCTGATCGGGACGCGTCCGGATCTGTTAAAAACAGACCCGGTGCAGAACATACGGGGCGGTGCGGCACTGCTCGCCGAATATGAGAGACAAACAACCGGAAAACTTTCGGAAAATCCGTCCGACTGGTACGGCGCGGTCACCAAATACAGCGGCTCTTCTGCACAGGTCTCCGCGGAAGACTTTGCGGATCAAGTGTACGCAACAATCAATCAGGGCATGAAAAGGTCTACACCTGAGGGACAAAATGTTCAGCTTGTCTCAGTTCAAATCACTCCAAATAAAAAAACGGCGGATTCTCTTCATTTACAGAAGACGGCCGCAGCAAATCCGGATGGACCGGGTGGTGTAGATATGCAATACGTTCCGGCGCTGTACAAACAATTTTCATCGGATCCGGGCGATTACGGCAATTATGATCTGGCTAACCGGCCATACGACGGTCTGGATATTCGCTACATCATCATTCATGACTCGGAAGTCAGCTACGATGGCACAATTAATACTTTTCTCCGGCAGACCTACACCAGTGCGAACTACGTGATCCGTTCTTCCGACGGCCAGATTACGGAAATGCTGCCACCAAAGAATGTCGCCTGGCAAGCCGGAAACTGGTATATCAACAGCCACTCGGTCGGCATCGAACATGAAGGTTTCGCTGTAGAAGGATCAACGTGGTACAGTGAACCGATGTTCCGCGCCTCTGCAAAGCTCGTCAAATATCTGGCAAAGAGATACAATATTCCGCTGGACAGACAGCATATTCTCGGACATGACAATGTTCCGGGGCTCAATCCATCCTATCAGAGAGGCATGCACTGGGATCCGGCCATATATTGGGATTGGTCCCACTACTTCGATCTGCTGGGCGCTCCGTTCACGTCGCAAAAACAGTCGAAGGGACTGGGCGCAAAAAAACAGATTGTGACGATCAACCCGAATTTCAATAAAAATCAGCCGGCTGTAACGTATAACGGCCAACCGCTTAATCCCCATCCATCCGATTTCGTTTACCTTTACTCAGAACCAAGCTTCAATGCGCCGCTCCTGCAAGATCCGATCATCCATCCGACAGGAACGGGTACAACGGCGATCAATGACTGGAGCGACAAAGCGGTTGCCGGACAATCCTTCTATCAAGCGGATGTGCAGGGAGACTGGACGGCTATTGATTACGACGGCCAGAAAGCCTGGTTCTATAACCCTAATGGTCAAAATGCGTCAGCCGGAAGCGGCATGCTGATGACTCCGAAACAAGGAAAGTCAGCTATTCCGGTGTATGGCTCTGCTTATCCCGAGACAGACGCCTTTGCACAGTTGAATATTCCTGCGGTAAACCGGACGCCTCTTTCCTCCATACCGGCAGGCCAGAAGTATGTCGGGACCGGTCCGTTCGGTTCGGATTATTACTATGCCCAGATTTTCAACGCTCCGGGCACCTACCACGTTGTCAAAGGCAATGAAGAATTTTATCAGATCAACTTTAACCACCGCATTGCCTTTGTGAAGAAAAGCGATGTGGACGTTGTGAGCGAGTAAAAATAAAGGATAAATGACTTTGTTAAAGCCCTTCAGGATCAGGAGGAACCCATAAATGAGACGTCTTTCTCTGATTTTTATGATTCTATTGATCACTACAATAGGATTCAGCACAAGTGCGGAAGCAAAAGAACCGGTTCCCGCTGACCCGGGTTCAACGGCTTATGTTGATGTCTCTGTCGCTACACTCTGGACGTCATCGAATATTTTAAGACCTGTTGATTATCCTTCATCGACAAATCCGGCCGATCCGAGAAAATGGACAGCCGCACTAACACTTGCCCAAAAGCTCCAGCTGTCGGGAGATAATATGCTCGAGACTCAGGCACTATTAGGTGAAAAAGTCACGATTCTGGAAAAACAGGGCGACTGGGTGAAGGTCGCTGTCAACGATCAGCCGACACCTCGCAATGCACTGGGTTACCCGGGATGGATGCCAGCGTCTCAGCTAACCGACAATAATCAATTTACGAAAAAAGAGACTAAGCCGTTTGTCATTGTCACATCGCCAACAACCTATCTCTATCATTCTCCATCGACGAAAAAGAAAGATATTGAGATCAGCTACAATACACATCTGCCCTTTGAAGCTGAAACATCCAGTTTTTACAAAGTATTGAAACCAGACGGGAACACCGCATGGGTTCTAAAAAAGGATGCACAGAAGTACAGGTTTGAGAGCGATATTCCAATACCGACAGGACAACAACTGGTTCAATCTGCAGAACAATTCCTTGGCCTTCCTTATCTGTGGGCCGGTATGAGCGGTTTCGGCTTCGATTGTTCCGGATTCACGTACACTATTTATAAAGCACACGGCATCACCATTCCCCGTGATGCCGATCCGCAGCTGCATGCGGCAAATGGAACCCCCGTTGCTGCAGAAGACCTGCAGCCTGGCGACTTGTTGTTTTATGCAACTAATCATGGCAAGGGATTCGCCTATCACTGTACCATGTACATTGGTAACGGTCTGATGATCCAGTCACCGGATTCATCAAGCTCGGTCAATATTTCCCAGTGAATACGCAGGGTGACTTCGCTGGCGCACGGCGATTTGTTACTGATGAAAAGCGGCCTATATAAAACGGAATAAGACAGATACTTGTTTGAGAGATTGGAAGCTGTTTTCCTAAGTTGGGAACCAGCTTTTCTTTTTTCGGCGGAAAGGAGAGAGTGCCATTTGATCATCACCTGTTCCATAGTGCACAAACAATCTCCAACTCGATCATTTTTTTTCGTAGCAACATAATAATCCAAATTGTTTATTCATCCGGCTTAGCCGATTGTCTGACCGATGCCGGCCTGTTTCGCTTTTTTATAGATACGATCGGCAACGAATAGATCAAATAAGGACATGCCTACAGATTTAAATAATAGGGTCATATTGTTTAAATCTGAAGGATGTTCCTGATGCGCGACTACGTCCGAAAACGGAACAATCCGATCTTTGGTTATCCACCCGTTCTCTAAGGGGGTGATCAGATCCCCTGATTCAGCCAGGGCATCTGATGTATCAATATAGATACGGTCCAAAAGAGGATAGAGTACTTTAGGAAACTCGCGCATATTCGGTTGATAGGAACCGATTCCGATAAAGAGTTTATTCATGAGGACGGATACGTTTTCAGAAATAACCGGCTGATAAGCTGTTGTCGCCGTGATAATAACATCAGACGAACGAACCAGAGCCTCTGCATCGCCCGCAACATGGAAAATCACGTGATCGTTGTTTATTAATGTTTTGACTTCCTGAATAAACTGAGGAATCTTGGAAGGGGTTCTGTTGTATAAATAAATATGAGCGATATCTGCCGCCGTGCAGGCGGCGAGCAGCAAGTACTTCCCTTGAACGCCTGTGCCGATCAGCCCGAGATGTATCTTCTTTTGATTAGTTAAATGCCGGACGGCGACTCCTCCGACCGCACCCGTTCGGAAAGCGGTCAGAAAGGTGCCGTCCATGATCGCCAGCGGAGTTCCGGTTTCCGAATCATTAAGCAGCATGAGACCCTGGGTAGACGGCACGGATTTTTGGGTATTATTAGGAAATACAGTCACGATTTTTGTGCCGAAACGATTTGTTGAAAAGCAGGGCATGAACAATAACGTGTCTTGGTTATTCTTGGTGATCTGAGTACGTCTTGGCATAAGAAATTGTTTGGTGTGATAAGCCCTATAAGCGCATTCTATAGCATCCATTGCATCAGGCATCGTTATTAAACGTGACATTTCTTCTTTAGATAAAATGAGCAATCAACTTCATCCCCTTTAATCGCTTAAATAACTCTATTTTACCGGAATTTATTTATTTTAATTAATATTAAGAATAGACTAAAAAATTCGGCTTCAGGCTGGTTCTTTGTCATAAATGAACAACAAGTGACGGGAAAAATCATTCATGTTCAATCGAACGAATCTGTTAAAAAAATATACGGAATTTTTGTGTAAATTAACCGTGGTTTAGGATACTTGAAGGCACTAAAGTGAAAACATAGCCGGAGATCTTTTTGAAAAGAGGTGCATAATCTTGCCGTGATAGGGTTCTTGAAGATTAATGTATTTTTAGTTTTAGAAAAAGAGAAGGGACAGGATTAATTCTAGGCAGGGGCGATACTCCGCTCGAATAGGGCGAATCAAGAGCAAAATGGGGCGATAGTTCGCTGCTTTAGGACGATTAGCGCTTCTTTCAGGGCGATTGACTCCTGACGGGGCGATACTCCGCCTGAAGAGGGCGAATCAAGAGCAAAATGGGGAGATAGTTCGCTGCTTTAGGGCGATTAGCGCTTCTTTCAGGGCGATAAACTCCTTTCGGTGGGCGATACTCCGCTCGAATAGGGCGAATCAAGAGTAAAATGGGGAGATAGTTCGCTGCTTTAGAGCGATTAGCGCTTCTTTCAGGGCGATTGACTCCTGACGGGACGATACTCCGCTCGAATAGGGCGAATCAAGAGCAAAATGGGGAGATAGTTCGCCGCCCATGGGCGATTAGCACTTCTTTCAGGGCGATACTCCGTCAGAACAGGATGGAGCTTGGGCTTGGTGATCCGGATATTCCGGCAGATTCTTCCATGGCGCGCAAGAAGAAGGGTTATTGTGCAGTTGTTCAATAAAGGAGGAATAAACAATGAGTATTTCTATTGAAAAAAACGAAACGACTGACCAGATCAAAATGCAGAAGTTTATGAATTATATAGACGGTAAGTGGCAGGAACCGTCAACGGGAAGATATATACCGGTTATCAATCCCGCAAACGGCGCCGTTTTGGGAATGGTCGCGCAGTCATCGAGTGCCGATGTCGATCAGGCGGTTGCTGCGGCCAGAAAAGCGCAGAAGGAATGGCGGCTTGTTCCGGCTCCTGAACGGGCAGAACTCTTGTTTACGGTTGGCCGCCTGCTGAAAGAAAACAAGGAGCGGCTCGCTCAGACGATTACTTCGGAAATGGGGAAGGTAATCGAAGAGGCGAGGGGAGAGGTTCAGGAAGCTATTGATATGGCTCACTACATGGCAGGAGAAGGACGCCGCATGTTTGGTGAAACGATGCCTTCGGAACTCAGAAACAAATTTGCCATGAGTATCCGTGTTCCTATTGGTATTGTCGGGCTGATTACTCCCTGGAATTTTCCGATAGCGATTGCCTCATGGAAATCGCTGCCTGCTCTTGTAACAGGCAACGCACTGGTCTGGAAACCGTCACCGGACACGCCAATTGTTGCCGAGGCTTTTGTTCGGATTTATGAAAAAGCAGGTCTGCCGAAAGGATTGATCAATCTCGTGCAGGGTTCGGGACCCGAAGCCGGGGCAGCAATGGTTGAACATCCGGGTATCGACTTGATCGGCTTTACAGGATCGAATGCTGTGGGCAAAAAGATTAATGAACGCGCCGGCGCCTTATTAAAACGGACATCACTTGAAATGGGCGGAAAAAATGCCATTATAGTTATGGATGATGCGAACCTTGATCTGGCTGTGGAGAGCATCATCTGGAGCGGCTTTGGCACATCCGGCCAGCGCTGCACGGCTGCCAGCCGGGTTATTGTGCATGAAGCCATTAAACAAAGGTTGGAAGACAAGCTGATTGCTGCTGTACGCCAATTAAAATTGGGCGATGGACATGATGAGGCAACGGATATCGGTCCGGTCATCAACAAAGCGGTGCTGGAAAAAATCAACAAATATGTTCGTGTAGGAATTGATGAGGGGGCCAGACTGCTCTGCGGCGGGAAAACGGCTGAAAAAGTCGGAAATGGCAAGGGCTTTTATTATGAACCGACAATTTTTACCGATGTGATGCCAGACATGACGATCGCCAAGGAAGAAATTTTCGGGCCTGTCTTGTCCATCATCGGTGTAAAAGATCTGGAGTCGGCGATAGAAGTTAATAATAACGTCTCTTTCGGACTCTCCAGTTCGATTTTTACAAGTGATGTGAATCGTGTGTTTCGGGCGATCCGAGATCTGGATACCGGAATTGTGTATATTAATGCAGGAACGACAGGCGCTGAAATTCATTTGCCGTTCGGCGGAACGAAGGAAACCGGCAATGGCCACCGCGATTCAGGAGTGGCGGCACTCGATGTCTATACGGAATGGCGTGCTGTTTATGTAGATTTCAGCAACACACTGCAGCGGGCCCAGATTGATACAAATACAAAATGATTTTGTCTGATTCCCGAATGAGGCACATAATTGAGGGATTATTTCTCTTATATGCTGCGCTGCCTGTTGCAACAACTTTTGCGAAAACTATTTAAAGCTGTGCAGAAAAAAATCCCGGAAAATGCGGGATCTTTTTCTGTATTCGTTAAGCTCTGCTATAGCTCAATGTTGATTTTGCTCCTATGCAATCGAACGGCAGGTGCGCGGGATCGCCCGCGGAAAGCGAGCACATGGAGCGGAAAACAACAGAAAAGTTTAACAGAGTCATTTCGTTCAGCAATGAGCAAGTCTGTTCATCTTGATCAATGCTTATTTTTCATTGAGTACATTTTTGACTGCAAAATAAAGAAAAAAACAATGCTCAAAATTAGAAACATCCAAAGAAGTCAGTCTGGAAATCTTGTTCAGCCGGTAAACCAGAGAATTTCTGTGCAGGAACAGTTTTCTTGATGTTTCACTAAGATTCATGTTGCACTGACAGTAGGCTATGAATGTTTGAGCAAGTACATCGAAGTGACTGTCCGAATATAAATCTTGAATAACGGCACGCAGCCGTTCCTTTTTAGAAGATGTAAGGTTTGTAACTAATGACTCAATGTTAATGGTCAGATCGTTATAATAATAAAAGCCTGATGGCAAGTGAGAACGCTCGCCGACTTTTATTGCTTCGAGTGCGTCCTGATAGGACAGCGCAATGTGCTGCATATCCTGTATGCTCCCTACGGCAACCGACGCGCTCAACTGGTACTTTTTTTGGAGGTACTGCTTCAAGCTGTCTGTTTTCATTCTGATTCGGCACAAAAGCCTGGATTCATTCTCTTTTTCAGAAACAGCCATTAATACAACAAATTGATGCGGATTTAATATTGCCAGGATATCCTGGCTGCTGTCCTTGCAATAACACTTCAGATCGCCGGAGATATTATTAAGTCCGTCCCGGAATAAGCCCTTACTTCTGTCAGCCAATCCGTTGTTTAAGTCTTCTGTAACTTTGTTAATATGGTATAAAACAACGATTCGATTGGACTCAAGGTTGTAACCCATTAAGTCTCCCAATTGAATGATTCGATCAAAATTAATGGAAGGGTTTGGGCTGAAAAGATATTTTACTAATGTAATCACCGACTGATCTCCGAGCCTGCTTATTTCTTTTTCAAAGGAGTCGAGACAAAAGAGTTCGACATAATTTTTTATCGGCAGGATCAACTGTCCGACTTCTTCAGGCTTGCCGATGATACCGAGGACACCTATCGGGTTTTTGTTTAATAAAATAGGGGTGGCGACACCGGGGAGTACATTATCCATATGAATTACCTGATCGTCATAAAAAGAAAGCGTGTCATTGACGGTTATCACATCCAAAGAGGGCTTGTGAAAGGTTTTCAGCCGTTTATCGTCAGTTGATCCGACGATATAGCCTTTATCATCAGTGATGCTAATCGGATAATCGATCATTTGGGTCATGTTGGAAACGATGGTAGGAGCAATGTTCGCTAAAAACATAAGCAGATCCCTTCCTCATAGTTTATGACTTTTTTCAAAAAGCGACCGACAACAGAATGCCACGGGCAATGACTCTTGTTGCAGTTCTTGATGAAAAGGATCAACTGATGATTAGCACTGTACACCTATTATTATTTGAATAATCACAATTTAATTGTATTTTAACTCAAGGTGGAAAATGAAAAACAGTGACTTTGGTCACAAAATTATACAATTTTAATTAATTGAACTATTTGTTTTTTGTCTGCTTTTCATATTTTTTTATAAAGAAGATCAGAGTAGATTAAGAGTAATACTTGATGCGCTGCAAAGTTTTTTAATTCACGCTGGAACTGAAGATATGATTTTCTGGCAGCATGTCAGAGGAGGTTCATTTTAGACCTTCGCAAACCTGAAAATAAAGGTGGGAAACAGGGTGGAGAATCAAGCTGATGTAATCATTATTGGCGGGGGGATTAACGGATCAAGTATCGCCTTTAACCTGTTACATGACGGTTTTACCGGAAAAGTGGTCGTTTTTGAAAAAAAGACAAAGGCTACAAATATTCATCGACGCCGAGATGTGCGGGAGGTTTTCGACAACTGTACACGACGGAAATTAATGTGCAGCTCAGCCGATTCAGCTTAAATGTTTACAAACATTTCGCTGAAGACATGGAAGTGGACGGCGAGAAACCTGATATTGGTTTTAAACAGCGAGGATATTTATTTCTAGCTACGGAAAAAATGATGCCTCAATTTGAAAAAAACATGATGCTTCAGCACCGGAACGGGGTCGATTCCCAATTACTGGATATCGAAGACCTGCGGGGACTCATTCCGGAATTAACGATCAGCGATCTGGCAGGTGGTTTATACTGCTCGGAAAGCGGCTATCTGGATGCCTACTCCGTCATGCAAGGCTACATCAAATATGCCAAGCATTTGGGGGCGGAATACATTTACGAGGAAGTGTCTGATTTACTTATCGAAGGTCAACAAATGAAGGGCGTGCGTTTGAAAAACGGGGAGACCTGCACGGCGCCTGTCGTCGTGAATTGCGGAGGAGCCTGGGGCGCTCAGCTGAGCGAAAAAGCCGGCATCAAGTTTTCTATTGTTCCGTCGCCAAGACAAATCTTTCAATTCGACTGTGAAAAAAAGCTGAAGAACTACTTGCCGTTAACGATGGATCCGACCGGCGTATATTTTCGGCATGAAGGCGAGCAGATGATTGCGGGCTATTCAGAACCGATCCGTTCGGACTTCGATTTCAGCTGGAGACGGGAAGATTTTATTGAAAATGTATGGCCGCCTCTTGCTCATCGGATTCCCAATTTTGAAAGAGTGAAAATAGTCAGAGGCTGGGCTGGAATCTATGATTACAATACGGAAGATCACAACGCCATTATTGGACAATATCCGAAAATTGAAGGTTACTATGTTGCTTTCGGGTTCAGTGGGCACGGTATGCAGCAGGCTCCGGGTGTAGGAAAAGGCATGTCCGAGTTAATCAGAAAGGGAAAATACGAAACGATTGATCTTTCGCCGCTAAGACCGGAACGGTTCGCGGAACATCAATTAGTGATTGAAGACGCGATTTATTAATAATGAAGAAATAATAAAGACCCGGAAGCATCTATTTTTGACATCGCAAACTATGGTTTTGCAGGCGATCTGTTTGACAGGGCACTCAGACTCATTGAGGGACTAAAGAAACAAGCATCTGTTCAAAATTAAGTACCGGGAAACGATTATCGTGCAAGTTCGGAAATTAAATTTTGATAATTGAAAAAATATACGGTCAAATGAATCCTGTGATTATGAACAAAAATGGTTCAGATTTCAACGGATAAAAAATTATATCCGGAATTTGTTCACCTGAGGAGGATTTTTCATGAAAATGGGCAGATTGGTTCCACTGTTCTTCGTTGCTGTTTTGGGAGTCGGCATGATCACCGGTTGCTCGTCAACGACTTCCGCAGCCGATTCCGCAGGCAAAACCGTGATTAAGATTGCAAGCCAGACACCTTTATCCGGCAGCAGCGCGACAGCGGGCGAAGCTATTAAAAATGGTGCTCAGCTTGCTGTTAATGATTATAAAAAGAAATTTGCCGCAAAAGGGTTTGACCTTCAGCTGGCCCCTTATGATGATCAGGCAGATCCTAAAAAAGGTGTGGCCAATGCTCAACTTATGGCGGCCGATCCGCAGGTGCTCGGTGTGGTCGGCCACTACAACTCGGGCGTCGCTATTCCGTCCAGCGAAATCTATGAAAAAAATAATCTGGCCATGGTTTCACCTGCTGCAACGGCCACGGCTGTAACCGACAGAGGGCTGAAAACAGTCAACCGGGTTGTTGCACGCGATGATTTTCAAGGTCCTGCGGGCGCGGATTTTGCGGTGAGAACGCTGAAAGCCAAAAAGATTTTTGTCATTCAGGACAAAACGGCATATGGTTCAGGTCTTGCTGAACAGTTCAGAAAACGCGCGCAGGAACTTGGCGCCGAGATCGTCGGCTATGAAGGAATCACGGTTGGCGAGAAAGATTTCAGCGGTGTCATCAGCCAGGCCGTGTCAAAGAAACCGGATCTTCTCTACTTTGGCGGGCTTTATACTGAAGGCGGGCAGATTATCATGCAGGCGCGCACACAAGGACTCAATATGCCGATCTTAAGCGATGACGGCCTTGCTTCATCTGAAACCGTACAAATTGCCGGTAATGCAGTTAAAAATGTTTATATCACATCCACTGCCAGCGATGTCACGAAAACGGCAAAGGGGAAGAATTTTGCCCAAAGGTATAAAAACGAATTCCAGAAGACTATTGAATCCTTCTCTGCTTATGGATACGATAGCGCCGCCGTCCTGCTTGAAGGCATTCTGAATGCGATAGACAAAAATGGCGGAAAGCTTCCGACGCGTCCACAAGTTGTCCAAACGGTTCGGTCCACAAAGAATTTTAACGGCGTTGCGTCTAAGGTCAAGTTTGATAACAAGGGCGACAACATATTTGCGAAAGTCTATATCTTTAATTTTGATAAAGTTTCTTATCCGCCGGTTCAGGTTGCTGAAATGAGCCATTGAATGACAGATTAGTGCCTGAAGCGGCCGTATTAAGAAAAATTGGGATGGAAACATACTTTTTTCTTTTGAAAATTATTCAAAAATGAATAATGAATTCAGGTAAATTTGATTCCAAAAATGAACATAATTCTCCTTTGAAGTGAAAGGTGCCGGAGTGAATCGATGAAATCTCGAACAAGGTCCGCCCCTCATGTCATGATTTATCACTTGATGTGTTAAAATTATTTCTAGAAGGGGGATGGATTTATGCTTCCGATTCCAAACGATAAAATCCGGCCCATCGTGATGGCCTCTTTGGACCAAATCGATAAACATCCCGAACAGCTTTCGGGTTATTCAATCAACGACTATCTGTTCATCAAGGATGAAAGCGGATTAATCGGCTATGTTTCTGTCAAGGAGATTCAATCGAAAAGCAGGCATCCCATGACTGTTGAACAGATCAGAAAACATACACATCCGCTTGAAACGGCGTGTTTTCTCGGTCAGGAATTTTCGATTCCGGATCTTTATCGGGTGATTGGCGAAGCGGTGACCCTGGTGAAGGATGGAGATGACCGCCTGATTGGTTACATGAAAAGAGAAGACCTGCTTGTGGCCTTATTTAAGGATGAAAGTCAGAATACTGATCTGTTAAAGACTATTTTAACTTCGATACCTATGGGCATTTTTGTGATCGATCATCATCGAAGGATTGTCAATTTTAATGAAGCGGCACTAAGGATGACAAAACGCAGTTCCTCAGAAGTTGCTCATGAACCTGCGGACAGTATTTTCAGTCGGAAAGATATTGATCGCGTCTTCAAAACCGGAGAGACGATCCTGAACCAGATTGTCGTGAGAGGGCAGGTGGGCCTTCTCGCCGATTACAGCCCCATTCTTGATTCCGACCGCGAAATAAACGGCATCGTTATTGTTGTTCAGGATTTGCCGATGGTTGAAAAAATGGCGATGGAAATGGAATATGTCAAAAATTTGAACGCGGATCTGAATGCCGTTTTATCCAGTATGTACGATGAAATTCTGGTTTTGAACGAGGAAGGCACGCTCATTCGCTGCAGTGAAACCCTGTCTGCCGATTATTGGAATATTAATTTTAAAAAATTGATCGGGAAGAATTTGCTTCATCTTGAAGAGAGAGGGATGTTTCATCCGCCCGTGATTCAGCATGTTATGGAGAACAAGAAAAAATATTCGGTTGTTCAGGAAACATCGGGCGGGAAGAAGGTGCTGGCACTTGGCACGCCGGTTTTTGACGATTCGGGGAGAATCCAGAGAATCATCGTTGCCTTGCGGGATATCACGGAGACGGCGGAACTCAAGTCACAGCTCAATGAATATAAAAAGGAGCTGGACGGCTTTAAAAAGAAAGATCTTTTTTTACAGCAGATGGTTTTCAGAAGCGCCAAAATGGAGGAACTGATGATTCGTGTCAAAAAGGTCGCCGAGTTTTCATCGACCGTATTGATCAGCGGAGAATCGGGTGTCGGGAAAGAGGTTGTGGCGCAGGCGATTCATCAAATGGGCAATCGAAGCGGCAAGCCTTTTTTAAAGCTGAATTGCGGGGCGATTCCGGAAAATCTTCTGGAAAGCGAATTGTTCGGGTATGTCAAAGGGGCGTTTACCGGCGCAAGCGTTTCCGGAAAGAAAGGTTATTTTGAGCAGGCAGACGGCGGCGTGCTGTTTCTTGATGAAATAGGCGAGCTTCCGCTTCAGCTGCAAGTCAAGCTGCTGAGGGTTCTTCAGGAAAGCGAAGTCATTCCGCTCGGGAGCACGCGGGCGATTCCGGTCGATGTTCAGATCGTGGCGGCAACCAACCGAAACTTGAAAGAAATGATTAAGGCCGGTAATTTTCGCGAAGATTTGTATTATCGCCTGAACGTCATTCCGATTCAGGTGCCGCCCCTGCGTGAACGTCCTGAGGACATTGCGGTTCTGGCCGTGCATTTTCTTAAACAGTTCAACCGGAGATACAAGAAAGATTATGTTTTTATGCCGGATGCTTTAAATCTTCTCGAGCTTTATCATTGGCCGGGAAATATCAGGGAGCTGCAGAATGTCGTGGAGCGGATGATCGTCGTTTCCGAAAATGAAACGATTCATGCCGACCTGGTGAGCAAATTAATCAAGTTCGATCAGCGGATCACGGATTCACGTTCCTTTATCAACCGGATCATTCCGATAAAGCAGGCGAAGGAAAGACTTGAGGAAGAACTGGTCATGATGGCGATGAAGAAGTTCAAGACAACGACACGCGCAGCGGAGGTACTGGGTATCAGCCAATCTTCGGTCAGCAGGAAATATAATAAAATTCTCAGCGAAAAGCGTTGATTTGAAATGAATTGCGGATCGCTGAAAAAGGCGGGATATCACGGGGCATAAGCGTGGATTCCCGCTTTTTTCCATACTTAGGTTTTGTAAGCTCAAAGTTTATGAACCTGTTTTTATGAAAAATATCATAGACTATGCATTACTGCATAAATAAACAGTCAATTTCATAAAAAAATGACAGTGTCTCCATTGGTTTAAAATCTGACCTCAAATTTATTTGTTTCTTACGGCAGGTCACTTCTCTTCTCAATTATTGTCATAAATTCTGACATAAATTCTATGTTTTGAAAAATTGGCACGAAAATTGCTTATAAAACTTTGGATGCTAAAACGATTGAATCTCATGTGTGTCTGAATGGTTTAACCATTTAAAGCAGTGAAAAGGGGGAGGCTAAGGACTAAAACGATTGAAAATTGACGTTCAGTAGAGAAGAGCCTGGGAAAATTTTGAAATGGGAGTGTTATTGTGGGTATCGACATAAAAGAGCAATTAAACGAAAAATACGCGGAAGCAAACAATTATGCCAAAAAAGTTCTCAGTCTGATCAATAAAGAGAATGATGCGATCACGGAAGAGGATGCTTCATGGATTACTCAGGAGACGGTAGATAATTTCCGTGATTACGTGAATCCGGGATTTTTAGACTATCGGAAATCGGTAACAAAAGACAAACAGTTTGCTGCCGTTGAGTGGTCCGATGAAGGGGACAGTTTCAAAGATGTGAACGGAAAAAAATACATCGACTGCCTTGGCGGATTCGGCATCTACAATGTCGGCCACCGAAATCCTAAAGTCGTTCAGGCCGTAGAAAATCAAATGAACCGCCAGGCGCTTCATAGCCAAGATCTGCTTGATCCTCTGCGCGCTTTCCTAGCCAAGCTCGTCGCCCAGATTACCCCGGGTGACCTGAAATATTCCTTCTTTACAAACAGCGGAACGGAAAGTGTCGAGGGTGCGCTGAAACTGGCGAAGCTTTACAGCGACCGGTCGACGATCATAGCGGCCACGCGCGCCTTTCACGGCAAGAGCCTCGGTTCGCTGACCGCGACGGCTAAAGGCGTTTTTCGCCAACCGTTTTTCCCGCTCGTTTCAGGTTTTCGCCACGTTCAATACGGTGATATCGACATGATGGAAAAGACGATGGAAGCTTGCGCTCTGACAGGAGAAGATGTCGCCGCGGTCCTGCTCGAACCGATTCAGGGCGAAGGCGGAGTCATTGTTCCGCCGGACGATTATTTGCCGAAGGTCAGAGCGTTGTGCGATAAATATGGCGCCTTGCTCATTCTGGATGAAGTGCAGACTGGCATGGGCCGTACAGGCAAAATGTTCTGCTGTGAACACTACGGTGTGGTTCCGGATATTCTCTGTCTTGCTAAGGCTTTCGGAGGCGGCATTGTCCCGGCAGGCGCCGTCGTTGCCAGTGAAAAGGTTTTTAAAAACTTCTTCCCGAATCCGTTCATTCACACGACAACTTTTGGCGGAAATCCGCTTGCCTGCGCGGCGGCTATTGCGACGATTAATGTACTTATTGAGGAACATCTTCCGGAGCGGGCTGCAAAGATGGGTGCCTATATGCTTCAGGGCCTGAAGGAAGCGGCGAAAGGCCACGAAGACAAGGTGATGGAAATCCGCGGCAAAGGTCTGATGATCGGCATTGAATTCCAGGAAGACAAGATCGGGTATGAATTTTCCAAGAAATTATTTGATAAAGGCGTGCTTGTGGCCGGAACACTGGTAAATGCAAAAACCATCCGTATTGAACCGCCATTGACGATCAAGAAGGAAGATATTGATCAGGTGGTGCAGACCGTTGCCGACGCATTGAAATAAGATTAAGGCTGTTCATTGTTATCTTTCCCAAGGGAACGGCCTATACGGTTAAACGGGGCAGAAAGAGGGCGTCCATTCAGCGTCCTTGTACAACAAAGGTCGAAGTGAAGCCGTCCATCCGAAGCAGATGATTTTCATTTTTTCACAAAGGGGGAAATCAGGTGGCTACGAAAACCAGTCAGAAGATCATGGAACTCAGCATGTATATTGACGGCGAGTGGCGGAAAGGCTCAGAAAATCAAAAGCGGGAAATTATCAACCCCGCTAATGGTGAAGTGATTGCGGAGGCGGCGGAAGGTACCGTATCTGATACGCGGGTTGCTATTCAGGCGGCGCGCAAGGCTTTTGATCAAGGAAATTGGCCGAGTCTGAGCGCTGAAGAGCGTGCCGGTTATTTACTTCGGGTGGCCGACAAGATCGATGAGCGGCATGACGAACTGACGGCGCTTGAAACGATGGATAATGGCAAACCCCTTAGGGAAGCCGGCTATGATGTGAGCGACGCCGCTGCATGCTTTCGTTATTACGCCGGATTAATTCTGGCTCCTCATGGCGAGACCTACAATGTCCCGGATAATATGCAAGCCATGGTGATTCGTGAACCCATTGGGGTCTGCGGACTGATTGTCCCCTGGAATTATCCGCTGCTGATGAGTGTCTGGAAGATTGCTCCGGCACTCGCTGCCGGGAACACAATCGTTTACAAGCCATCGGAACTGACACCGGTTACCCCGACAAAGCTGTTTGAGATTTTTGAGGAAATAGGTCTGCCCAGGGGTGTGGCCAATATGGTGATGGGCGCGGGTGAAACGGTTGGAAACGAAATTGCCGTCAGTGATGATGTGGACATGATTTCTTTCACCGGCGGAACGGATACGGGCCGTCATATCATGAAAGCCGCGAGCGGCAACATGAAAAAAATATCGCTTGAACTGGGCGGGAAATCACCCAACATTATCTTCGCCGACACAGATCTTGAAAACGCCGTGGACTTTGCCTTGTTTGGCATCTATGCCGGTGCCGGGCAGATTTGTTCGGCCGGATCACGTATCCTGGTAGAGAAAAGCATTAAAGACGCGTTCATCGCCCGCTTTGTGGAACGGGCCAATAAAATTAAAGTGGGACCTGGCGATGATCCGCAAACGGAAATGGGCCCGCTTGTCAGCCAGGAACAACTGGACAAAGTGCTCCGATATATCGAGATCGGCAAAGCGGAGGGCGCTGAAATTGCCTGCGGCGGTTATCGCCTGACGGACCGCGATTATGGCAAAGGATTTTTTGTCGCTCCGACCGCTTTTATCCAAACGAAGCCTGACATGCGCATCGTTCAGGAAGAAATCTTCGGCCCGGTCGCCGTTTTTCAAACATTCAAAGATGAAGCGGAAGCCGTAAAACTGGCGAACGATACGAAATACGGGCTGGCCGGCGGGGTCTTTACCCGGGATGCGGCCAAGGCGATGCGCGTGATTAAAAAAGTACGCGCCGGTATCACTTGGGTTAATACTTATCATGGAACGTATAACGAAGCGCCGTGGCACGGCTACAAGCAAAGCGGCATCGGTTCGAGTTTAGGGACTTATGGCCTGGACGAATTTTTAGAGACAAAGCAGATTAATTTTAACCTTAATGTGGAACCCATTGGCTGGTTTTCAGATTAAGGTAACTTTTTAAATGATATTTTCAGAATTGAAACAATAATGTGCCTTGTGCGATCAGCGATTAAGCTGACCGTCTAAAACTCGGAAAAGGATGATCGTTAAACGATGAGCAAAAATGTTCTGGAGGAAACGACGACAAAAGAATGGCAGGATAAGCGTGACCGTTTTGTGGCAAAGGGGGTAGGCAACGGAAACCGCCATATTGCAGCGAAGGCAAAGGGCGCTATTGTCACGGATATCGACGGCCGTCAGTATATCGACTTCGCCGGAGCAATCGGTGTGCAGAATGTCGGGCACTGCCACCCGAAAGTTGTGGAAGCCGTAAAAAAGCAATTGGATACTTATATTCACCCGGGTTTTAATGTGATCATGTATCCTTCTTATATCGCATTGTGTGAAAAACTGTGCGAAATCGCGCCTGGCAGCTTTGAGAAAAAAGCCATCCTTCTGAATTCCGGTGCGGAAGCCGTTGAAAATGCCGTGAAAATTGCCCGAAGCTATACCGGACGCCAGGCAGTCGTGACGTTTGAGCGCGCCTTCCATGGCCGGACAAATCTGACCATGGGCATGACGGCAAAGGTGAAGCCTTATAAGTTCGGTTTCGGCCCGTTCGCCTCTGAAACTTATAAGGCGCCGTACCCCTATTACTATCGTAAACCTGAAGGCATGACGGACGAGGCGTACGATGAGCAGGTCATCGCCCGTTTTGAAGACTTCTTTCATGATACGGTGGCTGCTGAATCGGTGGCGTGTGTCGTGATGGAGCCTGTTCAGGGCGAAGGCGGTTTTGTCATTCCTTCCAAACGTTTTGTGAATTACGTACGCGATTTCTGTACGAAATACGGAATTGTTTTTGTAGCTGACGAGATTCAGGCGGGATTTGCCAGAACGGGGAAGACGTTCGCAATTGAAAACTTTGGTATCGTGCCCGATCTGATGACGGTTTCCAAATCGCTTGCCGCCGGCATGCCGCTGAGCGGCGTCATTGGAAAGGCAGAAATCATGGATGCGTGCAGCCTGCCCGGTTCTCTTGGCGGAACATATTGCGGCAGTCCGCTTGCCTGTGCCGCCGCATTAGCCGTGATCGACATCATCAAGGAAGAAAGACTGAACGAACGCGCCGAGATCATTGGAGCCCGGATCGAGAAACGGGGACTTGTCTGGAAAGAAACGTACAGCTTTGTCGGAGATGTGAGAAGACTGGGCGCGATGGCTGCCATCGAGCTTGTAGAGGATAAATTATCCAGAATACCGGATAAAAAACGAACGGGCGCTGTCGTTAAATATGCTAACGAACACGGCCTCCTTTTATTGAATGCCGGTCTTAAAGGCAACTGCATCCGGTTTCTGGCACCACTGACCATTACGGATGAACAATTGGAAAAAGGTCTTGATATTATCGAAAACGGGCTGGATACGGTGAAGTAAAGAAACCCAAGCTTCGGTTGTATTCTGATCCGGAGTTAAGGTTAGTGCGGCAGGTTTACCTGCCCATCCTTACAAAATATTTTATCAAAATAATCAAAATAATAAAAATGAGGGGATATGTTAAATGTCTGAAACTCACGAACTAAAGAAAAACGAATTGACGAAGTTTGATTCCATCATTATGGGCATCGCGGGTACCGCTCCGGCATACACGATTTCGGCAAGTACGGCAACCCTGGTCGCCGCGGTTGGGGTGATGGGGCCCGGTTCGATCCTGTATGCGGCAGTCGTTATGTTCGGTATCGCCTTTGCCTTCATGTACCTGAATCGCTGGCGGTCGGACGCCGGCGCGAGTTATGCATGGGTGGGGCGGGCGATTCATCCGGCACTCGGTTTTATGAGCGGCTGGGCGCTGATCGTTGCGACCTGTTTGTTTATGGTTGCGGGCTCGCTTCCGGTCGGGACGGCAACGCTCGATCTGATCGCCCCTTCGCTAAGCAACAATGTGGTTGCCGTTACCATTGCCGGGGCTTTGTGGTTTCTCTCAATGAACATTTTAATTATGATTGGCATTCAGATTACAACAAAATTCCAGAAATTTATGACGATTATCGAAGTAGTAATTCTGATTGTGATTGCCATCGGTGCCTTCATCAAATTTGGCCTGTATCCCGTTAATCCTTTTTCATGGTCATGGTTTTCACCGAGCGGATTCAATCTCAATACATTCATGTCCGGCTCGCTTGTTGCGATTTTCTATTATTGGGGCTGGGACGTCACGGCAAATCTTACAGAGGAAACGCAGGACAGAAATAAAACCCCGGGGTACGGCGGTGTATTCGGCATGATCGGTATCTTTGTCCTGTTTGAATTGCTGCAAATTGTTTTCCAGATGGGACTGACTTCAAAACAGATCGCGAGTGCCGGGACCAATCTGCTGCCGACAATCGGGAATATGATCTTCCCACGGCCGTGGGGTAATATTGCCATACTGGCGGTGATGATCAGCACCGTTGCAACACTCGAAACCTCGCTGCTGCAAGCGAGCCGCACCTTATTTTCGATGGGACGCGACAATGTACTTGGTATCAAGCTCGGGCATCTCCATCCGCGCTTTCATACGCCCTGGCTCGCCGGAATTGTCATGGGTATCGTATCCCTGCTGCTTTTTGTCGTTTCCAGTTTCAGTTCCGGTGTCAATGCGGTAATGACCGACGCGATTACAGCTATTGGTTTGCAGATCGCATTCTACTATGGCCTGACCGGGTTTGCCTGTGCATGGTATTACCGGCACGAACTAACCCACGATTTCAAGACACTTGTCATGCGCGGACTTTGGCCTGTCCTTTCTTCACTGTTTCTGTGGGCCATTGCCATTTATGATATTCCGCAATTGGGCTGGCAGACAGATCTTATTGGTCTTGGAGCACTGTTCGTCGGTGTGATCCCGCTCATTTACTATCGGTTTAAACTCAAGAGCTTTTTCTATTCATCAGGACGTGAGGCCAGTCATCTGGAAACAGCCGTCGGAGCGGCACCGACAAAATTCTAGAGATGCTGAAGGACTTTAAATGATTTTTAAAACGATCAAATCTTGCACATTAATCACCGAAAAAGGTATCCTTTAGAGAAGCGATCCATATGTTCCTACACGAAATAGTCAAAGGTCATTAAACAGCCAACAGATCCCATTCATCGCGAATGGGATTTTTGAGCGTTGGTGGTAACCGATTGAACCACCGGCTCATGCTCAATTTCTTATTAGCAACCGGAGAAAAATGGGGCGGATTTTTGTTCATTCGGCGCCTATTGGACTCGTTTAACCATCCTCTCGACAATCGGAACTTATTTTTTCACCAAACTATGAAAAAAAATGAACTCAAAAAGCTCGTTTCTGTGTGTTCACAGAAGTACACGGCCGAACAGTCGACAGTAAAATGCAGAGAATCAACAGTAATTGATTGAAAATCATCAGTAAGTGAAAGAAAATCATCAGTAACGCACAAAGAATCAACAGTAAACGACCTGAAATCGATAAGTGCGAATAATCAGAACCTATTTCGGACTTTTGAGGGCACAGACTGCTCATTTTCGCTGGAGCAGGACGATAATCCTCAGTTGTTGATTCGTTGTCAAAAATTCAGGACGGCATTTTGCCGATTTAGGAGAGCGAGATGGAATCATATAATGTTATTTTGCAAAAGACGCGGGTATCCGAGCAGAGTAAATCCTGCAGGAGAAGTTACAGATCAAGCGGTAACTGTGGTTAAAGCAATTATGGGAAGCTGTTCTGAGCTTTTTGCAAAACTAAATCCGTTATCGGAAAATAGCCTGATTAAAAAAGCCGCACCCGGTAAAATTATCGGGTGCGTCCTTTACTTCTTGTTTATTTAGTCATTTGCGTTTTAATTTGCAAAATAAGTCTTGACGACATTTTTTAATTCGACTGGATCAAGGATAACTTGGTCATTGTTGGCCTGAAGAACGTCGTCATACATGACCGCATCTGTGCCTTTGACCTGGCGGTAATGAATCTGCTGTTGCGGATGGAAATTACTTTTGGCGCTCAGGCCGAAACTGATCATATCCTCCTGACTCATATTGGTAGCGACGAGAAACTTGGAAAGTGAACCGGCAAGCGCGGGAAGCTTTGTGATATTTGCCGGCTGCATCACCTTCTGGGCAATTCCGATTAATGCAGCTTCCTGAAGCTGCTGACGGCCGTAATCAGTTCCCGGCAGAGAATAACGTTCATGAACAATTTCCGTCACCATTTTTCCGTTCAAAGCATGGGTGCCAGCCGTAAAGCTCATTCCCTGATCTTCGGCATACCATGGATGAGTCAGAGTCACGTTAAACGGAAGCGTCATATTGATTCCGCCGATCGCATCGACCATGTACTGAAGACCCCAGAAGTTTGTTTCCGCGTAGTAGTTAATCGGAACGCCTGTCAGGTTGGACACGGCTTTCACAGCGTCAACAATGCCTTGCTGCGTTCCGTTCTTGACCTGCGAAACGAATTGAACGCTTGTCAGCTTGGTGTAGCCGTAACCCTGCATGTAAACGCGCGTGTCGCGCGGAATGCTAAGCATGTCGTAGGTATGATTGTTTAAATCGGCATGAATCAGCACCATCGAGTCCGTGTGACCGGCGGGATCCCCTTTCCGGGCATCGGTACCGATCAGCAACATATTGAAGACTCCGGCTTTCAGCTTGACGTTTGACGATCCGCCTATTGATTTCAGATTGCTGAAATGATGCTGCGGATTCAGTTTGTAATATTCATAAGCGCCGAAAGCGGTCGCTGCAACCAGCAGAAAAGCCAGCACCAGTAACGTAATACGCAGGCCGCGATGGCGTTTTTTTGTCTTCCTATATATAGTGCGGGATTCTTGGTCTGAAATTCTGTGTGCCATGTTCTGCTCCTTTGCCTCATTCTTGAGAGAGTATTTTTATAATTAGATAAAATCCAAATTCGCCCGAGGAAAATGCGTTTCTTCCGGTAACAGAAAAGCAAGTCTGCCTCTCAATTAAAAGTACTTCATGCGGTCTTTCAGTTTCAGAACCGGTCTTTGTAAACCGGGAAAATAGACCTACCTGACAGTTACGTTGTAAATATTCGTCTCAATAGTGTGGAGATGAGAGGTCGTTTCTGAAAAATAGTTTTGCAGTTCATGGTAATTATATCCGTCTAAAGTCGCGCAGGCAATACCTTCCGGTTTAAAGATTGACAGAATACAGAAAAAAAGCCGGTCAATCGCCCGGCTTTCCAATTAACGATGGAATAGAATAATAGCATTTTCATTCGGCCCTGATAAAAAGATGGGCGTCAGGCTTTATAAGGCGTTCTCAGCTGCCAAAGCTGGAGCAGCATAGCCAGTGTTTGAAACACGGTCAATACGGAGAGCAAGGCAAATCCGGCTACAAAATAAGGATGGATCATGGTGACGAACGAATGGCTCGTGAAATACGTATGCATTTTATAGCCAAGGAAGACCACGCCAGCTATAAAGCAAATCATGAACATGATCGCATAGGAAAGCTTGGAATGAGTCAGCCCTTTTTCAGCGCGATACTGATTGCCCCAGCCGTCGAACTCTTTGACGCTGAAATGTCTCATCCAGGCTCTGATCCAGATGAAAAGATTTACCCATAAATAAATTTCCGGACTGATCAGCAGTGCCGAGCCGATGACATCGATGAATCTGATCCGGTAAGTTTTCAGGGCCAGTACCGTATTCAGAACAGAAGCGACAAGGGGAGGAATGGCCCAGATCCATGCCCATTGATATTGATGTGTATAGACAGCCATGATAACCATCACGACAAAAAGCACCCGAGTCAGAAGATCCAGTCCCATTTTAATCTGTTCGCGCCATAGACGCGCGGTATGCCGTGTTTTCAGGCGATCCTGGTTCATGAGCAGTTCGATAAGCCCTCCTTTCCATTTGTCTCTTTGTGCAACATAAGACTTATAATTTCTCATACCGTCTACATAGCAGCGCGCGGTCGGAGAGACCAGTGCTTTATAGCCGCACCGCTCGATCATCCACGTCAGGGCCATATCTTCGACCTGGGTATCGTCGCGCAGAAAGGAAACGGTGCCTTGTTCTTTGCGCACGGCTTCCAGTGCATCCGGATTGAACATAGATGTCTGGCCGCCAAGCACATAGGTCCGGCCTTTCCCTTTCGTGAAAAGCTGCAGTGTCCATGAAGCCATGTCGATTTTCTGGCGGGCAATCCACCACCGGGCCATGAAACCCCCGTACTCTCCACTGTCTATTTTTTCCTGATAATGGGGGTCGTTAACCGAGATCTTTCGCTTACTTTTTGGATACAGCATCGTGTATTTCGCCATGACGCCCCCGATATTGCTTTCCGATTTCAATCCCTCCCACAATTCGATCATGCACCTTTTGTCCATACGTGTATCGGCATCAACAGACATAATTGCCTCAATCGAGCTTACATATCGCCAGTGGCGCCTGCTCACTTCCTTACCGTCGATTCTCAGTGAATTGCCGTGCAGCAGGGAATAAAGCTGAGTGAGACATCCGACTTTTTTCTTTTTGTTAGCGACAGTTTTGTAAACAATTAAGTTCAGGTTCAGTTCCGCCGCCGCCTTAACGGCCCGTTCCTCAGTCTGATCCGTGCAATTATCGAGGCCGAGCAGGATATCAATGGACTGAATGCCTTCAGGCAGTTCCTGATCGGCAATTCCTTCAAGACAATGGGCTATTGAGTTTTCTTCATTGTGGGCCGGGAGCAGGATCACAATTCTTGGCGGCACGAGGTCACTTTTAAACCAGCTGCTATCCACAACGTCATCATAAGACACGTGTCGGATATTTTCACTTTTCATTAAAAAATAGTGCGCTTTTCTTTCAACTGAAGAGCTCTCCAATTCATCATCCTCCTCGGTATTGTCATCGCCATGCCTTGTTTTTGGCATTTTAGAACTTATGCTCGTTGCCGGAGCAACATTCCTTAATCACGGGCATTACGCTCCGATTTCCTGACAGCTTTCCGGACAGCTTTCCGGAGGCACATGAAACTCCCGGAACCGGCAGATGTGCGCCGTTCCGGGAGTTTCAAGATTCCTGATCAATCCATGAGCCATTGTCAGCCGGCAGGGCAGGATTTGATCGTCTGCCTTTCTAAACTCCTTCTTTTACTAATAAAATGCTATTGCGAAAAAATTCGAGCATTCAAACCATAATCGATTGATCCATCTTTTCTGAATTAAAACAGGGCGCTCCATGTCTTTGGTCCGACGATGCCGTCGGATACCAGGCCATGGCTGAACTGATAGGTTTTAACCGCTGCTTCCGTTTTTGGTCCGAAGATTCCGTCTGCCAGCGCTCCGACGGCTTTTTGTATGAGGGCGACATTTTTGCCCGTACTGCCTCGCCGGATCAGCCGGCCCGGATAGGGGATGGGGTTTGCGTTTGCTAAACCGGAAGGCTGGTACAGCTTTAGTTTCTGTCCCGGGTAGATCGTATCAGAAGTCAGTCCGTTCCACTTTTTGATCTGGTGATAATCCAGACCGAAACGGACGCCGATTTCACTCAATGTATCCCCTGATTTGATGGTATAGTCAGCGGGTTTTTGGGGAATTGGCCGGTTCGGAGCAGCATTGCCGCCAACTGCTGGCTGCGTTCCGGTTTTTCCCCAAGTTCCTCCGGTCTTGATTATGCTGTCGAGATCAACGCGAATACCGGCGATGGTCCGGTCATTCTGAAATTGGTATAGGTGGGCGTACGCTGATAGTTTACCGGCTGACCACGCATAAGTCTGATAGAAACAGTCCGCCATGCCTGACCGTCCGAGTTCCTCGATAATCCGGAAAGATCCATAGGCACCGACAGCATATCCGGTCTGTGCGGCTTTGATGGCACGAAAGTAAGCAGTAATGGGTCCCAGATCACCTGTACCGGCATCGTAATCGACGGTGAAATAAATCGGAGTCCCCTGCGGCTGGCCGACTGACCGCGCATAACGGCTTGCCGCCGCGGCGTCATTCTGCCCCTGCTGTGCAGAAAAATAAGCCGGGTTTGTCGGGTTGGTTTCCCATATGCTGAAAATGGAAAGCCCGGCCTTGAGAATGATATTCGCTTCGGCAGGACTCATGGCTTTCCATGAACCGGCGTCGCCAAGATAGCGGCCCGCAGCTTTGACTCCGGCCCGTTTCAAATTCTCAACCATGCTTTCATTAAGTTTTGTGGCACAATCAATTGCTTTCATAGATAAACACTCCTTTGAATTTTGATGTGAGGTCATGAAAATGAAGAGGGCTCTTGTAGAGAAGGATTGGAGCAGGAGAGTCAAAATAAGTGTCGGAGAGAGGAACGGCTGCGGCATTCACTTTATAGATAGAAAGATCGGATATTAGCCGGTGAGCGGAATCATTCAAAGACTTGTAACAGGACTTTATTTCTTCGGTCACTTTACGGCCAGGGGTAAAATCTTAGGGATTAGCGGACAGTTTTTTCCATTTACAAAAAATTGATATCCCGTTAATTTACCGTATAACCAGCAACTTTAAAATAGTTAGTGGGATGAACCCAGCTCGACTATATCAGGAAAGGGAAAGTCGCGGCCATCTCTTGAACACGGATCAAGTCAATAGTTTGTTGGTTGGTGTAAAAATGGTTGTCTTAATGTAATAGAAACATAAATATTCTGTAAATTGTCGTGTAAACGACAGAGTTGAGAAAAACCGGGCGCTATACTTTTCATTGGGATCGGGATCTCCAAAATCCAAGTTTGCCTCTCTCTGAAAAGAAGATCTTTCGAATCTGGTGCTGTTTTTCTTAACTCAGAATCCATAAAACCGGGAGGCATTTCCACCATGGTTAACGAGAAGAGCGCATTACTTGGATTATTTAAGGACTTTGGGACGCTGCATGAGTTTAAAAAGAACGCGATGGTTTTCAGCAAGGGAGATTCTGCCACAGTTGCTTATCTCATTGAGGATGGTTTGCTGAAAATTTGTCAGCTGACCAGCACAGGTCAGGATGTGACATTCTTCATCAGGAAAACCGGTGAATATTTCGGCATGGCTGAAATTGTTCTCGGAGAAAATCATCCTTGCTTTGCTCAATGTTTACGCAACAGCAGGATCTGGACTCTTTCTTCGTTGATTATTCAGGAAAGCATTCAGTCCGATCCGGTAATAGGCGGGGAAGTCCTGCGGACCTTGACAAGCCGGCTGATGCAGCAGGAACACATGGTGGAACAGCTCGTTTCTAAATCCGTTTCTGCAAGGCTTGCCTGGCTGATTAATCAGCTGTGCAGGGAGGATCCGGAAGGCCGATGGTCAGCGCGGCACCTGCTGACCCATGAAGAGCTATCGAATATTGTCGGGTGCAGCAGGCAGTCCATTTCCGAGATATTTAATGAATGGCGCGCACGCGGCATTATCTGCTACACCCGGGACAGCCTGACCGTTATTCGGCCCGATCACCTGATTGAATACATATAAAGGGAGGAAATTGAGCGGAGTAGTGTTCCGCAAATCATTTTTGGCCGTGCATTCTGATCAATCTCTTTACAATCATTCAATTTGGCAGCAAAGGCAAAGGTCACCATTTTTGCTTGAATGGCATTCATAAAAAAATAAGGAGAGTTAATGATGAAAGCAAAATCAAAAATGTCTGGTTTGCTCTGTTTGCTGATTATCGGCGCTCTGATTTTCGCTCTTTCAGGCTGTGCTTCAAGTAATGGATCAGGTGCGAACACCGCTTCAAGCGGTCAGAAAACCGTCATCGAATATTGGCACGTCAATGCTCAGACACAGGGCGGACAGGCCGTGGACGAGCTGGTGAAAGAATTCAATGCTCAAAGCAAGGATGTAAAAGTTGTTGCTAAGTTTAATCCTGATATGTATAAAGGATTGATGCAGAATCTGCAGGCTGAAAAAGCGGCGGGAAAAACGCCGGCGCTCGTTCAGATAGGTTGGGCCTATCTGGATTACTTCTCAAATAATTTCAGTTATCTCGATCCGAATGAAGCGATCCAAAAGTATGACCCTACGAGCAAAAGTTTCTTGAAAGACAACTTTTTGCCCAATGTGCTGGATCTTGCGAAAACAAGTAAAGGGAAACAGGCCGGCATTCCCTATTCACTGAGCACACCCATTTTATATTTAAATAAAGATATTTTGAAGCAAGCCGGGTTAAGCCAGGACGGACCGAAAACCTGGCAGGACGTTCAGCAGTTCGCCAAAACAATAAAAGACAAAACACAAAAATACGGTTTTTATATGCAGGAACCCGGGGACACTTGGGCTCAGCAGGCATTGATGCTGAGCAATGGCGCGAAAATCATTGATCATGGGAAGGCCGCTTTCGATTCTCCAGAAGGCGTACAGGCCTATCAGTTATACGCCGATATGGTCCTGAAAGATAAATCGGCCTTGCATGTTCCGTGGGACCAGGGAGTCACCGCCTTTATTAATGGTAACGTCGGCATGCTGTATACAACGGTAGCTCAGATGAGCAATATTGAAAAAGGCGCGAAATTCAATGTTTCATCGATTCCGTCTCCACCGTTTGTAGGAAAGCAGCCGAAAGTTCCGGCAGGAGGATCGTTCCTTGCGATCACGGCCCAGACCGAAGCGCAGCAGAAAGCCGCATGGGAATTTGAAAAGTTTCTTTACGGTGTCAAATCTATGGCAACATGGACGGAAGCTACAGGCTATGTTCCGCCTCGCAAAGATGTTGCGACTGCAAAAGACGGGTTAAAAGATTTTGTGGCCAAAAATCCGATGATCAATTCCGCACTCGTTCAAATGGGAAAGGCGGTTCCGTGGACTTCGTTCCCTGGAAATTCAGGTTTGCAGGCGGAACAGACGATGATCGACACACGGGATAAAATTCTGGGCGGTCAGGCGTCTGTTGCCAGTGCACTGAAAGATGCTCAGCAGCAAATCAACCAGTTACAGAAATAGATGAAAAACTAAATCAGTGATCTATGGTCGTGCACAGGTTTTGTTTAATAAAAAGCTGTGCACTTCATCTATGATTATTCTGGTAAGAAGGTGACTTTTTGGGAAAAGCATTATTGATTCATAAAAATCAGATCATCGCCTATCTGTTTATCGTGCCTTCACTGGTGATTTTTTCTCTATTCCTTATATGGCCCGGAATTTACACCATCTATCTCAGTTTCTTAAATTGGAATTTAATTTCTCCGGATAAAGAGTTTGTCGGGTTTGGAAACTACGTGGCGCTCTTTCAGGATCCGAACACTTATAAAATCCTGATCAACACCTTTGCCTACATTGTGATCTTGCTGATGCTGAACTGTTTTCTTCCTTACGTGCTCTCTTTTATTCTTGAGTATGTCATCACGAAAGGAAAAAATTTCTATAAAAAAGTTATCTTCCTGCCCAGCATCATTTCGCTTGTTGTCGGCTCGATGCTGTATGTCTGGATCTTAAATCCTGTATCGGGACCGGTTGCTGTTCTCTTCAAAATGCTGGGTATCTCTCTGCCGTTTTGGAGCAACACAAATGGATTAGTAATTGTCGTCCTGAGTCTGATCACTTCATGGAAAGTATTCGGATACAATTTCATTGTACTATTAGCCGGTGTTTCTAATGTTCCGCGCGGTGTGATTGAAGCTGCCAGGCTGGATAATATCCCGCTTCACAAAATCTTTTTTCAGATTGTCTTGCCGATGAGCAGCGCGACAGGTATCTATGTTTTTATTATGACGATTGTCCAGGGGCTGCAATATGTGTTTACACCGGTCAGTGTCATCACTCAGGGCGGTCCGAATTACGCCAGTTCAAATTTGATTTACCACTCTTATCAGGACGCGTTTGTGCTTTACAAAACGGGCCAGTCGGCCGCTCTGTCAACGATGACGCTATTATTGTTCGTTCTCTTGTTATTTCTGGAATTTAAATTTGTGGAGAAGAGGGTGTACTATGCCAGTAAATAAATTCATTAATGGCCGTCTTTTTTGGCACATCCTTCTGCTTCTCTTCTCGATAATGATGCTGTTTCCATTGTTATTCGCCATTTCAAACTCGTTCAAGAGTCTGAGTGAATCTTATAACAATATGCTGAGTCTGATTCCGGGGAATCCGACTTTCAGTAATTACGTGACGATTTTTACCACTCTTCCTTTGTTCCAAATTATCTTGAACACCTTTATTACTGCTACGATCGTCACGCTTTTTAAACTGGCAACCAGTTATTTTGCGGCATACGCTTTTACCTTTTTTAAGTTCAGGGGGGAAAAACTGCTCTACTTCCTGTTTGTGGCAACGATATTTGTTCCCTTTACCGTTATGATGATTCCGAACTATCTGATCATCTCAAAGATTGGTTTATTGAATAATATTTATGGTGTGATCTTGCCCCAACTCTGTGATGCCACAGGCATATTCATAATCACGCAAACGATGAAGACCATTCCGAAATCGCTCATTGAAGTTTCAAAGTTGGATAACGTCGGTACGCTGGGCATACTCAGGGATATTGTCTTTCCCCTGACTAAACCTGCTATTGTTTCAAGCGGGATTATGTTCTTTATCAATTCGTGGAATGAGTATGTTTGGCCGACGCTGATCCTGAAGGACAGAATCAATTTCACGCTTCCGCTCGTGCTCCAAATGTTTATCAGCTCAGAAGGGGGAACCAGTTTTCCTCTGGCAATGGCGATATCGATGGTTACGATGATTATTCCGCTTATTTTGTATCTGTTCTTTCAAAAGTACATTCTCAATACATTCAGCCAATCCGGCATTAAATGACAAGGGGATCAGATTCGATGGAACAACCGTACATCAGGCTGAACAATATATGTAAAAACTACGGGAACAGCCCGGTCATTAAAGATTTGAATCTGTCGGTAAGGAAAGGCGAACGACTAGTACTGCTCGGGCCGTCGGGTTGCGGCAAATCGACCACGCTGCGCATGATCGCCGGTCTGGAAACGATTAGTTCCGGCAACTTGTATGTAGACAACAAGAGAATGAATGACATTGCCGCGGGGAAACGTAATGTTTCCATGGTTTTTCAGGACTACGCGCTTTATCCTCATATGACTGTCGCAAAGAATATTTCCTACGGACTGAGAGTCAATAAAATCAACCATGAGGAAATCCAGCGCAGACTGAAGAAGGTCATTTCCATTTTACACCTGGATGGACTGGAGCAGCGCTATCCAAGGGATTTATCCGGCGGCCAGAGGCAGCGTGTCGCTCTCGCGCGTTCCATCGCGAAGCAAAGTGACATTTTCTTATTGGATGAACCGCTCTCCAATCTGGACGCGCAAATGAGAATCGGCGCCCGAAAAGAATTATTGAAAATTCACCAGCTTTATCATCAGACTTTCATTTATGTGACTCATGATCAGATAGAAGCCATGACTCTGGGGGACCGGATCGCTTTGATGGATAAAGGCACACTGCAAATGCTGGATACTCCGTACAATACGTACAATCGCCCTTCAAACGTATTTGTAGCCAAGTTTATCGGAACGCCTTCAACGAACATTCTGGGCGTGCAGTTTAAAGACGGATTCTTGATTTTTAAGGAGGCATCGATCCCGGCGGCAGAGGGATGGGTCAGGCTGATTCATCAAGCAAAGCAGCCTGATTTGATTTTAGGAATACGTCCCGAGCATGTACAAATATCAAGAACGGAGAAAGAGAACAGTTTGAATGGCACCGTCAGCCGTATTGAGGAATACGGGAACCAATTGGGCGTCATTTTTACTTTTGAAGGCGCAGAAATCACAGCGATCAGTGATCACCGTGATTGGAAAGAGGGAGAGGAAATTTTCTTTTCCATCGACCAGAAAAAAATGTATTTATTCGATAGAACGACAACCCGGACAATTGGCTATCCCGATGAATAACAACGTTTCAGAGAGTCTGCTGTCTCGTTAAAAACATGATTAAAAAATTTTTTTGCCAAAATTATAAAATAGGGAAGAAAACCATGGAAAAGACAACCACATTCATCCATCTATCTGACATTCATATGAATCCGTCTTCAAATAAAAATATTTACGGAATGGGCATCGACAGATCAGCTAAATTTATGGCCCTTTTCGAAGATATCAAGAAACAGGACCTGCACCCGGATTTTTTTATCATCAGCGGCGATCTGATTCATGAAGGGGACGAGGAGGACTATCGAAACTTAAGGAGAATCATTAACAAGAAAGAACAGGAACTCGGCGTTCCCTTTTTTGTTTGCCTCGGCAATCATGATAACAGAGAGGCGTTCTGGAAAGGGTACAAAAACGAAGAGGACAAAAATGGCGAATATTACTATACGGCAAACGTCAGTGGTTTGAGACTGATCGTTCTCGATAGTAAAAATGGCGAACACGAAGAGGGTGTCGTCTCTTCAGCACAGCTGGACTGGCTGAAAAATGAACTGGAGATACCGCAGCCGCAAGGCACGCTGATCGTTATTCATCACCCATTATTTTCTGCGCCTTTAGATTTTATGGCTTACAGCATTCTTCAAAATACGAATGAACTGCTTGATGCAATGACAGGAAAAGATGTGCTCGCGATTCTGAGCGGACATATTCATTTTAATGCGACTTATGAAACTTCAGGTATTTTGAATTCGGTCATAAGCTCAGCTTCTTACGGAATCGATTGTTCCAATCCGCGGCTTCATAAATTCATGGACGACAGTACGTACAGCATCGTCAGGGTAAGTGACCGGCAAGTTATGGTTCAGCAATTGTCGTTACCTGGGAATCGGGAAGTGAAATATGAATTGCCGGTCGATGAATCCTGAATGCCTGATCAGTAAACGGTTGAATTTTGTTTTCTATTTACTAGAAGATGTTTGGTTCGCAGTAGAAAAAATTTATAAAAAGAATCCCTTGAGAGAAAAACTCTGTTGGGATTTTTTTTAACACTTGATTGAGTTGACTGTTAATTTTTACGGACTAATCATTTTGTGCAGTTTTTCCATCCGCCGTCTCTTGAAATATCTTCTGTATTTTTTATTACTTTTGATACCGGGCCACGGGAATTGTGCGACAGACAAAAAAGAAATGAAAAAAAGACAATCCGACTCATTGACTTACCTGTATTCCATGCGAAAACTGATTAAAGAAAACGATCAGAGCGCCATTGATCATCTGATTGACGGCTATAAATTCCCGTCAATCATGAAAGACTTTCACAGAAAAAATCAGTTGCTGCTCAAGAAAAAAATGGGACAGGATAACTAATTTTGAAAAGAAAAGTTTTTTCGCAGATGATCCGCTGAAACGTCTATTCTAGGTTTTTCTTCAAAAATGTCCTGACCACTCTTTCAGACGAATGCCCGTCTTCCCATCCGCAGAATTTGTTATAGAAGTCAGGATAAGGATCGGGAGACGGATTGTTCAGGGCGTCATATACTGCAGGCAGCAGATGCTCCATGTCCTTGACGATCGGTCCGGGCGCTTCTTTCTCGAAGTTGAAATAGAAACCGCGGATCTCATTAGCGTAGTCATCCAGGTCATATGCGAAAAAGACAATCGGGCGTTTTAAGTTTGCGTAATCAAAGAAAACCGATGAATAGTCGGTGATCAGGCAGTCGGCTATCAGCAATAGTTCGCGGATATCTTCATAGCCGGAAACATCTTTAGCGAAGCCTTCATGCCCGCCCAGGTCCATTTTTTCAGCAATCAGGTAGTGCATGCGCATGAGCAGGACGGCGCTTTCGCCGAATTTCTCCTTCATCAAAGCGAGGTCCATTTTCACATCAAATGTGTAGTGATCGATTTTGGCGTACTCGTTGTCGCGCCAGGTCGGCGCGTACAAAATCACTTTTTTATCCGGGGGGATGCCTAGTTTTTTCTTGATTTTCATAATCTCCGAGGCGCTGTTTTTCTGATAGAGCAGGTCGTTTCTCGGATAACCCGAATGGATCATCTTTCCCTGCAGCTCAAAGGCTCTTTGGAATATTTTTGATGAATAGTCGTTTGGTGCGACGCAGTAGTCCCATTTTCTTGTCTCCTCGGTAAACTCTTTGCGATATCTCTCAAGGGTCATTCCCGGCATCGTCATGAGTTCCATGTCCGCTCCGAGGGTTTTAAGAGGCGTGCCGTGCCAGGTCTGCACATAAACCGTATTCTTTGGCTTCGGCAGCCAGAGCGGCCACCGGCTGTTCGTTACCCAGTATTTTGCCCGGGCCCACTGCCAGAGCCCCTTGTAAGAATATTTGATGACGTACGGCACTTTTTCTTTTCTGAATACCTCTTCATAGCCTTTTTTCACGTTCCAGACGAGACGATAGTCCGGAAGGTTTTCTTTCATGTATTCATAAATCGCTCTTGGGTTGTCCGAAAATTGCTGCCCGAAAAAGCTTTCGAAAAACACCGTCTTTTTTCGCGGCAGTTTGCCGGCGCGCCGGAATACAACCGGGTATAATTGATGCATCTTGCGTTTCCAAAGATTTCTATAGTAGTGTTCGCCAGGCTGTAATTCAACATCGGGATTAAGCAAGCACTCGACTGCCCGTCCCGCAGAATCCCCCCGTCCAAAAGTGCAGAATTTGGCATGAAACGCGTCGTATTTTTGCCGGTATTGTGTCGAACCGGGCAGCTCAAGAATCTCATTGATCACGTCTTCCGTTGTGGACACAATCGGGCCGGGGACCGTTTCTTCGTAATCCAGATAGATTCCGCGCATTTTATTTCGGTACTCATCCAGATCATAGGCAAAGAACAGCATCGGCCGTTTTAGATGCGCGTAGTCAAACATGACGGAAGAGTAATCGGTAATCATCAGATCCGAAATCATGTAAAGATCCTGTATTTCCGGATAGGAGGACACATCAAAAACAAACCCGTGATATGGCTCGGTATCGATACGGCCGGCCACAAAGTAGTGCAGGCGCAGTAAAAAAATATAGTCCGGGGCGAGCCGTTTCTGAAGCTTTGCAAGATCAAGATGCAGATCGAATGTTTTGGTGTTCCGGAAAGTAGGGGCATACATCACGATCTTTTTATCCAATGGCAAATGCAGCTTCTTTTTAATGGCGTCACTGTTGTTTCTCTGGTAGAGTGAATCGTTTCTCGGAAATCCGCACTCGATGATCCGGCGATTGAACAAATAGGCCTTTTTTGAAACTGATGTCATATATGGACTGGGTGAGATCAGATAATCCCAGCGGCCGGTCCGTCTCAGCAGGCGGTCCTGTTTGTCTTTCGTATTGAACGTGACGGTTTCGTCAAGGCCCATCGTTTTCATGAATGTTCCGTGCAGCGTCTGCATCTCGATCTGACCGTGACGTTTGATGTAAAAGTCAGGGAAGGTCGCATTGGCGACAAAATATTTTCCTCTCGCGAGATAGTAAAAATAGGGCAGGCTGTATTTTCGCACAGTTTTCGCACGGCCGCCCGCCGGCACATACTCGTTGTCCATAAACCAGATGTAATGATATTTTTCGCCGTATGTTCGTTCCATGTATTCGTAGATGGCCCTTGGATTATCGTTGAAGGCCTTCCCCCAGAAGCTTTCGAAAATGACGGTATTTTTCTTGATCGGCAGCAGCCGCATCAAAGGGTACAAATACCACTGGATGATTTTTCTGCGTCTTGGCGTGCGGTCCGCAAAGCCGCGGTGAATCTCGGTCCGAAAGCTGAGGGAACGGTGCCTGTCGCTCAAGGAGCGGAAGCGGATCTTCTGATAAGCGTAACATACACCGGACGCTTTGGATAATGGTCCGGACAGGATCACCGGGACCTTCCGCACGCGTGGTTTGCCAGAAGGGCCTTTACCGGTTTCGACAATAAAAACGTTCCATTTTCCGGATGTATACCATCTGAAATCCCCGTTTTCATCAAAACAATCCAGCTTAATCGAGTCATCTTCCACCGAGTAAGGAGAGCGGATGGAATCCAGGTCAAAGGAAACAGGAGGAGCGTCGTTATTTGCCGATTCGAACAAAATCTGCCGCTTTTTAATAGTGTCCCATTCCGGAACGCATTGGCGCGGCAAAGTCAATCGGAGCATCATCGAGCCGTCCGTAAATTTCAGATCGCTGAGAACCGGATGGCGGTATGCCGAAGCAAAAATCGAAACTCGGCCGTTCACATTTTCAACCCAGATATCACGTTGCCGGATCTGGACGATGGTGACTTTATTGGCCAGTTGCCCGTCTGCGGGACGCGGCATACATTCACCGGGAAGGCGGTAACCGATGCTCCAGCCTGTCTCTTTAAAATCCGTACTGCCGGGAATATCTCCGGGAACCGTCAGAAGAAGCCGGTTCTCTCCTGAATCCGTGCTTTTCAGTGTAAATGTTGATTGTTTTCCGGTTCTCCGATTATAGGAGGAGAGGCACAAGTCTGAAATGGCCCTGTTTATCCGTGCGCCGATTATTATCCGGTCCTCGCGGGCAGCCGCATGGTCGATCACAACGTCTGGCCGGTAAACATCAATAGCGAGCTGCCAGCTGCCATTGTATTTTACGTTAAAAGCGGTATCGTTGATCAGGCGATAATTGGCCAGATTGCTTCCTCTGAGAGGGGCGCCAAGGCGCACCGTTTTCTTCAGGCCCCGGACCATCACGTCCAGAAAAACAGTCCAGCGGCCTTCATTAAGCATTTTCAGTGCCTGGCTGCCCTTTGCCTTGATTGAAAAATAAGACCAGTCATAATTATAGACTCTTGAAAGCGGATTAAGTCTTATAACCTTAGCCGTGCCCCATTTTCTCGTAATGGACCGGTTCCTGAACAACTGCACGGGAAGGGCAATCTCCCGGCCATTGCCGATATTGACGAGACGGGCGGCCATCCGGACACTTGACTTTTTTTTCGAATCAATGCCTTCAATATAGGCGTGTCCGGATATCTCGAGTTCTCCGTTCCTGTTCCAAAGGATCCGATGAATGCGTGAGACCGCGTTTAATGATCGATCGATACAAACCGGATGCTTCTGCGTAAAGTCGGTAACAGTGAATTTCTTATACCAGTGTCCCTGTCTCCGATAAGGTTTGAAATTAAGGTCGTGTTTTCTGTCCACTTGAATGACTTTCAAAACGTCCTCCATTTTGTTTTGCAGCAGCAGCCGGTAAGCGAGTGCTATTTTTGCGGGAATCCGCCCGAACAGTTCCGGATCGATTTTTGAAAGTTCACGGGATACAAGCTTTTGAAATTTGCTGATGTACAGAGAGTCGACGAATTTTAAATCATTCAAGTAATTGTAAAAATCAACCGTCAGATATTTCAAATGATTGGTTTCAATTATTTTCTGAGGAATTCTGCGCTCTTCTAAAAATGTATCGAGCTTGTGCAAAGCTTTGAGCCGATCCTCAAAATTATGAATGTCATCCCTTTTTTGCGTAATGGACCGGTCTTTTCCCTCTCTGATCCGCCAGTAATAAACGGTATCTTCGATTATATCGACGGATTTGGCCAGAAAGTGTGCCGGGATGGTCACGGGAATATCTTCGTAAAGCATATGTTCAGGGAAGGAGAGCCCGCAGCCGTCCCAAAAGGATTTCTTATAAAGCTTGTTCCAAACGGTCGTGTCATAAAGCAATTCCGGACACTCCGTAATGTGAGTCTTTTTGCGTGTGTCGGTAATCGCTATTTGGTGAAGAAACGATTTCCGATTAGCGTTTGACTTAAATCGATTGACACCGCCGCAGACAATATCGGAATGCGTCTGTTCCGCCATTGCATACATTTTTTCATAGGCCTGACCGTCAACATAATCGTCGCTGTCGACAAACGCAATGTATTCTCCGCTTGCGGCTCTTACGCCTCTGTTTCTCGCCGCACCCAGCCCCATGTTCTTTTGATGAATGACTTCAAAATGTTTGTGAGCCGCGGCATACTCATCCATAATCCGGCCGGTTTCCGTGTCGGTGGAACCGTCGTTGATCATGATGACCTGTATATTTTGCAGACTCTGGCGAACCAGCGAGTCCAAACATTGTCTGATGTATGAGGATACATTATATCCGGGAACAATCACACTGACTTTATAAACCATTCCGAATTCTCCTAACGGTAGAGCATTCTTTTCATCCGAATCTATTTTACCTGTTTCATTTTTTTTAATACGACGCTGCTATGGTGTCTGTACAGAAAAAGGATCCCACTCATAAAAAATGGGACCGTATTTTGCAATGGCCTGTAGGAAAACCTTGGCTATAAACATTTAATTTCAGTTCAAGCCGGCCAGTTATGGTGTCTCAAGTCATGTTTTTTGATCATAAAAGGCTTTAATAGCCTGATCGATATAGACCCAGCCTTCCGGACCAATATGCATCGTATCCTCAAGAAAATAAGGTTTGGTGTCAAAACGCGTGAAATCGGCGAGCTGGAATCCGTTGCCACGGATCTCACGGGCAATGTTCCGGTAGCAGACTTCACGTTTCTGCTTTGATACGCCAGCGTAGTTATACCAAAGTCCGTTAAAGGGAACGGAAACGAACAGCGCCTTGGCGTGTTTTTCTTTCAGCAGATCGAGAACGAGCTGCAGATCTCCATATTCCGGTGATTTATTGAAACTCTGGCCGGCACTGTAGTTTTTAAAATGCGTCAGCTTGTTCTTAATGCTTTTCAAATAGAGGGCGTTGTCTATGTGAAACCGGTTGGAATTGGTGTAGGATTCAACGTCCTTTTTGGCCATGAGCTTCAGCTGGCTCCAGTTTTTCCCTTTTAATTTTGGATCAGGACTCTGATACTGGCTTGGGTAGTAATTAGGTTTTACCATATGCATCCTGATCGCGTCGTACAGCGTCAGCATCTGGCTATTCATATGTCCCTGAAGCGAATCGACAAACGTTGACAATCCGGATGTTTTGTTCGGGTAGGCGATACCCTCAAGCAATTTTGCAATGGCGCCGTTCTGCCGGATAAATCCAAACTGCAGGAACCGTCTAGCCGCTTTCTGTTTCAGTTTCGGATCGATGTTGTTGCTGAAAATAAACTGATACATCTGTTCCTCTGAAAAGTTGCCGGCGAAGTAACTGTCACTAAGCCCTTTCTTTGAAAACCATTCCGGAGACAGAATGATAACGATCTTCCGGTTCTTAAGCGAGTCGGCGCTGGCAGCCAAATTCAAAAAATGGACGAGCGAGTACATACCTGCCCTGCCGATTAGAAAAGGCGTAAAGCCGTCTGGATTCATCTTGAAATAATTTGTCGGATGATAGATATCAAGTCTGTGCAGCTCAGATGAACCGTATATCGGCAAGTATTGTTTGTCCTTCAGCATTTTCTGCTGCATGAGAATGCCTTGAAAAATAGTCGGATCAAGGGTCGAGGACGCATTATACACGTCATTCGGGCTGATGGTCAGGCTTTTCACACTCGGTGGGGTGAACACCAGCGCGCAGACAAGAATAACGGCCAGTATCATCGGGCCGAATCGCGGCGCCTTCATTTTCTCTCAGCCAGCCTCTCGATGATCATATTCGGTGTCGCCCATTGACTGCGATCAAAATCTGAAACCGGAACCTTGATATTCAGCCGGTTTTCCACCTCAACAAGCAGAGAGATCGTAGCAAATGAATCCATTAGTCCTTCTTCAAAAAGCCGGATATCCGGTTCGTCTTTCACTTCATCGGATTCACAGATTTCCGCCAGAACATCCAGAACTTCATTCTTAAAAGCTTCTGTTATTTCAACCATATCAAACACTCTCCCGTTATGTTTTGATTACCAAAGGAAATTGAGCCTTCCGGAAAAAATCAGGAAGCTGAAACAGATGACGTGAAACGTGATCAGCACAGACAATGCGTGGATCCATTTATTGTTTTTCGGCCAGATGTGGTGCTTCTTATTGAAATGCTCAAATCGGTTAAATGAGATAAAGGCGACGGCATGATAGATGCCATAGATGATATATTGCAGCAGGAAACCGTGCCAGAATCCCATGACCAGGAAGTTGAGCGCGAGACCGATGTCGGAAATCAGATAACGGTCTTTTATCCACTTTTTCTTGATCATCAGGTACACGAAACGCATGTAGATGAAATCTCGGAACCAGAAGGACAGTGACATGTGCCACCGATTCCAGAAATCTTTGATATTGCGGCTGAGAAACGGTTTGTTGAAATTCTCCGGAGTCCGGATGCCCATTATATAGCTGAATCCGATGGCAAACTGACTGTATCCGGCAAAATCAAAGAACAGGTACATGCTGTATGCGTACATATACATCCAGATACTGAAAAAACTATTCGATGCCAGTGCCGGCGAACTCATCCAGTATTGATGCACAAGATAGGCGATAATGTATTTATAGAGAAACCCCTGGAAAATTTTATTGATACCCAGGTAAAGGAGTTCTTTGTATTCTTTCCCCGACGGGACTTGTTTCAGATCCGATTCAAACCGGCGATAACGGTCGATCGGACCCGACGAAATCGTCGGGAAGAAAAGCGTAAACCTGAGAAAATGGTTCAGAGGGATCTCGTTGATCAGGCCATCGCGCAAATCCATAATAACTTCGACCGACCGGAACGAAACGTAAGAGATACCAAGAAAGCCGAGAAAACCGAGCACAGGAACATCCGCCGAAAGTTTAACAAAAAACAGCGGAATGATCGCCAGAATAACTGCGGTATAAAAATAGACGGAACGATTGTTTCTTTTTTTTAGTTCGAAATAACTTTTCACGACCACGGCCTGCCAGATAATAAAAGCGATAATTGAGACAAACTGCGCCGGTTGGCCGTAAAAAATCAGAAAGACCATGACGATCGCGACAAGATCGTTATATAGGGTTATCCGTTTTCCGCTGAGTCCCGCAATGATGACCGGAAGAAGAAGAATGCCCGTAACGATAAAAAAGCGAAATGAAGCGTAAGGAATAAAAGAAATCATTGGGCGGCCTCTTTCAGCAGAACTTTTCGATCAATTTTTCCATTTGCCGTCATCGGAAAAGAAGATTGATAGATAAATTTTCTTGGCAGCATATAACCGGGAAGATACAGGCTCAGCTCTTTCCGGATGGCGGAGGAAAGCTGGTAGCTTTTTTCAAAGGGATGGTCTTCGGGAACGACAATACCGATCAGGTGGTCGTAACCTTCCCCTTTCTGTACGGGAATAACTACTGCCTGTTTTACATAACGGCATGAGGAAAGCACGTGCTCAATTTCTCCCAGCTCCATTCTGAATCCGTGAAGCTTAATCTGGCTGTCCATACGGCCGTGATAGTAGAGCAATCCTTCTTTTATCAAGCCGAGATCCTTGGTATGGTAGGCGCGCTGACCGTTGATCTCGCTGAAAGCCGCCTTCGTTTTTTCCGGTTCGTTTAGATAGCCCTTTCCAACGCTTGGCCCGCAGATCACAATTTCACCTTTCTCGCCTTCGGGAACCGGCTCTCCGTCCGGGTCAAGTATCAAAATCCGGCAGTCCGGTTTGCATCGGCCGACCGGGAAGGGCTGTCCGTCCGCGATCAAGTCCTCGCCGATTTGCACACTGCTTACGGCAACCGTTGCTTCCGTCGGTCCGTAAGTATTGATGATTCTTGCCCTTGGAAAGCGCTCATGCAGGCTTTTGGCCACATACACAGGAAGCGTCTCGCCGCAGAAAAGAAAAGTATGCAGGGCAGGCAGTGTTTTTTCTGAAAAAGAAGGCATCATCAGGCACATTTCCGCAAAGGACGGCGTTGATGTCCAGACATTGACACCAGACGCTGCCAGTGAATCCAGTAAATCGGCAGGCCTCGCGATCATGTCTTTGTCCACCGTCCATAAGGTTCCGCCCGTTGTCATGCACGGATAGAGAGACATGATGGAAAGGTCGAATGAATAGGGAGCCTGATTCAGGAAAATCTGACGGTCGCCCAGACCGAAATCGCTGTTTACCCATGAGACAAAGCTTGAAAGCGACTCATGCGGGATCTGGACGCCCTTGGGCCGGCCTGTACTTCCTGACGTGTAGATCATATAAAAGATGTCGTCTGCCTTTGCCTCACAGGCTCCTGCTGCTTCAAGCGCATGATCAACCTCAAGAATGCTGCTCAGTTGATCCGGACCGATGATTTTCTGAGAAAGGGCCGGCAGCAGGGCGGTCTGTTCACTGAAAATGAGCCGGGCACCGGAATCTTCGGCAATCATCGAAATCCGCTCGGAAGGTATGGAGAGGTCAATCGGAATATAGGCATGACCAGATTTAAGACATGCCAGAAAGAGAATCAGCATGTTCGGGTGCATGTGTCCGTGAACCAAAACGGGTGCCGCATTGCGTTCGCTGGCTCTGTCGATCCAATGAGAGACCGCGTCGGATCTCTTTTTCAGTTGTCCATACGTCAGGCGGTTGTCCCTCCATACGTAACAGATCCGATCCGGCGAAGCGTCGGCCCACCTTTCAATCAATGTCAAAATGCTCATAACGGAGTCACTCCTCAGAATTCGTTATAAATAAAAGTTCCGGTATGTGCTGCTGTAAAACCGTATATCAAAATCAATCCAAGCAGAATAGCCGTGTAGTAACAGGTCAGAGCAGCCCACTGAACGACCGGATGATGATACCACTGTTTCAGACGATCCAACATCATTCCCCCCTTTTCACACGCGCCGTGATTTGATTGCTCCGGGATTACCCTCCGGCGAGTATATTGAAAATGGTCTCGTTGGCGGGAGCGATTATGCCCGACGACCGCGATGAGTTCGCGAGCAGCACGACGTAATTCTGACGATCCATGGAAAAAGCATTGCCGCTGTTCCATCCTCCGAGAACACCGTGGCTGGAGTAGGTATCTTTCCCCCACCCGCCCCGGTTGATGTACCAGCCGAGGCTGTAATGGACCCCGCCGAAATGGTTGGTGAAAATGGTATTATAACTTGCGGCCGATACGAGCGTTCCGTCAGCGAGTGCACGATCGAACTGATACAAATCCCAGGCAGACATATACACATCGCCGCACCCTAACAACTGGGAGAAGGAAGGCACCATTCTCGGTTCGTTAAGATTTCCGTAGCCGGTGGATGGGTGCGAAGACTGAGCCATGCTGTCTCCGAACCCTGACTGCTGCAGACCCGCTCTGTCGAAAATATTTTGCTGAATGTACTGATGCAAGGTCTCACCGTACGTGCTCTGGCTGATCTTGTCAAGAATAGCGGCGACCATAGCGTAATTAGCATCCATGTAGGCCCAGCTGGTTCCCGGCAGGGAAGAGAGGCGGATGTTATAGTTGGCTATTTTCTGGACCAGTTCATCTCGGGTTAAGGATTTTAAGGTTTCGGGCGCCGTGCGCAGTCCCGACACATGGCACAGGAGATCCAGCATAGAAATGGATCTGCCGTGAGGGAAATCCGGATAAAATTGTGAAACGGGTGTGTCAAAAGAAATCAGTCCGCGTTCTTTCATCTGCATGAAAGCGACCGCCGTAACCGACTTAGTGATTGAGCCGATATAGTATTCCGTTTCGGGCTGGTTCGGTCTGTGGACCAGGAGATTGCTGTACCCGTAGCCCTTGTTCAGCACAACGTATCCATGGCTGACCACCACCGCGGTTCCGGAAAAACCGGAGTGGCTTAAATATTGATCGATTTCTGATTTTTTCAGGTTGATTTGTTTGACTAAAGCCGCATTTTTTGTATCAAGATCAGTATCCTGCTGAATTGTGCGTGCTTTCGCTGTCGCCGCGCCAACGATCCCGCGGGAAGAAACAACGGCATGTTTGTGCCCGTTTTGCAGCAGGAAGATCACACCGGCTGCGATCGTGCAGAAAAGCAGTGACAAGCTGAAAACAAGGCTCATCCAAAAATGAGTCTTTTTTTTCATAATTCCGATGTCCTTTCAAAGTTTAAATTTTGGAAAAGGGTAGGGGAGAAAAACGGGATATTTTCCCGCATTCTGTTCCTTCCCGTTCGGAATGAACCGGTCCCTGATGAAAGGCGCCAAGACTTCTACCCCTGATCTCCGTAGCGTCAGTTTCGGAGAATCACTACGGACATGATGATACTAATGGGGACCACCCTCATTACTATACTTATTATGTCGTATAATAACAAATTCAGGATGAATTTTTAATGAAATTTTAATGAAACTAATTTAAAATAACGAGGGGAGATGTATCACTCCCAAGTAGAGTTGTGACGTTCGTCAAACCATAGTCTTTTTGAGACGGGCTTTAGCACGTGTATCATCAGTACTCTTTCTATTATCCGATAACGTTCGGTTTATTCCAATGTCTATTGAATCCGTTTATTACAAAATTGAAATAATCCGTACACATTATTTCGTTCTGATTGTTCCCGCGGTGGGGGCCGGAAAAAGCTCTTGTGCGGTCCATGCCCTGATGGAAACCGGCCCTTGTCCAAAAGGCTTGTTTCCTCAGTTTAAAAAGCGACGTTCTTTTTGTCTAAGTTCTTTCATACAGGATATTTCCACCCGCGCCATTTGATACCTCAAAAGAGGAAAAATCAATTGAAACGGTCCGATCCAGTGATGAGCCCTACCCTTTCAAATACAAATTTTCTCCCGTTAAACGGATTTAAAATTATTCAGGAAGGGCTATTGATGAAATTTTCTCACCAAATTCTCATGTGTGCCTGATTACTCCGCAAGGATTTATCTATATAATATTTAAAACGGGTGGCCGGCCAAGCTTACACAAACGGTGAAAAGAGAAACGTTAAATGATGGAAAAAATACACATTCTGCTTGTTGATGATGAAAAAAGTGTTGTCTCGTTCGTTTCGACCGAACTGGGCTTTGAGAACTATCAAGTTGAAGAAGCTTTCGACGGGGAACAGGCATTGGACATGTTTTTCAAGGATGAAGAAAAATGGGACCTCGTGCTGCTTGACTGGATGCTGCCGAAACTGAACGGACTCGAAGTGTGCCGCCGTATCCGGAAAAAAAGTCTCGTTCCGATTATCATAATGACAGCGCGGGACTATGTCGGAGACAAGGTCGCCGGCCTTGACGGCGGTGCGGACGACTATATTACCAAACCATTTGAGATCGAGGAACTTCTGGCGAGGGTGCGCGTTGCCATTCGCCGCCGAAACAGCTATACGAGCGCTTCGGAGCATCATGTCTACAGGATACAGGATCTGACTCTGGATATTGAAAAGAGGACGGTGAAACGCGGCGGCCAGACGTTCAATCTGACCCAGCGTGAGTTTGACCTGCTTGCGGTTCTAATGAAAAACGAGGGTAAAGCGATGACGCGCGATGAACTTCTCTCTCAGGTCTGGGGGTTTGACTACATGGGACAGACCAATATCGTCGATGTCTATATTCGTTATTTGCGCCATAAGATCGATCAGGACCAGCAGGTTAAGCTGATTCAGACAATCCGCGGCATCGGTTATACGCTGAGGGTGGAAGGATGAAGGCCTGGATAAGGGCACTTAAAAAGAAGAATAATACGATGCTGTTCCAGATGAATTTCTGGTTCATTCTGATTCTCTTAATGACGGTGCTGTTTATCGGTACGTCCGTCCTGATGGTAGTCAGCTATCAGCTGTATCAGGGGACACGGCAGGAAGTCGGCTATGTTGAGCATCAGCTGATCGCAACATCGCAAAAGAAAAATCCGGACTGGAATGAAGCGATTGGTTTGCTCTACACTCAGCACCCCGAATTTTATGTGCGCATTAAGACTCCGGACGGAAAGATCATTTACTCTAAAGGCAGTGAAGGGATTGTCGATAATAATAAGTACCTGATCAGGCTTTCACTGATTTCATCGATTTTTATTAATAACAGGCTGATTCCCATTTACCATCATTCGGCTTTGCACGGTGGCTACACCTTTGACATGTTTGTTCAGATGATCAGCATTCGCCATTTTATAAAAACGATGGTAAAGGTTCTGATCATCTGTACGGCCATTGGTATTCTGTTCGGTTCGATCGCTATTTACCATATCTCGCGGAGACTGAGCAGGCCGCTGATGGATGTGACGATGTTCATCAACCGCGTTACCCGGACAAAAAATCTGGAGCAGCGTGTTCCGCCGCCCGCCCATCCGAAAGAAGTCCGGGATCTGGCGGTTTCGTTTAATCAGCTGATGGACCAGCTGGAGCAGCAGATCGAGCGGGAGAAGCGTTTTGTCTCCGACGCCTCGCATGAATTGCGGACACCTCTTGCCGCTATCCGCGGCCACGTCGGATTGATTCAGCGCCATGGAACAAACCATCCGGAAGTTATCCGCCAGTCGATTCATTTCGTCGATCATGAATCCAGGCGCATGCAGAGATTAATCGATCAGCTTTTAATGATTGCACGGCTGGACCGGAAAGCAAAGACGCTGTTTCCAGTCAACCTGTCGATGATCGCGGGCAATGTGATCGCCGATTATGCGCCTGAAGTCGATCAGACATTATCCGTCGATATTGCTGATAACGTTTATGCGCTGGCCAACGAAGATTACGTGCATCAAGTAATCGTTTCCCTTCTCGGTAATGCGCGCAAGTATACGCCCGCCGGCGGGTGGATCAAAATAATCATCAACAGCGACCGGAATTATGCCTACATTCGTGTGCAGAATTCAGGAAGCCGGATTCCCGATGACGAAAAGGAAAAAATCTTTAACCGTTTTTATCGGCTGGACAAGGCAAGATCAAGTGAAAACGGCGGATCAGGACTGGGACTGGCCATTGTCAGACAGCTTGTCGAAATTGAGAACGGCAAAATATGGGTCCAGGATATGGATCCTTCCGGAAGTGAGTTTATTGTCCGGTTCCTGAAACAGCCGGAAGCCGGAGAAGCGGCAGAGAAAAAAATATAATACGGTCTGATCGGCGGAAGTGTCCGGATGACATAATCCGCCTTTCATCGGGCAAAACTGTCATAATAGGCCGATAATCCGGTTAAAAGGAGGAGTTCCGCATGCATCGATACGCCTTGTTTGTAGAATACGACGGAAAGCGAACACTGCCTGTCGATATCACGCTTCCCAAAAATATTATTGAAGCCACGACTATTCTGAACGCGATCCGATCCTACTCGCTCAGGCATAATCTTGAGCTGGTCGACTACGATGAACTTCCGGAAAATGATATGCGCGCCTTTTTTCGTGAAAAAAATTTTTCCGGAGACACGAGAGATCTGATATATTACATTCGTCGTGTGACGAGGGACGAAAAAGACAAAGAACAGTGAAACCTCTTTGTAGAGAGGCGCAATTATCATAACTGCTGTTATTGGCAACTATAAATCACAGTGCACCCCGGAAAAGAACGAACGTTTTTTCAAGAGACCAAGGCTGGATGAACTGAGGAAGTGTGCCATGAATATTTTATTTTTTGTCGGGGAATTTCCCAAACTTTCCCAAACTTTTATCCTTAATCAGATTACAGGTTTGATTGACGCGGGACATGATGTGAAGATTCTTGCAAAAAAGGGGGAGACCGGCGGCAGGTTGCATGACGATGTCACTCGTTATCGCCTGATGGATCGGGTGGTATACTATGGCATGGGCGGGAGCGACCGCAGACTGAACAAAGGGATCGATTTCCTGATCGGCCTGTGTGTTCATACGGCCGCCCGCTTCTTCCGAAAAAATTATATTGGTGGCAGAGCTTCTTTCCGTGATCTGATTCGTTATCCCAACCTGATTCTCCTGATTCGAACACTGAATCGGATTAATTTGTCGGACAGGGAAATCATATTGGCGCATTTCGGACCGAACGGGATTCTGGCACAGAAATGCATCGCGCTCGGACTGCTCAAGGGAAAACTGTTTGCCGCCTTTCACGGTTACGATATGCTGCGGTTCGTGAAGCAGAAAGGAAAGAACGCTTACGGGGAGCTGTTCCGTTCGGATTGCACCTTGCTGCCGATCAGCCGTTTCTGGGCTGAAAGGTGCATCGAACTTGGAGCAAGACCGGAAAGGATCCTGGTTCATCACATGGGGATTGATGTTAAAAAATTCGAATATTCCCCCATTCGGCCCGCCGAACAACTCAGCATTATATCAGCAGCGCGTTTTGTTGAAAAAAAAGGGCTTGAGTACGGGATTCAGGCGGTTGGCAGTCTGATCAGGCAGGGATTTCCGGTCCGTTACTCGATTATCGGCGGCGGACCTCTTGAAGATAGGCTGCGCCGGATCATTGCTGAACAGCAATTATCAGATCATGTTCATCTTTTGGGGTGGAAAACGCAGGATGAACTGATCCGTGTTATGAAAGGGGCACAGATCGTTCTTGTGCCGAGTGTGACGGCTGGTGACGGTGACATGGAAGGAATCCCGGTCCAGCTGATGGAAGCGATGGCGATGGGGAAGATTGTCGTGTCAACCCGCCATAGCGGAATACCGGAGCTGATTCACGACCGGATCAATGGTTTTCTCGTTGAAGAAAAAGATGCAGCGGGCCTTGCAAAGACGGTCAGAGAGATCCTGTCGTCGCCGGAAAAGCAGATCGAAGCAGCGGAACATGCGCGGCTGACGGTGGTCGGTCAGTTCAATATTGAACGGCTGAACGCCCGTTTGATCCGTATCTTTGAGAAGCAGCTTTCCGGAATTTGATCTTAGAATACGAGTCAGGGTGTTTCCAGTTTCTCGATCAGATCGGACAAGTAACTTTCCGAGTTATACGATGCCACTGCCTTTTTTCGGGCATTTAACCCCAGTTTCTCTCTCAGCTCCGGATCTGCGGCTAACATGACGAGAGCATCCGACAGATGATCGATCAGCCGGGAACCATTCCCGATCAGGAGACCGCAGCCGTCCCCCAGCAGCTCGGGAATAGCCCCTGAATCCGTTGAAATCACAGGCTTAGCCATCGCCATGGATTCAACAACAGTAAGACCGAACGGTTCCCGCCAGACGGACGGCAGTGCGATCAGATCCGCTCCGGCGAGATACCCGGGCAGTTCCCCGTGATTCACATAGCCGATGACTTGAACGCAATCCGGCGGCAGCCTGCGCATTGCGTCCTCTATTTTCTTCATATAATCTTCTTTGTCACTCTCACCGATCAGGATCAGGCGAAGTGACGAATCTTTTTTCAGCGCTTTTTCATACGCTAGGATGAGCTCCAGAACGCCCTTTTGTTTCCTGATTCTGCCAAAATACAGGATGATCTTAGTATCCGGTGCAAGGTGGAATTTTTTTCTCAGAATATTTTCCTGAAGGGATTCCTGATTTACCCTGAACATCCGGACATCGATCCGGTTGCAGAGCATGGCAGCTTTCTTTTGATCCCGTTCGGATGCGGCGGCCTCTTTCACCCGTTTATTGATATAGCCGCTGACCGCCAGAACCTTGTCGCTGCTGCGGATCACGCTTTTTGCGTAATAGTTTTCTTTGCTGAGAAAATCATTGTGCAGATGAAGCGCGATACGGGCGTTTTCACCCAGATGCTTTCTTAATACCCGGATATACAGTGGCCTGTTTTCGACAATAATCCAGTCGTAGTTATGTTTCTTTAATTCTTTAACAGCGCGGTTAAGATAGACATTCAGATAGAGATGGAGACGGCATTTATGAAAAATCCGGTTCAGCAAATTAAAGGATGAATTAAAAGCTGAACGGCTGTTGATGAAATGAAAGCTCGTGTTTTTAAACCGGCTGCTCCTCCGGGCGGCTGCATCGTCGGCTATAGAATAGACATCCAGATCGGCCAGCCTGAGGACCTCGTTGTTTTCTAAAAGCAAATCGACCAGCGTTTCTACGGCTCCGCCGTGAACCGCAGGAACCGGTTTCTTTTCTGTACATAGAATGGCTGCTTTCATCTTTGATCCTCGCTTGGCAAATAAATTTCCGTGCAGTCCGCTCGCCGGTGGCCGAGTGGAAGTGGGTATTTTCCGGCGGCCTGACATCAGGACTTTTCCAGTTCTAGGGCGCTTCGTTCCCTGAAAAGGATCCATATTTGTTTCATTGTTGTGTACTGAATGCCTATAATGACGACCAGCAAGGCGATATTAACGACAAACATTCCTCTGATGCGGAGGAGGTTCAGAAAAGCGCCGGCGATCAGGATAAGGAAGACGGCATGGTGCTTCAAGACAGGGAACCTCATTCCATTCGCTCCCGAGAAGACGGTTCGCGCCACGAAAAAGAAGACGTAGGAAATGGACGTGGCCATTGCGGCTCCGGTTGCTCCGAATTTTGGAACGAGAAGGACATTGATAAGGATATTAGGAACGAGGGCGATGAGGCCGACCCATATGCTTAAATAACTTTTTTTCGAAAAGACGATGCCCAGGCATGTCGTTTCGCTGACCGTATAGATAATCGGCTGCAGGCACAGGAAACCAATGATATAACGGGAGTCCGCATATCCTGGGGATAACAGCAGAACGATCAGATCTTTGAAAATTAAAATGCCGGCGGCAAGCACGGACATGCCAAGCAGAATCGAATCGCTGACGATTTTAAAATACCGGATGTTTTTTCCTTCAGCGTACCAGCGATAAGCCGTCGGCACCCAGAAACTTGTGAAACTGGTCTGGACAATGGACAAGGCGGCGGCAATTTTCAACGTGGCGGTAAAAATACCGATCTGATAAAAATTGCTCCATGTGCGCAAGGACAGCCGGTCCAGCGAATTCAGCAGGCTGGACAGCGAAGTGGCGACGACGATCGGCAGTCCGAACGCAATCATCCCTTTTAACAAGCCGGTATCCAGTGAAAAATGTTTCAGGTTAAAAAGGCTTCTGTATCGCAGCAGCAAATACATATCGCCGAGAATCTGGCCGAAAACGGCGGAGTAAACAACCGCCAGAAAGTCGCGCCTGATAAAAAAAACAAAAAACAAGGTCAGCACAAGAACGGCGAATTTGACAAAAATGTTGAGCAGAGAATACTCCAGCGCTTTTTCCTGCATCCGGATGGAAAGCAGGATAAACCGTTCGATCACCATAAAAATGATCATGACGCCGAATAAAACGGCCGGGATCAAGTCACCCGTACTGCCGAATAACAGCCTGGATACCTCAGCCGGCAGAGCGAGAGTCAGGAGCAGAGTGAAAAGCGCTAAAATCAGCGGCAGCAAGAGAGCATTCTGAAACAAGTTCAGCTTATTTTCGGCAGCATGGTATTCCCTTGTGTAAGCCTGATCGACTCCAAGAAATAAGAAGGTGGCGAAGATTATCTGGAAAAGCATGAACATGCTCGCTTTGCCGTATTCATCCGGACTGATAAAATATGTGGTCACAGGAATTGTAATAAATGAAAGAAAGGCGCCGACCAGAGGACCGACCGAAAACCCGATAAATTTTTGTATAAAAGCTCTCATCCTATTGAACAATAGAATTAAGTCTATTGCTTCCTTCCGTAAAATTCATTCTCAGTATGCCGGGACGATCCGGTTCTTATAACCAGGAGCGTTCAGGAATGCTGTAAAGCGATGTTCGATATCAGCACAAACATACCGCTTTAAAGTTTTCATATCAAGATATTCTCACTATTCTCAACAATTTTTACGTTATCTTCATTTAAACTTGATATCCGCAACACATAATATAACTATAATTCAAATGTAGGCTGGCATCCCAAATCATGAAGGGTTCGGCGAGGTGGTTTTGTTGTGAATGCTGAAAAAGAAATTAATCTTTACAGTGACTATTCAATTGACAGTTCTCTTCGGGTATCACTGCCAAGGCCAATCAAATCTTACCTCTATATAAAAAGAGGATTTGATCTCGTGACAGCAACGGTTGGATTAATTTTTGCAGCGCCCGTAATTTGTGTTTTTTCGGTTTTAATTATGCTTGAAACACCCGGATCTCCATTTTACGTTCAGCAAAGAGTGGGGAAGGACGGGAAATGTTTCAACCTTATCAAACTTCGTTCCATGCGAAAAGATGCGGAAAAAAATGGGGCACAATGGGCGGCGGAACACGACCCACGTGTGACAAGGGTGGGGGCCGTGATTCGGAGAACAAGAATTGACGAGTTGCCTCAGCTCCTGACCGTACTGAAAGGGGACATGTCCATCATCGGCCCGAGACCGGAAAGACCGGTGTTTACGGCGCAATTCAATCGCGAAATCCGTGGATTTGCGCGCCGCCTGGCGGTTAAACCGGGATTGACAGGGCTTGCGCAGGTAAATGGCGGCTACAATATCTCGCCGAGAGAAAAACTCCGTTATGATCTGAAATACATTCACAATATGTCACCCGCTCTTGAATTCAGAATCCTATTAAAAACGATCAAAGTCCTGATTACGGGCGAAGGTGCCCGTTAAAAAATACGCGCCGAAGTATGGAACGAATAGAAAATGGACATGTATGTATGAGAGGCCGCCCAGAGGCATAATTTCCGTCAGGCTGCGCGTGCAGGTAATCGGCACGGGTATCATTTTTTTCATGTGATGCGTGCAAGGGTAGGCTCCTTCCGCGACTGAAGAAAAAACATCAAGGACTTAGGAGGGTTTCTCATGAAAAGAGTGGTTGTGACAGGGGGAGCTGGATTTATTGGATCGCATGTTGTCGAGGAACTGCTCCGCCATGATTACAAAGTTGCGGTTATCGACAACTTTTCTACGGGCCACCGCAAAAATATTGCCGGCTTGCCTGTCGATGTATATGACTTCGATGTGACGGACCCCCATGTGGGGGATTTGATTCTCTCTCTTCATCCGGACTCGATCATACATCTCGCGGCCCAGATCAGTGTCGCACAATCCGTGCGCGATCCTCTGTTCGATGAACAAGTCAACGTAAGAGGCTCTCTTCATGTGATGCGTGCTGCTGTCCGGTCATCGGTCGGGAAAATCGTCTTTGCCTCCTCCGCGGCGGTCTATGGAAACCCGCTTTCGCTGCCGGTGACACCCGGACACCCGACCCACCCCGAGTCTCCTTATGGCTTGACGAAACTGACTGTTGAGCACTACCTGAAGACATTCTATAAGTTATTCGGACTGCCTTACACCATACTGCGATTCAGCAACGTCTACGGTCCAAGACAGGATGCCAAAGGGGAAGGCGGAGTCGTGTCGATTTTCTCAGATCGCCTGAGCCGGGATATGCCTCCTTTTATTTTTGGCGACGGAAAGCAGACGAGGGACTTTATTTTTGTCAGGGACATTGCGTCGGCTGTCGTGAAAGGTCTCCAGACTGAAAAAAATATATGTGTCAATGTCTCTTCCGGTGCATCGGTCACAATTAATCAATTGTTCCGAATGCTGAGGAGCATTTCTGATTCAAACATGAACGCGATTTACAGAGAGGCGCGTCCCGGTGATATTCGGGAAAGTACGCTTTCGAACAACGAGGCGAAAAAACTTCTTGGCTGGGAACCTGTGACCGATCTTTTCACAGGGTTGCAGGAAACGCTTCATTTCTCAAACCGTGCGGCCAAACTCATCAAATAAATGAAAAATAGCAACCGCACGACTCTGAAAACGATCGGACGTTTAAAAATAGCTTTGCCGAATCTTCCGATGCTTGCGGATTGTTTTTTCACGCGGTGCCTTAAGGGCGTTATCCGGAACGCTCACTGCGCTTATTTATTCATCTTAAAAACGTAATGAAACAGGGAGCAAAACTGAATGGACAGCAACCGTGCAGTGAAACAGGTAACAGGTATACTGGCTATCCTGTTAGCGGGCATTATTTTCATTGGTTCGCTTGGATCAGAACCAATGCAGCTCTTCTTTTTCTTTATATGGATTTGGGCCTTTATCATTTCAAGTCTCTATCTCAAATCATCCGTCGGAAACGAACAATTGCTTCAAAGTGTCATGTACTTGCTGCTGATCACGACATTCTTTAATCAGTCGTTTTTGAGTATCCATTTCGGTTTCTTTTCATTGTTTGTGTATCGGCTCTTGCTTCTTGTGGCACTGGTTGTTTTTTTAACTTACGTAGTGAAGCACAGTGGCTTGTCTGCCGACTGGAAGCAAATCCGGGTAAAGGGGATTCTGCTCTTTCTGCTTTTCTGGATGGCTTATGGAGGGGCTTCATTAATTTGGTCAAAATCTGTTCTTGACGGAATCAAGTATCTCTTTCTTATGGGCGTCGGTATGACGTTTGTCTTCCTTGCGGTTTTTACGTTCACACGAATCAGCAGGCTGCTCGTCTTTTATACCATTTGGATGGTCATGACAGCGGGTCTTCTTGCCCTCGGACTGATCAATTATTTCGGCCATATTCAGATGCCAACATCGACGCTCTATGGAGCCCCTTTCTATAAAACTGCTTATCCAACCGCCGTGTTTACCAATCAGAACGACTTCGCTACTTTTTTAAGTATTTCTTTCTTCTTTTATCTGTCCGCGGCCAGAAACAGCCTGAACTCAATGCGGCAGACTGCTGCGCTGCTGCTCGCGGGACTTTCGCTTTTCATTATTGTGGTCACGCAATCAAGGGCGGGTATCATCGGGCTTGCGGTCGGCGGAGCCTTTTATCTGTTTCTCCTTCTTCCTTCATGGGCGAAGAAAGCCGCTGCCGTCACAGGCTCGGCGGCGATCCTGATTGGCCTGATCGTTTTTTCAAAAAGTCTGATCGCGAAGTCGGCCGGGCTGTTTTTTAGTACGGCGAGTTATTCAGTCAATGAAACGCTGTCGTCAAACGTGATCAGAAGCAATTTGCTCAAAGATACGTTTTACTATGTAGCGGATACTTTTGGAATGGGCGTGGGTGCGGGCAACCTGCCCTATTATCTTGAATATGAACCGATTTATAATACGAGTCATATCTATCAGGTGCACAACTGGTTGGCGGAAATCCTGGGCAACTTCGGGCTGATCATTGCCCTGGGGTATGTCACCATGTATGCTTGTCTGTTTGTCAGCCTGTACAGAGCCAGTCGGCTTTACGTCGACCGGACGTACAAAATGCTGATTGAAGGCTGTCTGACTGCGATGGCCTCCTTTGTTATCTCGAACATCAGTCCAAGTTCCGTCAGCAACCTTTACTTTCACTGGGTGTTTCTCGGACTGCTTATTTCTACTGTTTCCGTACTGAAAAATGAGCCGCTTGGCGGAATGACCGAAATGGGAACAAAAAAAATCATTGACCATGAAGGAGCTTATTTATGACAAGCGTTCACCGGCTGGCAGAAAAAATCAAGAAATTTATATGGATCATCGTTGCCATTCCGCTGATTTTCGGCGTGGCCGGATGGTTCATTCCGATTGGAAAAACAGCTGTGCCCTACACGGCGACAGCGACAATGTCTTTAGGAAGTTATTCAGACCCGGATTTTAATGATCCGAACCGGGTGATGATTATGCTTGGCAACGCTCCTTTTTTTCAGAAACAGCTGCCCGCTTTATGGAAAAACCGCCAAAACGAATTACTCGGCCAGCTCAAGGTAAGCATGGTGAAAAATCAGCTGATTCAGCTTTCATTTATCGGGAAGTCAAAAGATGAAGCAATCAGCACCGTCAATCAAATTGCCAGTGCGTTTCTGTCGGCCGATCGTGAGCAGTACCAGAAAAGGGAGACGCTGATCAATCAGTCCATCAGCGCGCTTCTAAACGGCAAAATCAACGAAAGTACCGCGGTCGACCGTCAGCGTCTCCTGTATAACCTGCAAACAGCGAAACTTGACCTCAAACCCGCTCAATTATTAGAACCCGCGGGTGCAGCCCCCGGCCCGGGCGGCAAGGTTTTTTCCTCAAAGCAGAGGGCCGTGCTCGGAGTGATGCTGGGCGTGACGATTGTCTTTTTATGGCTCGCTTTTCCCGAGTTTGTCCGTGAAAGACCGGAATAAAAGGAGGTCATTACGGTGCTGAACCATCCACTTGTTTCGGTTATCACACCTGCTTATAATGCGGAACAAACCATCGACGCAACGATTGCTTCGGTGATCGGGCAAACCTTTCGCGATTGGGAAATGATTATTGTCGATGACTGCTCGTCGGACCGTACGCGTGCCCGACTGATGAATCTAACGGCGTCCGATCCGCGTATCCGCACCCTGTTTCTTGAAAAAAACAGCGGCGCGGCCGCCGCGCGCAATAAGGCTCTTGATCTGGCAAAGGGTAGGTATGTCGCGTTTCTTGACAGCGATGACTGCTGGAAAAAGGAAAAGCTGGAAAAACAGCTGAAGTTCATGAACGACCGCCACTACGCTTTTACTTTTACCGGCTATGAGTACATCAGCCGCGAGGGCGAACCGTTACAGAAACGCGTTCCGGCGCCCCAGCGTGTAACATATTCCGATATGCTGAAGAATACAATTGTCGGCTGCCTGACGGTGATGATCGACAGACAGCAAGTCGGCGACTTTCATATGCCGGATCTGCGCGCGCGGCAGGATCTGGCGACATGGCTGGCACTGTTAAAAGAAGGCAGGGCAGCTTACGGGCTGAATGAAACGCTGGCGGAATACCGCGTCGGCGGGCCGGAGTCCATTTCACGCGACAAATGGAAAGCCGCCCGAAAAACATGGTTCGTTTACCGCCGGATGGAAAAGCTGCCATTATGGCGGTCCTGCTGGTATTTCTGCAACTATGCGGCTAATGCCGTGATCAAACGGTTTTAATAGAAGATATTCGAAAAGTCCGGGAAAGGTAAAAAGGATCTTCTGCTAAAAAGATATTTCTCTAAAGTGGAAATTCGACTTAAAAAAGGAACTTCGAGAATACGAGGGTGAAAGCATCAGTGAAGAATATACATATCATCGTTGCGACCGGGGTGTGGGAGCAGGATAGGCTGCGCTACAGGCGGCATCGCCTTGCGGAATTTCTGCAAAATGAATCGGACACGCAGGAAGTGATCTGGCTGTGCCCTGCGCCGCGCCGTGTTGATCCGCCGCGGTCAAGACTGGCGAATGGAATCAGTCAATGGACGGTTCAGGACTTGTTCCCTCATAGAGCTTTTCGCTTTGGGCGCTATGTGGATATATTCCATCGGCGCAGACTTCGGCCGCTTCTATCCTACATCCGTGCGCGGGCCGCACACCACAGATTTTATCTATGGTTCACTTTTCCCGGATTTCCGCTGCTTGGCGATCTTTTTCCATGGACTCGGGTCATTTACGATTGCAGCGATCTATGGGCTTCGCCAATCAGCGGCAGACCGTCGGCCGCGGCTCACTTCAGACAGTACGTCATTGCGAAAGCGGAGCAGCGGATCATCGACCGGGCCGGAATTATTTTCTGCACGTCCGATTATTTGCATGATCAGGTCGTGAAAAAGCTGGGCGCTGAGAAAACAAAGCGTGTGTTCACGTTTGAGAATGGCGTCGAGTTCGATAGGTTTTCCGGGAGAACTCAGGCCGCGGACGTGCTCCCGGAAAATTTCGGGGGTACGGTGCTCGGATATATCGGAGGAATTAAGCCAAAACTGGATTTCAACCTGATTGAGCAGGTGGCCGAGAAAAAAAGCGGCTGGCTTTTTCTGTTTGTCGGGCCGGATGGAACCGGGCGAAATCGTGAATTTCAGCAGCTTCTTATGAAAAAAAATGTATTGTGGACCGGGAGCGTCTCCCCGGAGGATATATCCCAATATATGAACCTTGTGGATGTCGGTATCATGCCATACAAACTTTCGCCTTATAACGAGGCGGTATTTCCGCTGAAACTGTTCGAATTTCTTGCTGCCGGCAAACCGGCGGTCGGTGTACACCTCCCGTCTACGAAGAAGTACGCCGAAGAAGGGGTTTATGCGTATCTGGACAACAGCGATCCCGGGTCGTTTATCCGAGCCTGCGAACAAATGGCCGGTTCGAAAAATCAGGAGGCTGCCATAAACAGGCGTCTTGCTCTTGCTAAATCCAGAAACTGGCATGACATTTTTCAGCACATGACCGATCTGGTGATAAACCATGAGAAATCCAAATAATGGAAATTTTTTGAAATACCGGATGACTCAACGTGTCTTATAAAGAAAACGTGCATAGTATATAAGGGTCCATTTTATTGGAAATGGGCCCTTACATTATGCGAGCGCTCCATAAGAGATGGCGAAGATTGTTTTTTCATTGTACGGACGGATCAGAAAGCCGGCGGGATTGCTTTTTGATTACGAATTATTAACTTGACTTACGGTTTGTTCTGTATATAATATAAATTGAATTTTTGTAGTAAACCTATGAAAATCAGCAGAAATCGAAGAATCCGTTGACTATTTCATTTCTAATTGGAAATTACTCATAAATTTACTGTTTTTCCCCTGAATTTTGTAAACATTTTGCTTCATCGGACCCTGATAAACAGGAAAGGCTGTGATGATAGGGTTGGAAAACAAGCTGAAATTGTACGGCTTCAACAACCTCACCAAGTCGCTCAGCTTTAACATCTATGATGTGTGCTACGCGAAAAGTGAACGTGAGCAGCGCGATTATATTTCTTACATTGACGAGCAGTACAATTCAGAAAGGCTGACCCTCATCCTGTGCCATGTGACCGAAATGATCGGTGCGCATGTATTAAATATCAGCAAGCAGGATTATGATCCTCAGGGCGCGAGCGTCACCATTCTGATTGCCGAGCAGGAATTTCCGGCGGACCAGATCGACGAGTCATGTAATCTGGGCCGGATCGGTAATTCCAGAGGACGCGACACCGTGATTGGTCACCTGGACAAGAGCCATGTCACTGTGCACACTTACCCGGAATTTCATCCGGACAATGCCATTGCCACATTCCGGGTGGATATCGACGTGGCGACGTGCGGCGAGATCACCCCTCTGAATACGCTGAACTATCTGATCGGCAGCTTTGATTCCGATATTATCACAGCCGATTATCGCGTGCGCGGATTTACACGCGATGTGAACGGGAAAAAGTTGTTTATGGATCACCATATGACGTCGATTCAGGATTATATTGATGACGCGACCTTGCAGAAATACGACGCGCTCGACATCAACGTTTACCAGGCCAATTTATTTCATACGAAAATGCTGATAAAAGAAATTGATCTTCAAAACTATTTATTTAACAGAGACGTGCTTGAAATTCCGCCAAGAGAACGGCTTAAAATCAGTAACAGTCTCCGCAGAGAAATGATTGAGATTTACAGCGGTGCCAACATCTTTGATTAGTGGAGAAGGTAGATAATGAAGGAACTTTCACAGGAAAGAGCGCCCGTCCTTGAGGCGCTGAACCGTTATAAATCAATGCGGGTGGTCCCTTTTGATGTACCTGGACACAAACGGGGCAAGGGAAACAGAGAGCTTACCGATTTTTTGGGCGAGCGCTGCCTGACGGTGGATGTGAATTCGATGAAACCGCTGGATAATCTGTGCCATCCGGTTTCGGTCATTAAGGAAGCGGAAGAACTCGCGGCAGAAGCCTTTGGCGCACGACACGCTTTTTTCATGGTGAACGGGACAACCTCTGCCGTTCAAAGCATGGTGATGAGTGCCTGTAAAAGAGGAGACAAAATAATCATGCCCCGAAACGTGCATCGCAGTGCCATAAACGCGCTGATTCTCAGCGGGGCATCGCCTGTCTACGTTAATCCGGGTGTTCATACGGATCTGGGCATCTCACTCGGCATGTCACTCGGGGATGTAAAGCAGGCGATCATTGAAAATCCGGACGCGAAGGCCATCCTGATCAATAATCCAACGTATTATGGTATCTGTTCCAATCTCAAGGCGATCACAGAGCTCGTGCACAAGCATCACATGCTGGTGCTGGTTGACGAAGCACACGGCACACATTTCTATTTCGGAAGAAACCTCCCTCCATCGGCCATGTCGGTTGGAGCGGATATGGCGGCCGTCAGCATGCACAAATCGGGCGGCTCGCTGACGCAGAGTTCTCTCCTTTTAATTAACAACGACGTCAGTGAAGGCTATGTCAGGCAAATTATTAACCTGACTCAGACAACGAGCGGCTCCTATCTGCTGATTTCATCACTGGATATTTCGCGCAGAAATCTGGCCCTCAGGGGTGATGAGATTTTTCAAGGGGTCGCCGATATGGCGGCATACGCCAGGGAGGAAGTCAATCACATTGGCGGTTATTACGCTTTCTCGCGGGAACTGGTTAATGGAAACACGATCTGCGATTTCGATGTAACCAAACTTTCGATTCATACGCTGGACATCGGGCTTGCCGGGATTGAAGTCTATGATCTGCTCCGCGACGAGTACGATATTCAGATTGAATTCGGCGATATCGGCAACATTCTCGCGTATCTTTCGATTGGCGACCGGAAACTGGATCTGGAACGTCTGGTTTCCGCCCTCTCGGAAATCAAAAGGCGATACGCTAAGGACAAAACAGGAATGCTCAGCCAGGAATACATTAAACCGCAAATCATCCTCGCTCCGGCAGAAGCGTTTTACGCTGAAAGCGAATCTTTGCCGCTTGAACAAAGTGTGGGCAGGGTTTGCAGTGAATTTGTGATGTGCTATCCGCCAGGAATTCCGATCCTTGCTCCAGGGGAGAAAATCACCGCGGAAATTCTCGAATATATTCAATACGCTAAGGCAAAAGGGTCTTTTCTGACCGGGACACAGGACAGCCTGGTCAACCAGATCCGGACGATAAAGGAGCGATGAGGGTGGAATTGTGGTTTACGGAAAAACACACGGAAAACGTCACCTTTTCAATTAAGGTTGACAGGCAGCTGTATTGCGGACGGAGTGATTTCCAGCGCATCGACATCTTCGAGTCCAAAGAATTCGGCCGCTTTCTGACGCTGGACGGTTACATGATGCTGACTGAAAAAGACGAGTTTATCTATCATGAAATGATTGTCCATGTCCCGATGGCTGTCCACCCCGCGGTGAAAAGAGTGCTCGTGATCGGCGGAGGCGACGGCGGAGCGGTACGTGAACTGGTCCGTTATCCCTCTATAGAACAGATCGATCTTGTGGAGATTGACCGACAGGTAGTGGACGTCTGCAGAAAGTATCTGCCGCAGACCGCGAGCAGGCTGGATGATCCGCGTGTCACGATCTACTATGAGGATGGATTGAAATTTGTTCGGACAAGGGAAAATGTGTATGATTTGATCATTGTGGATTCGACGGATCCGTTCGGTCCCGGAGAAGGACTCTTCACTAAAGAATTTTATGGAAACTGTTACAAAGCGCTGACCGCGGAAGGACTGATGGTCAACCAGCAGGAAAGTCCGTTCTATCCAGTGGACGCCATTGCGATGCAGCGGGCGCACAAACGGATTGTTGACTCTTTTCCAATCAGCCGGGTTTATCAGGCGCACATTCCGACATATCCGTCCGGACACTGGCTGTTCGGTTTTGCTTCGAAAAAGTATCACCCCGTCACGGATTTCAATGATTCGAAGTGGGAGACCCTCGGGCTGAAAACGAAATATTACAACACAAAAATTCACATCGGCGCATTTGCGCTGCCGAATTATGTTAAAAACCTGCTGGAAGAGGTGGAACCGGACTGATCTCTGTCGAGTTAGAGTACGAACAGCCCGGTTGTCCGTACAACCTGAGCGATCAGTCTTTCTTATTAAAATTAAACTTGAATTTTTAAATCACGGGGGGCGTAAATATGGGAAAAGCGTTGATTATCGGAGCTGGCGGTGTTGCAGGTGTAGTGGTTCACAAGTGCTGCCAGAACCCGGACGTTTTTGAAGAGATCTGCATAGCGAGCCGGACGGTTTCGAAATGCGAGGCGCTGAAGAAGAAACTGGATGGAGGAAAGACGAAAATTCAGACGGCTCAGGTAGATGCCAATAATGTATCCGAGCTGGTTACACTGATCGAACGTTTTCAGCCGGATATTGTGATTAACGTGGCTTTGCCCTATCAGGATCTGACGATTATGGACGCCTGCCTGGCGACAAAGGTTGACTACGTGGATACGGCGAATTATGAACCGGAGGATACGGCCAAATTTGAATACAAATGGCAGTGGGCCTACCGTGACCGCTTTAAAGAAGCCGGGATCACGGCACTGCTTGGTAGCGGGTTTGATCCGGGTGTTACCGGTGTTTTCTCCGCTTATGCCCAGAAGCATTATTTCGATGAAATACACACGATTGATATTCTCGATGCCAACGCGGGTGATCACGGTTATCCGTTTGCAACCAACTTCAATCCGGAAATCAATATTCGTGAAGTGACCGCAAAGGGCAGTTATTTTGAGAACGGCAAATTTATCGAAACCGACCCGATGTCGATTAAAAAAGTTTATGATTTTCCGCAAATCGGGCCAAAGGATATTTATCTGCTTCACCATGAGGAAATGGAGTCCCTGGCGATCAACATCAAGGGAATCAAAAAAATTCGATTCTGGATGACTTTTTCCCAGAACTATCTGACCCATCTTCAGGTTCTGCAGAACGTCGGCATGACATCGATTGAACCGATCAACTATGAAGGGCATCAGATTGTTCCGCTTCAGTTTCTCAAGGCGGTTCTGCCTGATCCAGCGTCTCTTGGACCGAGAACAAAGGGAAAGACAAACATCGGCTGTATTTTCCAGGGTGTAAAGAACGGAAAACCGGTCACTTATTACGTATACAACGTCTGTGATCATCAGGAATGCTACCGGGAAGTCGGATCGCAGGCGATCTCCTATACAACCGGCGTCCCGGCAATGATCGGTGCGGCCATGGTGTTGACTGGAAAATGGAAACGGCCGGGTGTCTTCAATATTGAAGAATTTGATCCGGATCCGTTTATGGATGCTTTGAACCGATTCGGTCTGCCGTGGCATGAAAGTTTCGTTCCTGAGCTGATTGATTGAGGGGGCGGCTGATGGACATCAATTTTAAGTCGGCGCCTTCGCCAAGCTATGTGGTGGATGAACGGCTGCTCGTTAAAAATCTTGAAATCCTGAAATCGATTCAGGAACGTACCGGTTGCCGGATCCTGCTTGCCCAGAAAGCTTTTTCTATGTTCTCGCTCTATCCGCTGATCGGCAAATATTTGAGCGGTGTAGCCTCAAGCTCCCTTTTTGAGGCGCGCCTCGGCCGTGAGAAAATGGGCAGAGAGGTCCATATTTACTCACCTGCTTATAATGAGAATGAATTCGATGAAATTCTGCGAGTCTCCGACCATATTGTTTTTAATTCGTTCAGCCAGTGGCGGAAGTTCAGGGAAAAAATCGGCAGCGCGCCAAAGAAAATAGAATGCGGCATCCGCGTCAATCCGGAGTACTCCGAAGTAGAAACGGGACTTTATGATCCTTGCGCCCCATATTCCCGCATGGGCGTGACGGAGGCCAATTTCAGACCGGAGGAACTGGATGGCATTGACGGACTGCATTTTCACACCTTGTGCGAGCAAAATTCGGACGCTTTGGAGCACACGCTTCAGGCCGTGGACCGAAAGTTCGGCAAGTACTTAAAAAAAATGAAGTGGATTAATTTTGGCGGCGGCCATCATATTACGAGACCGGACTATGACATCGAAACTTTGGTCCGCTGCATTCTTCTGATGAAAGAAAAGTACGGCCTTCAGGTTTATCTTGAGCCGGGCGAAGCAGTGGCGCTGAATACCGGTTATCTCGTTTCGACGGTACTGGATATCGTGGACAACGGGATGCAGATTGCTATTCTTGATACATCGGCAACCTGCCACATGCCCGACGTACTGGAGATGCCTTACCGCCCGGAAATCATCGGGGCCGGAAAACCGGGAGAGAAGGCGTGGACCTGCAGACTTGGCGGGCCGACCTGTTTGGCAGGTGATGTGATCGGCGACTACTCATTCGACGAACCGCTGAAAGTCGGCGACCGGCTGGTCTTTTGTGATATGGCCATTTATTCGATGGTCAAAAACAATACATTTAATGGTGTCGGTCTGCCCGCCATCGTTTCTTATAACGATACGGAAGGCCTGCGGACCGTCAGACAGTTCGGCTACGAAGACTTCAAAATGAGACTGTCATGAAGAGATGAAGATCCTGTCCCTCTAATTGAATAGATGACCAAACAAAAAGCGTTCGTCTGAGTTTAAGAGGAACGCTTTTTCAGTTCCGAAAATGAAATTCGGACAGCAGCGGCGCAGAAAGAGCTGACAAACTATGAAATGGATGAACTTTTTGTCATGTTGACTCAGTCGGGTTCCATTTGAATTTCGGAGCGGCTTTTGACTGCTTTGGTGCAACTGCTCATTTTTGGATCGACTTTTTTGTGATTCGGATCGACTTTTCAGCGTTTCGGATTAACTTTCAAAATTCGATCGGTCTGTTGCGTAATATCCATCTATCGCGTTGTCGTTCATTTCTTTATAGGATCGCCGGGGTTTTCCCCGGTAAGAATACAGGAAAAAGGTCCGGCGCGGCAAAGATCGTTTGTTTCTTGTTCATTACAGTTTTTCGCCCGACCCGCAGGCCCGACATCATGATAAGAATACTATATTATACAAAAACTTACGATAAATAACTGCTGCCCGTCCTTGAAACAACTTTTCGGGAGCAGTTGTGATGTTACTGTAAAAATGGGGGGATTTCTGATGAATCATTACGCCATGTATGAAGAGTACGATGGGAGACAGTCCCTGCCTGTAGAGATCAGCCGTCCGGCTCAGGTTGTTGTGGCGGAAACGATGCTGTCCGCGATTCAATCGTTTGCCCGTAAACACAAGCTTGAACTGGTCAGTTATGATGAACTTGCAGATAACACTATGCGTGCTTTTTTTCAGCAAAAACGCCTGTTCGGACAAACTGAAGAATTTATCTATTATGTTTGCCGGCAAGAAGAAGAGGCCGGTGAATCCGAAAGGTAAGTGATTCAAGGCAGGGGAACAGTAACTTAACTGTTCTTTATTTTTTTCAACAAGTCAACGGCCAGATTGGAAAAGAAACGGGCACTCGGGAGGATGGCGTCCTCATCAATGATTAAGTCCGGATGGTGAAGATCGGAGTTTCCCGATACGCCCATAAAGAAAAATGCCCCGGGAATGCTCTGCTGGTATTCAGCAAAATCTTCACCGATTGTTGTCGGTAAGGGTTCAATAACGTTCAGACCCGATTTCTCAGCAGTTTCTGCGGCCCATTTTGTGAGCTGTCCGTCGTTCTGTACAGAATGGCCCAGTTTAATAAATGTTAACGTTCCTTTGGCACCGAATGCCCGGGCAATGTCTTCAACGATGCTTTTCATTCTTACGGGTATGGCATTCCGTACATCTTCGCTGAACGTGCGTACGGTCCCTTCCAATTCGGCGGTTGCCGGAATAACATTCCATGTATTGCCCGCCTGAATCCGCGTGACACTGATCACGGCGTGGCTGAGCGGCGAGATATTCCGGCTGACGATCGTTTGTAGGGCGGTGACAATCTGGGTGGCGGCGACAATGGTGTCAACCCCCTTTTCAGGTGCCGCCCCATGGGTACCGGTTCCTTCAACCTTAATAATAAAGTGATCGACACTGGCCATCAGCGGACCCTGTTTTATTCCGATCGTCCCGGTTGGCAGATAAGGCATATTGTGCATCCCACAAATAGCTTGAACATCATGAAGGACACCCGTTTTTATGACCCGCACCGCACCGCTGCCGTTTTCTTCAGCAGGCTGGAAAATAATCTTGACTGTTCCTTCAAGCTCATCTTCCCGTTCTTTCAACAACAGCGCTGCGCCGAGAATTGACGCCATGTGGAAGTCGTGGCCGCATGCGTGCATTTTCCCCGGTATTTTGGATGCGTAAGGCAGTCCGGTTTCCTCCTGAATCGGCAGCGCATCAATATCCGAACGGAGCGCGATTGTTGGCCCCGGCTTTTTCCCTCCGATGACTGCAAGAACACCAGTTTCCAGAGGAAGACGGGCTCTTTCAATGCTTGCTTCCGCCAGCCATTTGTTCAGCAATTGCGTCGTTCCGAATTCCTCAAAGGCCAGCTCAGGATTTTCATGCAGCATTCGGCGACAGCCGATCAGTTTCTGCTCAAGTTTCTTTTCATTAACTGTTTTTATCATGTATTTTCTCCTCACCTTTGTTTCCTTCAGGCCGCCCGGAATGCATGAGATTCATCATGATACCGGCTCAACCGCTTTCGGGAACGGCCGGGGAACTTCCCTTTTTCCGGACTTTTTCGAACACGTTCTATAAAAATAGAATACACGATGTTCAGAACGCAAACAACCGGCATGATCGGTCATTTGGGTTCAGCACCCATTCAGATTAATTTTGATGAAAGGCGTTTATTTGTTTTTGTTCAGAAATGGTACAGGCAAAAACAGTATAATGCATTAAAGATAGATCGTAGAATCGGGAGAGTCTGCACATTCCATCAGAAAAGGAAAAAATTGCACGAAAGGGTGCGTTAACATGAAAATTCTCATTACCGGCGGTGCGGGATTTATTGGATCATCCATTCTTGATGAAGTCTTAAAAATGGGATGGAATCCGATCGTCATCGATAATCTGTCAACGGGGAAAATCAGTCACATTCCTGATGGCGTGCCTTTCTATCAACTTGACGTGAGGTCTCCGGAGATAAAGCGTGTATTCAAGGAACAAAAACCCGAAGCTGTCATCCATGAAGCGGCTCAAGTATCGGTGGGCTATTCAGAACAGTCCCCGTTTGCTGACGGCGATGCAAACATCATGGGCACCATAAATTTACTGCAGAATTGTGTTGAAAATCGCGTCTCCAAGTTCATCTGTGCGTCATCCGCCGCTGTCTACGGAGCAGGCGATCATGTTCCTTTGACAGAGGACTGCCCGCAAAAACCGATATCTTTTTACGGATTGTCCAAACATACTGCAGAACAGTATGTGCGGTTGTTCGGCAGCACGTTTGATTTGAACTTCACAATATTGCGCTATGCGAATGTGTACGGCATGAGACAGAACCATTCCAAAGAATCGGGAGTCATCAGCATTTTTGTCAACAGATTGATCCGGAAACGCCCTCTCGAAGTATACGGGGACGGCGAACAAACCAGGGATTTTGTGTTTGTACGCGACGTTGCAAAAGCCAATATTCAAGCTATACTTTATGGTGACCGTGATACATTTAATATTAGTACGAACTGTCCGATTACTTTAAACGAACTGATAGCCAGATTGAAGAAAACGGCCTGCCAGGCGGCGGAAGTGAGCCATCTCAATGCCAGAAACGGAGATATCCGGAACAGCTCGCTTTGCAATAAGAAGGCCAAGCGTTTATTAATGTGGGGTCCCGAAGTTGGTCTCGACCAGGGCCTGGCGGAAACGATCGATTATTATCGGGATCAGCTGGTAAATGTCAAATAGGGAAAAATTCCAGAAAGCGGACATTTACGGGAATAGCCAACAGCCAATCTTTATGGCGTTGAATGAAAGACAGGTCATGGATCTCGAAGCGGTCTGATAAACATGAGGATCTGTCCGGAAGAAAACCGTCTGTCTCGTCGATGAAGAATCGGAGAAAGGGGGATGCCTGATGTACTATAAACAGTCTAATCGTATTCTGAAAATCACAGAACCGACGTTAAGCTTTCTGTTTCTCGGTCTGCTGGCCTTTTTTTCTCATATTGTGTCTCCTACATATGAATATATGCTTTTGGTTTTTCTTGTCATGATTTTTTCTAATCGATACGGGATTTATATTGCCTTTCTATCATTAGCCGAGTCGATTGTTTATACATTGGTTGCCGGGTACGTCAGAGGTCTCCCGATTCCCACTTTTTTTTATTCACTGGATCAATGGGGCCGGTGGCTTTTTCTGTTCCTTGTCGCTGTTTGCTGCGGCGCATTCAGCACCGGTCAACGCGAGAGATACGAAGATGCGCATCATATCAATGATGAACTGCTCTCTGAAAACGAGCAGCTGAAGGAGACTGTCGGCGAACTGAATGAAACAAGATTGAAATTGAAAGAAAAAGTTCTTGAGTCTGATAATCAGTTGTCAAAAATTTTTCACATTTTTAAAGCTTTGAACCACGAACAGCCGGAAATTGTCCTTGATGCCGGACTCAGCGTCGTCAGGGAATACCTTAATGCTAAAAAAACGGGCATTTATTATGTCGGCAATTCCGGTAAAACGCTGAGGCTCAAACTGAGTTCGGAACATGACACGACTGTACTGCCTCAAACCATCTTCGTGGAAAGCGCGCCAAATGTCATCCGCCTGGCTCTTGAAAAGGAAAGCGCCCTGTTCAGGACGCGGGAAGATCCGGAGAATGCCCCTGTTCTTGTCGGTCCGGTCGTCTTTAAGAATGAGGTCAGGTATTTGATTGTCCTCAATGAAATTGAATTTGCGGATGTCAGTTCACAAAATTTCGAGCTGTTTGTCTGGTTATTAAAATGGATGGGCGACCGATTGGAGAACGCCGTTGATCTTTACCAGGCCAATATCGACAATCGAAAGTTTGCGGGCACGGATATCTTTATTGCTTCAGAATTTAAGCATCTCTTAAAGATTGAGAAAGAGCGAAAACGGGTCCTTAATTATCCTTATGTTTATTTCGAACTGCCGATAGCCGAACAGGATCTGCGGACCGTGGATCCCGTTTTAAAAACTCAGCTGCGCGAGATCGATTATGTCGGATACGATATGGAGCGCTACTCGATCATGATCCTGCTTCCCGGAACAGATGAAAAATATAAGCCGCTCATTGAAAAACGTTTAAGTGACGCGTTGTCAGGCAAAATCGGGGTGATCGAATGATTGCCGTTCTGGCTATCCTGTTCTTTTATATCGTGCTGTCTTCTTTTTTATTCACACTTCTCAGGAAAAGGGCTCCGGTCGAGAAGAAGGGGCTGTACGCCTATTTATTGACGATTTCGCTGATTTGCCCGCCAGCCGGTCTTCCCATGGCCGTGATGCTGATTTTACTTCAGAAAAGAAAAAACAGGGCGGGATGGATCGATGACTATTCAAAATATGTCACTTTCGATCCAGTCAATTACGAAGATCTGAGGACGGAGGCAAGGGAGGACCGTGAACTGGTTCCTTTCAGCTCAGGACTGAATCTCGACAATCCTGATTTGCAGAAAAAACTGATCGTTCAGCTCGGTTCTCATGGAATAGCCAATGAAGGCGTGCTGCTGAGGAAGGCCATGAATCTGAATGATACGGAAACGGTTCATTACGCGGCTACTACCATCAATGTGTTGAATGACCGCTACCGGAAACAGGTGGACGAGACGAAAAGACGATTTACGGATCACTACAGACTGGACGATGCGGAGAAACTGGCAGACCTTTATTTCCATTATCTCTTGAGCGGTATTCTTTTGTCGGGACAGGAGAAGGACCTAATCGATGAGTGCATTCACTTTCTGATCCACGCCGTTCATTTATTTCCGAATGCTCCGGCCTTTCAGTATCGTCTCGGTTCTCTTTACCTGAGAACCGGAGATTTGGATCGAGCAGAACGGCGGTTCCTGAAGCTGACCGAAAGCGATCCGTCAAAATATTACGGATATACAGGGCTTCTTGAGATTTATTATATGAATAACCGCTGGGCCAAGTTTTATACGGTGGTTGATCAGATCGCCCGGAATGTGAAATTTGACCGGCTTCCGGAAAAGTACCGGTGGATGATTCGGCGATTGGGAGGGGTGAAAAGTGAAACGAACATCTAAAATGATGATCCCGATCATGGGCGTTATCCTTTTTGCCTTGATCACCTCGGTCCTTTATTTTCGCTCCGACACTTTTTACAGACTATTCGGGTACGGACAGCCTGTCCAGAAAAGTTCAGTTCATACGCTGACCAGCGGTGAAAGGACGAGCCCGGGGCAGAGTATAAACCTATATTACGTCTCGACGAATGACCTTCTGGGGAGAGAAGTTGCGGACAATACACAAAAGGCGATGGACTATGCAAAAATTCATTATAAGGTCATCAAGCTGGAGGCCATCGGTTCAATCAAAGCCGATCCTTATAACGGAATCATTTTGTCCGGAGAGAATCAGGCCCTGTTTCCGAGGACGGCTCTCGAGAACTTTGTCAAGGGCGGCGGGAGGCTGATCGCAGCCAACCGTTTTTATGTCACTAAAGACTGGTTTTCTCTATTTGGCATGACGGCGGTCAATGGATTCACAGATGTAACGGGTTTCCATTTCAACAAAACGCTGTTCCCGGGTTACCCGAATATTCCGGCGTCATCCAGGCTTTTCAACCATAGTTCATTAGCTGTAAAATTAAATCCCGATACAACCGAGCCGTTAGTTACGGCAGAAAATTTACCCGTTTTATGGACCAACCGTTTCGGACGGGGGAAGGTGCTGTTCTGGAACACGTCAGCGTTGAATGACAAAACGTCGCGGGGCCTGTTTGATCAGGCGCTCGGAAAAGTCTTTCCCGCCTTTGTTTCCGGCCAGCTCGGTGCCCAGACTATGTATATTGACGACTTTCCGGCCCCCGCCCCCGATACGACAACGGATAAGATCACAGGCTATCCGATAACCGTCCGGAATTTCTATCAGAACGTTTGGTGGCCCGCTATGAAAAAAATAGCGGCGGATAACCATATCAAGTTTACAACTGTTGCCATCGGAATCTATCAAAAGATTATGGGTCCCCCGTTTCCCGATTTATCAAACAGCGACCGCAACTTCTACATATACTTCGGCTGGGAAAATTTGTCTATGGGCGGTGAACTGGGCATCCATGGGTTCAACCACCAGCCGCTGCTGCTTGCGGGCGACCCGACCGATAAAACACTGGGCTATTCAAGCTGGCATAATGAATCGGATATGGTGCAGTCGCTTGTTCAATTACAGAAACTGGTTCATCAATATTTTCCGGAAAATCAGATTAATGTCTATGTGCCGCCTTCCGATATGCTGAATGCGACGGGGCTGGATGCCATAAGCAAAGCGGCCCCGACGGTGAAAACGGTCGCTTCCTCATATCTGGGATCGACCTCTGAAGGCAGCTATGTCACTGAATTCGGCTATGACAGGCAGCATCCTAATATTTTCTTATATCCCCGTGTGACAAGCGGGTATTCTCTCAGTGTGGACGACTGGTTCTCCCTGGCCGATGCAGTCGCCAATTTCGGCGTTGTCTCGCATTTTGTGCATCCAGATGACGTGCTGGATCCTCAGCGTTCGGGAAACCAGAAGTGGTCTCAGCTGTCCCGTGAATATGATGGCATTATCACAAAGGTGCGGACGTCGTACCCGCAGATAACAAGTGTGACTCAGAGCGAAGCGACCCGTATGATGAAGGATTATTTTAAGGGAGATATAATAACGACCTATGAAAATCATGCGATTCATATCGCTTTTAAAGGAATCCCCGCTCAATCTTCTGTTATCGTTCATGTTGAAGAGGGGAAAAAACTGGATGTCGGAAGGTTTTCATTTGGAAGAGTGATAAAACTGGGCAGTCAATTGTATGATGTCGAGCTCTCCAAACCTCAGGCAACCCTTCCGATCAGGGAGGGATAAAGATGAAAATTGGCCTCGTGGCTGAAGGAAGTTATCCGTATGTCAGCGGAGGCGTGGCAAACTGGGTCCATATGATCATTCAAAAATTTCCTGAACATGATTTCACGATCATAGCCGTTGTTCCGACACCGAAAACGGAAAAAGACTACCAATATGAACTTCCTTCAAATGTCATCGATATTATGACGATTCCGCTGCAATCGGCTGCATTCAGGGAACCATTCAAGACGTCGCTATCGGAAGAAGAATTAAAAATGATCAAGGACTGGTTTTCTTTTCGTACGGTCGGCCCTGAAGCCCTAAAAATAATTGGAGACAAAAAGAAACTGGGATCGGCCGAGATTTTTCTTCGAAGCAGCGATTTTTATCAAATTGTCCGGGAGAGTTATCGGCAGGAAAACAGCAGCGGATCGTTTTCCGACTATTTATGGATGTGCCGCTCGCTTTTTCTCCCGGTTATCCGGCTTCTGCAGGTCAAATTTCTGAAACTCGATCTGATCCATTCCGTTTCCACCGGATACGGCGGCCTGCTCGCGTCGTCGATCAGCGCCCGCCAGAACATTCCGTTCCTTTTAACGGAACACGGTATTTATTCGCGTGAGAGGGAAGAGGAAATTCTTCAGACGGACTGGATCCCGGCTGAATATAAGCAGCGATGGATTACGTTCTTTCATCACCTTTCACGTCAGGCGTATATGCAGGCAAGGGACGTGGTTACATTGTTCGGCAGAAACAGTGAGTATCAGCGGGAATTAGGGGCGCCTCCCGAGAAGCTGAAGATCATTCCGAACGGGATCGAACTCAAAGATTATGGAACCGTCCGGGAAATAAGGAAAAGGCAGGCAAAGCGAAAGGAAAAACTGATGATTACCGCTGTCATCCGTATCGTTCCGATAAAAGACGTGAAAACGATGATCTACAGCGCAAAAATATTGGCGGACAGGGGCCTCGCCTTTGCGTTCTTTTTGCTGGGGCCGGATTCAGAGGAACCGGAATATGCCGCTGAATGCCGGGACCTGATCACTCGGCTGCATCTGGACGGTTCCGTTTTTATGGAAGGGAAAGTGGATATTAAACATTATTTGACACAGACAGATGTCCTTGTCTTAACGAGCATTTCCGAGGGACAGCCTCTGGCGGTGCTTGAGGGAATGGCGGCCGGTATTCCCTGGATTGTCACCGACGTCGGAGCTTGCCGGGAACTGGTGCGCGGATCCGGAGAAGACGGCATCGGTCCGTGCGGTTTTGTCGTGCCGCCCGTTTCACCCGAACGGGTTGCCGATTATTTGCAATGGTACGCTGAACATGAAGAAGAAAGCCGGGCCATGGGCGAAGACGGTTACCGGAGAGCTGAGAAATATTATCAGCTCTCCGGCACAATAGACAGTTACAGAAAGTTATACGCGGATGGGGGGAAAGAAGATGGCGGGAATCGGATTTCGGCTGCAAAAATTATTTGAACAGGATTATTTTTCAGCAAGATCCAGGGCTTACGGCTATTCTCTGTTTGTAACCGCCGGCCCCTGGCTTGTCGTCATCGCGGTGATCACGGCCGTTCACTATCTGACGGGCTTCTTTTATTCGATCTCTTTCAATGAGCAGCAATTATTTACGGTATCGGTCTCCTATTGTTTTATTTTCTCCCAGATTATTTACGGTATGATTCAGCTGCCCGTCACCCGGTATATTGCCGACCGGTTATACGAGAAACAGATTGACCGCGTTTTTCCATCGCTGCTGGGTGTTATAAAAATTGTCCTGGTTTTGGCCTCAGTCCTTTGGGCGCTGTTTGCCTTTCTGACTCCGCTGCCTTTTTACTATGATCTTCTGCTGCTTGTTTTGTTTTTTTCGCTTTGCGTGATTTGGATTCAGACTGTTTACTTAACATCGGCAAAAGATTATCAATCTATTACTCTGGCATTTCTCGCAGGAGGAGGGGTTTCGGCGGCCGGAATCATTGCCGTCGTTTTTTTTCATCCCGCTGTTTATTTTCAACACGCACAGGCATTTTTGCTCTTGGCCTGCTTTACACTGGGGATGACCGTGACTCTTTTTTTCCTAAGCACCGTCCTGGTGCGCATGTTTCCTTCTTATAAAGAAACAGGGCAGTTTACCTTTCTGTCTTCATTTGATCGTTATCCCGAACTGTTCTGGAGCGGGCTGTTTTATAACGCAGGAATCTGGGTCTGTAACTTTATTATTTGGTTCGGGGAAGGGCATCGTGTCGTCGAAAACAGTTTTCTTTATAATCCCATTTATGACAGTGCCGTTTTTTGGGCTTATCTGACTATCACGCCCATCTATGTTTTTTTCACGGTTTCCATAGAGACGAGGTTTTATGAACGTTATAAAAAATTTCTTGGAGCCGTCAATCATGGCGGAACGCTTAATCAGATTGATGAATTGAAGACGGCGATGAATGTCACGCTCCGTCAGGAAATCAGCCGCATGATTCGATCGCAGGGCATCTTCTCTCTGATCGTTATTTTTACAGCCTGGATAGTTATGTCTCAATATTCTCAGCAGACCGTGCAGCTTTCGATTTTTCAGCTCGCCGCGATCGGAGCATTTTCAAACGGCATGGTGCTGGTCTGTATGCTTCTTCTCCTTTATTTCGAGGATCGGTCGGGTGCCTTGCGCACGGCTTTTTTGCTTTTTGCCGCTCATACGCTATTAACACTGTCCCTTTTTCCGCTCGGGCTGAACGGCTACGGTATCAGTTTCGCAGTAGGTTCGGGGATCGCGTTTCTTTATAGCCTTTACCGTCTGTTTGACTATACCGGGGATATTGATTTTTACCTGTTTTGTCCAGACAGCCGGAAGAGCGGCCGGCATTTTTTCACAATGCTCGGAGAAAGACTGAACCGTTTTGTCTGATTGAAAAGGGGAAGAGTCAAGTCAGGATTCAAAGGAACGGATCAATCCATAGATTTTTATTGAAATGACAAAAAGGCCGGCTCCTGCCAGAAAATGGGAAACCGGCTTTTTTATGATGCCGCGGATTTCGCAAGAACGGGGGATAGCCTTAATCTTAACTTTCGGAACCTGCGGTCACCCGGCGCTGAATCCAATTACAGCCCGTTATAAATATTGCCGTTATTCAAAGTCGGGATAAAACCGATTTTTTTTGCATACGCCGCAGACTGTACATCGGGCGAAACGGTGATCACTCTGAACAGGTTTGTCCGTCTCTGAAAATAGCGGATCCAGTTTTGGCTCCAGGCATCGCCGGTAATTGTACTTTTGCTGAAATCTTCCCAAAGGACGGCGTGGATCATCGAGCCTGATGTTGTTTTCAGCGTATCAAAACCCCAGTTCTGAATCAGCGACAGATTCGGGCAAGCGGATTTGATCTTTTCAAGAAGCGTTTTATAGGCTGAACGGAATTGATCTTGAGTCTGGGGATCATTATAGAAATAATCGTCGATATCGCCGACGGTGTCTAAAAAAACACCGTCCATCTGTTTGCCGGCGATTTCACTGGTCACTTTATTCATCAGAACAGACTGATAGTGCGGTTTGGACAGATCCATGATATAGGTGTTCCACTGGGGAATAATGTATTTTTGATTGTGATAATAAAAATAGTCCGAATCAGAAACAAGGGCCTTGTTGGGAGCCTCCAGTTCCATAACGCTTAAATAGCCGAAAACCTTTATTCCCTTTGCCTGTAATTGCGCAACCTGAGCTGTTGTGAACGCGTAAGGTTCGATAATGACTGCGTTATATGTTGACAGTTGAGCAATGGCGCTGTTCGTCGCATTGCCATAATATATTTTGATGCTTTTGATCGTGTTCATATTAACCTCTGTCTGGGGAGTTATTGCCGACGTGCCCCAACCGGCCGTACTCGCGGCGGACGTTTGAACCGTGTTTCTGCTTTTTGCTGCCGGTCGGGAGAGAATCTTGCTGCCGGCCGTTTTTGTTCCGGTACTGTTTACCTGCCGAACAACCGTTTTTTGAGTACTCCCCGCGTTTTTAGACTGGTCGGCTGTTTTCTTATGACTTCCCATATGTACTGTCTTTGTACTCCCCGTCTTCTGAGTCGACGCATTTTCCTTAGCCAATACATCGCCGCTCACCGTCGAGAGAAACAGCATCAGACAGAGAAAAAATAAAACAGCTTTGGATTTTCTAAAAAAAGCCATAAAAAGCTCCCCCTCATTTACGTTTTTTCCCGGAAACGGGTCAAAAACACGACAGCCCAGCCATCCTGGCACGAATGCGTTAGATCTGTGACTTTGCGCCGCCGCTTTTCAGCGGTTTTGCCTTTTAGAAAGAAAGTAATAGGTCCTACTGCATAACCAATATAAAGCAGGAAATGATCAAAGACAATAGGATTTTCTGCAATGGGTGTGTGTCCGCTTTAAAAAAATAAGGCTTCCTTGGCCCGCAGAAATCAGTTCAGAAAGTTTACCAGCCGCTTGAAGGATTCAGGGGGCCCATTTAGATTGGAAAGGTTTTCAGTCGCGATCAGATTAACGGCGGCCGTGCGATTAGGTGAAAAAAGTCGAAAAAATTGACAGACCGGCATCTTTAAGGACAAGATAAGATATCTGCTTCATGATTTGTTTTGATTTTTGACTGATACACTTCAACTTAAGGAGGAGGGGGATCGGGTGGACCTCGTCTGGGGTGCCTTTCAATATATCATGCACAATCGCGCGGCATTTAGTGAAGCCATGCGCACTCATCTTGAATTAAGCGGGTCCGCACTTCTCATCGGACTTTTAATCAGCATTCCGCTCGGGATCATCTGCGCCAGACATGCGAGGCTGTCCGTCATGATCATGGGAATGGTCAATTCGCTTCGGGTTGTCCCCAGTCTGGCCATATTAATTATTGTTATGCCGATACTTGGGACCGGCTATACTCCTGCCCTTGTCGCGCTGACTATCTTGTCCTGTCCGCCGATTTTAATCAATACGTTTCTCGGAATCAAGAGTGTGGATCACGAAGTAATAGAGTCTGCCATCGGCATGGGCATGGATAACCGGCAGATTCTTTTCAGAATTGAGTTGCCTCTAGCTCTGCCCCTAATTCTTTCCGGAGTGCGTACTGCTTCGGTCGAAGTCATTTCCAGTGCGACGCTGGCCGCATTTATCGGAGGCGGCGGTTTAGGGACGTTCATTATTAACGGTCTCGGTCTTTATAATTTCGCCGTGCTGCTCGCCGGCGCCATTCCCGTGGCCCTGTTCGCGATCTGTTCAGAGGTAGTATTCGGCATTATTGAAAAACTGGCAACAAAATATAGACAGGCTTAAAAACAGGGAGATGAAACTATTGAAAACACGCGGCCTTTTTATCGGACTTTCTATCTTTGTCGTTGCTGTCATCGTAGGACTGATCCTTATCGTTTCATTGCACAATAATAAATCGTCCGGCGGTTCGGTAACTTCCGCCAAAACGATTACGATCGGATCCAAAAACTTTACGGAGAGTCTGATCCTTGGCGAGATGTACGCGGATGCCCTGGAAAACGCAGGCTATAAAGTGAACAGAAAATTGAATCTGGGCGGAACGCTTGTCGCCCATGAAGCCCTTGTAAAGGGAGATATCGACATGTACCCGGAATACACCGGGACCGGGCTGCTCGATATCCTGAAACATAGCAAAGTAACGGATGCCGGCCAGGTATATCAGGATGTATCGCAGGCCTATAAGAAAAAGTGGAACCTGATCTGGCTGCAGCCGACACAGGCGAACGATTCACAAGGGCTTGCCGTGAGCAAAAACGTGTCGGATAAATATAATATCCACACTTTTTCCGATCTGGCCAAAGCGGCATCTAATATTAACTTTGCGGCAACGCCGGAATTCAATGACCGCCCGGATGGTCTGAAGGGGCTGCAGCAGGCCTATGGCGGCTTTCAGTTCAAGACGGACAAGCTCTATGACTATGGCCTGAAGTACAATGTGCTGCTGAACGGAAAAGCGGATGCAACCGTCGCTTTTACAACGGATGGACAATTGACCGATAAGAATCTGGTTTTACTGACGGACGACAAGCATTTTTACCCTCCTTACTATGTTTGTCCGGTAATCAGGGGAAATGTCATTAAAAATGATCCGAAGATTGAAACGGTTATCAATAAAGTTTCTTCAAAGCTCGACAGCCGGACGATGCAGCAATTGAATGCTCAGGTGGATATTCAGAAGAAAACGTATCAGCAGGTGGCCAAAGATTTTCTTATCAAACAGGGACTCATAAAATAATGATTTTCTACAGAGACGTCTTTTCGAAGGATGGTCGACCCTCACATTCCGTTCCGGCAGCAAGATGAGGAGGAAAGCTTATGACGGAGACAGATGCGATAGTTATGGAAGGAATCAGCAAAACGTTTAAAAAGGCGCAAAAACCTTCTCTGTATCCGACGGATCTAAGAATAGAAAGCGGAAGCTTTGTGACGATTCTTGGCGCTTCCGGATGCGGGAAAACAACCTTGCTGAAGATGGTCAACCGTCTTTATGAGCCGTCATCCGGAAAAATTTTAATAAACGGACAGGATATCGCACGGATCGCTCCGACAAAACTAAGGCGGCAGATCGGTTATGTCATCCAGCAGACCGGCCTCTTCCGGCACATGACCATCGAGCAGAATGTGGCTATGGTTCCCGGAATTCTTGGCTGGGATAAAGAAAAAATCAACCGGAGGATTGACGATCTGCTGAATCTCGTCGGCCTGTCGCCGAGCGAATTCAGAAAACGTTATCCGGGACAGCTGTCGGGCGGCCAGCAGCAGCGGATAGGCCTTGCGCGGGCCATGGCGGCGGACCCGTCAATCATGCTGATGGATGAGCCATTCGGCGCGATTGATGCGATTAATCGCGCAGCACTTCAGGACGAGATCCTCCGCATTCAGAAACAGCTACATAAGACGATTCTTTTTGTTACACACGATATCATGGAAGCCATGAAACTGGGCGACAAAGTCATCGTAATGAATGAAGGAAAAGTTCAGCAGTTCGCCCGGCCACTCGACATTTTAAGACATCCGGCCAACGAATTTGTCAGGGACCTCGTTCATTCAGATGACAGACTGCAGCGGCTGGCCTTCGTTCGCGCTAAAGACGTCATGAACACGGAAGCCGCTGTTCCGGATCCGGACAAGGAGGCACCTGAAGCTCCTGAGAACAGCACCCTTCATGAAATCCTGATGCTTCTCCTTGGCGGCCGGACAGATTACGTACAAATTAAAGATGAGAAGAACAATCCGGTCGGCCGAGTGACATTAAAGGAGATCCGGCGGGCCTGATTCTTGAACAACTCTGTATCCGGATGGTGATTTTCTTTGATTGCCTATATCGAAAACAATTATCTGGAGGTTATCACTCTTTTTTTGCAGCACATTGAGATAACCGTCATTTCTCTTGCCATCGCGGTCATCATCGCATTGCCGCTTGGCGTGCTTCTCGCAAAGAACGCTGCGCTTGCGGCGATCATCATGCCCGTCCTCAGTGTGATTTATACGATTCCGAGCCTGGCGATGTTTGCGCTGCTGATTCCCGTCGTCGGTCTTGGACTGGAACCGGCGATCATCGCGCTCGTCGCCTACAGCCTGCTGATTCTTGTCAGGAATGTAATCGCCGGCTTTCGCTCGATCGACCCGGCGGTGATTGAGGCCGGTCTCGGCCTCGGGCTGAGCCGCTGGCAGCTGTTCTGCAAGATTGAATGGGTGCTGGCCCTGCCGGCGATTCTGGGTGGGGTGAGAATTGCGGCGGTATCGATTATCGGCATTGCCGCCATCGCCTCCTGGATCAACGCAGGCGGCCTCGGCGTTATTTTATTCCAGGGGCTGAACGAGAGCAACACGCCGCAAATTGTCTGGGGAACGATCCTCGTTGCCGGGATGGCCCTTTTTGTCAATTATTTTCTATCCGTCCTGGAATCCCTGGCACTTGCAAAATCCAAAGGGGCGGATGTGAAATAAGCTCCGGCAAACGGAATGGCATGTGCAAAGAAGTCTGTCATTAATTAGAGAAGCCTCCCCGGGGCAATGGCTCAACTGGGGAGAAGGTTGCGCTGACAAGATTTGCCGTCATTTTTTCTCAGTCTATTAAATCTAACAGGAAAATGCATTACCATGTTGTTAAAAACTTGATCGAATAAAAGCCTCGCGCGAACTGATTGTAACTATCAGCTTACTCGAGGCTTTTTACGCATGCTTGATGCCAATTAGCAACGGGATTTTTGCCGAAATTTAGGGGGGAGCCGAACTGAAACCCGTGTCCGCTTATCTTATAGACCATTTAAGAAATTTAGAAGTTTTCCAGGCAATACTCCGAACAAATTGAGGACCTGCCTCGTGAACATAATGACTGATAACCACCTTAATAGACACTAATATCTCGTTTAAATGGACATATCCATATCTTTCGTTTCTTTCCAGAGCCACGCCATGAGAATCAAAAATGCCGCGGAGGACAGAACGCCAAAGGTCATGACTGCGCCAAATCCGTATTGGGTTGAGAGCAATCCGATAATGACGGGAGTGAGCATACCCCCGAAAAAGTTTCCCGCGTTGTAAGTCAGTCCATGCCCGGTAGAACGCATGCTCAAAGGAAAATGCTCTGCCGTGTACGTTGCGTTAATGCTCCAAACGCCGCCGGGTCCGAAAAACCCCACGATAATCGCGCCAATATAAAGAAGCAAATTATTATCCAGCAGAACAAACAAAGGAGCACCGAGCATGGAACCTAATGCAGAAAGGGTTATCGTCCAGCGTCTTCCGATTTTGTCGGACAAATTTCCGAACAGGATACTGCCTAATACTGCCGACGCATTCAGTAAAATGGTCACGGCACTGACCATGGGCACGGTAAAATGATGTTCTATTCTTAAAAAAGTCGGATACCATAAGCTGATGGAGTAAAATAGAACCAGAAATCCCGCGTTCACTAAAATGGAGTGGACCGTATTCCATAGTTGTTTTCCAATAAAAAGATTGATCAGAGGAATTTTTTCAAGGCTATGCTGAGCGGATTGTTGCCGGATCCATTTCTTTGATTCTTTTAACGTAACCAGAGTATAGATCCCTAAAATAATCGGTGGAATGGCGGCGATATAAAACATTTCACGCCAGCTGCCGGAGGAGTAGATGCCAACGTAAAGAAGACCGGCCAGGATGCCGCCGGCAGGAAACCCGATTTCCAAAAGACCCGAAGCAAGCCCTCTTTTATTTCTTGGAACTGTTTCCATAAGAAGCGGAACGCCAACGGAATACATCGATCCCATGCCGAGACCGAATAAGAATCGAAACACATATAAAAGGGTAAATGTCGGGGAGAATCCTGAGATAAGCTGAAAGATCCCGTACCAAATCATAGAAGTAATCAACGGAATTCTGCGTCCCCATTTATCGGCGATAACGCCGACAAGTGCGCCTCCTATCAATCTTGCGAGAACGGTAACCGATGTAACGGTTCCGAATACGGCCGCAGTCACGTTAAATTCCTTCATGATATCGACGGCAATATAGGTCAGCATTAAATAATCAAAGGCATCGAAGATCCAGGCCATGGTCACAACAGCAAGGATGTTGCGCTGCTTCGAACTCATTTTCTCCCTATTTTTCTTCATTCGTTTTGGAACAGGCCTATTCATCGCTAAGAACCTCCTCGTAAATAAAATATGAAGAATATCACCGTGAACACGTCGGAGGAAAAGGTAAACAGTCGATTTTTAGAAAACGTTTTACGTATTAGTTAGATTGATATTCAATCGAGTTCAGCGCCGGCTTCTCCGATAAAAGTCTGATTCGGTTAATTTTTATTGAGTGATTTGCTTCATTGAGATCCATTCAAATTGAGCATAACCGTCTTTTAAGGCAGCCTGAATGGCCTGACAGGCCTTGCCGCGATAAAACTCCTGTACCCGATCCAGCAATCCGTCAATCCCGTCTTTCAGACAATAACCGCGCAATAGCTGCTGCAGAAATTGGCCGGCATGTTCGGTTGCCAGTGTGCAATCGGCGTGAATAATCACTCCGTATTTCCTGTCAAGTTCCAAAGTGATCGTGAGAGAGTCATAGATAGTTCTCGCGGCCATTCCCTGTGGAAGTCTGGCATGCCCGGCGATTAAATAGGTGTTCATCATTTGGCCTCCTCAGTTATTCATTTATGATTGGGAAAAAGTATCAAAAGGCCACGCCGGCAGCAATTTACGCAGAGGTTTATCCTTTCGATAACCGAGTGCATATTCGGCCTGCATGATCGTGTGAATCTCCCGGGTCCCTTCATAAATGATCGGAGCTCTCGAATTACGCAGGAAACGTTCAACCGGATATTCGTCCGAATACCCGTAGGCTCCATGGATTTGGACAGCATCATTGGCTGCTTCGAAAGCGGCATTGCAGGCCATCCATTTCGCAAGCGATGTTTCCCGGGTGTTCCGTTTTCCCTGGTTTTTGAGCCATCCCGCCTGATAAACAAGCAGCCTCGAAATTTCCAGATTAGCACTCATTTTTGCGATCATTTGCTGAACAAGCTGGTGCTTCCCAATTTCTGTTCCGAATGTTTTCCGTTCATGACAATACTTAAGACTTGCTTCCAGGCTGGCAGAGATTAAACCAACCGCACCCGCGGCTACGGTGAAGCGGCCATTGTCCAGTGCGGACATCGCGATTTTAAAACCTTCACCCTCTTCGCCAAGTACGTTGGACACAGGGACTTTTACATCTGTTAAAAAGACTTCACCGGTATTACCTGCATGAATGCCTAATTTCCCCTGGATAGCCCTGGATTCTACCCCTGAAAAACCGCGCTCCACGATAAAAGCCGTGATCCCTTTGTGTCCGTAACCATGATCCGTTTTAGCAAAGATAAGGAAATGATCCGCTACGTCACAAAGTGAAATCCATGTTTTCGAGCCGTTCAGAATGTAAGCATCTCCGTCCCTGGCGGCAGTCGAATGGATCGCTGCAACATCGGAACCCGCATCAGGTTCCGTCAGGCCAAACGCGCCAATCTTGCTTCCCTGTGCCTGGGGAACCAGATATTTTTGCTTCTGTTCTTCTGTTCCCCACTGCAGCAAAGTCAGACTATTTAAACCGGTGTGTACGGAGACCGCCGTTCGATAAGCCGTATCACCACGCTCTAATTCCTCGCATACGATGGCCAGTGTATTGTAATCCATTCCGGCTCCGCCGTATTTTTCAGGAATGCAGACACCCAATAGCTGAAGATCCGCCAGTTTCCCAAGCACGGTCCGATCAAAATGGTGCTGCCGATCCCACTCACGAATATTCGGTATAATTTCCCGATCGACGAATTTTCTTACCATGTTTTTGACACTTTGCTGTTCTTCTGTTAGACCAAAGTTCATGATCTAAAGCGCCTCCTAAATGACTTTATTCTGTTTAAATTGGATGATTTCTTCTGAACTATAGCCAAGCCCGGACAATATAGACTCTGTGTGTTCACCGAATAACGGGGGAGGATATCGCATCGTAACCGGTGTGCCCGATAATTTTAATGGAGAACCGACTAATTTTAGATTTTCAACTTTTGGATGTTCCATTTTCACCAACATGTTTCTTTCTTTTATTTGAGGATCTTCGAACATCTCCGCAATGGTATTAATCGGTCCATTCGGAATTCCTGCGCTGTCGAGCAAATTTTTCCACTCTTTTTTTGTTTTCTCTTTCATTAATTCTTTAATCACGGGAATCAGTTCAGACTGATTTCGTAAACGGCCGTCATTATGCGTAAATTTCTCCATCTCAGCTAATTCCGGTTTTCCCAATACAGCTGTGAATCTGCGAAACTGTGAATCATTTCCTACAGCGACAACAAATTCCCCGTCTTTAGCCACAAACACCTGATAAGGGACAATGTTGGGATGCCGGTTCCCTATTCTTTTTGGATTGATACCGCTGCACAAAAAATTGCCGGCGACGTTAACTAATGAAGAAACCTGACAATCCATCAGCGAGATATCAATTTCCTGGCCTTCCCCGGTTTTTTCCCGATGATGCAAGGCAGTTAAGATTCCAATACACGTGTACAATCCAGCCAGCACATCGGCAATGGCAATCCCCACTTTCATTGGGCCGCCGTCGGCTTCGCCGGTGATGCTCATCAGCCCGCTCAATGCCTGGATAATATAATCGTAACCTGGCAGACCCTTATATGGTCCTGTTAATCCAAAACCTGTGATCGATGCCATAATCAGCTGCGGATTTGTCGCCTTCAATTGTTGATAGCCCAGATCCAGTTTTTCAAGAGTACCTGTTTTGAAATTCTGAACCACGATATCTCCGGAGGAGACGAGTCTGTGAAATATTTCTTTTCCCTGTTTGGATTTCAGATTCAGAGTCAGGCTCCGTTTGTTGCGGTTGGCACACAAATAGTAAGCGCTTTCCCCGTTGACAAAAGGCGGTCCCCAACCTCTTGTTTCATCCCCGGTTTCATGATGCTCAATTTTAATCACTTCCGCTCCTAAATCTCCGAGAATCATGGAACAGAACGGCCCCGCCAATACACGAGAAACATCAATGATTCGTATTCCATCCAAGGCTCCTCTCATTGCATCATCCCTTTCTAAGCAGGATTTAGACACATAAAAGAGCCAGTAAAACAAACAATGTTCTCATCCATTGAACGTTTCACTGACTCCTATTCAAGGCTCATCTTCCGGCAAAAGGAAGATCGAGTGAACAAAGTCAATTTATAAATTTTGGGACCATCACCGAACCGTCACGCGACAAGGCCGTTGCCGTCATCGGTTCGTCAATTGGCAGAGTCAGCAATTGGACTTTGCCATGTTTTAATTAAAAAACGCGCCGAATGTTTTTCCAGGCATTTTTGGGAGCAATTTGAGAAAGGAACAAAATAAGCAATTTTACAGCTTGCTCACACTCTTAGTTTCATTCGTGTACACCCCCTATACTTATGCCGTTTAGCCGATTCTTATTCACCGTTCGCTTATTCGACGTAAGAATTAACTATTTTCTTGACCACTGGATTATTTGGTTTGCTAAATCAATGAGTGCATTTTTGGAAGCAGATGAATGATTGATCACTGGTTTTTTGAAATTGGAGTAGGTCACATTAAATTATGCTTTCATCGAAAAAGCTCGCTTTGGAAATTTTCTTGACCTGGTAAAGGAAATAGTGTAACATATTTTTGTTGTCAGCTCATGAGGTTTTAACCTTATAAGAGTGATGCGGGGCATTAGCTCAGCTGGGAGAGCGTTGCGCTGGCAGCGCAAAGGTCAGGGGTTCGAGCCCCCTATGCTCCATAAAACCGGCTGGAAAGGGATTTTCCAGCGCAGAAGTACACAGCATTTCTGTGACAGAGCTTCTTTTGATCAAATTAGACCTCTGAGGGTAAAGTTTTCAGAAACTTACTCTTGGAGGTCTTTTTCTATGGTCATTGGTTCTATTTGGAGGCTTTCGTACGAATTCCAAAAATAAGTTGGTGACAAATGGGTATAGATAAATGTATATAACTCCTTAAGTGATCGGGTAAGGTGGACGGGGTGAGCAAAGATGTGGTATACGAAAACAGCAGCGGAAGTTCTGAACGATTTTCATGTCGATCCCCGCAGCGGGCTTTCTTCGGAAGAAGCGGGGGCAAGGCTTGAAAAGCATGGTGAAAATAAACTTAAAGACAAGCCGAGAAAGAGTCTGGCGGCACTTTTTTTTGCACAGCTCAAAGATTTGCTGATCTACGTGCTTCTTGGGGCGGCGGTGATCACGCTCTTGATTGGCGAATATACGGATGCCGTTATTATTCTTTCGGTTGTTTTTCTGAATGCGGTGATCGGTGTTATTCAGGAGCATAAGGCTGAAAAAGCGATTGAGGCTCTTCAGCGAATGGCGGCGCCCAAGTCCCTCGTCCGGCGCGACGGGGAAGTGAAGGAAATAGAGTCCGGAAAAGTCGTGCCTGGGGATATCGTTGTGCTTGACGCCGGAAGATATATACCTGCCGATCTGCGTTTGATTGAAAGCGCCAATCTGCAGATAGAGGAATCCGCTTTGACGGGGGAGTCGATCCCTTCAGACAAGGATGCACGGGCAACCTTTAATGAAGCGAAAATGTCTGCCGGCGATCAATCAAATATGGCTTTCATGTCGACGCTGGTGACCAATGGCCGAGGCGAGGGCGTTGCGGTCGGCACCGGAATGGCTACCGAAATCGGAAAGATTGCCGAAGTGCTTGAAGAGGACCGGACAGATCTGACACCCCTTCAGCAGAAACTGGCCGGGCTTGGAAAGATGCTGGGCTATATCGCTGTTGCCATCTGTGCAGCTATTATTATGATCGCTTTTTTTCAGAAAAGGAATCTTATCGAGATGCTTCTGACCGCGATCAGCCTTGCCGTTGCGGCTATTCCGGAAGGACTCCCGGCAATCGTCGCCATTGTTCTGGCGCTCGGAGTGACAAAAATGTCCCGGATCCATGCGATTGTCAAAAGACTTCCGGCCGTTGAAACGCTGGGTTCCGTGAGTATCATCTGTTCCGACAAAACAGGCACGCTGACCCAAAACAAGATGACCGTCCAGCATGTCTATACGTATCGTCACCTTGAAAATGTTCCGGCGGACGGGACGGCAACCGCTGATAAGAAAAACGAAAGGGAACTGATTAAGTCCTTTGTTCTCTGTTCGGATGCGACCTTCGAAAATGGGGAAGGAACCGGTGATCCGACTGAAATTGCGCTTGTGGTGCTTGGCGAAAAGTATCATATGCCGAGGAAGAAACTGGAGACTGAGCATGAGCGTGTCGCTGAGAAGCCGTTTGATTCCGATCGAAAGCTGATGTCAACGCTTAACAGGGAAGGTTCTGGATACCGCGTGCATACGAAAGGGGCGATTGATAACCTTTTGAAAGCAGCCACACACGCGCTGGTCGACAACACACCTGTGCCTTTGACGAAAGAAATCAGGGCGGACTATCTCAGGACGGCTGAGGAGATGTCGCAAAGGACGCTGCGCGTACTCGGCGCGGCTTATAAGGATACCGACCGGATTCTTTCACCCGCAGAGATGGAAAGCGGTCTGACCGTTATCGGCCTGGCAGGCATGATCGATCCGCCCCGCTTCGAAGTCAAGGGGGCAATTGCTGAAGCGAAACGAGCGGGCATCACACCCGTCATGATCACCGGGGATCACCGGGACACGGCTGCCGCCATAGCGATGGAGCTCGGCATTGCCGAATCGCCGGAGCAGAGTATCTCGGGAAATGAAATAGACAGCCTCTCCAATGTCGCATTCTCCGATCGGATTCACAATTATCGTGTCTTCGCCAGAGTGTCGCCTGAACACAAAGTACAGATTGTCAAAGCATTTCAGTCGCGCGGCCACATTGTATCGATGACCGGGGACGGCGTGAACGATGCGCCGTCGCTGAAAACTGCGGATATCGGTGTTGCTATGGGGATCACGGGAACAGACGTCTCAAAAGGGGCCAGCGACATGATTCTGACCGATGACAACTTTGCGACCATTGTCCGTGCAGTCGAAGAGGGGCGAAACATTTACAATAATATCAGGAAAACGATCATTTTTCTGCTTGCCTGCAATCTGGGTGAAATCGTGACAGTCCTGGCTTCCGTTGTTTTCTTCTGGCCTGTGCCGCTCTTGCCGACGCAGATTCTCTGGATCAATCTGATTACGGATACTTTTCCGGCAATCGCGCTCGGTGTCGATCCAGGGGGTAAAGAAATCATGAAAAAACCGCCGAGAGCTCCCAAAGAAAGCTTTTTCGCCGGCGGCGCTGGGTTTCGCGCGGTTTTAGGGGGGACTCTGATCGGTGTTCTCACGCTTTCCGCCTTTTTCCTCGGCCTGAATGAACATGGCTACGGCCCCGGATCAAAGGATATCCCAACCGGCCTTTTAATTTATGCGGAAACCATGGCTTTTGTCGTTCTGGCGGTTTCCCAGCTTTTCTATGCACTTGCGATGCGCAATGCGACCCAATCCATCTTTCAAGTTGGCTTTTTCACCAATATATACTTAACAGGGGCCATCGTCCTTGGAATGGCTCTGCAGTTTGCCGTGATTTCGATTCCGTTTCTCTCGGATGCATTTCACGTTCATATGCTTTCTCCGCGTGACTGGGTTATTGTTGTCCTGCTTGCCCTTGTTCCGCTTGCTGTAAGCGAGTTAATAAAATTTTTTATCAGAAGGGGGAAGGATCGGAATGGAGCAGGATGAAAAATTGACTATTTTCCGTACATGCATTCCCCGGGAAATGAAAAAGATGAATCCGTCCAAAAATAGTGTCAGTCATGGCGCAGGTACACTATCGAGTGTATTGCCCGCTTGGCTTTACCATGATGAATAATCAGGAAAGCGCCAACCTTGGTGGCCTGGCCTTCAACTCGCGTGAAGGCAGAGGGGCATTTTATGATCAATCGTAAGATAATAGAAATGTCCCGGGGATTGAGTATGAAAAGAACAGTACCTTCAATAACAGACGCCAGGTGATCGGACCGACGATACCGTCCGGATAAAGGCGGCAGCGCCTCTGATAGTTTTCCACAGCGGCTTTTGTTCTGGGTCCGTAGAAACCGTCGACCCGTATCCCGATGGCCTCTTGAATACTGCGGACCGGTTTGCCTTTGCTGCCAAGCTGGATCAGTTTCCCGGGGTAACGCCTGACTGAGGGAACACCGTTTTGCTGCTCACTTTGTTTGAAAGTTTGTAGCGAATCGGGCAAATCGCTTTGTAATAAATTTTTCGAATATTCGGATGCGGTATAAGTGCCTTCCATGAGTTCGTTGATCATGTTTACTTTGTTTTTAGAGGCCTTTCGGTAGATTTTGGCTTTTCTCAACTTTCGTTGTGAATGGAACGAAGAACTCCAAAACGCACCGGGTTTTAGAATCCTGACAGGACCGGTTCCGATACTCGCCACGATTCCACTGTCCTGATCGAAATAAATATGGGCTTTTTGAGAGAGCTTTCCCGCGGACCAGGCGGAAGTCTGGTAGAAGAAGTCGGCCTGTCCTGTGGAAGCCAGCAGTTCAATCACGGCGTAGGATCCGAAAACGCCGACCGCATAGCCTTGAATCATGTTTTTGATGGAAGAAAAGTAGCGGGTAATTGCGGCGTGATCCGCTGGAAGGGCGTCATAATCTACTTTGAAAAAGATCGGTGTACCGGAAGGCTGCCCAGCTTCCGTAGCCAGATATGCGGCGCTCTGAGCGTCTTTCCTGCCCTGCTTTTCTGTAAAATAGGAATGTTTTCCCCCTCCGGTCTGCCAGATGCTGAAAAGCTTCAGCCTTGCCTTCCGTATTTTCAGAGCTTCCGCTGCGCCAAGAATCTTATCCGGATCATCCGGATTCAGGTATCGGCCCACAGCTTCAATTTTTTCATGTTTTAATCGGTTTATCATGGGTTGGGCAAGCTTGAATGGGCAGTCTATCGCTGTCACTGAACGTCACTCCTTAAATTTAAATGTACGCTATCGGCAGGACAATATCGGCTGCAGATCGAATACCGGAAAAAACCGGGGTAGGCTTCCTGCAGGATGAAGATTAAATTTACCGGGGCTGAAATGGATCCGAAAAAATCTACGGAAGGAGTTGTTAGAACGGCAGAAGGCAGGACTCCTTTCCTGGGTGGATGTGCATGAGTACAATTGCTGAAAATGAATGCCGCAAAGTAAATGAGTATGAGGCTTATAAATAGAAAATAGGGGATATTTCGCGGATCCGTTCAGAAGGAAAGGTCAATAGAACGGTTAATGAATTCGATTTTTTAGTAATATTTTCCCCTAACAATCTTAGTAGAACATATTTTGTGTATTTGGTGAAGTGATAATTTTCACAATTTGTGAATTTTTTTGTGAAGATGGCCATTTACTCAGATGGGAAAAAATCAGTCGAAAAAAGCGGAAAAAAACGTTTGTAGTACAGCCCGCTTAAGCAACTCCGCAATTAAGGCAGAGAGACGGTTGCTGTTTTTGTTTACTGATTGTGCACCGGTTCCATGTCGGATTTCAAAGGTTTGAACAAACCGATGAAAAATGGGACGGATTTCTTTCATTTGGCGATATTGACGTTTAACAATCCTCTCAAGTGGCGGAAGCTGCCTGAAAACAACAAGATGAAAATCAACTTCTATATTTTTACAGGAGCGTGCAGACGGACAATCGACAGTAAACGGTTGAGAATCATCAGTAAATAGCAGAAAATCAACAGTAAAGCCCAAGAAATCATCAGTAAACGACCTGATATCAATAAGTGTGAATAATCAGAACTCAGTTTGACCTTTTTAGCCGGCACTGGCCCTCAAGTTGGCGGAGCGGGACGATAATCTTTAGCTGTTGATTTGTTATCGAAATTTCAGGAGGCATTTTTGCGAACTTAGGTGAGCAAGAATGATCATCATTTTGTTTATTTGCTGCTCTTTTTTCTTTATCTATTTTCTATACTATAGAAGATAATATCAATAATCTTTACCCGCCTAAGCAAAGGCTGCATGAATTCATAATTGTTTAAAACAGGATAACTGACTCTTTTCTTCAGAATGTGTAATATTAAGTATAATAAGGGGGACTCATCATGGATAACAATTTGAAAGTGAAAATTTACGCGGATGGTGCGGTGCTGGACGACATGCTCTCCGCCTATGAGGCAGGTTTTGTCTCGGGCTTCACGACCAATCCGAGCCTGATGAAGAAGGCGGGCGTCACAGACTATGTCGCCTTCGCCCAGGAAGTGGTTGAAAAGATTCCCGATCTGCCGCTGTCCTTTGAAGTGTTCGCGGACGATTTCGAGACGATGGAAAAAGAGGCGGAGAAAATCCATACGTTCGGTCCGAATGTCTTCATCAAGATTCCGATCACGAACACGAAGGGCGAATCGTCCATCCCGCTGATCCGCAAGCTGGAAGCCAAAGGCTATTCACTGAATGTGACGGCGATCCTAACGACGGAGCAGGTCGAGGCAACCGTGGAAGCGCTGAATCCGGAGGTGGAGAACATCGTCTCCGTCTTTGCCGGCCGGATCGCCGACACAGGGCGCGACCCGATTCCGTACATGAAAAAGTCTGTCGCGATCTGCCGGGCGAAAAAAGGCGCAAACCTGCTCTGGGCCAGCTCGCGTGAACTGTTCAACGTCTACGAGGCGGACCGGCTCGGCGTCGATATCATCACCTGCACGCCGGAAATTATCGGGAAACTGAAGAAAGTCGGCAAGCCGCTCGAACAGGTCTCGCTGGACACGGTCAAAGCCTTCAATCAAGATATTCAGGCGCTCGGCTATTCGATTCTGTAAGCCTCACCCTTCATCTGAAACCGGCGAATATGACCAATCAATGATTTAAAGGAGAGTCGTCTATGACAACATCTATTGAACAACTGTCGATCGATACGATCCGCACGCTGTCGATCGACGCGATCGACAAGGCCAATTCCGGCCATCCGGGGCTGCCGATGGGCGCGGCGCCGATGGCCTACACACTCTGGGCGCAAACGATGCGCCACAATCCGGCCGACCCGAAGTGGTTCAACCGCGACCGGTTCGTCCTGTCGGCGGGGCACGGCTCGATGCTGCTGTACAGCCTGCTGCACCTGTTCGGCTACGGCCTGCCGCTCGAGGAACTGAAGCAGTTCCGCCAGTGGGGCAGCCGGACGCCGGGCCACCCGGAATACGGGCACACGGCCGGGGTCGAGGCGACGACCGGCCCGCTCGGGCAGGGGATCGCGATGGCGGTCGGCATGGCGATGGCTGAAGCCCATCTGGCGGCGACGTACAACCGGGACGGGTATGACGTGATCGATCACCGGACCTACGCGCTCTGCGGAGACGGGGACCTGATGGAGGGGGTGTCGGCCGAGGCGGCCTCGCTGGCTGGCCGGCTGAAGCTCGGGCATCTGGTCGTCCTCTATGATTCCAACAACATTTCTCTGGACGGGAAACTCGATAGGTCGTTCACGGAAAACGTCCGGCAGCGCTTCGACGCCTACGGCTGGCAGACGCTGCTCGTCGAAGACGGCAACGCGGTCGGCGACATCCGGCAGGCGCTTGACGAAGCGGCGGCCGAGGACACCCGCCCGACGCTGATCGAGGTGCGGACGACGATCGGCTACGGGGCGCCGGAAGTAGCCGGAACGAACAAGGTGCACGGCAACCCGCTGGGCGCGGAGGTGACCGCGGCGACGAAGCGGGCGTACGGTTGGACTTATGCCCCGTTCTTTGTGCCGGAGGCAGTCCGGGCCCACTTCGAGAAACTGGCGGCCGCGGGCCGGCAGGCGGAAGAGGCCTGGAACGCCCGGTTAGCGGCGTATGAACAGGCGTATCCGGAGCTCGCGGCGCAGCTGAAGGCGGCGATCGCCGGCCAGCTGGTCCCGGGTTACGCGGACCGGCTGCCGGTCTACGCGCCGGGGGCGAAGAAGGCGACCCGGGAGAGCTCGGGCGAGGTGATCAACGGGCTGGCCGAAACCGTGCCGCAGCTGTTCGGCGGGGCGGCGGACCTGGCGTCGTCAACGAAGACGACGATCAAGGCGGGCGGCGATTTTCTGCCGGAAACCTACAGCGGGCGGAACATCTGGTTCGGCGTCCGGGAATTCGCAATGACGGCGGCGGTGAACGGGCTGGCGCTGCACGGCGGGGTGATCCCGTTCGGTTCGACGTTCTTCACCTTCTCGGATTACGCGAAACCGGCGATTCGTCTGGCGGCGCTGATGGGCATTCCGTCGATCTTCGTCTTCACCCATGACTCGATCGCGGTCGGCGAAGACGGGCCGACCCATGAACCGGTCGAACAGCTGGCCGGTCTGCGGGCGATCCCGAACCTGACGGTGATTCGTCCCGCAGATGGCAACGAGGTGCGCGAAGCCTGGAAGGTGGCGGTGGAAAGCCGGCACCGCCCGACGGTGCTCGTCCTGACCCGCCAGGGGGTCGAAACACTGAAAGGCGAAGCGGAAGGCGCGGCCGAAGGTGTCCGGCGGGGCGGCTATGTCGTCTCGGAAGCGGCGGGCGGGCGTCCGGAAGGGATCCTGATCGCGACGGGTTCGGAAGTGGCCCTGGCCGCGGAGGCCCAGGCGCTGCTGGCGCAGGAAAACATCGCGGTCCGTGTCGTCAGCCTGCCGTCGTGGGAGCTGTTCCGGAAGCAGCCGCCGGCTTATCAGGACCGCGTGCTGCCGCCGGACGTCACAGCGCGTGTCGGCGTCGAAATGGCGGCGCCGCTCGGGTGGCATGAGTTTGTCGGGCCGGCCGGGGCGCTGGTCGCGATCGACCGCTTCGGCGCATCGGCGCCGGGCGGCCGTGTGACGGCGGAATACGGCTTCACGCCGGAACACGTCGCCGAGACGATGAAGAGTATTCTTTCGGAACATAAAAAGTCAGTAAGATAAAGCAAAATTTGATTCTTTCGCTCCAGTCAGAGAGAAGAAAAGCATCGCTCTTCATTCAAAACAAAGAGTCCGCCGGGAAACATGACCGCGTTTCCTGACGGACTCTTTGTTGTTTCGCAATCTATCATTTTTCTTGAGCGACACACGAGATCTCGATTTTTGCCTGTTTCGGCAGGGCGCCGACCTGAATAGCGGACCGCGCTGGCAGCACGCCTTCGGAAAAATAGCCGGCATAGACTTCATTAACAGCGGCAAAATCTCCGATGTCGGCGAGATAGACCGTGGCGCTGACAACGTCTGAAAAATCAAGACCCGCTTCATTCAGGATCGCGCGGATGTTCTGAAAGACCCGCTCCGCCTGCTCTTCAATAGTCTTCCCGACCATCCGTCCTGTTTCCGGATCAAGCGGAATCTGTCCGGAAACAAACAGGAAGCCGTCCGTACTAACGGCTTGAGAATAGGGACCAACTGCTTTGGGCGCCTGGCCGGTGGCTATTTGTTTTTTCATCATGACATGCCTCCAAAAGGTGAGAAACGGACTTAAGAATCATCCATCCGTCACGCATAATTTTGTGAATAATTTTATTTTAACATATTGTGTACCGATTGAAGCCGGACTATTTTCATCGGTTTTCTGTTATTCTTCCCCCGCAACTGGCATCAGAGCCAACCTGCGCTACACTTTGAAGTTTTATATCAACCTCACCATCCGGGACTCCGCCTCGCTACTTATTGGATGTAGGAGGTGATAGAGATGGCAACAAGCACAATCACAGCATCCGCAATGGTTCTGACACTTGACAACGGCTTGAACGCAAAGGGCGAACCGGCTTACCTGACCAAATCGTTCCAGAACATCAAGCCGGGCGCGTCGTACGACGCTCTGCTGGCTATCGCGCAGAAGCTCGGACCGTTGCAGCAGCATGCCCTGATCTCGGTCGAACGTAACGACACGGCCAAGATCACAGTCTGAATAAAATCAGACGGAAAAATTAAGAAGAGAGGAGGCAGCTCAATGAAGAGACTGAATCTGGTTTTTCTTAACCAGCAGGGCAAGAGCGTGACGCTGACGCTCAATGATCCGGTTGAACCGGCCGATCCCGCTGCCATCAAAGCCGCCATGGCCGAGATCGTTACGCAGAATGTTTTCATATCAACGGGCGGTGAACTGACTCAGGCAAAATCGGCGCGAATCTCGGAAAATATCACGACCCCGATTTCGATCGCCTGATCGGAACGGCCAGAAAGCTAGGATTCACGTAAAGCCGGAGAGAAGTGTAAATTTCTCTTCGGCTTTTTCTGAAAATGAAGGCAGGCTACGAACGCTTGAAAAATTGTTCGCAACCTGCTTCCCTGAAAGAAGGCTTACAAGATGGAAGTGTGGCTCTCAATGATCAAAGATGTCGGTTTTCCGGCTGTAGTTACCTTTTACCTGCTGTACCGGATTGAGGGCAAGCTGGATGAACTGATTCAATCGGTCAGAGCCTTGCCTGACGTGCGGACGGCCGAACAACCTGAGGAGAGCGATCCTCGAAAACTAAAATTACAAGGATAAACCAAAAGGCATTCTCTGCTCAGATTGGGCATCGGATGCCTTTTCCATTTAAAAAGTACTATTTTTATCGGATGACAGCTGTTTATGATGTTAAAATGAGAATAGCTTTTGACACAGTAATAAAGCGCAAGAAGAACAAGACAAACCGGAATACATAAAGTAAAAATTCCAGCAGTTAGTGGAAGGGGGAAACAGTATTGACCGTTCAACTGATTAAAAGGCAGTATTCATCTGACCAAGAATATAAAACAGTTCTTTCGAAAAATCAGCCACCAAATGGAAAGACGGCTGAAACAGGAGTCCGGCCCGGTTCTTCACAATCAGATAGGAACGGCAGGAAAGCCGCCGATACTCAGAAAGCGTCAGGGTCTTCTACTGATCGGCCGGCAGCGGGAAACAGTACCGCACAGCCGCTCGTCGCGCAGACTAGACTTGCTTCTCAAGCAAGTCAGATCATCACCGTTGTCGCAAGCGGAAGCGTTGCACAAGTGAAACTATGGGAAAAGAAAGCGAGCGGCTGGATTCAAACACTCTCCACAAGCGGACACGTCGGCTTGAAAGGCGTCGGGCCGACGCATGAAGGCATGAACACCACCCCATACGGCGCTTATTCACTCGGCTTTGCATTCGGCACGGAAAACCCTGGAACGTCACTTCTTTTCCGGCAAATCACTCCCCGGTCGTGGTGGGTGGAGGACAGCAAGAGCCCATATTACAACAGTTGGATGGAAGGGGATTCTTTCAATTCTCCAAGTGAACACCTGGCTGACTACCCTGTCCAGTATCACTACGCAATTGTCATAAACTATAATACGGCACGCACCCCGTATGCCGGTTCCGGTTTTTTCGTCCACTGCGACAATGGCGGCCCGACTGCAGGCTGCGTCTCCATCCCGACAAACCAGATGAAAAACCTGATGCTGATGCTTCGGCCTGGCGCATTCATCATTAACGTCAATTCGGGTCAGGAGATCGGAAATTTTTGAAGATTTATCGAAAATTCAGTTCCATTTTCAGCCTGAGCTATAATAGAAACAAATTAACAAAAGACCGATTCTGACAGTAAACCGCTTCGATTCATTTTCGACGCGGTTTTATATTTTGCTTCGGAAAAAAGTTATCGGTCCCTTATCTTTGAAAAATGGACTGCTTCCTGAGATTCAAGATCCAGTTTTGTCACAACTGCCGTGACAAAGTTATGATTAGTAAGCGTTGTTAGCCATGGGAATGTGTCCTTATAATAAAGATAAGGAGGAGGAAATTAGATTAAAGAAAAAATGTAAGCGCTTATTAAAACTGAACTCCCTTTTGTGCACAAAAAGCTTAATGAAATCTTTTAGTATTTGCGTTTGCTTCCGAACATTTTGAGCGTCAGTTGAAACGGTTCCATTATGAAAACGCTGTATACATGGCGTGAACGGAACTTGAAATGACAAGAACAATAAAAACATGAGTTTATTGACCCTAAGGAGGTTAGAAAAACGATGTCAGAAGGGAAAAGTTTAAAATTAGGGGTTCAAAAATTCGGAAATTCCCTCAGTTCGATGATTTTGCCGAATATAGGCGCATTTCTTGCTTTTGGTATTGTCACAGCATTATTTATTCCAACGGGGTGGCTGCCCAATAAGGCACTAAGTGAACTGGTTAGTCCCTTTATCACCTATTTGCTTCCCTTATTAATTGGCTATACAGGAGGCAAGATGGTCGATGATCACCGCGGAGGGGTCGTCGGCGCAATCGCAACGACCGGAATTATTGTTGGAACCAATGTCCCGATGTTGCTGGGCGCCATGATTATGGGACCGCTTGGCGGCTATCTGATTAAGAAATTTGATCAACTGATTGAAGGAAAAATTAAAACGGGCTTTGAAATGCTTGTGGATGTTTTCTCGGCAGGGATTTTAGGCGCTCTTCTGGCGATCATCGGTTTTGCAGCGTTCAGCCCGGTTGTCGATTGGGCCAGCAGTGCTCTTGCAGGCGGTGTCGGCTGGTTAATTAATATGAGGCTGCTCCCGCTGGCGAGTCTCTTTATTGAACCTGGTAAAGTACTGTTCCTGAACAATGCGATTAATCATGGCGTTTTGACGCCAGTAGGGCTGGAACAAGTCAAACAGGCCGGCCATTCAGTCTTGTTCTTGCTCGAAGCGAATCCTGGTCCCGGCATGGGCGTTCTGATGGCGTATTGTTTCTTTGGAAAAGGAAACGCCAAAGAATCGGCACCCGGAGCGGCAATCATCCATTTCTTCGGCGGTATTCATGAAATCTATTTCCCATATGTTCTGATGAAACCGCAACTGATTATCGCGACGATTCTCGGCGGGATGAGCGGAGTCTTCACATTGGTTACTCTGCACGGAGGACTGGTTGGACCGGCGTCTCCAGGCAGCATCATCGCAGTTTTGATGGTTACGCCAAAATCTCTTCCAATTTTCCTGGCCAACATTGCAGATGTTCTGGTCGCTTTTACGGTATCCTTCCTGATTTCGTCCTTTATTCTGAAAATGGATAAGAGTGAAGCAGGAGACCTTGATGAAGCAATAAAGAAAATGGAAAGCATGAAAGGGAAGAAGAGCCGCGTATCAGGAATATTGACAAACAATCAAACGTTTGATCCGAGTCAAATTAACAAAATAGTCTTTGCATGCGATGCCGGGATGGGATCAAGTGCCATGGGCGCTTCTCTCTTAAAAAAGAAAATAAAAGCTGCAGGATTGGACATTCATGTGACCAACGCTGCAGTGAGCGCTATCCCCAAAGATGCCCAAATCGTTGTCACGCAGTCCGGACTGACGGAGCGCGCAAAAGCAGGTGCGCCCGATGCGTATCACGTTTCCGTAGATAATTTCCTGAGCAGCCCGGAGTATGACAAGCTGATCGATCAGCTGAAGCATGGAAATCGGAAAGAAAATGTGCAGCAGGAATCAGCGCCTGATAATGTATTCAACAATGAAAATGTGCTGAAAAAAGAAAATATTTTTCTGAACAAATCGTTTGCCAGCAAAGAGGAGGTCATTCGCTTCGCGGGACAGGCGCTGGTTGACCACGGCTATGTGAATCCATCCTATGTTCAGGGAATGATTGAACGGGATCAGGAAATGTCCACTTATATGGGAAATGAGATTGCCATTCCTCATGGCACTGAAAAAGTGAAGAAAGAAGTGCTTTCTTCGGGAGTCGTTATCGTTCAGGTTCCGGATGGAGTTGACTTTGACGGGAACCGGGTTCGTCTTGTTTTCGGAATAGCCGGGAAAAACAACAGTCACTTAAGCATTCTCTCTAAAATTGCCGTCGCCTGTGCTGAAGTCAACAGCGTCCATAAAATGGTTGACGCGAAAACGGAAGATGAATTGATGGCAGTCATTAATGATACAATCATGCAAAATAGCTGAGCATCCATGAATGACTTCTTGTAAAGAGCATTTTTCGGACGAAAAGTGTTAGGGTAAAGGAAAAAGAAATGGGTTGGTCCGATGTTTATCACCAACAGAGAAAAAACAATTTTAGAACTGCTGATCAAGACGGGCGGAAGACATACATCATTATCTATTGCGACCTATCTTCAGGTCAGTGTGCGTACGGTTCATCGCGACTTGAAAAAAATAGAAAACAGTTTGGATCGTTTTGGCCTGAAACTGAAGGAAAAAGAGAATGGCAGCCTCTACATTGACGGGTCCGACGAAGCCATCTTTAAATTGGTCCAGACACTCTCGAGAGTTGAACCTCTGGATCTGTCGGTCAAAGAACGGAAACTCCTGCTGTTTCTGAATCTCCTCAGAGCGCACGATCCGCTGAAAACCGGACCGCTGGCCAAAGATCTTAGCGTTTCAGTGACCACGCTGCTCGCTTATCTGGACGATCTTGCAGACTGGATCGGAGATTTTGGTCTGGAAATCAGCAGGAAACGGGGGGTCGGCGTTCAATTGGGGGGGCCGGAAAGTGCAAAACGGAAAGCCCTGGGCAACTTTTTCCTGTTCTACTTTAATGAAGAACTGATTGAAGCGATTTTTCAGCTTTCCGGTACAGATCAGGAATCAGAGAAACTGATTCTGCATTATTTCAAGCCGAATTACCTTATCGAAATTGAGCAGACGATTAAGAAAAATATCGGAAAAATGTACGCTGAACTCGCGGACAGTGATTATGTGGGGTTCATGATTCAGGTGTGTATCACGATGCAAAGATGTGAGTCCGGTTTTCCGCTGACAGAAGAGGATATCGAGGATGAATGGTCCGGGAAAATGGAGGCGTTCCCGCTGATTGAAAAAATCAGTGATGTCTTTGCTGAGCACTTGTCCATTGCACTTTCCGAAAGGGAAAAAGCTTTTCTTGCAGTCTTTCTGAAAGGCTCTCGCCTGCAAAATGCAGAATCCGTTTACTATGACAGCGTAATTACCGGTAAGGCGATAAAGAAACTGATTCAGCATGTTTCTCAGCAGTTAAAGGTCGATCTGACAGATGATTTTTCGCTTTTTCAAGGATTGATGGCCCATCTCGAGCCCTCACTGTTCAGAATAAGGAAGAATCTATCGTCCTTTAATCCGCTGACCGAGCAGGTCAGAACGCAATATCCTGTTCTTTTCTCGGTTACAGCCAGTTCTCTCAGAGAAGTTTTTAAACAGATTGAATTTCCGGATGACGAGGTTGCCTATATCGTTCTTCATTTTGGATCGGCTCTCGAACAGAGGAAACAAGTGTCGGAAGTCCATACCCTTGTTGTCTGTCCGACAGGCATTGGCGCATCAAAAATGCTTGCCACCCGGCTGAAGAAAGAGATGCCCGAACTGTCATCTGTTGAGATTGCTTCGATTAAGGACATGGGACAGATGGATCTAGAAAATTTTGACATGATCCTGTCAACGGTACATTTGCCGAAGCAAAAAATTCCCTGTATCTTTGTTAATCCGCTTTTAAGCAAGGAAAATATAACGGAAATTCATGCGACAATGGAACAATCGGCTAAAAAAAAGATCAGGCCTGTCTATTTTTCGCAGAATAAGGAAAATGTTTCGAAGCGGCGTCCGGAGAGAAAGTTCCATACCCTTGATGATTTGATGGAGGAGATGGATGCATCGGAACGTACGATTAGAGAGATTTTGAAAAATTTTTCGGTCACCCAAGTTCCAAATGCGGAAAACATGGAGAAGAGCATAGAGTTGATGGTTGATCATATGTTTCGCCGCGGATTGATTCGTGACGCCGATGCTGTTTTTCAAAAATTAATGGTACGGGAGCGAATGGCAGGGCTCGGCATTCCGGAGACAAATATGGCGCTGTTCCATTGCCGTGATCAGTCGGTCAAAACGGTATCCTTTCAAATCGCGCATTCGGATCGTCACTTTGCCTTAAGAGGAATGGATGGCAGAAACGTCAATGTCAGCAATTTTTTGCTGCTTCTTGCTCCGGAACATTTGACACTTGTTCAGCAGGAAGTGCTCAGTACGATCAGCTCTTCATTGGTCGAAGACAGCGAAAGTACGCTGATTTTTGCTTCAGCCAATGAAAAGATTATCCGGGCAAAAATGGAAGAGACGTTCTACCAATTTTTGCTCAATAAATTTTCAAAGGACTGATAATTATGGACAAAGTTGTACATTTTGGTGCTGGAAATATTGGAAGGGGTTTCATTGGGGCGCTCTTTGCTCAGTCAGGCTATCATGTTACTTTCATCGATATTGCCGAACCGATCATTGACGCATTGAATGAAAAAGGAGCTTATAAGGTAAGAACGGCCTCAGAAAATCAGGAGGTTTTCGATATCCGGAATGTCTCCGGCATCAACAATAAGACCCATCCGGAAGAAGTCGTGGAAGCGATCAAACAGGCAACCTATATTACGACGGCGATCGGGCCGAAAGTGCTGCCTTTCATAGCCCCGCTGATCGCGCAGGGGCTCACGGAACGGCTGAAGGTGTCGGACGCTAAGGTCTATGTCATTGCGTGCGAAAATCAGATTAATGCAACTGATCTTTTGAAGAAAGAAGTCCTGAAAGCTCTGGATAGCGGGACCTTGGACAAACTTGAAGGACGGGTGTATTTTTTCAACTCCGCGGTTGACCGTATAGTTCCGCTTCAGCATAATGAGGAACTGCTCGATGTCCTGGTGGAATCTTATCACGAGTGGATTGTCGAAACGACAGAAAAAGTGCCTGCGGTAAAGGGAATGCAAACCGTTTCCGAGCTTGCTCCTTATATCGAGAGAAAACTGTTTACGGTAAACACCGGGCATGCGGTCACTGCATATTTAGGCTATCTGGCCGGAAAAAAGAAGATTCATGAGGCGCTTCTTGATAAAACGATTTATGGACAGGTCAAGGCAGCGATTGAAGAAACAGGCGCCTATCTCATCAAGCGTTATGCGTTTGATCCTGATGTGCATGAAAAATATATTGAAAAGATCCTGTACCGTTTCCAAAACCCTAAACTTAATGATGATGTGACCCGTGTCGGCCGCTCGCCCATACGAAAACTCGGACCTGAGGATCGATTGGTTAAGCCGGCAAAAGAAGCTGAAAAACTTGGGCTTCCATTTGAACACTTGGCAGGAGCGATTGCCGCCTGTCTGCAATTCGATGCGAATACGGATAGCGAAGCGGTTGAACTTCAAAAAGAACTAAGGGATCAAGGATTGTTTTGGGTTCTTCGGGAAGTCAGTCATCTGAGTGAAACGGATGCCGTAACGAAAGCGGTTGTTCGTCTTTATAAACAAAATCGCTGAACGAATTTAAACGATTAGGCTGGAAAAAGTGCGCCGGATTTCCATACGGCGCACTTTTTCTTTCTGTGCGGGCGGTTCCAATGCGGCCTACAAGTATTTACTTGTCGTGTCGGCTCTGCTGGGACTATTATCGTGTTATGATGATATAATCCTGGTAAACGCCGCACGCGTTATTAGAAAGTGTCACTTTGAATGTAGCAGAACAGCGTTTGAAAATAAAGCCTTTTAGGATCTAATATTAATGGACGATGAGATTAAGTTTTTAAAAGGGGATTGAGCGTCATGCGGACTGTGAAAGTGAAAAATATTGAACTCGGCACTGGAATTCCGAAAATAGCCATTCCGATCGTCGGGCGGAACCTGCAGGATCTTCAACGGGAAATCGCCGTACTGAAGGGATTGTCCGCAGATCTGGTCGAATGGCGGGCAGATTTTTTCGATGCGTTGGATAAAGAAGATGAAGTGATTCACGCGGCATCGGTGATTCGCCGGCTGCTGCCGGATCTTCCGATTCTTTTTACTTTCCGCACAGCAAAGGAAGGAGGCATTAAAGAAATCAGCTCCGTCCATTATGCTGCTTTGAACAACAGGCTGATCAGGAGCGGGCTGGTCGATTTAGTCGACGTGGAGTTGTGCAGCGGTGAAACGACGGTCCGAACACTTGTCGAAACGGCTCACCAGTTTGGAGTAGGGGTGATTATGTCCAATCACGAGTTTCATCGGACGCCGAGCGAGAAGACGATGATCAAACGGTTATGCGAGATGCAGGATCGGGGTGCCGATATCTCGAAAATCGCTGTCATGCCGAAAACAAGCGCGGACGTTTTAACTCTTTTAAAAGTCACGAATCTGATGAAAACGACGTATGCCGATCGGCCGTTCATTACCATGTCAATGTCGGGGAAAGGCGTCATCAGCCGGCTGACGGGGGAACTGTTCGGTTCGGCGCTGACTTTCGGTTCTGCGGAAAAAGCATCCGCGCCCGGACAGATCAGCGCGGAACAACTGGCCGAGATGCTGGCTTTTTTCCATGAACAGCTGGGACAATAAAGGATCAATCCGATGGATCGTCCATGCTGCGTACCGATCCGTAAATATTAAAAAAGAAGGATGAAACGCTCATTCGGTTCAGCTTTCTGCTTATGTAGTTACCCATCTGTTTATTAATCAATGGAGTTATCGGGCAGAACGTTGAGTTACCGGGAGATTTGCTAGACTTTTTTGTAAGCGTCAAATAAATGTGTTTGACCCACTCTTCCTGAACCCAATAAAATAGATGTGGGAGTGCTGAAAATCGAAACAGACACAGGCGATAACTCGTATACACCAATCACCTATGTCATACAATTCGGCGATACACTTAGCGGTATTGCAGTGAAATATGGCATCACAGTTTCACAATGACAATTATGGAATAATGTTGTCGACCCTAACAAAATATATACAGATCAAGTACTAGTCGTTTAATCTTAGAAGATTACAGACACTTGTGGGGAAGGGATAAAAATGAAAAAAGTCTTACTCATGTTCCTCGGTGTTCTGATCGTGATTAGCGGACTATTATTCATGTTCAATTACAACCAAAGTTTACCGCGTGTCAGCAGACATTCAGAAACAGCCTCATCTAAGAGTGTTGCAAAAAGTTCAACTCCCAGTTCATCAACGACGACGCATGCCGAGGCAAGTTCAAGTCATTCGTCAGTAAGCAGTTCATCTGTCTCAACAGGTTCTAATCAGCCAACAAGTAGCCGCTCGTCCGCAGACTCAACGAGTACGAGTACGAATACAATTTCAAGTTCAAGTGCAGGTACCGCCAACCAAGCTGAGAATAGGCCGCAGGGTGCCTGGGTAAAAACTTTTGAGCAAAATCTGTACCGAGGTTATCATGTAACGCCTAGTCGCTACGTGTATTTTGGCAATGGTCTCTGGGGAGTCTGGGTTAAAGAAATTAATACGGGTCAGTATCCCTATGTGACGGTGAACCAATATACGGGCAACTTTCACGGATAATAACCACAATTATTGTTTGGAACAAGAAATCCTTTTTATTTAATACATTGCGACTGGCTCTCATCTCTTGTGTTAAGTTGGGAGTTTTTTGCGACATGCTATACCCCGAAGGACCCTCACTGGGGAGTGAAAAAGAACAGCGAAGGGAAGCACACTTTTGGCTATAAAGAGTATCCCGCTAGCATTTATACCGGTGATTTCACCTCAGCCATATTTTATTGTGTGGTTTCCGTCAAATTCGAAGTATCGTCGCACTGTGAAGTAAAAAGTAGATATTCTATTTGTGTTATGATTTATGTCTAACGTAATAGAGAATATGGCCGAAGATTCCTTTATCTTCATATTCAACTTTTCCTTCAGATAAATCCTCAAACGTGAATAATTTTTAATAAATGCATTTTTCCGGAATTACCCCGCGTACTCCGCCTTGAGGATTCTCCACGTCTCCTTTATATCTGGGAATTAAATGGATATGACAGTGAAAGATAGTTTGCCCTGCGACAAAACCACAATTTGTTCCAATATTATATCCATCGGGCGAATATTTTTTATCCAACAGTAATTTCCCCTTAACTATTAACTTGTCAATAGCTCCTTTCTCTTCCTGTGAGAGATCAAAGTACGTTTCAATATGACGTCTTGGTATAATAATCAAGTATCCAGGCGACCGGAGATTTATCATAAAAAGCCACTGAAAATGCATTTTCTAATACATATGGTAACGGACGACAAAAGAGACAATCTCTGATCGAAAACACCCCCTTTTATTTTCTAAAGTGCACAACATCTACTTCTCATTAGTTGCGTACTGCGCAAAAAAAACTTAACTTCTTTTTTCAAGGGCAAGCCATGTTCCCAAACCAATGAGGGTGAAGCCACTAATCTTTTGTTGCCACCTTAATATTCCTTTGTTCTTTGAAAGCACTTGACGCAGCGAACTCGCTAATACAGATGTAACAATATCGACAGCCAAACCCATAACGCTAAAAATTATTCCGAATATAAAAAATTGGTCAATAGGATTTGATATTTGTGGGTTAATAAATTGTGGGAGAAAAGTTAAGAAAAATAATGCAACTTTTGGATTAAAAATATCAGTTATTGCCCCTTGGATGAATGCTTTACGGACACTGATTGTATTTTTTTCTGAAATTATGTTTATTGATTTTTCTCTTTTTAAGGATTGGATGCCTAGGTAAATAAGATACGCTGCGCCAATGTACTTTATTATTTGAAAAGCCCATACTGAGGTCATGAGAATAGCTGATAACCCAAACGCTGCCAAACAAATGTGCACAAGCACACCCACCTGCATCCCCAATGCTGTTGCGACACCTGCGTTTCGTCCTTCTCCAACACTTCTGCTAATGATAAACGCCATATCAGGTCCGGGCGCTATCAAAATCACTAATGAAGTTAAGAGAAAAGCGGAAAAGTATGATACGTCAATCATTAAATCGCCACCCTCATAAATGTCATAACAGTATTAAAAACTAATTTTTTAATTAAATATACTTGTTGCGTATCATCCGTCAGTTACGCAACAGAACTATTTTCCCTATTATAACTGATTTCAGGGCATATGAATTGAGCTCTCATGAATCTTCCCCATCAAAAAGCATCAATACTTCATCTTAATCAAAATCATCGAGGGGAATCAGGGCACAAGGAAAGATCGACACCAATTGGTTCTTTGTTACAGGGTGATCGGCGATGAGCGGGAGAGAGCCGTTACTTTTAAAAGAGTAATAAAAGGCAGGGCGGGAAATCGCACAGGCGCTCAATGGGCTGGTGATGCTGCCCCCATCTGAGGCTGAGGGTCGCCAATATTAGACTCATCTTTCCATTAGTGAAAAGATATCTTCGGGATTTGTTGTTGAGATATTTCATGATGGTGAAGTAAAAGTAGGAATAAAGTAAATATCTGTTGAAAATGTTAAAAGTGTTAGTTAAGCCATGACAGTAATGAGATATAACAGGGTATAGGAGATTGGGTAAGTAGTTAAGAACTTTAGATACTTAAGAGCTTTTAGTACTTTAAGAACTTTAAGTATCAAAAAGAAACGGTATGGCTATGAAACTAGGGATAGTGGGTGATGGCGTTGGACAAAGTTTATAACTATGCAACGAGAATTGCAGACATGTCAAGCAAGACGATTAACATATCGCTCTATCAGGGAAGTACCCGAATCGCCATGCAATAATATGCAGCCAACAAGGTTCCGGACAATCTGACTTTTACGATTCCATCGTCGCTGACGAAGAGTCATTCAGATGGATCGCACCTACCGTATACGGTGAAGTTTGAGGGGTACAGCACCAACGATTTTGATGTACTGCCAACGGAAGCATCGCTGACGACAAGCCGCTAAACCAGTGCAAAAGCCAATTTACTATTTGATGTCAACAGCAACACGACCCATACCGATTCACATTAGTATATCGTCAGAATCGAGTCGTCAGTGGTTCATCCGACCGAGATGGATACCTATGAATCGTTTAAGTATTCAGCCACGCCGCTGGAGAAAAACAAGTCGGGGTATGGGGATAGCACGAATGTGGATGTCAACTATGACAATGCATTGGGTTCAGACTATCAATATAGTTATAAATATGATAAGTCGAATAAGTTAACGTTCAGTATTTCAGACAAGATGAAGGTTAGTGGAGATACAGCAGACCTTTGGAGTGAAGATCCTTCAACGCATGGAACGAGTGGAAGTAATGTAACGGCTAAGATGGACGATGCAGTCTCTTCGAGGTATGCACTAGGAATCGGTGATTATACACAGTCTGATAGCTATCAGTTCCCACAAGTTTATTCGGAACATGAAACAGGAGCGATGCATGCATCCAATCCGAGTGGTCAGTATGTGAGTGGAGGACATGTCGCGGACTGGCTCCAATGATGTGCCGTTCTTCCGGCCCGGTCATTTTCACTGCCCAATACCGGACTGTGTTGGCTAATCCCCGTATTCTCTTTTTTTCATCCGTGTGCCCAGTACGATGAGGGCTACATAGATTACGATGGCGATCGAATCGATTAGTGTATCATTAAGTGCTGAAATGTCATGAAATGCCGTTACGCCGAGAATGACCATCAGCCGGGAGATCAGGATCGACACGATCATCCATGCGGCAAACCGGACTTTCGATTGTTCCCTTTGCAGTGACATGAAGATGAATGCAATGCCGAAAACAAGATTTTCCACCGTGATGATGTGCCAGACATACGTTAATATCGTCCGGGACCCCACAGATATCGTCCTAACGTCAAGCGTCGGCAGTACGGCAAACTGTCCGTTCCATGCGTGTGAGATGGCAAACAGTATCGCAAGAATGCCTGCAATCAGGTAATAAAAATTTCTAATCTTGATGTTCATTACACCCCTCCTCGAAAATGTTTGATTCATTCTTTCTCATTTCCCGGTAAATCTTGCGGACAATTTCTGCTAGCCGTTGGTCGTTTTCAGGATTAAGGTCTCTTAATGTTTCAGCTGCTATGTGAAGTAGCCGGCTGACCTTTTCCAGATGGGCAATCTTTGTGCGTATTTCTGTATTCTTGGCATCGAGAAACGCAGCAACCTCTTCGCAATAAGCAGGGGTTATATTTTCCATTCTTTGGAACCCAAATACCCCTCTAATTTCCTCTAAAGAAAAGTCAGCATACTGCATGATTTGGATATTCATCAAGTCGATGAGGTCGTCCTTCGAATACCTGCGATACCGATTGCCTTCTCGAATCGGCGATACGATTCCAATCCGGTCATAGTACCGCAGCGTATCCTTCGGTATCCCAAGCATTTGCGCAACCTCTTGTATAGAATAAAGTTTTTTCATGAATTTAACATAACATTAGAGGCGGCTCCAATGTCAAGCCTTTTTTCTATTTTTTCTCAGTGTGCAATTTAGTAATTTAAACCGGATCAGTGTCTCCTTTTCATTTATCTATGTCATAATAACATGAATGGGAAAGGAAGCATTTCTCATCTTTAAATCCGGCTCAGATCCGGGAATGTGACGACGTTAACCAGTGGCTTTAAGGCAGACGGTTCTTCAGCCGCTCACGGAATCAATAATGGAGCAACCTATAAGGAAACGAGTTCTAATCGTTGAACGGAGGGGCACAGCGCCAACGATTTTGATGTACTGCCAACGGAAGTATCGCTAACCACAAGCGGTTACACCAGTGCGAAAGCCAACTTATGTTCGATGTCAACAGCAACACAACCCGAGTTGTGGAGTCTGTCAATCCATTTCTGGAGTTGACAAGTGATCCACCCTTTGATCGTATGTTTGGTCCCGACTATAATTTCATGGAGAAGATCCAGAAGCTGGGTCAGGGCAACGGCCCAATCCCGTTCACTCATTTCGTCACAAAGCTCGTAGAACAGGCCACCGAGTGTCCGGTCGTCTGAACTAGCGATTCTGCCACGCCAGAAGAATAAACTGGGTAAATACGATGGTTGTGTAGCTGATCAGAAGGGCATATGACCGACCCTGAAATTCTTCTTGCAGCTTGAGAAAGGACTTGGCCGCTTTAAAGAAGAGCTCGATATCCCATCTCATGCCGTAGATTCGGATGATTTCCCGTTCTATAAATCGGTACTTAAAAGGGCTGGGTCCTGTTGACGACGGTTTTGGACGAAGATCCCTTTGACTGGAGTGCCATTAGCTAGGGTGATGCGAATGGAACGTAGAACTTTGGCCCGTGACTGGCGAAGCGAGTCGGAACAGGGATTTCAAACCAACCTGTTGGCCACCCACCTAGTAACGCTGGTTCGTCGCTTTGACGAGGACACCTTCTGGTTGGTCGTGTTTTTCGTCAAAATTCACTATACCAAAGAGAAAAGGTGTCTTTCCATTGAGTCAAGAACCCTAATTGATAAGCCATGAATCTTGTGATGTTAGGCGATCACCTTGATTTTTGAACTGCGAAAGTTGAGTTACTATTACTTTCCAATATTTATTTCCTCAATATTCTCACTTAAAGGATTAATAAAATATCCGCTGGCATAAAAATCTGTTGCAGTTATTTCGTTTTCATTAACAGTCATTTGCTCATATAGAAGATTATTCTGATTTGGAACTGCTGTATTCAATTCTTGAATTCTCCATACTCTTTTTTCCTGTTTAGAAATTGAATATAAATTTCTTAAAGAAATTTAAAGCAATATATCTTGAAACCCAACTTCAGTAACGATTTCATTCTCAAATTTTATACCCAATCCGTGTTCAATTTCCCAAGAGCAGTCACAAATAAAGCCAGCTTCTCTTTTAGTTTCATCAAAAATGATGGGGAATAGAATTTGCTTTGGGAAAACCAGATGATATAAATCTTCTTTTCTTGAAATCTCAGGTACGATTTCGTTTATCTTTTCTACACCTTTATATTGATCTCTAATATTAGGACTGACTGTTTGATAAAATTCAAAAGTTGCGTTTTCAGCATCAATGACTCTTCTATCAATTTTTTCAAAAAATTTTTCGTAGGATTTTATTTGAGCATCTTCGAAATCTGCATCCTCATCTGCATCTATAACTATTTGGATCTTTTGATTTTTACCAAAAATTTTCAGATCAATATTTTTTATCCATCCTTGATCAAAATTCAGTTTCCCAAAAATTTTATGATTAATAGAATCTACCAATATTTTTCACTCCTTTATACCTAATAGGATCTTAATTTCGGCAACTCCGCCTAAATGTCCGAACTTACTATTAATGACTGTGGGAACTAACTGCATAGTTTTCATATCATTTAATTCATGCCAAGTTAAATTTTGTTGTTTCCTAAGTTTCACAATTTCTTTTCTAGTAACTCCAAACCTTTGAGCCAATAATTCATCAGCATTTCTAAAATTAAGTCTTCTATCCGTCGTCATATTAGAAATTTCAACTTCATGAACGGATATAGGTGAAAAGTCAGGAATTGCATCTGAATATTCTATTCCTGCTAGATCTTTCTTTTCTAAAATATTTTTCACCTCATCATAGTCTGAAATAAAAGTTGATTCTCCACGTTGTCCCATCCATTCTCCATGATTTACTGGCGTTTGAGAAAGCCTTTCTTGATAAGAACTTGGTGGTTTAACGTCACTAAAATGCTTTTCTGTCGTATTAATTTTTGCGGCACCTTTAACTTCCTCTATTTTACTATAACTGACCTGCTGAGTAACACTTTCTTTAGACGCTATCTGTCGGAATGTGCTTTTGACATTCTGGACGAAACTCTCTCCACTGCCCGCATCGCCAACCCCTGAAGCCCCGGCAAATTCCGGCTGCAGGCCGCCCAGAGAGATCCGGTCTCCCACGTTGGTCGCGGCCTGTTTCACGCTGTCTATCCCTGTACGACCAGCCTGTTTCAGTTCCAGAAGCCGCCTTCCGGACTCCCGGCCCATCGTTTTCGTCAGGCCGCCCAGGGTCGTCACGCCCTTTGTGCCCATACGGCCGATCGCGCTGAAAGCGCCGGCGGCCTTGAAAGCGGGGACCACGTCCAGCACGCCGAAGACGCCTTCCGTGACCCGCTCCTCCGTGCTCAGCTTCCGCCCGGAGATCAGGCTCGTCCCGGTGGCCGCATCGGTCAGCTGCATCGCTCCGTAGGCGGCACCCGCCGCAATCCCGGCCGGCGGGCAGGTGATCGTCAGAATGACAATCGCCGCTCCGATGCCGAGATTCACCCAGAACTCCTGGTCCATCTGCTTGTCTTTGATCGACTGGTAGTCAAAGCCGCGGATGTACTGGATTCCTTCTTTGTACTGGTCGAAAGTCACATCTCCCGCTTGTTTCCCGGCCGCGGCCCGGTAGGCTTCGTATTCCTTTTTCAGCGAAGCGGCCATCAGGCTGCTGCTGTTAAAAATATCGTCGAACGTGATCGACTGTTTCGTCACTTGCTCATACGTGGCAACAGAAACGAGCGGGCTGGCCGCCTGGTATTCCTTGACGTTCAGCGTGTTTTGGGTGTGGTACTGGTTGATAGAAATTTGCGACATTTCCGCGACAAAGGCATCCATCTGCTTGTAAAAGGGATCATCGATCTGGCGGCTGACCGCATTGCCGGCCTCTCCCGTAAAGGTGTCCAGTTTCCGGTAGTCCTGACCCAGTTTGTCGAGCGCCCCAGCCTGGCTCTTGTACGAAAACCAGAGACGCCGGTCCTCATCCAGATCATCAATCGCATTCTGGATCTGCTGAAGAGTCCGGTCCATCTGCTGCATGCGCTCCAACGCGCCGCCCCAGGCGGAAATTTTAGCGATCGCCCGGCCCATGTCGTCCCATGAACCGCTCCGGTAGGAAACATCCTCTCCCATGCTTCCGTCACCGCCTTTCATTGATTGAAGCGGCCAGCATCAGCTGTTGATTGTCCATATTCATCGTCCCTTTATTTTGGGTACTTCATTCGTTCCGAAAAAGCGGCTCTATCATTTCGCAGCAACGATTTCACGTCACCTGAAAAAAATCGAAACTTTGCCGAGAGCTCCGATTTCTGATTTCTTCTCACGCGTTCATTTGTATTATAGAAAAGTGTGACAAAATATTGAACAGGGAAAAGTTCCTGAATTTTCATCTGCTTTCATACTATTCAAACCTTATTCGACAGATTCCGACAGGAAATTGCAGGTCTTTTGAACCCTTGCTTTTTAAATGATCCGCTTCTGCCGGCATTTCCTGTCCATTAGGCAGCGATCCGCCGTCGCTAACGGTCAGATGAATTTCCGTATACATTCTCTTCAAGAGAAGCGAATCTATGGAACGGGAACGGCATAAAAACAGGATCAGGAAATTATAACAGAGCCCTAGTATTCCGTTTACCGTTGCTTTTTCAGAACTGAACGGGGAAAAGTCAATCTCGATAGAAGAATCATCCAAAATGAGTACTTTTGTATGCTTTGTTTCGGTCAACTGGTTGACTTTTTGGATCCGTCGCCGTTCTAAGTAAGAGCAGAAAACGTCGCCAGGTTAATTTAGGATAGTTCAAAGAACAATAAACAGCATCTTTACCTGGCAGATCGTTTGTCTGGTGACTACCGAGCAGACGATACCAATTTTTCTGAATGAGAATCAGGCGGAAGACCCATTGAAAGAGACAGCCACAGGAAAAGCCGAAGGTCCTGGTGATCCCTGCCTGACGTAGATGATTCAAAATTCCCAATTCACCAAATCTTGTTTTTATTTCTTTATGAAGTTGATCGCTGTGACAGTTCGTTATCCTGTGAAAGGATACTTTCTCTAATTGGTTGTGTTTTGGTCGAGTTCACTATATCAAAAAGAGGGGTGTCTTTCTATTTAGTCAAGAACCCTAGTTCACCTGCTATGAAATGAATGATGTTAAGCGATCATCTCGATTATTGAACTGCGAAAGTTTAGTAAAGGAGGATGAAGTTTGCGATTTATGAATGGAATATTCCGAGTCTATCCAAAGGGACTCAAGAAAAAATTTTTTTGAGTGACTGCGTTCTAAAGGATGTGAACGAAGGGGCGGGCTTCAGGAAGGCTCATTCAAAGACTTAAGTCTATTAAAAGAGTGGGATAAGTGGTGAAACAAAAGAAGAGAATCCGCCATCCGACGAAAAATCGTCACAAAAAGCGGGCAACTTCGAAGCGGAATCACCTACAGCTCGCCCTGAAGCAGCCGGTTGAAAAAACGGATCGTGACACACGCGTGACATTGGCAGTGACATTCTTATAGAGAAAGGGACCAAGATCCTTGATACACCAAAGATCTTGGTCCCTTCTGTGATTACCCCATCTGGATTCGAACCAGAACATCGCGGCCCCAGAAACCGCTGCCTTACCGTTTGGCCATGGGGTAATGAATCAGAACAAGAAATATTATACCCAGTATTTTAAAATTATGCAAGAGGAAATTCAAAAAAATTAAAGCTGATTAGGAACGAAACAGAAACCTATCCAAAACGTTTTTCGTTCCGGCTATTTTTCACTGGTGTTGAATGACAATAAAGATGTTTAATTACAAATAAAGTCGTTTAAAAATTACAATAAAGTTGTTTCATTTTGATGTTGCACAGTAAAACACGAACTGTTCATAAAATCGATAGGAGTGAAGTAAAGATCTGACAATATATGATGGCTGAACTTTTTTGTCATGTTGGCTCAGCTTGGTCCAATTTGAATTTCGGTTTGACTTTTGCCAGATTCGGTACTACTTTTCAATATTTCGGTTCGACTTCCCGTTTCGGTTCAACTTCTTATTTTCGGTTTGACTTTTGCCAGATTCGGTTCTATTTTTCAATATTTCGGTTCGACTTCTTCCCGTTTCGGTTTAACTTCTCATTTTCGGTTCGACTTTTGCCGGATTCGGTACTACTTTTCAATATTTCGGTTCTACTTTTTCGCGTTTTGGCTCGACTAGAGTTAGTCTAAATGGTGGACACGTCAAAATGGGATCCCGTATGATTGAACTATAATTTTAAAGG
>NZ_BMOK01000009.1 GCF_014647035.1 Sporolactobacillus putidus | reverse complement strand
GCCAGGATCAAACTCTCCAAAAAGTAGTGCTTACCGGATAATTTCTATCCGTATCAATCTTTTATACGTGTTCGAATCCATAGCTTTTTTGAATTGATTCAAGGGTTTACCCTTTTTCAATCACGCTTGGCTTTTGTTCAGTTTTCAAGGAACATTCTTTGTGCTTCTTACAAAAGCAACTTTTTAATCATAACATGTTGCTATCAGTAAGTCAACACTTTTTTTCAAAACATTTACTGCCGCTTTTGACGACAAGAAATATTATATAGCTTTCTATTAATCTTGTCAACACTAATTTTTTTTCGGAAAAACACGGCAAGAGATATATTATCATCCTGCCGTTGATCCGTCAACATCCTTTTAAAAATTTCTCCGGCATATTTCCTCACTGCCGAATATTCCTTTTCAGACACCTAAGGTATATTTTATCAATACCAATGCAGCGATGCCGGGAATACCAAGCAATCCGCCAACTGCAGCAGTAGCAAAATTGATTGGGATATGCAGACTGAAAGATTCTCCAATGACATTCAGCAGAAAAAGAAGAAATGCGCCAACAACAAATCGGACAGCCAGTTTTCCGATCCACCTTAACGGGTGGAAGGGAGCTCCCAGAACCAGAAGAAGAAAAAAGAAAACAAACACACCGGCAGCAATAACAAGAAGATTATTCAAAAGGACATACCTCCCCACCCTTTATAAAACGGGTTTAAAAGCAGCCCTTTTAAACCCGCCCTTATCAATAGAGTATATGAGGGCATGTCCTCATGAGAACCATTATTTCTTTACGTAAATCTTCAGCGCGCGCACTTCTTTTAATAGAAACAGGTATTTGGCCTCCGCCAGCTTCAGCCGGTGCAGCACTTCTTCCGAGGGATCAATACTGGAATCGATCACTTTCTTTTTAGTCAGCCACTCCTCTTTGCTGTGATTAAGCAGTTCAATGAGCGAATCCGTCAACTCTTTACGCAATAAGCCTTTCCGTCGTCTAAACATAACAAACAGCCTCCAATATCCCCCATTGCCCGGCAGCCTGAACCGGCAGCCTCCTGAAATTCTTATGCCGAATCTGCTCACGCAGAATCCGCGTCTATAATTCTCTCCGACCTTCCAGAGCTTTCGACAGTGTCACTTCATCCGCATATTCCAGATCTCCGCCGACTGGAAGCCCATGGGCAATTCGTGATGTTTTCACGCCAATCGGTTTCACAAGGCGGGAAATGTACATGGCTGTAGCCTCTCCCTCAACCGTCGGATTAGTTGCCAGGATAATTTCCTTAATTGTCTCGTCCTCAAGTCGTCTGATCAGTTCAGCGATTCTGATGTCTTCGGGACCAATACCATCCATCGGAGAAATCACACCGTGAAGCACATGATACAATCCGTGATAATCACGCATTTTTTCAAGAGCTACCACATCTTTCGGATCCTGAACGACACAAATCGTCGAATGATCCCGCGATGAATCGTCACAGATTGGACAAGGATCGCGATCGCTGATATTCTGGCAGACAGAGCAGTACATTAATTTACGCTTGACGTCAACCAGCGAACGGGCAAATTCCATGACATCCTCTTCGTTCATTTCCACTGCAAAAAAAGCGAGCCGGACGGCTGTCTTAGGCCCGATTCCCGGAAGTTTCATGAAACTGTCAATCAATTTTGCTATGGGTTCGGGATATTGCATCACCGCACCCCCTTCCAGAGGTTTTTCAAACTATCAGCGAATGATCAGCAGCGAATTCCTCCTACCGCTCATTTCCCGGTCCTCGAAATTCGCTGCTCCAGCTGTTCTGCTTTCATTCTTTTTCAAATACTTCCCGGTTTAAAATCCCGGCAGGTTCAATCCCTTCGTGAATTTGCCGAGCCGCTGACTCGCCAGTTCATCCGCTTTGACCAGCGCATCATTCACTGCAGCCAGTATAAGATCTTCAAGCATTTCAACATCTTCTGGATCGACAACTTCCGGATTAATCGTGACGTCAACGACTTGCTTATGTCCGTTCGCCTTCACTTTGACAGCTTCTCCGCCGGCAGTCCCTTCGACCATTTCATCTTTTAATTTTTCCTGTTCTTCAGCCATCTGTTTCTGCATTTTCTGCACTTGACGCATCATATTGTTCATATTTCCCCGCATCATTTAAATCGCCTCCGCTATCGTATTTTAATCTTTTATATCAAGTAAATCAGGACCGACTAATTTTTTTGCTTCCGCGATCATCGGATCTTCCTTCGGCTCTTCGCCGTTTTCCTCTGCTGCCGTTTTCGATCGCTTAATGTACTCCCTTTTCAGTTTTTCCCACTTATCTTCAGGGACAGGATACATGGTCTTGCTCTTCTGAGTCACGTCCTGAAGAATCGATTGCACCATTTCCAGAATATGACTCTTATTTTCCATAACCATCTGGCAGTGAAAATCATATTTAAACGCCTGGATGAAACCGTCGGGAGAGCTTGCCACAGGCTTGCTTTCAAGCATCCAGGCATGAGCCGCCACATTCTGCGCACGAACTCTCGCCATGACATTCGCCCATACGGATCTCAGCTCGAGCAGTTCATCTTTGGTCGCCGAATCCAGCACCCGGTTGATATTCGTTACCGGAATCCGCAGTTCGCTGTTTCTTCCGCTTCTCCGGCTACGCGCTGCTTCTTCCGGAACATGATCCGCGGGTCTGCTTCTCAAAGGCTCCGGCATATCTTTGATCTGTCTTTCAAGGGCCTCCACCCTCTTTTCCAGTGCGGCTTCTTCGGATGGGGCCTGATCGCTTCGAATCGGCCGCTCAGAGGACTGGCAAAGTTTCACAATCGCCATTTCCAGAAAGATACGCGGATGATTGGTCCTTTTCATCTCAAGAAAAGCTTCATTCAACCGCCTGATTATCTCATACAGGCGGTCTACGTCTGTTTTCTTTGCCTGTTCACGAAATGCTTCATCCACATGGGGACGGCTCAGCACATCTTCCAGATCAGGTGATGTCTGGTAGAGCAGTAGATCACGGTAATAAAAAATCAGCTGTTCGATCAGCCTGAGCGGATCTTTTCCCTGATCAAGAAGAATGCCTGTTTTGTTAATAGCCCGCACCGCATCATTGGCACCAAGCGATTCAACCAGCTCACGAATCAGCTGATCGGCGACCATTCCGGTGACTTCCAGCACGTCCTGCACCGTGATTTTCCCTTCACTGTAGGCAGCCGTCTGATCCAGAACGCTCAGCGCGTCGCGCATCCCGCCTTCGCTGGCCTTGGCGATCAGCTGAAGCGCCTCTTCCTCCGCTTCAATATGCTGGTCATGAACAACAAATTCCAGACGCCCGGCAATTGCCGAAGCCGGAATGCGACGAAAATCGAACTGCTGGCAGCGCGATATAATCGTCAGCGGAATTTTCTGCGGCTCTGTTGTCGCCAAAATAAAGACAACGTGCTCAGGAGGCTCTTCAAGCGTTTTTAAAAGCGCGTTAAAAGCGCCCGTCGACAGCATATGCACTTCATCAATGATGTACACTTTATAACGTACTTCACTCGGTGCATATTTCACTTTGTCGCGTATTTCGCGGATCTCATCAACACCGTTGTTTGACGCGGCATCGATTTCGATCACATCGGCGATGCTTCCGTCTGTAATTCCGCGGCAGGCCGCGCATTCGTTGCACGGCTCGGCAACCGGCGCGTGCTCGCAGTTAATCGCCTTAGCCAGGATCTTTGCGGCACTTGTTTTTCCGGTTCCGCGCGGGCCGGTAAAAAGATAGGCATGAGAAAATTGCTGCTTGACCAGGGCGTTCTCCAGCGTCTGAGTGATGTGATTCTGCCCGGCGATATCGTGAAAAGTCCGGGGCCTGTAGACTCTGTATAGCGCCTGGTAGCCCATGGTTCATCCCCCTTTCGCCGTCCAAGATAAGCGATAATTGTTTTATAATCCCATTATACCGATAACGGGCAGTGAAGTGAACCGAGGCATCGCGAACCCCGTTATTTATGAACAAAGGCTATCGAAAACAGTGTTCCGATAGCCTTTGCGTTTTATTTTTTTAACGCCGTGCACCTTTTGTCGATCCGGGCGCCATAAGCGCTTCTCAAGTCGTTGGCTCAGTCCAGGTAGCCCCGCGGCACACGAAAGGTCTCACTTACTGCTGCTTCCTTCCGGACCTGACAGGGTTCATGAGTTTCCATTGCGCAGGACCCAAACGTCAGCACCACGTGTTTAAGGCTGCCCTACAGCGTCCGGACCTCGCAAAAGGAATTCAACCTCGCTATAGCGGATTGCGAGTTACAGGGCACCGCTGCCTCCCCGTCTAGCACGGCTAATTTTATAACGATACAAAATCTGGTTTGGAAACCAGTGTCGATCTATAAATTAATTAAATGGCGGAGGCGAGAGGATTTGAACCCCCGCGGCGCCGAACGACGCCCTAACTGATTTCGAGTCAGTCCCCTTCAGCCACTTGGGTACGCCTCCATGCCAAATTCCGTAACGCTGACTAGTTTAACACATATTACGGACCGATACAAGCACAGAATTGATTTGGCATTTTTCCGCCCTTATCCCGATTTTTTCTGATCACGGCGCAGCGATCTGAAAAAATCGGTAAGCAGGCTGCCGCATTGCTCCCGCAGCACTCCGCCCACCACTTCCGCCTGGTGATTGAAACGCCGGTCCTGAATGAGATTCATCAGTGTGCCTGCGCATCCCGCCTTGGGATCGGACGCGCCGAAAACCACCTTGTCAAGCCGTGAAAGAACGGCTGCCCCGGCGCACATCGGACACGGCTCCAAAGTAACATAGAGCGTGCAGCCGGACAGGCGCCACGTCTTCAGCTTCCGGCTTGCGGCCTGAATCGCCAGGCATTCGGCATGCGCGGTCGACTCCTGAAGCGACTCCCGCAGGTTATAGGCGCTTGCGATCACTTCACTGTTTCGGACAATGACGGCTCCAATCGGAACCTCACCAATCGCTTCCGCTTTTTTCGCTTCGCCAATCGCCAGCTCCATAAACCGCTCATCTTCTGCAGTCATTTTTTTCTCCCCCCGCTTCAGATCCCTGTCCAGAAGTATACAAGAGTTTATGAATCGAATCAAATATACACCGACAAAACGATTTGTCCGGGATTGTGGTTAAAAAAACGGATATAAGCATAAAGAAAAATTTGACGAAGCCAAGCCCTGGCACAGGCCGAGCCTTAGTTGCGGGGGCCAGGACGGCCTAATGCCGAACATGCCACAGGACGCGGCGATCTGTGCGGTCGCTTACACTGATAATCCTTAAAATTTTTATACTTTCCATAGTGCAAAAAAAAGCACTCCAAATCCGAGTGCCCGTAAAATTTTTCTGAACGATTCACCTGTTAACTGATGATTACTCTGTCTCATTCTTCATTGGACAGCCGGAACTTGTTGATCAGCGCAAAGAACAGGCTGAGCAGAACGCCGATAACCGTAGCCAGCCCCATGCCGTTCAAAGCGACTTTGCCAATGTTGATCGTTGCCCCACTGATCCCGGTCGCAAAGATGACCGTACTGAGAATTATATTCTGAGACTTGGCGAAGTCCACTTTCGACTCGACAAGAATACGAAACCCGTTCGTTGCAATAACGCCGAACAGAATCAGTGAAATTCCGCCAATAACGGCCGGCGGTATCGTTGATATCAGAGCGGATAATTTCCCGACAAACGAAAGGACGATCGCAAAAACGGCCGCGCCGCCGATAATCCATGTGGAGTAAACGCGTGTGATCGCAAGCACTCCAATGTTCTCACCATAAGTTGTATTCGGCGTCGATCCGGCAAATCCGGAAATGACGGTTGATATACCATTTCCGAATATCGAGCGATCCAGTCCCGGGTCCTTCATCAGGTCTTTTCCGACAATGTTCCCGGTCACAATCAGATGACCGATATGTTCGGCAATCACGACCAGCGCGGCCGGAAGAATAATTACGATACTGGAAAAATTGAACTCCGGTCGGTAAAAAGTCGGCAGTGAAAGCCAATGTGCGTGAACAACCGGCGAAAAATTGACTAAACCGGCGACCGCTGCAATGGTATAACCCGAAACAATTCCGATTAAAATAGGGATGATTTTAAAGAATCCCCTGAACAGGACCCAGCCGAGAAGCGTAATGACAAGGGTCAGAAGAGAAACCGTCACAGTGGCCGTATCCAGCGACCATTTGGCGGCCGCTCCCGCCGGTGCAATCAGTCCGGCGCTCTGAGCCGCCGTCGGAATCAACTGGAGCCCGATAATGGCGACAATTGACCCCATAGTGACCGGCGGAAAAACAACATCCAGCCATTTTGTACCGACAGCATGGATAATAAACGAAACGATCATGAAAACCAGGCCGACGGCAATGAAACCGCCAAGCGCTGCCTCATAGCTGTTTGTGGCCAGAACATACAGTACCGGCGAGATAAAGGCGAAACTTGAACCAAGGTAAGCCGGGATTTTTCCACGGCAGACGGCTATATAGATCAGTGTGCCGATGCCGTTCATTAAAAGAATGGTTGCCGGGTCGACTTTGAAAATCAGCGGAACAAGAACGGTCGAACCGAACATGGCAAATAAGTGCTGCAAGCTTAAAGGAATGCTTTCTAATAAAGGTAACCTTTCATCGGTCTGAACAACGCGCTGCGTCAAGAAAATCTCCTCCATTTACAATGAATCCCATCTTTTTAAGTATAGCTGAATTCGGACAGACTCAAAAGACCCGCCCGGTATTGCATTTCAAAAAACTTTTCCGATCTAATACTCCATATTATTGCAGAAACGATAAAAATCGGGACACGCACTAAAGCACGTCCCGATTTCTTCTTAACAAATTGTTATTTGCTAGTTGAAACGTTGAAACCCCTCAGTTTTTCGAACCGATGCCGATAAACTGGAGAATGTAAAGAAAAAGATTGATAAAGTCGAGATAGATCGAAACGACAATCATCGGTATGTCCTGATCCGTAAAACCATGGACCGTCAGACGACTGAAATCAAACAGCGTATAACCGATGAAAATCAGGATGCCCATGCCGGAATAAACCATCATCGTCATGCTTGAGAACGGAATAAAGATGCTGAATAGGCCGACAGCAAGAAGCGCAATCAGGCCTAGAAACAGGAAACCGCCCAGGAACGTAAAGTCCCGCTTGCTGACCATCGTGTAGACGGCTATCGCCCCGAACGAAACCGTCGTCACGGTAAAGGCCTCCAGCACAACCGTCGCTCCGATCAGATTGACATAGTAGCTGATCACCGAGAAAAGTGTCAGGCCGGAAATAAACATGAACGTATACATCAACATATAACCGACAGACTGACGCTTTCTGACAAACATCATCATCACAATCATGCCGATTTCTGCAATCGTAAGCGGCATCATATATACCGGAGACACATATTGTCCGAGATACAATCCTGCCGTTGTTACTAATAATCCAGAGAAGAAAGCCGCGAACAATTTCGAATACGGTCTTCTCATTGTCTGACTTGAAAATTCCGCCATGACCGTCATCCTCCTTATAAGGCTTGTAATAATAGTACGTAACCCCAAACGTAAAAGTTTCTCAATTCACTTATATTCTTTTCCCGGTCCATCTAGACAAGTCAATCCAAAAACAGGATTTATTTTAAAAAGGCTTACATTTATTATACAGTCATTTCAGGGAAAAGCAAAAATAATTTGAAAAAGAGCGGTTTCCTGAAAGTTCAGGATCCGCTCTTTTCTCCCCTTCGATTGAGATTTACTTTTGATGGTGCCGTTTGTTCACTTCCAGAATACGCCCGGACTGCGTCTGTTCCGTTTCGCCATTGACCTGGCGTGCCGGATGCTTCGCATGGGCTCCTGGTGTCTGAAACCGATCGGTCGTTCCGTCAGTCAAAGTCGGTTTTTTTGCCAACCGTTATCCCTCCGTGTGATCCTGATCATTTTGTTTCTTTGAATGTGCCGAAAACATTCGTTCACCGGGACGATCTTTAATCGACCCGTCTGCCCGTTTGGAGGCAAACGCTCCTTTCGCCGCCGGCCACATTTCATTTTCATTCTGCACACTGAACATTGTTCCCGGACGATCCGTCAAAGTAAAAACCTCCTTTTCAAAGGTTGGTTTTATTATGTGCCCTTTACCGGAAATTATGTCCACACTCGGTCCATCATTTTTCCTGAGCGGACGAGCAAGGCGGCTCCTATTCCCCCGCCGCTTCCCGAAGCGGCAATGGCATAGGAAAAAGGATTTGAAAGAGCCCGATAAAAGAGATGAATGAGAAGGATAATGCCTGACGCACTGTAAGGGTGGCCAAGTGCAAGCGCCCCTCCGCAGCCATTAACTTTCTCCTCCGGCAAATTCAGGAGGCGCATTGAAACCACCATTTTTACTGCGAAAGCCTCAATTATCTCGAAATGCGCCACATCCTCAAGTTTCATTTTTTGTTTTTCAATCAGGCTTCTGATCGCCTTGACCGGACCGATCGACGGATAAAGCGGTGAAAAACCGGCAACCGTTCCGGAGACAAGGGTCAGAACGGGAACAAGCGATAATTGCCCGGCCAGTTTTCTGCTCATGACGAGCAGAGCTGCCGCGCCATCGTGCAGACCGCAGCTGTTTGCCGCCGTGACGGTCCCGCCCGGCTCAAGAGATCTTGCTCTTGATACGAGGCGCGCTATCGGCCTTTGGCGCAAAAAAGCCTCGTCAACGCTGCGGCCGGCAACAGGAACGATCTCCCGGCGAAAGAATCCGGCTTTTTGCGCGCGCCACGCCCGCTCGTACGACCGAACAGTATAAGCATCCTGTTCGTCCTTTGAAATATGGTGGCGGCGTGCCACATTTTCCGCCGCCGCCGGCATATCGGGATCCCCGATTGCCTCAGGTGAGAATCGTGCGCGCGGTCTTGTTACCGTGCTGACACTTTCTGCCGCGCCGACAAGATAACAGTCGCCCATTCCGCTTTCGATAAACGCCGCGGCAAGACGGACGGCATCGAGGCCGCCGCTGCACTGGCGGTCGATCGTCAGGCCGGGAATGGAATCCGGAAATCCCGCACTCAGTACAGCCAGACGTGCCACGTTCCCTCCGGGTGACACGGCATTGCTGACGATCACATCATCAATATAATCGGTCAGATCAGCTGCAATATCCTGAAACAGGGGGACAAGCAGCTCATGTACGTCCACACGTCCGAGAGCGCTGTTTTTCTTGTAAATCGGTGTCCTCCGGGCACGTACAATTACAGCTTCTTCCATAGAACCGCCTCCTTGTACTTCTCCTTTAGACGCCGCTTGTCAATTTTTGCACCGGCTGTATAGGGCATTTTTTCAAGCAGAAACCACACACGGGGTATTTTATACGCGGTCAAACGTTCCAAACAGTAATGCACCAGCATTTTTTTATTGACTTCGCTACGGTTTACCTGAACAAATACCGCAGCGACTTCACCCCAATAACGGTTCGGAAGTCCGATCACGGCGGCGTGCGCCACCCCCGGATGGTCATGCAGCGCACGCTCAATTTCTTCCGGAAAGATATTCAGACCGCCATAGTTAATCATGCCGTTTTTCCTGCCCTTAATGAACAAATAACCTTCGGCGTCCAGATAGCCGATGTCTCCGACAGTGACCCATTCTCCCGCGTGTGATAAAAACCGGGTGCCTTTTTCCGTCACATAATTAGAAAAAACGAGCGGGCTCCTGACAAAAATTTCACCTGTCCGGCCAGGTTCCGCCCATGACCCGTCTTCCGTACGAATCGCAACGGATACATTGAAAAAGGGCCGCCCGACCGAATCGGCAGGTGCACCTTCTTCCTGACGGCTTAAAGAAACAAAACTGAGTTCAGATGCCCCGTAATATTCGTCCAGCAGGCTGTTCGGAAACAGGCGCGCAATGTCCCGCTTTGTTGCCGCCGCACATTTGGCTCCGGAACTGATCCAATGAAAGGTACCGTCCCATGACAGACGATCGGCAATCAGCGCCTCAAGCATGGTCGGCACAACGGCAACTTGACTTGGAGCAAAGTTTTTTATGGCAAGTAATATACATTCCGGCGAAAAATGCGGAAGAAGTATCACTGTGGCCCCGATATAAAGCCCGCTGATTGCGGCATAAAGAAAATGGGTGTTAAACAGTGAGCCGGCAACCAGGATGCGATCATGCGGCGTCCATTTCAGATCACGGACATTACAGGCAAAGCTGTTCACCCACGATGCCTGTGTGCGCACAAATCCTTTCGGATGTCCGGTCGATCCGGATGTAAAACCAAAGTAAAACGGGGAATCCGTGAAACCATTTCCCGGTTCTTCCCAAGATTCCGTCTCCGCGATTTCCGATTGGAGGGTATCGGCCGACACGACCCGGACGGAACTGAACGCGCACTTTTCTGTCCAGTCCGGTTCTGCAATAATGATCTTCAAACCGGAAAGCCGCACTTTCGATTCCAGTTCGGAACCCCCCCAGCGTGCGTCGAGCGGAACGGCCGTCCAGCCCAGCCGCGCGACTGCCGCAAAACATTGGAGAAAAAAACGGTTGTTCCGCAAATAAAGACCGACACGATGATTGTCCGCGTGCCTGCGCGCGGACAGCCACCGTGCCGTTTTTAAGACAGCCTCCAGCCACTCACGATAGACAAGATCTCCTTTTCTGTCGTGAACAGCACATTTATCCGGCCACTTTTCAGCTGTTTTCTCATACGTTTCCGTTATGTTCATCTTTTCTGTTTTCCTTCGTTCATTGCATCGCTAAAATGGTTATCTTCTTAACACCTTCACTTCGACGTTAAGAAATCATGCATGTCCGATAAGACGGACACGTTCCCGTAATTTTATGGCCAGTGCGGCAACAACAACCGCCTTAATCGCATCGCCAGGTACATACACAATGCTCATAGTAAGAGCCGCTCCCCAAGGAATATGCATCATTACAGACTGCCAGAGAGTGCCGATCGGATAGAGAACGATGATCCCGGCAAATAATCCCGAGAGGATGATAGCCCAGAAACCCGGTTTTTTAATTTTAGACAGGATGAAGGCAATGACAAAAGCTTCGACAATCCATCCCAGAACAAAACCGCCGCTTGGCGAAATAATGGCACCGATTCCGCCTCGGCCCCCGCCCAGAATCGGAAGGCCTGCACCAACCAGCAAAACAAACAGAATCATGCTGGACGCTGCTGCGCGGACTCCGAGAAACGTCCCCGCCAAAATCACGCCTAAATTTTGCAGAGTAATCGGCACCGGAGTAAAAGGAAGCGGAAGCGGTGGCAGAAAGCCTAGCACCGCAAGGATGGCTGTAAATAGTGCAATTTCGACCAGTTCTTTTGTTTTCAATCTTCTCTCTCCCTATTATCAATCGAATGTCTTTATTTTAAAAAGGACGAGAGTATATGTCAACCTTATTTTTCTTTTGGTTAACAATAAACATTTCTGGGCGCTCTTTTCCTTACGATTGCTCTATCCACCAAATTCCTGATTTATCATTTTAAAAACCCGCATCGATTGGGTTTCGATGCGGGCACATCTCTTACTTTTCCATTAAAGAGACTGAATGATTTTATCAACCAGACCGTATTCTTTCGCTTCTTCTGCTGTAAAGAAGTTATCGCGGTCGGTATCCTTCTCGATCGTCTCAAGCGGCTGGCCCGTCGTCTCGGCAAGAATCGTGTTCAGTTTCTTTTTCGTCTTCAGAATGTGTCTTGCGCTGATCTCAATATCGCTCGCCTGCCCCTGCGCTCCGCCAAGCGGCTGGTGAATCATCACCTCACCGTTCGGCAGAGACAGACGCTTGCCTTTGGCTCCCGATGTCAGGATGATAGACGCCATAGAGGCCGCCATTCCGACACAGATCGTCTGAATGTTCGGTTTAATGAAGTTCATCGTATCAAGGATGGCAAATCCTGCGGATACGGAACCTCCGGGACTGTTAATATAAATTGAGATATCTTTTTCCGAATCCTCCGATGCAAGAAAAAGGAGCTGAGCAACGATGCTGTTTGCCAGTTCGTCGTTAATTTCGGATCCGAGCATAATCACGCGGTCCTTCAGCAGTCTCGAATAGATGTCATAAGATCGTTCACCACGGTTTGATTGCTCAATAACGTACGGAATAAAAAAAGATGACATTGTGTTTCCTCCTCGTATTTGTATTCATTTGTTTTCTTGTCTCAGCCGTCATGCCGCCATTACGGCGCAGGAAATTTTCAGAGCGGTTTGTTCGAACTCAGTACCCACTCGGGCCAGGAGCAGAAGCAGAACTTTGTCACTAACCGCTCTTCTCGGTATAAATGTTTGAGTCATTAGTGTCGGCATTGATCCAAATGCGGCCCCTGTCTCCAGCTGATAAATATGCATAAGAGACTCAGGTGTATGGCTTTGAAAAGCCGCCACGTAACGATCCGCCAGTTCATCATTGTCATTAGCCGGGAAAGTGCCGCCGGAAGAAACGAGCTTTTTCCTGGCTCGATGGTACACAACCCGAACATTTCCTTCCGATTCGCCGGTCAGTTCGGCTGCTTCAGACGCATTATAGCCCATGCCGGCGATCAGGAGAAAGATCAGCCGCTGCTTTGCCGACAGCCGGTTGATCAGCACCTTCATTCCTTCACTCAGGCGTTCGGCGATCTTCTCTTTTTCCTCCCCGTCAGCAAAGTGCTCGATAAAATCCGTAACCGTCTCATCAAGGGATACCTTCCGGTGACCGTCAATCCAAGTATTTGAGATGATCCGGTATAAATAAGCTTTGGTTATCGGTCGGGACGGACGCCTGGCCCAGGCTTTGTACAGTTTAATCATCGAGATCTGGAAAAGGTCGTCTCCATCCCAAACCGATCCCGCAAGCGATACGCAAAATCTGCGCATCTCTCCGAAAAAGGGCTGAACGGAAAGCTGAAAGAGTTCTTCCTCCTTCTTCTTCTGTCTAATCCGCGTCCCTTCCATTGACAATCCCTCCCGTCATTTCGGTCTCACTTGTATAAACGAAAAAGAAGCAGCGAATATTTCAGTACTCAGAAATTTTTAAGGCCATTCCCTCATTTTTCCTGGCGGGTTATTTTATTAATTTTTCAGCTTAACTTTACATTAATCATATACAAAATAAAGGAAAACGCCAAGTAAAGCGGCGGCTTCTAAAAAAGAACCGGTGATTCCCCTGTATCTTCACGAAAAAGCGCGAATTCACTTTCATGTTAATGGAATTGGGGTAAAAGCAAACGGTTCATCCTTTTTTAAGACCCTCTGTACGTCGTCATGATTTTTGCCTGTCCTGTATATGAAAAATCGTTTTCCGTTTCTTTGTATCGTTTGACATTAATCTAAAGAAAACAAAAATTTATTTGCAAAAAAAATAATGCCGGCGTTTAGCTGGCATTATTCAGTAACTTTTTAATTTTTAAATTATATTTAGCCATTTTTACATTCAGCTAATGATTCTTGTTAATCGGTCAGTTGTCCTTGTGCAAGGATACCATTCGGTACAATCGAAGTTTTCGGCCCCTGAATATTCAGTAAGAAGCTTGGTGCAAAGGTCGAATGGTGGTCCGGATAGAACCCTCTGTTCGTCATATAGCTGGTGATAACGACATTATCACTGTTTGCCTGTGGTATCGCAAAGTGAGAGTAAGTCCAAGTAATATCGGCCGGGTCAATATTCTGGTGCAGCACAAGTCCGGTTCCATTTAACGGTTTGTACGGCCCGGTCAAAGAATTAGACCAAAATCCAAGCATATAGACGTCTTTGGTACCTATGCCGTTAATCGTCATTTTCGCTCCTCTGGAGTCGGTGAACAGATACCATTTACCTTTCAGCTTAAACACGTTGGCACGTTCAACCTCATCAGTTACCGTGTTCGATGCAATCAGCGGCGGCAGCACTTTTTTGACCGTATAGTCATTGTTCAATTCAACAATGCCTAATGAGCCGTTCGCTAAAGAAGCAAGCTGTTCCTGAGGACTTTGCAGCAGATTGGTTTTTTCGGTCTGGAAGAAGGCTTCGCTTCCGCCGTAGTATGCTTTATTGTATAAGGAGTCAACGCCCTGATAGCCATCGGCTGTTCCCGTATTGGATTCAAAAATAATGTATTTGTGGCCGTTATCTTCGATGTAGTGAGGATCTCTCAAAGTGTGATTATCCCCTGAACTGAACATACCTTCTGCCTGGAACTGCTGAATATTTTGATAGATTGATCCGTCTCCGCCGTCAAAGATTGATTTGTGATCCGTTACACCATCAATTTTGAGTGAACTTGCGCTAGGCTGTGACAAATTAATTTGTGACGTTGTTAGAACCTGGTTGCTGTCGCCTGTTCCTCCATCTTGCGGAGCTCCGGAGAAATCTGTATAAAACAAACGGACATTGCCATCGGCGGTTAAAGTGGCGGAACCCGACCATTCCTGTGTCTGATACTTCAGGTACGGATCGTTTGGTACCAGCTTATCGGCATCTGTAAACACTTTTCCGGCATTTTTCCAGCTATCGAGCGAAGTATCGCCGGCTTTTTGATAGAACAGATAGATGTGCGTATCATTTCCGTTGCTCGGGTCCCCCGCAAGAGCAAAGACGATATGGTATCCGTGATAATTGGCCACAGTGCCGTCCGCATTTTGCAGCGGCCAGCTGTCCCATACATCCAGACCCCCTGCAGCCGGTATGTTTTGAACAGAAGACGGATTAAACTTAGGAATACTGAATTGCGGGTTATTTTCCTGTGAAGGTATTTGCGACATATTATAACGAGTAATATGGGAAATCCCATATGTATTGTTATAATCCGTAGTATCTTTGGCAAATGTTTGGGTAGCACCGCCCAGTAACAATGCTGTTGTAAAAGTTGCCGCCATTGCATGTCTGACAATCTTGCTGATAGCCATTCCTATTCGCCTCTCTTTTTGAATTTACTAATTTTAGGTGAAAAGACTTGATTTATCCGCGCTGGCCATACACATCCCATAATGAAAAGGACTGCAGCTTGAATAGAATGGATCGGAAATGGAATTTCGTTTCTGATGTTTTCGTATGGGATGCACGTCATCACCTCCTTTAAGACAGCATAATTTGCAAAATTTAGAAATAATATTCTTTATTAATTGCTTTGTTTCGGGTGAAATGAGGATACATGCAACCGGTTGACATATTGGCGTAAAATATAATCACTTTTCAAATGAAAGCTGTAATATCTGCAACCGGTTGACACATACAGATTAGCATAATGTGCTCCTGTCATTTCAAAATGTATAATATATTCACAAATACAGGACTATATTCTCAATTGAACATCTTCCAAATGTCAATAAAAGAAAAAGTCAGTGGCACTGCCCGTTTTGACATAGAAAAACGGGCAGAAAGCCACTGGCCTTCCGCCCCATTCTTATATAAAAATTCATTTTTTTGTCCGTAATGGCCAAGAATAATCACGTACAGTATAGGAATAAATAGTACATCATGTTATCGATTGAGAAAATGACAAATTATGTCGAGGTAAGCAAAGAAACGTTCAATGACGCCCTATGCCAAAAAGATAGGTGCAGATTTTGTTGCTTGAGCCGGAGATCTGTAAAATACCTTCTTATTGAGCCTGGTCATTTTGTATTTGACCTATGCTTAAGCGTTGTCATCTGAATTAGTCGATGAAGACTTGGCTTCACCAAGTTTCTTATCAGAAAACATTTCAAAGTTGTGATGAATCAATTAGAAATCCAAGAAAGATACATAATAAATAGTCGATCCTTACGAATTCAAAATTTCTTGTTAAGTTGTTTCTCCCTTAATCAATTGGACGTCAAAAACACAGTTTCCCACACTGGCATTTTCAATTTTATCGATTAATGTACTGCACAACTTTTTTCCAATAAGGTCTACAGGTTGTTTTATTGTCGTCAAAATGGGATGTTTGAGCATTCGTGTAAAACTATGATAGTCATAGCCAATAATTTTTAATTGCTCCGGAATTCTTATTTTGGCTTTGGAGGCAAAAACAAAAAGCGTATAAGCGATGATATCATTACTGCAAAAAACGCCATCAAATTCGCTTAAGTGCGGTGCGATTTTGTTTTCAATGAAATTCCAATTGTCTTCAAAAGTGGATTTCACATAAGCTCCCTCAATAATCTTGTAATCTATTCCTGACTCGGTGCAAGTTGCTTGAAAGGCATCGGCTCTTCTGTTTGCCAGCAAATCATTGGTCAACGGGCCTGAGATATGAAGCAATTTTTTACAATTCCTGTCAATTAGATGCTTAGTGGCCAATACTCCTCCCTTATAATTATTACTTGAGACATAAGGAATGGAGGGGGAAATAATTCTGTCAAATGAAACAATCGGCATTTTAGTTTTCTGATACGCATCGACATCTAAGGTATGGCTGCACATGATAATCCCATCCACTCTGTGCTGTCTGAGCATATCCAGATATTTTTTTTCTTTATCTGCATCATGCAGGGAATTACAAACCAGAATTTTATAATTTCTGTCACTGGCGTATGCTTCAATCCAATTAATGATTTCTGCAAAAAAAGGATGACTGAGATCAGGAACAATGATACCGATCACGTAGGAATGTTTTTTAAATAATGCGCGGGCAATTTGATTGGGCTGATAGTCTAACTTTTTTATAGCTTGTTCCACTTTTGTTCGAGTTTCTTTGCTGATATATCCTCTATTGTTCATTGTTCTGGAAACGGTAGTCACTGAAACACCCGCTTTTTTTGCCACATCTTTAATATTTACCATGCACAGCACCCTTGAAATATAATATTTTTATTTTATAATATCTTGAATGATCGAACCAGATGCAGCGGCTCGCCACAAAAGGCTAACCGTAGTGTGGTCTTAAACCATGGCATTTGCGAGGACGGCGATGTAACTGTCATAATAAAAAACCCTTTAATATCAAGGGTTTCAACGTTTTTCTATAAATGGCCCTGGTAGGAATCGAACCTACGACGCACGGTTTAGGAAAAGGGAAACCATGCTCTGTACTATATATTTTTGTTTCTAACAATCCCTTTTAAACAGGCGTTTCATCAGATTTACTTTCTTTCAATCATCTTTATTTTTTGCGTTTTTGAATTATTTTTGCGTATGATTTGCGTATGACCCATTCTGTCCTTCCAAGTGCCAGTTACATCTTATTTAAAATTGATTTAGAGAAATTATATCATAATCATGGAAAGTCGCTTAAAACGCCTTCTGAGGGCTTACAGGACATTGCCGCTGAACGTACTTTTACACTCAGCTCTATCTTGAGTTGAGCAGTACCGCTCATTGCATCTTTTCTCTGTACCCGGGTATAATAAGAGGGAACGTAAAATAAAACCGCCAGTGCTGTAACACTGACGGAATGGCAATATCCGCGATAAGAGCGGAACAGCGCTTCACAGTCGAATAGTTTTCACCCGATCCGCTTCAGCCGGTGCAATGGCATATGAAGCGGATCATTTCTTTTTTCTGTCTGACAGCATGAGTACCAGCACACCGAAAGAAACCATCAGTGATAAGGCTTGAAATACTGTCATTGGCGCCACCCCCGTTCTATAAGGGTGTCGCTGTCCGCTCATATGCTTCATTTATTGCCTTTGTTGATTATAGCATCTGACGGCTCAGAATTGAGCCTATTAACGAACGCAATTTTGCGTTGGCTGACGTTCCCGGCAGGGTGTAAAGCAGGGCGGGGGTTCACAAGCAAGGCGGATACCCTCGTTCTGAGGGGATCAGTCCAACATTGATTTGACCTGTTCCCTTTTTTAAGGACTCGGAAATCTCGGGATAGCCACTTACTTTCCTTGCCATTGTAGGCTCTTTGCAGCTATGAACCTGAACTTTTATGAACCTCTATTCGCATCTTCAAGCTGAAGTTTTATGAAGCAGTTACGAGTTATCCATAGGCAAAGTAACTTCAGGTTCTATCTTTATATGCGTGAGATTACAGGTTTTTGTAGGTTCCCGCCTTTTTTATGGTGTCCGATATGTCCGGATAGTACCTTTCTATCGCGCGTGAGATATTAAGTTTTATTAAGTTCTTGCCTTTTTTTAGGGACTCGCATATCTCGTCAAAGTCCCTCTCTATCGCGCGTGAGAACGTAAGTTTCCGCAGGTTTTCGGCAAGCAGGCCGTACCATTTAGTACGGGGTTCCCATGATGGAGCAGCAATTCCTTATACGGAATCAAATGTCCAGTTTTGACAGGTTTTCAGCACAAAAAGCCACTTTTTCGCTCCGATTTGCTGCAATAAACGGTATAAAAACTTGATATTTACTGCGGTTTCCTTTTTTAAGGACTCCGAAATCTCCGAATTGTTCCCTGCCTGATGTCAAAATTAGTCAGCATGTGCAAATAAAATGTTAAGTTTTGTTAAGTAGCAGTCCCGCCGGCAATATGATTTATCGCATATCTACCGCCTTTTTTATAGGATCAGCCTATTCAGTTTATTGCGCAGATGTTAAGTTTTTCTAAGCTCTCCATACGCAAAAATGTAGTAATTTGTAGCGTTTTTGTGCAAAAAAAAGAAGCTGCCGATGGGGTAGCCTCTTAGCGTTCAAGGTGAATGTCTAAGTCATGCATGAGTTTTGCTGCTCTGTTGATAACTTCTTGTGCGCTCTGCTCATCGCTGCCATTCATTGCAATTAAGATAATATCCAGCAGCCCCAGCTTTACGGTTTCCCGATCCATAAAATCCAGTAATTCAGGTACTTTGTGTGTTTTACCGCCATAGGTGAAGGATTCAATGCTGCTCACTGTTTATCACTCCTCAGAATGTGATTTTGTTTATTGTTCCCTCATTGTCCCGATCAATCAAGAAATTAATAATCTCTGTCTGATGCGTGATAGCCTCATACCGGCTGACTTCATAGCAGCCCCGGTCAATGTCCCCATGCACTGCCACCTTGTCAGCCAGGTCATCCAGGCAAGCGTTAAAATCATAATCTTTGCCGTAAACTCTTTTCAGGAAACTGCGCAGCCGTCCTTCATTGATGATCTTCATTGTTCATTCCCTCCTGAGAGCGCAATTCTGCGCTTTCCTAAATGCGGATTGTATTTCCCGCCCCGTCTTCCCATCCGTCCGGCGTGTCTTTCCCATCGGCTAATTCTTTTTCAGTTTGCTTCATCGCGCGTGTATCCATCGGAAACTCTGCCAGTTCTTCATAGCATGTGTTCATTCCTTCACCGCTGATCCGGTAAACTGTAACCGTGGTGTTCGGATAATGAAGCTGCACCGACCAGTGCGCCGCATGATCTTCTACGGTGTAAATGCCGGGTTCGTCCTGATAATGTTCAATCATCCTTCATTCCTCCTCCAGATATTTTTTAATGGCTGTGTAACTGTCGTCTGCCAGTGCCGCCGCTAGGACTTTCACTGTCCGCAGATGCATAGTCAGCAGGTCGATTTCTTTCTGCTTGCCTCGATCATGGAGGCCGTCCATGTTCCGCTCTGTCTGGTTCAGGTTCGTGATGATTGCCGCTGTGATCTGCCGGTAATTCATCTCCGGTTCATCTCCTCGCGGGCTTTCCTGTTGGCTTTCATTGCCTTCAGTGCAGCCGCGCCCTTTAATGCCTGTGAAATGGCTTCACGGATTACTGCATCAAGCCCGATAAGGAAGACAGCCATAATAAGAAATGCAAGCAGAGATACCAGAAAATCTTTCAACGTTCCCGCCTCCTTCCGTCGTACCAGCCATAAACAATCATTGCCAGAATGTAAGCTGCGATTATCTGCCACATGGTCATCGCCTCCCTTGTATGCTTTACAAGCAAACTTATATATTAATAGTATGCCTTTAAGTAATATTATTCAAGCGTATGTTTGCTTTAGAAGCATATTTATTATGGTATAATTACCTAAAAGGAAGTGACACGATGAAATTTAACGTAGGAAAAAGAATAAAAGATATACGGCTAGAACATGGATTGAAGGCCGTTGATTTAGCAGATACGCTTAAGGTCAGCAAGGGCTATCTTTCAAAAGTAGAAAGCAATAAAACAGGCGTATCACTGGAAACGCTTGAAACGATTTGTGAGGCTATCGGCATTACACTTGCTCAATTCTTCCAGACCGACTTAAAGCCGGTGGATATGAGCGTGTTAGAAGCCATCAGCGGCCTGTCTGAGGAAAAGAAGAAACAGCTTGCCCTATTCATCAATGGCCTGTCAGATAAGCCATGAGCAAGCCGGCAAGCACAAAGGCAGCTAAAGTCGAGAAGGCTAGATTTCTTCATGCAGAGCAGGAATGGCGGGACTATAAGACGAATATTGAAACACTGAACAACTTGAATAATGGAACCGTTGAAATGACAGACCTATTTCCAAATAGCACCTTTTCAGCCGCCGGAAAAAGGCTTGAGTATATGGAAAAGGTGCTGAATGCCATAGAAAGAGTGTACGATGAAAGCCCTGCTGAACTGAAAGAGTTTGCCCGCCTTCTGTATTGGAATGACAATCCGCTTAAATGGTATGAAGTCGCGGCGCAGATGGGCATAAACAGATATAAAGCGCTGCAATGGAGAAAGGCAATCATTTTAAAAACTCAGCATGAGTTAGGATGGAGATAAGATCAAAAAGATTTGCCGGTAGGAAATGTCTCTATCGGCAGTCTTTTTATTTTGGGCTGCAACCCTTGCAACGTTCTATGAAAAAGGTTGCAGCGTTTGTAGTACTTTTTTCGGAGTACAACATTCGAGTACTGCAATTAAAATGTGCAGCAACGCTCCGAATAAATAACCGGAAATGCCCTACTGTCAGGGGCTTGCAAGGCTTTGCTGTACCATTTTCCCGCATTTGTTTGTTTTGGAAATGCAACGTTTTGTGTGCGGCTGTTCCGTTCTGTAAAATTGAATAACGTTCCGAAAACCTTAGCATTTCTTAGCATGGGTTGCAAAAACATCTAAGGATTTCTAAGGCTACAACCTTACGTTTTCTTACGGTCTGCCTTCATTTTACCGGCCGGAGATAACGTGGCCACGGTTTGCGTACTCGTGCCGTCGCCCCCGTCTCGCTGTCCTGAATGAACTGTTTTCCCGCCGCGTCTGTGTGCATTTCATAGGTTTTGATGCCGAACTTCTCAGCAAAGGCTTCACCCAGTGATTGCCCGGTTTCTGCCCTCATGAGGTCACTCAGGGCGGCCATACAGCGTACGTTGAACATGGTTATATCATTGTTCCAGTATTCCCATAGGAAGCTGTCTATGCCCTCTCCGATAGGCTTATCCTGATCCAGCTTATCAATGTATTCCCGCGCGGTGAAATAGTCTTTCATCTCGTACCTTGCCCCGTCGTATTGTTTCTTGAGTGGGAACAGGTTCATAAACTCTGCCGGTGTAAGCATGGCCATGTTCTGCTTCACCATTTCCACAGTGTCGAAGTCATCCCGTGATTCCTCCGGCGTGAAGACTTTCCGTTCTGGCCGGCTGTTAATGAATTTCACAAACAGGAGTATCATTTTCTTCACGGTTTCCATGCTCTGAGCGTCCCGCCGGTCAATGTCCACCTGGTTAATGGCGGGTTGTAATCGAATCAGTGCCCTGATATAGCATTCTGTCATTGTTAGTGATCCCATGTTTACCCTTCTTTCAGTGCGTCCCGCACATAATAATATAAGTGGTAGTAGATAAAGTTTCCGGCCATTTCTTTCTTGATGAACGCCGTTGTAAAGCCATATCTAGCTTCAAAGGTCTTTAGCGATCCTAACAATGACAGCGGCTTATACTGGCTGCGGTATCGGTGCATGATAATATTTTCGTATCCGTCCGCATCTTCAACCATCAAGACAAAACGGCTGTTTCTGGCCCGGTAGAATTCATTTTCAAACCGGTTACGATCTTTGATACTGCCCGCCAGTTCATCCACGCTGTTCTTCCGTTCAATGGCTATGTCAAAGTGCATCGGCCTTGCTATGCCCATGTCAGGCGCGGCGGGAAGCAGGGCGCTGTAATCCCCATGATCCAGTTTCTTAACTTTGTAAGGCACGCCTTTCTTGCTCAGGTAAGCGGTGATGTGTTCGTTCTGCTGCTCCCGCGTGTCTACGATAATAACCAGTGAATTCAGCAGCTTCTTCACTTCTGCATCTGTGAACTGATAGAGCGGCGCAATCATTGCTGTTCTCCCCATTTGTAGGTGGAAACAGTTTTGATAACTCCCGCATGTCCGCCCTGTGTCTTAACTGTTATTTCTCCGAAGTCCGGAACGTCATAACATTGGGCATCCCCGTCAGAAATAATAATGACCTTTACCCCGTCCGAAGTAATCGGTGCTGTAACCTGTTTCCGTTCATAGTCAATGTGCATTTTCTCTTCCATTCCGTTTCTCCTCCTCAGATGGATACAAGATATAGTAATCTGCCATTGTAGAATTCCTTAGTAATGTGAAGGCCATAGATTACTGCGTAAAATGTTTATTATACGTAGTAATGTCATAAATGCCCTTGCGTTGCGGGTTCCAGCACTTGCAATTTATGCCGGTTGATAAGTTTGTGAAATAGCTGTACTAATCCGCTGTTTTTTGCCTGCTTTTTGCCCTTGATTGATACAGTTTGCTTTGATCTGTAATAGCCTGTTATAGTCCGTCTACTTTCTTTTACGTTGCCTGAACCGGTCTATATATTGTAGGTACCCTTTGGCTTTCATCAGAACATAGTCCAGCGTTTCCCCAGTGGCAATAGTCTTTGAATAGGCATTTACTGGGCGGCCTGTGATATACGTTGACCTGTACGCCGTCCATACACCGTTTATCTGCTCAATGAATATGTCCGCGCGGCGGGATACTGACAGGGTGTAGAGTTCGCCAGGCACACCGACCATGAAGCCCGCTGCCCGTGCTTTGCTGTCACGTGACAGGTATTCAATGATTGATTGCTTGTTTGCCTTTAGAGACTCCATCAACCGTGACGGTATTTGTTTACTGCCCTTTAAATATCCATTTTCAACGGATAAGGCACAGCCTTCTTTCTCTGCGGAACGGATGATTTCATCAGCATTCATATTTTCCATGCCCCGTTTTGCTGCTTTTTGTTAATATCAGAAAAAGCACCGGAATTATCGTAACTTGCGTAACCATCGTCACCTTTGCCGGTCTTATAGGCTTTTTGGGGTGACGATAATTTTTTATTATCGTAACCGGTGACGATCTTTGCGTAACCCTTTGAATTATCGTAACCATTATCGTAACCCTGAAAATGCCTTTGTACCGGGGCTTGCGAGGCTTTCGGTGACGATGGTGACGATGGTGACGATTTTTGCGGTACCTTGTCTAATTTCAAAGTCCTTCTCTTTCTGTTCTCGTATTCCGTATAACGTATTCTCTTGTTTCTCAGATATGGATTGATACGGCGCAGCCACTTCCTCACGTTCTTGCTCGACGGAAACGCCGTCTTACTTTTTACTGTCTGTTCGTCAACATAAGCCCCATTCTTCAGCTTTTCTATTAGCTTTGTTGCATTCCCGACAAACTCGTTGTTTTCTTCCATAAACTGAATGATTGCATCGGCAAACGGATTGGCTTCTATTCCCTGTTCAATGGCTTCTTGATTGTTTGCCATATATGATCTCATGAACTCGCCTTTTTCCCACCCTAAGGCTTTCTCTGCGGCTGTTGCCCATTGTGCAAAGTCTGCCATTCTTGGCTTCTCACTGAGTTTTGTTTTCGGAAGTGCTTTTATGGCTCCGCTGATTGCATCAAACACAGCGCCTAAAACTTTAGGCTTAACTTTTTCAAACTCTTTCCAGAACTCACGCTCATATTGTCTTTTCTTGTTATCAATGGGCGGGAGATAGACTATGATTGACCGATCCAGTAAGTCGTTTCTTTGCGCTATATCGTCTATCCCATTAAGGATAATTGGCTGCATTGCACTGAAAGTAAATTCTTCATCGTTCGTGTACAGGGTTTTAGTTGCAAAGCTGCTGCCGGTAGAGATACGGCAGAGAATGTCACTAATCGCATTAGATATACCGCTTAGATTATCAAACGGAAGAACCCATGAGTTTTTAGCGGCAATGAACATGTCTTTTTCATTCTTAGGGAGTGATCGTTTTAGTTGCGTGTCCGGGTCAATGAGTTCTTTCAATGCCCGCGTTACTGTACTTTTAGCGCTGCCTTGTTCGCCTTGAATTGTGAGTATCGGGTAAGGATAGCCGGGTCTTAAAGAGGCAATCATCCAGGCAACAATCATCTTCCATTCATGCTCTGAACGATGGTTGATAAATGGTTTAAGTATATCTATGCTCCCGCCTTTTTCAGGCATCGGCATAGGCTGCTCAATATTTGACCGGATAAAGTAAACCGGGGGAAGGTCTGTTATTTCCCATCCGTCACTATTGATCTTGACGGCTTGCCATTTATCGTTGCAAAGGTCAATGAAAATTTCTCCATCCTTTTCTGCAATACGTTTATAAACCTTTTTAACAGGCTTAACTTCTCCCTCGTCATCAAATTGTGCCATTGCTTCGATTGTTCCTATTGCATCTTCATAACCCTGCTTACTTACGGCTGTATGATAAACGTTTAAATATTTTCCCTTTAGCCATCTGCTGAACCCAGTACTGCGAATGGGCCAAGTCTCAACATGCCCGCCGGTTTTGAATCTTCCGTATGCATTATCATCTTCAGTATGGAAAAGTTCGACCTGTGAAGTTAATTTAACTATCTTGGTTGACTGTGATTCTTTTTTTGCTTCTTCCTCACTGTTCCCTTGCTGTTCTTTCTGCTTTTTTGTTTCAACTGCCTGCCGTTGGGGACTCGTAGCCGGTTCTATTGGCTCTGCTTCCCGGTGCTGTTCAGGCGGGATATTGTTCATCATACTGTCAATATTGGGGTCAGCCTTCCCCTTCATTCCCTTGTGAACTGCCTGCTTCAGTTCATCACTGAGCGGAACTTGCTTGAATTGATGATTCCCGCCTCTGGTGATAGAATCAGGGTAGTTATTAAGCGAACGTAAGTATTTTCTCTTTACTTTCTGACTTAAATTACCCAACTTGTTTCACCTCTTTCGTGATCTGCCCTGCTGCCCTCAGTGCGGATCTTTTTTCTTGTTCATTTTCCGCTGCCTCGAGATTAAACCCGGCTATTTGAAGCCTGTCATAGAATCTGCTGTAAGTTCCGGTTACTTCATCCGCCATTGCATCACTTCCCCAGTCAATCGGTTTGTACTGCTTTCTGAATACGTCCATGAATGAAAAGTCCAGTTCATCTTTCAGCTTCTGAATAGCCTTCAATGCTTCTCGGCAGTCTGCATCAATCGCTGCCCGCCTCTGGGCTTCCTCAATGGCAATCTTTGAATCTTTCCCAGTGTTTATGCCTAAGTCTGTTAATAGCCTGTGTATGGCTTCCTGCCGGCTTATTCCCTCAGCCATCTGAACAACATCTATCTGATCGTTCGGGTGACTGTTCGCTATGCATCCACCCTTCCAGCATCGGCACTTGTTACTGTCGAGATAAACCGTCATTGAAGGACTATTATCTTGGTGAAATGGACAGCGGATCTGCATTTTGTTCCGGTACTGCCGGCCGTTTATCTTTGCCCCGGCATATCTTTCCAGTGCCTCAGTAATCGTTATGCTGCTGTGTATCGCCTGAATAGGCGTTACTGCCTGTTCTACTCGCTCTGCTTCTCCCATGCGGCATCAGCCTTGTTCATGCAGCCATTTTTCAATGTCCGCACGATTGAACCGATAATAGCGGCGGCCGATCTTCTTATATGGAATCTCTCCGCGCCGGCATAGGTCATAAATGAAGTCCCGCCGGAAGCCTAGTAATTCCCCTACTTCATCTGCCGTTAGGACAGTACGGTTAATGTCTGTCATTCTGCATCCTCTCCGTATTCTCTTTTTGCCTTCTTGATCGCAGACAGAACCAGTTCCCGCTTTTCTCCCTTCAAAGGCTTGCGAAGCCATATAGACAGGGTGTATTGTGATTTGCCCATAGCATCAGCAACCTGCCAGTGTGTCACAGCCGCCCGCTCTATTGCTTCCCGTATGTCTTTGTTTGCTTGCTGTTTCAATTTCCATTACCTCCTAACGCATGAATTTACGATATTAAGTTGTCATCCGTGTAGTTGTTGATGTATCATCATTGATAGAATACAATACAGCTAAAATGTTTTCAACTCGAGAAATAATGAAATTCTCGCGTTATTATGTGTTCGATAAATGATAAATAAACTTTTATGACTGACGAAATTGGTTTTTTAACTGCTTTTTTCCCCTTATTCACCCATTTTTTAATGAAATGAGGCAAAAAACTACATGGCAAAAAAAATCAAAAATTTCTTTGATGGAATGAAATTCACTGGTAAAGTACATGTTTTCAATCAATATCAGTTCTATGATGATGAATCATTTATTGATGATGAAGTAAGCGAAAAAGAAACTGCCTATGTAAAGGAAAAAATCATTACTTATCTCCAGAAAGAGAGCGAAAAATATATATCTCAGATTGACAGCGGGTTCATTTCTAAAAGGGGAAATATATACAGCCGTTCTTACAGCATTGAAAAGGATGGTTCATCGCTTTACACAGAACTAGCAAAGCCAATAGATAATAAAAAACAGCTTATTAATTTTGTGAGAGTATGGGGAATTCCTTCAGGATTGATTGCCCCTACTTGGGAAGAAAATGGCAAGAAACATGCACTTTACATGCCGTATCTTGCTCCATCAGACGATCTTTGTATCTGGTGTAGTGACTATAATTCTTTGCTTAATAAATTGAATGAATATAGACAGGCGTTTCAGGTACTAGAACATATTGTTACTGGCAATTATGGGTTTTTGAATCATCGCTTTGGTCACTTTAAAAATGGAAAAATATATCCAGTGAAACTCAGTGAAGCAAAAATAATGCTTGCCGACAGGCTGAAAATACACATGAATTTATCCTATACATTAGAAGTTGACAAAGAGGGCAATTTCACTCCGAAAGCTACATTCACCAATTTATTTGATATTGCTTATTTACAGATGATTAGAGCATTAGCAGGACATGCTGAGTTCCAGCGCTGTAAATACTGTGGCCATATTTTTGAAGTGACCTACAAAGGAATGAAGTTTTGCCCCCCTCTGCCCTTTCATAGTCGATCTAGCTGTGAAATGGCTTATACAAATCGCATGAAGAAGGCTTTGAAACTTCGTAATGAGGGTAGAACCTTAGAAGAGATAGACAAACAAGTTGATTTGCCGATAGAGGAAATAAAAGCCTATATCCAGCGGCGGGAAGCAGGCAAACCATGAAATGTGCAGCCCGTGAAATTGGCAAAAGTAAGTATGAACTGACCGTCTCACTTGGGAATGACGGTGCCGGTCATTATCCGCGCAAGTATAAAGTGGTGTCAGGCATAAAAAATAAAGGCCAGCTTGAGGAAGCAAAGGCCAGTTTCATCTATGAGGTAACAAATGGCCTGATCGACGACCGGGAAAAGATGCTTTTTTCTGATCTCGTGCGTGACTGGTGGAAAAAACATGCTTCCCATCTGTCCCCGCGCACACAGGAAGGCTACGACTCAAACCTGAGGCTTCGCGTGCTTCCTGCCTTTGGACAACTCAGAATCGGCAAGATTAAAAAGTACCACATCATGGATTTCTTCGACAAGCTGCAGCAGCCGAATTGTGAATTCAACAGCATACTGCCTAAGCCCGAATTCGTTCATCAGTCAGGCAGCTACTTCACATCGGCAAGTGATTTTGTGATAAAGGCGCAAAAATATAATCTATCCGTCAAAACCATGGACAACCATAAAATATTGCTGAACAGCATTTTCTCTTATGCCGTTGAACGGGAATACATCAGGGAAAGCCCCATGAAGGGCGTGAAAACGCCTCTGGCCGTCCGCAAGCGTCCCGCCATCTATGATAAGAATGATCTGTCTAAGCTGTTCTCTGCGCTTGATAGTGAGCCTTTAAGGTGGCAAACGCTGGTTCTGTTTGCCCTTGCTACCGGCGCGCGTGAAGGCGAGATAGCCGGCCTTGAATGGCAGCATATTAACTTACAGGCGGGAACAGTACTGATCGAACAGGCGGCCGTCCGGATCGTCGGCAAAGGCATTGCTATCAAGTCTACAAAGTCAGGCCATGAGCGCCTGGTAAACCTTCCCGCCTTTGTGATGGATTGTCTGAACAAGTTCAAGGATGAACGCGATCAGGAAAAAGATGATTCAGGGGAAACATGGGTTCATGAATGGAATGGAAAGCCCTGTGATTTTGTTTTCTCCCCAGAAAACGGGTTCGGTAAGCCTATGCGGCCTGAAAGCATTAGTCAGTGGTGGCGGCGGTTCCTCAGCAGAAAAGGTTTGAAGCATATCAAGTTTCATGCGCTCAGGCATACATCCGTTTCTTTGCTGATTGATGAGAAGGTGCCGATGAAAGACATCAGCGAACGGGCGGGACACAGTTCCGGTATCGGCATTACAATGGACACATACGGGCATCTTCTTGAGGACTCAGACAAGCGGGCCGCGCAGTCGCTTGATGAAGCAATCAAACAGATTCAGAAAATGAACTGATTAATGCCTGCCGTTGGACAATGGCAAGGCCTTTTTTATTGCCTCAATTTTGCTTAAAATGGCCTGATCCGTTTCATTTTTGCGTACGATTTGCGTATAAACTGCTGTATCAGTGAAAAATAGCTAATCTGTACCACCTGTTATATACAACAAAAACCCTTGATATACAAGAGTTCCAGTGCTTTTATATGTATGGCCCTGGGGAGAGTCGAACTCCCGACGCACGGTTTAGGAAACCGACGCTCTATCCACTGAGCTACAGAGCCATATTGGCAGCGTCGTTTTAAGCGACATTTATTATTATACAAAAAAAGCGCAGTTTTGAACAGGGGGACTTCCCGTACGAAGAGATGTTTCTTCAAGCCGTCCGGCGATAAAGCACAAATAAAAGCAGCCCTTTATTTAGAGAGGACTGCTTTCGCATCATCGGCTATGGTTATCGATCACAGTTTCGTAACGTTTGCTGCCTGAGGTCCGCGGTTGCCTTCAACAATTTCAAAGCTTACTTCCTGACCTTCTTCAAGCGTTTTGAAACCGTCGCCTTCGATTGCAGAATAGTGTACGAATACATCATTTCCGCCTTCAACTTCAATGAAACCGTAACCTTTTTCTGCATTAAACCATTTTACTTTACCGTTTTGCATGCTTTATTGCCTCCCTAAAACTTTGCGCTGCCCGCGCGTGAAATAAAACCACTCACCATTTAACAGTGAATCAGGATATAAAAAACGGACCCTTCCAGAAGTAAAAACTACTACACTTCAGGGAAGGGTCTTCATTCTTACATCCAGATCATATATTAAGTAGTAAAATGGTTTACTTTAATTTAGCACAACTCCAGTCCGGTGTCAAATAAATCCGTTTTTTTTGTAACCGGATACTTGCCCGATATATCAACATTTTATGTTGACACCTTGTCCACGATCATCATGCCGTTTCCAGTCTTCCCGCTTCCCGGATTTTTATTCAATCCGCTTTGTTAAATCACTCTGTTGATTTTTGGATCATGAACGCACGCTCATTCAATTAAATTTGGATAAGTTGGTTCCTGCGTTGTTCGCTTTTCAAACGTGCGGGATCATGATAAACTATAGAGAACGTATGTGTGTTTTCCGAAGCCGTTTGAGTGAAATAAAACGGCTATTTTTATTTTAGAAAGGCGAATCTGTTATGAATCAAAGTCAGTTACCGTCGAAGTGTCTCATTTCAGTCGCGGGGATGGTCGGCATCGGCAAAACGACTTTTGCAAAAGCTCTGGCCAAGCCTCTGCACTATCGCACATCCCTCGAAAAAGTTGATGGAAATCCATATCTCGATGCGTTCTACAAAGACTTTGAGCGCTGGGTTTTCCATCTTCAGATTTATTTTCTGGGCGAACGTTTCAAAGAGACCAAGCGCATTGACGCCTGTCCGGGGGGCTTTGTCCAGGACCGTTCGATTTATGAAGATACGGGTATCTTCGCAAGAATGCATTATGAAAAGGGGACGATGTCTGAAGCGGATTACCGCACCTACACGTCGCTGTTCGATGCCATGGTGATGACCCCTTATTTTCACCATCCCAACCTCCTGATTTACCTGCACGGATCGCTTGATGCGACAATAAAACGTATCCAACGCCGCGGACGGGGGCTGGAAAAGGAAACACCGATCAGCTACTGGCGGGAGATGTTTGACCGTTATGAACAGTGGATTGCCCGTTTTGATACATGCCCGGTGTTGAAAATTGATATTGATGACTATGACCTTTTGCGCCACCCCGGTTCGCTGGATTCCATACTTCCGCTGATCGAAGAAAAACTGGTCAGCGGGGCGGGAAGGAAACGGTAAAGATCCCGAAAGCAGGAAAAGCCGCGTGAGCAGATCACCTCTGTCTACACGCGGCTTTTTCGTTTATTCCTTTTCATTTTCTTTATCTTTTTCTTTCGGGTCAGAGCCCTGCTTTTCTTTTTCAGGTTTCCCCGTGTTTATTGTAATACCCAGGTCTTCGATCATTCTCGTCAGCCTTGCTTCATTATCCACTCTCTGGTGAAAAGGCATGTCTTTTTCCGCCTCCCCGGATTACTGATAACAAATTTTGGGTCTTCGTCTTCAGGCATTTGCCGGTGTGATTTTTTCGAGATTCTTCATGTACGGGCGAAGCGCCTCAGGAATGAGAACACTGCCGTCCTCCTGCTGGTAATTTTCCAGAATTGCGGCGACTGTACGCCCGACCGCGAGGCCCGATCCGTTCAATGTGTGGACATATTCAGGCTTCGCTTTCGGTCCGCGCCTGAACCGGATATTGGCTCTTCTCGCCTGAAAGTCCTCAAAGTTGCTGCACGATGAAATTTCGCGATACGTGTCCTGACTTGGAATCCAAACTTCAAGATCGTATTTTTTTGCCGCGGTGAATCCCAGATCCCCTGTGCAAATGGCGACCACCCTATACGGCAGATGTAGCAGCCTCAGCACTTCTTCCGCATGTCCGGTCAGCTTTTCAAGTTCATTGTATGAATCTTCCGGCCTGACAAAACGAACCAGCTCGACCTTGTTGAACTGATGCTGGCGGATGATCCCTCGTGTATCGCGCCCCGCAGAACCCGCCTCCGAACGGAAACAGGCGCTGTAAGCCGCATAGGCAATCGGCAGATCGTCATCGTTTAAAATCTCGTCACGATAATAGTTCGTCACCGGCACTTCCGCTGTAGGGATCAGAAAATAATCCCTATCATCGGCAATTTTAAAAGCGTCTTCTTCAAATTTCGGCAGCTGCCCGGTGCCGGTCATGCTGTCACGGTTGACCATGTACGGCGGCATCATTTCCGTATAGCCGTGCTTTTCTGCGTGAAGGTCCAGCATAAAGCTGATCAGCGCGCGCTCCAGACGTACCCCCGGTCCTTTATAAAAAACAAACCGGCTGCCGGTCACTTTTGCCGCGCGTTCAAAATCGAGGATGCCTAGGCCGGTTGCGATGTCCCAGTGCGGCTTCGGTTCAAATGAGAATTTTTTAGGATCACCCCAGAAGCGGATCGGTTTGTTATCGTCCTCGCTGTCGCCGACCGGCACACTTTCATGAGGAATGTTCGGTATCGAAAGCATCACCTCACGCAGTTCGTCCTCAATTTTATGCAGCTCACCGTCCAGCGTCTTGATTTGGGCACTGACCTCGCGCATGGCTTCAATCAGATCCCGGGCATCTTCTTTCGCCCGTTTCCTCGCCGCCACATTAGCCGATACCTCATTGCGTTTGGCCTTCAGCGCTTCAGCCTGATTGATCAGCGTCCGTCGTTTCTCATCCAGTGCCGGAAATTTCTTGAAATCGCTGAGGTCTTCACCTCTTTTATTCAGTTTCCCCTCAATTTCATCATAATGTTCCCTCAATATTTTCATGTCTAACATCGTCACTTCGCCTCCTAAAATAAAAATCCCGTCCCTTGTCTGAATCAAGGGACGAGATTTGACCCGCGTTGCCACCCAAATTGCTTATGACTTTTAAAAAGTTCACAAGCCGCTTTATCATTGATAACGGAAATGATCCGTTTATGCCGATACTGACAGCATTTCTCTCAGGGATGGATTCATGCCGCGCCCCTCGCCGCTTCCCACCGCCCGCGGCTCTCTTCGTAAGGACCTCGTCACTAGTTGTTCCCGTCATCAAGTTCACATTTTTCACTAATAAAAATTTACAATATGCCGGGCAAAAATGCAAGCGGTCAGACGGTTTCTTCAACCATACGGACAAAATAGCGATGCATGCGCAGATCATCAGTCAATTCCGGGTGAAAAGCGCACGTAAGAAAGCGTCCCTGACGGCAGGCCACAACGTTATCCTCGTAGGTCGAAAGCACTTCAACGCCATCGCCGACACTTTTGATATAGGGCGCCCGAATAAAGACGCCGTCATAATGGTCGGCCACATGTTTAATCGCCAGATCGGCTTCAAAGCTGTCAACCTGACGGCCGAAAGCATTGCGCTTGACATCGATATCGAGCAGGCCGAGATGAGGGCCTTGCCGTCCTTCAATTTTTTTAGCCATCAGAATCAGTCCCGCGCAGGTGCCGAAAACAGGCTTGTCCGCCGAAAAAGTTTTTATGGCATCAAAGAGACCGTATTTATCCAGCAGCCGGCGCATCGTTGTGCTTTCTCCCCCAGGGAGGACAAGCCCGTCAAGGCCTTCCAGATCCTGAACGTTTTTTACAACGTACGCTTCTGCTCCTGATGCCTTCAGTGCTTTAACGTGCTCGCTCACTGCTCCCTGAACTGCTAAAACGCCGATTTTAGTCGTCATAATTCCAAACCACCTTATAATCCACGGTCCTGCATCCGCTCTGAAGGGTTAAGCGTGCCCATGTCAATCCCCTTCATCGGTTCGCCAAGACCTTTTGAAAGTTCTGCGATGCGTTCGTAATCCTTGTAATAAGTCGTTGCTTCAACGATTGCTTTGGCGAATTTTGCAGGATTTTCCGATTTGAAAATACCGGATCCGACAAATACACCGTCCGCCCCAAGCTCCATCATCAGCGCGGCATCCGCTGGTGTCGCCACACCGCCAGCTGCAAAATTGACGACCGGAAGCCGTCCCGCTTCCTTGATTTGAAGAAGAATTTCATAGGGAGCACCCAGTTCCTTTGCAAAAACCATCAATTCATCCGGCGACATACCGACAACCTTGCGCACCTGGCTGTTCACGAGGCGCATGTGGCGGACAGCTTCAACAATATTGCCGGTTCCCGGCTCACCCTTTGTCCGGAGCATTGCCGCACCTTCACCGATCCGGCGCGCCGCCTCGCCCAGATCACGGCAGCCGCAGACAAAAGGCACCGTAAAGGTTTTCTTGTCGATATGATACACGTCGTCTGCCGGTGTCAGCACTTCGCTTTCATCTATATAGTCGACTTTCATCGCTTCGAGCACACGTGCTTCAACAATATGTCCGATGCGTGCCTTCGCCATGACCGGGATTGAAACGGCATTCAGGACCTGTTCGACGATTGTCGGGTCGGCCATCCGCGCGACTCCGCCCGCCTTGCGGATATCCGACGGCACACGCTCAAGCGCCATGACGGCGGTGGCTCCGGCTTCCTCCGCGATTTTAGCCTGTTCGGCATTGACCACGTCCATGATCACGCCGCCTTTTTGCATCTCGGCCATACCTCTTTTAACTTTATCTGTACCTTTTTCAGCCATGACTATTCCTCCATTTTCAGCCTAGAGAATTTCCTTTCGAATTCGGGTAATTCTAGTGTACAATAATTCACAGTCAATAACTATATTTTAAGGATATTTTGACCATCTTTTCATTCCAGGTAAGGGAAAATCAGGAGATTTATGTTGAAAAATCTCCTGACTCCGTGTTCACTGCCCATTTCATAAATTAATTTTCTTAAAAACGGCTGGCAATCCATGAAAAAATTCCTGCAAAGAAACTGCCTATACCCTGAAACATCCGAACAATCCAGCTGTTTTGGTCCACTTGTTCAGCGGCTACAACCGGAATCTTGTTATCATTTGAAAATAAGTGCCCATACGCAGTGCTGCCACCAGCTGCAAGTGTGGCATAACCGATCTGTTCGCCTTTTTTGACCGGAGCTTCCAGTTGCCCGTTTTTGTTTAGCTTTGAACGGTCAAGTGTGACATGAAAAGCAGCACCGGAGTTTTCTCCGTTCGGCACCATGAGGCTCATGGATTTTCCAAACGCGAGTTTCACGCTGCCCGCTTGGCCGTTATGAACATCAATCGCTTTCTGGCCTGGAATCAGCTGATCATTCTGAGCAACGGCTTTTTCCGAAAACTGCTGATAGCCGTAATCAAACAACGTTTTCGTCTGGTCAAAACGCTGCCCGTCTGAACTGGTTCCCATGACAACACTGATCAGACGGTGGCCGTTCCGATTGACCGTGCCGGTAAAGCAATAGCCTGCAAGGTCGGTATGCCCGGTCTTCAGCCCGTCCACACCTTCGTATGTGTATTGTTTCATATTCGAACCGAATCCAGGGAGCATGTAGTTCCAGTTTACCATTTGAATGGGGGTGTCAACGCCTGCCGTAAAATTCTTTACCGGAATCTTTGAGATGCTCAGCGCTTCGGGATAGTCTTTGATTACATGATAAGCCAGCTTGGCAAGATCCCGGGCCGACAGCTCATTGGCACCATTTGAGCCGCCATAAGAAGCGAACTTCCCAAGATCGGCATTTTCAAGACCTGAACTATTAATATAATGGGCGTTCGTCATGCCAAGTTTTTTGGCTGTCTGATTCATTAAATTGGCAAAATTTTTCTCCGAACCGCCGATTTTTTCAGCCAGGGCTATAGCCGCTCCGTTTGCCGAATAAATAGCCATCGCTTCGTACAAGTCTCTGACGGTGTATTGATAGTCTTTTCTTAGTGGAACATTGGAATACGTACGATTCTGTGAAATCTGATAGGCATAATCACTGATGGACACCTTGGTGTCCCATGTCAGCTTTTTAGAGTGCAGCGCCTGCATCACCAGATATTCGGTCATCATCTTGGTCATGCTGGCAGGCGGATACAGTTGATCCGCGTTTTTTTCGTATAAAATCTGGCCATTATTATAGTCAATGAGAATGGCAGATTTTGCCTGAATGCCGAGCGTGTCCGCTGCTTTTGCCGTGGAAGCAAACGGACTCTGAAAGCCTAAAATCAGTGCCAGAATAAAAATGAGACCTGTCACTGCATAATGATGCAGCCTTTTACTAAAATTCAACCCCTACACCCCCGAATGGTTTCACGCTTCATCCCGGTCCCGTGATGAACGAGAGACATAAGAAAAACTTAGTGAAGTCAAGTCTTTGACGATGGCCTGAGCCTTAGTTTTTCTTATACTAGACACCTCTAATCTTTTATCTTTTATACTTTCTTATTTGTATAAAAAACCGAGGCGAAACAACTCGTCCCGTAAAAAATAATATTATTTAATAGAATAGTTCGGTGCTTCTTTCGTAATTTGCACGTCATGAGGATGGCTTTCCAGCAAACCGGCGTTGGTAATTCTTGTAAATCTGGCCTGATTACGCAAATCCTCTATGGTCGGCGTTCCGCAATACCCCATGCCTGACCTCAGCCCGCCGATCAGCTGGTAGATAGTATCCGCCAGCTTTCCTTTGTAAGGAACACGTCCTTCAATACCTTCGGGAACAAGTTTCTTCTGATTTTCCTGAAAATAACGGTCTTTGCTGCCATGTTCCATTGCGCTTACCGAGCCCATTCCGCGATAGACTTTAAATTGCCGGCCCTGATAAATTTCAGTCTCGCCCGGCGTTTCGTCGACGCCGGCCAGCAGTCCGCCCAGCATGACTGCGCTGCCGCCCGCCGCAAGTGCCTTCACAATGTCTCCCGAATATTTGATTCCACCGTCGGCAATAATAGCAATTCCATGCTTGTCCGCTTCATTGGCGCAATCATAGACGGCCGTGATCTGCGGAACACCGACTCCAGCGACAACGCGGGTTGTACAAATTGACCCCGGTCCAATACCGACCTTGACCACATCTACGCCGGCATCGATCAGTGCCTTTGTACCTTCAGGGGTGGCTACATTTCCGGCAACCAGGCTGACTTTCGGATATTTTTTACGGATTTCCGCGACTTTTTCCAGAACGCCCTTGGAGTGCCCGTGTGCCGTATCAATGACAATCGCATCTGCGCCTGCTTCAACGAGTTTTTCAACACGAACCAAAGCGTCCGAAGTCACGCCGACTGCCGCTGCGACAAGCAGTCTGCCATGTTTGTCCTTCGCTGAGCTGGGAAATTCAACGACTTTCTCAATATCCTTGGTTGTAATCAGCCCTTTTAAGACGCCGTTCTGGTCAACAAGCGGCAGTTTCTCAATGCGGTGGCGGTTCAGTATCTCTTCCGCCTCGCCAAGACTCGTGCCGACCGGTGCCGTGATCAGATTGTCCTTAGTCATCATATCGCCGATTCTCGACGAGTAATCCTTGACAAACCGCATATCGCGGTTTGTCAAAATACCGACCAGGTGCTGATCTCTTTTGTTGTCGACAATCGGGACACCCGAAATACGATATTTGTTCATCAGGTGTTCCGCATCAAAAATCTGGTCGTCAGGAGTCAAAGAGAAAGGATTCGTGATGACGCCGCTTTCGGATCTTTTGACTTTATCGACTTGTTCCGCCTGCTCCTCAATCGACATATTCTTATGAATTACGCCCATGCCGCCCTGCCTGGCCATAGCGATCGCCATAGCCGCCTCGGTAACTGTATCCATTCCGGCACTGATAATCGGGATGTTCAGTTTAAGCGCATTGGTCAGCGCGGTTTTTACAGAGACATCCCGGGGCAGGATTTCGGATGCTGCAGGGATCAGCAATACGTCATCAAAGGTCAGTGATTCTTTTACAAATTTGTCTTCTCGCATTAACGTTTACCCCCATAGATGATTGTCTTCACTACCCAAAAATTTTATTGTTAGCTTATCAATTGGACAAACGGCTGTCAAGAAGACCAAACGAAGTTATACTTTTCTAATAACGGCTGCCGATTTAACGGATTTCCGGCGTCCGAAAGAGGTGTAACTATCCGGTTACAATCTGGTCTATACCAAGAAGCTTGTTTCCGGAAAGGTCGATCACCTGATTATTTTCCAGACGGACGAGCGGACGCGTCGCTGATGATTTAGCGGGAATGAAGACGATCTTCCCCCTCCGGCCATCCGACAGCATGACTTCAGAGCCGATAAAAAGAGTCATCACTTCATTACAAAACTTCTCCAAAAGATATCCGGACAATTTTCCGTAGGAACCCTCAATGAGACGGTCAAGTATCCGGACCGGCCACCCGTTTTCCGGACATGCTGCAGCATAATGAAGAAAACGGTCACAGACTGCCAGTATTTTGCCGGAACGGCTGAGCCGTTCGCCATTTAACCGGAGCGGGTAGCCGCTTCCGTCCTCCCGTTCGTGATGCTGAATGACGGCGAGCATGGCTTCTTCCGTCAAGCTCGGAACACCTTTCAGCATTTTATAGCTGTCCGTGACGTGTCTTTCATACAGCGACCGTTCATTGCCCGCATCATTTTCCTTTTTATTCAGGACAGAGGGCGGCAGTTTGGCCAGACCGCAATCAGCAAGCATTCCTGCGAGCCCGATCTGATAGATGTCTCCCTGAGAGAAACTGAGTTTTTTTCCAAGAAAAGCCGAAAGCAGCCCCATGGCAACGCTTCGGTCCGCTCCGCTTCGAATCATTGTCCGTTTCAGAAAAAAACGGGCAATCCAGATCGGATCATTAAGAGAGTCGGCGAGAAGCGGCATCACGGCTCTCCTGAACTCTCCAATATTAATTCCCGAACCGGATTGCCACTGTTTAAAAAATGAGTTGTAGGCGGAAACAGCCATCTGATAGTTTCCATTTGAAGAATCGACCTTCATTTCCGACGGATCGAAGGTCTCTGCGGCTTTTTCCGTTTTCTCCTCGGCGGCATGTATGGTCTGGCCCGAAGCCGTTTTTGTTTCCACTTCTGCGCTGTCGATCAGGAATGCCTTAAGGAATGCAATATGCACGTCCTTTAGAACGGTGCCCGAACGAATCAGCGGCTTGTTGGATTTAGCGTAAACATCTTTTTTCAGCACATAACCTGCTTTCAGTACGCTCGCTTTCAACAGCATTCTGTTTTTCCTCACATTCTCCTGCAAATTAGAAGATTAAGGTTCACTGTTCTGTTGCCGCTGTCCTTCCGATGGTGTCTCTTCTTTTTTTCTGTCGTCATTTAAATCTTCTTTCTGCAATGCATCCCCATCGTCCACTTCGCTTTTTTGGATACGGGCAATGGTAGACACGCTGTCTCCTTCATCGACACGGATAAGGGTGACACCCATTGTATTTCTTCCTAACTTTGAAATCCCGGAGACCGGCATCCTGATAATGACACCGTTCGCGGTCATGATCATCAGATCCTCGTCTTCTTCAACCGTCCGCAGAGCAACCAGATTGCCGTTTTTTTCCGTAATATTGCAAGTCTTTAGGCCCTTGCCGCCACGTGTCTGTTTGCGGTATTCACTGCAGGCGGTGCGTTTGCCGAACCCTTTTTCCGTAACGATCAGCACGTCGCTGTCATCACCGACAATGCCCATTCCGACCACTTCATCTCCCGCCTCCAACGTAATCGCCTTGACGCCGGCCGCGGTTCTGCCCATTGAGCGAACATCCTTTTCGCTATAGCGAATGGCCATCCCCTTTTTCGTACCGACGATCAGGTCTCTTTTTCCGTCTGTCAGGCGAACGGCGATTAATTCGTCTTCATCACGCACCGTGATGGCAAACAGGCCACCTTTTCTGATATTCGAAAAGTCGGAGAGTGGGGAACGTTTCGTTATACCCTTTCTCGTCAGAAAAACAAGATAATGTGTGTCGTCAAAGTCTTCGACAGGGAAAAACGCCGTGATATATTCATTTTTTTCTATCTGTATCAGATTGATGATCGGGATTCCCTTCGCCGTTCTGCCCAGCTCAGGAATTTCATAGCCTTTAAGCTGAAATACCCTGCCCTTGTTTGTAAAAAAGAGCACATGATGATGCGTTGTCGTCTGAAAAAGATGTTCGACAAAATCGTCTTCGTTGGTACCCATACCCTGAATGCCCCGTCCGCCGCGATTCTGGCTTTTATAAGCGGCAACGGGCATGCGCTTTACATAGCCTTTATGAGAAACCGTGATGACAACGTCTTCCCGCTCAATCAGATCTTCATCTTCAATCAGGTTGCTTCCGACAGTGATTTCCGTTCGGCGGGTGTCATTGAATTTTTCTTTGATTTCTCGCAGCTCTTTCCGGATAATGTGCAGAACCTTCTGCTCATCGGCAAGAATGGCTTTCAATTCAGCGATTTTCTGAACGAGTTCAGCATATTCCTGTTCGATCTTTTCCCGTTCGAGACCGGTCAGTCTTTGCAGGCGCATATCTAGAATCGCCTGTGCCTGCTCCTCAGTGAGTGCAAAGTTTTCCATTAACTCGCTTCGGGCAATATCCGCTGTTTTCGAGTTTCGAATTAACGTAATGACCTCATCCAGATGATCCAGGGCGATCCGCAGACCTTCGAGAATGTGGGCTCTTGCTTCCGCCTTCTTCAGTTCGAAGCTCGTCCTCCGGCGGATCACCGTCTCCTGATGAGCCAGATAGTAGTGCAGGCATTCTTTCAACGTCAGGACACGGGGCCTTCCATCGACAAGCGCAAGGAGATTAATTCCGAAACTTGTCTGCAGGCCGGTATGCTTGTACAGGTTGTTCAGAAGGACGTTGGCATTCGCATCCTTGCGTACTTCAATAACCATCCGCATCCCGCGCCGGTCCGACTCATCGCGCAGATCGGTAATCCCGTCGATCTTTTTCTCCTTGACCAAATCGGCAATGCGTTCGATCAGTTTCGCTTTATTGACTTGATAGGGCAGCTCGGTGACGACAATACTTTCTTTTCCGCTCGGATGCTGCTCAATCTCAACCTTAGCCCGTACGATAATCGATCCGCGTCCCGAACGGTAGGCGCGTTTGATCCCTTCACGTCCAAGGATCAGGCCGCCGGTCGGAAAATCAGGCCCCGGGATATAGTGCATCAGTTCATCGGCACTGATTTCCGGATTCTTGCTGAGTGCCAGGACGGCATCAATGACTTCGCCGAGCTGATGCGGCGGAATATTGGTTGCCATGCCAACAGCTATCCCGGAAGCTCCGTTTACGAGCAGATTTGGAAAGCGCGATGGCAGAACCGCCGGCTCCTGTTCCGATCCGTCATAGTTATCCTGGAAATCAATCGTGTCTTTGCGGATGTCACGGACCATTTCCATCGATATTTTCGACATCCTTGCTTCCGTATAACGCATCGCCGCCGCAGGATCCCCGTCGACCGATCCGAAGTTTCCATGGCCGTCCACAAGTTCATAGCGAAAGCTGAAATCCTGAGCCATACGCACCATTGATTCATAGACTGCGGCATCGCCGTGAGGATGGTACTTGCCGATCACTTCACCGACAATTCTCGCCGATTTCTTGTATGCTTTGTCGGCAGTGATCCCCAGTTCGTTCATTGCGAACAGAATTCGCCGGTGAACCGGCTTGAGTCCGTCACGCACATCGGGGAGCGCACGGCTGACGATGACACTCATCGCATAGTCAAGAAAAGAGGTGCGCATTTCATGACCGATATCGACCGGCCTGACTCTTGATTCGTCTTGCTCTGCCATCTTTCTTCCTCCTTACTTAAGTAAAACCGCATTTCCTGCTGTTATTCTTCCTGATTCCCGAAATGATCGGCATCGCAGCCGGATCAGAATATCAGACATCCAGGTTTTGTACAAAATGGGCATTTTCCTGAATAAAATCGTATCTCGGTTCCACCCTGTCGCCCATCAGCATTTCGAAAATCTGGTCAGCCTCAATGGCGTCTTCCAAATTGACTTTGAGTACAAGGCGGTTGTCCGGATCCATAGTCGTCTCCCATAGCTGCTCGGGATTCATTTCCCCGAGACCTTTATAGCGCTGCAGAGCCGGTTTCACGTTTTCCGGAAGTTCCGTCTGAATCTTCTCAAGCTCACGGTCATTGTACGCATATTTCAGCGTTTTGCCATACTGCACGCGATACAGCGGCGGCTGGGCAATGTAGACATAACCGTTCTCCAGGAGCGGCCGCATAAACCGGTAGAAGAACGTTAACAATAAAGTGCGGATATGCGCACCGTCAACGTCGGCGTCCGTCATAATAATGATTTTGTGATATCTTGCTTTTTCCAGTTTGAATTCCTCGCCGACCCCGGTACCCAGCGCCGTAATCATCGCCCGGATTTCAGCGTTGGATAGTACTTTGTCCAGTCTCGCTTTTTCTACATTGAGAATTTTACCGCGCAGCGGTAGAATCGCCTGAAACATCCGGTCACGCCCCTGCTTGGCCGAGCCGCCGGCTGAATCTCCTTCGACGATGTAGAGTTCCGAAATACTGGCATCCCTGGACGTGCAGTCCGCAAGTTTGCCGGGAAGCGACGAACTTTCCAGACTGCTCTTCCGTCGTGTTAGTTCCCGCGCCTTTTTCGCAGCCGAGCGCGCCCGCGCCGCGACCATCCCTTTTTCGACAATCATCCGCGCGATATCCGGATTTTCATACAAATATCTGGAAAAAGACTCGGAAAACATCGAATCGGTGATCGCCCGTACTTCCGGATTCCCGAGCTTGGTCTTTGTCTGTCCCTCAAACTGCGGATCCGGATGCTTGATTGAGACAATGGCTGTCAGGCCTTCACGGACATCTTCGCCCGTTAAATTCGGGTCGCTGGCCTTCATCTGCTGATTTTTTTTCGCATAGTCATTGATCACCCTGGTCAGAGCAATCTTGAAGCCGTATTCGTGCGACCCGCCTTCATGGGTATGAATGTTATTGGCAAAGGAATAAAGCTGGCTTGAAAAGCCGTTGTTGTACTGCAGCGCAATTTCAACCCTGATTCCGTCCTTCTCTCCTTCAAGATCGATCGGCTGATGAAGAACTTCTTTCGAACGATTGAGAAATTCAACGTAGGAACGGATACCGCCCTCAAAATGGAAGGTTTCTTTTCTGTCTTTCTCCCGTTTATCTTCAATCGAAATACGAATATTTTTATTTAGAAAAGCCAGCTCCCTGACTCGGATGCGAAGCGTATCATAATCGAAATGAGTGGTTTCTTTGAAAATCTCGGGATCGGGAATAAAGTGGGTCGTCGTTCCTGTACGATCGGCGTCTCCGATCACCTTCAGATCCTCAGCCGGTTTGCCGCGATGGTATTCTTGATAGTACACGTGTCCGTTACGGTAGACTTTCACCCACATTGTTGTCGACAGCGCATTAACCACCGACGCACCGACACCGTGAAGACCGCCGGACACCTTATAACCGCCGCCGCCGAACTTTCCGCCTGCATGGAGAACGGTCATGATGACTTCAACCGCGGGCCGGCCGACTTTCTTCTGAATGTCGACAGGAATACCCCGGCCGTCATCCATTACGGTGATACCGCCGTCTTTCTCGATAATTACCTGAATATGGCTGCAGTAACCGGCAAGCGCTTCGTCAATTGAATTATCGACGATTTCCCATACAAGGTGATGCAGGCCTTTTTCTCCGGTTGTACCGATATACATGCCGGGCCTTTTTCTAACGGCTTCAAGTCCTTCAAGGACCTGAATCTGGCTGGCGTTATAAGACTGGTTCAATTCATGTTGTTCCTTCATCATACCCCACCTAACTTGGTGTCATCTGACACAGAATACCCTTTATTTCCCGGCTTTTACTTCGGATCTTTCATAAGCGAGAAGGCCGATCCGGCCCTTTTCCTGATCGTGGCAGAACTGAAAGAGGACACATACCACCTTTTTTCTGTCAAAATGACAGATTTAATTGGCTGGTCCGCATTCTGTACCCAGGCTCCATTTTTTTTCTGACTGGCAAAAACCGCCTGATTCGCTTCAGCGTCTTTTATGGTTTGATAATCAAACACAGCAATGACTTCGCTGGAATCAACGATCATCCCTTCTCCCAGGTGGACATACATTGGCCCTCAGCCTTTCAATGATTCTACTTTTCCCTGTCGGATCTGAAAAAGTGCCGCGCGATCCAATAAACTCCGGTCGAGCCCGGCAATGGATGTCGTCGTAACAAAAGTCTGCACCTTCTGCTTGAACACGCCAAGCAGATGTGTCTTCCTGATATCGTCGAGTTCACTCAGTACGTCATCCAGAAGAAGGAGCGGGTATTCGCCCACTTCGTGCCTGATCAATTCGATCTCCGCAAGTTTGACCGAAAGAGCCGCCGTTCTTTGCTGGCCCTGTGAACCGAATGTCTGGACATCGCGGTCATTAATTCTGAATTGCAGATCGTCACGGTGCGGACCGATCAGCGTAAGCCCTCTTTCAATCTCCCTCTTTTTCAGCCGTTCATAAGTCTTCTCGTAAGCCTTTACTATTTTTGACCGTTCACAGTTTTCTAATACGTCACGGACCGAGGATTGGTAGGCAACCGAGAGGCGCTCTCTGCCGTGGCTGATTTCCGAATGGATTCCGGTCGCCCATTCATTCAGTTCGGAAACAAACGCCTGCCTGCGTACGACAATTTCGGAAGCAAGATCGATCAGTTTCTCAGTCAGGATGTCCAGCAGGGCGCCGGAGCTGGCGGCATGATGTGAAAAATCTTTTAGCAGGGCGTTTCTCTGCTGAAGCACTTTCTGGTATTCGCCCAAAACATGTATATAGACAGGCGCAATCTGCCCTATCTCCATGTCGATGAAACGTCTGCGGACCGCGGGACTGCCCTTAACGAGGCTCAGATCCTCTGGAGCGAACATGACCACATTGCAGATGCCCACATATTCGCTCAGCCTGCGCTTTTCAAGGTGATTTGCCTTTGCTTTTTTTCCCTTTTTTGAGATGACGAGTTCCATCGGGACCGTATCGCCACGTCTGGCTATTCTACCCTTTATTTTACCATATTCCTCATCCCATTTGATTAAATCTTTATCATGAGCGGTTCTTGAAGACTTGGCGATCGACAAAACATAGATCGCTTCCAGAAGATTGGTTTTTCCCTGAGCATTTTCCCCCAGAAATACATTGACAGAATCAGAAAAGGACAGCGACAGATGGCTGTAATTTCTATAATTTGTCAATTCTATGGATTCCAGTTTCAAGCTGGGGTGCCCCCTTACGGCCTGCCGATGACAAATTCGCCCGTTTTCGCAATTTTAATCCGATCGCCTTCGCGCAATTTTTTCCCTCTTCGCGTCTCACGCTCGCCATTCACATAAACTTCATTGTTCATTAGAAAAAATTTGGCTCCGCCGCCCGTCTGAATCGTTCCTGTATATTTGAGAAACTGCCCAAGTGTAATAAATTCTTCTTTCTCAGCCAGCGTTACTTCCTTCATCTCTCCGCCTCTTTTCAGCAATATGATTGGCATGTGCCGGCCGTTAAAATGTTCTGATCGGCAAAATCAGCATCAGAATCCCTTCGTCGCCGATCGGACGGATAATGAATGGCCGCATCGGCCCGGTAAAAAAGATTCTGACATTCTGTGCATCAATTTTACTCAGCGCATCCATCATGAATTTAGCGCTGAAGGAAATATGCAGGGTTTCTCCTTCAAATTTTTCCGTATTGAGCGTTTCAAAAACGCGGCCGAGTTCCGCAGATTGAGATGAAATCTCGACCTGCTCGCCGTCGGCCCGCAATTTGACGACATTGTTCCGCTCTTCCTTCGCTAGAAGCGAGGCACGTTCAATCGAGTGATAAAGATCTTTTGTCGAAAGCGTCATCGTTGTTTTGCTGTCGCTTGGAATAAGCCGGCTCGTGTCCGGATAATTTCCATCTAGAAGCCGTGAATAAAACTGCATATTACGTGTTTTGAAAAGAACCTGGTTTGCAGTAATGACTAGATCAATATTTTTTTCATCATCGTCATCGAGGATTTTCGACAGTTCGTTTAAACTTGTTCCCGGAATCACAATGTTGAAAACTTCCGTTTCATTTACGCTTTCGATTGAAACGGATCTTTGCGCCAAACGATGGCTGTCGGTGGCTACGCAATCCAGTCTGCCGTCCTTGATCGTCCATTTTACACCGGTCAGCACTGGACGGGTTTCCGAATCGGATACCGCATAAATCGTTTGTCTGATCAGGTCTTTTAAGAGATCCTTTCTTATACTGACAACGTCTTTTTCGTTAATAACCGGAAGATTCGGATATTCGTCCGGATCCAATCCGTTCAGGCTGAATTCGGCTTTTCCGGATGTAATCTTTGCGATCAGACGGCTGTCCGCCTCAATTAATATCTGTTCATCAGGGAGTTTACGAACCAATTCGGAAAAAAGGCGGGAAGGAAGGACAATGCTGCCTGCCTTATCAATTTCCACATTTTCACTGCCGTTTTCTTCAAGAGGAATAAAAGATTTTATCGAAATATCTGAATTGCTGCCGGTCAGTGTAATCCCGTCCAAACCGGCAGTTATTTTGATACCTGTCAGGATCGGAATGGTTGTTCGCGTGGAGATCGCTTTCATCACACGATTTACGGCATCACTCAGCTTATCTTTTTGCACCGTAAATTTCATTGCGAGTGTCGTGTTCTGATTGGTTTCTTCCATTTCTTGCATGATTCTTGCCCCCAATATATTTATAAATAGTAATTAAAAATAATCATAACAGTAATAGGACTTGTGAACATGTGGATAACCGCGATGAAACGGAAAAACGCAGGTTGTTCACATGTAGATAAACCGTGAATAAAACCGGGGCGTGTCGTTGAACTTATACACACCCCTGTGAACGAATCATTCGTATTTTTCAGGCGTTCATTGCGTCTTGATCGGCGCTTTGAGACGGTCGATGAGACCGTTGATTTTCTGCTGCAGCTCGCGATCGGAAGCAAGCTGTTTCGTTATTTTTTCATGTGCATGGATAACGGTTGTATGATCGCGTCCGCCGAATTCTTCCCCGATTTTCGGAAGAGAGTAGTCTGTGAGTTCACGAGCAAGATACATGGCAATCTGCCTCGGAAAAGCAATCGACTTTGTTCTTTTCTTTGCAGAAAAATCCTCCAGCTTTAACCCGTATTCTTCGCCGACGGTCATTTGTATATCCTGTATCGTAATTGTCTTCGGTTTTGACGAAGGGATAATGTCTTTCAGGGCCTCGGCGGCAAGATCCACGTTGATATCCTGATTATTTAAGGACGAGAAGGCAATAACGCGAATCAGCGCACCTTCCAGTTCACGAATATTCGTGTCAATTTGATTGGCAATATAGATCATGACTTCGTTCGGGATATCGAGGCCTTCCGCTTTGGCCTTCTTCCGGAGAATCGCAATCCGCGTCTCCAAATCGGGCGGCGTAATATCCGTGATCAGGCCCCATTCAAAACGGGAACGCAGCCGGTCCTCAAGCGTCGGAATCTCCTTTGGCGGCCGGTCGCTTGAGATGACGATCTGCTTATATTCTTCATGCAGGGCATTGAAAGTGTGGAAAAATTCTTCCTGAGTCTGTTCTTTCCCGGCAAGAAACTGAATATCATCTATGAGAAGGACATCCACACTTCGATATTTGTTGCGGAATTCGACGGTTTTATTATCGCGGATCGAGTTAATAAATTCATTCGTAAATTTTTCGGAAGAAAGATAGACAACCCGTGCGGCAGGGTTGTGCTCAATCACATAATGCCCGATCGCGTGCATCAGATGGGTCTTTCCCAGGCCGACACCGCCGTAGATGAACAGCGGATTATAGGCTTTTGCAGGCGCTTCGGCCACGGCAAGCGATGCGGCATGGGCGAACCGGTTTCCCGAACCGATGACAAATGTTTCAAATGTATTTTTAGAATTGAGCATGCTGTTGTTCAATTCTTCGATGCGTCTCGGAGTGCTTTGATTTAAACGGCCGGGGTTGTCTGAATAGCCGTTCTGCGGCCTGAGATTCATTGGATCACTCTTTCTTGTTTTCGGCGGACTCGGGCTTTCGGTCACGCCGGACCTTTTTTGCGGGATAACAAACTGGACATTGTAATGGACACCTGTGATGTCGTAAAGAATATCGGAGATCAGTCTGGAGTAGTGATCTTCCAGCCAGTCACGGGAAAATTCATTGGGGACGCTGATGATGACTGTCTGTCCGTTTATTGACTGCGCCTGTGTCTCTTTCAGCCAGGTTTCAAAACTGGGCTTGCTGAGTTTTTTCTTTATGATCGCAAGTGCCTGGTTCCATACTTCTTGAAGATTATTCAATGCCTGGCGGCCCCCCTTTTTAAAAATAGAATAATGTTTTCGTGCTTTAGAGGACGTAAAAAATAATTGATCGGCCGGCTGTGGAGTACTGCGGCAGAATTCGTGCCTGCCGCTCGATGAATGGGCTCTCTTTTTTTGGTCGCGCCGACAAGAAAGCACAAAAAAATCGCACAACTAGTGCAAAGGGCCGGAACAAGCGCCGCACCACACGACGGACTGCCCGGCCTTTGCGGCTCGCGTTCTGCCGTTAGGCTGCGCGAGCTATTTATCCACAAAAGAAAAAGTAAATGAGGTTGAATTTGTCATAAAAAAAAGAATCATCAACAATAGTCACCGGGTTGTGGATAAAAGGAAGAACGGGTGTTTATGAATGTCCACATTTTTATCCACAGCCTGTGGAAAAACGGTTGATAAACAGACCGTTTAGTCAAATAAAGCAGTATGATCATATCAAAAAATCGCAGGCAAAGCAATGTTTTGTAAATGTTATCCACAGTAGAGCGGATGTGCACAGAAAAGTTGTTCACAGCTTGATAATTTGTGAGAAACCTGTCGATAATTGGTGGAAAACAACGATCTGCGGCAAATAATTATGCACAGCTTTTGTGGACTGAATAAAAATGAAAACAGCCCTGAGCTCCGTTTGACTTTTGGACAGTAAATCCTTATAATTAAGCAGATTGGTTTTTCCTGTTTCGCTAGGAGGTGTAACATTCATTGAAACGTACTTTTCAGCCTAACAATCGCAGAAGAAAAAAGGTGCATGGTTTCCGTGCCCGTATGGCAACGGCAAATGGCCGCAAGGTTTTGGCGAACCGCCGGCGCAAGGGAAGAAAAGTTTTGTCTGCATAAGGCCACTGTGAGACCTACAGTGGTCTTTTTTGCACAAGCTCTTTGTTTGCAAGGTTAATGATATGTTATCTATGACTAAGATATGTCCCATTGTGGAGGGACAAGATGAAGACATTGAAAAGATTAAAAAAAAATAAGGATTTTCAGGTGGTTTTTGATAAGGGCAAGTCTTTTGCCAATCGTCAATTTGTCATCTACGTGCTCAAACAGCCCGGGCAGCCGTATACCCGTCTCGGATTGTCGGTCAGCAAGAAAATGGGAAATGCCGTTATGCGAAACCATATCAAAAGATATGTTAAGGAAATTTTTCGGGAATTATCGGACAGACTGGAACTTGGCAACGATTGTATTGTTATTTCGCGCCTTCCGGTACGAACGATGTCCTACCAGGAGATGCAGGGCAGTCTGATTCATGTATTAAAAAAAGCTGGTGCCATGTCGGGCAATAAGGGCGATTAATGATGAAATATATCTTTATCTTTTTGATTCGACTGTATCAGAAATTTATCTCCCCCTTAACACCTTCGACCTGCCGGTTTTATCCCACTTGCTCGCAATATGCCGTGGAAGCATTTTACAGGTTTGGCGTTTTTAAAGGGGGCTGGCTGACCCTCATGCGTCTGCTGAAATGTCAGCCTTTTCATCCGGGCGGATTTGATCCTGTTCCTGGAAAAGACACGGACAAAAAAAAGACCGTGCATGATTAAAATATCGTTCGGACCGATTGAGGAGGTAGCGTTTTGCGCAAAAAAACAGCTGTTGTGAGCATTTTTATTCTGCTGACCGCTTTACTGGCGGGCTGTGCGAATGTGAATCAGCCGATTAATGCCCAGAGTACGGGATTCTGGAGCAAGTACTTTGTCTATCCGCTTTCTGAATTTATCATTTATGTCGCCCACATGTTCTGGAACAGCTACGGTATTGCCATCATCATTACAACGGTGATCGTCCGTCTTGTTCTGCTGCCGCTTATGGCGAAACAAGTGAAAAGCTCCCAGGCTATGCAGGAGCTCCAGCCGAAAATTAAAGCTTTGCAGGAAAAATACAGCTCTAAAGATCGGGCAACACAGGAAAAGCTGCAAAAAGAGCAGATGAAACTTTTTCAGGAGAACAATGTCAATCCGCTTTCAGGCTGTCTGCCGCTGCTGATCCAGATGCCGATTCTTTTCGCATTTTATCAAGCCATTATGCGGACGCAGGAAATCAAAGGACAGTCGTTCTTGTGGTTTCAGCTCGGATCACCGGATCCTTTCTATATTTTGCCGGTTGTTGCCGCTTTGTCCACGTTCCTGCAACAGAAGATTATGATGGGCAGAATGGGGAATTCCAATCCCCAAATGGCGATGATGATGTATGTATTCCCGCTGATGATTGCCATACCCGCCTTGTATTTCCCGTCGGCTCTGGCTCTTTACTGGGTTGTCGGAAACATTTTCATGATATTCCAGACCTATATTATTTATGAGAAACGGGATGTCACAAAGGCAAGAACGGAATCCGGAGGCGCTAAGAAAAAGTGAGGGAAGTTTCGAAATATGGAAAGACGGTTGAACTGGCCATATCCTCTGCCCTCGAGGAACTCAATGCGACAGCCGATCAAGCGGAAATTATAGTGGTCGAGCGGCCGAGATCCGGTTTTCTTGGAATCGGTTCAAAAAAGGCGCTTGTCAGAGTAACTTTAAAAAAAACGCCCTTTGACTCGGGAATTGACTTTCTAAAGAATCTGATCGAAAAAATGGAGATTTCGGCGCATGTTCAGGTTAGTGACAAAAACGGACGAATCTGCCGCTGTCAATTTGTCGGACATGATGTTTCGCAGCTGATCGGGAAGCATGGACAGACCCTGAATGCTCTGCAGTATCTGGCAAATCTTGTCGTCAACAAAAATGCCGACCACCGGATGACACTGATGCTGGATGTGGGGAATTACCGGGAAACGAGGAAGCTGGCTCTGATTTCCCTTGCCGATCGTGTAGCGGAAAAAGTAGCGAAGACCAAAAAAACTTACCGATTTGATCCGATGCCGTCCTTTGAACGGAAGATCATTCATTCGGAACTTGCCGGAAAGAGCCTGATCGAAACCTTTTCATTCGGCGAAGAGCCGCACCGGTATGTGACGGTCGCCCCTTTAAATAAATAATGATCAGTGAAAGAAAAACGCGCTTATCTGCGCGCTTTTTTCTTTCGCTCTTCATTAACTCGCCGTTTTTTTCCGAACAGTCGCCGCTTTATTTGAAAAATAAAATATGATAGGCTGATTAGTTAGGAACAAAAAAATCAGCTTTCTTTTTATTCAAATAAGAAAGTATAAAAAATAAAAGATTAGAGGTGTCTAGTATAAGAAAAACTAAGGCTCAGCCCGACGTCAAAGACTAGGCTTCACCAAGTTTTTCTTATAAACAATAATATTTGGCCATAGATGCCAACATTCCGGGCAAATATCGTGAATAACCGATCCCGGTACGAAAAGAGGACTTCTCAGGGAAGGGGTGATAAAATTGGATTATGATACAATTGCCGCCGTGTCGACTCCAATCGGAGAGGGAGCGATCAGCATTGTCCGTCTCAGCGGGCCTGAAGCGATTCAGGCGGCGGACCGAATATTCAGAGGGAGCGCGGCTCTGACGAAAGTCGGGAGCCACACGATTCATTATGGAAAAATCGTTGAACCGGAAACCGGCCGTGTGGTTGAGGAAGCAATGGTTTCGGTGATGAAGAAACCAAAAACGTTTACCCGGGAAGATGTCGTCGAAATCAATTGTCACGGCGGTCTGGTGAGCGTCAACAAAGTACTCGGTCTCGTTCTGGATCAGAATGTACGGATGGCAGAACCCGGTGAGTTTACCAAAAGGGCTTTTCTGAACGGCAGAATTGATCTTTCCCAGGCCGAGGCCGTGATGGATCTGATCCGGGCGAAAACCGACCGGGCCCTGAATGTCGCTATGGGCCAAATGGAAGGAAAGCTTTCTGCTCTTGTCCGTGAACTCCGGAACGAACTGCTCGATATTCTGGCCGCCGTTGAAGTGAACATCGATTATCCGGAATACGACGATGCTGAGATCATGACGGAAAAGCTGCTCTTCGAAAAAGCGTCCCGAGTTGCCGGAAAACTTGACAGAATCCTGTCGACGGCGGGACAGGGAAAAATATTGCGGGAAGGGTTGTCCACAGTAATTATCGGCCGGCCCAACGTTGGCAAATCGTCCTTGCTGAATCATCTCGTTCACGAGAATAAGGCCATTGTGACGGATATTCCGGGAACGACACGCGACGTGATTGAGGAATATGTCAATGTCGGCGGTGTCCCGCTGAAACTTGTCGATACTGCGGGTATAAGAGAAACGGAAGATATTGTGGAGAAAATCGGCGTCGAGCGGTCGCAAGCTGTCTTGAAGTCGGCCGATCTTGTCCTTCTGCTGCTTAACAACAATGAAAAATTGACCGGGGAAGACCGCAGGCTTTTTGAACTGATCGGAGATGCGCACACAATCATTATTTTGAATAAGACCGATCTCCCGTCGCATGTCTCGGCGGATGAACTGCAGAGGCTCGCATCCGGCCGACCCGTCATTCGCACCTCGCTTTTGCAGGAAAAAGGAATTGATGAATTAGAAAGTATGATCGCATCACTTTTCTTTGACCGGGGTGTGGCGGCGCGTGCGGAGACTTATGTTTCCAATACACGGCACATTGCTTTATTGAAACAGGCCAGGTCGGCATTATCGGATGCCATCACGGCTGCGGAACAGGGGCTTCCTGTGGATATCATTCAGATTGATGTGAAGCGGGCGTGGGATATTCTTGGAGAAATTATCGGGGACTCTGTTTCCGACGGTCTGATTAACAAGCTTTTTTCACAATTTTGTCTTGGAAAATAACAACCGGTCGGTATTTGGATGGATCGGTTTAAAAATAGATGTTCACGACATTAGATAAAGGAGGATGAAAAAATGAACAGATATCAAGCCGGCACTTATGACGTCATCATTGTCGGAGCCGGTCATGCCGGTGTCGAAGCCGGTCTTGCGGCGGCAAGAATGGGCGCTAGAACACTGATGCTAACGATCAGTCTTGAAGGCGTTGCGTTCATGCCCTGCAATCCTTCGGTAGGGGGACCGGCAAAAGGTGTCGTTGTAAGGGAAATTGATGCGCTCGGCGGTGAAATGGGTCATAATATTGATAAAACTTATATTCAAATGCGGATGCTGAACACGAGAAAGGGTCCGGCGGTCCGTGCGTTGCGGGCTCAGGCCGATAAGCAGCTTTATCAGCGGGCGATGAAAAAAACGATTGAGGAAACGGAAAATCTGACACTCCGTCAGGGAATGGTCGAGAAACTGATTGTTGAAGACGGGGTCTGCAAAGGGGTTGTTGTTGCAACAGGTGCGGAATATCGTGCCAAAGCCGTTGTTTTAACAACAGGTGTCTATCTGAAAGGAAAAATCATCATCGGCGAACTTCAATACGAAAGCGGCCCTAACAATATGCAGGCTTCTGTCAAACTGGCGGATGATCTGCGTGCACTCGGCTTTGATATTGTCCGTTTTAAAACGGGCACTCCGCCGCGTGTCAACGGGCGGACGATCGATTATTCGAAGACGGAAATTCAGCCAGGCGACGATGCTCCGCTTGCTTTTTCCTATGATACGACCGCGTATCTGAAAGATCAGATTCCTTGCTGGCTGACCTACACGAATCCGGAAACCCACAGAATCATTAATGAAAACATCGGACGCTCACCGATCTACTCGGGGGTCATTGTCGGAACAGGTCCAAGGTACTGTCCATCCATTGAAACCAAGATCGTTCGTTTTAGCGACAAAAACCGCCATCAGCTGTTTCTGGAACCGGAAGGCAAGGAAACGAGTGAAGTTTATGTGGACGGTCTCTCGACAAGCATGCCGGAAGAAATTCAGCGGAAAATGCTTGCTACGATTCCGGGACTGGAAAACGCGGAAATGATGCGTCCCGGCTACGCCATTGAATATGACGCAATTGTACCGACCCAGCTCTGGCCTTCTCTTGAGACGAAGAAGGTTCAGGGACTTTTTACGGCGGGACAGATCAATGGAACTTCAGGATACGAGGAAGCGGCGGGACAAGGCCTGATGGGGGGAATCAATGCCGCCAGAAGAGCGCTTGGCATGGAACCCGTGATACTGGATCGTTCACAGGCCTATATCGGTGTTCTGATCGATGATCTTGTGACAAAGGGAACAAAGGAACCTTATCGTTTATTGACATCGCGTGCTGAATACCGCTTGCTTCTCCGTCATGATAATGCCGACCTCAGGCTTACCGAATTGGGTCACCGCATCGGCCTGATACCGGAGGAACGCTATTGCAGGTTCCTTGTCAAAAAACGGCAGATTGAAAAAGAACGCGAGCGCTTCGCTGTGACAACGATTAAACCCTCTGAAGAGGCGGCGGCATTGCTTGAAAGCAGAGGAGCCGCTCCGATCAGGGAACCGATGAAGGCGGATCGATTACTGAAACGTCCGGAACTGAGCTACCGGGACGTTGCCGCTCTTCTCCCTGAAGATCCCGGAATTCCTGATGAAGTCGGTGAACAGGTGGAGATTCAGGTGAAGTACGAAGGGTATATTAATAAGCAGCTTGAGCAGGTTGAGAAAATGAGAAGAATGGATAAGAAAAAAATCCCCCGGGATCTGGATTATGATCAAATCGATGGACTGGCTACGGAAGCCAGGCAGAAACTGGGCAAAGTCAAGCCGATTTCTGTGGGACAGGCATCGAGGGTGTCCGGTGTGAATCCGAGTGACATCGCTATTCTGCTCGTTTATCTCGAACAAGGAAAGCTTGCTAGAAAAACGGGCTGATCTTTATTCATGGAGGATATTATGAAGCTGCTGGAACAGATGTTTTTGAAACAGGACGTTCATCTGTCTGAAAGCCAGAAAGAACAATTTGATATTTATTATGAGAAACTGCTTGAATGGAATAATAAAATGAATCTAACGGCGATAACAGATGAAACGGAAGTGGCAATCAAGCATTTTTACGATTCAATCACGCCAAGTTTCTATTTTTCTTTCAGCGGTCCGCTCAAAATCTGTGATGTCGGCTCAGGAGCCGGATTTCCGGGCATACCGTTGAAGATACTGTTTCCAGAAATTGAGCTGACGATTGTCGATTCTCTAAATAAGCGCTTGACCTTTTTGCAGGTTCTGACTGAATCGCTTCAGATGCGGGAGGTCACACTCTGTCATGATCGTGCAGAAATCTTTGCCCACAGGCCGGGGAAACGGGAAAGCTTCGATATTGTGACTGCCCGTGCGGTGGCCGATCTCTCGGTGCTTAGTGAATACTGTCTTCCCCTTGTTTCACCGGGCGGCACGTTTATCGCGTTAAAAGGGGCACACGCAGAAGAAGAGCTGGATAAGGCTGATCACGCTATTCATATATTAGGCGGGAAACTGGAAAAAAAGGTCTCGCTCGTTCTTCCTCAGGAAGACGGTCAGCGTACCCTTTTCTTTATTAGGAAAACCGGAGAGACCCCAAAAAAGTACCCGAGAAAACCGGGTATTCCGGCAAAAAATCCGCTATAATGTTTCACGTGGAACACCAGATGATCTTTTTCTGCAGGATTTATCATTTTTTAAGCGAAGTAATATCAGGGTCAGACAGCAAAAAGGTGGTGTCGGAAAGATGAAACATCCTTTTTCTAAAATTTTTAGTCAGAGCAGCGATGAGGATGCAAACTATGATTCGCAGGAAAACGAAGACGAACGTGTTCAGGAGATTTTGGTTTCAAAAATTATTCCAAACCAATATCAACCCCGTTCGGTTTTTAATGAAGAAAAACTTCAGGAACTTGCCGAAACGATTCAGGAACATGGGGTTATTCAGCCTATTGTGCTCCGTCCGTTAGGAGACCGTTTTGAAATCATAGCGGGTGAACGGCGCTGGCGGGCCGTTTCATCTTTAGGATGGGAAAAAATACCGGCTATCGTCAAATTGTTTGATGATGATCAGACCGCCTCAATCGCATTGATCGAGAATCTGCAGCGTGAAGAATTGACAGCTATTGAAGAAGCCATGGCTTATTCAAGATTAATAGACATCCATGGACTGACGCAGGAAAGTCTTGCCCAACAACTCGGAAGAGGCCAGTCGACAATTGCTAATAAACTGCGGCTGCTGAAACTCCCGACATCCGTGCAAAGCGCGATTCTTGAAAAAAAGATCACGGAACGGCATGCCAGAGCATTGATTATATTAAAAGATCCTGAAAAACAGGAAAAATTGCTGCATGAAATTATTGAGAAACAATTGAATGTGAAGCAAACTGAGACCCGAATCAAGAAAATGCTGGAAAATAATGAGACGGTGAAGAAAGAAAAGGAAAAACGAACGAAGCGTGTCTCACTGAGCCGTGATTCAAGGATTGCGGTAAATACAATCCGTCAGTCGGTGCATATGGTATCGGATTCGGGGCTTGATATTGATACAAGTGAAGAAGATATGGGGGAGTATTACCAGTTTACGATACGTATTCCTAAGAAATAGGAACAGGCCACGTTCAGGAGCCCTCATTGCGGCTCCTTTTTTTGTGCTCAAATCATTGAATTATGAACCGGTATCGGAGAATTCATGGTAGAATGAAAGATAGCGATCGAAGTTTGAGAGTAGGTGAAGGTGTGAGCAAGATATTAGCGATCGCCAACCAGAAGGGCGGCGTAGGCAAGACAACAACTGCGGTCAATCTCAGCGCCTGTATGGCAGCACTGGGGTGCAAAGTGCTTCTGGTTGACATCGATCCTCAGGGAAACGCGACGAGCGGTTCGGGCGTGGATAAAGGGGAAGTCGATGAATGTATCTATGATGTCCTAGTGGAGGATACGGAAATCCAGAAGGTGATTAAAAGATCTGCCATTGAAAATCTGGATGTGATTCCTTCCGCTATCCAGCTGGCGGGAGCAGAAATCGAACTTGTTCCTACAATTTCGAGGGAAGTCAGGCTGAAGCGCGCCCTGGAAAAAATCAAAGATTCATATGATTTTATAATCATAGACTGTCCGCCATCGCTTGGTTTACTGACGATCAATGCCCTGACAGCGGCGGATGCCGTAATCATTCCGGTTCAGTGTGAATACTATGCGCTTGAAGGGCTCAGCCAGTTACTGAATACAGTGAGGCTCGTGCAAAAACATTTGAATCATCAATTAGCAATCGAGGGTGTGCTTCTGACCATGCTTGATGCAAGAACAAATCTTGGGCTTCAGGTCATTCAGGAAGTAAAAAAATATTTCCAGGACCGTGTTTTTCAAACAGTGATTCCGCGTAATGTACGCCTGAGTGAAGCGCCAAGCCATGGAAAACCGATCATTATTTATGACTCCAGATCAAAGGGCGCTGAAGTCTATCTTGACTTTGCGAAGGAAGTGATGACGAGTGAGCAAAGCATTAGGTAAGGGTCTCGACGCCTTTTTCCCGTCCGCTTTTTCCGACGAACAGGAGAATGCGGTTGAAAATGTCCAGTTGAATGATCTCAGAACAAACCCTTATCAGCCCAGAAAAAAGTTTGATGAACAGGGACTGGAAGAGCTGGCCAGCTCGATTAAAGAACATGGAGTGATTCAGCCTCTGGTAGTCAGAAAGAGTATCAAAGGTTACGATATCATCACCGGTGAGCGCCGTTTTCGGGCTGCCAAAATGGCCGGTCAGAAAAAAGTTCCGGTCATTATCAGAGAACTCTCCGATAAGGAAATGATGCAGATCGCTCTGATAGAGAACCTTCAACGGGAAGATTTAAATCCGATTGAAGAAGCATCGGCTTACCGGAAACTAATGGACGAACTAAATCTGACTCAGGAAGAGCTGGCGGCGAAACTTGGGAAAAGCCGTCCGCATGTTGCCAATCATCTACGCTTATTGCAGCTTGATAAAGCTGTCAAAGGACTGATTGAAGACGGGAAGCTTTCCATGGGGCATGGCCGCGCGCTTGTTGGCTTGAAGGACAGAAAGCAGGTTCCCCAGGTTGTCGATAAGATCATTAAGGAACAAATGAACGTCCGTCAGCTTGAAACACTGATTCAGAAACTGAATCATCATGTTTCACGTGAAACATTAAAGAAAAAGGAATGGATCATGCCACCGGAGCTGAAAGAAAAAGTCCAAACACTTCGCGAACGGTTCGGTACTTCCATAAAAATAAAGCAGGCGGCCGATAAAAACAAAGGAAAAATTGAATTGGATTACTACTCAGCCGATGACCTGAATCGACTGCTTGAATTGCTAGAAGGACAGTCGTAATGGCTGTCTTCTTTTTATTCTATAAAAAATGTAAAATTTTTAAGATTATAGTATAAACGGCTGGACAAAAGTACCACATCCTGCGGCATGTTCTGTATTGGGGTATCCTGGCCCCCGCAACTAAGGCTTCGTCTGCACTAAGGCTTGGCGAAGCCAAATTTTCTACTAGCGGGAACGGAATCCATCAGTTTTTACTGTAGGCGCCATTGGGATTCGGAAGATTGGAGCGCTTTGTTTCGGACTAGAGAGAGGGGCCTGAAAGATCGCAATTCAATTGTGAGGGTTTGTCACTAGCTATTGATGGCTGAAGCGCATTTTTGACAGCGGTCCGGCTTTATCGCGAGAAAGAATTGCGAGATAAAGACAGCGGCTGATCACTTCCGAAAGATTCATGACAATATTGAGCCGAGTGTTCTGGAGTACGGAGTATTCCATAAAACCGCTGACATTGACAATACCGGTGATGTTGATGTCCCCGACGGGAACGAGTTTCTTGTTTACGCCTGCACCCGGAAGAACGGGCCCCTTGGAAACACAGATCATGCCGATGTTCTTTTGTTTGCCGAGACAGGCGTCGATCGCAATAATAAAAGGATTCCGGTAGGAAGATTCGACGAGCCTGAGAGTATCCTGCAGATTTACAGCATGCACCGGTTTTTCGAGGGTGCCGTAGATATAAGCATCAGGGATTGCATATTTCTGCAAAAAAGTGCCGACCAGCGGACCAAGTGAATCTCCCGTAGAACGGTCCGTTCCAATGCAAACGATGACGAGCGGATCTATCCCGGGCGAGGGCAGATAGCTCCGGATGGCTCTGACAATTGAAGCGTGCGAGACTTTGTCCTCATAATGCGCTGCCTGTTTTTCCTGTTTAAGATTCATAGTTTCCGCTCCTTATAGAAGTATTAACAGTATACGGACTATCTGGAAGATCTATACCTGTTGCCAGGGGAAATTGGCATTAATCGGCTAGGACTCAGACAATACATGGGTTTCCGTCTGTCCGGGCCGCAACTTTTCAAGAACCTGCATGTGCGACGGCGGATTTAAATGATTTTTCCGTCGCTTCATCCAAGGAAAAACAATAATTACTGTCCTTTTCCCGAAAAATGGGATATACTAAGTAACAGAAAGTGTAAGAATAAGTTTTATAAATGCTTTTCCGGCAATGAGAGAAAAGAGTAAACAGGGAGGCCGTTACACAGAGATTCAGGGAGGGTGGAAACCTGAAAACGGTACCTGAAGAAGGCATTCTCGAGCTGAAGTTTTTTAAAGAGGGTGCGGGATTGTCCGCATCAATTAGGGTGGAACCGCGTGAGCCGATAAAAGCTCTCGTCCCTAGGTCACAGTTGCCTAGCGGATGAGAGCTTATTTATTTTGAAAATAAAGGAGTCTGGCAAATGAGCAAAACAATGGAACAAATTGTTAATCTGGCGAAGCAGCGAGGATTTATCTTTCCGGGATCGGAAATCTACGGCGGTCTGGCAAACACGTGGGATTATGGTCCGCTTGGTGTGGAGCTGAAAAACAATGTTAAAAAAGCGTGGTGGAAAAAGTTTGTTCAGGAATCGCCGTACAATGTCGGGCTGGACGCGGCTATCCTGATGAATCCAAAAACATGGGAAGCTTCGGGCCATATTACGAATTTTAATGATCCAATGATTGACTGCAAGAAGTGCAAATCGCGTTTTCGGGCTGATAAACTCATTGAAAGCAATATTCCTAAGGAAGAGCTGCCGGGACCGGTGGACGGTCTGAATTTTGCCACCATGGAAAAACTGATTGAATCCCATGCGATCAAGTGCCCTGAATGCGGGGAACATGATTTTACAGGAATCCGCCAGTTCAATCTGATGTTCAAAACGTATCAGGGTGTGACGGAATCTGCAAAAGATGAAATCTATCTGCGTCCGGAAACGGCGCAGGGAATCTTTGTGAATTTCAAAAATGTGCAGCGGACAATGCGAAAGAAAATCCCCTTTGGCATTGGTCAGGTTGGTAAATCGTTCCGGAATGAAATCACGCCTGGAAATTTCACTTTCCGTACGAGGGAATTTGAACAGCTGGAACTGGAATTCTTCTGTAAACCGGGCGAGGACGGGAAATGGTTTCAGTATTGGCGCTCATTTGGTTTCGAATGGCTGAAATCACTGAATATCAAAGAAGAGAATCTTCGACTGCGTGACCATGAAAAAGAGGAATTACCGCATTATAGCAACGCGACGACGGATATCGAATATCTCTTCCCGTTCGGATGGGGTGAATTGTCCAGTCTGTCATCGAGAACCGATTACGATCTCCGCCGCCATATGGAAGTATCAGGGCAGGATCTGCAGTATATCGACCAGAATCTGAATGAACGCTATATTCCGTATGTGATCGAGCCTTCGCTCGGTGCCGATCGTGTTACGCTCGCCTTTCTGGCCGACGCTTATGAGGAACAGAAAATCAGTGACAATGATCAGCGCACCGTGCTTCATCTTCACCCGGCGCTGGCTCCTTACAAGGCAAGTATTCTTCCGCTCTCAAAAAAGCTTGGTGATGAAGCTCAGGCGATCTATCGGGAACTGGCCAAAGAATGGATGGTTGATTACGATGAAACAGGATCGATTGGCAAGAGATACCGCAGGCAGGATGAAGCCGGCACACCGTTCTGTATTACCTATGATTTTGATTCAAAGGATGACGGAAAAGTAACCGTCAGGGACCGTGATTCAATGGATCAGGTCCGTCTGCCTATTACTGAGCTGACGGATTTTCTAAGAGAAAAAATCAGCTTCTGAATCGTCGAACAGTGTCTTTGGCGTCCGTACATGTAGTTTTTTGGTGATGATCAGAGCATTCTCTAAGAAGGGGGAATGATGCATGACGAAACCTCGAATTGCCTTTGATATTAATGACGTCGTTGAGATGAAAAAATCACACCCATGCGGCGCGAATCAGTGGAAGATCATCAGAATGGGGGCCGATATCCGCATCAAGTGTCTCGGATGCGGCCACAGTGTGATGATGCCGCGAACAGAATTCCAGAGAAAAATTAAAAGAATCACCGAACATGGATCTGCCGGCGAACAGGACGGTCAATAAATAATTTCTTTACAGAATCATGCGAAACATGGATCAGAAAGATCCGGGGAGTTGAAAAGATTATGAGTTTAACTACAGGTATTGTTGGTCTGCCGAACGTCGGCAAGTCAACACTGTTTAACGCGATTACGCAAGCCGGAGCGGAAATGGCAAATTATCCGTTCTGTACGATTGAGCCCAACGTAGGAATCGTCAGTGTTCCGGACAAGCGCCTCGACAAACTGACGGAAATGTACCATCCGAAAAAAACGATTCCGACCACATTTGAGTTCACGGACATTGCCGGATTGGTCAAAGGAGCAAGCAAAGGAGAGGGGCTGGGCAACCAGTTTCTTGCCAATATACGGCAAGTCGATGCCATATCTCATGTGGTCCGCTGTTTCGATGATAAAAACATTACCCATGTCTCCGGAAAGATTGATCCGATCGACGACATTGAGACGATTAACCTGGAACTGATTCTGGCCGATATGGAGCAGATTAATAAGCGGCTCGACCGCGCGGAAAAACTGGCAAAACAGAAAGAAAAACAGGCGGTTATTGAATTTTCCGCTCTGCAGAAACTGAAAGATGCTTTTGACGAAGGCAAGCCGGCCCGTCATGTTGCCTTAACGGATGAGGAGGAGATCGCGGTCAAACCGTTCAATTTCCTGACGAAAAAACCGGTTCTCTACGTGGCGAATATTTCTGAAGATGAGCTGCTCGCGCCGGACGATAATGTGTATGTCCAGGCGGTCAAAAAGTATGCAGAAAAAGACGGGTCTGAAGTCGTCGTGATCTCAGCAAGAATTGAATCCGAAATAGCCGAACTTGAAGGTGAAGAAAAAAAAGCATTTTTGCTCGATCTGGGTCTTGATACTTCCGGCCTTGACCGGCTGATTGCCAAATCTTATCAGCTTCTCGGGCTGGCCACCTACTTTACTGCGGGAGAAAAAGAAGTCAGGGCTTGGACATTTCGGAAAGGAACAAAAGCACCGCAGGCCGCAGGCATTATACACTCCGATTTTGAGCGCGGGTTTATTCGTGCTGAAATCGTGTCATTCGATGATCTGGTGGCCGCCGGATCCGAACTTGCCGCAAAAGAACAGGGACGTCTGCGGCTTGAAGGCAAGGATTACATTATGCAGGATGGAGACGTCGTCAACTTCAGATTCAATGTGTGAGCATGGCGGGAATCCGGATAATCTTGCAATCATCTACTGAATGTGCTATCATTATGACTTATGAGTGAGAAGACTTGCTCTCTGCTCCGTTCAGGAGCCGTTTAGTCCAAAGGGAGGTGAACATCGTGCGTAAATACGAAATTATGTACATTCTTCGTCCGGATATGGAGGAGGATCAGGAAAAAGCAGTCAAAGAAAAGGTTGCATCCATCCTGACAGGCAATGGCGCCGAAATCAATGATGTCAAAGAAATGGGTAAGCGTCGGCTGGCCTATGAAATCAACGATTTTAACACCGGCGTTTACAGCGTTCTCTACGTGACGGCCGGAAGCACGGCGATTAATGAATTCGATCGCCTTGTCAAGATCAATGAAGACGTGATTCGCTTTATGATCATCAAGGATGAACGCAAACCTGAAGAAAGCAAATAATTTCTTAAACAGGGGGAATTCTGATGATTAATCGGGTTATTTTGGTCGGACGATTAACGAAAAATCCGGAACTTCGCTATACACCGAACGGCGTTGCGGTGGCAAGTTTCACGATTGCGGTCAATCGCCCATTCTCCAACCAGCAGGGCGAACGCGAAGCGGACTTTATTCCTGTGATCGTGTGGCGCAGGCAAGCGGAAAATGCGGCCAACTTTCTGACAAAAGGCAGCCTGGCTGGTGTTGACGGACGCATCCAGACTCGAAACTATGAGAATAATGAAGGCCGCCGTGTTTATGTCACGGAAGTCATCGCGGACAGCGTACAGTTTCTTGAACCGAAAAGCGCCAGGCATACTGATGAAAACAGTTATGGAGCTGTCGCTCCTGCCGGGGGGAATCCGGGCTATCCGCCGCAGACCAACCGACAGGGCTCTGGCGCAAACGCCGGCAGTAACCGCAGTCAGGATACCCCATCTTTTGAAGATCCATTTGCTAACGACAGTAAACCGATCGATATATCGGATGATGATCTGCCGTTCTAATAGACGGCAGGAACCAATTGATTGAGTGAAAATAAGGGAGGTGCAATGGAATGGCAGTACGTCGGTCACGCGGCAAACGCCGCAAGGTATGCTATTTTACCGTCAACCATATTACCTACATTGACTACAAAGATGTTGACTTGCTGAGGCGGTTTATTTCTGAACGCGGGAAAATATTGCCTCGCCGTGTCACAGGAACAAGTGCAAAGTATCAGCGTCAGCTGACAAGAGCGATCAAACGCGCGCGTCAGATGGCTTTGCTCCCATATACAACAGAATGATTCCTGCTTTTTTGCATGTCAATAGCAGCATGAAAGACCGCGGTAAAAGAATTATCTTTTATGGCGGTTCTTTTATTATACAAATTAGAAAGTAAAGAAAGATTAGCGGAAATCAGTAGCAGAAAAACTAAGTCTCAGTCGGTGTCTGAGACTGGCTTCGCCCAGTTTTCAATTCATGAATGAACGCTCTAGTTGTGACCGGAGGGACAGGACCCTGCCGCGAAATGCCCCCCGGATTCTGAAAAATGAGATCATCCTGTCTTTGAATCTTGCTGTGAAAATAAAAATGACCGTGTTCATATCGGTTCCGGTCTGACCTTGGACAGAGTGGTGAGTGACAATGAATCAACCTATGAAATCTGTAAATCGGAGAAAAACCGTCTTGCAACGTCCGGAGAAAAAGGCGCTGATCATGGCCGCTTTTTTGATTGCCGTCTACTTATCCCCAATGTTTATACTTGGTGAGAACGCGCATGTACGTGTTCAGGACAATCTGGATTCGAATGTTGCCTGGTATCAAGTACTTAATCACAGTGGCCAGATGTTCGGACCTGTTGACGCCAGGATTCCGCAAATCATCAATGGAGAGCTTTCGAGAAATGCGCTCGATTCCCAGTTCAGCGGAATCGTCTGGCTGCACGCCCTTTTCCCGTCAATGCTTGCCTTCGCCCTCAGTCAGGCGATTGTTTGTATCTTTGCCTTTCTTGGTATGTACCTGCTACTCCGGGATTATTTTGTCAAGTCGGAGGATGCCTATCCGGTGCGCGTGTTTGGCGCTCTGACCTTTGCGCTGACACCGTTCTGGCCGTCCGGTATGCTCAGCACATTGGGCATGCCGCTCGCGCTCTGGGCTTTTTTGAATATCAGAGCAAGGAAAGGGACCTGGAGAGAGTGGCTCACGCTTTCTCTGCTGCCGCTCTACTCAAGCTTTGTACTCGGTTTTTTCTTTTTCCTGACGGCGATGGCGTTTCTTTGGCTGCGCGACTGGATCATAAGAAAAAAGTTTAATCCGGCTTTTTTTGGATCCATCGCATTCATGACTGCACTTTACTTGCTGCTGGGATACAGACTGGTCGCCTCACTGCTCTTTCCCGGTCCGCCGACGAACCGCAATGAGTTTTTCGAATCGACCGGCAACTTATACAGTACGGTCAAACTGGCGGTGGAAAACTTTATTTTGGGGCACAATCAGGTGATGACCGTTCATGAGTTTGTCATTCTGCCCTTTACGGGTGTGGTTTTATGGCAGATGTTACGGAACGGCAGCGGCGGAAAGCGGCTTAGAAAGTGGTTTGTCTACCTACTCGGCCTGAACATTTTGCTGTCTGTATGGTTCGCGTTCTGGTTTTATAAAGGATGGGTACCGCTTAAAGAAAGAGTCAGTATTCTCACGACTTTTAATTTTTCCCGCTATCATTACCTGCATCCTTTGTTCATCTATCTCATGTTTGCCGCAGGGGCGGCGATTCTTTGGAAGATGGGCAGCAGGTGGCGGCTGTTTGTCAAGATCTGCTTTGTGCTGCAGCTTGCCGTGCTTTTTTATTACAATCCGGAAGTTGAATTTCACGGAGAACCGACGTTCAAACAGTTTTACGCCGTGCAGCAGTTCAAAGACATTGCCGACTATATCGGAAAACCGAAATCGAGTTATCGTGTAGCCAGCATCGGCCTTCACCCGGCCATCGCCCAATATAACGGTTTTTATACATTGGATACTTACAATAATTTTTATCCGCTGTCCTATAAGCACGCGTTCAGAAAAATAATTGCCAAAGAGCTTAATAAGAACAGGGGGATAAAAAGTTATTTTGATAGCTGGGGCGGGAGATGCTATCTTTTTACGGCGGAGCTGGGAAAAAATTATGAATTTTGGAAGGGATCGCCTGTAAAAATCCACCATCTTCAGCTTGACATGAGTGCATTTAAGAAGCTGGGGGGAAAGTACATTTTATCTTCAGTACCGATTATGAATGCCGGCCAGGACGGGCTGCGTTTCCTGAAGTCGTTCAATAATTCGGCTTCGGCATGGACGATTTATCTGTATGAAGCCAAATGACCGGTAAACAAAAAGCGTTTCCGCCACTCGTGGCTGCGGGAACGCTTTGTTTTATTCAGCAAGGCTGTGCGGCAGGGATGCGGAGGAATCTTTCCAATCAATAGTAGGGAGCCATCATTAAATAAACGATCACACCAGTCAGACTCACATAGAGCCAGATCGGCATCGTCCAGCGAACGATACGCTTATGTTTGGCAATCTGATTCGTCCATCCCCAAACCAAGGCAAACGGCGCGAGGAAAACAACACTGGCTGCCAGAACACTGTGCGTCGTCAAAATGAAAAAGTAAGTCGGACGGATCAGTCCCGTACCCCCGTAATGCGGCGGGGGAGCAAGATAGTGGAACGACAGGTACGACAATAGAAAAAGCAATGTCGAAGTAAATGCGGCCAGAATAAAGCCGCGGTGCAGATTGATTTTCTTTTTCCGGATGGCAAGCAATGCGGCGACCAGAAAGATAAACGTAAAGCTGTTGAAAACAGCGTTCAGCTTAGGGAGGATATATACCCCGGACCCAACCTTCCCGTGATAGCCAATAGCCGGTACGAAAAACAGCAGCAGAATGATAATATTGGCGATAACAGCAACGGAAATGATCAGGGAAGCATAGTTTTTGCCGCTTTTGGCCTTCGGACTGCCGGCATCCGTTCCCTTGAGAGCTCCGTTCATGAGAAAATAACCCCTTCATAATTAATATACAAAATGATCCTAATCTCATAATAAGTGAGATTTGTCACTAAAAGCAAGGAGAACGGCCGAGCAGAACCTGAATCAATCAGTTTGCCGGGCCATCGGAAAGCAGCTTTTTCGTGATTGATTTGATAATGGCATGTGATGTAATCTCTTCATTAATCATTTCATTGAGCATGACATCCATGAAATACCGGACTGAAGCCATATCTTTGAATTTAATAATTGAAGCAAGCGCTTCTTTATAAATCTGGAAGAAAAGCGGTTCAGGGTTGCCCTTCTGTATTTCGCCATAAGCCTCGTACAGCAGATCAATCTTATCGGCAACGGCCAAAATTTTGCCCTCAAGGGTGCTGTCTTTGCCTTCCTTGAACCGTTCTTCGTAAACTTTTCTGAATTCAGGCGGGAACTCTTTGTCAAGGAATTCCTGAGTCATCGAACCCTCCACCTGGGAAAAGAGTTCACGGAGTTTCGGAAGTGCGTATTTGACGGGAGTTTTGATGTCGCCGGTGAACAGCTCGGAATAATCATGATTGATAGCCCGCTCGTACATGGTTTTCCAGTCAACTGTTTTTCCGTTCCGCGCCTCAACCGTCGCGAGAAACTGGGCAATGGTCGCCACTTTGAAAGAATGGCTGGCTACAGAATGTTCCTGATATTTAAAAACACCCGGACAGCGGAAAATGCCTTCCAGGTCGGACAGACTTTGAAAATATTTATGAATACCCATAAATGCCGGCTCCTTTCTCAGCATGCTCCTGATTTTTCTCTATGAATAATTCAGATCAGTATAGCCGCATAAAAGGAATGAGTCAATGATTACGATGAAAAATCGATTCGGTCCCGTTCAAGGCTGTTCAGCGATTTCGTCAGGGCTATAAGCTTCCCGATATTGAGTAAGGGAAGTTCCCGGTTTTCTAACCTAAGTTTGGCTGCAATAATATTCTTCTCATCGTTCACCGGGACAAGATTCTCGGAATGAAAGGTAAAGGGCTCTCCGACAGAATGAATATCAAGTGCTATTCGTTCATCCTCGGTGCCGCAGATCACATATTTTTCGTCTTCCAGAGGAAAAGGGTTGTGGTCGGCATGAAAGACGCCTGCCAGATTAATTAACGGCAAAACTTTTCCTCTCAATGAAATCAAGCCCAAAAAGTAAGGGTGGGTCATGGGGACCTTTGCGGCATGTATCGGCTCTATAAACTCATGGATCTCTCCGATCAGGAGACCGAAAGCCTGATCCCCGACATTCAACGCAATGGCCGTACTTTCCACTGACGCAACTGACATTTTGTTCACCTCAAAAAATAGGATGGTTGCCTGCATTCGCTTGCCGTTCATTCACTTATACTATAAAGGATAATGAATAAACCGTCATTATTTTTTCAAATCAGGAACGGAATCCGGTTCGATAATCTCCCGTCCCTCATACCAGGGATTGATATGAATCAAAACTTCATCGACATAGGGATACTTGCGCATCATTCGCTGCCTGATTTCCTCTGTGATATCGTCACCTTGCTGAATGGTGAGCGAGGCAGGCAGCCTGATCTGCGCATCGATTAATACCGCATTGCCCTGTTCGCGAGCACGTAAAATGTCGATTTTCTTCACTTCCGAAAAAGAGAGAAACACTTCCCGGTATTCTTCCTGTTTATCCTCAGGGACACTGCTTTCCATGAGGACATTGGTCGATTTTATGATCATGGTAATAGCAATTCTCAGCACCAGAACGGAGACGACAATACCCGCAACCGGATCGCCGAAATGGGCACCGGGGATATTAAGCAAATTCCCGGCCCATCCGATACCGAGTCCGATTGCTGCAGCACATGAAGCAAAGATATCGGCAAGGTGATCTGTTGCAGTCGCGTGAAGGCTTTTGCTGCGGTATTTGTCAGCCGCCTTGTAGGTATAGATATAGAGAATCCATTTCCATACTGTAGAAACAACAGCCGCCAAAAGCGCCCAGGCACCGACTGAGGAAACGGGTGTTAGAAGCGCCTTAACTGCGTCATAAATGAGAAATAAGGCTGCAGCGATTAAAATGATCGCAATAAAAGCGCTGGAGACATCCTCCGCCTTCCCGTGGCCATAGGGGTGATCTCTGTCAGCCGGATGATTGGAAAGCTTCATCGAGCCAATCGCGGCAATTGAGCCGATAACATCCCCTCCGTTATGCACGCCGTCCGCGATAAGCGCGGTGCTGTGAAAGAACATCCCGCAGACGATTTTGATCAGTGTCAGCGAAAAATTGCTGATCAGGCTGATCCAGGCTGCCTTCAGCGCTTTCGGATTTTCACGGGCCATAAAGATTCACCCCCCTTAAATTGTTTGCTTGAGGAAAATTAATAAACAGAAAAGACAATCCGGAAGAGGATCGTCTTTTTGAACGGATATTATTATTTTTTACTGGACCCCCGAAAGAAAAAGAACGGGTTATTTTAAGGAAATCAGCCGGACAACACACCGGGTTCGGTAAAAGCCTGCCAGCCCCCCGTCTGTTTGAACAGGCGATCAGCCGGTTTTCCGGATCTTTGTGCTTCAAGGCTGTTCGTGTAGTAATAGCAGTCATGATCTGCACCAGCTCCCTGAATGGCACTTCAAACGAAAAGCAGCACTAAAAAGAATCAATGCGAAAAAGACCCCATTCTTTTAAAGACCGTTCAAACAGTCGGTAAATGAACATGGGGAAAATCCAATCCGTTTTCTCCCTTACCTCGTTAAACATACAGTAAGAAGAATTTGGGCACCATCAGTCGATTTAAAACGCTTTCTTAACAAACAACTATCAAATTGAATTTTACACCTTTATTAATGCCATTGCAACAATCGCTTACTCTTCCATTCGTGCATGTTTTTATATTATAATCGAACAGGATTGCCTTCAGGATAATCGTCGATAATGTAAAGACAGGCAATGCCGATGCAATCATATTTACAGCTATTTACTGCAATCGTCAGGAATATTGAGTATAATTGACTTAGGTTTCAATATCCGTGCATAGTCATACGAAAACAGAGGCTATAAAAAACGTGGATCCGGCGGATCCTGTAAAAGACTGGCATTTAACCAGGACCCGGTTTCTTTTTTCACTATAGGAGAGTAAAAAAATTTTAAGGATTATAGTGTAAGGGCAACTAAGGCTCAGCCTGCGCCAAAGGCCCCGCTTCGCCAAGTTTTCTAATATCCTCTTTCTGGAATATAGTGAACGGTGAAGCGGGCCGCCGTCCGTCCGGATTTATAGCATGCGAGAGGCGTCCTGGTGTGGAATCAGGCATCATTTCCGGACCTGCCGGACACACCATATATTTTCGGAAGCATGCTCACGGATATGTCCTTAAAAAAGGCGGCGAGGGCAAATGGCAGCGGGATCCGCCGGGATCGTGCGGAAACTTTTGTACCGCCTTAAAAAGGCAAATTCGGCCGTGGGAGCTGAAAAAGTTGGCAAACCGATTTAAACATCGATGGCGCAGCGACCAGCTCGTTGTTCTGGGGTTGCTGTGCCTCCTCTTTCTTATTTTTATCGCGTTTCTGAATTGGATGCTGGCTCTGGCAGGGCTGGTACTCTTGGCTCTTTTTGCTGTATGGTTCGTGTTCAATGAGGCTCAATTTAATAAAGAACTGATCGAATACATTGCAGGGCTTTCCTATCGTATTAAAAAAGTCGGGGACGAAGTGCTGCTCCAGATGCCGATCGGGATTATTCTTTACGACAAATCCGAACGAATCGAATGGTGCAATCCGTACCTCAATAAAATTGCCGGAGATGAAGAAACAAACGTTGGAAAGTACGTGAACGAGATTTCCAAAGAGCTGGCGGACCTCATCTCGTCGGATAAAGAATCGTCAATCATCACAATCCGCGAACGGCAATACCGTGTACGCTTGAAAAGACCGGAAAGGCTGCTCTATTTTACCGACATCACGGATATTCTGGAGATTAAAAAAAGATACTTCAATGAAAAGACGGTCATTGCCCTCATTTTCCTGGACAATTACAAAGAAGTGACCGAAGGTCTTGAAGATCAGATCCGGAGTACAATTAACAATGAGACAACGTCGATTATCAAGAAATGGGCATCGGATCACGGCATTTTTTTGCGGCGGACTGCATCTGACCGCTTTCTCGCGGTGCTGAATGAAAAACGGTTGACCATGATCGAAGAGGAGCATTTTTCTATTCTCGACAAGGTGAGGGAGAAAACAGTCCCGCTCAGCCATATTCCGCTGACGCTCAGCATCGGCGTCGGGGCGGGAACGCCGATTCTTGAAGATCTGGGCTCCTACGCGCAGTCTGCGCTTGATCTCGGACTGGGGCGCGGCGGCGATCAGGCAGTCATCAAACGACCGGACGGAGATGTGAAATTTTACGGCGGGAAATCCAATCCTGTTGAGAAAAGAACGCGTGTCCGGGCGCGGGTTATTTCGCACGCTTTATCGGAGCTGATGCTGGAGAGCGACCAGGTGATGATTATGGGACACAGAGTACCTGATCTTGATTCCATGGGAGCATGTATCGGTGTGCTGAAAATCGCTCACGCCAATGGGCGCAGCGCGAAAATTATCCTTGATCGGGAGCAAAATGTGACCGGTGTGTCCAGACTGATCGATGAACTTCAAAGGGACCGCAACCTTTGGTCCAACTTTATTTCCGCTGATGAGGCCCACGGGCAGGCAACGAGACGGACATTGCTTGTTGTTGTGGACACTCATCGTCCGTCCATGGTTGTCGATCCGCAGCTTCTGGAAAGTGCGATTCGTGTTGTCGTGATTGATCACCACCGGCGGGCGGAGGAATTCATTAAGGATCCTGTACTCGTTTATATGGAGCCCTATGCATCGTCAACGTCTGAACTGGTCACGGAATTGTTGGAATACCAGCCCAATGAGCGCCCGCTTAATGTCATTGAAGCGACGGCGATGCTGGGCGGTATAGCGGTAGACACGAAGAACTTCACACTCCGAACCGGTTTCCGTACCTTCGATGCAGCGTCTTATCTGCGGGCGCACGGAGCGGATACGATTCTCATCCAGAAATTTTTAAGCGACGACCTGGAGCAATTCAACCAGCGTGCCGAACTCATTCGCAGGGCCAAAATTTATCGGTCCAATATCGCTATCGTTGTCGGCGAAGAAGAAAAGCAGTATGATCAAGTGCTGCTAGCCCAGACAGCCGACACGCTGCTGACGCTGGAAGGGATCAGGACATCTTTTGTGATCGGTCTGCGGGATGACGGGCAGGTCGGCATCAGCGCAAGATCTCTGGGCGACGTGAATGTCCAGATCATCATGGAAAGCATCGGCGGCGGCGGACATCTGAATAACGCGGCCACTCAGATGAAGGATACGACGGTCGGCGACGCTGCGGAACAGGTCAGAGCGGCAATCGACAGTTATTTTGAGGGAGGTTTGTCCTGATGAAAGTTATTTTTATCAAAGATGTAAAAGGCAAGGGCAGTGAAGGAGAAGTCAAAGAAGTTTCCGAAGGTTATGCCCGGAATTATCTATTTCCAAAAAACATGGCTGTTCCGGCTAATAAGAGCAGCCTGAAACAGCTGGATACCAAAAAAAAGAAACAAATGGAACATGAAGAAGAGGAGCGCCGGGAGGCTGAGGCGCTCAAAAACAAAATAGAAAATATAACGATTGAACTGAAGGCAAAATCCGGGGAAGGCGGGCGTCTGTTCGGTTCCATTACAAGCAAACAGATTGCGCAGGCTTTTCAGAAGCAGAATATCTCGGTCGATAAACGGAAAATTGAACTGCCCGAACCGATACGCACTCTCGGATTTACGGATGTGCCTCTTAAACTGCACCCGCAGGTCATGGCCAAAGTGAAAGTGCATGTTACGGAAGAGTGAGCGGCGTGCGGAGCGTATCGTCAGTTTCAGAGGTTTTTTCCGGCAACTGTCCGCCCGGGCAGACATTGGCTGATGTTCAGCACGGGCCGTTCAATCAGTATAAATAAGGGGATAACAGCATGAGTGACTTATTTGCGGATCGCACACCCCCGCACAATACGGAAGCCGAGCAGGCCGTTCTCGGGGCGGTTTTCCTTGAACCGTCAGCAGTGATTACGGCGTCGGAAATGCTCATACCCGAAGATTTTTACCGTACAAGCCATCAGCTGATCTTTTCCGCGATGCTGGATCTGTCGGAGCGGAATGAGCCGGTCGATGTCGTGACCGTAACGGCCGCCCTTCAGTCCGCCAGACATCTGGAAGAGATCGGCGGTGTTTCCTATCTTTCGGATCTTGCCGGTTCGGCGCCGACCGCGGCCAATATCGAATATTACTGTAACATCGTTACAGAAAAGGCCCTGCTTCGCCGGCTGATTCGCACGGCAACCAATATCGTCTCCGAAGGTTATACACGTGAAGACGAAGTAGAAAGCATACTTGACGATGCTGAAAGAGAGATTCTTGAAGTCGCCGAGAGAAAGCGGACAAGTGAGTTCCGGTCAATTAAAGACGTTTTAATTGAAACATACGACAATATCGAAATGCTTCAGAACCGGGAAGGCGACGTCACCGGGACGGCGACCGGATTCATGGAACTTGACCGGATGACGGCCGGCTTTCAGAAAAGTGATCTGATCATTGTCGCAGCGAGGCCTTCCGTGGGAAAAACAGCGTTTGCTCTCAACATCGCTCAAAATGTGGCCACGAAAAATGACGCCAACGTCGCGATTTTCAGTCTTGAAATGGGCGCCAGGCAGCTGGCCATGCGTATGTTGTGCGCGGAAGGCAACATCGATGCCCAGAAGCTGCGTACCGGACGGCTCGAAGACGACGACTGGCAGAAACTGACGATGGCCATGGGCAGCCTGTCACGGGCGGGCATCTATATTGACGATTCTCCGGGAATCAGAGTGAATGATATTCGGGCGAAATGCCGAAGATTAAAACAGGAAAAAGGCCTGGATATGGTCATTATCGACTACCTGCAGCTGATTTTGGGATCAGGCGGCCAGCGCCGCCAGGAAAACCGGCAGCAGGAAGTCTCCGAGATCTCCAGAACGCTGAAGGCCATGGCACGTGAACTGGATGTTCCGGTCATTGCGCTGTCGCAGCTTTCGCGCGGAGTTGAATCCAGACAGGACAAGCGTCCAATGATGAGTGATATTCGTGAATCAGGCAGTATTGAACAGGATGCCGATGTTGTGGCTTTCCTGTATCGCGACGATTATTACGACAAAGAAAGTGAAAAACAGAACATTATTGAAATTATCATTGCTAAGCAGCGTAACGGACCCGTGGGTACGGTCGAACTGGCCTTTATCAAGGAATACAATAAATTTGTCAATATTGACCGGAAACATCGGGAAGAAGATATGCCCCCAGGTACGTAAAGCCCGGCGGATCCCTCCGAGCTCTATCACGACGGGCGTTTTTAAATCCGAACGAAAAATAATCTCCTGTAACTGAATGTTCGGTTTTTCGTTGACTTTTTAAACGAAAACCTGTTAGACTTAAAGGTGGCTTGAGTGAAAAAATGATTAGGGGGCTACACACATGTCTTCTGTTGTTGTAGTAGGTGCCCAGTGGGGCGATGAAGGAAAAGGCAAAATCACAGATTATCTTTCTGAGAACTCGGAGGTTGTTTCCCGTTATCAGGGTGGAGATAATGCAGGCCATACGATTGTCTGGAATGAAAAAAAATATAAACTGCAGCTCATGCCCTCCGGTATTCTTTATGATAATAAAATCTGCGTGCTCGGCAACGGGATGGTCATAAACCCGAAATCGCTGTGCAGGGAACTGGATTACATGAAAGAGCAGGGCATTAATACGGATAATCTGCGGATCAGCAGCCGTGCGCATGTCGTTCTCCCCTATCATCTGAAGCTGGATATGCTTGAGGAAGAGAGAAAGGGCGCATCGAAGATCGGTACAACGCAGAAAGGGATCGGTCCCGCGTATATGGATAAGGCGGCAAGAATCGGGATCCGGATGGCCGACCTCCTTGAACCGGAAACATTTAAGAAAAAACTGACAAAAAATTTGGCTGAAAAGAACCGCCTTCTTGAAAAAATGTATGACAGCGCGGGATTCGATATCAATGACATCTACGGCGAATATCTTGCCTACGGCGAACGTGTGCGCCACCTGGTGTGCGACACGTCGGTTGTGCTGAATGATGCGCTGGATGCAGGGAAACGTGTGCTCTTTGAAGGAGCCCAAGGCTGTATGCTTGATATTGATCAGGGGACCTATCCTTTTGTCACTTCATCCAACCCGGTCGCCGGAGGAGTAACGATCGGCGCGGGTGTCGGTCCTACGAAAATCAACCATGTTGTCGGCTGCGCAAAATCCTACACGACGCGTGTGGGCGACGGCCCGTTTCCAACCGAGCTGAACAATGAGATCGGCGACCGGATCCGCGAAACCGGCCATGAATATGGAACGGTCACCGGACGTCCGCGCCGGGTCGGCTGGTTCGACAGTGTTGTGGTCCGCCACTCACGCCGTGTGAGCGGTCTGACCGATCTTTCACTGAACTGCATCGATGTTCTGACCGGCCTTGAAACGGTGAAAATCTGCAAAGCCTATGAATACCGGGGCAGGGTGATCGAAGAATTTCCTGCCAGCCTGAACATACTGGCTGAGTGCAGCCCGGTATATGAAGAAATGCCCGGCTGGACCGAAGACATTACGAAGGCGCATTCTCTCTCGGATCTGCCGCAGAATGCCCGCCACTACATGGAGCGCATTTCACAGCTGACCGGCGCTCCGCTTTCATTGTTCTCAGTCGGTCCCGACCGGAAACAGACGATTGAGGTGCGCAGCGTCTTTGCCTGATCGACGGAACAGGAATTGTGTGAGTTGGATACAACCGGCCGGAAACAGCCATTTTGTTTCCAGGCCGGTTTTTTGAGTGCAGAGAAACCCGCTCCGGAAATTCAGGAAAATTGCAGATGAAGCGGACTATCCGGCGGTTGAGAATGACTCTGATCAAAAAAGCATGAGCGGTTTTCCTAAGTGATTTTCTGAAAAAGAGTTGCTATTCTCTTTCATTGATGGTACAATATTGTCTGTGCCGCAAAAAGGAAGTACGATTGACAGGTGTATTCAGAATAAACAGCGGTTGGAAAATTTTATAATTATCGCGGGGTGGAGCAGTCTGGTAGCTCGTCGGGCTCATAACCCGAAGGCCGCAGGTTCAAATCCTGCCCCCGCAACCAATGGATCCGTGGTGTAGTGGTTAACATGCCTGCCTGTCACGCAGGAGATCGGCGGTTCAAGTCCGCTCGGATCCGCCATTACATATGGCTCGATAGCTCAGTCGGTAGAGCAGAGGACTGAAAATCCTCGTGTCGGTGGTTCGATTCCGCCTCGAGCCATGCTTTTTGCTGTGGAACGCGCTTTTAGTACAGCGTATTGTTTGCAATTTTAATAAGCCAAAGCGGCAAACCCTTGGATGAACGATCCAGGGGTTTTGTGTATTTATGACAGAGTAATTGCTCTTATGGTAAAATGAGATGAAACTTGATCTTTTGTCAGGCATTCGGTCAGCTTCCCGACTGCTTTATGGAAAGAAGCGGCGGAACTGGCTGCAAGCCTTTCAAATAGCGATACTCACATTCCATTTATTTTAGCGGATGTGAGCATAAAAAAACAGAAAGATTCACGAGGGGGCAACCTCATATGGACAGCAAGATTTTAGTTGTAGACGATGAACAGCCGATAGCGGATATATTGCAATTCAATTTGGAAAAGGAGGGCTATGAGGTCGTATGTGCCTATGACGGGGAAGAAGCTTTGAAAAAAGTGGAAGAGGAAAATCCGGACATGGTTTTGCTCGATGTGATGCTGCCGATCAAGGACGGTATGGAAGTCTGTCGGGAAATCCGCAAGACACACAATATGCCGATTATCATGCTGACGGCAAAAGATTCGGAAATTGACAAGGTACTCGGACTGGAAATGGGTGCGGATGATTACGTAACAAAACCGTTCAGCAACAGGGAGCTGATTGCCAGAGTCAAGGCAAATCTCCGCCGTCACAGGCAGGAGGCGCCCGAGGATGAGAAAAATAAGGAAAACGACATTGAAATCGGCGATCTCGTGATTCATCTGGACGCCTATGTCGTCACCAAGCGCGGCAAAATGATTGAGCTGACGCATCGCGAGTTTGAGCTGCTCCACTATCTGGCCGACCATATTGGTCAGGTTATGACCCGGGAAAACCTGCTTCAAACGGTCTGGGGCTATGATTATTTCGGCGACGTCCGGACCGTTGACGTGACCGTGCGCCGCCTGCGCGAGAAAATTGAAGATAACCCAAGCAGGCCGGCCTGGCTTATTACGCGGCGCGGAGTCGGTTATTACCTGAAAGTGCCGAACCAGGAGCCGGCGGAATGAAGAAAGTCGGTTTTTTTAAATCGATTCAGTTTAAATTCGTTATTATTTATGCATTGCTCATCCTGCTCGCGATGCAGCTGATCGGTGTTTTCTTTACCGATCGTCTGAAGACCTATTCACTGGACAATTTTGAAAACGCCCTGATCAGCCAGAGCAAAATCATGGCCTATAATATCGGCGAAGCGATCCGGGAGGCAAGAGAAACAAACAACAGCAATCCGAATAATGTGGCCAAGCAGGTAAAAAACCAGCTTTCCGGAGTCGACAGCGGCATCCGGGAAATGGAAGTCATTGATAGCAACGGGGTTATCATTGCAGCGGACGACAAGCATTCGAGCGTGATCGGAGAACGAACAACAAACGAATTAATCATGCGCGACGTTTTATCATCGAACGAAGTCAATCGGTACCGGCGGACGGATCGAAACTCCGGAGAACGGGTGGATATCGTGACAGCACCGATCCGGGTCAATAACCAGAAGTATGGAATTCTCTATGTGGAGAAAACGTTTGAAGGCGTTTATGCACAGCTGCGGACAATCAACCAGATACTCGCGACCGCGACGATCTTCTCGCTTCTTGTGACGGCAGTGCTCGCCTTTTTTCTTGCGCGGACGATTACGAAGCCGCTAGTACAGATGCAGCGGCAGGTTCTTGCGGTTTCACATGGGAATTTCACGCGGAAGGTGGAGATGGTCGAGAAGGATGAAATCGGACAGCTGGCCGCTTCCTTTAATAACATGACCAAAAAATTGCGGGATGCGACCGCCACAACTGAATCTGAACGGCGTAAGCTGAAGTCCGTTCTGACTTACATGACGGACGGTGTTGTTGCTACGGATCGGAAGGGGAATGTGATCCTGATGAATAATCGGGCGGAAGAGCTGCTCGACGTTTATCGGCACGATGTCACCGGAAATTCGCTTCTTGACCTGCTCAAGATCCGCAAAAACTACAAAATCATGGATCTTTACGGAATGACTGATTCAATCATGCTCGATTTCAGCAATGACGAACAGACCGTTTTACTCAGAGCCAATTTCTCAGTGGTCAAAAAGGAAAATGGTGCGGTAAACGGGCTGATTGCTGTGATTCATGATGTGACGGAACAGGAACAAGTGGACATGGAGCGGCGTGAATTCGTAGCCAATGTCTCACATGAACTGCGCACGCCTCTCACCACGATGAAAAGCTACCTTGAAGCACTTCAGGATGGTGCGGTGAGCGATCCGCAACTGGCGACGAAATTTCTCGATGTGACGCAAATGGAAACGGAACGAATGATCCGTCTTGTAAACGATCTGCTGCAGCTGTCGCGGCTTGATACAAAAGATTATAAAATCAACCTGCAGCGGACCGACTATGTGGCTTTCTGCGACCGGATCATCGATCGCTTTGAAATGTCGAAGAAACAGAACATCCAGTTTGTCCGCAAACTCCCAGAAGGGACATTTTATGTCCAAGTTGACCGTGACAAACTGACCCAGGTTATTGACAATATTCTTTCAAATGCGATGAAGTACTCTCCGGAAGGGGGATTGATTACGTTCAGGGTGATAAGGAAGGGGCAGAAGATCCGCACGATGATCAGCGATCAGGGTGTTGGCATTCCGAAGGAAAATCTGGCCAAAGTGTTCAACCGTTTCTACCGGGTTGATAGAGCGCGTTCAAGAAAACTTGGCGGGACAGGGTTGGGCCTTGCCATTGCCAAGGAAATGATTGAAGCGCAGGGCGGAGATATCTGGGCGGAGAGCGAGTGGAACAGAGGAACAACGATTCACTTCATTCTTCCGCTTGACCGGGAGGAAGTCTGACATGAATCATGAAGCGTTCAAGACCATTCTGCTCAGTGCCCTTGTGCTTGCCAGTGTCGCCATGACCTGGAATATTTGGTTTTATAAAACAGACTATGAAAATTACAAGGGACCTTCCGAATCCGTGAAACCCGTCGCCATCGCCCAGTCTCAAAGTATTCCGGATGTGGTCCGACCCTCGCTTGTTCTTCAGCACGTGAATAATGAGACATTTGGCCAAACGGACAACACTCTGGTTATGAATGTGTACAGCCTTTTTCAAAAGGCCGCTTTCACCAATGTCTCTCCAGCTGGTATAAAGAGCGCCCCGAGACGCACGGGCAGCGTTTCCTATGAACTGATTTTTCCCGCCCCGCTGACGCTTGATGCTCTGCAGAGAGTGTTTCATTTCGACCGGTTGGATCCCTCGCTGACAACATACACACTTGTGGACCGTGTGGAAGTTTATGCTTCATCCGATGACGGCCGGGTAGTAACGGCTGTCTTCCGCTCTGAGCAAGGAAAGGACGCGTTCTACGCCACAGCCGGCCACTTGACCATGAACGATCTTAAAAATGCGGTGGAAAAAACCGAGCTGCAGCCGTACGGCAAGCAGCAGCTAAAAAACAAAACGGTTTATCTACCGCTTGGGACAACCAGTATCAGCAGCATAATGACCTACTATGAAGAACTGCCGATTGACGAGTTTATCCCGGTTCTGTTCAACGATCCCGATAACGTCTTTTATACAAGAGGGAAGACAATCTATTCCGATGGAACAAGGCAGCTGGAAAAGACGGGCAGCATACTGCAGTACGTCAATCCGGGCATCAGCGGAAGCGCGCAGGGTGTGTTTGATCCGATTATCCACAGCATCGATTTTATCAACAATTTTAGCGGATGGACCAACAATTACACGTACGACGGCCTGATTTCACCTGGAAAAGGCCAGCCGGCCGGCGCGGAATTCCGCATTCAGGTCGGCAATTACATGGCCTATAATACAGAATACTATCCGAACACGTATTTGCCGACGATGGAATTAACTTGGAGAAACGGAGAACTGAACACGATGAACAGAACGCTGCTCAATCTTAATCTGATCGATGCCCAAGTCAGTGTCACTCTGGACTCCGGAACGGATACGCTGCAAAAGCTGCGGCAGGCGTCGATACCAGTCAAAAATATAGAGGATCTGTCCATCGGCTACAGGCTGAATACTCCGCAGGGCGGAAGAGACCATTCACTGAATCTGACACCCGATTGGTTTTACAAAATGGACAATCGCTGGTATTCGGTAACCGATGCCACCCTGCCGCAGCATTCTCTGAATCAAAGAGGGGGGACACCATGAACTGGAGCAAAACCAAATCGATCTTCATCATTTGCTTCTTTTTGCTGGATGCCTTTCTTGTCTTTGAACTGTATCAGAGACAGCAGGCGGAGAGCATCGGAGGGCTCACCGACGGGCAGGCGGCGAATGTCCTGCAGAACGGCAGCGTCAAACTGCAGACAGTACTCCCGCCGACGCCTCAGGATGCCACTTTTCTCCGCGGCAGCCGGGTCGATTTTTCCAATGAAAAGGCGAACGTTTCCGCGCTGATGGATCCCGGAAGGGGAATGGTCAGACAGAAAATCAGTATTGAAAACGGCGGGTTGCTGCTGCACAGCGTGTTCAGCGGTCCAACCACAGTGTCGATGGAGAATGCGAACTTTCAAAAAAACCTGCTGAACATGGTTTATCAGGGGCAGGATTTTGCGTTATGGCAGTCGGGTTCCAAAAAGGGGGACGCGAACTTTGTTCAGCTTTTCAACAATCGGCCGGTTTTTATCAGCAGCCGGAGCAACATTCCAATGCTCGATTTTGCGGTAAGCAACAATCAGATCACTGGCTACCGGCAGAGCTATTTCAATTTTAAACAGACCAGTCGCGTAGGCGTGATCACCGCGGAGACGGCAATCAACAATCTGGCGGCCGCGAATGATTTGCCGGGGTCCGAGCATCCGCAGATCAAAGTTGTGGAACTGGGCTATGTGAATCTTATTGGAGACACGGGTTCCGATCCGCTGATTTTCGTCCCGGCCTGGCATATCGTTGTCAAGAAAGACAAAAGCACAAGTGAATTTTTTGTTAATGCCGTCTCCGGAACGGTCCAGTCGCTTAACTGACGCCTGGAAGGCGATTGCGGCATTTTTTACACTATAAGTATAAAAATTTTAAGGATTATAGTGTAAGCGACCGAACAGATCGCCGCGTCCTGCGGCATGTTCGGCATTAGGCCGTCCTGGCCCCCGCAACTAAGGCTTCGCCTGCGCCAGGGGCTTGGCTTCGCCAAGTTTGACTTTAAATGCCGGAAAAAGAAGGCAAAACAGAGACAGGCCGTCCGGTCCAATTCTTGATTGTGATCCGGCCGTCGGCCAATTTCTAATTTTTTGTCAGGGAGTGGGAGATCATGGTTTTGCACTACAGCGTTCTGGCGAGCGGCAGTACAGGAAATGCGCTCTATCTTGAAACGGAGGGGCAGCGCCTCCTGATAGACTGCGGTCTGAGCGGGAAGAAGATGGTTGAACTGCTCGGCCAGATCGGCCGCAAGCCCGAAGATATCAGCGCTATTCTTGTGACGCACGAGCATAGCGATCATATAAGGGGACTGGGTGTCTTCGCGCGTCGTTTTCAGACACCGGTGTACGCCAATGAGAAGACGTGGCAGGCGATGTCCCCGGTTGTCGGTGAAATTCCGACGGATCAGAAATTTGTCTTTCAGGCGAACACCCAGCGCAGTTTCGGAGGACTCGATATCGAATCGTTCTCCGTCTCTCATGATGCGGCCGATCCGATGTTTTTCGTGATCCATGAACAGGAAAGAAAGCTGACGCTGCTGACTGATCTCGGTTACGTTTCCGGGCAAATCAAGGGAATGATCCGGGACTCGGACGCGTATATCATTGAGGCCAACCACGACACAGAGATGCTGATGATGGGCAGATATCCGTGGAGCGTCAAGCGAAGGATTCTCGGGGATACCGGCCATATCTCCAACGAGGAATCGGGGCTCGCGCTGGCTGAGGTTCTCGGAAATCGAACAAAAAAAATCTTTCTTGCCCACCTGAGCAAGGATAATAATATGAAAGAACTTGCGCGTCTGAGCGTTGGCCAGCGGCTTGAAGGCAGCGGCCTGAAAATCGGGCGGGATATCGGGCTTTTCGATACCGATCCGGAACACGCGACACAGCTGACGGCGATTTAAGGTTTAACAGAAGAAACTTGGGGAAACCCTGTACATATAGAGCGATTCGAACTTCGGACATGACGGGTCGCCAGATTTTAAGATGGGTAATACTTGCATGATCACGGGATTCCGGTTTTCATTTTTCTCTTTTCAAACAGAATTTTTGAGCTTTTTTCGATGGTTATATAAATTGTCACATAATTTTTATCGGGAAAAACATCGGTGGTACATTAAGATTACAGGCAGGTCCCTTGTCCGGAACATCGCGTCTGTTGGGATCAAGAAAATCGAAACGAAGAGGAGGAATAGTGTATGGGATATTACGATGACAATCGTATAGAAAATCCGCCGGCATCGGATCCCGCACCGAACCATTCGGAGAAAAGGCGGGGGCGCGGAGGCTGGTTCTTCGCCGGATTCATCGGAGCCATCGTCGGTATTGTCTGTTTTCTGATTTTCGCTCCAATCTTATCCAGCCTAGGCGTGCTCCCTTATTCTGTGACAACCGGAAGCCAGTCAACGAGCAATGTTGCCAGTCCGACACTAACACGGGATGTCAATGTGAATGTGAATACAGCGGTCACGGATGCGGTAGCCAAGGTTTCACCTGCGGTTGTGGCCGTGATCAATCTCCAGAAGGCGAACTTTTTCGATAACCAGTACACCGAGTCGGGAATTGGGTCAGGCATTATATATAAAGTCCTCGGCTCTTCCGCTTATGTCGTAACGAATGATCACGTTGTGGCGGGTGCAGGAAAAGTCGAAGTCAGGCTCACCGATAATACGAAAGTGCAGGCTACGGTTCTTGGGACCGATTCACTCTATGATCTTGCTGTTCTCAAAATACCTTCCTCCGATGTTAAGACCATTGCTCAGTTCGGCAATTCATTAAGCTTGAAGCGCGGGGAACCGGCCATCGCTATCGGCAATCCGCTCGGTTTCTCCGGTTCGGTGACAGAAGGCATTATCAGTTCTACCAACCGGACGATTCCGGTCCAGAGCAACAACGCGACGGTTGAAGCCCAGGTGCTGCAGACAGATGCGGCGATCAATCCGGGAAACAGCGGCGGCGCGCTGGTCAATATCGCCGGACAGGTTATTGGTATCAACTCGTCGAAAATTACATCGTCAAATTCGCAAGGTGTCGTTGAAGGCATCGGATTCGCGATACCGATCAATGTAGCCAAGCCGGTCATCAGCAAACTGGAGAGCGGTAGCAAGATCCAGCGGCCGATGCTCGGCGTCAGCATTGTCGATCTTTCCATGGTGCCGCAGGATCAGATCAGCCAGCTCCAGCTTCCAAATTCCGTAACGTCGGGCCTTGTCGTCACGGACGTTCAGAATGGAAGCCCGGCCGCAAAGAGCGGGCTTCAGGCGGGCGATGTCATCACGGAAATCAATGGATATAAAATCAGCAGTTATCTTTCATTTTCCACCTACATGTATAACAATCTTCATGCCGGCCAGACCGTACAGATCAAATACTATAGAATGGGAAAGGCTTCAACGTCGAATCTGACTCTTGGAAGCACAACATTCTCATAAAGGTTTAGAAAACAGACGCAGGGATCTTCGAGATCTCTGCGCTTGTTTTTTTGCACAAGTTAAGAAAGAATAAAAGATTAGAGGTGTCTAGTACAAGAAAAACTAAGGCTCAGACCGTCATCAAAGACTTTGCTTCGTCAAGTTTTTCTTGAAGAAAATGCGTTTGGGGGACAACCTGTGCACAGAATGGAAAAGTTATGCACAAATTATCCACATATGGGGAAAAGCTGTGCACAATTGAAAAAAGTTTCAGCATTCTCTATGATAAAATGAAAATTAGCCAAAGCGATATCATGGGGCAGTTGCGTGCGGATGCGTCTGAATATGCTTAAGGAACGCGGTCGGAACACCTATGCAGGTATCTATTAGGGGTTTGAGAAAAGGTCCGGTTTGTCGGATTGACACAAAAATGGGAAAAATACGAAGTACGGATTGATGGGTTATCCACATTCGGGGAAAACATCTTTTTTCAAGGTATAGATATGGTGGCAAACGCATGCTTGCATACCGAATGTGGACAGCCCTTGTGGATATGTGCATAAGTTCTGTGTATAACTTATGTATAAGGATGGGATAAGCTGTGAATATCGAAATTTTATGTGTAGGAAAACTGAAAGAAAAATACTTTAAACAAGGAATTGAGGAATACATCAAGCGCCTGCGTCCGTACGCGAATGTGTCGATTGTCGAAGTCGCCGACGAAAAAGCGCCGGAAAGCCTGTCGGAAGCGGAGATCGAACAAGTCAAGACGGCGGAAGGCGAGCGGCTGTTAAAAAAATTGCCGGACAGCTCCTACGCCATCGTGCTGGCCATTCATGGGAAGCAGATGCCGTCGGAAGCCTTTGCCGAGAAAATCAGGGAACTGGCCACCTACGGGCAAAGCGATATCGCCTTTATCATCGGCGGGTCAAACGGACTGAGCGACGCCGTGCTGCGCCGCGCCGATTTCCAGCTCTCCTTTTCAAAATTTACTTTTCCCCATCAACTGATGCGCTTGATCCTGGTTGAACAGATATACCGGGCGTTCAAGATAATGAGGGGAGAACCGTACCACAAGTAAATGAGGTTTTTCGTGAGAGTCAGCAATATTAGATTATTTCGCCAACGAGAAACGATAGCTCAATAACTGATACGGGCATCTTTAAGGTGTTAAGTGACAAAAAAGTCGATTACAAACAGTAAAGTTGGTAAACCATTCTATTCAACAATCAGGCTGTATTCTTGAATAACACATGGTGCTTAATTTGGATAATTATGTAAGGAAAATGTTTCAATGGAAAATTGGGCCGGATGTACAAATTGGCTAATTTATTATTGCAATCTAGCGCCCTGAATGCTTTTTCTAAAATGCGCGACCAGAGTCGTCTTGAGACAGATTTTGCATAGTGGTGAATCTATTGAAGAACGTAGAATTGACGAAATATCAAATGAAACACGATGAAATGGAAACAGTCAAAAAAAGGCTACCCGTAAAGGATAGCCTTTTGACGCCTGCTTATATAAAATTGTATTACTTTTCTCCTGCTTTAACATTCTTTTCAAAATCTATTTCATCATTATTTTCAATATCGCTTATTTCATCGATGCGGCGCTGATGGCGGCCGCTTTCAAACTTTGCATCTAACCACACCTTTACAATCATTTTTGCCAATTCGCTGCCCACAACTCGTGATCCGAAAGCCAAAATATTTGTGTTGTTATGCCGCTTGGACAACTCTGCGGAATATGGATCGCTGCATGCGACGGCTCTGATGCCCTTAACTTTATTAGCAGAAATTGAAATACCTATTCCGGTGCCGCAAATTAAGATACCGAGATCATAATTTCCAGAGGCTACTTCTTCGGCAACTTTTTTACCATAAATCGGATAATCTGTTCTTTTTTGATCATAAGCACCGAAATCATGGACGTCATAGCCCAGTTCTTTTAAATAATCAATAATGTCCGGTTTTAAAATATAGCCGACATGATCAGATCCAATCGCAATTTTAGTCATGGGTCATTGCTCCTCTTTGTGTAAGTTATTTAATATGGACCGGTATGAATCCGGTTTATTAAATAGTGATGAAGTTCCAAGCACAAAACCATGAACACCCAATCTATATAAATAGGCTATTTTGTCAGGCGTCATTGCTCCATCGACAACAACTTGATAATGATATGAGTTCCTTAGCTCAATTAATCGGATGATCTTCTTATCGACATAATCCAGATATTTTTGGCCGGAAAATCCGGGATTAACCGTCATGACCAAAACATAGTCGGCCAGATCCAATAGAGGATTAATCACTTCAATTGAAATATCAGGGTTTATTGCTATTCCGGCTTTAATATCGAGATTGTGTATTGAATCCATTGTTCGTGCAGGATGCTTATCACTGTCAGGATGAATATATATAATATTTGCCCCTAATTCATGAAAATAATTGATATAATTTGAAGGTTCCTGGATCATTAAGTGGGCATCAATTGTCTTTTTAGTGGCATTTCTAACAACGGTATAAGCTTCCGGTCCGATACCAAAATTTGGAACATAATTGCCGTCCATTATATCCATGTGAAAGCCATCTGCCCCTGCAGCGTCTAATTCTTTAACTTCTCTACTTAATGATGCAAAATCAGCACACATCATAGAAGGCAGAAGTATCTTTTTCATAATAAATGCCTCCTTTTGAGTAATTGTTTACTCATCCGATTGAAATGAGTACTACTGTATTATCAGCCATGAGTCGAATAATCTAGAATTAAAATGGGAAAACGATTACCCTCTACGAAATATATTATAACTACGGCAGGTCGCTCATGTCAACTCTGATCTTAATCAAGTGCCTGTTGATCCCCTCTTAATTAATGTGACTGGAATTTCTTGTTTGATCGGAGTAATGGTGCCCGGGCTTTTAATATTATTGAGCAATATCTCACACGCTCTTTTAGCTATTTCTCTATAGTCTTGTTTAATGGTGCTTAGTCCGGGTGTAATGATACTCGCTTCCGGTATATCATCGAAGCCAATAACTTTTAAATTATGAGGAACGTTTATTCCGAGTGTCTTTGCATCCTTTAATATTGTGACGCCTATAGAATCATTAATAGCAAATATCCCATTAATACTTTTGCTGAGAACACAATTATTTTGCAAGAAGTTTTTTATATAAATGACTTCCTCTTCCTTGTTCATTTTAGGAATTTTTACGATGTTATGATCGCTTATGGGGATGTGATGTTGTTTAAAAACGCTTACAAAACCGTTCAAACGAGCTTCTTGCGACGAAGATGTTAAAGCGTGCATCATGATGATTATTTTTGTCGCTCCTGCGTTAATGAGTTCTGTGGTAGCCAATTTGGCACCTTCCAAATGATCAGATTCGATAAAAGCTGTATTATCATTATCTTTTGGTTTTCTATCGATACAAATAAGAGGAATTTGTTTTGACATATTTTCGATTCCAAATTCTCTTAATCCGGATATAACGATAAGACCGTCGATCATTTTACTTTCCAGCATTCTCAAATAAGCCGTTTCTTTGTCTATATTTCTGGCCGTGTTGCAAATGATTGTCGAATATCCCTGCTCGAACATGATTCTTTCGATTTCCTGAACAGTACTGGAAAAAAAGAAATTGCTAATATCCGGTACCATAATACCGATCGTATTTGATTTTTTCATGCGTAAACTTTTAGCTATTACATTGGTGCTGTAATTGTTTTCTTCAATTATTTTAAGAATTCTCTTGCGTGTTTCCTCAGAAAATCTCCCGTTATTATTAATAACACGAGACACTGTGGCGACTGAAACTCCGCTTAACTTGGCAATTTCCTTAATTGAAATATTTTTTTTATTCATAGCGTTCACCTAATATTCGTTTTAGACAGTATTTGTTAATATGATAATATAAGTCATTGATATGTACAAACATTTACCTGTAGAAGTTATCCAGCTTTTCCTGAGGCGATGGTTTTTGATAGAAGTGGCGAAAAAGTAATCGACAATCCCTGAGCCAAAAAATAACATCAGATAAATATGAATCCGGAATTAACAAGGAAAAAGCAATTAGCTTTTGTGGCAAATAAATGAAAACGCTTTACAGCGAAAAAATCTTATGGTATATTAAAACCATGCCATGGGAAAACGATTACTCTGTAATTATTTTTTTAACTGTTTTGGGAAAACGATTTCCCTTTTATTTCTGAAAACCTGAATGATCCGTAGGGGAGGGACTATGAACTGACCAAAGGAACTGGCCCTATCGGTGCGCCTCTTATGAATTGTGCATCTGATCAATCAGTTAGATTCATCAATCTCTTGGTTATACAAAAATATTTTTTTTCAGAAAGAGATGATAAAGATGTCGGAAAGTTTGGGTAAAAAGATACTGAATTTAGTTGGCGGTGAGAACAATATCAATACAATCACACATTGTGCAACACGTCTTAGAATGACTCTGAAAGACAACAACAAAGTAAAAAAAAACATTTTGGAAAATACGTCGGGAATTCTAAGTATCGTTGAAAAAGGCGGCCAGTTTCAGGTTGTCATTGGTCCCAATGTACCTAGTGTTTATGATGATTTAATCACGGAAACACATCTTGGCGAAGGGTCAAACAGTACTTCCTATAAAAGCAACGGGAATATTTTAACCAAAGTTTTCGACACAATAGCAGGGATTTTCACACCTTTGCTTCCATTGCTTGCCGGTTCAGGTGTTTTGCGCGGTTTGGTCCTGTTATTTACACAAGTTGGCTGGCTGTCAGACACGTCCGGAACCTATCACATTCTGACAGCGGCTTCGACTTCTGTTTTCTATTTTCTTCCAATTTTGCTTGCGTTTACAACGGCGAAAAAATTCGGTGCGAACTTATACGTTTCTGCAGCAATTATGGGAGCACTGATTATGCCTGAATTTACAAACATTATGGGTTCTCATGGGAATGGTGTGATCACGCATTTCTTTGGCCTTCCAATTGTGACCATGACCTACACATCAACTGTCATTCCCGCAATTCTAGCTATCTGGTGTCAGTCATATCTTGAAAAGTTTCTTAAGAAACATATTTATGAGAACTTACAGCTTTTATTTGTTCCTTTAACCTCGCTTTTTCTTATGGTCCCTGTAACTGCAGGATTATTCGGCCCGTTTGGCGTCTATACGGGCGAAGGAATCGCTAATGTCATCAATTGGCTCATTCAATCGAACGGGTGGATTGCTGGTATGTTAATCGGCGGAGTCTGGAACGTATTTGTGATCTTCGGTCTCCAATGGGCAGTCAATCCAATAATGATTACTGATATTAGCACACTCGGATTTGATAAAATTGTTCCATTAACAGCAGCAGCCAATTTTGGAATGGCCGGTGCCACTCTCGGTACTTTCCTTAAGACCAAAAATAAAAAGACGAAATCATATACAATGTCTGCTTTGTTGTCTATTTTCTTTGCGGGGATTACAGAACCGGCAATTTATGGAGTAGCTGTAAGATATAAACGGCCATTGATCGGTGCCATCATTGGAGGTGCGGCAGGCGGCGCTTTTATAGGCGGCATGCAGACAAAGGCATTTGCCTTTGTGTTTGGGGGCTTAACGACATTGCCCGCTTTTGTCGGATCCACGTTTGTTTACTATGTCATTGGTTTGGCCATTTGTTTTGTCGTGGGGGCTATTGCCACAATGATACTTGGCTTTGACGAAAATTCCGGCGAGACTGCCGATAAAAATGCGAAAATGGTGGAGAGCACCCCATTAACTATTAAACAGCAATTCATTGATGCACCTGTTTCCGGCAAAATATCGAAACTATCAGCGAGTTCCGATCCTGCCTTTGCGGATGGAAGTATGGGCTCGGGGTTTGTGGTGAGCCCTTCTGATGGAAATATATATGCACCTGTCAGCGGCGTTGTCAAAATGTTATTTCCGACTCATCATGCGATTGGAATACAATCCGACAACGGTACCGAAATTATGATTCACATAGGAATTAATACAATGGAATTAAACGGAAAATATTTTGAGAGTCATGTGACGCAAGGTGCGAGGGTTCAAAAAGGGCAGTTATTGATAACGTTTGATTTAGATTCAATTAAAAAAGCAGGATACGATATAAGCACCCCGGTGATTGTGACAAACACGCAAGATTATAAAGACGTCCAACTGCTTAAGACAGGTATCCAATCACATGGAACCACTGTCATGGAAGCATTAATAGAATGAATGGCCCTTTCGAAATACGTTTTTAGCAGGCATTGTTGAAGGGAAGAACTATTTTTGGGAACAGCATTTAAAAGGAACTTTCTCTGGGGCAGCTCGACAAACGCACAGCAATTTGAAGGAGGATGGGATAAAGGAGGAAAGGGATTATCAATTGCCGATGTTCGAAAAATTTCCGGCATCTCCGATTTTCCCGGATTTAAAAAAGCATCCGATCACTATACACATTATCAGGAAGATATAGCTCTTTATGGTAAGATAGGCTTTCAAATTTATCGATTTTCAATGGCATGGACACGTATTTTCCCGAATGGCGATGATCCGGAAGCGAGCAAAGAAGGATTGACTTTCTATGATCGTATACTAAGCGAACTGGAAAAATATAAAATTAAACCGGTTGTTACGTTATATGCGTATGATCTCCCGCTTGCTTTATTAGAAAAATATAACGGATGGATGAATCGTGAATGCATTAAGGCCTATACGCGCTTTGTTGAAACAGTTGTCCATTATTTTAAGGGCAGAGTGAAGTATTGGATCCCCTTTAACGAGCAGAACTTCTTGTCATTGGACTCAGAATATATGACGGGCTACAGAGCAAAAAGCAGGGAAGAGGTCTTTCGACTAGAGCATCATTTTAATTTGGCCTATGCCGCGGCAACAAAGATTGTCCATCAAGTGGATCCGGAAGCAAAAGTCGGAGGAAATATCGGTAATATTTGTGTATACCCTAAGACCTGCAATCCAAAAGATGTCGAGGCCTGCGACGAATTTATGAAACGAATCGGCTATGCACCCGGGGATGTGTATTTCAGGGGAAAATATCCAGCCTATCTGCTGAAACAATATGAAGGCATTAATTTTGATCAAATCATACACGATGGCGATTTGGAACAGATTAAGTCCGGTGAACCTGATTTTATGTCTTTAACTTACTATATGTCTTCAGCGGTCGGTGCGGAAGATCTGATCGAAAATGATTCCCAGCAGATGAACGGTATTAAAATAACAAATCCGTTTGTCAAACAAACAGAGTGGGGATGGAATATTGATCCGTACGGTTTTAAACATTACCTGGAAGATTTCCACCATCGTTATCAATTGCCTATTCTTATTTTAGAGAACGGATTGGGTCATCGTGACAAAATCGAGGACGATGCCGTTCACGATGATTATCGTATTCAATATTTAGCTGCCCATATTGAACGAATGAAAGAGGCTGAAGCGGACGGTGTGGATCTGATAGGCTATCTCACATGGTCGGCAACCGATCTTTATTCAACAAGAGAAGGGTTTGAGAAAAGATATGGTTTCGTGTATGTGGATAAGGCCACTTTAAAACGAACAAAGAAAGACAGCTTTTACTGGTATAAAAAGGTCATTGAGACCAATGGGGCTGATCTCAGCAACTAATAAGGGGTATCGGCAGATTGGATGATCAGGCGTTCAGGGGAACCTTTCTTGTTTTTGTTTAGGTTGGGAAATGACTCCGGCTTCGTGTCAATGAGACTTTCAGATGTCTGTTGCTGACTCAAGAAGGCCCCTGCAAGCTGTACCCGCCTTATCTGATGCCGTTTGACGACATGCCGGCAAGCAAGCTTTTTGTGGTGATTTGATTTTTCAATTCTAAGAGTTCTCCCGGTAGCAAATGAGAGGTCAACGCATGAACCCCTCACGAGACGGGAGAACTCTTTTTCTGTTTAACCCCCCCTTAAAAAACTCCATTTTCCTTTGGAGGTTTCAAAGGGAGATAATAATGAAAAATACACGGCTATTGGTAAACCAGATTTAGACGTTGTCTTGTTAATTTTATTTGCCCAGAAGCAACATCCATTTCAATAGTACGGCTAAAACATCCTCCGGTATCAACCAACTGGTAGTTCAATCCCATATATTCTAGTATTTCTATTGTTTTATTAATATTTTTTTCCCCAATCTTGAAAATTTTATCACTTTTCGATTCTGCTCCGCCAAATAGGCAAATATTTAATTCGTTTCTTAAGCAACCATAATCATGACACATTTTATTAATTAATATTGGGACTCCGATAGTCGCATAGTATGCAGATAATGGGATTTTCTTGAGATTTTCACTGGGTTTTGGGAGTACAATATGAATCATTCCCGCAGTCCTTTTTCTTTTTGAATACATCGTTAACCCTACGCAAGAAGATAAAGCAAATGTTTTCAATACATCACCTGCTCTGTTGGATACAGCCAGTTCCCCTAATCCAATAATCACTTCCATTCTTTCACCTTCAGTGGTAGATTGACTGGATAATAAGACTGGGAATCTGTTCAAGATTAGCTTGTTTATCGACAGCACCAATATTAAATGCTACTTTCGGCATCCCGTACACAACCGAGGAAGCCTCATCCTGACCAATAGTCGTTCCGCCAGCTCTTTTTATTTTAAGCAATCCCTTAGCACCGTCATATCCCATTCCTGTGAGGATAACGGCTGTAGTCTTATTTCCAATCTCTTTAGCAACCGACTCAAACAACACATCGACAGATGGAATATGCCCGTTCACTTTTTCTCCACGGAAACACTCAATCTTAATCTGACTTCCTGTTTTTTTTACTCTCATATGTTGATCACCAGGTGCAATAAAAACCTTTCCCTGTTCTATAATATCTCCTGTTCTTGCTTCTTTGACCGAAAAGACCGTTTCGGCATTTAGTCGCTCCGCAAACATTCTGGAAAAAACTGGCGGAATGTGCTGGACAATAACTATCGCCGGACAGGTTGGCGGTAGTTGTTTCAGTACACTGTATACTGCCTCGGTACCACCTGTTGATGAACCAATAGCAATGACTTGAACCTTACTACTTCCTATAACCGATCCGACCGGTCCTTTGCTTTTCTCGTGATTGTACGGCTCTCTTATAATTTTTGATTGAGCAGCGATCTTGATCTTGGAAATGAGTTCTAGAAGAAAGCGTTCCACATTATTAGGGGACTGAGCATCCGGCTTTGAGATAAATTCAACCGCTCCTGCGTTAACTGCATCAAATACAGCACGGCTTACTGAACTAACGACGATAACAGGTATCGGATATTTTGGTAAAACTCTCTTGATAAATTCAATCCCATTCATTTTCGGCATTTCAATATCACAGGTCATGACATCTGGTTTGTATTTTAATAACCTTTCTATAGCTTCGAGCGGATCCTTAGCGGTAGCCACCACTTCAATACTTGAGCTGGTGGAAATTCCTTGAGAAATCACTTCTCTGAACAAATAACTATCCTCAACAACAAGAACTTTAATTTTTTTTGTAATCATATAGAGGAATATTAACCACCTTTCCTGTAAACAGCAGGAATAACATATTTATAATCTGTTATGTCCCGGCTCAAGGACTCCGAATGCCCAATAAACAAAAATCCGCCTGGTTCTGTACATTCATAAAATCGATGTATCAAATCATTTTTTGTCTGATTATCAAAATAGATCATGACGTTTCGACAAAAAATTACGTGGAATTTTCTTTTAAATGGAAAACATTTATCTATTAAGTTAAACCGTCGAAAAATCACTTCATTTTTAATAGTCTCTTTGATCTCGGTTGTCTGATCATTAACCTTTTTAAAATAATTTTGCTTCCATTGATCTGGAACAGTTTCAATTTGTCTGTCCAAATATCGACCAACTCTTGCCTTTAGCAATACTTTTTCAGAAATATCAGTAGCAAGAATCTTAGTATCCCACCAAAACTTTTCCTTTCCAAAAAAATCATTAATGATCATTGACAATGTATAGGGCTCTTCACCCGTCGAACAACCGGCACTCCAAATTCTCAGATCCTTATCTTTTACCGTTTCCTTTAAAAAAGGAAGAACCTGATCACGAAAAAAGATAAAGTGATCAGCCTCCCGCATAAAAAAAGTATGATTAGTCGTAATGTTGTTGATTAGCGTAACCGCCGCTTGCCTGGTTTTATCCTGGATAAGGTATTCATAATATTCGGTAAAGTTTTGGAAATTTTTTTCTTGTAAAATATGTTGAAGCCTCCCGACAACTAATGTTTTCTTTTCAGTTTTTAAATGAATACCATAATTTTTTTCAATATATGCAGCAAGCTGATTGAACTCTTTCGTTGTAATAACCAATGAAAACACCTCATCGAATCATTGAAAGTGTCGCTGGTGCTTCTCCCTGAACAGACAATCGATTAATATTTTCCAAAATCATGATCATTTATTGCCGCCGCTACCGGAACTTGTTTTTCTGGCTGTACTAATTCTCTCTCGTTTTCCTGTTTGCCCAGTTTTTCAATCATTTTCAAGACTTTGGGGCTAATTTTCTCAGATTCAGAGAATGTCTGACCACTAGCATCCTTTAATTTAAATTTTGCTACCATTTCCCGTAACAGCTCAGCCTGACTAGTTAGCTCCTCACTGGCTGCCGCGCTTTCCTCAGATGTCGCCGAATTGGCCTGTACAACCTGAGAAACCTGCATAATGCCTTGATTGATTTGTGAGATACCAGATGCCTGTTCTTTGGATGCTACTGCAATATTATTTACAGAGGTTGCAACTTCTGTCACGGCATCCACAATTTTATTCAGAGCCCCTGCCGTATCCTTGGCAATTTTTGTCCCTTTCTCCACCTTTTTAATTGAGCCTTCAATTAAAGCTGTCGTTTCCTTAGCAGCACCGGCGCTTCTTGCAGCAAGGTTTCTTACTTCTTCAGCAACCACGGCAAAGCCCTTCCCGTGCTGGCCGGCTCTTGCAGCTTCGACGGCCGCATTCAGTGCAAGTATATTCGTCTGGAAGGCAATTTCATCGATTACTTTGATAATCTTCGAGATATTGCTTGACGATTCATTAATATCGTCCATAGACTTCAACATTTCAGCCATCCGGTCGTTCCCCTGTACCGCTTCTTTCTTTGCAACATTAACAAGACTATCAGCCTTGCCGGCATGTTTTGCATTATTATCCGTTTGGGATGAAATTTCTTCCATTGAGGCTGTAAGCTGTTCAATTGAGCTCGCCTGTTCCGTTGCTCCGCTAGCCAGCTCCTGAGCTGAATCTGAAACCTGTTTGGAACCTGCTGCTACCTGATTAGAAGCATTGTTGATATTATGCAGCAGCGAATTAAATGATTGAATGATGTGGTTTAACGACTTTTTCAATGCTGAAAAATCTCCGCGATATTCTGTTGTAATCGCAACATCCATATTCCCTTCAGACATTTCTGTTAATACTTCAGAAACTTCCTTAATATTATTTTCCAGAGTCGTAACCGTATCATTCAGAGCAATCTTGATACGCTCATGATCCCCTTTATAATTTCCTTCAACACGCATCTGAAGATTGCCTTTGTCCAGCTCGTTCAGCACAGCTGAGACTTCTTGAATGGGGGCTAGAATGGCATCGATTAAACTGTTTAACCCATCGATCAAAGTTGCCCAATCACCGGAAAATTCACTAGAATCCGCCCGTTCACTCAGACGTCCTTCATGGGCAGCTTTAATGAGACGATTGATTTCAGCATGAACCTTTTTCAAATCTGTTCGCAAGGTTTCAATGCTTTCATTAATGAACGCTTTCTTGCCCGGAAAATTCTCCAGCGGCGCTTCGAAATTCCCTTTCCCGAATTGTGCCACCACATCCATCGCTTTTTTATTCATAGAAACGAGATCATTGACCATACGGTTAATCTTTTTAACAATTATTTGATATTCACCGTCAAACTGATCCTCCGGGATCATCACATCAATATCTCCGGTCTCATGTTCATTGGTCATGTGTTCAATCTGACCAATCAAATTCTTTAATTCTAGGAATGGCTTGCTTACTCTTCTTGAAATAATTAACCCAATTATCAGAAATAGAAGCACTCCGCCAGACAGAACCGACTCTCTTGCAACATCACTGCTAACCTGATAAGCGGCTAAATAGCTGATGAGAACAGAAATGAACGCTAAGAAAATGTAACTGGCTAATAGTTTATTGCTTACTTTTGCTTTTTTGTACCAAGTAAACATTCTTATCATTCTCCTTTAGATAAATTCAATAATTCTTCATTTACCTGATCGTTTAACAGTCGTTCACAATCAATTAACAGCTTGACCTTGCTGCTGCCCTTTCCAATACCTTTGATGTATCGATTACTCAACCCTTTAGTCAGATCTGGAGGAGCAACGACATCTTCATCTTTGATCGAGTAGACCTCAGAAACCGTGTCAACAATTAGGCCAACAGACACACCTTTAATGTCAACAACGATGACGCAGGTTCGATCGTTATACTCTTTGAAAGGTTTCCCGAATCGGAGCCTGACGTCCATTACAGGAATGATTTGACCGCGCAGGTTAATAATTCCTTTAATGTATTCCGGTAATTCCGGAACAACTGTTATTTCCTGAATCCCAATTATTTCTATTACGTATTTGATTTCCAGACCATACTGTTCCTCACCCAACGTAAACGTCAAGTACTTCCCTTTTTGCGTATCCTCTTCATCCTGGACGACTAAATTTTCTGCCCTGTTAGACACATTGGTTCCTCCTTCTATTATTTTTTTGTCAACCGTTTTTTCTAGGTTATTAAACCACTCGCATCCAGAATTAAACTGATACTTCCATCTCCCAAAAGGGTACATCCTGCTAATCCTTTTATCTTCTTGATTTTTTGAATATATTCCGGAAGAGCCTTTACAACAACCTGTTGTTTGCCGAGGAGCTCATCAACAAAAAGGCAGGCGGATTTATCATCATTTTCAATAACAATGAAAATTCCTTTGTCAAATTCTTTTATTTCAGTCTGAACGTTATAAAAATCATGCAACCTGATGATCGGATAACAATTTCCCCTGATTATTATCATTTCATTTCCATCAGGATCTTTAAATATGTCTTCCTGATTCGGTCTGAAGGATTCCTTAATGGACGTCGTTGGCAGTGTATATCTGGACATGCCTACCCTGAGATTCATGCCGTCGATGATCGCTAAAGTAAGCGGAATTTTTAACAGGATTGTTGTTCCGTTTTCATCACTTTCAATCTGAATAGATCCTCCTACTGCTTGAACATTGTTGAGGACAACATCCATTCCCACACCTCTGCCTGAATATTCCGTGACTTTTTCATTAGTTGAAAATCCTGGTAAAAAGATAAGATTATAAATCTCTTTGTCCGTCATTTCTTCAGGATTTTTATTGAGCAGGTTATTTTCGCGAGCTTTTTTGATAATACCTTTTTTATTCAATCCCTGACCGTCATCTTTAATAACAACGAAAACTTCATTTCCGGCATTTTTCGCTTCCAGAGTAAGCGTCCCGGAACGGCCTTTTCCTTTTGTAACCCTTTCCTTAGGTGTTTCTATTCCATGGTCAACCGCATTTCTTACGAGGTGCATCAGCGGATCTTCAAGATTTTCAATAATATTTTTATCCACCTCTGTGTCTTCGCCGATAATTTTTAGGTTGACCTCCTTGTTTAATTTTTTCTTCATATCCCTGACAATCCGATTCATTTTAAAGAACGTAGGGCCAATCGGCAGCATTCTGATGGACATCACAATACCCTGTATTTCACCTGTTATTTTTCTTAATTGCCTTGCCGCTTTATAAAAATTATGAAGCGGAAGCCCCTTTAAGTCAGGGTTTTGCGATACCATTGACTCCGAGATGACCATTTCGCCTACCAAATTCAGCAGTTTATCAATTTTGTGAATGTTTACACTGATAATATTTGAACGGGCGTGTTCACCAACCAAATTTTCTTGATGCGGAATTTTATCGGATCCGGTGAAGTGGCAAGATTCGTATTCTAAAGTTTTGTAAGCCTTCAGATTGTCTAATTGAGTAAGTTCAAATGATTTTACATAGGCAGTCTCAGAAAAGAAATTATACATTTCTTCATAGGATTTATCCGTTTTAAAATTAATGATGAAGCCATCTTTTTTAATTATTTCTTCGCTTTTTTCATTTTCTGTAATATCCTTAGGAAGATAAAAAAAATCATTTGAAATTTCTTCAAGGTTGTGAACTATAACATAGGCGTGTATGTTTCTCATTTCACAATCCTCATCAAACCGAATGATAGCCTTAAAAGCTTTTTCATTCGCCGGCTTTTCAATACTGAGCATCGCCGTAGGTCGCTCTGAGTGAGTTATATTTTGTTCTTCTTTCTCTTCCAAGTTATATATTTGCTTTAAACTTTTTAAATAGCTGCTAATACGTTTAATTAATCTTGTTTCATCATTATCAGGTTTATCCCCATTTTTTATTTTTTCTAACTCCAATTTAATGAAATCGACTGCTTCTAGAACAAGATCGCAGAGCGAGGAAGTATCAACATTTGATGGACGGTTCTCTCTGATAAAGTAAAATAAATCTTCCGTGGAATGTGCCACTGTTGCGATATTTTTAAATTGCATCATGGCAGCTGAACCTTTAATTGTATGCACAAATCTAAAGATGTCAGTTACATTATTTTCTGAATAATTGCCGACTGATTCCGCTTCTATGACAACCTGCTCTAATTGTCCTAGTTGTTGCGAGGTCTCAAATAAAAATGCTTCTAATATTGGATCTTCCATCGAAAATTTTCGCCTCTATAAAAATCTGGTTACTAAATTAACTGCATATTAAAAAATTGTAAAAAGAGTATATTCTTCCCAGCTCTTTATCGATAAGTTTGTGTATTCAGCCTAGACGTATTATCCACGAAATTATTCCTAAATTTGTTTTTTGAATTTATAATATTTTTCACAGTTTCGATCGATATAGGTCTACCATAAAAATAGCCTTGGAGCATATCACAATGATTTGATTGAAGAAAATTCTTTTGTTCGATACTCTCGATTCCTTCTGCCAAAACCGGAATATTTAATTGATGCACTAATAAAATCATAGTACTGATAAAATGGTTCCCCATTTTATCGTGGTTAATGTTGTCAATAAAAGATTTATCTATCTTTACTAAATCGAAGGGAACTTTTTGAAGATAACTCAATGAAGAATAACCCGTTCCAAAATCATCCAAAGCAACCCTAATACCCAACTTATGGAGATTTTCTATTGTTTCAATAAACTTATTGTTCGATTCGATAAATGCTGTCTCTGTTCTTTCCTAATTTTTTCGATCTATACATCGCTGTGTCTGAGTTTTTTTAAAATTTCCTCCACAACATTTGAATCTTGTGGATATATTGAGATTCCAAAACTTGCGCTAATTGTAATTTTAATCTTTCTAAGCATCACCGGTTCTCTTAATTTGACAGCAAGTGAAGTCAAATAATCAATAATATTTTTGTGAGACAAAAGCCGCTGAATAACCAAAACAAATTCATCACCACCAAGGTGAGCAAGCATGTCAGACGGGTCAATGTATTGACGCAATCTAAAACTAATGTGCCGTATCAATTCATCCCCGGACTGATGACCAAACGTATCATTTACGTTTTTGAAATTATCCAAGTCAATAAAAACAAGTGCGAAAAAATTACTTGTGGTGTTTGAAGAGTTAACCATTTTATTAAGATGATCTCGAAACATCCGCCGATTTGGCAGGTTGGTCAGTGAATCTATATAGGCTAACCGGTGCATCTCCTCTTTGTCATGACAGATAGTTTTATTTAATTTTTTAAGTTGTTTATTCTTCTTCCAAAGTTCTTCCTCAGAAAGTGCAGTTTTCAGAAACGATTTGGAGACTATTTCTTCTTTTTTTAATAGATCAAAATAGGTTTGAGATCCCATCTTTATAAAATAGGAAATTACCAAGATTGACATTATCGTATCAATACTTAGAATGAAAACTAATTGTGATCCATACGAATGATCTACAGTTAGTCTATAAGTTGACTGAATAATTGTTATAAAATTAAAAATTAGAGCGGTTATGCATCCGATGCGTAAATAGATTAAAGTCATCAGTAAAGAAAGAATAAGCTGGAATTGAATCATCATACCTATTATCAGCCAATACTTTGGAAATACTCCGATGATAACGTAAGAAACACTAAAAATGACCAGAATACTTATCTGCATTAACTTACGATTAAAATTGTTTCTCGGCAGACAAAACTTTTCAGAAAACATTGGTAATATGCAGACTTTTTCCCTATTGGTCGTCAAACGTATCTCTCCCTAAGAAAATAAGGATAATTTAATCTTCTCTAAATAGTAATAGGAATCCCTGACACTTTAATAACTTTTGTTAAAAATACTACTATTAAGCCTTTTGGCCTATTAAATATATCACATTATTTCTATTTTTAACAACATATATTAACCCTGAATTATTCATAGCACTACAGTTGAGAGGTGATAATCGTTGGGGAAACAAGGTTTTCCGAGATACATTCTGGTCATCTATTAAGTGACAAAAAGAAATGAAAAAGGAGGGGCTCCTGAACGATAACGAATGTTACTCAGCTGAAAATATTCTTTGAGATAAGCATTGACACGCACTACCGCTGTTCTTTGTTTGAAAACTTTTTTCTAAGTTTTTAACCCTCTTGCCGGAACTGTATACTTTCGTAAGTCTTTCGTTATCTTGGACTGAAATAATATGATCAGAGTGTTGGAACTGTTAATTCATATTGCTATTTAGTGAAAATATTGATGATGCCAAGAAAGAAATAGCAGGGGATAAAAAGAAAATCGAACTCGAGAATATTAGAGAAACGCCGCTTGATGGCCCTCAAAGCAATTTTGGTAACAGTAATTCTACATTTGAGGATGGAACGTCCGCAACGGTGACTTCTGTACCTGTTTATCCAGACACCCCCCAGGTTAAAGAGTCACCAAAGAATGCGCATTTCTATATGTCGGCGAGGTTGGACAATACCCGAACCAATCGTGATGTCAGCCGTCTGGTTGATGAAATCATCAGCCACCTGACTTCAATCGATGGCAGTGATGTAGATATATCGCTTGACGTGAATGCAACTGTCAAGAAGGGCATTCCCCAAAACACAGTCAGAACAGTTAGTGAGAATTGCCGCACACTTAAAGTGACAGACTTTGGCTTTGATGAATGAAAGATTTATCTGTTTCGCAGTTTTCGTAATAAAACAAGAAAACCGTATCATAAGTAAGTGAGGTTTTTTTGCATGGGAAACAATAGGTTCTGAATTTGGTTTATAATATAGTAAGCGCTTACATATAACGGATTATGAAGGAGATGGAAAAGATGGTGCAAAGTAACGAATTGAGAGAATTACTAGAGGAAATGGTTCAATTGCGGAAGGATGTCTATCAGGAAGGAAGAGAAACTTTCACTAGATGGCAGCCTAAAATAAAAGAACCGTCATTTTTAGAAAGTGCGAAGAATCTTGCTTTCTATCTTGCAGTAAGACGAAGAGATATAAGAGAACTACAGGAATCATTGATGAAATGGGGATTATCATCTTTAGGAAGGTTGGAGTCCCGAACAATGGATAATTTGGATGCCGTTATTGCAAGTCTATGTAAAATCAATGACGACAGTGAATTGCAATACGAATACCCAACCCATGATTCTTTTTTGCATGGGAGACGACAGCTGGATCAAAATGCGGAGAAAATTTTAGGAACGAATCCAGCCAACAGATATTCAAGAATAATGGTAACACTGCCTACAGAAGCTGGAGAGAACGAAAAGTTTGTATTTGATCTTATTTCAGCTGGTATGGATGTAGCAAGGATCAACTGTGCTCATGACGACCCAGAGATTTGGAAAAAAATGATTGAACATATTAGAAAAGCAGAAAAAGAACTGCATAGAAAATGTAAAATACTGATGGATATTGCGGGTCCTAAGATTAGAATTAAAAGATTAGTTACTACCTTAATGAATCCAAAGGTAAACGTAGATGACCGGTTATTTCTTACAAGAAAAGAACTAATGCAAAGCGATCATGGAATTGAAATTGTGTTAGAATGCAGCATTCCGGAAATCATCTCCTGTCTTAATGAAGGGGAGCCTATTCTAATCGACGATGGAAAGATAGAGGGAGAAGTTGAAACGATAACGGACGACGGAGTGATTGTGAGAATCAAAAAATTGAAAGCCGAAAAAGGGGTTAAAATAAAGGCAGAAAAGGGATTAAATTTCCCCCGATCAAATTTTCGTATTGATCTGTTAACAGAGAAGGATAAGAAAGATCTTGATTTTGTTTGTGATTATGCGGATATTATTGGTTTCTCATTTGTGAAGAGTGCTGAGGATATTACCTTCGTACAAGATGAAATCAGAAAGAGATTGAGTGAGGAAAGGGCGTCTAAAATTCCCTTAATAGTGAAGATGGAAACGATAAAAGGCGTTAAAAATTTACCGGAAATCATTGTAGCAGCCGCAGGTCAAAATCCATTATGCGTGATGATTGCAAGAGGAGATCTGGCAGTTGAAGCAGGATATTTAAGAATGGCAGAACTCCAGGAAGAAATTCTGTGGATATGTGAAGCAGCCGATGTTCCGGTTGTCTGGGCTACACAAGTTCTTGAAGGTATGCTTAAAACAGGAATCCCAGCAAGAGCCGAGATAACAGATGTAGCAGAAGGGGCAAGAGCTGAATGCGTGATGCTCAACAAAGGAAGACACATATTGGAAGGGATGAATGTCCTGGATCAAATTCTTGAAAAAATACAGGAGCATCAATATAAAAAAATGTCCAGATTAAGGCCTTTAAATATAGCAAAGGAACAGGGTTATTCGATTAAATAACGGCTGTTGCCAAATGAATGGGGTATCTGATGAATTTTTGGAAAGCATATTAATTATGTAAAGACTAGGCCTGGATCATCTGTTTATTCCTACTTGGCGCATTTTTTATGTGAGCCAGTCTGATTACACTTTTCAAGTCAGCGGATATTCAAAGGTTTGTAGCCAATCGCGCAATGAGTCCAACGCCAAAAAGTGCAGCAAAAGCTTCGAGTCAAAACCTGGCGAACTCCCCCAGCCGTTTTAGAGCTATAAGAAAACGAAAAGCCTTAGCCCAAAAGGGAAGGCTTCGTTTTGTTGCCATGAAATTAATTGGTGCTTCGGTATAATCGCAAGGGCCGGCCAACCGTCCCGTATTTTTGCTCTTCTATCAATACTCGTTCTTCGACTAAATGGGAAAGATATGTTCTTGTCGTTGAAAGACTGACCCCGGCCAATTTAGCAATCTGATCCGCGCTTAAGGAACTTTTGGCGTTCATCATACAATTTTTTATTTTTTCTAACGTACGGGTATCAATCCCCTTTGGGTTGACTGCGGGACCTGATTCAGATATTCGCAGCTTTTTTAAATCATCCACTGTTTCTTGGTCAATCTGGGATGACACCGAAAGACGGCATTTAAACTTAATATATTTATTTAGGGATGCCTGCAGCTGGGTTAGATCAAATGGCTTAATAAGGAAATCAATAATGCCAAAACGAAAACCATTTTCAACTATTTCCAGCTCTTTGGCGGCAGTAATGACGATTACGTCGCATCGTCTGTTTTGAGTCCTGATTGTGTGTAATAGCTCGATTCCGGATCGATCGGGTAAGTAAATATCTAAAAGAATCAAATCGGGCTGCACTTTGTCCATACATTCTATTGCCTCATAAAAACTATGTGCTGTTCCCGCTAATTTATAGCCTTTCTGGGAATCGACAAAGTTCCCATGAAGTTTTGCTATCATAAAGTCGTCGTCTACGATCAATGTACTTAATAAACGATCGCTCATTTTTGTCCCTCCAGTATAGGTAAGTTAACCTGCAATGTTGCCCCTGCTGAAGAAGAAACCATTTGTATACGCCCACTTATTCGTGAAACTAAACGGGAAACCAATGCTAATCCAAAACCTCTGCCAGGACCTTTCGTTGTGCCCCCATCATCAAATAGTTTATTACCGAGATTGGGATCAATTCCCGGGCCATTATCTTTAACTTCCATGTAAAGGCCTGCCGTTTCAGTTTTAAAGTGAATGGAAATCATAGCATCCCGCTTATCCCTTGCAGTCGATTGAATGGCTTCTATGGCATTTTCAATGGCATTTCCAAGAATCGTTAGAACAATGTCCCGATGCGGGCAGCGATCCGGAACATATGACTCTGGGGTAATCGTCAGGTGAATACCAAGTTCTTTGGCCCGATGCATTTTCCCGATAAGAACCCCAACAATTGCCGGGTCACGGATATGGGCCAGAAAGAAATTAAGTACATTTTGCTGTTCACCATTTACTTGAGCAATGAGTTTCCGGACAAGGTCATATTCCCGCATTTGGATCAAACCGGAAATAAGATGAAGCTTGTTCATAAATTCATGGCGCTGGCTGCGTAATGTATCCGCATATTTACCGATATCGGCAAGCCTATTTTCCAATTGATCAAGATGAAGTTTATCACGAAAACTCGCCACCGCTCCGATTACCTCTCCGTTAAACATCACAGGTATCCTGTTAACGACAACCAGAGAATTTCCCATGATCATCTGATGATCATATTGTGGAGCCCCCTTTTTCATGACTTCGGTAAGCCGGGAGTTTGGTAAAATATGGGCTATCTCTCTGCCGATTAAATTACCATTATTGTCTTCCAGCATATTTTTTGCTTCCCGGTTTAATGTTGTTATTTTCCCAGTTGTATCAATGGCAATGATTCCTTCCCGAATGGATTCAAGTATAGCAGCCTGCTGATTTGTCAAGAAAGCGATTTCATTTGGTTCCATATTAAAGATTTGTTTTTTAATATGTCCGGAGAGAATAAATGCACCGATAAGTCCAACAACTACGGCAATGGCGCCAAGACCGATGATTTCAAGAATTAATGAAGTCAGCTTTTTCCAGATATCCTGGATAAGAAAACCGACGGACACAACCCCAATCTGATGATGATGAAGATCAAAAATGGGATACTTCCCGCGTATAGAAAGACCGAGAGTACCGGTAGCCTGGGTAATGCTCCCTTGTTCACCCGAAACTAAAGTATCATCATTACCCACCATGTGTTGTCCAATCATTTTCAGGTCAGGATGGCTGTAACGAATTAAATTCATATTTGAAACGACAATAAACTGAGCGCCTATTTTTTTTCGGAGAATTTCGGCAATGGGTTGAATTTGTAGAGAAGGATTCGGTTCTTTAAAGGCTTGAACAATTTCCGGTAATGCTGCAACCGTTTTTGCGGTTGCTAAAGCATTTTGGCCTGTTTCATCAAACTCACGATGCACCATGATCCAAGAAAGAGAAACGATAAAAAGCAAAAGGACAAAAAGGAGATTTAATAAGATAAGAAGGTTGATTTTGGTGCGCAGCTTTACCCGATTTTTTTTACGTTTCATATCTAATCAACTCCTCAGCGACTTCTTCCAGCCGACTGGCCGCATCTTCAAATACGATGGATCTGGGCATGATTTGATGCTCCTTTCATCAGATAAAGGATCGACTAGAAAGGAATTTAGACATTTATCGTAGGATTTCCTTCTTTACCCGATGTTTTTTAGTACCGTTTATAGAGACAAATACACTGTTTTTCTTGTTGTGGAAATCGTTTTAATCGTCTTTATTACTTTTATCACTTATATTGGCAAAATATTTATATAAAATTTGAAAAATATATAATCAGTAATGTAAGCGCTATCAAATCGAAGAGAAATGGAGGGAAAGTGATGAGTGCTTTGGAGACGGTATATCAGGCTAATACTCAGACTGAACCAGCTATGATCGAACTCAAAGGGATATCGAAGGAATTTGTCAAGCCTTCGGGTGACGTTCATTCCGTGTTGCAGGGTATTAATTTGCAAATTCCAAAGGGGGAATTTGTGTCGATTGTCGGACCGACGGGCTGCGGGAAATCAACCACACTAAGCCTAATTGCGGGATTCGAGCCTCCTACACAAGGTAAGGTGTATATCTCCGGTCAAAAACTGGAAGGGACGAACCAGCGGGCCGCATGTGTTTTCCAAACAGAAAATGCTTTTCCGTGGAAAACCGTTATGGATAATGTTTCGCTGGGACTAAGGCTGCGAGGCAAAAACAAAGCAGAGGCCAATGATGAAGCAAGGAAGTGGATTGCAAGGGTTGGACTTAAAGACTTTGAGGGTCATTATCCGTCCCAGCTTTCCGGAGGGATGAGGAAACGGGTGGCATTGGCCCAATGCTTGATTGTTCAACCAGAAATTCTCCTTATGGATGAGCCCTTTTCAGCGCTTGATGTTCACACAAGACATTTAATGGAAGATGAATTGCTAAGAATCTGGGAAGAGACCTCTGCTTCTGTTTTTTTTATCACCCATGATTTAGAAGAAGCGATTGCGCTCAGTGATCGGGTCATTGTTCTTACAGCGGGACCAGGAGCAAGGGTCAAAGGGGATTATCGGATTGATTTACCAAGACCTCGTAATGTTGCGGAAATAAGCTTTGACCCCGCTTTTATGAGGATTCACCAACAAATATGGCAAGATCTGAGGGACGAGGTGATCATCAGCTATGAAAATGCAAATAAATTCAGTAGTTAGTCCCGCAAGTAGGGAAGTGGTTTCACGAAAGGCTGAGTTAAAGAGAGAAGCGTTAAAGCTCAGGGCCCGAAATTTGAGTTTACAGCTTGCGGTATTTGTTGTATTGACGGGATCCTGGCAATTTTTATCGAGTAATAAAATAATTGATCCGTTCTTTTTCTCCAGTCCTTTTGACATCGTTAAACATATTTGGACATGGGCTGTAAACGGAACGACAGCAGGCCCCCTGTGGCTTCAATTTTGGGTGACCTTCGAAGAAACGATCCTCTCCTTCATCCTGGGTGGTGTTTTTGGGATTATCTTTGGCTATGCACTGGGTGTTAATGAGTTGCTATCCGTCATTTTAGGACCGTACATTAAAATGATCAACGCCATTCCGCGTGTTGTTTTAGTTCCTATTTTTATCCTGTGGTTTGGACTCGGCATGCCGTCAAAAGTTGCTTCCGGGCTTGTGTTAACATTTTTTATCGTATTCTTCAATGCTTTTCAGGGTGTACGTGAAGTGGACCGAAATTTGGTCAACAATGCACGCCTTCTTGGCGCGAGCAAAGGCCAACTGGCTCGGCATGTGATTATACCCTCTGCGTTGACTTGGATCCTCTCCAGCCTTCATTCCAGTTTTGGATTCGCGTTAATCGGGGCGGTTGTTGGAGAATTTATTGGGGCAACTCATGGATTAGGCTATTTAATTGCCCAATCTCAAGGAGCATTTGATACAACGGGAGTATTTGCCGGAATGCTCATCCTTTCGGTTACGGCGCTTATTGCCGACTGGGGTGTTTCAAAGCTTGAAAAACGTTTTATTGCTTGGCGATATGTTCGAAAATAAATAACAGTTTGGAGGGGTTTACATGAAAAAAAGTGCAATGAAAAAAATAGCAGCAGGCGTGTCAGGTATTGTCGTTTCCGCAATGCTATTAGCAGGTTGTGCATCGACTGCGCCGAGTTCTTCAAGTAACAACAGTTCCACGACGAAGCCCAGAGTCGTTATCATGGTTGGCGGATTGGAGAAAATCATTTACATGCCGTTTATGCTTGCCCAGCAGCTTGGTTACTATGATAAATACGGAGTCAACGTCAGCCTTGTGGAAGAAAGTGCCGGACAGGACGCTGAAGTAGCCATGCTGGCCGGTCAAACGGACGGAGCCGGCGGTTTCTATGACCATACTCTGGACCTTGCAACAAAAGGCAAACAAGTGGAGGCTGTCGTTACAATGGCAGACGTTCCAGGGGAAACGTTGATGGTATCCAACCGTCTGAAAGACAAAGTAAAAACCATTTCTGACTTAAAAGGATTGAAGATTGGTATCACCGGTCTAGGTTCTTCTACAAACATGCTTGCAACGTATAACGTTGTCAAAGGCGGCGGAAAAGAAAGTGATTATTCACCCATTCCGGTAGGCGCCGGCGCTACGTTAATCGCTGCTATGAAAAACGGTAAAATCGATGCGGCTGTGACAAGCGAACCCACTGCTTCTATACTGCAGAACCAGGATATAGCATACACATTGGTTGACATGAACCATAAGGCTGCTGCTCATCAAGCTTTAGGCGGCGGATATGCTTCGACAAGCCTTTACATGACGAACGATTATGTCAACGCTCACAAAGATACCGTTCAGAAACTTGTAGATGCTTATGTTGCTACGTTAAAATGGATGAGCACCCATACTCCAGAACAAATCGCTGCTAAAATGCCGTCTGATTATTATGCAGGTAACCAAAGCTTGTACGTCCAAGCATTGAAAGGCCAGCTTTCAATGTTTACAACCGATGGTAAGATGCCTGCCGGTGTTCCCCAAAACGTTCAAAAAATACTTTCTTCATTCAAACCGGCTGTGAAAAAGGTTGACTTAAGCAAAACCTATACGAACGAATTCGTTGATAAAGCAAATCAGTAAAAGAATTGAATAATGAGGATATAAAAGAGGGATCGATCCTGTGGCAACAACGAGCACTGGGGCGATCCCCTTTATGCAAATAACGGGGCTGTTTAAAGTTAATCCGCGCTCTGTCAAATTAAGGGCGGATTATTTGCAGACGTTAATTTACTCTCGTAATCTAGATTTACAAGTCAATAGCATTTATTCAACGATCATTTTTCCGTACATTCCCTTTGCTGCGTGTCCGGGATACTGGCAGATATAATAATACTGACCCGGCTGGTTAATCTGAAACGTTGTTTGTCTAACGGGATACTGTTGATTATGGGCTTTCGGTAGTGGAGGTATGATCGCATTGGTGACTGCTGCCCCATCCATCATCGCCATTCGATCATAAGGCGGCGCCGCGGTGGTCACTTCAAACCCATGGGGTACATCCTCATCCTGATTATCAAATTGCAGGGTTATCGTAGTATTTACAGGAATATGAATCGTCGGGTTCGCCATGTTGCCGATAACAAATTTTCCGTCGTTTTTTCCGGTTCCGCTTTGAACAACCCAGCTGACCTGATTACCGGAGTATGTGATTGTGTTTTTTTGTCTGTCAATTTTTGTCCCTTTCAAAGACCCGGTTATTTGATTTCTAATATCCTCTGAGGAGGTCACCGGACCATTCACATAACGCGAGCTTTCCCGCATCATATTCCCCATACCATAACCCCATGGACCTTGTGAAAACCAATGCATTGAGGGATACCCGCTGATCGACTGGCCGATCCAAATGCCTGCAATAAGTATCACAATGGAAGAGGCAATGATTAATGCCCATTTTTTCATCGTGATTCACCTCTTTTACGCAGTTTATCATTACGCCTCAATTATACCCATATAGGTATATTAAATCCAGAAACGACTTTTCAATCCGATGTAGTTAGCTTGCAAATCATTATTCTGTTATAGCTCCAGTAACTCTCTGCAGTTCTATCTGAAAAAGCAACATTCATCCTTTTCAAAAATGGATCTTGTAGTCAATATACTCCACGGGGTATAATAATTAGTGAATAGTTTCTCATGGATTTTCAATACCATGGAATACTTCAACCAGGAGGGATTATTGTGAAACAACGCATTATTATTGTGGGGGGCGTTGCAGGCGGTGCCAGTGTGGCTACAAGGCTTCGCCGTTTAAGCGAAGAAAATGAAATCATTATGTATGAAAAAGGAGAATTTATCTCCTTTGCAAATTGTGGACTCCCTTATTATGTAGGAGGAATCATACGAGAGAAAGATTCCTTGCTTGTCGAGTCAGTAGAGAACATGGTAAAGGACTTTAACATTGAAGTTCATAACAATACTGAAGTGATCGATATTGACCCTCAAAAACACAGCATTACTGTAAAAAATGTATTGAGCGGGGATGAGTCCACGGATCATTATGATCGCTTGATTCTCTCCACGGGTGCAAGTCCCCTTGTTCCGAAAATCCCTGGGATTGACCGTTCGAAAAATGTTTTTTCAGTTAGAAATATTCCGGATGTCGAGAAAATTAAAAACTACATTGAAAAAAATACGGTTCAAAAGGTTACTATTATTGGTGGGGGATTCATTGGGCTGGAAATGACCGAAAATCTTTCAGAACTTGGGCTGGATGTTTCTCTTGTTGAGGCGAGTCCGCAAGTCATGGCCCCGCTTGATTTTGAAATGGCACAATTTGTCCATGAACAGATTGAACTCCAAGGTGTCAGACTCATCTTAAACGATGGAGTCAATCATTTTTCCGACGAGGGGCATACCGTCGTATTAAACAGCGGGAAACAATTAGATACAGATTTAACAGTGATGGCGATTGGTGTTATGCCTGACAGTAAATTAGCTCAAAAAGCAGGCATCAAAACCGGCATAAAGAATGCAATTGTTGTTGATAATCATTTTGAGACCAATATACCAGATATTTTTGCCATTGGCGATGTGATTGAGGTTACAGATTTTGTCACCCATAAGCCGACATTAATCCCATTAGCAGGTCCGGCAAATCGTCAGGGAAGACTATTGGCGGATTACTTAAATGGTTTAGAGGTTGACAATCCTTCGATTCAAGGAACGGCGGTAGCCAAAGTGTTCGCTTTAACGATCGCGACGACGGGTAAAAATGAACGCTCGCTGAAGAACGGCGGGATTGATTATCTGGCCATTCATCTGCATCCTAATTCGCATGCAGGATATTATCCGGGCGCTGCTCCCATTGAATTAAAAGTTATCTTTACTCCACAGGGCAGAATTCTCGGTGCTCAGGCAATTGGTACTGAGGGTGTCGATAAGCGAATTGACATGATTTCGACAGTTATGCGGTTAAATGGAACAATAGATGATCTCCAATTGATCGAAGTTGCCTACGCGCCTCCTTTTGCTTCTGCAAAGGATCCCGTCAACTATGCGGGTTATGTAGGTGCTGATCTTCAGCAAGGGCTGGTCAAAACGATTCAGTGGCACGAGGTGGATGCACTTCAATCTAGCGGGGCTTATTTTTTAGATGTACGAGAGGCGTTTGAATTAAATTCCGGGAAACTTGCAGGTGCTTATCATATTCCTAGAGGCGAACTAAGAGGGCGTCTTCATGAACTTCCGAAGGATCAGCCGATTTATGTATACTGTTCCGTCGGGCTTCGTGGTTATAATGCAGTGCGGATACTGATGTTGAATGGGTTCGACGCCTATAATTTGGATGGCGGGCTGAAAACCTACGAGCAATCAAAATATCAGGTAGGGACATCTTCGCAATCTGTTCACCGAACACCCAACAATGGTGATCATTCTTCTGCTTCTTTGAATAAAGCCCCGGAATGTTCAAGGATTGAGGTGGATGCCTGCGGTTTGCAATGTCCGGGACCGATACTCAAGGTTAAAGAATCTATGGAACGAATGGGTAACGGCGATATTTTAAAAGTTCAGGCCTCCGATTTCGGTTTTCATAAAGATATTGTTGCCTGGGCAAATGCAACAGGAAATAAACTATTGAGCAATGATATTATCGGCAGTAAAGTTGTGGCCACTTTATTAAAGGGTTCCAAAGCTGAAAAGCAAGAGGTTTCAGAGCCTTCAAAAGTATCTTCTAATTTATCCGGGGCAACAACAATGGTTGTCTTTGACGGGGATTTAGATAAGGCAATCGCTACGTTTATTATTGCTACCGGCGCAGCAGCGATGGGGAAACCTGTTACCCTTTTCTTTACTTTCTGGGGGTTAAATATTATTAAGAAGAATACCTCTGAAAAAATCAGCAAAACGGGTACGGATAAGTTATTTGATAAAATGCTGCCCAAAGGAGTCGACCATTTACCCCTTTCACGGATGAATATGGCAGGTATGGGACCGAAAATGATTAAGAAAGTTATGGCTCAAAAGAATGTTGATGGGTTATCAACGATGATTGAAAAAGCAAAACAATTGGGGGTTAAAATGGTGGCGTGTACAATGAGTATGGATTTGATGGGCGTCAAACGTGAGGAAATAATGGACGGCGTTGAGTTCGGAGGCGTAGCCAGCTACCTGGGCGAAGCAGCAAAAGCAAACGTAAACCTGTTTATCTGATTTTTTTCAGACAATATTGAGCATATAAAATACAGTGCGACGTGGTTATAGGAAAAAGGCAGGTTTTTAAAGACCAGCCTTTTTCCTATAACCATATTTCATTTCACTTGTTACTTGAGTTAAAATAATTTATCGGATATATGCCTTCTTAATTATGAAAGGAGCTTTTTTATGGACTATACAACGCAGATGAAAAATCGTTTAAAACGTATTGATGGACAAATTCAGGGAATTTTACGAATGATGGAAGAAGGGGCGGACTGCCGGAATATTGTCATGCAAATGACGGCGGCACGGACAGCGATGGACCGCGCACTGGGTCTTATTGTCGGAAAAAATCTCGAAGATTGTTTGCGCCGGCAAATCGAGAATGGCGAGGGATCATCTGATCAATTAATCAATGAAGCCGTTCAAATGCTGGTCAAAAGTCGTTAATAATTGCGTTATAACACGTCATTACTATTATCTGAAACAGAACCCAGTAGTTGTGTGTCAAGGGTTATTTCTTCTGTTTTGAATTTTATTTTGAAATTTTCATTCTTCAATTTTGTTTGCTGGATTCCCATTTAAACGTATGGATTGGTTTCTACATCATGTTTTAAACATCACATCAGCGACACAATCGGACATCGCCTTTAAAACTCTTTCATTCATCGGAAAACATCATCGTCATATCCTTTCTTATTTGTTCAAAAATTTGGACTAATAGTTATCGATACTTTCAACTTTTTCAAAAATCAATTGAATGGAATGTTGATTCTCAGCTTTAATTAACTGGTTGTAAAGATCGTTATTATTTAATAGATTAAGTAATTGCCCTAATGCTTTAACATGTGAAACACGATCAATGGGTGCCAGACAAAATATGACTTTAATTGCTTTTGAAATTTTTTTGTATTTTATTTCTGTTGAATTATGCAAAAGCAGCATTGACATAGATAATTTATTTACTCCGTTCTGTGGGGTGGCGTGGGCTAGCATAACTTGATCCTTAATAATCATATATGGCCCTTTCTTTTCGCTCAAATCAAGAATCTTTTGAACATAAATGGGGTACACATCTTGGTTTCTTGTTAGCGGATTGAATGCTTTGCTTACTGCCTCTTTCCAATCGTGGACATGTTCTATTATCTTAATGTTATTTAATGGGATCAATTTTGAAAGAGATGGATGGTCAGGCTCTGCGTCGAGATTATTTGGTCTTTCAGTTGAGGCAAAATAGTTTGTCAGACTTCTTGTCAAACCATTAAAGTCTTCTATTCGTGCATAATCAAAGATGATATTTAAAACATCTTTAACAGTGTTTGGAATACGTTTTTCATCGATGTTTAAAAGGCCAATTCTTCGAAATTCCTGATCTATTCTACGAAAATCATTCTGCGAGAGTATTGCCTGAACACGGATTACCAAAATATCAGGTTGAGGTTCTATATCTGTTGTCGTGATTATTAGTTTAGGGGTCCATTTTTTCAAAAAATGTGTATGGAATTCTGTTATACTCAATGGTCTTGAAAAAACGATATCCGGGTATCTAGCGGACAACTGTTGAAATAGAAGATTTGTTGTACCTATTCCGCTTGTGCAAACTAAATAAACGTCAGGTTTTGAAGACATTGAAGGTAAAGGTGATCTTCTTAATTCGCCACCAAAATATATGGTAATCAATGCAAGTTCATCCTCGGTTAACAGTTCGCCAATGAACATTTCGAATGGAGTAACTGCATATCTCGTTAATTCCATTAAATGATAATATTGATTTTTTATGATCGATAAATTCGGGAAATGATAAGGAACCTTGTATTTAACCCGGTAATAAGTTGGCAATAAATGAGTGGCAAGTGATTTTATTAACCTTGCTGATGAAATCTCAATTCCAGAAATGACATTAAACCTATTTATGATCTGTTCGGAAATAAATAATAATTTTTGCATAATTGAAGACTTGTTACTGGTACTCTGAAGTTGTGCTGTCAATAACACTTCTCTTAAATTTGCAACTTCACCAGCAGTGACTTTAGCGCTTTGCTCAAGTAATGCTTGACACCAGATACCAATGATATCTGTCCTAAGAACCTGATGTTCGGCTAAAATAGGACCTTGGTTTTTAATACGATTAATTAGCCAGGCAATATAGTAGGTTAGTGTTTTTACGGAATAATCACTGTAAAAATTTTTTGTTTGCTGTTGCAGTGACGTGAGTGCTTTTTTCACACTTTTCAGTTGAGATGATCCCCTGAGATTGTAAAGTACGACTGGATTCCTTTTAACTATTTGTGAATAGACCCATTTTCGCTGGAATTTTTCATCGCCATTCAAAACTTTTCCTGTGGAAGTGTTTTCGATACTCAGATGATCAGGCAAAGCTGAACTTATCATCTTTATATCGTTGATTATTGTGCTTTTCGAGACATCAAAACGATCAGAAAGATTAATTAAGGAGAGCCGGTGAATGTGTTGAACAAGAAGCCACAAAATGGCGTCCTGTCGCTCATTCCCATTGAGTTGACTGAAATAATCAGTTCTATGAAATTTGATCAATTCTTTTTTCGTACGTTGTGTTAAAAAATAAACACCTCTTGCCAAGTGCTGAATAGGGTCCAGCTGCATCTTATCAAGTGTACGATTTAATTCTTTAAGCCAATAAAAAACACTTCTTCTTGACAAATGAAGATCATTCATAAGTTCAGATATATTCTTATATTCTGCCTCTTCAATCAAAGCGGAGACTAATTTGTTTATTTGATGTTTTTTGCTAATGTTGAACATTGTTATATCTCCATTCATCCTTATAAAGCAGGGTCATAAAGAATTGCTTTTATTTTCTTCACTTATGAGTGAAAATAATTATTTTTTACTGATCTCTTATATTGTATCATGAGGGGTTGAATTATTGCACTGAAACAAAGTGAACTGCGCTTACTTGTAAACGCTTTATCTAAAAAGTATGATGACAACGAAAGCTAAGGGAGAAGGGAGGGGATTTTATGTTATCCAGTTTATTAACAGCAGAAACTATCCAAATTGGACACGCTGACAAAATTAGTTGGAGTGATGCAATTAGAAAGGCAGCTGAACCTTTACTCAGTACCGGAAAAATCAAGGAATCATATATAAAAGCAATGATTTCATTAGTGGAAGAGAATGGACCATATATTAACATTGGTCCGAATATCGCGCTTGCCCATGCACGTCCGGAAAACGGAGTGAAAAAAATGGGAATGTCGCTATTGAAGGTTGATTCGGCTATTAATTTAGTAAATAAGGACCATCCAATAAAATTATTTTTTGTTTTGGCTGCTGTTGATAATACAAAGCATCTTCAGGCCTTAAAAGAATTAACGACATTGCTTGGTAATCCGGATATTGTGAAAAGGATTGAAAAAGCTTCTTCGGTATCGGAAATTGTTAGAGAAATTAAGGAGGATGATGAAAAATGAAAATTGCTGCAGTTTGTCAATCTGGATTAGGATCCAGCTTCATGGTCCAAATGAATATTGAGAACGTCTTGAAAGAAGAAAATGTTGACGCAAGTGATATTGAAATCACTCATTTTGATACTGGAGGTTTGAATGAGCAGTCTGCTGATTATTTTTTCCTTGGCAGTGATTTGGCAGATCAGGCATCCGGACTTCCAAAAGACCGGGTATATCTGCTCAAAAGTCTTATTGATAAGGAAGAACTCAGAGGAAAAGTGAATGATATTCTGGATAAAGAAAACATACAGCACTCCTGAAAATGAAAAAAATGAATGGGTGGTGAGCTCCTATGACAGCATTTCTTAATTTCTTTGTTTCAGTCGCAAGTACGCCTGCAATACTCGTTGGTCTGATTGCTCTGTTAGGATTATGGTTGCAAAAAAAACCAGTAACAAAGATTGTTGAGGGAACATTAAAAACGTTTGTGGGATTTTTGGTACTAGTTGGTGGTGCCGGAATTCTTGTAAATTCATTGAACCCGTTCGCAGTGATGTTTAAATTTGCACTTCATGTTCAAGGGGTCGTTCCTTCAAACGAAGCTGTAGTAGCTATTGCATTACAGAAATATGGTACGGCAACAGCATTGGTTATGCTAACCGGAATGATTGTGAATGTGCTACTGGCAAGGTTTACAAAATTTAAGTATATATTTTTGACAGGACAAGCAATGTTGTACATGTCCTGCTTAACTGCTGTAGTGCTTATTTCAACAGGTATGAAAACAAATATATGGACAATTATTCTCGGTGGGATCTTTGAAGGAACATTACTTACGATTACACCTGCGATTTGTCAGCCGTTTATGAGAAAAATCACCGGAAGTAATGAAGTTGCGATGGGACACACAGGCAACATAGGTTATGCAACTGCTGGTCTAATGGGGAAATGGTTTGGAAATGTAAAAAATTCGACTGAGAACATTAAATTCCCTAAAAACCTTGGTTTCCTTCGGGATTCAACAGTTTCAATCACTTTAGTTATGGGAATCGTTTATTTGATTCTTGCTCTGATCACTGGTCCTAAATTTATTGAGACCAAGCTTAGCCTGGGGACTAATTATCTAGTGTACTCAATTACGCAAGCCGGAACTTTTGCCGCAGGGTTTTATGTTGTCTTAGCAGGCGTTCGTATGATTTTGGGTGAAATCATCCCTGCGTTTCAGGGTATTGCAACAAAAATTGTACCTAATGCGAAACCGGCTCTAGATGTCCCAATTATTTTCCCCTATGCACAGAATGCTATTTTGATTGGATTTTTCGTAAGTTTCATCGTTGGAACATTAAGCATGTTCGTTATGGTTGCCATCAAGACAGTTGTTATTATCCCCGGAGTTGTTGGCCATTTCTTCTGTGGAGCTGCATCCGGAATTTATGGAAACGCCACTGGAGGTCGTCGCGGGGCGATCATTGGAGCTGCCGTGAACAGTTTACTCATCAGTTGGTTACCACTATTTATTCTTCCAGTATTAGGAAGCTTGAAACTTGCCGCTTCGACATTTGCTGATACTGACTATCTGTTCGGGGGTATTATCCTTGGAAATATAGGACGCCTTGGTCAGCTGGGCATAACCATTGGAATTCTTGCCTTTTTATTGATCGTTATTCTTTGGTCACTATTTATGAAAGAACCAAATTCAAAAGAAGCGATCAAATAATAACCCTATAGAACTGGGATGCATAGAGGAAGCAATTAAAAAGTTAACAAATAACTAATTTCTAGATTGTCTAACTTTGTATTAATGTAGTTAAAAAATTAGAAAAAGGTGGTACAAAAATGAACATAAAAATTTATGCGGACGGTGCCGTGCTGAGTGATATGCTGGATGCTTACAATGCAGGATTTGTAAGCGGGTTCACGACGAATCCAAGCCTGATGAAGAAGGCAGGGATCACCGACTATATCGGTTTCGCCAAAGATGTGCTTGAACGGATTCCTGATCTGCCGATTTCGTTCGAAGTTTTTGCCGATGACTTTGAAACGATGGAGAAAGAAGCACGGAAGATTCACAGCCTGGGGGATAACGTCTATGTGAAAATTCCGATTCAGAATACGAAAGGCGAGAGCTCAATTCCGCTGATTAAGAAGCTGTCGGCGGACGGCATCTCACTAAACGTCACGGCGATCCTAACCGTCCCTCAGGTGGAACAGACGGTCCATGCTTTCGCACCGGGAACGCGCAATATTGTGTCTGTTTTCGCTGGACGTATCGCGGATACCGGCAGGGATCCGTTGCCTTACATACGTCGCTGCGTCTCGCTGTGCGACCTGCGTCCGGAGGCGGACCTGCTATGGGCCAGCTCACGGGAATTGATTAACGTTTTCCAGGCGGAAGAACTGGGCGTGGACATCATCACCTGCACGCCGGCGATCATCAGTAAGCTGAAGACGAACATCGGCAAACCGCTGGAAGAAGTCTCCCTGGATACGGTGACAACGTTCAACAAGGACATCAAGGCACTGGGCTTTTCCATTCTTTAATCGGTCAGGTTGTACTAAACTACTCGGAGGAGGATTTTTATGAGTAAATCAACTGATCAACTGGCTGTTGACGCGATTCGGACGTTGTCGATTGATATGATCAATAAAGCGAATTCCGGGCATCCTGGCCTGCCGATGGGCGCGGCACCGATGGCCTATACCCTTTGGTCCCGGATCATGACGCACCATCCGGCCAACCCGAAATGGTTCAATCGTGACCGTTTCGTGCTGTCGGCGGGTCACGGATCGGCGCTTCTCTACAGTCTGCTGCATCTGTTCGGCTACGGGCTGACCATCGACGATTTGAAGCAGTTCCGGCAATTGGGCAGTCAAACGCCGGGCCACCCGGAGTACGGCCATACGGCCGGCGTTGAGGCCACGACGGGTCCGCTGGGCCAGGGTTTTGCGATGGCGACCGGCATGGCGATGGCCGAGGCGCATCTGGCGGGTAAATACAATAAACCGGCCTATCCGGTTGTTGACCACTATACGTATGTCCTCTGTGGTGACGGCGACCTGATGGAGGGCGTGACGTCTGAAGCTGCCTCGCTGGCCGGCCATCTGAAACTGGGGAAACTGATTGTTCTCTATGATTCAAACCGGATTTCTCTGGACGGCGGAACGGATATGGCGTTCACCGAGAATGTTCGGCAGCGGTTCCGCGCCTATGGCTGGCAGACCCTTTCCGTGGAAAACGGGAATAGTCTGGATGGCGTGGAGCAGGCCCTTAAAGCAGCGAAGGAGGATGTCCATCATCCCTCGCTGATCGAAGTACGCACGGTCATTGGCTATGGGGCGCCGGATGTCGAGGGCACGCACAACGTACATGGGTCACCGATAGGTGACAAAGAAGCGGCGATCGCGAAGAAGGGTTATGGCTGGAACTACGCACCCTTCACGGTTCCGGATGAAGTCTATCGGAAGTGCAGTGAGGCTGGAAAACGCGGCAGTGAAGCCGAAGACCAGTGGCACGCGCTCCTTCAAGACTACGCGACAGCCTATCCGGCAGAGAGCCGGGAACTGATCGCGGCGATCAAGGGCACGCTGCCAGCAGATTATGACCAGGAGCTTCCGGACTATCCGACAGGGACGAAGGGCGCGACGCGAAAACTGTCCGGCGACGTGCTACAGACATTGAATCAAAGTATCGGGAATCTGTTCGGCGGCGCGGCCGACCTGTTCTCTTCGGTGAAAACCTATCTGAATGGCGAAGGCGACTTTCAACCCGGTCATTACGCGAAAAGCAACATCTGGTTCGGTGTCCGTGAATTCGCGATGGCCGGAGCCGTTAATGGGATGACGCTCCACGGCGGGGTTCGTGCCTACGGTTCGACGTTCTTTGTTTTTTCCGATTATCTGAAACCTGCATTGCGGCTGGCGGCATTGATGAAAATTCCATCAACCTTTGTTTTTACCCATGACAGCATCGCCGTCGGTGAAGACGGGCCAACCCATGAACCGGTGGAGCAGCTGGCCGGATTGCGGGCCATTCCTAACCTGAATGTCCTTCGTCCCGCTGACGCCGTTGAGACCCGGGAAGCCTGGAAACTGGCGATGGAGAGCACGGAGACCCCGACGGTGCTGGTTCTGACACGGCAAAATACAACGACTTACGCGGGCGAGGTCCAGGAGGCGCCGAAAGGCGTGAAGCGCGGAGGGTACGTCGTCTCCCCAGCGGATGAAACGCGGGCGGAAGACGGGATCCTGATCGCGAGCGGTTCGGAGGTTGGCCTGGCGATTGAAGCCCAGCAGCAGCTGGCCGCTGAGAAGGTCAATGTCCGGGTCGTCAGCTTGCCTTGCTTCGCGCTATTCGACACTCAGAGCAAAGCCTATCAGGAGCGCGTGCTGCCGCCGAACCTGAAAAAAAGGATCGGGATTGAAATGGCCTCTTCATTTGGGTGGGACCGCTATGTGGGTCCGGAGGGCGCCTTCGTCACCATCGACCGGTTCGGAGCCTCGGGCAAGGGTTCAGAAGTCACGGAGACTTATGGTTTCACACCGGAACATGTGGCGTCTGTGTTTACCGAATCGCTTGAGAAACAGGTGTCAAAGAGATAATCAACTTAAGAATGGGAAGAAGGTCTTATAACCTGGATTTCCGGGAAATTATAACAAGGTGTCCGAAAGCCCGCGTCAGTAAAGGGCTTTTAGCTCAACGTAGCTTCCACCTTGGTATAATTAATTAACAATGCTATTGATCAAAAAATCCCTTAACATCAAGAATTTTAATGACCTTGGTATAAAGGCAAGGGAATGCAGGTTATAAATGAATATTGGGGTAACCAGAAGCCTCAGAAACTGCTTCCGGGTTCTGTTGATGAGACCATCAGTATTCAGAGCAAAAAGTTGACTCTATTAAGGGGCCCTCATCCGACTTACGGGTTCCATTTTAAGGTGCAAACTTATGAAATCACACCTAAAAACGCATAGCGATTTACAGGGAAAATCGCGGTTATTTTTCGATAATATTTAACAGTAAAAAATGTGGACGATATATCAAAATATCATCCACATTTTTTTGCTAGATTGCAATAATAATTAGCCACCTGGACATCTGGCGGTACCACTGGGTTTGTTCCTGCCGCCTAGGCGGCAGGAACAAAAAGCAACTCAGTCCGCCAGTTTCTGTAATTCCCTTTTGAACGCCTCAGCAGGTGTCCGGTAGTTCAGAATCTTCCTTGGGAGGTGGTCAATGGCCTGGATCATCTGGCGGATGAACGTCCGGGAGTAATTCGCAATCGGCTGCCTCTTTGGAATGAATTTACGGTTTATCTCATTGTGGCACTCATTCGTCGGCCGTTCCCAGGCAGCGTACGGATGCGTGTAGTAGACGTGTGTCGCTTGATCTTTCAAAACTGTTCGTCAAGCTTGAAACTCGCTGCCATTGTCGGCTGTAATCGTTGGGAAGACGTGGCCGAACAGTGGGCCAAATTGATGGATCAACTACTTGATGGCATAGTCTACTGAATCCGGATCTTTGCCGTCAATCTTTTTGGAGATCGTGTCACGGGTTTTGCGTTCTACCAGGGTCAGGAGGACATCATCTTCACGTGATTTCTTACCGACCACGGTATCGATCTCCCAGTGACCAAACTGCTTTCGCTTCTGAACCTCCGTAGGCCGGTTGTCGATACTGTCCCCAAGATACTTGATGTTGGGACAGTGTCCAGATTTTTTAGAACGGTAACGGAGCTTGTTCGGCAGATCCAGGTTCTTTACTTTTAGGAATCCGCGATCAATATAATCGTATACCGTCCGTGTGCAGACCTTGACTTTGTATTTCCACTCCGGATTCCGATTAGTGGCACCACAGACCACATCCGAAGACCATGTGTCTGAGGATAAGATCTCCTTCACGGCATAGGCGGTGAAAGTTTGCTATAGGCTTGGCGGATAGGATAGTTGAACAAACTGCTCAAAACTAATGAAAGAAGTAAATTGTGTCACATTTCACGAACTTTAGGCAGACTGATTCTAGCTCGAAGACATCGTCCAAACATCAGGGAAACTATGAACTGGGTCAGTAAGATATCTCTTTAATTTTGGAAGCCGGCATTCCATCTCGCAGCAACTGCTTTATCATGTTCATGTAAGGAGTAATATGCTTAAAATATTTTTTATAGGATGTGCAGAAGTAATTTAATCTTGGTTCATTTTGATCTGAAACCAGAAATCTATGCTTAGGACATTCACCATGGCAAGCAAACCGGACCTCGCAGCTTCTGCATGAAGAATCGAAGTGATTATCTATGAATCTAAAAAAGATTTTTATCACTCGTTTTGATGAGCCATACTGAACTATGCCATAAGTTTTTGCCTATCGCTATTGATAATAAAATGCAGAAAGCGATTTCACACTTCGAACACACGCATTCAAATAATCTTTTGAAGAGGCTGTCTCATCAGTCACTATTCGACGATGAGACAGCCTTATTAACGTCGTAAACTATAAAAATAAACTTTTTTGAATCCTGAGTGAGTTTTCACCTCGTTTATTCAGAAATAAAAAAGGGGTATTTAGTATTCATCGTCAGTTATTAAACAGGGTTTATCATCTCTTTATAAATAAGCATAGTGCCAAAGTTTTTGGTTCGAAAGGGAATGACATGAAAAATCCGCCCTGAGAAGGAGGGGATTCCCCGACGTGAGTTCATTTTAAAAACAGCAGATACAAATTATAGTAATACAAAGAGGGAGGAATCGAAATGAAACATGTACAGAGCAGGGTAACAGCACAAGATTATGGAGATTGGGCTGTTGAAGCGCGCGGACTTGTTAAAACTTTTGGTGACAACCGTGCGGTCGACGGTGTCAATCTGGACGTGCGCGCCGGTACGATTTATGGCGTACTGGGTCCGAATGGGGCAGGCAAGACCACGACAATCAGAATGCTTGCGACCTTACTGCGGCCGGACGCAGGTTCGGCGAAAATCTTCGGACACGATGTGATGAAGGAACCGCAGATCGTACGTCAATTGATCGGGGTGACCGGTCAGTACGCCTCGGTCGACGAGTCGCTCAGCGCTACCGAGAATCTGGTCATCTTCTCCCGGCTGCTTGGATTGGGACGTACAGAGGCACGGCACAAGGCCGCGGAGCTGCTGGAAGAATTTAGTTTAACGGAAGCCGCGAAACGTCCGCTGAAAAAATTCTCTGGCGGCATGCGCAGGCGGCTGGATCTGGCGGCAAGTCTCATTGCACAGCCGCCGCTGATCTTCCTGGACGAACCGACTACGGGCCTGGATCCGCGCACACGTAATCAAATGTGGGATACGATTCGCCGTTTGGTCAAAACGGGATCGACAGTACTGTTAACCACGCAGTACCTGCAGGAAGCAGATGAACTGGCCGACCGGATCGCGGTGATCGATCGCGGCCGGGTCGTCGCGGAAGGCACCGCGGATGAGCTGAAAGCGTCGGTTGGAAGCTCATCGCTGCAATTGAGGACCCATAATCCACAGGATATAGAAATAGCTCGTCAGATCGTTGAAAAGGTGCTCAAGGTCCAGTCAGCTGTTTCACCGGAAGGCGGGAAAATTACCGCGCCGATGGCGGATGTTGACCGGGTTACCGACCTGCTCATCGCTCTCCGCGAGACGGGAATCCGGCTGGCCGAATTAAGCGTGCAGAAACCGACTCTCGATGAAGTCTTTCTGACCATCACCGGCCATGGTGTGAAAGAAAATACAGCGAAGGCGTCGGATGAAACGAACGAAGTAAGGGAGGCAAGGGTATGAAAAGCACTTCTATAAAGCAGGTTGCCGATCGCCCGCTGAATAATTACGTGAGCTTAGGCCAGTCGGCACGCCACTCGTTTACAATGGCCTACAGAGGTCTGCTGAAAATTAGGCGTACACCTGAGCAATTATTCGATGTCACATTGCAGCCCATCCTCTTCACCCTGATGTTTACCTATATTTTTGGCGGGGCCATCTCTGGAAACGTGCAAAACTATTTACCGGTCATCATTCCCGGCATCCTCGTCCAGACCGTGATTACGACATCAATTGTCACCGGTGTCCAGCTGCGTGAGGACATGGATAAGGGCGTGTTCGACCGATTCAAGTCACTGCCGATTGCGCGTATTGCTCCGCTTGCGGGAGCTTTGCTGGCAGACACTATCCGGTATACGATTGCGACGGTGCTCACCTTCGTCATGGGGTATATCATGGGCTACCGGCCTGATGGAGGCCTGGGTCATGTCATCATCGCCGGGCTTCTTGTCATTGTGTGTTCCTGGACAATCAGCTGGATTTTCGCTTTCTTTGGTGTGATCGCGCGGACGGCGTCAAGCGTACAGGGGATCTCGATGATTGTCCTGTTCCCGCTGACATTTCTCTCCAATGCTTTTGTACCGGTCAAGACGATGCCCGGCTGGCTCCAGTGGTTTGTCAATATCAATCCGATCTCGCATCTTGTTACTGCTGTCCGAAATCTGGCCAACAATGGAACTTTTGGCTGGGATCTCGCCGTCTCACTCATCGGAGCCGCAGCCATTGTAGCCGTCTTTGCTCCGATCACGGTACGTGCCTATATGCGCCGGACATGAATCGGCCAGGGGTACAGGTCTTATAAGTATAATTACAATAAAAACTAATCTTAAGCGTATTCCGGCATGATAATAAACAGCTAAAGTAATTAGAGCGCGACTATTATCCATTATTGAATCCCAAGTTGATCACGACGACCCTGATACAGGGTCTATTTATTTAGGATCCTCCTAATAGGGGACTATAAAATCATAAATTTGACTCATATTACAACCACATTCTAAGATATAGGAAAGATGATATCAAAGGATGGGACGCTCATGAGTGTCAAGGATTTTATGATTTTAAATTTATTAGGTGCCATTTGGGGCGGCTCATTCTTATTTATGCGTGTCGCGTCTCCAGTACTGGGTCCCTTCCTGCTTATTGAATTAAGAGTTCTCATTGCAGGGCTTGTCCTACTGTTCTATGCGCGGTGGATCAGACAGATGCCGGATTTTAAAGGAAAATGGAAAAAGTATGTTATTCTTGGTGCGATTAATGCGGCCATTCCTTTTACGCTGATTGCAACTTCTGAACTATATCTGACGGCTTCCGTGTCATCCATTCTCAATGCCACAACACCGTTGTTCGCTGTGATCGTGGCCCGGATTTGGCTGAAGGAAGAGTTAATGATTAAAAAGATCATTAGCATCATCCTCGGGATCTTTGGCGTGTCCATTTTGGCCGGCTGGGGACATATGGGACAATCTGCCATGGTTTTTCTATCCGTGCTTTTTTCCTTGCTCGCTTCCCTTTGTTATGCAATCGGCGGTGTGTATGCAAAACGCTCTTTGTCGGGTGAACCCTCGCTGACTTTGGCCATCGGCCAGCAGCTTGCAGCCGGACTTGTCCTTATTCCGTTCAGCCTGCCGAACACGAACCGCTTCATTTTAATGAATCCCGGAATCGTATTTTCTGTACTCAGTCTGGCGATTCTCTGTACGGCTATCGGCTACTTATTGTACTTTTATCTCATTCGGAATGTCGGGCCGACCAAAACGCTGAGCGTCACGCTACTTGTCTCAATGTACGGCGTACTGTGGGGGACGCTTTTCCTCAATGAGAAGATTTCTATTGGAGAGTTGGCGGGGATGATCATGATACTGGGCAGTATTACGATGATTACCGAGGTGAAATTAGGGTCAGGCTTCATGAAAATATTGAAAAAAACCAATTAATTTGCTTGTTACAGGTTGAAAAATTACCTTAGACTTCTTTTTTACATAACTTCATGAAAACTATTAATTTAGCATTGTGTGGTTAACTGCTCAATGTCAAAAGTCTCCCGTCTTTCGGATGATCCCGAAGAGTTATTGAAATTTTCAGAAGCAGAAATGAATTTCGGAATAAGGTTACTCCGGAATTAGACATTGAGATGTCCTTGGCTAAATAATCCATAATCAGTGTCCTGTGAATCGCTTTTCATTTAATCAGGAACGCGGGTACATAAATGTTGACGGGGAGAGATCAGAAAAAGATCGCTCCCCGTCTTTTTAACGCTTATCTTGATTTTTACTGAAGGTGGTGTATATTAAGTATTTTTAATACCGGATTGTGTTTAGGAATGATGGTCTATTTACAGCAGAAACAAAACGATAATTTTAGCTACTGTAACTTGGCCGGATTCCGTTTCTGATCGTTTTCCCCAGCTTCGTTGTGGTTGAAAAAGAGGGAAATGACAATTAGTGCAGCCATAATAATGAAGCAAGTGATGGATCCGACCATATTCGCCTTGTTCAGCACAAAGGAAATAAAAATAGCTGAGAGTGCGACAATTCCGGCAATCGTCATATATGGAAATCCGATCACTTTGAAAAAAGGTATTCTGACGTAGGTCGGGCGCAGTTTCAGTTCTGCGGCGCAAATAGCGATCCAGACAAGAATGATGGTAAAACCGGGAATACTCATCAGCTGGACAATAATCTGGTCCCTGACAAGAAAGGCAAGAAATACCCCGATGACAAGAAAACTGCCGGTAAGCGCAAGACCGCCGACCGGCACTCCGCGACGAGAGAGCCTGCGGGCAAATCGAGGCGCCTCACCGCGTTCGGCCATTGAGTAGAGCGTACGGGTGGTCGCGTAAATTCCCGAATTAGCTGCAGACAAAACAGCCGTCAGCAGTACGAAATTCATCAGATGAGGGACACCGGGCATTCGGACGGCTTCAAAGACCTGAACAAAGGGGCTGCTTTGCGTTGCTGAAACGCTGTTCCAAGGCATGATGCCGCAAATGATCATAATCGGCAGAATGTAGAAAAGAATCACGCGGAAAACGACACTTTTAATGATCTTTGGCAGCGTTTTTTCGACGTCTTTCGTTTCCGTCACGGTGAGTCCGATCAGTTCAGAACCGCCATAGGAAAAAATCACGACGAGAAAAGCCTGAACAATTCCGGATATGCCGTGCGGGAAAAAGCCGCCGAACCCAAAAAGATTTTTCAAAGGCTGAGTATGACTCGGAATGATTCCGATTAAAATCAGCAGGCCAATCACGATGAAAACAATGATCGCCGTAATTTTGATCCCGCCGAACCAGAATTCAAATTCCCCGTAATAGTTAACCTGAAAAAGGTTGATTCCGATGACAAAAAGACTGCAAAGTGCGGATAAAAGCCAAAGAGGGGTGTGCGGAAACCAATATTCCAGAAAACTCCCCGCAGCAAGAATCTCAACAACCGTAACAATCATCCAGTTCATCCAGTAGAGCCAGCCTACAATAATCGACGCCCTGAATCCGAATGCTTTGTGGATGATATGCTGGATATTCAGCCCCGGATAAGCAATGGCCAGTTCAGTCAGTGCCGCCATGACGATAAACAGGATCAGTCCGCAGAGCAGGTAGGCGATAATCACACTTGGACCGGCAATATTCAGCGTGTCGCCGCTTCCCTTGAAAATACCGGTTCCAATCATGCCGGCCATTGCCATTAGCATAACATGGCGCGGTTGCAGACCGCGCTGTAATCTCTTTTTCTCTTCTGTTGTGTTAACCATAAGTCCTTCCTCTTTCTCTATTACATTTGTACAAAAACGCTTTAAATGGGTGAAGCGACGGGCAACGAAACACCTTATAGATTGATTTAAAGCAGTCTGTCAAGTCACCGCCTGTTCTTACACAGCATGAACAAGTATATATGTATTTTGTTCTTTGTCAACAACGAGAACATATCGGAAAAAACGAATCCGCAGGCGGCATAACAAATGTTTGGAGCGGCGCATGATGGTCTGGCGCTAGCGGCCGCTTAATCTGGTTTTGAACGATTGAGAGCAAACCAGTGTTTGGTCGAGAAGAGGCAGCCATTGTTATTTTCCTTTTTTATAAACCGCATAGGCAGCCATCAGAAGTAAAAACCAGACGGGGGTCACAAACAAAGCGATCCGAGTATCTCCGGCCAGTCCAATCAGAATAAGCAGAAGAACGAAAAAAATAAGGATCAGCCAATTAATTATTGGAGCAAACGGTGCCTTGAACTTTGATGCCGCTGCAAGATCAGGACGCCTTTTCAGATAAATAATGTGTGAAATCAGAATAATGCTCCACACCCATATGAAACAGATGGCACTGATACTCGTTACTAACGTGAAGACAAAATCGGGCAGAAAGTAGTTCAGCACGACACCTGCGGAGAGAGCCAGGGTTGAAGCGATCAGGGCCGAATCTGGCACTGAGCTTTTTCCTAAAACGGAAAAAAATCGTGGCGCGTTGCCTTCGCGTCCGAGTGAATATAACATGCGGCTTGTTGAGAAAAGGCCGCTATTGCAGGCTGAGGCCGCGGAAGTCAGTACGACAAAGTTGACGATACCTGCCGCTGCCGGAATGCCAATAAGCGAAAATACTTTAACAAATGGACTGCTGCCGGGATTAAGCAATGTCCAGGGGGTGATACACAGGATCACAAACAGGGCACCAATGTAAAACAGCAGAACACGGACAGGCAAGCTGTTGATCGCCCGCGGCAGATTTTTTTCCGGATCAGCTGTTTCAGCTGCCGTGACACCAACAAGTTCAATACCGACGAAAGAGAAAACCGCCATCTGAAACCCGAGGAAAAATCCTGATATTCCATGAGGAAACAGCCCACCATAAGACCAGATGTTCTGAACAGAGGCATGTCCGGTATCCGTCCTGAACCCCGAAAAAATCATAATCAGGCCCAGTACGACCAGAGCGACGATGGTAACGACCTTGATGATGGCAAACCAAAATTCGATTTCCCCGAACATTCTAACCGTAAGCAAATTTAAAGTCATTAATACCAGAAGGCAAAGAAGAGCTGAAACCCATTGCGGAATGTCAAACCAAAACTGAATGTATTTTCCAACCGCTGTGATATCAGCCATGGCCGTCATAATCCAGCAGAACCAGTAAGTCCATCCGGTTATAAATCCGGCCCATGGGCCGACGTACTCGCTGGCGAAATCCGTAAAAGATGAATAGCTGGAGTTGGACAGCAGCAATTCGCCAAGCGATCTCATGACGAAAAAAAGCGCGATACCGATGACGAGGTAGGCAAAAAGAATAGATGGTCCCGCTAAATGGATCGCTTTTCCCGATCCGAGAAATAAGCCGGTTCCTATCGCACCGCCAATGGCAATTAATTGAATATGTCTGTTTTTTAGCCGTCTTTCCAATTTCTTTTCGGGCAACTTCCGTTACTCCTTTGTTTTCTGTAATTTTTGATTGGAATATGTAGGAAAAGCATGTTGTTCAATTATAGCAAAAATCAGTTTACAGATGGAAGGGGGGACTCTCAGGGGATTAATGTTTGCAGCTTTTATAAAAATTAGTTATTCAAGATGTTAAAACCTTAGAAGTAATACTAAGGAGCTATTGTTCCGGGTTATGATGCTTTAACCAAGGAGTATTTAGCTTTTCTCCATAGACTGTATCCGGATTCAAAATGACCAACTGCGGAATTTGCACATAAAATACTTTAGCGATTAAACGCGTTCTATCGACAAATCGAATGATAGCTGGTAGAATATCATTCACAGACCTATTTATGAAAAGAGAGAATAAAGACGCGAACAGAAGAGAGGATGTTGAAGCTTGCAAAAAGAGAAGATGACAGTGAAAGCATTCGTGAACAATGTTCTTGCCGGGCATGCAATCGGAATTGTTGCGGGGCTGATTCCCTCAGCTCTGCTTGGTGAACTTAGTAAGGCACTGATGATTCGGCTGCCGGTGTTCGGCATCATCTACCACCTTGTAACCATTTATATGTTAGCGGTTCCTTTGCTGATCGGTGCGGCAGTGGCATTCAAATTCAAACTGAAGCCGATTCCCATGGCCTGTGTTGCCGCAGCGGCCTGGGTTGGCTCGGGAGCACTGGAGTTTACGCCCAATGGTATTATGATTAACGGGATGGGCGATCTGGTCAATATACTGGTTACGATCAGCCTGACCTGCGGGCTGGTTTTGCTGATTGGAGGAAGACTAGGATCATTCGAACCGCTCGTCATGCCGCTGATTGTCTGCACCATTGGCGGCGGCCTGGGGCTGGCGGCTTATCCATACGTGCATGCCATTACGCTTGGGCTGGGAAAAATGATTAACAGTTTTTCAGTTCTGCAGCCGATCCCAATGGGTATTTTGATTGCGGCCAGCTTCTCGGTGATCATGATTTCGCCTGTTTCAACAGTCGCCATTGCAACGGCAATCGGCATGAGCGGTCTTGCATCGGGGGCGGGCAATCTTGGCTGTGTTGCGGCGGCGGTCGGCATGTTTATAGGCGGACTGCGCGTCAATAAAATCGGACTTTCGCTTTCGATCGTGCTTGGAACGCCGAAAATCATGATTGCGACAATGATCAGGCAGCCTAAAATTGTTATTCCGATTATGTTAAATGCGGCCCTGCTGGGTACACTCGGCGCCCTTTTCCAAATTAAGGGGACACCGATCAGTGCCGGATTTGGCTTTTCGGGCTTGGTCGGTCCGATTAATGCGGTCCGATTCATGACGGGCGGACCGACTGCCGCCAATCTTCTGATCATCGGACTGGTTTTCATTGCGGTGCCTTTCGCGGGCGGCTTTTTCTTCGAATGGCTCTGCCGGAAAGTTCTCCATCTCTATAAATCCGAGGACTATGGAACAGAAATGCCGGATTTGAAAAAGGAGAAACCAGGCCAACAGCCGCAGTTTGTATTAGAAAAAATATAATTTGAAGCCGATTAAACGACCGGGATGAGTCCCGGTTTTTTTCATTGTCTGGGAAATTATTAAATATCGACTTGTGGATAACTTCCGCTAAACGATCTGAAGAATTCTCAAGAGACCCGAACCTAAACACATATCGGCCTTCACGAAAATATATCGCCCTTCAGCAGAATATATCGCTCTTCACGGAAATATATCGCCGCCCAGCAGAATATATCGCTCTTCACGGAAATATATCGACGCTCAGCGGAAAATATCGCTCTTCACGAAAATATATCGCCGCTCGGCAGAAAATATCGCTCTTCACGGAAATATATCGCCGCTCGGCAGAAAATATCGCTCTTCACGGAAATATATCGCCGCCCAGCAGAATATATCGCTCTTCACGGAAATATATCGCCGCCCAGCAGAATATATCGCCCTTCACGGAAATATATCGCCGCTCAGCAGAATATATCGCTCTTCACGAAAATATATCGCCGTTCAGCAGAAAATATCGTCCTTTGCGAAAATATATCGCCGCTCAGCGAAATATATCGCTCTTCACGAAAATATATCGCCGTTCAGCAGAATATATCGCTCTTCACAAAAAATATATCGCCGCTCGGCAGAAAATATCGTCCTTCACACGAAAATATCGCCCTTCACGAAAATATATCGCCGCCCAGCAGAATAAATCGCTCTTCACGGAAATATATCGCCGCCCAGCAGAATATATCGCTCTTCACGAAAATATATCGCCGCCCAGCAGAATATATCGCTCTTCACGAAAATATATCGCCGCTCAGCAGAATATATCGCTCTTCACGAAAATATATCGCCGCCCAGCAGAAAATATCGCCCTTCACGAAAATATATCGCCGCCCAGCAGAATATATCGCTCTTCACGAAAATATATCGCCGCTCAGCGAAATATATCGCTCTTCACGAAAATATATCGCCGCTCAGCAGAATATATCGGCCTTCGTGGGAAGACATCGGCCGTCCCCGGGAATATATCAGTCTTCAAAAAAAACTCTTTTGTTAATGATTTTAAAGCCACAGACCTGCCTAAGGGTGATCGACCTGCAAAATGGAATCGTAAACAGGCAGCACGCCCCTTATACGGCCGCGCAGGTTGTTCAGAACGCGGACAGATTAATCCGGATATTCACGAAGAAGGGGGCTTTTGTCGTTCTCGTAAGAGTTTCCTCTGTAGATGGAAAGGATATGTTCAGGCCGAATACAGATTTAAAACATCATCCTGTGCCGTTTCAGGAAGGCTGGGATCGCCTTGTACCTGAATTAGCCAATTGTAAAAAGGCTCATGTGATAACCAAACGGCAATGGGGAGCATTCTATGGTACTGAACTCGACTTGCAGCTGCGGCGCCGTGGAATCGATACGATTGTCCTTTGCGGTATTTCTACCGCCATAGGTGTAGATACAACCGCAAGAGAAGCTTACCAGCATGGTTATCATCAAATTTTTGTGGAAGATGCCATGACAGCTTCCACAAAAGAAGAACATGACTATGTTTGCCGCTTCATCTTTCCAAGGATCGGTCGGATTCGGACAAGCGAGGAAGTGGCCGGTTTTTTTACAGGGAACTGAATCTATGCGAGTAAAGGAACTATGTGTAAAATGTTTCTCGGTGGATGAATCAGGCTAGGCGGCGTTGGGGGGAGCGGCGTGCCGC